>CAUTYU010000001.1:0-327983 GCA_963542765.1 uncultured Desulfovibrionales bacterium
AAAAGTATTAATTACAATATTTGTTATAAATACTTTTTTTACTTAATTCCTTTCTCTCTCTCTCTCTCTCTCTCTCTCTCTCTTCCAATCAGAAATGCGTGTTGCAATGGAGTCTGCACGAAAAGAACAAACAAGTATACCATTTTTTTTGAGGATTCTTTGTGTTTCAGAGAATGCTTGATTATGTAAATTTTCTTGTAATCCATGATAGAGTCCAAATGCAAGAATGAGATCAAAAGATTCATCTTTATAATGTAAATTAAGAATATCTCCCGTTTCTGCAATACAATCTGTTTCTTTTTTAATTTTTTCAATGCATTCTGGAATATAATCAATGCCGATAATATCGTATTTTTTTTGATGGAGGTAGCGTAGAATACGACCATTTCCGCAACCGGCTTCTAATATTTTTCCATTTTTTTTCATATAAGAAATACCTTGTAGGGCATATTTTAAAGGATAAATATTAGTGTTTGTCATCGGTTCGTCTGTCTTGATTGTTGTCCAACGTTCGGTCCAATATGCTTTTGTTGATTTATTTCTGTAGGTTATACGCATTTTTTTCTCCTTTTAAAAATAAAACATGTCGTAAAACAGGATGCATAATAAAATATGGTAATGTTTTTTTATTTTTTTCTTGTTCTATAGGCCATTTTTTTTGTTGTATATAGAATGAAAGGACATCTAAAAGAACTTCTGAACGAAAAATTGGATCTAGTTCGTGATCAAGATGGCTTGGATTTTTGGGAGCTGGAAACTTTTTGCGCAGTAAAATATTTCCACTATCTATTTCTTCTGTTAGAAAAAAAGCAGATGCTCCACAAAAATTTTCTTGTAACAAACTGTAATGATTAGTTGTGCTGCCTTTATATTTTGGTAACCAACCACCATGGATATGTAAAAATTGTTTTCCACAATTTAAAATAGGTTTTCTTAATAAGGTTCCGCCAAAACCAGCATAAATATAGATGGAAGCAGGGAAATTGGTAAGTAACTTTACAACACTTTCGTTATTTATGTCATTATTTGGTGCTATAATTGTAGATATTTTATATTGATTACAAAGAGAGCTAATAGATAGATTAGGATAAAATTTTCCCCATGATGTTGTTAAATGTGAATTATTTGGATTTTTTTCTTGTCCTGGAAGAGTTTGTTCTATATTTGGTAGAAGGATGCAAGCTGAAGGGAAAATATTTTTTGCAATAAGAGCTTGAAGATAACAACGAGAACGAGAAGTGTCTCCACAAACAAATGCGATGTTGGTTAATATCATTGTATCATTCTTTTTGAAGTAGGTTAAAGACTGCTGTTTTTTCAGCTTCAAAAGCATGGTGGATAAAAGGATATGCTTCAATTGGTATATCAAGTGAGCAAAGTAGGTCATTTAATTTTAGCAGGCAGTTGAGGTAGCGTAAGTCTTGTGTTTTTTGTACAAAATAGCCAAGTACTCGTGCCATACATGCATAGGGTAGAACATTTAAAAGAGGTTTATTATTAAGACTGTAGCGTGGTGGTATAAGTTCTTGTGGTAATTTTTTACTAATTTCAAAGCGTTGTAATAAGCCTTCGAGGATGTCCATATCATGTATAGTGAGTTTATCCGGTAAAAGTGCAGCAAAAAGCAAAAAATCTGTCGAGTTATTTGTTTGTTTTGGAGTTTCAATTTGTTTAAGACAGTTTGTTCTGCTTTGCTCCCAAGCTTGCAAAAATTTTTTTCCTTTATATGGTGGGTACATATATTTTTGAGGAAAATTCAAAATGTTCTGTTCTGTATAAGGGTATTGCATTTTTTATCCTTTGTATCTATACAGTTATTTATTTGTTATTTCTATAATCTGTATTGCTAAGTCTTTAGGGGAAGGGAGACTGTTATTTTTTAAGGGAGTATTGTGTAAAATTAGGTCCGGAATAGTCGGTTCAGGAAATTGAATATCGAATCCGACAACATTTTTGATTTTTCCAGTTTTTGCTCCACTGTATAACCCTTTTTGATCTCTACGTTCTAGTTCGCTAAAAGGTACTTTTATATAAATTTCAAAATATTGAGAAAAATTTTTTCTGTTCCATGCGTGAATTTCAGGAAAAATAGAAAGTATACAACATACGACATTAATGTTTTGTTCGTCCAGCATCTTGCAAAGTGAACGAATTCGAAGATAATTCTTATAACGTCCTTGTACTGTATGAGAATCTGGTTCATTGTTGTGTAGAAAAATTTCTCGAATTTGATCTCCGTCAAGTAAGACCCAGTTTGACTCTCTTTGTTTATAGTATTTATAAACTTCTTTGCCAATTGTCGTTTTTCCGGCTCCTGCCATACCAATTATCCAAATAATCATTATTTTCTCCAGTCGTGCAACCAATTTTTTTGTTGTAAAGCTTTTTCATATTTTTGTATATCCTGCTCGGTGTCACATTCGCACCAACCGCCGTTGACCGCTGTGGTATAAATAGGGATATTATGTTGTAGAAGTTGTTGTAAAAGGGCAGTCATATCCATTTCGTTGATTTTTTTCGTAGTAAAAGTATTTAAAAAATCTTGAATTTGTTGGCTACCTTTTGGACTAAATTTTAAAAGCCCCATATATTGCCCTTGTACCTGTGATAGAACGGTCGGTGTTTGTCCGATTTCTAATAGTCGTCCATCTGTATCAGTTAAAAAGGTTTCTGCATCGTTAAGTGGATTTTCATTGCGGAGACGCCACAGTGGTTCCCAATTTTTGTCATAAGTTATAACAATGTCTTCTTTTGTTTTTATCAGTTGAGTAATATGTTCCGCTTTATAAACAATGTCGGAGTAAGAGATTATGAGTTGCTCGTTGGTAAGATGCGGCAAAGCACAAAGTAGACTGGCTACCATATTTGTTTTTGCCCAGTTTGGATTATCAATAGTTAAAAAATCTCCGGTAAGCATTTCTTTTTTGTAGCCACGTACAACTAAAATATTTGTAATTCCGGCTTTTTTTAAAGCTTCAATTTGCCAATGTAAAAGCGGTTTGCCTGCTAACTCTAACATACATTTTGGTTTTTCGTTTGTGAGGTATTTCATACGAGAACCTCGTCCAGCAGCTAGAATAACGGCTTTCATTTTTATTTCTCGTTTTTTAAAAATAAATTTTGAAAAAGATGAACATCGTGTTGTGCCGGTTTTTTTTCTCGTTCAGGATGCCAGATAATACCTTTCCACGGTAGAGATATATGTGAAAATGCTTCGATATTACCTTCGTTGTCTGTTCCTGTTGTAATGAGGTTGTTTCCTAGTTTGTTTGGAGAAATTCCGAAGCGATGAAAGGAATTGACTTCAACTTTATTGCCATAAAAATCAATTTCGTGTCGGACAGCAATGTGTTTTTTTGATGAAACGGTTGATAGCGTTCCGCCACAAAATCGGTTTATTATTTGTGCTCCGCGACAAACACCGAGAACAGGCAAATGATATTTTTGTGCAAATTCAAGAAGAAGCATTTCTGTTTTATCTCGTTCAGGGAAAATTCCCCAATCTTCTCCGCCGGAAAGTATAAAAGCATTGATTTTAAAATTTTGTACCAAGTTGAGTATCGCTGTTTCAATATTGGGCAGGGAAATCCACGATACATTTGGTAGTGTATGAGCTAAAAAAAATGTCCAATTTGTTGCCAGGCTGTCTCGTAATTCATATTCAGTTTTCATTCTTCGCATGGAAATGCCAAGTCGAAGTTTTGTTTGTTTCATTTTATTATCCTTCTTGGATAATACAGGCAGTCGTATTCAGTCTACATCTGCCGGCATTTATAATCTTGGTAAATGTTTGCGTGCCGACTCCAATGGCGGCTGGAAGTCCATATTCTGCACAGCGGATTGCCATATGTGAATTTGTACCACCGTACATGGTAATTAACCCTGCAATATTGCGGGTAAATATCCAATCAAATCCTGGATCGGCATTTTCGATACATACTATTTTATTTTCAATTTGTGTACTGCATGGAGAATCTATTTTGAGGTGGCAAATCGGTTTATTTAAATCTCCTGTTCCGATAAAATTTGGAGCATTACGGTGTTGCGGTACGATATATACATCTGCCGATGAACGAATTAGATAACCTAATTTGATACTGCGACCCAAATCATGAAAAATTCGACCTTTTTTTACACATTTTTGAAAATATGTTTTGGGTGATTGTAGTAATGTTGAAGTATTCCATTCTAGTATTTCTCGAATATCTAAATAAGATAAATCATCTCGGGAGAGTTCAAGCGTTTTTCCCCAGCAGGTTAAAAGTTCCAGTATATCAGAAATGTTGCGAGTAAAGATGAATTTTGAATATTCCCGACCGCTGATAGATTGTTTGGTATATTCAAGTAAAAAATCTGCTGAAACAGGTAGATTGGCTTCAGCAAAAAGAGTATTGATATTGTTAGTTTCTTGTTTTGTAAAAGTAAAAGATTTGGTAATTGGTGGTGTAATCGGTTGGATTGTATATGAAAATAGGTCGGATCTGTCCGCATAGCGAGGTGATAAAATATCATAACTTCCTGGTCGTAAGTGACCATAACGATTCAGAAATGTTTGTTTGTCTATTTTTTTGCAACAGGTTGCTGCAAAATCATGTGCCATTTTACCGGATATGGTTTGAATGGAAGACTTGAGTTCTTGTAGGCGTTCAGGAGAAAGAGCTTCTCGTTGTACGGCAGAACGAAGAAATGATTCTGCAATAAAAGCGTGCCGTGCCAGAATTGAAAAGGGTAATGTGCCGAAATTACAACATTCATCCAAAAGATTTTTTATTTTTTCGAGAATATTGATAGTTTGATTGTTTGATTGGCGGATAGTTTGCCGGGCTTCGAGTTCTTTACTTTTTGTTTTTGCCCATTGTAATGAACCTGATTGGCTTAGATTTAAACAGGCAACGGTTAAACTGTGTAAGGCGGAACGAAAGTTTAATTTTTTGTTTGGTGAAAGAAGTCCGTGGTAACGGTTTTGCATATTGTGTTCAAAACAAAAATCTAGTACGGTTTGAGCGATTTCAAATTCGATTTTATCATGAAATTGTGGATTGTTGTGTAATCGTTCTAACCAAGCATTGACAAGAATTTCAGATGAAATTTCATCTAGTTCTGCCGGTAAAAAAGAATTAAAGCTAAGACGTACATCAATATATGGTCGACCGCCGATAAGTAACATAAGTTCGGCAGGGGGCATAGAACGATACCCCATTTGTTCGCGAGCTAAACTCCAAATCCGGGAAGTAATAAGATAACGGTATAAAGATGAAGATAAGCGACGGGGAGTTGTGCCAATCATTTCTGCTGGATTCCAATCTGGCATAACTCCGAGAATTGTGTGTGAACCAAATAGTTCTGGCTGTCTAGTAGTACGCATATTGATAAAATGGCTTACGAAGTCAATGTTTTGTTCAACATGTGCATCTACATTTTTAATCCATTGTTTTTGAGTACAAAGTGGACGAACCTGTAAAAGATGAATGATGTTGTTTCTGTCGAGGCAAAATTCAATATCCAAGCTGTCAGAATTACAATATTTTTCAACCTGTTCGGCTAGTTGAATAAAAAGATAAAGGCGTTTGGACTCAAAAGCGTCTTTATGGGTTCTTCGAAATATATAGACGGTTTTGTTGATGGTTGAGCCAGAGGTGATTGTATCTGTTTTGCCGCTTTCATCGTCATAATTGATAACATAATAGGGAGAACCGTCTGCTATTACCCTGGTTGTTAAAACGCCGCTGACGATAATATTATTAAGCATTTCTTGTACAAGAATTTCATCGTCTTTTTCGGGTGTACCATATGATGCAATAACTTCTTCTATAGCTGTTTTTAGTTCGCTTTTTGTACGAATAATATTAAGTAGAGATTTGAAAGCTCCAGCAGCAGATGTTGCCATACTGTCTTCTTTTTTGCTTGAACTGCGAACAGCCAATAATGTTTCTTTTGGAAAAAAATCAATAAGCTTAGTAAGGATTTCTTGTTGATTGTTTTTCCACTGCTCAACTGAAAATACAAAAGAAGATGGAACATGCAGGTCGTCATATTGGGAAAGATAAAGTAACGTTTCTGCTTTAGATGAGAAAAGTTGTGGAGTTCGGTTCATGGATATTTTTTGTATCGGCTATTATTTTATAAAATCCCAGCTCATTGGAGTACCTTTCGTTATTGTCTGAGTTGCTTTTTTGCCAAGTATTTTTTTTAAATATCGGGTATGCAATCCTTGTCCGGGACGGATACTGCGGATATTGTTTTTTGTAAATATTTCGCCTTTTTTTATGTCAGCTGTAACAAAAAGTGAACGTCTGCTTGTAATTTCTAATTGTTCTTTTGATGTGCTGGTATAAGAAATTTCTCCCAGAGCTTTTTCAACGGTTCGAATATCAATGACCATTTGTTTAAATTCTTCCGCTTCCATACTGAATGCTCCATCAGGTCCGCCATCTGCCCGTCGTAGAGTAAAATGTTTTTCTATTGTATTTGCACCGAGTGAAACTGCTGCTATTGCTACAGCAGAACCCATTGTATGGTCGGAAAGTCCGGTTTTGCAATGAAATGTTGCCGCCATATGCGGAATTGTTCGCAAATTCATTTCTTCCGGCGGGGAGGGATAGGCACTTGTGCATTTGAGCAAGGTTATTTCAGGGGTACCGTGTGAGCGGAGCGTAGAAATCGCCTCTTCAATTTCTGCAAGAGTTCCCATTCCTGTGGATAGTATAACCGGTTTTTGGGTACTAGCAATTTTTTGCAAAAGCGGAATATCCACCAGTTCAAAACTGGCGACTTTGTAACACGGAACATTGCAAGTTTCCAAAAAATCAACTGCTGTATTGTCGAATGGAGTGGAAAAACAATCCATACCCAGCTCATTTGCAAGTTTCATAAGATGAGGTGTCCATTCCCAAGGAGTCATGGCTTCTTGGTATAAATCATAGAGAGTTCTGCCGTCCCAAAGTCCGCCGTGGATTTGGAAGTATTCATTTTCACAGGGAATGGTAAGTGTGTCTGCTGTATAGGTTTGTAGTTTTACAGCATCTGCTCCGGCATCTGCTGCAGCTCGAATAAGAGCTTCCGCCCGTTCAATCTTGCCGTTATGATTGGCAGAAAGTTCAGCGATAATGTAAGTATGGTTTAATGATTTCATTAATTTTTTGCTTTTCCTGTTTTTATTTTTGAATAGATATTTGAATGACCGAGGTTGTTGAAATTGTATTGATCCAATGTTCTGGAGTGTGGTGTTCGCCAGTTTTCTCCATAAACCCATATAAGATAGTCTTCGATATGGGCAGGAATATTTAATTCTTGATTAAGAAATAATTTTTTATCAAATGTATCAAAAAAATGAGTAGGAATATTGTTGTAAACATTATCGTCCCAATAAATTCCTTTCTTTATATGAAGTTTAAAATCTATTTTAAAAAGATTATTATATAATCCCCCACTTCCATTTTCTTTTTCTTTGATAAAATTCCAAGGAGAAAATAAAGTATAAGATGTAGATATGAGTTGTTGTATTTCTTTTATGATTTTTTCATTTAAAGGAGTAAAAATAGCAACATCAATATCATTGTCTGTTGGAATAATTCCATTTTGCCTATAAAGTCCAAGAGCAGTTCCATATTCAAAGGAGTATTTTATCGAATTTTTCTTAAAAAAGTCATCTAAAATTATGAGTATTTGTTCTGCCTGTTTTCGTACAGTTTCATCTTGAAAAGGTTGATTATGAAAAAGTCTTTTTTGGGGGATAATTATTTTTTCTTCAGGAATTCCCATTGTTAAAAGTTGTTCTTTCATTTCTTGAAAGAATAAAGATGCTGTATATACATAATCAAAATCTAAATTTTGTATTTTTTCTGGCGGATAAATTGGAATGTCTTCTAGTTTTTTCCCTTGTTTTTCAGGATCATTATCTAAAAAGGCAATAATTTTATTTTCTTTTTCTGTAATATTTCTGATGAAATATTTTGTAGGGTTGTCATAACCTGCTCCAAAAACACATACTTTTTTCATGATTTTCTCCTGTTAAATATTAATTGCTGTATTGTTGGTGAACAGTAAATCAGTTACTCGTTTCGCTCCTAATCCATCTACGATTGAGTATTGTTTTTGTATTTTAGTTTGTGTTAAAAGAGATGCAAGATTTTCTTTTGTAAATCGTTGTGCGATGTTTTGTTTTTCAAGAGCAATCAGTTCTTCTTTTTGGTTGTCGGCTATTTCAATCATTAAAAACGGGATTTCCATGTAGCAAAGTTCCCAACAGGTACTTCCGGCGGAAGTAATACAAATATCCGCCCAACAGAAAAGTTTTGCCATATTGTTTGTTGCGGGCATAATTTCGATTTGAGCCGGACAGTTTGCAAATGCAGTGCGTATTTTTTTGGTTGGCATACTCCCCGTTACAATTCGTAGTGTACAATTTTTAATTTCAGGAAGAGCAAAATCGTTCGCCAGTTTTGGGAGAAGATGAGAAAAATCACCGCCGCCAAGAGTAAAAAGAATGTTTTTAGGTGGGTGGTTCGCCGGTTGTTTTTGTTTTTTTGCTGTAAGAAATTCTTGTCGTAGCAAGGCATATTGTAAACCGAGTAGTTGTTTTTTGATTTTGCCGTTGTAATGGAGAGTTTTTGCTGAGATGTTTTGATTAAGCAAAATATCGCACGAGTATTCTGGCAAATGATTACAGTCGTCTATCAGCAAAAGTCGGTAACCGGCTTTTTGGACGGTTTGTTGGTAGCCTAAGTTAAAATGATAATTATCCAAAATTACCCAAGAATTTTGCGTTGATGGTGGCAATATTGTAAGAAATTTTTCCGGATTTTCTTGTTGTTCTATCTTTTCTGTTAGTAATGTGAACGGGATCTTTTCTTGTTTTAATTTTTCATGAACCCAATCAATTTGTAATTTGCTCCATAAATGAACGGCAATATTTTGTTTTTTTGCATTTTGAGCAAGAGCAAGACAACGCATTATGTGTCCTGAGCCGATTTTAGGCGTTGCATCTGCTCGAATATAAAGTGTCGGTTTTGAGTTCATTGTTATTGTTTTTATTATTTTATTTTTTTGTATGTAAAAGTTTATATAAAATTTCTAAATTATCCCAGTCTTCAGGGGTGTCTAAATCCTGTACTAAAAATCGCGGTAAAATAATGGGAATACTGTCTTTACCAAAATGGTTTTCGTTAGAATGAAAGTTTAGGTTTTCAAAATAAAATTGTCCTGCATCTTGGTATGCTTTTTCTAAATCTTGGCTTCTTTTATTGTAATTTTCAGGGAAAAACATTGCACAGCGATTGTTTTTGTCGATCTTAAAACAGCGTTGTATAGGAAAAGGCATAGAACAGGCTGCAAAAGCATATTTTGCTTGAGAATTTTTTAATTCATTAAATGCTTGTATTAAAAATTCTTTTTGTAGTAAAGGAGAAGTAGCATAAATTGTGCAACAAAAATCAAATACTTCACCTTGTTTTTGTAATGATTCTATTGCGTGTTGAATAACGTCGTCTGTATTTGTAAAATCATTTGCAAGTTCTTTTGGGCGTAAAAAAGGAATTTCTGCTCCGTATAGAGTTGCTATTTGAGCAATTTCTTTGTCATCTGTTGAAACTACGACTTTATCAAAAATTTTGGATTGTAATGCTGTTTCAATACTGTAAGCAATTAAAGGTTTTCCAAAAAATTTTTTTATATTTTTTCGGGGAATGCGTTTGCTTCCACCTCGTGCTGGAATTAAAGCTAAAACTTTATGTTTCATTATATGGAATTTCCTTTTAAATTTTTTCCAGTAAACCTGTAATTAAGTCGATTGCTTTTTTATCCATACCTTGCCATAAAGGAAGAGTTAGTATTTCTGTGTATGCTTGTTCCGCTTGAGGACAGAGCCCTCTTTGGGTACCAAAATTTTCTTTATAAAATGGATGTAAATGGACGGGAATATAATGTACATTCGCACCAATTTTATTTTGTCGTAAATATTTAAATGCTTTATCACGTTTGGGATGACGAATAACATAAAGATGATAGGCGTGTAGAATATTTTTTTCTTTTGTAAGAGGTCTGATATTTAGTTCCTGATGTGAATGAAAAAAATTGTCATAATATTGTGCCAGTTCGTTTCTTTTTTGTATCCATTTTTTTAATTTAGAAAGTTGTGTTCTTCCAAGACTGCACTGAATATCTGTTAGGCGATAATTATATCCAAGAGATGTCATTTCATAGTACCAATCTCCTGATTTTTCTCGTTGGGAGATTGTAGTTGTTATGCCGTGGTTGCGAAAAGTTCGCATTTTGTCAGCAAAGAAACTGTTGTTGGTAAGCGCCATTCCGCCTTCACCTGTTGTAATAGGTTTGACCGGATGAAAACTTAAAACGCTTATATCGGCGAGTGAACCGACTGGACGGTTTTTATATTGTCCGCCAAGCGAATGGCAGGCATCTGCTACAAGAGCTAGTCCATATGTATCGGAAATTTGGCGAAGAGCATCCCAGTTGCAAGGTTGTCCTGCGTAATCGACAGCGATGATCGCTTTTGTGCGAGGTGTGATTGCCGCTTCAACCGTTTTGGGATCGATAAGAAGCGTATCGGGTAAAACGTCAACGAAAATTGGAGTTCCGCCTTGATAGCAAACACAGTTGGCTGTGGCGGCAAAGGTTATTGATGGTACGATTACTTCGTCACCTGGACCAATTTCAAGGGCAGACATGGCTGCGTGCAGAGCTGCCGTTCCGCTGGAAACTGCTATTCCGTATTTTGCCGTTGTGAGCGTGCAAATATCCGCCTCGAAATGCTCAATTTCCGGTCCTGTTGTGAGCCAATCGGAGCGAAGAATTTCGCTTACCGCGGCAATATCTGTTTCATCAATAACTTGATGACCGTAAGGAATAAAAGAATGCATAGTTTAGTTTTTTTTAAAAAATAAATCCTTGTTCAATAAGGCTTTGGCGAAGTTCATCAATTTTAAGCCACTTGTCATTTGTGCCGGAATTATAGGTGAAATCTTGTTCAACAGGCATACCTTCTATACCTTTGCAAGAAACTGTTTCAGGTTTTATTATATAATATTCGCCAATATCAACTGTATGTCGAGCATCTTCCGCGGTAATCATACTTTCATGTAATTTTTCTCCCGGACGAATGCCGATTTCTTTTATTGGCAAGTCGGGAGCAATTGCTTTAGCAAGGTCCGTAATTTTCATACTCGGAATTTTTGGTACAAATATTTCTCCGCCTTTTGCCAATGTAAATGCTCGCAAAACCATATGAACTGATTGTTCCAATGTGATCCAGAATCTGGTCATTCGTGTATCTGTAATCGGGATTGGTTCTCCTAGTTTTTTCTTTTCAATAAAAAAAGGAATAACACTGCCTCTACTGCCCATAACATTACCATAACGAACAATGGAAAAGCGAGAAGTGGGAACATAACTGTTTGCGGCAATAAAGAGTTTATCGGAGCAAAGCTTTGTTGCACCATAAAGATTAACAGGAGCAACAGCTTTATCCGTTGAAAGGGCGATAATTTTTTGCACTCCGCTATCCGCTGCTACATTCATAATATTTTCTGCACCGTGAATATTTGTGCGAATACATTCTGTTGGATTATATTCCGCAGTCGGAACCTGTTTAAGAGCAGCGGCATGAATAACATAATCAATATTATGAAAGGCTCGATATAGGCGTTCTTTATCTCGAACATCTCCTATAAAATAACGAAGGCAATCATATTTTTGGGGAGAAAAAATTTGTGCCATTTCAAATTGTTTTAGTTCATCTCTGGAAAAAATAATAAGTTTTTTTGGTCGAAATTTTTGTAATAAAATTTCAACACATTTTTTTCCGAAAGAACCGGTTCCGCCTGTAATAAGAATATTTTTCCCTGTAAACATCTGTATTTCCTGTTTTATTTGAGTACTTGTATTGTTTGCAGATAGCCGGTAAGAGTTTGAAATTTTTTTTCTTCTCCCAATTTTTCATAAATCTGCAACATTTCAAGGGGGTGAGCATAACGCTTCAAGCCAAATATTTGAGGTAAAGTATACATTTCTTCTGCAATTGTAAAGAAGTTTTTTAGTTCTTTTGGCTTTTTTATTTGGCTATATGCACATGTTTGCTCCATAAAGTTTTTAATGGCTGGAGTTGGAGAGGTCATAGTTGTAAATATTTTTCTTAATGTTAAATTGTATTTTTGAAATATATCTGTTTCACGTTTTATTTGATTGGCAACATCTATTTTTTTTTGCGGAGTTAGATGAAATGAAGCAAAATCGTTGTCGGGTATTATTTTGAGATTTTTGTTGAAATATACTGCATAATAGATTGCTGAAATCATTCCGAAAGAAAGTACACTGTCGCAAAGTTCTAAAATAGTTCTTTGTCTGTTTAAAAAATGATTATCAAACATATGCCCGCAGGTAATACAATAATAACCTTGAGACGAATAGTATTTTACCAGTTCTGAAGTAATTTCTCTCCAATATATACTAATTGTAACGCTGTCATAATTTTTTGCTTCTTTTTCAATTTCAGTAATAACATTATTATTTTTTATTTCTACAGAACAGGAGTGAGTTGCATGAGGAATAAAGACGAGAAGATTTTTTCCGAGTTTTTTTTTGAGTTCAGTACTTTTTTTTCTTGAAAGATATGGTTTCGCATAGGCGATAATTGGACCGATTGTTAGAGGAAGTTTTTGGGTTAATTGGTAAACATATTTTGATGAATCGGAAGAAGAAGTGATAAAGGCGGGTAAAGGTGCTTGGAGTTCTGGCATCCAATGACAGGTCTGAAAAGCAGGTCCGTGTTCGACAACGGCTTTGAGCGGATAGGAGGTCGGGATTCCTGCATATTTTTTGAGAATATAGGCGTCGCCGTAAAAATCGTTACTCTGTTGTAATTCTGATGTTATCATCGGAGTTTGGAGATTTCCAGCAAGTTCAAAAATATCTTCATTGTACATTTTGGGGTCCTTTTTAAGTTTTTATGTTTTTGATATTTTTTTGTAATTTTAAAAAAAAGCAAAATATATGCCAAGAATAAATTATTATTTTTCTGTTGTATGTTTTTTATTTTTCTGGAAAATGAATTCCGATTTTGTGTAATGGTATATTCTGATCGTCGGTATTGTTGCGTTGCAGGTAGAGCGTTTTGAGTTGCGAATCGGCAAAAAATTGTGGCAGTGAATTTTCATCGCCTTCTAATCGTTGTACAACTAAAGCTGTAGTAAGTTGTTCGGGTGGAAGTGCAGGTTGCCAAGTAGTTTGTAAGCCTTCGCAGGCTGCAAGTATTTGATTTTTTTGTAGACTGTGCAGTAGTTGTAGAGTTCGGTAGGGATGCAAAGCGATTATTTTGGCAATTTCCGGACAGGTCAGAGCAGGTTTGCTTTCGTGAAAACGGCAGGCACAAAGAGCAACGATATGCAGGATATAAATCATTTTTTGTGTATGGTTGATTTGTGTTGTTGGCCAGAGATTGATTGCTGCTCCGGTTGTATTGTTTTGGCTGACGAAAACAAATTGGGCTCCTAAAAGGACAATCATCCAGCTGATGTTGAGCCAGAGGATGAAAATCGGTAGTGCGGCAAAACTGCCGTACACGGCGTTGTAACCGGATAGGGCAATTTGTGAATTGAGATAAAACCATTGCCAGAGGCTGTACGCCGTGCCGAATAAAATTCCGCCAAACAGTGCCGGAAGGTGGTTTACTTTGGTGTTTGGTAAAAAAACATACATAAAATACAGTAAAATCCAAATAACGCAGCCGGGCAGCATTTTTAATAGTGGCAGTATAACTTTGAGACTTGTATTTCTTGTGAGCAGGTCGCTTAAATTGGATACGATAAAAATCGTTAGACTGCTTGATAAAATTAGTAAAAATGGACAGACGACAAGTATAAAAATATAGTCGTTGAGGCGTTGTTGTAGGTTGCGAGGTTTTTGTATTTCCCAAATGGCATTGAACGCCTGTTCGATTTGCCACAAAAGACGGTACATACTCCAAAAAAGAAACAGTACGCCCACACCCGCGATGACGCTCCCTTTTGCTCTTCCGAGGATTGCACCTGAAAATTTCATCATCCAAGACAAGATTTCTTCTTGTCCTGAAAATTGGTTTTCAAGCCAGCTTTGTAGTATTTTTTCAAGTCCAAAACCTTTGGCAATTCCATACGCCAAAGCTATAACCGGTACGATGGACAGCAAAGTATAGAGGGTCATTGCCGTTGCCCGTAAAAAACAGTTTTTGTGAAAAAATAAAACAACGGTTAAGTAGCAATTTTGTCCGAACTTCACGAGACAGCGAAGATGCACTTTTGGTATATCCTGAGAGCGTAAATATAAAAAGCGGTTGGACAGATTAAGGAGTTTTTTTAGCATAAATTTTCTTATTTTTTTGTATGTAAATTTTGTTTTTTAAAAATTGCTCGCAGTATAAATTGCAAAATCGTATATTGCAAATATTGCCAATTTACTTGGTTCGGAATATCGTCATTTTTTTGGCAAATTTATATAAGGAGCAAAAATGGAAAAGCAAAAAATCGGTACAAAATGCGTGCAGGCGGGATATTGTCCTCAAAACGGAGAACCGCGTATTACTCCAATCGTACAATCCACCACTTATCAATATACTTCTGCCGATGAAGTAGCGGAACTTTTTGATTTAAAAGCTGCTGGACATATTTATTCACGTATTTCAAATCCTACCGTTGATGTATTGGAAAAGAAAATTACTGCACTTGAAGGCGGTGTTGGAGCGGTTGCAACGAGTTCTGGGCAGGCAGCTGTTTTACTTGCTATTTTATCTTTATGTTCCTGTGGAGATAATTTTGTTGCTTTGTCAAATTTATATGGTGGAAGTATTAATCTTTTTAGTCAGACATTAAAAAAATTTGGAATTGAAGTTCGTTATGTGGATATAAATGCTCCTCTTACTGCAATAGAAGAAAAAATAGATGAAAAAACAAAGCTTGTTTACGGTGAAACGATTGGAAATCCCGGTGTTGATATTTTGGATATAGAATCAATAGCCGATCTTTCTCATTCTTATAATTTGCCTCTTGTTGTTGATAATACTTTTGCCACTCCTGTTTTATGTCGTCCTTTTGAGTATGGAGCGGATATTGTTGTGCATTCTGCTACGAAATACTTGGACGGTCATGCGACTTGTGTTGGCGGACTTGTTGTGGACAGCGGAAATTTTGATTGGAAAAAAAGCGGTCGTTTTGCGGAATTTGTTCTTCCCGACCCCGGGTATCACGGCTTGAGTTATACAAAAACTTTTGGAAATCAAGCTTTTATCGTTCGGGCAAGGACAAATTTTGTACGGGACATCGGTTGTTTGATGAGTCCGATGAATGCGTTTTTGACAAATTTGGGCATGGAAACTTTGCAGCTCAGAATGGAAAAGCACAGTCAAAATGCTCTTTATTTGGCGGAGTTTTTAGAAAATCATTCGGCGGTAGATTGGGTTTTATATCCGGGTTTACCGTCAAGTAGAACATATAAATTGGCTCAAAAATATTTACCGAACGGGCAGAGCGGAATTATTTCTTTTGGCTTGAAAGGCGGATTGGCTGCAGGAAAAAAGTGTATCGATGCTTTGAGGCTTATTTCGTTGGTTGTGCATGTAGCTGATGTTCGCAGTCATGTTTTGCATCCGGCGAGTATGACTCATCGTCAGCTTTCCGACGAACAGCAAAGGGCGGCAGGCGTTCGACCGGAGCAAATCCGTTTTTCCGTCGGGATTGAAGATGTTCGGGATTTGGTTATTGACCTTGAACAGGCGTTGTCTGCATCTCAAAAATAAGGAAGAAAAATGCCAATATTGTTGCCGCAGGATTTACCTGCTAGTGATATTCTTAAAAATGAACAGATTTTTGTTATGGATAGAGAACGGGCAGGAATGCAGGATATTCGCCCGTTGGAAGTCATTATTGTCAATCTGATGCCGACTAAAATTCAAACCGAAACTCAGCTTTTGCGGCGAGTTTCCAATATTGCCCTTCAGGTAAATTTGGAACTGTTGCGGACGGATTCTTATGTCGGGAAAAATACGAGTTTGGAACATTTGGAGCGATTTTATACTGTTTTTGAAGAAATTCGCCACAAAAAATATGATGCGATGATTATTACCGGTGCGCCTGTTGAAAAACTTGATTTTAAGGAAGTTAAATATTGGGATGAATTGCGGCGGATTTTGGATTTTGCCCGTACCAATGTTTTTTCAACTATGTTTATTTGTTGGGCGGCTCAAGCGGCGTGGTTTCATTATTACGGTATTCAAAAATATGATTATGAAAAAAAATTGTTTGGTGTTTTTGAAGTATCTGTTGAAAAAAGAAACGCACTGACAAGTGGATTTGATGATACTTTTTTTGTTCCGCATTCAAGATATACATATTGTAAACGATATGACATTGAAAAAATATCTGATATGTATGTTCTTGCCGCCTCTGAAAGTGTAGGTGTACATATGGCTGCTACAAAAGATAACAGACTTATTTTTATTACAGGACATGGAGAATATGATACAAAAACTTTAGATGATGAATATAGACGAGATAAAGCAAAAGGAATAGATATAGAAATGCCAAAAAATTATTATAGAGACAATAATCCGGAAAAAGATGTTTTTGTTCGTTGGAAAGCACATAGTAATCTTTTATTTTCCAATTGGTTAAATTATTGTGTTTATCAGGAAACACCATTCAATATTCAAAATATAAAAGAAAAGATTTTATAAATCAAATTTAAGGAATAAAGCTATGAAACAGATAGGAGCAATTGTTCGTGTTTCAAAAAATAGTGATAAAGAAAAAAAATGTAAGGCACTTTTACCTTTAGAAGAAAGCTGTTTTGGTGTATCTGAAGAAAAATGTGTATTGGAATATATGCTTGCGGGTTTGCAGCAAGCCGGTTTGCAGCAAATTTGTGTAGCAAGCGATTTTGAATTTGAAAAGATTTCATCGTATGTCGGACATTTTTGGGGGGCGTTTGCGGTGCATGGCAAAAACTCTCAAGACAGTTTTGTGCTTGCGACTGTCGCCATGCAGGAAAAATGTTCGGCTGTATTGGTTATTTCTGTTGATACGCCACTGATTCGCAAGGCAACTTTTTCGCTTGTTATGCAGGCGTGGCAAGAAAATCCGCAAAAAATTGTTGTACCGTTTTTTGGTAAAAAGTCCGGACAGTTATTTTGTTTGCCGCTTTCTTTGGCGGATAAAATTTCGGATTGGGATGGAAAAATCGGAGATTTTTGTGAGAAAAATAAAGATTTGCTTATTTCGCAACAGGTTCCGGACGAATATATGTTATTTAATTTGGAAACGCAGTCGGACTATGAATTGATTTTGCAAAAAGTGAAAGATTTTGAAATTCCTACTCGTGATGAATGTCTGGCACTTTTACAGCGGGTGGCAAAAGTTCCGGAAAAGATTGTTCGTCATTCTG
The DNA here is from genome assembly GCA_963542765.1 of uncultured Desulfovibrionales bacterium. GTDB lineage: Bacteria > Desulfobacterota > Desulfovibrionia > Desulfovibrionales > Desulfomicrobiaceae > CAUTYU01. The sequence goes on from CAUTYU010000001.1 coordinate 17,425, forward strand.
TCTTGGTGGCTGATTTGGCACGGGAAATGGGTAAATCTCTTCATCGCCATTTGGGAGGTTTTGACCCTGCCGTGCTGGAAGCCGCAGGATTGTTGCACGATATTGCCAGGCTTGAAGCCAATCACGGTCCGCAAGGTTCAAAATATTTACATTCGCTTGGTTTTGAAAAAGTGGCGAAAATTATTGCACCGCATTCGGATATGAATGCAGCAAACCAGCCGTATACTTATCAGGAAATTATTTTTTTGGCTGATAAATATTATAAGGAAAATCAAGCTGTTACGCTTGAAGAACGCTACGGGGAAAAAATGAAAAAATACGGAAAAGATTCCGAAAGTATAGCTCATGTGCAAAATCGACTTGCAAATGCCAAACATTCCGAAGCCCGTTTTCAAGAAATTACCGGAGAAAATCTTTACGCTCTTGCTTGCAAAGTGGCTAAGAAATAAAAAACAGCTGTTGTTTTTTTATGTTGTTAAATAAAAAAAGCCAAAGAATAGTTTTTATTTTGGCTTTTTGAGTTTTTAAATATTTTAAATTATAATATAGATGGTTTTTTTATGTAATTTTCCGTAAGATATAAAATTATGTATTTTTATTCATTATTTTTTTATGTTAATATTAGAAAAAGCGACGAAATCCAATTATAAAATTATTTATTACTCCGGGAGTCATTTTTAAATTATCTTTTGTATGTTCGCTTGTTTTAAAATATTTGTATTCAAAATCAAGCATTATTGTTTTAGTTATGGTGTATCCAAAACCGAAACCCGATTGGAAGCTGTCGCCGAACCAGTTTTCTTCGTCCAAAGTGTTTCCCATTCTGTTAACGCTTTTTCCAATTCCGAGCATAAGATACGGAGTAAGCCGTGAACCAGTGTACAAATCAATATAGCCATTTATCATAAAATTCGTTGAACTCATTGATTTTGTTAAATATTTTTGAACATTATGCGTATCTTCAAATGTATCTAAATCATATTTTTGGTAGGAGACTTCAAATTCTCCTCGTAACCAGTTTATAGGTTGAATACCCAATGCTCCGGAAACGAAGAAGCCGCGTTTTGTTGTTACGTTTCCAAAATTTATACCGTTTTCTTTTAAATTTGTGTCATCGGCAACCGCCAGTCCGAATGAGCCTCTATTATAAAAATTTGTTGCAAAAGCCGTGCTGCCTGTTAGCAAAAATGCCATAGTCGAAATAAAAACGATAAATTTTTTCATAATGTTTGTTCCTGTAAAATGTTAAAAATTAAATAATGTTAAATGTATCTTATTTTTTTTTTTTCTGTCAACTTTTTTAAAATATGATTTTTAAAAATTATGAAAATGGCTAAAAATATAGGAATGCCGCTAATAATGAAGCAAAATATTTTTATTTTTGTTGATGAAAAATGGACTGCGGATGATTTGGTTTGTTTTATAAAAAACTTTAGGAGCGGTTGTTTTGTAAAAAAATAAATTTGTGCACTTAATTGGCGTTTTGTTTTTTCAATTTTGTTTGTACTTGTTTGAGAAATTGAGTTATTTCTGTATTTTGGGGGGCGAGTTGGGCGGCTTGTTGTAAAAAGGAAAGGGCGGTCGGAAAATTTCCCGATTCGGCATATACTTTGCCGTTGATAAAAAGGACAAAGGCGGAATTCGGTTCTAATGCAAGGGCTTTTTGGGCGGCTTGTAATGCCTGTTGTATTTTGTTTTGTTGCATATACAGTTGTGCTAAATTGCAGGCGGGAAGTTCCGGAGTTTTGTAATCTGGAATTGCAAGAGCCTGTACAAAAGCGGTTTCGGCTTTATCCTCTTTGCCGTTTAGTTGATAGAGAAGTCCGAGGTTATTGAGGGCTTCTCCGTAGTCGGGTTTGAGTCGTATAGCTTCTTTGAGATGTTTTTCGGCTTGCCGGAGATTATTAAGTGCCAGCCAAGTCATTCCGGAATTGTATTGGTAGCGGGGAATTTTTCGTGCAGATTTGGCAATTTTTTGCAGCTCGTTTATTGCCAGTCGAGGCTTGCCGTTTATGAGCTGGTGTTCCGCCAAGTCGAGGCGAATACGAACGCTTTGGCTTTCTTCTTTTGGTATTGTCGTGCAGGAAAAAAGCAAAAAACTGAAAACAAGCCAAAAGAAATGATTCCGCTGAAAATTCGTTTTGAAAATTCGGCGGAATTGTAGGCAAATTGGGTTTGTCATTTCGTTTAAATCAGTTTGTTGAGCGAGTATTCGATAATGGCTTCTGCTCCCTGTTCGTGCAACTGAGGAATTAAATCCCGTACCGTGTCCGCCTGCACTACGATTTCAATTGATAACCAATCTGAATTATATAATCCTGCGATTGTTGGCGAAGTCATACTCGGCAGTAATTTCATAATACAATCCATTTTGTCTTTGGGGACATTCATTTTTAATCCGACCATTTTTTCGGCTTTGAGTGCACCTTGCAAAAGCATATTCATGGTTTCGATTTTTTTGCGTTTGAAAGGGTCTTCCCACGCTTTTTTGTTGGCAATAAATTGAGTATTGGTCTCCAAAAGTTCGTCGATAATCCGCAATCCGTGAGCTTTGATTGTGGTGCCGGTTTCTGTAATTTCCACAATGGCATCCGCTAGTCCTTGCACGATTTTAGCTTCGGTTGCACCCCAAGAATATTCTACATCGACGGTAATGCCTTTTTGGGAAAAGGAGCGTTTGGTAAAATTGACAAATTCCGTGGCGATTTTTTTACCTGCCAAATCTTCTATTCTTTGGTAGGGAGAATCATTTGCCACGGCTAATACCCATTTGGCTTTGCGGTTGCTGACTTTGGAATAAATCAGGTCGGAAACAACGACCACATCGGAGTTGTATTCTAAAATCCAGTCTTTGCCGGTCAGTCCCGCATCGAGAATGCCGGATTCGACATAGCGAGACATTTCCTGAGCACGGCATAGACTGCATTCTAGCTCGGGGTCGTTAATTTCGGGAAAATAGTTGCGGTGGTGTTCTCTTAATTCCCACCCCGCTTTGGAAAAAAGTTTGAATGTTGCGTCCTGTAGCGAACCTTTCGGGATTCCCAGTCGTAAAATTTGGCTCATTTGTAAACCTCCTTGGGGTCGAAGATAATGGGAGAACATTCTTGCCATCGACCTTGGTTATATTCATGAAAAAAACAGCTTCTATGTCCGGTGTGGCAGGCTGCGCCGCCTTTTTGCTCTATTTGTAAAACCAAAGCATCTTGGTCGCAATCAAGACGAATGGAATGGATAATTTGTGTATGTCCTGAAGTTCCGCCTTTGTGCCACAAACAGTTGCGGCTGCGACTGTAATAATGTGCTTCACCGGTTTTGAGCGTTTGTTTCCAAGCTTCTTCATTCATATAAGCAAGCATAAGAATTTCGCCTGTTTTTACATCTTGAGCAATAGCGGGAAGCAGTCCTCCACTTTTTGTAAAATCTGGTTGCAAATCGTTCATTATTTTTCCTTTTTATTTTGAGCGGCAAGTTGACCGCAAGCGGCGGCAATGTCCGAGCCTTTGCTTTTTCGCAGTACTGCCGTCATTCCTTTGTCCCATAAAATTTTTTCAAAAGTCAAAATTGTTTGTTCGCTTGGAGTTCGGTAGTCGTCGTTTGCTCCTGAATTATAGGCGATGAGATTGATTTTGCATTGCAATCCGTTAAGCAGGCGGACGAGTTGACGGGCATGGTCGAGGCTGTCATTTATGCCGCTTAACAAAATATATTCGATAGTTATTCGTTCTCTAGGACGTAAAGGATAGCTTTTGAGTATTTTTATCAGCTTGTCAAGGTTAAGTTTTCTGCTTGCACCGGGCATTAGTTTATGTCGCAGTTCCTGATTCGGAGCGTGCAGTGAAATTGCCGGAAGTCCTAAATCTAGTTTGGCAAATTCTTGAAGTGGTCCGTCAATTCCTACGGTGGAAAGTGTAATTTTTCGTCTGGAAAAATTGAGTCCGTTCGGGTCGCTGAATAAAGTAAAGGCTTTTTTGATTTCTTCAAAATTTAAAAGAGGTTCGCCCATACCCATTATGACCAAATTTTTGAGTCGTAACGGATTTGGATTTTCTTGTAAAAAATTGCGGGCTACAAGTACCTGTGCGGCAATTTCCCAGCCAGTAAGATTACGGATAAATCCTTGTTTGCCGGTGCAGCAAAATATACAGCCCAAGCGACAGCCGATCTGAGAAGAAATGCACAGTGTGTAATGAGTTTTTTCGGGAATGAGGACGCATTCGATGCAGTTTTGATCTGCAAGCTGTAATAAAAATTTGACCGTTCCGTCGCTGCTTTTGCTGATTTTTCGTATCAGTGGCGTCAAAAGTAAATAATTTTCGCTTAGATGTTGTCGCAATGTTTTGGAAAGATTGGTCATTTTATGGAAATCCAAAATATTTTTTTGCCAAATCCATTGCCAAAGTTGATTGGCACGAAAGGAGCTTTCGCCCAAATTGGTTATTAAAGTATCAATTTCGTCGCGGGAAAAAGATAAGATGTTTGTTGTCATTAGTGCTGTGAAAAAGAGGCTGTCTTCTTACAGGAAAACAGCCTCTTTGGTCATTGGTTTTTGTGAAAACTTATTTCAGATATTTTTCTTTAAGATTTCTGGTAACCAATACAGGACAGTTTGCACCGTGTAATACACGGGTAACAACGCTTCCCATCAGTAGGTTTTCGAGTTCAGAAAGTCCGCGGGAACCGATAACAATCATATCACAGTCAAATTCTTCCTGGACATTCAAGATTTCGTAATCCGGTCGTCCAAAACGGACAAGCAGTTCAACTTGAATGTTGTCGTTTTTTACCAGCTTTTTATAATCGTTGAGGATTTTCATCGCTTTTTTTTCAGCTTCTGCATATAATTCTTTAGCTTTTTCGCCGCCGATTGTGGCAGGAATTTTTTCCGCTACATGCAGCAGGTAAAGTTTTGAACATTTGTGGTCAAGCAGCTGGGTTGCATATTTTACGGCTTCCGGAGAATGTTTTGAGCCGTCCACCGGAACGAGTACATTGTCAATTTTTATCATTTCTTTTCTCCTTGGCAGTTAGATAAAAAGCAGAGTTATTAAAATAAACATCGGGATTAAAATTAAAAATGACCAAGCCATATAACCGAAAAAGCTTGGCATATTTACACCGCTTGATTCTGCAATGGAGCGAACCATAAAGTTCGGGGCGTTGCCTATGTAGGTGTTTGCTCCCATAAAAACCGCACCAGCGGAAATAGCCAGTAGAGTTTGAACGTGGGTCATTAAATAAACGGGATCTCCTCCGGCGGTATTGAAAAACACCAAATAGGTCGGGGCGTTGTCTAAAAAGCTGGAAAGTATGCCTGTTAACCAGAAATACATGATGTTGTTGGGTTCACCGTTGTTGGAAACAAGAGCGATAATACTTTTTAATGCACCGTGTTCACCTGCCCGCAAAATAGCAATAGCAGGAATCATGGAAATAAAAATTCCGGCAAAAATTTTGGCTACTTCCATAATCGGTTCCCAGTTAAAATCATTTTTACGTCGAGTTTCTGGTTTGGTAATTTTAAGACTGAGAAGGGCTAAGAAAAATAACCAGCTGTCCCGGGCAATATTTTGCCATTCGATTTCTACTTCATAAATTGTAAAATGTCCTGGTTTCCAGATGCCGCTTATCAAAACTCCGACAACAACACCGGCAAGCAGCAGCAGATTTTGTGAACCTTCCAGCCGCAACGGTTCTTGATTGTTCATATTTTCGGGAACTGGATTGCCTTCTTTTTGGTATAGGTATTTATCTATTGCAAAGTAAAGACAGAGTAAAATAGCGGAAATAAAAATATACGGTAACAGTAGGTGTTGGGTTGTCCAGAAAAAAGAAACTCCTTTTAAGAAGCCGAGGAAAAGTGGCGGGTCGCCAAGCGGAGTAAGACTTCCACCTATATTTGCAACCAGAAAAATAAAAAATATGATTGTGTGTACCTTATATTTACGGTGGGCATTGGCACGCAAAAGTGGACGGATAAGAAGCATGGCAGCCCCCGTTGTTCCCATCCAACTGGCTAAAATCGTACCGATAAACAAAATTACGGCATTGACAATCGGTGTGCCGACCAGCGAGCCGGTCAGACAAATTCCGCCGGAAATGGAAAAAAGAGCAAAAAGCAAAACAATAAAGGATATGTATTCCAAAAACAGCGTATGCAAAAATTGATAAAAACCAAGGTCAAAGCCGTACATAAACGAAAAAGGAACGATGTAGGCAATTGCCCAAAATGCTGCAACTTTTCCGAAATGATGTTCCCAAAAATGTGGTACGGTTAGTGGTCCAAGAGCAATGGAAAGAAGCATACAGGCAAAAGGAATAACCCAGTATCCGCTCAAAATTTTGCCGATTTCTTCGGTACGGTGATGTAAACCTTCGGCAAAGGTATCAGGAGCCAGTATAAGCAATATTGCTAGAACCAAAAAGGCGATACTGCCGATAGAGTGTTTTTTCATTCGTTTCCTCCTCAAAGTGTATTTATACGGTTAGATGATTTGGGCTTTTGTTGTAACGCAAGCCGGAAATAAAAGATACTGTATGGAGAAAACTTTAGACAAAAGGTTCTAAAGTTTTTCACTTTTTTTATATTCACAAACAAATTTGCGAGCCTGTTCGATGTCTTCGACATCGCCTTTTATCTGGGCTTGCAGTAATGCTTCCCGAATCAATCCGACAGTCGGACCGGGTTTGATATTGGCAAGTTCCATGATTTGTTCTCCGTTTAAAAGCGGTTCGAGTTGATCTTCTTCTACATTTGTACGGCTGAGCATTTTCATATTATGATTAAATTCCGTAAAATTTCCGTTTCGGGCTTTGACATCTGCCCGTGCCATCTCAATCAAACGCGGATAGTCTTGTAAGGCTTTAAAACGGCGGATTCCTTTATCGTTAAGCATATAGCGAAAACGCATGTGGTGACGGACAAGGTGGCTTAGCAAGGTGGCTTCGCTTTCTTCAAAAAGTAGGCGGTGGGCTATTTTTCGGGTAATTTTTGCTCCGACCTGTTGATGCTGGGTGAAAGTAACATCATTGTCAAAATATTCCGCCGCATAAAATTTGCCTACATTATGGAACAGGCAGGCAAAAGTGCCGAACCAGTCGTAGGGCATTTCTTCAGGGTAAAATCGCATGGTATTCAGTGTGCGAGTCCAAACGCTTTCTTCACCTTCTTCTGGCTTTTTGGGATTTTTGGGTTGCATAATTCGGCTCAGACAGCTGAGTTCGGGGATAATTTTGTGTAAAATCATTGTTTTGAAAAGCAGGTCGGCAAATTTCCACATATTTTCAGCTTCGACTTTTCGCCATTCTTCCATAATAAGTCCAAAGGAAGCATAGTCGCCTACTTTGCGGGCAGCACGTATAATTGCCCAGTAGGTGTTGGTTTCCAGCGGTAAATTGTAGTTGGCGGAATAGCGAAGGGCCTTTATCGCACGCATATAATTTTGTTTGAGATTTTCATCGGGAATACCGGTCAAAGAAACATATCCTTTGTCAAAGGATTCAAAACCGTCATTTTCGTCAATTTGAGGAGGCATAAGTGGTGAGGCAAGAACCGGAGCTCCTTGGCGGTATTTGAGGATTTCACCGAGTCTTGGTGTAAAACGGGAAATACAGGTTTCGGTATATGAGGCCTCGTTGTCGTTCATGGTGTAGAAAAAATATTTGATGTCGTCGAGTAAGAGTTCGGCAAAAAAATGTTTGTCCTTACGGGCAAGAGCTTCCGGGAAAATATGGAGAAGTAGTTCAAGGTCAACATCTGTTGCAACATCAAGTTCGATTCGACCGCTTAATTCCATCGCCTGCATTTGTAAAGGAGGATTGATGATATAGGCTTCGTATCCGTTACGGGTAATAATCTTACAGGTGGCAAATCCTTTTTTGATGTTTTCTATCATATCTGCTCCTTAGCAATTAAAAATAAAATGAAATGTATCTTATGTTTTACTGTCCTTGATTGTCAACTTTTGTAAACTGAAAATTGGAAATGAAAAAAATACGAAAAATAAATAATATGTACGGTTTTTAAAGATATAAAAACGGCGGAACTTAAGCATTTTGTTTCGCCGTTTTGTTGGTATTTTTAGAAATGATAATTTAAAGAAAATGAACCCAAATGCGATTTGCCGTTGTCAAAACGTGATTTAAAAACGCCTTCTTGCGGTCTTGGTTGCACATTTCTGGATTCGACAAGTAAATAGGTGTAGCCCAAATCAATCGTCCAGTTGTCTTTTTTAAATCCGATTCCAAATCCGAATAAGTGGCGATTGTTTGCCGGAATGATATAATCAGCAAAATTGCCGTTGATTGGCGACTGGTCATAAACATAGCTTGCCCGCAGGTCAAAGTCGGGAGTAAGGGCGTATTCTCCGCCGAATTGGAACCGCCAAGCATCTTTCCAGTCTTTTCGAGATGTAATTGTCGGCAAGGAAGAATCAAAGACAAAGCTCAGTTCTTTGTATGCACTCCAGCGGGTAAGTAGTGTATCAAATTCCAAACTGAGATTGTCAATCGGGTAAAGCGTTATGCCAAAGGCGAATATCTCAGGAATCGGAGCGGAGCCTTTTGTTCCGCAGTCTTTTAAAAGTTCGCGAATAACTCCTTGTTCCATAGCTCCTTGTCCTGACAGCCAATTTTGTGCATTTGTTTTGTCAAATTTACTTTTTCCGTTGATGGAAATTTGGATTTTACTTCGCCAAGTAAGTCCTAGAGTAATCCAGTCTTCAGGGGTAAATCGTAAAGCGAGGTTGACACCGACACCGGTAGCGTTACCGAAAGTTTTGGAATAAATATCCCGTTGTGTGTTTGTCGGATTAAAAATATCCGGCGGAACAGTAAGGGCGGCATAAAGGGGGTTTTCTTTTGCTTTTTTTAAAACTGCACCGCTGTCAATGGTTTTTTCGTGAGTAAAATCAAGCCACGCCGCTTCCATTCCGGCGGCGATTGAAAATTTGTCATTTATCTTAAAAGCAAGATTGGGATTTAAAGATGCCGATTTTATACCGGTATAAGTATTATTGTAGCGTCCCCAGAAATTTTTGGGATTTTTATATTCAACGCCCAGTCCTGCACGGGAAAAAACACCTATGCCGAGCCACCATTGAGGAGCAAGTTTTTGGGTCAGATAAAAATGCGGAATTGCCCAGATATTGTCTTTACCTTGAGCGGTTTGTCGTGTTGTCGGAAGGTATGGATTGTTGGTTGTAACATCTGAATTTGGATAAATAAGTGTGATACCTGTTTGTATTTGGGTTCCGTTAAGCTGTACAATTCCGGCAGGGTTGAATGCAACGGCGGACGGGTCGTCAGCTCGTCCGATCAATGTGCCGCCCAGAGCATTTCCTCGTGTACTCCATTCATAAATGCCATAACCGGCACAATATCCGTTTTTGAAAAAAAACAGGCTGAAAAGAAAAATGAATATTAAAGTTTTATAATTTTGCAAACGCATATATCCTCCAAAATGTTTTTATCGTGCAAAAAAGAGTTTCGCCCTATACTTTTTTGTAAAAAAAATACAAGTATCAAAATAAACTAATTATTTTATGAAGTTAAGTCGGAGTGTAAAAAAAGTTGCGTTGATAAGGATTTTGTTGTTGTAGCAAATAAGGGCTTTTTTCGGTTTCGGATTTTATTCGGCTTTGTTCAGAGAACGATTCATTTGGTTTGTTGCTTGTTCTTTGAGTGAAGTTGAGGGAATTAAAACTAAACCGAACTTCACTTTTATTTTTAATTTTATCCGTAAAAATTATTTTTTCCAATTTTTCTAAAAAATAAAAAAAACTTCTGACTTGTGATTGACAAAATAAAATCTTTTTAGCTAGATAATGTAAACAAGTTTGCAAATAAAAATCATATTTGCTCAAACCTTAATGAGTTATGCTCAGCTCGTATAATGTTATTTTCAGGAGGTGAACGAAAAAATCATTGTATTTTTATTTTTGTGGTTAAGGAATTTTCAATGTTTTAATTTATTTTTATTATTAAAAGGAGAAAAAATGAAAAAAAATGTTTTATTGTACGCTTTGGCATTATTCCTGCTGGGGGGGGGTAGCACAAGCTGAAGAGACAAAAAAAGATGTAACAGAAATTGATTCGGTTGTTGTAAAAGGTTCAAAAGCTGAACCGATACTGGAAGATATACCGGATGAAAAAATTATCATCACTGCAGAAGAAATCGCTATGCACAATCCGCAAAATGTTTTGGAAGCCATTCAGTGGGTTCCGGGTTTTACTCTCCAAGGTACCTTTTACGGGCATGGAACGGGAGACCCGAAGGTTCTTGGAGGCGGAGAATTTCAACGTTTAAACGGTTATTCAGGAGCGTTGTTAGTTTTGATTGACGGCATACCGGCATACGGCGACCAGCCTTTAGCAGAAATGTCTGCAAACAATATCGAACGGATTGAACTTATTAAAGGAGCAAACTCGCTGGCATACGGCAGCGGTGCAACGGGCGGTGTTATCAATATCATTACCAAAAAAGGCACAGATAAAATAAGTGCCAATCTGAAAGGTTCCTATTCAATAAGAAAACAAAATGTTAGGGTCGGTTCAAAATACGAAAAACAGGATTTTAAATCCCATACCCAAGATGTCGGTATAGGCTTTACACTCGGCAATGTCCGTCAGCGTTACGCATACGGCAGACAGTTCGTCGAGGGCGATGCTTACCGTTCGGATACTTTTTCTGGTAAATTTGGCGTTGATTTGGACAACAACATTCGTTTGGGATTGGACGCCAAAGTAAAAATGAACGAACAGGAATGGACAAAACACACCGAAGACGATTATTCAGGCAGACTGAATATGGATTGGGGTATTGATCCCTATTCATCATTAAAAGTAAGTGTCTTATTAAGAAACGGCAAGATGAAATATAATATGTGGGGATTGAAGGTCAACGAAGACCGCCTTTATAACGAAGAAAAACTCACCTATACCAGACAAATCGAGCAAAATCTTTTAACTGTCGGTTATCAGCGAACAGGAGATAATATCGATTTTTCCGACTTACGCAAATGGTCAAAAAATCAAGATGTAAACAGTCTGTTTATTGCAGACGATTTCGTCCTGACAGACAGTATTTCCATCTTGCCTGCAATACGAATTGATTATCACAGTAAATGGAAAGAGCATTTCAGTCCCAAACTGGGTATTTTATGGAAAGCGACCGATTCTTTGAAATTCAGAGCATCTTGGGGCAGAGGTTTAAGGGTTCCCTCTTTGGATCAACTGTATCAAAAAATTGAACATCCGCATGCGCACGGTTCTTGGTACGACGGTAATCCTGAACTTCGCCCCGAAGAATCTGATACTATGCGTTTTGGTGTCGAAAATAAATTCGGACAGGATGTTTGGGCATCGGTTGCTTTTTATAGAAATGAATTTATCAATAACATCGGTTTAAAAGAAACATCCGGAGTAAGAAACGGCAAACCTGTCTATGAGTATAAAAACAACAAAAGAGCTATGACCCAAGGCGTGGACGCCAATTTTCGTTACTATATCACCAATACGCTTTCCGCTTCTTTGGGATATTCTTGGACCGAAGGAAAAAATAGAACTACAGGTGAATCTTTGGAAAATATTATAAAACACAGATTTTCTCCGATGCTGCGGTATCATAACGAATTGATAGGATTTACAGCGGAAGTTCGGGGAGAATATCAGATGTATCCGTCCGTGTCTGAAAGAGATAAATCAAAGGGCATTAAAAAAGAAAATTATAGCCTACATGCCGGTTGTTCACAAACTGTTACCGATTATGCCAAGGTTTGGTTGAACGGTTACAATTTGCTCAATGAAACTAAAAAATACGGTCTGGAGAGCGACGGATTGAAAATTGTCTTCGGTTTGGAAGTCAAATATTAGTCGTTTTTCAAAAAAACTAAAAACCAAAGCCCCGAGGCCTGTGTGCCAAGGGGCTTTTTTTGAAAACGTAAATTGATAATGAAAAATCAAAGTTTTTATAATAATTATCCATTTTTAATTATTAACTATCACCTAGTTAGATTTTGTCGTGAAACTGTTTTAACAGTCTTGTTTGTTTGATAATAATTTGTTCCAAAATTATTTGGCGTTTTTCCAAAATTTTAACTCGTTCCTGTAAGTTTTGGATATGTTCTTCTACGGGCGGAAGTTTTTGTTTTTCCAGTATTTTACTTCTTTGCCATAGGGAAAGAAGAGCTTTTTTGCATTTTTTGTAATCCAAAAAGAGCCGTTTAAGCTGTTTTTCCTGTGTTTCGCGATTTTTGAGAATTTGACAAACATATTCCAAAGATTTGGCTTGGCTTTCAAAGATACGGGTATAGTCCGTTTCGTGCAGGGTAATTTCCGTTTGTGGCGGCAGTTCTGTAGAAAACGGCGTGTCCGTCGGGATTTGCGGATTTTGCGAAAAATTTTTCTTCAGTCCGTTTAAAATGTCTTCGTAAGCAGCATTTTCTTTGAGTCGAGAGGATATATAATCAAAAACATCAATCGCTTCAGGATAATATCGTCTTTTTCGACCTTTACCCTCAAACGGAATATATTCTTCAAATCGGTCACGATAGTAACGGATATTGCTTTCGGGTTGGTCGAGCTGTTTGGCAATTTCTTTGACGGTGAGGAGTTTTTGAGTCATAATCTGTACTTTTGTAAAAAATTAAAAAAATGCGGTGTTGACAATTGCACTTTGTGATGAAATTTTTGGACGTTTTTGTAAAAAAGCTGCGTATGCAGTAGCGAATTTTTTTTATTTCAGCAACCCTACTAAATATAGAATAAAATCATTGCAAACTGTTTCTTCTTCCCGTTTTTTTCGTTTTGTGTCGGCTGATTTTTTATCGCCCGACATTGAAGATTTGCTCGCAGCCCAAGGTTTTTCGGCAAACAGCGTACCTTTTTGTTCGTTTGCAAGAGAACTTGTAAAATCTCCTTTTGCCCTTGGGCGGAGTTTGGCTGCATTTTTTGGGTATCTGTATATTCAAGACCCCTCGTCGATGTTGCCGCCGCTTGCGTTAAATCCGCCTCGCGGTGCAGCGGTACTTGATTTGTGTGCAAGTCCGGGCGGCAAAACAGGAATTTTGAGTCAGCTTGTCGGGTCGTCGGGGCTGGTTGTTGCCAATGAGCCGAATCCGTCCAGACGGGCGACCATGCAGGCAAATTTTTTGCGGCAAAATCTGACCAATGTGGCGATATGCGGTTATGCGGGAGAAAAAATTCCTTTGGCTGAGGAAAACTGGCAGTATATTTTGCTTGATGCACCGTGTAGCGGCTGGGGAACGGAAAAGAAAAATCCGCAGGTGAAAAAATTGTGGACGGCGGAAAAAGCGACACAACTTGTTCTTTTACAACGCAGACTTTTAGAAAAAGCGGCTCGGCTGCTTGCTCCGGGCGGGCGGCTTGTTTATTCGACCTGTACGACCAATCCGCGGGAAAACGAAGAGCAGATTTTTTGGGCGGTTAAGAAATTGGGGCTGGAAGCGGAGCGACTTTTTCCGTTTTCCGGTTTTGCTTTTGAGAAAAAATCATTGGTTGACGGTTTTTTGTTGGTGGACGGAGAGCGATGTCGGGCTCAGGGATTTTTTATTGCCTGTTTACACAAGCCGGGTGGAAAAATCAGCAGTGAAGAAAACAAATTGAAAGAAAATTCTCTTCCCGGTTCATTTGTTGATTGGCGGGAATTGATGCCGAATTTGCCCGATGAATATGAAAATACCGAAGGTCTTGTCGTTCGGGATAATGTTTATTTAGTTGGGAAAAAAGCCTTGTCCTTGTTGGGTGATTTACATTGGCAGGGACTTAGGGTCGGAAAAATGAAAAAAGGTATTTTTTCTCCGCTTCCAAGAGCTCGCTGTTTGATTGGCGATATGTCGCCAAAAAATAGGCTTGTTTTTGAAAATGTCGAAGAAATTGAGCGGATTTTGTCGGGAGCAAGTTTTTTGTGTGGCAAAAATGGAGAAAATCAGTTTGGTTTTTTGCCGTTTTTTTGGAAAAATCTTCCGCTCGGTTGGTTGCGTGTTAAGGGTGAGCGTTGTATTTGGAGCGGTCGGGATTGATAAATCAATATCTTGTAAAAATAAGGAAAAAATATGGGAATCGGTCGAAGAATGAAGCGTTTTTTCGTAAATGATAAAACCGTACTTGTTCCGCTTGACCACGGTGTATACGAGGGGCTTATTGTCGGGCTTGAAAATATGCCGCGGCTGCTGGGACAAATTGCTGCTGCCGGTGTGCAGGGTGTCGTTTTGCATAAAGGTATGGCACGGGCATATTTGCCGTTTTTACCGCCGGAATTGGGGCTTATCGTGCATCTTTCCGCCGGAACTCGTCATGCTATTCCGTCTTATTCCCGTTCTTTGGTTTGTTCCGTTCCTGAAGCTTTGCGGTTGGGAGCGGACGCGGTTTCCGTGCATGTCAATATCGGCAATGATTTGGAAGACCGTATGCTGGCGGATTTCGGAGCAATTACGGAAGAGGCTCATTCGTACGGTTTGCCTGTTTTGGCAATGATTTATGCTCGTGGCGGTCAGATTGTGAATGAGCTTGATTCTGCATTAGTAACGCATTGTATTCGGCTGGGTGTGGAACTCGGGGCGGATATGATAAAGGTTGCTTATGGTAGTGAAATCAGCGGTTTTGAACGGGCAGTAAGTGCTTCACCTGTACCTGTTATCTTGGCGGGCGGCGGCAAAAGTGAGAATTTTTCGGCATTTTTGCAGCTGATGCAAAAAGGATTAAATGCGGGAGCAAGCGGTGTCAGCTTGGGACGAAATATTTTTCAGCATGAAAATCCCGCAAAAGCATTAAAAGAAATTGTAAACTTGGTACATGGTAATTAAAAAATAATAAAAGCTATTTTTTTAATAATCTTAAAAAAGAAATAAAAGAATGTTTTTCCAAAATTTTCATTTGGTTGGGAGCTTAAAACCGCAATATTATATTGAACTTGTCAAAGCATACGATATTTTTAGAAAGAATATGTCTTAACGGCAAGTTGCTTGTAAAGGCAAAATAGAGAATGAAGCGAGGTTACTGTTTAAATTTTCGGTTTCGATACGAGACGATACAGCAATTATCCATTGTCCCGATTATACACTTCAGGAATATTTGTTTGTAACAGTCCGTATTCTTTGAGTTTGTCAAAGAGTGGCGTTTTTATTCGTTCTTTTTGCAAATCAATTTTTATGGCGAAAAATGTGCCGAGCGGTAAAGAGAGTTTGTCCAGCCAGTTCGGTAAAACTGTCCAGCTTGCAGGCGGTCCGGGCAAGATGGATCGTTGGCGGAAATAAAAGATTTTAAGAGCATACAGTTCTTTTCGTATTTCCTGAATGGTTGTCCATAAAAGACGATCCGCCTCGTTGTTAAACATATTTCGTCCGGTGTAAAAAAAAGATGAACGATTAAGAGCGGTTATGATGATTTCCTGTCTGGTTATCCGTAAAGCTTCGGATAAAACTTTGCTGAAATCAAGGTTTGATGAAAAGGCGAGCAATAAAATCGTTCTGTTAAATTCCCGACGGGAAAAAGGAAGATGGTCGGGGACAGATATGTGTAAATCCAACCGGCTGTCCTTTTTTTTTCTGACGGCGGCAATTTGGGCAGGCGTTCCGCTACAAGTTATTTCAAATCCGGCATCGGCAAAGGACGGTGCAAAAAAGTCAAGATTTTCTCCGCAAAGCAGCATTTTTTCATTTGGTTTTGCTTTTTCGCTCATATCCTGTAAAAGTATTTGTAGGCGTTTTAGAGCGGTTTGTCCCTGTTTTTTTTGAAGCCATGCCTTTATTTCAGAGGTTGGTTCAGACGAGTGGTTTTGTGGGTGGAGCGTTTTATTTTCTAAATTTTCTTGCATAGTTTGTTTTGTCGTATATTTTCATTTTTGGAAAAATAGGGTTAATTTTTTATGGGAAAAAGACTGCTTACAAAGGTTAAAAAAACTGTGGTGGCAACTAAAATAATACAGCTCGTATCGGGTAAAAAGTAAATTTTTATCCAAAGCGGCGGAAAATATAAAAGTTCGTATAAAAAGTCTTGTCCGATTTTTAAAATACCCAATCCTGCCAAACTGCCGAGCAGTCCGAGCAAAGAGTTGCCAAGTGCAATCGGAACTCGAATGTAAGAGCGGCTCGCTCCGATTAGTCGTAAGATTTCGATTTCTTTGCGGCGTTGTAAAAAGGAAAATTTGACAGTGTTGGCGATAAGCATCGAAAGAATAAGTATAAAAAATCCCAAAAGCGGCCACAATACTTTTTTTCTCAGTGTTTTCCACGATGTGGCAAAATCAACTTGTAACGGGTCGTAATGTACAAATTCGACCTGTGGTGTGCCTCTGAGTTTTGTAAGAGTTGCTTTCGCCCAAATTCTGACTTCGGTGTTTTCCGGCGGCTGAATGGATAATACTGCTGTTGGCGGTAAAAGCGAGCTTTGTAAAATCGTTTTTTCTTTACCGGGAATTGTTTTGATGAGATCGGCAAGAGCTTGTGCAGGAGTAAAGGTTTTGAGGCTGATAAGACCGGGCATTTTATCAAATCTTTTCCATTGTTTTTCGTAGACTTGCGGTTTTGTTCCCGGCTGCCAGTATACTTGAAATTCGACATGATTTTTGTTTCGTTCAATCAGGTCTTCAACATTAGTCAAAATGAGCAATAAACAGGCAGCCAAAAAAGACAATAAACTTATGGAAGCCAAAGTGAAAAGACTGATTCCAGGACTGCGAAAAGGGTAAATAATGGCACGACGAAAAAGAGAAATCACGATATTGGTCCCTGCGGTAGATGAAAGTTGGCATCAACTATTTTGCCATGTTCGAGGACCATTGTTTTGGCGTTCGGTACGCTGTGGATAAGTTCTGTATTGTGTGTTGCCAAAACAATGGTTGTTTGGTGTTGATTAAAATATTTAAAAACTTCCATAAGATGTTTAGAAAGTCCTGAATCAAGATTGCCTGTCGGTTCGTCGGCAAGTAACAGTGCCGGAGAAACAACGATTGCCCTTGCGGTTGCTACTCGTTGCTGTTCACCGCCTGAAAGTTCTTTGCAAAAGCGGTTTTGCTTTTTTTCCAAATGCAAAGTTCGTATAATCGCTTTGATGCGAGTGTTAATTTTTTCTTTGGACATGCCTCGTATTTCCAGCGGTAGGGCAATATTTTCGTATACGGTCAAATTGGGAAGGATTTTAAAATCCTGTACGACAATGCTGACTTTTCGTCGTAGGTGATGCAGTTTTGCCGGTCGCATTTCCCGAAGATTATATCCTGCTACGGTTGCCTGTCCGCCCCACATTTTTAAATCTCCGTGTAAAATATTTAAAAGCGTTGATTTCCCGGCTCCTGAATGTCCGCTTAACAACAAAAAATCTCCGGCAGCCAAATCAAAGCTCAGATTATTGAGAACCCAATGTTGCCCGAAAGTGTGAAAAAGATTGCGTATTTTTATCATCAGTAGTCGTTTTCGTTATCTTTATTTTGTTGTTTTGTATTTTGTTAAGCCATTTTATTCGCATAAACAGAAAAGCTATACAAAAAAAATTATAAAATTTTTAGAGTTGGTTCGTTTACGGTTTAAATGTAGGATTTTTGTTTTATTTTATTGTTCATTTATATGTTTTTGGTAAGAAATATAATTTAAAAATTTTATTTTTGCCTATCGTGAAATCTCAGGTTTGGCAAGCTTTTCTTGTTTGTATCGTCTTGTTTTCGTTTTTCAAAAAATATACGCTTTAGCTTTATTTGAATTTTATGAGGTGAATATGCAAATAGTCGGTAGTGGCGGTGAGCAAGCCGTTTGTGGTCGGGTTTCTTCGGATTTTCAATTGTTTTCAAATGTTCCAAATTCATTGCCGGCTTTTGATGATTTGCTTTTTCCTGATTTGGGTTTGTTGGAAGTGCATTTTACGGTAACGGAAAATCTGGAAATGTCGTGGTATCACGGTCCGGCGTGGAATGCCTTGTTTCGTCATCTCGTCCGAAAGTTTATTGACCCTGTGCAGTCGCTTGCTTCTCTCGGATTATGTATTCATCCGGTGGAAACGGGCTGTCTTGCGTATCAAAAAGGAGACAGCGTTCATATTTATCTTTCTTTTCCTTTTGCGTTGCTTGAGCCTGTTTGTGATTTGTTGCGGGGATTCAACACCGTGCGGGAGCATACGGGAAAGCTAGGACCGTATTCGTTGCGGTTTAAAAATGCCAGATGTTTGGTGAGCGGAAAATTATTTCGGGAAAAAGATTTTTGTGTTTGTCCTTTAAATCGGGAAATGATTGTTCGTCAGGTAAAACGGCTTGTCGAGCTTGAAGATTTTTCTCTTCTTTTGTCGGCACCGCTTCGGCTTAAATCTCCGACTGATTGGAAAAAACACAGCGGACATACTTTTTTGGATTTTGATTTTTTTCAGGTCGAAAAAAATCCGCACGCTGTTTTATATCTTTTGCAGGAGGCGGCAGCAATCTGTTCGGTTGAGCTTAATTTGGCGGATTTTTCTTTTTTGTCAAATGGGGAAAATTTGGAAAGTTCGGCAAATATTTGTGAAAATTCCGAGTTTTTATCGTTAAAATACACATTTCCCGTTGTGTCTCGCAATTTGCTTTCTTGGCAGGATATCAGTTACGGTACAAATCAAAAAACCTTTGGCGGTTTGACGGGACAGCTTTTTTTGCACGGTCGTCTTGATTCGGTTTCGGCATTTTTTTTGGTTGCCGCCGGTTATCTCGGTTTGGGAAAAAATCGTTCTTTCGGTTTCGGTTTTTTTCGCATTCCCGAGCTTGCGGATATTTCGCCTTTGTTTCCTCGTCCGGGCAAGTCGCTTGTTGAGCGGATTTTTTCCGTTATGTCATTACAAAAGGTGATGGACGAAATACCAAATTCTTCGCCCGGACCTGACGGATTAACGCTTTTAGAACTTAAATCCGCCGGAATTCCTTTTTTGGAGCTGCTTTCTTCCCGTTTGCTTTCTGAAGAATTTTCATTCGGTGAATGTCAAATATATCAAAAAAAGAAGGAAACGAATTTTCGCATGATTGCTCTTTTTAATATGGCTGAACGGATTGTTCATCGTTCGCTCAGTGATTTTTTTACTTTGGTTGTCGAGTCTTTGCTTTACGGCAGCTGTTTTGCTTTTCGTCCCGGTAAAAATCGGCAGCAGGCGGTGCAGTTTTTTGTAGAAGCCAGAAAAGAAGGTTTTTCTTGTGGAATCAAAGCGGATATTGCCGATTTTTTTGCCGCACTTGATACCGATATTATTTGCAGTCTCGTTGCCGGATTGTTTCCGTTTGATTCGCTTGCCGATTTTTTAAAACACTTTTTTTCCGATTTGCAGCGGAACGGAATTGTAGGTTTGCCGCAGGGTTGTTCGCTTTCTCCTGTTTTGAGCAATCTTTATTTGGACAGGTTTGATCGGCAACTTACAGCAGAAGGTTATAAACTGATTCGCTATGCCGATGATTTTTTGTTACTTTTGCCTTCTGAAAAAATTTCCGAAAAATCAGCAACTACGGAAATTTCCAAAACTTTTGAAATTTCTCAATTTTCTGAAGAGGTTGTTGAAGATTTTAAATCGGACGATATTTTTGATGATGGCGTTTTCGAAATTCCCGAAATGTTCGATATTTCCGAAAATTATGAAAATTGCGAGCCGCCCGTTTTTAACATCGCTGAATCTTTGCCATCGCTCGCGGCTCAGCCTTTTGCAGGACTTTTGGAACGGGTTGAAGCGGCTTTGCGACCGCTTTCTTTGCGGCTTAATTTGGAAAAAACTTTTGCTTTTGATGCAAAAAGTTCATTTTCTTTTTTGGGATTTCGGATAACTCCGGACGGAGTGGAAACGGATGAAAAATCTCCTGAAATGGTGGAAGAAAAAAGTCCGTGGTTGCCGCTTTTTCGGGAAGATGTCGTGCAGGGGCTGCCTGTTTATTTGACTTCGCTCAGTCGTGCAGTTCGCTCTGATGGAGCAAATATGGTGATTACCGACGACAAAGGCGAGCGGCAGTCGATTGCTTGGACACGTATCAGTCGGATTGTGGTTGTGGGGCGGGCTTCTTTTAGCAGCGGGATTTTGTATCGGGCGGTGAAAGAATCCGTTCCCGTTACTTTTTTGGATATTATGGGGCGACCGTCAGGTTATGCCTTGTCTGCCGATTATTATCCGAAAAGAAATTTTGTTTCTCAAAAAAAATGTTTTGCCGATTCGGATTTTTGTCTGGGACTGGCCCGGCAATGTATCAGTGCCAAAATTCATAATTCCCAAGTTATTTTGTGGCGAAATGGTTTGTCCGTTTCGCTTTTAAAAAAATTGGCGGACAAAGCGGCTGTTGCCGATTCACCGGAAAATCTGCGAGGTTTGGAAGGAAGTGCCGCCCGGATTTATTTTCAGTCTTTTGCCCAGCTTGTTGAGCCGTTTTCTTTTGTCGGTCGTCAATTTTATCCCGCTCCCGATCCGGTCAATGCGATGCTGTTTTTCGGCTACACTTTGCTCTACAACCATTTTGCTGATGCTTTTATTTAATTTTTTACAAAAAGTAATAGATTTTATTCCTTCTAGAGAATTTGAAGTTGAATGAAAAAATATTTATGAATTGAAAAAGTAAATTGATTTTTAGTAAAATCAAAATAAAAAAAATTGTTTTTTGTTTGAGGAGCAGATTTTTTGTGTTGTTTAAAGTCTTTTTTTAAAGTTATTTTTTCAATTCTTTAAGCCAATTGCTCCAGACCAGTCTTGCTCGCTCTGCATAGAGAAGTTTTCGTTCTCGTTTGCGGGCTTTTTGTTCAAGCGGCGGCATAAGACCGAAAATTACATTGCTTGGTTGAAAATTTGAAGACGGTGTTCGCAGGTGTGAAAGCAATGCTCCGAGTGCCGTTTCCTGTGGTGGAAGGTTCGGTATTTTTCCTGCCAGATGCAGTCCCAGCCATAATCCGCTGGCGGCTGATTCGAGATAACCTTCCACGCCGGTGATTTGCCCGACCAGGTAGAATCCGCGATGATTTTTGAGTTCTAAAGTCGGCGTGAGCGTTTTGGGAGCATTGATAAAAGTATTGCGATGAATGCTGCCGAGGCGTTCAAAACGGGCATTTTCAAGTCCTGGAATCATACGAAAAATCCGCTCCTGTTCGCCGTATTTAAGTTTGGTTTGGAAGCCGACCATATTGAGCGTTGATTTATCTTGTTTTTCCGCTCGTAATTGGACGACTGCAAATGGCTCTTTGCCGGTACGAGGATCGGGAAGTCCGACAGGTTTGAGCGGTCCGAACGCCAGTGTCATTTCCCCTCGTTCCGTCATTGTTTCAATCGGCAGGCAGCCTTCAAAATGTTTTTCGTTTTCAAATGCTCGCGGCATAACATATTTTGCATTTCGCAACGCCTCGACAAAATTCCGATATTCCTGTTCCTGCAAAGGACAATTGAGATAATCGTGTCCTGTCGGATTGTATCGTTCTCCCCAGTATGCTTTTTGCATATCAATACTTTCGGTAATCACAATCGGAGCGATGGCATCATAAAATGCCAGTTCTTTTTGCCCGACGATTTGTTGCAGTTCATCTGCGAGTTCGTCTGTAATTAGCGGTCCGGCGGCTAAAACGATACAATCAAATTCGGCAAGTTGCGGCGAGGAAAAACTTGTAATTTCTTCTCGTTTAAATGAGATGTAGGGGTGGCTTGTTATTTTTTGAGTAATGGCGGTACTGAAAAGTTCTCTGTCAACCGCCAGTGCCTTCCCCGCCGGAACGCGACAGGTAAGAGCGGTTTCCATAATAAGGCTTCCCAGTTCCTGCATTTCCAGTTTTAAAAGACCGATAGCCGTATTTTGGTCTTCGGAGCGAAATGAGTTGGAACAAATCAGTTCTGCCGCATTTTCACCGGTATGTGCAGGCGTAAAGCGTTTGGGTCGCATTTCAAAAAGAGTGCATTTTATTCCGTTTTTTGCTAGTTGCCATGCACATTCGCTGCCTGCAAGACCCGCTCCGATTATTGCCGTTTTCATATTTTTCTCTTTATTAAATAAAGTGTTAGGAAGTTGAATTTGTAAATTGTTCGTTTCGCTTGTCGTAATTTATAAAATTTTTTTTACGCAAATACATCTAACGGCATAATATCTTGCAGTTGTGCCATATCTTTGTCGCCTCTGCCCGACAGATTGACGAGAATAATTTTATCAGTCGTAAGTGTCGGGGCGAGTTTGATTGCCTGAGCCAGTGCGTGGGCGGATTCCAAAGCAGGAATAATACCTTCGGTGCGAGATAGGTGCAAAAGTGCGTTTACCGCTTCGTTATCGTTGATTGTTACATATTTTGCCCGACCGGAATCTTTTAAGGCACTGTGTTCAGGGCCTACTCCGGGATAATCAAGTCCTGCGGAAATTGAATATACTTCGGCTGCTTCGCCGTTTTCGTCCTGTAAAAGATAGGAGCGAAAACCGTGCAAAATTCCGGGCGTGCCGAGGCTTAAACTGGCGGCGTGTTGTCCGGATTTTAACCCTTTTCCTCCCGGTTCAATGCCTAGAAGAGCAACTTCTTTATCCTCCAAAAATGCGGAAAAAATACCCACGGCGTTTGAGCCTCCGCCTATGCACGCCAGTACGAAATCCGGCAGTTTGCCCGTTTTTTCGAGCATCTGTTGTCTGGCTTCCGTGCCGATGACGGATTGAAAATAGTGTACCATTGTCGGATACGGATGCGGTCCGACCGCACTGCCGATGATATAAAAAATATCTTTCGGGTTTGCCGCTAATATTTCAAAAGCTTCATCTACGGCTTCTTTTAGTGTTCGTTGTCCGCGGGTAACGGGTGTAACTTTTGCTCCCATCATCTTCATACGAAAAACATTGTGTTTTTGCCGGCGAATATCTTCTTCGCCCATATAAATTATGCATTCCATTTTTAAAAGAGCGGCAACCGCGGCTGTCGCCACACCGTGTTGTCCTGCACCGGTTTCGGCTATGAGTCTTTTTTTACCCATTTTTTTGGCAAGGAGAGCTTGTCCTAATGCGTTATTGATTTTGTGTGCACCGAGGTGATTGAGGTCTTCCCGTTTAAGATAAATTTTTGCTCCGCCCAGTTCTGTTGTGAGATTTTTGCAAAAATAAACAGGTGTGGGGCGACCGGAAAAATGTCGGGAAAAATCGTTCAGTTCTGAGATAAAACCAGGGTTGTTGTGGTAGCTTTCAAAAGCATCGCTAATGTCATTCATACATGGAATCAGTTCTTCAGGGATAAACTGTCCGCCGTATTCGCCAAAAAAACCTTTTTTTTGAGACATAAAAAACTCCTTGCGGTGAGATTTTGCCGGAGGAGTTAAAAAAGAAAACCGCAACCAGCCGTATCTCGTGCTGCCGCGGTTAGTGGTTGGTTTCGCGGCTCCGTTATAAGAGCCACCAGTTTGTTGAAACAGAAATAATTTGCATAGCTATCTCTTTTTCTGAAGTCGGAATATTTGTCAAGTTTTTTTATTGATTTTTATTTTTTTGGATAGTTAAGTTGTTTTAAAAAAAAAGAATGTTTTGTTTTTTGCTTTTTTTTTGTTTTTTTTCTATCTTCGCATTTTATTTTTGAAAATACGGAGCTTTTATAATGGAAATTCAAAAGCGGCTTGCTTTTTTACGGCAGGAATTGCACCGTCACAATCAGTTATATTACGGTACTGACCGTGTAGAAATTTCCGATGCCGAGTATGATGAACTGTTTCGGGAATTGAAACGGTTGGAAGCGGAAAATCCTCTGTTGGCGGCGATTGATTCTCCGACACGGCAAGTCGGGGTTAAACCGTTTTCTGGTTTTGCGGTTTGGTCGCATAAATTGCCGATGTACAGTTTGGATAACAGTATGGAGTACGGCGATTTTGCGGCATGGTCGCAGCGAGTGGCAAAGGTGGCGGACAGTCGGGAAGTGCCGTGCTGGGTTGAACCGAAAATGGATGGATTGGCGGTTGGGATTTTGTATGTTGACGGCAAATTTGTCGGAGCAGGTACTCGCGGAAATGGTGAAATTGGTGAAGATGTCTCAGCAAATATACGTACGGTTCACAATGTTCCTTTGCGACTCAAGGGTGAGAATCCGCCGAAAGTGCTTGAAGTTCGGGGAGAATTGTTGATAAGTCGGGCTGATTTTGAACGGCTCAATGTGCAACAGGAAAAGCAGGGCGGTAATATGTTTGCCAATCCCAGAAATGCCGCTGCTGGTTCGCTTCGCCAGATTGATTCTGCGATAACGGCGACAAGACCGCTACAATTTTTTGCTTACGGAATAGGACGATGTGAGGGGAAAAGTTTTCATTTCCAGTCTGAAATCATTGACGGGTTGCGGTTTTGGGGATTGACGACTGCTCCCGAGGCGAGGCGGCATACCGATTTTTTTTCGGCGTGGAAGTATTTTGAGGATTTGATTGAAGACCGTAACCGTTTTGATTTTGATATTGACGGCGTGGTTGTTAAAGTGGACGAGCTTGCGTTGCAGGAGGCGATGGGGTTTACTTCTCGTGCTCCCCGTTGGGCGTTGGCACTTAAATTTCCTGCTCAGCAAGAAAAAACGAAGCTTTTGGATATTCAGGTTCAGGTCGGACGAACTGGCGTACTGACACCTGTTGCGGTTTTAGAGCCTGTTAATGTCGGCGGAGTAACGGTTTCCAGAGCGACCTTACATAACGAAAGTGAAATTCGGGCAAAAGAATTATTGCTGGGTGATACGGTTATCGTGCAGCGAGCGGGAGATGTTATTCCCGAAGTCGTACGCCCGCTTAAAGAAAAACGCACGGGAGCGGAAAAGGAATTCGTTTTTCCAAATATCTGTCCGTCCTGTGGGCAGGCGGTGCAACGTTTGGAGGATAAGGTTGCGTGGCGGTGTTTAAATGTTTCGTGTCCTGCTCAGTTATTGCAGCGAATTTTATATTTTACTTCAGGAAGTGGGCTGGATATTGATGGACTCGGTCCTCGTTTAATTGAAACCTTGCTGGAAAAAGGTCTTGTGCGGTCGGTGGCGGATTTGTTTTCACTTACAATGTCCGATTTGCTTTCGCTTGAGCGGGTGAAAGAAAAATCTGCACAAAATATTTTAAACGCTATTGAAACGGCTCGTCGTGAATGTAAGCTTGAACAGCTGATTAGCGGTCTTGGAATTGAACTGGTTGGCGAGCGAACGGCTCGAATGTTGGCGGAAAATTTTACGGATTTGGATGAGTTGGCTGCCGCTGAAAGTACGACGTTGACGGCTCTTCCCGATGTCGGACAAACGGTTGCGGATTCTATTATGGCGTTTTTTGCCAATCCGGCAAATTTAGAATTACTTCGTCATTTTCGGAAAATTGGATTATGGCCGCAGCGAAAGATATTGATTGTTCGACGGGAAGATTTGCCTTTTTCCGGCGAAGTCGTTTTATTTACCGGTAATCTTGGTGATTTGAGTCGTACCGAGGCACAGGAAATGGTTAGAAAAGCAGGCGGCGAGGCTGTTTCATCTTTTTCAAAAGCGGTTACAATTTTGGTTGCCGGTGAAAAAGCTGGAAGCAAACTTAATAAAGCATTGCAAAATGGTATTTCAGTTCTTTCA
The DNA here is from genome assembly GCA_963542765.1 of uncultured Desulfovibrionales bacterium. Taxonomy (GTDB): domain Bacteria; phylum Desulfobacterota; class Desulfovibrionia; order Desulfovibrionales; family Desulfomicrobiaceae; genus CAUTYU01. Next base: position 42,927 of record CAUTYU010000001.1, read on the forward strand.
CGAGACGAATTTTTGGAAAAACTGGAGCAAAAAGCATAAGGGGAAATAATGCAAAATCTAATAATTATGGGCGGTAGCGGTCGAATGGGTTCGGCTTTGGTTGGATTGGTCAAAAAAAATCTCGATTTTCATTTGAGTGGGATAGTGGAGCGAAAAGAATTGTCCGGCGAACTGAATGAGCTTAATTGTCCTGTAAAATCAAGCCTTGCCGAGCTGTTTGCCCAAGGAGTTAAAGGGACGATTTTAGATTTTACAGCTCCCACTTTGAGCGTGGAAACCGCAGAACTGGCGGCAAAAAACGGTTGTTGTGTTGTAATTGGCACGACGGGTTTTGATGCTGTTCAAAAAGAACGGTTAATTGCTGCGGCGGTTAAAACTCCGATTTTTCAGTCCGCCAATATGAGTGTGGGAGTGAATGCTTTGCTGCAAATTTTACCGCGATTGACCCGTTTGCTTGGTTCTGCTTATGATATGGAAATTTGTGAAATTCATCATCGTATGAAAAAAGATTCTCCGAGCGGAACAGCTATTAAACTTGGACAATGTTTGGCGGAGGCTGCCGGAAAAAAATATGAAGAAGTTGCTTGCTGTTGTCGGGAAGGCATTATCGGGGCGAGGTCTGACGAAGAAATCGGTATTCAGTCCTTACGCGGTGGTGATGTTGTCGGGGACCATACCGTTTTTTATTTCGGACGGGGTGAACGAATTGAAATAACGCATAGAGCACATTCCCGCGAAACTTTCGCTCAAGGAGCTTTGAGAGCGGCAGCGTGGATAGTTAATCAAAAAGCCGGAAAGTTATACGGTATGGAAGATATGCTGCTGTGAAATTTTTTTGGGAAATAACGCCGGAAAATCCAAGTGAAAAACAAAAACGGCAGCGAGAAGTTTGGCTGGCGGTTCTGGGGTTATTGGCAATTATCGGTCTGAGCTGGCTGGAGCTGAAATATGCCGGCGACGATTCATATTTTTTTTTGGCTCTTTTTAATTTTAACCTGCTGCTTGTGTTGGCGGTTTTATTTCTTGTTTTTCGTAATATTCTTAAATTGATTTTGGAACGGAGACGAAAGGTTTTCGGTTCAAAACTTCGTACCCGATTAGTTCTGACTTTTATTTCTTTTGTTATTGTTCCCGTTATATTGATGTTTTTATTTTCTATTCAATTAGTGCAGACTTCCGTTGATTTTTGGTTTCGGGATCGGGTGGATACTTCTATTCAGCAGGCTTTGCAGCTCGGTGAAAATATCTATGAAAATATAGAACAGGATATGCGGCGAACTGGTTGGACGGTTATGAACCAAATCAGTCGCCAGTCAACGATGTCGGCAGAAGAACTGGAGCAGGTTTTTCAGGATAAAAAAAATGAGTGGGGGCTTGAACTTTTGGGTTTGATTGATGCTTCAGGCAGCAGTCCATACTGGGCAATTTCTCCTGCTTGGAAAGAAATCTGGCCGCAGCTTAAAGAGAAAATCGAACACCAAGGCGGTAGGCAGGGACGAAGTTTTTTTACAGTTTTTTATGAAGACAGGCATAATGATTGTGTCGTGGCGTTATTGGCTCTGGACGGACAACGCAATATGCATCTGATTTTTGGTAAAACGCTTAAATTCGGTGTTTTGAAAAGTCTGGACGGCGTTGTGCAGGGAGAAAAAGAATATAGGCGAGTAAAGAAGCTTAAAGACCCGCTTAAATTTATTTTGTATATGGTTTTGGCGGTGTTGACTTTGTTGATTTTGCTGGCTTCGATTTGGTTCGGTTTTCGGCTGGCACGGGAAATCAGTTTGCCGTTGCAAGCCGTGGCGGAGGCGACACGGGAAATAGCTCGCGGAAATTTGAATGTGTATATTACCGATCGGGCTGATGATGAAATAAATTCACTGATTACTTCATTTAATCAAATGGCAAGAGATTTGAAACACAGCCAAAAAAGTCTGCTGGCGGCAAATCAGCAACTTGAACGGCAAAACATAGAATTGGAAGCCCGAAGGCAATATATTCAGGCAATTTTAAAAAATGTTACGGCAGGTGTCGTTTCGCTTAATCCGGACGGAAAAATAGGTATGGTCAATTTGGCTGCGGAAAAAATGCTTCGGGTGCGGGCAAATGCGATTTTGGGTGTTGATCCGATGCAGATTTTGCCAGATTTCTTTATCGCTCTTGTACAGGATATGAAATTGTTTTTGCGAGAAAATCCGTCTTCTCGTTGGCAACAGCAGATAACGGTTGTTTTTCCCGATCATAATGATATTCGTTTGTTGATTAACGCTGTTGTTCTGGATTTACCTGGCAGTATTCAGTCGGGAATTGTTGTGGTTTTTGAAGATATTACGGAAATGGAAAAAATGCAGCGATTGGATGCTTGGAAAGAGGTTGCTCGTCGTATCGCTCATGAAATTAAAAATCCGCTTACTCCTATAAAGCTTTCTGCCCAACGGTTGGAAAAAAAGTTTGCTGAACAAATTGGCGACAGCGTTTTTTCCGACTGTACTTCACTAATTGTGCGGCAAGTGGAAATTTTGCAGGCGATGTTCAGTGATTTTTCTTCTTTTTCTAAATTGCCGCAGCAAGAATTGGTTAAGGGAGATATTGTTCCTCTTTTGCGGCAGACGGTGAATGATTTTCAACATACATACAGTGGTATTGTATGGAATATAGAGATTGCGGATGATATTCCGAATTTTTATTTCGACCCGGGCGGCATCAGGCAGGTTTTGATGAATTTGCTGCTTAATGCCGTGCAGGTTTTGCAGGATACTCCTGACGGAGAAATGTGGATTTCGGCGGAATCTGACGATAAATCCCGTTTAGTGCGGATTACTATCGGCGATAATGGTCCAGGGTTCGAGGCGGAAGAATTATCCAGAATTTTTGAACCGTATTATTCTCGTCGTAAAGGAGGAACAGGGCTTGGGCTAACGATTGTTCGTTCGATTTTACAGGAACACAATGCCGTTATTCGGGCAGAATCTATCGGTCGAGGGTCGAAATTTATTATTGAATTTAATTTGCAAGACAGGGTGCAAATGGAGCGGATATGAAAGGCAAAATTCTGGTAATCGACGACGAAAAAGACATTCGTTTTTCCTTGCAGGGGATTTTTAGTGATGAAGGATATGAAGTTGTGGAGGCACAAAGCGGAGAAGACGGCATTGAGGCGGCAAAAAAAGTGCAACCCGATGTTGTTTTTTTGGATATTTGGTTGCCGGGAATTGACGGCTTGGAAGTGTTGGAGCGGTTGCGGTGTATTTTTCCCGATTTGCCGATAATTATGATTTCCGGTCATGGTAATATTGAAACCGCGGTGCAGGCGATGCGAAAAGGGGCATTTGATTTTATTGAAAAGCCGTTTTCGCTGGATTCGTCGTTGGTTATTTTGAAAAAAGCCTTTGATTACGTGCAGTTGCGGAATGAAAATAAAGATTTGCGTTTGCAGGTGCAAAAGCAGCATGTCCAAAAACTTAGCGGTATTTCCAAGTCCGTTATGGAGCTAAAAAAACTGATTGCACAGGTCGCACCGACTTCGGCGTGGGTTTTGATTTCTGGAGAAAACGGTACGGGAAAAGAAATTGTTGCCCGTTCCATTCATCTTGCCAGCACTCGAAAAGATAAGCCGATGGTAGCGGTGAATTGTGCGGCAATTCCTGAAGAGCTGATAGAATCCGAACTGTTCGGGCATGCCAAAGGGGCGTTTACCGGTGCGGAAAAAATGAAGCAGGGAAAATTTGAAATCGCTGACAAGGGAACGCTTTTTTTGGACGAAATCGGTGATATGAGTTTGAAAACGCAGGCAAAAATTTTGCGGATTTTGCAGGAGCAGCAGTTTGAGCGCGTTGGGGAAAATACTAAAATTAAAGTTGATGTTCGGGTTATTGCCGCGTCCAATAAAGATTTGGAAGAAGAAATTGCCAAAGGAAATTTTCGGCAGGATTTATATTATCGGCTCAATGTTTTTCCGCTGCATGTTCCGCCTCTTCGTCAGCGGAGAGAAGATATTGGAGTTTTACTCAAAGAATTTGTCGAATTTATGACGCAACAGCACGGATTTCGTTCGATTACTTTTACTGAAGAAGCTTTTGCCAGAATGGAAAATTACAGTTGGCCGGGTAATGTTCGGGAAATGAAAAATTTTGTGGAACGACTTTTTATCCTGTATCAAGGGCGTGAAATTGAAGCCGGTATGTTGCCGCTTGAAAATACAGTTTCTGCCGAAGTCGGACAATTGTTTGCGGCAAGTCGAGTTCCTGTAGATTTTAAGGAAGCAAGAGCAATGTTTGACCGTTGGTTTTTACAACGAGAATTTGACCGAGTAGGAGGAAATATTAGTAAATTGGCAAAGAATATCGGAATGGAACGAAGCTATGTGCATAGAATGCTTAAAAATTTTGATATTTTTAAAAACGGCGAATAGAAAAACGGTAACAGAGCGGAATTGAAGCGTCGTTGATTTCTCTTCGACTTTATTTAGGAAATAGCTCGTAGAGTAGTTCAGAAAGTACTCTTAACGGTCAAGTTTTTTATAATTTTCAACTTTTCGTTTTTTCGTTTTTAATTTTCAATTAAAAAAAATTTTCGTAATTTTAAATTCTTAATTGTATTTTCAATTTGTTTGGGTTTGCCAAATTTGTACTTGTGTTTCAAAAATTGAGCGAATTTCTTGTAGGCGTTTGGGTGAGTTGGCTTCAAAACGCATAACCAGTGCGGGTTGTGTGTTTGACGCTCGCAATAGTCCCCAACCGTCAGGAAAATTGAGGCGAACGCCGTCTATTTGTTGTAGTACGGGCGGTTTGTATTTGGCAGCAAAGCTTTTGTGTGCCAGTTCCATAATTTTTTTCTCTTGTCCCGGTTGACAATCAAATCTGATTTCAGGCGTGCTGACGGTTTTTTCCCAGCTGTCCCAAAAAGAACTGAGCGGTTTGTCCGTTTTTGAAAGGATTTCAGCCAGCCGTAAACCGGCATAACTCGCATCGTCAAAACCGTAATAGCGATCGGCAAAAAAGATATGTCCGCTCATTTCACCTGCCAAAAGAGCATTTGTCTCCCGCATTTTTGCCTTGATAAGTGAATGACCGGTGGCAGACATAATCGGACAGCCGCCGTGATTTTTTATGTCCTGAAAAACTAAATGTGAGCATTTGACTTCACTGATAATTGTCGCCTTGGGGTGTGCGGCAAGAACTTGTCGGGCAAATAGAGCTAGCAGGCGGTCGCTGAAAATTGTTTCTCCTTTTTCGCTGACTACGCCGATTCGGTCGGCGTCGCCGTCCAGCCCAAGACCAAAGTCTGCTTTTTCCCGTAAGACGGCGGCTTTAAGGTCGGCGATATTTTCTTCGATGGTCGGATCGGGGTGATGATTGGGAAAATTGCCGTCCGGTTTGCAGTAGAGTTCTACCACTTTAGCCCCTGCTTTTCGCAGCAGCTCGGCACAAATTTCGCCTCCGCTGCCGTTTCCTCCGTCAACAACGATTTTAAGCGGTCTAGCAAGTCTAATTTGTTCGGTCAGTTTTTGTAAATAGCTAGGCACAATGTTTAAAAAAGATACCGTACCGTTTCCTTTATTGAATTTTCCTGCCGTCATTATGCTGTATATTTTTTGGATTTTGTCGGTATGGATTGTGCCTTCTCCTCCCCAGATTTTAAAACCGTTGTATTGTGATGGATTATGGCTGGCTGTGATGATAAGACCGGCATTTAGTCCTAAAGATTTGATTGCGTAATAAAAAACAGGAGTCGGCACCATATCAAGGGCGATGACATTGATACCTGTTGCGAGCAAACCGTTGATGAGTGCTTTTTGATAGGCAGGCGAACTTTGTCTGCAATCATGTCCGATAACCGCTTGTTCCCAGCCGTTTTGTTGAAAAAAAGTTCCGCAAGCTTTGCCAAGCAGTTCGACCCATTCTTCATCAAAATCCTGATTAACAAGTCCCCGAATATCGTATGCCCGAAAAATTTCTTGTTTGATGTCTTTCATAGCGTTTTTCGTACTTATTGAAATTGTTGTAAAAATAAAAAAATAAGAAGTCAGGTCAAAAAAAATACTGCCTGTTTCGTCCAAAACAGCTTCGGGCGGCTTGGGATTGCAATAAAATTGTCGCACCGCCGTGATTTGCAAATCTTTGCTTGTTTATTTATTTTTTTGCAACCTGTTGTTAATAACATATCAATTTATTTTCGTTTTTAGAAAACATTTATATCTATTGAAACGTAATGCAATTTCTTTCAGTAAAAATGGAAAGCATATTTTTTAGTTGATTTTGATTGGAAAAAAGATTTTATATTTGTTTGAAATGCTTCCTTTTTACTTATAAAATCAAAAAAAGATATTGCTACATCGTTTAAATTTAAAAAAACTTTTTTGCGGTAGTTTTGTTTAAACATTATTTTTTATGTGGTGTTGGGTTTTAAAAAAAAAGATTGACGGTTATTGAAACAGCCGTTAATAGTTTTTTCCCGTTAGCCACCGTAGCTCAGTTGGCAGAGCAGTTGATTCGTAATCATCAGGTCAGGAGTTCAACTCTCCTCGGTGGCTCCATTTTTTTTGTTTTTCACATACGAAATTGCCGAATATCCTGCCATTGCTCCTTCTCCTACAGCCACGCTGATTTGTAAGTACCGACCGAGACAATCGCCTGCCGCGTACACGCCAGGGATATTGGTTTGCTGTTTTTCATCGGCAACCAGATAAGCCCCTTTTTGTTCTATGCCCAGTGTATAGGCAAAGTCGGCAGCAGAAGCCTCGCCCAGTGCAATAAAAATACCGTATACATCTTCGGTCGAACCGTCGTCGTATTCAACGCTTTCCAGTCCATTTGTTCCGAGTAGACGAGTTATTTTTTTCTTGTGAACGGCAATTCCGGCAGTTTGCAATTTTGTCATATATTCTTCGCTGATTGCCAGTGTTTTTTTCTGGGTGCAAATGGAAATCTGCGGTGTGTATTGTAAAAGTTCTAAAGCTTGGTTGGCGGCAAAAACGGCTTCACCCACAACGATAACTTTTTTTTGTCTGATAAACGGTCCGTCACAGCTGACACAGTAAGAAACGCCTTGTCCTTCGTAGTCTCCCAAGTTGGAAATACCTGGACGAACTTTGGAAATGCCGGGAGCTAAAATCAAAGCCGTTGCTTCATATTCGTCTTTAGTGGTTTGGATATGAAAATTGCCGTTGTCGTTTTGGTGGATTTGCAGGACTTTTTCTGCAAAAATTTGTACGCCGAATCGCTCAGCTTGCTTTTTGCCTCGTTCTATAAGGTCTTTTCCCGTAATTGTTTCTGTAAAGCCAAAATAATTATCAATGGCATAGTCGGCGGCAATCTTGGGAATTCCGCCAATAACTGTGGTGGAAAGTCCGGCTCTGGAAGTATAAATTGCGGCACTCAGTCCAGCAGGACCTTGTCCGACAATGAAAACATCTGTTTTTTTCATTTTTTTCCTTTAAAAAATTATGTTGTAATTTTGTTTTTGTAAAAGTTATTTTTATGCCGGCACATTTTGAGTTTGGAAGATTTTTTTTGCCAAATACAAAAAAGGCGTATCCAAAAAAGCAACCAGCAATTTGATAATATAGGTTGAAAACAGGATATTCAGCCATACGCTCCACGGAAAAACGCCATAAAAAGCGACCGTACAGAAAATTAGCGTATCTAAAAACTGGCTGATTCCCGTGCTTAAGTTGTTGCGAAGCCAGAGTTTATTTTCTCCGGTGTGTTTTTTGATGAAATGAAAAGACCAGACATCGTGCCACTGTGAAACGCAGTAAGCGAGCAGGCTGGCAATTGCCACTCTGGGCATAAAACCGAAAATGGCCTGTAAATGCGGCTGAGCGAAATCGTCGGCAGCCGGTATGAAAAACAAAGCGATATTCATATAGAGCGTACATAAAACCAAGGCGATAAATCCGAGCTTTACACCTTCTTGAGCTTCTTTTTTGCCGTAAAATTCGCTGAGCATATCGGTTGACAGAAAAATTCCGGCATAAAGAATGTTGCCAAGTGTGGTTGTCAGTCCGAAGAGTTCGATAGTTTTTAACACTTGTAAATTACAAACAATCAGGTTGAAAACAATCATTGCGAGTAGTCCTGCTCGTCCGAAAAAACGAAAAATCGCCAGTGTAACGGAAAGGTCTAAAATTGCAAATATAATCCATAAAGTTTCGTTCATTTTTATATCCTTAATGGTTGTAAAATTTATTTTTTTTAAGAGTTGTATTTTGAGGACAAGTTTTATTTTTTTCTTGAAATATATGGGAAGTCAAGTTTTATTTTGTCTTGAGTGCAGGACAAAAAAGATTGGAAGCAGGTATTTTTGATTTTATCCGTTTATACTTTTAAACAAAAAAAATTGAGTTCCGATATATTTTTTTGTATGGTATTTTTTTTTGTATTATTTTTATTAAAATAAAATATGTTATGAAGTTGTATTTTTGGAAAAATTTTTGCTAAATGGAAATATTTTTGTTGGAAAGAGATAGTTATGGAGCAGTATTTGTGTAAAAACATAATAAATTTTATAGCATTATTATTTTTATTTTGTATGCCGTTTTTGGTTTTAGGCTGTGCAAAAGGAGTACAGTATCAAGATAAAAAGATTGATTTTGCCGTTCCTGAAAAATGGCAGTCTTCGTCAGAGCGTGAGAAACAGTTCAGTAGGCAAAGTTGGCTTGATGATTTTCAAGATGACAGATTACGGGAGGTTGTCGAAAAAGTCTTGCAGGTAAATTTTGATCTGCGTATTTTTGCACAGCGTATCGAGCTTGCACAAAGTTCATTTAAAACGGCAGGAGCCGGATATTTCCCACGTCTTTCAGGCGAGCTGCGTGTCGGAAAAACGGGAACAGTTGTGCAGATTGATGAAAAATATGTTTCCGCTGGAGAGCAAAATCAGGCTTCTTTGCGTTTTGACAGTTCGTGGGAAATAGATTTGTGGGGAAAAATTCGTGCATTGCGAAAAGCTGAGTTTTCAAAATTTCTTGCGGCAAAATCTGACTATGAAAGCAGCAGGCTTTCGTATGGAGCGATGACGGCGAAATCGTGGTTTTCGGTGATTGAGGCGAAGTTGCTCACGGAACTTTCAGAAAATATCGTACTGTCTCTTCAAAAAAGTGAAGATATTATAAAAAAAAGATTTTTGAGCGGTCTTTCCGGAGCAAGAGATGTCAGAAGTATTAGGACGGAACTGCTTTCCGCTCAAAGTACGCTTTTGGAGCAAAGGAGAATTTATCAGGAATCGATACGGGTTTTGAAGGTTTTGATGGGCGAATATCCGGTGCAGGAATTGAAAATCCCCAAAAAACTTCCGAACTTAAAAGGTCCCGTCCCCAAAGGTTTGCCGTCGGATTTGTTGCAAAGAAGACCGGATATTCAAGCGGCGAAAAACAGGCTTATTGCCGCAGATGCCAAAACAACCGCTTCTGTCAGGTCGCTTTTTCCTTCAATTGTTTTGACAGCCGGGACGGGAACGGCAAGTAGCGAATTGAAAGATATTGTCAATCCGACTTCTTTGTCGTGGAATATCGGCAGCGGATTGTTGATGCCAATTTTTCAGGGTGGAAAATTGAGGCAAGATGTAAAAAGAAGTTCTTATTCTGCAAAAGAAGCGTGGTTGAATTATCAAAAAATAATTTTAAATGCATTTCACGAAGTTGAAACTGCAATAGATGCTGAATTTGTTCTTGAAAAAAGAGAACAAATTATGAAAAATCTTGTAGTTGAAGCAAAAGCAGCTTTCGATATAGCATGGGACTCATATCTCGCAGGTAATGTTGATATTACTGCCGTTTTAAATGCTAAAAGGTCAAGTATTCAGGCACAAAAAGGGCTTGTCAGTATGTCCGCGTCACGACTTCGCAACAGGGTGGATTTATATCTTGTTCTAGGTGGCGGCTTGCAAGATAAAAAGTAATAAAGTTAGGTGATTGTAAAATGAATGATAAGAAAAAAATTTTAGACGAAAATCAGGACAATATGCACAATTCTTCTCATAGATTGTTAATTCCTTATAAAAAACTAAAATGGATACTTCCTTTTGTTTTTATCTGTTTTACATTGCTTGGGAGCTTTATTTTATTTTTATTGCAAGAAGGTCCGAAGACACGCCCTGCAAAAGTAAAAAATCCTTCTGTTGTTGATGTCTATTCTGTAAAATTTTACGATAAACCTATTGAGTTGCAATTTACAGGTAATATTGCTCCGCTTTTTAAAACAACAATATTTTCGGAAGTAATGGGAAAAGTTGTTTTTCTTTCTCCAAAACTGATGAAAGGAGGCTTTTTTAAACAGGGAGAAAAGATGCTGCAAATTGATAATAGAGACTATAAAGATGAACTTATACAGGCAATGGCGGCATTATCAAAAGTAAAAATCGAAGTTGAAAAAGAAAAAGAACTTTCCAAACAGGCACTTAGAGACTGGAAAAAACTCGGAAAAGGAAGACCGACTTCTCTTGCTCTTAGAAAACCGCAAAAACAGCAGGCATTTTTATCGCTGGAAGCTGCAAAATCACGGGTGGAAAAAGCTAAAAGAAATCTTGCGAAAACAACGATAAATGCTCCTTTTGACTGTATGGTGACGGCACGAACCGTTTCACTTGAAACATTCGTTCCGACCGGCTCTTCTTTATTTACAATCTATCATACCGATACGGCTGAAGTGCGGATTGCACTTTCCTCTGAAGATGCGGAGCTTCTTAATCTTCCTGCTCCGGGAGTTCTTTTTGATAAAACTCAAAAAGCTGAAATACGAGTGTATGGTAAAAGTTCTTCTTTGAAACGAGATGGATATGTTGCAAGAATTGAAGGGGAAATAGATCCGGAGACAAGATTTCAGCATCTTGTTGTCAGGATAGACGACCCGTATGCATTGCAACAAGATGCACCTGTTTTAAAAATAGGAGATTTTGTAGAGATAACTTTGTATGGAAAAAAGATTGACCGTTGTATTCGTATTCCGGAACATGCAATTTTGAATGACAATAAAGTTATAAAGGTTGATGAAGATGGAAAAATAGCTTTTGAAAAAATAAAAATACTGAAGCGATTTAAAGATAGTGTTTTAATTGTCGGTAATTTTAAAGAAGAAGATAAAATCGTACTGTCTAAAATAGAATTTCCGGTTGAAGGTACAATTGTAAGGATAAATGGAAAAAACAGTGAACAGAAATGAACAAAGCGGTTTAATTGCGTGGTTCGCCCACAATCCTGTTGCGGCAAATCTTCTTATGCTTTTTTTTGTTCTTGCCGGTGTTGTAACCTCGTTGCAGATTAAAAAAGAGACATTCCCTGAATTTGAGACGGAAACAATTACGATTACCGTTGCGTATCCTGGTTCATCTCCGGTTGATGTGGAAGAGGGGGTTGTAAAAAAAATCGAAGATGCATTGCAGGGAATCGAGGGGATAAAAGAAGTTGAAGCGAATGCTTATGAGAGTTCCGCTTTTATTTCCGTAACGGCACAGGTAGGAAGCGATGTCGATTCGTTGCTTGAAAAAATTCGTTCAAAAATGAATGAAATCAGTTCTTTTCCGCGTGAAGCTGAACGCCCTGTTGTCTCAAGACTTACTACCAAAAGAGGTGTTTTGTGGCTTGTTTTGTCGGGAGAGCTTGATGATGAAAGTATGAAAACTTTGGCTCACGATATTCGCGAAGCACTGCTCAGTGAAAAACAAGTCAGTCAAGTAAAGATTTTTGGAACAAGACCGTTTGAAATCGCAATCAATGTGTCGGAAAATTCTTTAAAAAAATATTCACTGAGTTTTGATGATATTGTGAATGCTTTGACATCAAGCTCGGTTGATTTGCCGGGCGGAAGCATCAAGACGCAGGGTGAGCATATTTTGTTACGGGCTGCCGGAAAAGCAAAGACCGGACGAGAATTTGAAGAGCTTGCCGTTTTGACAAGACCGGACGGAAGTGTTGTCAGACTGAAACATGTGGCTGATGTGCGGGACGGATTTAGCGAAAATGAGTGGTTTTTACGATATAATGGAAAAAAAGCCGTGGCGTTTCGAGTTTACAGAACCGGTAATGAAAGCACGCTCGACGTTGCGGATGCGGTTAGGAATTTTATTGAAAACAATGTTCATCTTCTTCCGAAAGGCATTTCTTGGACGATAATGGGTGATAATTCCGTTTTTTTAAAAGACCGTCTTAATCTTATGATGAAAAATATGGCAATGGGTTCTTTGCTCGTTTTTCTTTCTCTTGCTTTTTTTTTACGGGTCAAAATTGCTTTTTTCGTTATGCTCGGCATTCCGATCAGTTTTCTCGGTGCGTTGTGGTTGATGCCGTTGCCGTTTATTGATGCCAGCATTAATATGGTAACACTGTATGGTTTTATTGTTGTTCTTGGAATTGTTGTAGATGATGCTATTGTAATAGGTGAAAGTATTCATGAACATATCGAACGGGAAGGAGCAGGAGCTAATTCGGTTATAAAAGGAGCAAAAGCTGTTGCAGTGCCTGCTACATTCGGTGTGCTTACAACCATAGCCGCATTTATTCCTCTGATTACAATTCCCGGTACAAATGGAAAAATGTGGGCAGGTATCGGTTATGTAGTTATTTTATGTCTTATTTTTTCTTTGATAGAATCAAAAATTATTTTGCCAGCTCATCTGGTTTCTCTTCCGCCTCAACCAAAGGGCGATGACAGGTCTTTTTTTGAAAAAGTACAATCTGTCATATCGGATAAGCTTAATTTATTTTTAAGCAATATTTATCTGCCGTGTTTGAAAATTTGTTTAAATTATAGATATGCAACTATTGTGGCATTTTTGAGCGTATTTGTTTTAACTATGGTTTGTATGAAAACAGGAGTTGTTAGATTTGTATTTTTTCCGCAAATTGAATCGGATATGATTTTAACTGAAGTAAAAATAACAGAAGGTACTGCAAAAGAAGTTTTATTATCTTCTGTAAAACAAATAGAAGATGCTGCGGATAGAGTAAATAAAAAATTGGTAGCAAACGGAGAAAAGGAAAATCCGATTAAAAATTTTATATCATATTCACAAGATGAGAATAATGCTGGATTTTTTGTTGAAATGAGTGCAAGTGATGTCAGAAATGTTTCTCCGTCTAAAGTTGTAAATGAATGGAGAAAAGAAACAAAGCATATACTTGATATCCCGGGAGTGAAATCAATTAAATTTACTCGCTCCCTCGGTGATTCGAGGAGCGTTCCTATCAATATTAAACTCAGTGGCAGGTCTCCGGAAAGCCTTGCACTTGCTGCAGAAGATATGAAAAAGGCTTTAGCCGAGTATGAAGGTGTTTTTGATATACGGGATACGGGGGCAAACGGAAAGCCGGAAATAAAACTGTCAATCAAACCCGAAGCACTGTCCATGGGCGTTTCGCTTTTACAGATAGCAAGACAGGTTCGGCAGGCATTTTACGGAGAAAAAGTACAAAAAATACAGCGAGGTTCCGAAGAAGTGAGCGTATTTGTTCGTTATCCCGAACAGGAGAGGAAGAATATCGCCGATTTGCAGTCGATGTGGATTCGCACCGGTAAAGGTAAAGCCGTTCCGCTTGCTTCGGTTGCGGATATTGAAATCGGTACGGGGCCTGCCGAAATCGTCAGAATTGACAGAAAAAGAGTGCTTTCCGTTCTTGCCGATGTGGATAAAAATATTACCGCTCCTACAACGGTTATTGCAGAAATTGTACAAAACTTTCTTCCCGATTTTAAAGCAAGACATAGTGAAATAGGTATTAGTATCGCGGGAGAAAGGGAAGAAGAAAGCGAGATTATGCAAAGCCTGCAAACTTGGGGAGTGCTCGCCTTGTTCGCGATATTTGCGATGATGGCGGTGCCGCTGAAATCTTATGTAAAGCCGTTTATTATTATGACGGCGATTCCGTTCGGGATTGTCGGGGCGGTTCTCGGGCATCTTTTGATGGGAATTCCGGTCAGTCTTTTGTCTCTTTGCGGAATAATTGCTCTTTCCGGCGTTGTGGTTAATGATTCTTTGGTGCTTGTTGACTATATCAATCAGCGACTTGAAGCCGGAGAAGATGTTCTTACAGCGGTTTCATTTGCCGGAGTACGACGATTTCGGGCGATTATGCTGACCTCGCTTACGACATTTTTCGGTCTTTTTCCGATGCTGACGGAAACTAGTCTTCAGGCACAATTTCTTATTCCGATGGCGGTATCGCTTGCTTACGGTATTCTTTTTTCGACGATTATAACGCTATTTTTTATTCCGGCTCTTTATCTCATTTGGGACGATATGAAAATATTTTATGTGGCATGGAAGCAAAAAAGAAGAAATGCGGTTGAATCAAAGTCGTTATAAATTCTGTTTACGTTGATATTTTTTCTTTTTTAGGAATGCTGTTTTTGGTTTTTCGTATTTATCAAATTATGTTGTACAGTCGATTTTATTTAAAAAAGAGAGATAAAAATTCGCAGTTTTTTCTTTTTTGTGGCGTTTGTATTTATTAGGAGGATATAATGGAATGTTTAGAAATACAAAAATTGCTTGATGCGTATGTTGATGCGACCTTGCCATCTGAAAGTGCCGGTAAGGTTCGTTTACATCTTGCCGGTTGCGATGTTTGCTCTCGAGAGGTAAGCTCTTTGGAAGAACTTATGGCGAACTTGCAACATCTTCCCGAGGCGTGTATGTCAAAATCTTTACGGCAGCGGATAATCAGAGCGTTTCGTTCGGTTCGCAAAGAGATTTTGTCTTTGCATCGCTGTGAAGTTCCTTTTTCTTTTCGGGGACTTTCTTACGCTATGGCGGCTGTCGGATTTCTTGTCGGTTTATTGTTGGGCGGCAGTATGTTGAGTGCGGCTGATATTTCCGGGCAGGAGAATTTGTTGATTGTCGCCGATATGGAGGGAATTTTTTATGAAAAACTCCGTTAAGCACATTGGTATCGTTTTTTCTGTTGCCCTTAATGTCGGTTTTATCGTTGCTGCCATTTTTGTTTATTTTAATCACCCTTTTGTTCGCCACAACGGATATTTGGCAAGTGCCGAACAGATTATACAAAAAATGGATTTGTCTGCTCAACAACATAAAGAGTTGAAAGGTTGTCTTGAGCAGTTTAAACAAGAAATCGCTTCTGTAGGCGGTGCGTATCGTCAAACTCGGACAGAAATGCTGACCTTGCTTGCCACTGCCGATGAACTTGACGAAGAACGTTTTGATACGGTTTGTCTTAATATGGCGAATATATTTAGCAAAAAGCAGGAGATTATGAAAAAACATCTTTTTGCGATACGAACCGCAATCGGCAAAGAAAAAAGTTCCGCCTTTTTCTCCGGCCTTTTGCAGCGGTTCAAATAGCGGATTGTATTTGTAATTTGTATGCTGTTTTTATTTCGCTCTTTTTATTCCCGCACAACCGATGCCGAGTTGGTTGCCTTTATCGCTCAAGGTAATGAGGGGGCTTTTCGGGAGTTGCTTTTTCGCTATCAAAACGATGTATATCAGCTAATATACCGTTTTTTACGGGATGTTTCGGAAGCTGAAGACCTGACACAGGAGACATTCTTGCGGCTTTTTCGCAGTGCGGGAAGTTATACACCGCAGGCTTCTTTGCGGAGTTTTCTTTTTAGGATTGCCAAAAATCTCTGTATTGATTTTATACGAAAAAAACGTCCTGAAGTGCTGGAAGAGCTGCCCGAAATTGAAACGCACGAAACTCCGCAGAGCAGTCTTGAGAGGTTTCAGTCTCGTGAGGTATTGGAAAATTGTATTGACAGTTTGCCGGAAAATCAGCGAATGGCTGTTTTGCTTCGCTATATATCGGATTTATCCTATCAGGAAATTGCATTTGTTATGGGCGTTACGGTCGGTGCGGTTGAATCTTTATTGGTCAGGGGGAAAAAAACATTGCGAAAACGTATTTGTCCTGATGCGGTTTTATGATTTGATAAAATTTAGCGTGTTTCGATCGGATTGGAAGTTTGCAAATTTTTTGTTGGAAAAAATGCAGGTTTTTTCAAAGTGCTGCGTTTTATATTGTATATTCATTTTTTAGTTAAGGAGTTTGATTTGAAAAAAATAATATATGAGCCGTATTTTTGGAAATATTGTACTCAAGTTCTGGTATTAGGTTTTTTTACGATTTTAGGTGGTTTTCTTTTTTCTCCCTGTCCTGTACAGGCCGACCCCGCTTCTACCGTATGGCTTGAAAAAAAGAAAAGTTCGCGGTCGATGAGTATGGGGTCGATGGGGTCTGGTGCGAAAAAGGATGAAAACAAAGATGTAAAAAAAACTGAATCTCCAATGTCCGGACAGCCCAAGGAAAAATCTCCGCACACTGCTATGAATAAGGTGGACGATGCAAAAGATGTAAAGAATGAAAAAAAGGCGGAAAAACCGCGTCGTCGCCGTCCGATGTCTAGACCTGCTGCGTATATGTTGAAAACAGGCGATTTTCTTGCTTCTCAATGTGATGCCGCTACACTCGCTCAGACAATTTGTTGGCTCAAAAGTCCGGATCAGAGCTATAAACGCATCATTCCTCAAAAAACGGACGACGGCTTTTTGATTTATGACGATGCCTTTTTGGAAGGTTTATATCAGATATTTTTATACCAAAATGCAGGCGTAAAAGACGGTGTTCGGTATCATCATTATTCCACTTTGTGGTTTAGAAATGCGGGTGAAAAGGATTTTGCAATGCAGACAGTTTCGCAAGAACCGCGGGAAGGAATGTATGGAGAGGAGCCGATTTTTTATCTTAAAGAGCTGACCAAAGACAACGAAAATAATTTTGTTCGTCAAAAGCGTTTTACGGGCGATATCGTTCCTGTTCAGGTTCTTTTTCGCGGTAAACCCATTGCTGGTTTGCCCGTTACTTTGCTGACCCAGCAGGGTTGGCAAAAAACCATAGTGACAGACGAAAAAGGTATAGCGTCTTTTGTGTTGATAAAAGAAGTTTTTCATGGCGATGTTATAAATAAGATGTCGGAAGAATATTTTTTCAAAGTGGAATACGAGCAGGCGGTAAAAGGTGAATTTGAAGGAGTTGTTTATGAAAAAGAAAAACATGTTGCCAATTTGCGGTTGTCGGTTTTTCCGACTCCCAGCGACTGGGAAAGCAAAGAGTTGGGATTTTATTTGATAGTCGGCTCTCTTTTAGTGGTTATTTTTGCTGCGGCAATTAGAAGAAAGCGAATGAGGACGATATGAAAGTTGACCGTATTCGATTGATTGTTCAATTCTTTTTATTCATTTTTTTTGTGTATGGCGGTTTGCTTTCTTTAAGTATCGGAAACGCTATTCCAACTATGACCTGTATTTATGTTGAATATAGAGGCGGATTTTGTTTTCTGTATCCGTTTCAACGGTTTCTTTCTGTTCCTTTGAACGTACTTTTTACAAGTTCGCTAGTGATGTTTTTACTTTATTTGGGGACATTTTTTATTTGGGCATTTATTTTTAATAAAACATGGTGCGGCTGGGCGTGTCCGCTCGGTTTGATGCAGGATTTGCTGACCAAATTAAGAGAAGCGCTCGACATTGATGTCAGCCGTTTTGAGTGGATAACCCGCTACAGGTTTTCTTCCGTAAAATATATTTTGCTCATTTTGCTTATTCTTATTCCGATCGGTATGAGCAATTCTTTTTTCGGTTCTCCGCGGTTGCCAGGTGATTTGGCGGTTCCTTTTTGTCAGATTTGTCCGGGAAAACCGCTGCTTCCGCTTTTTAACGGTGATTTTTCCAATATCAAAATTGACTTTTCTAATTCGATAACCATTGTGATGACGGTGCTTTCCATGGGTATTGCCGGACTTTTTCTTGCCGGTTCCTTTTTAAAAAGGCGGTTTATGTGTGCTTATTGTCCAATGGCTGCACTGCTTGCACTTTTTGATAAGTTCGGTCTTTTTTCACTTAAGAAACAAGGCTCGAAATGTACTCGCTGCGGCAACTGTTTGAGAGCTTGTCCTATGGATATTGTTGAAATCGCACAGGAAAAAGACAAGGTGAATATGGTTACGCCGGATTGTATTTTGTGTATGCGGTGTATTGAGGTTTGTCCTGAAAACGATGCTCTGCGAGCGACCTTGTGTGGCAAGACAATTTTTAAATCGACGGCTCAGGGCTTTTTGAAACGTCAGCAATCTATTGCGGCAAAAATGAATAAAGGCAAAATGGAATTATAATGGAACAAAACAGAACGGAACGACAGAAAAAACGCTTTGATTTGCATATGTCTATGACGGTGCGTGATATTTTTGAGGCGATTGAACAGGAAACTTCTCGCCCTTCCGAAATGGCGTATTTTGACCGCTTTTTTAAGGAATTCGGCACGGAAAAAAAACAGATTGTGAATGCAGGCGGCAGAAAGGTTATCGGCTTTTATTGTATGAATATTCCGGAAGAGTTGATTTATGCGGCAGGTGCATTGCCTGTGCGTTTGTGTGCTGGTTCGGCGGACGCTGTTGAAGCCGGTGAAACATGGTTTCCCGATGTTTCCTGTCCGCTGGTTAAATCGGCGACAGGTTTCGCTTCCGTGCCAGTGCTGCCATATTATCAGCAATGCGACCTTGTTATTATTCCGGCAACCTGCGATTGGAAAATTAAACTTGGTGAAATTTTGGGGCAGTGGTTGCCCGTTATGATGGTCGATGTTCCCAAGACAAAAAATCTTGAAAATTCGCGGCGGTTTTGGGTCAGTGAGATTTTGCGGATAAAAAAGGCGATTGAAAAGGTTACCAAAAAAACAATCACTCAAAAACGCTTACGTTCTGCAATTACGATGATGCATGCCGCTCAGCAGGAATTTCGTCGTTTTCAGGAACTTCGTAAATCCGATATTCATGTCCTTTCCGGTCGTGATGCACTGTCCGTTGTCAATGCGTGGTTTTTGGATCATGCCGAATCATGGACAGCGGCGATGAAAAATCTGAACGATGCTCTTGAAAAACGCATTACTGAAAAACAAGGCGTCAAACCGGCTTCCGCTCCACGGGTATTGTTGACTGGTTCGCCGGTGATGTTTCCGAACTGGAAAATTCCCGATTTGATAGAAAGTTCTGGCGGTGCATTGGTTTGCGACGAGCTTTGCACTTCGGGTAGATATTTGAACGATATGGTTGCCCTTGATGAGAGGACAATGGCGGATATGCTGCACGCCCTTGCCGACAAGTCGCTTTTGCCGTGTTCTTGTCCTATTTTTTCAGATACGCTCGACAGAAAAAGTAAACTTTTGAATATGATTGATGAGTATAGAATTGAGGGCGTTATTTATCATGTTTTGAAAGGTTGCCATCCGTACGATGTGGAATTGCGGACCATTGAGAACGAACTTGCCAAACGGGGAATTTCGCAGCTCAAAATCGAAACTGATTACAGTCCCGAAGATATGGAACAATTACGTACTAGAGTAGAGGCGTTTTTGGAAACATTGAAAGGGCGGAGATAACAGATGAAATGCTTTTTGGGAATTGATATCGGTTCGACCACGACTAAGCTCGCACTGTTGGGAGATAATGAAATTTTGGGGCAAAAGGTCGCCGCAACTGGCGTCAGCTGCCAAGAAACCGCACAAATGTGTATGGATGCCATTTTGCAAGAAACTGGTATCGCTCGAGAGCAGATTTTACACGTTATGGCAACAGGTTATGGCAGGCGGCTCGTTTCTTTTGCCGATGATGTCATCAGCGAAATTACGGCGAATGTGAAAGGCACGGTTTGGTCGTGTCCCGAATTGAAAGGAACAGTTCGCACGATTATCAATATCGGCGGACAGGACAGCAAGGTTATTTCTTTGGACGAACACGGCGTAACCCGCAATTTTGCTATGAATGACAAATGTGCGGCAGGCACGGGACGATTTTTGGAAACGGTAACCCGTATTTTGGAAATCAATGTTAAGGATTTGGGGCAGATGTCTTTAGCTTCGCGGTTGCCGATAAAAATTAACAGTACCTGTGCCGTTTTTGCCGAGAGTGAAATTGTTTCGCTTGTTGCTCGCAAAAAAGATCCCGGCGACATCGTAGCCGGTGCACATTTTTCCATTGCTCGGCGAATTGCTCGCATGGTGCGGCGTATCGGTTTGGAAGAACAGGTTGTTTTTGACGGCGGTCCTGCTCTCAATGAAGGTTTGGTTCGGGCGTTTGAAGACGAACTGGCGGTTGATATTTATGTCCCAAAATGGCCACAGATTACCACGGCTGTTGGGGCTGCCATTTTGGCACGGGAAGAATGGGAAAAGGAAAACGCTTAAATGCCCGATTTGCTTGTGCCTTCGGCGAACGGTTCGTATGATTTCGTCTATTTTTTTAGTCTTTTTATGACGGGTAGTCTGTTCGGGCTGACGATTTGTTCTTTTTCCTGTATGCCGATTGTTTGTACGGTTGTTATGGGGACAAAAAGAGGTTTCAAAAGCGGATTTTGGTCGGCTTTGGTTTTTTGTGCAGGGCGAGTCGGCGGTTATACCGTTGTCGGCATTGTTTGCGGTTTGACGGGCAAGGCTGCCGAAAAGATTTTGTCTCTTGATTATATCGTTATCGCGGCAGGGATTGTCTTTGTGTTGACGGGCGTGAGTATTTTTTTTTCTCGTAGAAAATGCCATAAGCAAGATATTGTTTTCGACAACAGAGGCGGTAAACTTCAGCTGTCTACCATCGGTCTTGTTACCGGTATGATACCTTGTGCTCCGTATACGGCGGTTATGGCAGGGGCGGCTGCTTCAGGTTCTTTTGTGGTGGGAGGATTTTCCGCCTTTTGTTTCGGGCTTGGGACATCGCTTTCGCCGCTTTTGCTTATCGGTGGCGGTGCGGGTTGGTTTTCCAAAAAAATAGTTGAAAAAGTTCCCGATCTTGATGGCAAGATTCGGAAAATAACCGGCGTACTCATAATTCTTATGGGTATTAAAATGTTTTTTATCTAAGGAGAAAACGATGAAAAAATTAGCTTTGTTTTGTGTTTTGTGTTTTTTGGCTTCGACTGCTTTTTGTGCTGAGAGCGTGGACGGAGTGGCAAGTGCCTCCAAGAAAAATTTTTACGAAAAAACCTCATTTATGGGCGAAAAACTGTTGGAAGTTATCAAAAGTCGCAATGCCGCTTTTGTACTTTCGACGACCAATGCCGATGGTTCACCCAATGCAGGCATATTTATCCCCGGTGTGGTTTCGGATACGGTTCTTAAGTTCGGTATGGGAGACAATCAGACTTCGATGAATATTAAACGTACCAAACAAGCAGTGCTAACCGTATATCAGCTAGTTACGGGTGAAACCAGCAAAAAAAATCTTCACTACGGAGCGAGACTTGTGCTGGAACTGATTGAATGCAAAGATAAAGTTTTGCAGCTAAAAATTAAAAGCGTTTTGCCGCTGGGTTAATAATTTATCCGTCTGTGTTTTGTTGCAGGCGGAAAATAGATGATTTCACAACGGCGGTGCAGTTGTTGCCGCCGTTGTGAATTTTTTTTGAGGTGCAAGTTAGGTCTTGCAAAGATGAATTTTTATGTTTAAGATTTATTCTTAGTGCTTTGTTAGTTATTATTTTTTACAAAATATTTGGAGGGAAAATGAAGATAAGAGATTCAACTTTGCTGTGGTTATAAAGCGTTGTTTATATATTTTTTACATTTTTATATATTTTTTAACATTTGTAAAAAAAGGAAAAAATTATGAAAAAAATTGTTTTATTATATGTTTTGGCATTATTCCTGCTGGGGGGGGTAGCTCAAGCTGAAGAGAAAAAAACTAAGGCAGGACAAATAGAAGAATTGGAATCCATTACCGTTACTTCAAGCAGAACAGATCATACATTGGCTGATGTTCCGGAAGAAACAATTGTTATTAGTTCTGACGAATTGGAAAAATTGAATGCGACCAATGCCCTTGATGCTCTTCGCTGGATTCCAGGTATGACGGTGTCTTTATCTCGTGGAGCAATGGGCGGTGATGTTTTTCAGATGAATGAAAGTGCTACTAAAGATGTTTTAGTTTTGATTGATGGCAACCGGACAAAAGGAAATTATGTTATCTCTGAACTTCCCGTTACTTCTATTGAACGTATTGAAATTATTAAAGGCGGTAATTCAGTTTTGTACGGAAATGATGCTTTGGCAGGTGTTATCAATATTATTACCAAAAAGCCTTCTGATAAGGTGAGCGGCAGTGTAAAAATGGTGGTTACACATGATAGAACCAAACAAGGCACAGCTCCTAAAGATTATCGTATGGAAACGGCTACTCAGGAAGCTTCTATCGGTTTTACTACTGCCGGTTTGCGTCATCTGTATACGGTTCATCGTGATCATAGAGAGTTATATCAGTATGACGGTAAGAATTTGAATGCAAAATGGGGATTTGATTTAAATGATGAAATGGAGCTGGGACTTGGTTTCGGATATAATACATATAAGCAGTCCAGCACAGAGAATGATAAATATACTGCTAATTTGAATTTTGATTGGAAAAATGACCTTTCTACTTTGAAACTTAAGAGTTTTTATCGGTACTATAAAGACCATTCGCATCCGAATAGGATGTTGCCGGCTGGAAGAATTGAAAAAAATGATTTTTATGAACAGGAAATTTTATATTCTGTCGGTATCTTAGATGATAATTTGTTGACAGCTGGCTATCAATTTACACAAGACGACCTTGATAAAACCGAAAGAGCAAAGAGAAATAAATATTCCATGTCAACTCATGCTTTGATTTTGCAAGATGAACATACTCTTTTGGATAGTTTTACTTTTGCTCCTGCCGTACGCGTTCATTCGTATGATGATTGGAAAAGTGTTAAAGTTGATCCTAAATTGAGTATTTTATGGCGGGTAACAGATTCTTTAAGTATTCGTGCAACCGGTGCAACTGCTTACAGAACTCCTGATGCGATACAAATGTATTCCGACAGGCAACATCCTGCTGGTCCGGTTAAAACTTTGATTTTTAAAGGTAACCCTGATTTGAAGCCGGAAAAATCAAAAAGTATCCGTTTGAGTGCGGAACAGCGGCTTGGTAAATTTTTTATCGGTAATTTGGCGTTGTTTAGAATAGAATATGAAAACCAGATTCAACAGTATATAGATCAGGATACTGTTACTCATACTTATTATAAATATAAAAACGTGGACGGCGGTTCTATAACTCAAGGTATGGAAGCCGGTGCAAAATATTGGTTGACCGATAAATTGTTATTGGGTATGGGCTATACATATTTTGATACTGAAGATAAAAAGACGGGTAAAACTCTGCAAAATACGGTTGAACACAGGCTTATGCCTTCCGTACGCTATCAGGACGATGAGTTCGGATTGGTTGCCGAATTGCGGGGAAATTATGAACGGTATGCCAATCAGAGTAAGGTTTATTACAATTTAAACGGTCCTGATAATTTTCAGTTGAATGCCAGTGTTTCCAAACAGCTTACAAACAGTACCAAGATTTGGTTGAATGGAGAAAATTTGCTGAATCGGAAAAAAACTCAGGCGATGTCACAGGATAAAATGGTTCTTATCTTCGGTCTTGAATGTAAATTTTAATATATAAACAGGCGGACGGGGCTGTGAAAATGGTTTTGCAGCCTTTGTCCGGCATAAAGGAGGAATATATGAAAATATGTCGTTTTATTTTAACTTTGTTGGTGGCATTTTTGTTATCCGCTCCGGTTCATGCTCATGAACTGTGGATCAATATGACGGAATATGCTCCTAAACTGTTTCAGCACCCCAAATATGCTCCTACTCCACAGGCAAAAATTGTTGCTTATTTCGGCTGGGGACACAAATATCCGGTCAAAGATATGTTGGGTAAAGAACTTCTGGATACTATGACTCAAATTGAGCCTAATGGAAAGAAAAAAGAGATAACTGTCGGGGAAACAGGTTTTCGTGCTGTCGGAATAAAAATGGAAAGTGAAGGTCCGAGAGTATTTACTGCTCAGGTTCACCCCGGTTTTTATCAGGAAGTGGAAGGACAAAAAGATTTTTATAATATGCGGTATGAAATGTACGCTAAAGCACTTGTTTCTGTAGGTGAGGCAAAGAAAAACGATTTTACTAAGGCTGTCGGACAACGAGTCGAAATCGTACCTGCCGCCAATCCGAATATCTTGAAGATTGGTGACAAATTGACGGTACAGGTATTATTTGACGGCAAACCGGCTAAGGATTTTAATCTTAAAGCCATTCCGATGTTTGCAATGGGTGAGGGTATCGAAAAAACAAAAACTGACGGTAAAGGAAAGGCAACTGTTGCAATAAATCATGCTGGACCTTGGTTGATTACTGCATCTAATATGACTCCGGCAACTGGAAAGTTCGCTAAACAGTGCAAAAATTTCTTTTATCTTAGCACAATGACTTTTGGTGTACAAAAAAATATGCCAGCCGCTGTTAAAAAATAAATAAAACATATTGGAATACTTATAAAAAGCCCTGTAAACTTTTGTTTGCAGGGCTTTTTTGGTAAATATAATATTTTTTGTATTTTGATTTTAGATTGATGAATTTAAAAAATAGTCATCACTGTAAAAATCATAAAATCAAGTAACATAAAAAAAGCATTATTTTGAATTTGAAGTCCATATTTTCAAACCGTTTATTTTGTTTTTGTATATTGCTTTAACATATTGAAAATGTTGTTCAAAAAAATGAAGAAGTGTAGCAGTTGAGCTTGCGAAAGGAGATAAGTTTTTATAGAGAATAACTTTGTATTGCAGGATTGTGTATTTTGTTGTGAAAAAATTTAATTTTCGGAATAAAAATGTAAGCTGTTTACGGCTGTTCGTTTTGAGAAGGGAAAAGTATGTTTAATATCGGTAGTACGGAATTTATTCTTATTTTATTGATTGGTCTTTTGGTTCTTGGACCGAAAAAATTGCCTGGAATTGCAAAATCTATCGGTAAAGCTTTTGGCGAATTTCGCCGTGCAGCTTCAGATATGAGGCAGACGATAGAACAGGAAGCTGTTTACGAAGAAAGAAAAAAACGAAAATCGGCGGATATTTTGGAGGAAAAAGAATCACAGGACAGAGAAGTAGATGAAAATAATGAAGTAGCTGCACAGGAAAGCCAAAAAGAGAGCGAGCAGTGAGCGAAAAAACTGAGACCGTAAATAATTTGACTGAAAAATCGTCTTTAATCGTATCTGCAAATGGTGTAAATGAGCAAGGCGATGAAATGCCTTTTACCGCACATCTTGAAGAGCTGCGTATTCGTTTGGCAAAAGCGGTTATTGCGGCAATAATCGGTTTTTTATGTTGTTACGGATTTTCCGAGCAGCTTTTTCAGCTGCTGCTGCAACCGCTGGTTGCTGTTTTGCCAAAGGGTAATACGCTTATTTTTACCAGCTTGCCGGAGGGATTTTTTACTTATTTGAAAGTGGCGTTTCTGGCAGGGATTTTTGTTGTCAGTCCGTATATTTTTTATCAGCTTTGGCAGTTTATTTCTCCCGGGTTGTATGCCGAAGAAAAAAAATATATGTTGCCGCTGGCGTTTTTGTCCGCCATATTTTTTCTTGGCGGGGCGTTATTCGGCTATTTGGTTGTTTTTCCGTTCGGATTTCAGTTTTTTATCGGTTTTGCGAATGATGTTATTCAGCCGATGCCGTCTTTGCAAGAATATTTTTCTTTTTCGACTAAGCTGCTCTTTGCTTTCGGGCTGATTTTTGAATTGCCGCTGGTTATTTTTTTTCTTGCCCGGATGGGTTTGGTTTCTTCTGTAAAGCTCAAAATTTTTCGCAAATATTTCGTTTTTACCGCTTTTGTTGTGGCGGCAATTCTAACTCCACCCGATGTGGTTTCCCAGATACTGATGGCACTGCCGCTTATTGTTTTATACGAAATCGGCATTATTGTTGCCAAAATTTTCGGTAAAAATGAAAGAAAAAAAGGCGAAAAAACGGAAAAAACAAAAAATGACAAGGAAAAAACTAATAATAAAAAAAGCGAGGAAAAATGCAAAAAATAAAAAATACACAAGAGCAAAAACGTGTTGCTCACATCGAGCGGCAGACCAAAGAAACACGGATTGAGCTTGATTTTTCCTTGGACGGTAATCGAGAAATTAGCATTCAGACAGGATTTCCTTTTGCCGACCACATGCTTGAATTGACGGCATTTTGGGGAGGATTTGATTTGTCTTTGTTTGCCAAAGGCGATTTGCAGATTGATGCACATCATACGCTTGAGGATATCGGGCTTTGTTTTGGACAGGCATTGTATAATGCACTCGGCGAACGGCAAGGCATTGTTCGTGTCGGTTCGGCAAAAGTGCCGATGGACGAGGCTTTGACCGAAGTCGTGCTTGATCTTTCCGGTCGGGCATATTTGGTATATCGTGAAGATTGCTTGCCGGCGATTATTGCCGGTCAGGAAAAAGATTTGTGGCGAGAATTTTTTAAATCATTTGCCGCAGGGGCAAAGATGAATTTGCATATTTCTTTTTTTTACGGTCAAAATGGGCATCATTTATTGGAATCTGCTTTTAAAGGATTGGGAATTGCTTTGCGGCAGGCGGTTTGCGTGTGTTCAGATAGTGTTTCCAGTACTAAAGGAACGCTCGATTTATGAGCCGTTTGTTTTTTGTTTTTTTTATATTATTTTTTCTAACGGCATGTTCATCAAAAACAGTTCCGCCACAATATCTTGTTGAGCATCACCGTTTGGCAATCGCCGCTTTTTCGCAGCCCAAACACGGTTGGGAATTTTTAAGCGGTGGTATTCCAACACCCGGAATTGCTCTGATTTCAGCTCAAAAATTGGCGGCATTGGATAAAATTTTATTAGCGGAAGTTTTGAAAAAATATCCGCAGGTACAAGGAAAGAAGCTGGTTCGGGGTTGTCAAAATGTTGTTGGGGCTGAAAGTAAGGATTTTCAAATTTCGGCAAAAAAATATTGGCAAAATGTAGGACGATGTTTGACGGTTGACACGCTGATTATCCCGTTTGTTTTTTTCTTGCAGGAGCGAGAGGGCGGAGAATGGGGCATAACACAACCGGCACATGTCATTTTGGAGTTGCACGTCTTAGATGTGCGGTCGGGGCAAATGCGGCATTTTTATTTTGATGAAGAGCAAAAACCGCTTTTTGACAATCTTTTAAAAATCGGTTCGTTTTTGGAACGTAGGGGACATTGGATAACTGCCGAAGAATTGGCGGCAGAAGCGATTAAGCAAGGTGTAAAGGAGTTGGATTTATGATTATTTTTCCCGCCATTGATTTGAAAAACGGTAAATGTGTTCGCTTACAACAAGGTATTGAAGATAAAGAAACCGTTTTTTCCACCGACCCTGTGGCGATGGCACGGAGTTTTGAACAGCAGGGAGCGAAATGGCTGCATATTATTGATTTGGACGGTGCATTTCAAGGTCTTCCTGTTAATAGTGATTTAATTCGTCAGGTTTGCGATGCGATTTCCATTCCTGTACAGCTCGGTGGCGGTATCCGTACTCGCGAAATCGCGGCGGCATATTTGGATTGTGGTGTTTCTCGATTGATTATCGGTACAATGGCGATTGAACAGAGTGAAATTTTTGAAGCATTGTGTCGGGAATTTCCGGGGAAAATTGGAGTTTCTCTTGATGTACGCGACGGTTTCATTCGTACTCGCGGCTGGGTCGGAGACAGTCGGTTGACCGTGGAAGAAATGTTGCCTCGTTTGCAAAAAATGGGAAGTGCATTTTTTATTTATACCGATATTAGCAGGGACGGAATGCAAACCGGAGCGGATGAAAAGGGATTGCGAAAAGTGCTTGCTTTAGCGGAAGTTCCCGTTTTGGTTGCAGGTGGAATTTCAAGTTTGGAAGATGTGCAGGCTCTTTTTCCACTTGCAAGTGAAGGTTTGCAAGGCATTGTCAGCGGAAAAGCGATTTATACAGGAACATTGGATATTGCTCAGACTCAATCATGGCTTGATAAAAATGATAAAAATAACAGATAAAAAAACCTCAGCAGCTCCTGCTCCTGAAATCTGCAAAGCCTTTGCTGTTGCTCGGGTTAATTGAGCGACCTGTTTTTGTTGGAGATTGTATGCCGATGCCTGCACGGCAATCCGACCGTACAGTTGCGAAAGAGCAACATAGCCGCCACCCGTTTCTCGTGCTAAAATAGCAATTTCTTTTTGGGCTTGAGCGGCTTTACGCATATTCCCGACTGAAACGGCAAGACGAGAATTAGACAACTGTATGTCTTCTGCGAGATTGACAATAGATTTCACTTGACCCAAAGCACGGAATGCACCGACAAGCGTATAAAACTGCTTGTTCATACTACTGAGTTGCTTGGAAAGACATTCTAATTCTATTCTTGCTTGACGAATTGTATCTCTAGTCTTATTCTTTGCTGCAACTTCAATTTCTACTTTGTGAGCGTTTGCCATGTTTTTTCTCGCTTTACTTATAGCAGTTTGTGTCGTTTATTACCCCAAAATTGCGATGTTTTTGGGAATTGTCTTTTCGTTGGCTTTGTTTCTTTTTTTACTCTGGCATACCGATAAAAGTTCGATTTTTATTTTTGGGTGTGCCGGTATCGTTATCGGTTTATTGTGTCCGACAAAGGCGGAATGGGAAGCAAAACAAAAACAAAAACAAAAACAACTTTATCTCTAACTTTCAATCCACTTTTTCCAGTCTTTTTGTTCTAAATTTGCCACCCGAACCGCTATAGCTAATTCTTTAAGACGCAGCTGCCTGTTTTTTGCCGCAGCCGTTAAAAACCGCCTGCCGTCAGTCCAAGTCATATTTAAAACTGATTCGTAATCAAAACCCGACTGAACAAGTCCGACTACGCATTCGCTCCACCAGTCGCCGACTCCTGTGCCGGTACGCTTATCGCTCCCAGCACTCCGGCGAAAAAATCGACATTCACCTCGATGATTTTTGCCGTTAATTCAACAAGAACCTGTGCGTCTTGCTCTTCAAGCCATTTGCGGTCTGCACCGCTGCCGATACAAACCGCCTCGGTAAGCGGTTCGATATAGTCTGCCAAATGACGAATAAAATTGCTGTCAAATTCTTTTGAAAAATTCTTATTTAATAAAATAATTTTTGTTTGTAGAGAAGGAAAAAAGAATGTTTTGTAATTTTATTAAAAAATTTAATCAAGAAAGATATTAAAATTTAGAAGAAAAATTAGGATATCTACAGCGTGGAAATATTTTTGCTTTTTATTTATGACATATAAGTTTTAACGGAACTTTCCATTTGCAGTAAAAAAATTTGAAGTTGCAGTCCTAGGGCATAGCCGATAGGTTCGCCGTTACTACCGACAACCCGATGACACGGTATAATAAAAGGAAGCGGATTGTTATGATTGGCAGCTCCGACAGCCCGACAGGCGTTTGGTTTGCCGATTGTTGTGGCGATATCTTTGTAGTTTCGGGTTTCGCCGTAGGGGATTTGGATTAGGGCTTTCCAGACTGTTTTTTGAAAATCTGTTCCTTGTGGCAAAATCGGGAAATCAAAAGTTTTTTGTTTACCTGTCAGGTAGTTTTGAATTTGGGAAATGGCATAATCTGCGAGTTTTGGGTGATTATTTGGATTTTGTGGTTTTTTGTTTTTTGTTTGCAAATCGCTTGTATCTTTTTGTATGGCAAGTACGGCGTTTTCATTGCAGCTGAGAATAAAAGTTCCGCATACGGTTGCAAACTGAATTTGAAAAATCGACAAATCCATAAGTTTGGTTTTATTCGTATTTTTCTTGCAAAATTTCTTTTCCCGGTAAAATCAGATTGAGCAAAACGCCGATGATACCCGAAAGTCCGATACCTTGCAGGGTAAATTCTCCGGCGGAAAAAGTCATACCGCCCACGCCGAAAACAGCCACGATTGCCACGATTGCCATATTGCGTGGAGCAAGCAGATTGAGTCTTGCTCTTACAAGCGTATTTGTACCGACGACAAAAATTGTTCCGAAAAGTAAAAGCATTATACCGCCCATAACAGGTGCTGGAATTGTTTGTAAAATCGCTCCTAGTTTGCCGACAAAAGCAAGAGCAATGGCACAAAAAGCCGCCCAAGTCATAATGCCCGGATTAAATGCACGAGTGAGTGTAACCGCTCCTGTAACTTCGGAATAGGTCGTATTTGGCGGTCCGCCGAGAAAAGAAGCAATGCAGGTTGCAATGCCGTCGCCCAGCATTGTGCGGTGGATTCCAGGTGATTTGATGTAATTTTTTCCGGTAACGGAACTAATTGCCAAAATATCTCCGAAATGTTCGATAGCAGGGGCGATGGCGACCGGTACGATGAAAAATATCGCCTGCCAGTTAAATGATGGAAAAGTAAAATTTGGCACTGCGAGCCAAGCCGTTTTTTGAACGATGGTAAAATCTACAAGTCCCATAAAAAGTGAGACCAGATAACCACTTGTAATTCCGCATAAAATCGGGAGCAGTCGGAAAAACCCTTTGCCTTTGACTGATGCCAAAATTGTGGTCAAAAGTGAAATCATTGAAATAATGATTGCCGTATTTTCCGGAACTAAAATTTCCGAACCGTCTCCTGTTTTTCCAAGAGCCATATTGACAGCGACCGGAGCCATCATCAGCCCGATGACCATAACGATTGGTCCAGTTACGATTGGCGGTAGGATTTTATTTAAAAATCCAGGTCCTCGCCAAGCGATAAAACCGCTTAAAACAATATAAAAAATTCCGGCGGCGATAAGTCCGCTCAAGGTTGCGGCAAGTCCCCATGTGTGTATACCGTAAATAATTGGAGCGATAAAAGCAAAAGATGAAGCCAAAAAAATCGGCACTTGTCTTTTGGTTGTAAACTGAAAAACGAGTGTTCCCAAACCTGCCGTAAACAGGGCAACGTTGGGGTCAAGTCCGGTCAGCAGGGGAACGAGAACCAAAGCTCCGAAAGCGACAAAAAGCATTTGAGCACCAAGTAGGCAGTCTTTGAGGCGAAAAGAATAAGCGGTCGGGTCGGTGGACATTGTTGCTCCTTAATTTTTAAAAAGTATAAACAAAATCGTAAAAAGATAGATACAAATCGAAAGATTTTAAAATTATTTTGTTCCGAAAATTTTGTCGCCGGCATCACCCAATCCGGGCAAAATATAGCCGTTTTGATTAAGTTTTTCATCGAGTGCCGCAAGGTAAATATTGACATCGGGGTGTAATTTTTTCACTTTTTCAAGTCCTTCCGGAGCTCCGACAAGAAAAATACCACAAATATTTTTGCAGCCTGCTTTTTTGAGCAAGTCGATTGTTGCCAGCAGTGTTCCGCCTGTTGCTAGCATCGGGTCGAGAATGATTGCCATGCGTTTGTCTATCTCGCTTGCCAATTTGACATAATATTGTA
Source organism: uncultured Desulfovibrionales bacterium (assembly GCA_963542765.1). GTDB lineage: Bacteria > Desulfobacterota > Desulfovibrionia > Desulfovibrionales > Desulfomicrobiaceae > CAUTYU01. The sequence continues at coordinate 74,156 of CAUTYU010000001.1, forward strand.
CCGGCTCAAGCGTTTTTTCATTGCGGAAAAAACCGACCACGCTGACTTTGGCACCGGGGATTAAGTCAAGAACAGCGTCCAGCATTCCCAGTCCAGCACGCAAAATCGGGACGACTGTAATTTTTTTGCCTTTTATGGTTTCGACTTCAACCTCGCCTGCCCAGCCCTTAATTATCTGTTTTTTGGTTTCGAGGTCTTTTGTTGCTTCGTAAATTAGAAAACGAGCGATTTCGGACGAGATTTCCCGAAAATCTTTTGTACTGATTTCGTTGTCGCGTAAAAGTCCTATTTTATGTTTGACCAGCGGGTGGTTGAGAATATGTACTGCCATTGCTTGCTCCTTGGTTAAAACTTTCACTTTATATTTTTGGGAGCTTGATTTTGTCAAGTTTAAAAAATATCGGCGGTATGTTGGATTTTTTGTTAAATTCTTGCTTTTTGAGAAATATTTTGGAAAAATTTTTATGTTTTTAAAAAAATAATAAATAAAAAAAATTGTAAAAAAGAGGAGAAATTATGCAAAATTTACAAAAAAGCCGTTTGGAGAAAATGACACCAAAAGAACTTTTGATAGAAATAGTTTGGCAGATGAATAAAATACAAGAAGATAACGCCAAAGCAATCGCCGAAACGAAAGCTATACGAGAAATACTTATTGCTTGTTTGTATACAGTTGAAGGAGGAGATAATTGTTTTGGAACATTACCTTTAAATTTGTAATGCTTTGTTATAATTTAATTTGAGTTAAGCAAAAATAAGCATTTTTATTTGAGACCGGTTGTATCGAATTTAACGGTACGCCGGTCTTTTATTTCTAGGATTTAATATTTTGTAACCTGTTTTTATTTTTCTTCTTGATTCATTGCAGCAAAATATCCTCCGGCTGCCAGTAAATCTTTAGGGCGACCGCTTTCTTTGATTTTTCCCTGTTCGATGACCACGATTTTGTCGACATTTCTGACGGTTCTCATACGGTGAGCGATGATAAGTACGGTTTTGTTTTTAATTAGTTCCGAAAGTGCTTTTTGAATTTTTGTTTCGTTTTCCACATCAAGTGAAGCCGTCGCTTCGTCAAGTAAAATAATGGGGGCATCTTTTAATATTGCTCTTGCGATAGAAATTCGTTGGCGTTCGCCGCCTGATAATCGCTCACCGTTTTCTCCGATAAGCGTGTTGTAGCCTTGGGGAAGTTTTTGGATAAATTCTTCACATTGAGCAAGACGGGCAGCTTTGAGAACTTCTTCGTCCGTTGCATCTTTTTTGCCGATGCGAATATTTTCCATGACGCTAAAATTAAATAAAGTTACATCTTGGAAGACTATGGCATAATATTGAAGCAGGGTTTCGGGGTCGATGAGCGAAATATCTTCGCCGCCGAGGGTGATTTTTCCGCGTTCAATATCCCAAAATCGGGCGGCAAGTTTGGCTGTTGTACTTTTTCCTCCTCCGCTTGGACCGACTAAAGCTGTAACTTCACCCTGTTTGGCGGTAAAAGAAATGCCATCTACGGTTTTTATTTTGTCATCATAAGAAAAAACGACATCGTGGAATGTAATGTCAAAACCGTTTGGCGAGCATTCGGTTTTACCCTGTTGTACAGGCATAGCGTCCATTTCTTTTTTGCGGTTAATTCTTACTCCCAGATACATAAGCAGGGCAAAACTGTTGAATATGGCAATGACAGGATTGTAAATACCGGCTGAAACAATCATAAAGACAATGTAGGTAAACAGGTCAACCGTACCGTTTGTAAACATCCACGCTCCGGCAAGTACCACGCTTATCACTCCCAGTTTTAGAGGAATAAAAGAGGTATTGATGAAAGAGCTTAAAACCAATTCGGACTTGATGAGTTCTTTTTCGTAATCGTCAAGCAGTGTATTGAGACTGTCCGAATAGGATTTCTCACAATTATAGGCTTTGATTTCGCCAATACAGTCAAGTCCTTCCTGTAGCGTATCTGAAATATGCAGTTTTTTTCTGTGCATTGCTGTATGGCTTTTTTGCTGCAATTTTTTAGAAGCGAAAAAGATAACAGCCGCTACGGGAACAACCCAAAGAAGAGCTAGTGCCATTTTCCAATGAAAGCAGATAAGTCCCGCGGCAAAAAAAGCCGTACTGATAAAAGATGCGTAAATTTGCGGTACAAAATGAGAAAATAATTGTTCAATCTGCGTTGCGTCTTCCATAATGGTGGAAGTTAAATCCGCAATGTCGCGTTTTCCGAAAAAAGACAGAGGTAGTTTGCGGAGTTTTTCCGCCAGAGCAATTCTCATTCTTGCACTTTCGTCGTAGATTTTGGAATAGCAACTGTCGTATTGTTTGATGGCGATCAGATACATTACAAGAGTTAAAACGCAAGACAGTACGCCGTAAACCGCTATATCGGTTTGCATACCAGTTCCTTCTTCAAGTGTAGAAACTGCTTGTTGAATAAAATAAAATGCCAGCATCGCCGGAAACATATAAGAAATATTTAAAAGAGCCGACCAGACAATGCTTTTGATAAAATCTTCCGCTCCCTGTTCGCTTAAAGCGAATGTTTTTTGAAAATAGGCTTTCATTATTTATCTCCTGTATTTGAAGCGATTTCCCAGCTGATTGATTTTTGATATTCCGTGAACATACGGGCGTATATGCCGTTTCGTTTCATCAGTTCTTCGTGTGTGCCTTGTTCGGCGATTTTTCCCTCGTTTATGACCAAAATTTTGTCGGCGTGTTGTACGCTGGTCAGTCTATGAGCAATTATGAGAGTTGTTTTTCCTTTTCCCAGTTCGGAAAGAGCCTGCATAATCTGCTGTTCGTTTTCAGGGTCGGCAAAGGCGGTTGCCTCGTCAAGTAAGACGATTGGGGCGTTTTTGAGAATTGCCCGTGCCAGCGAAATCCGTTGCTGTTCGCCTCCGGAAAGATAAGTCCCTTCCGTGCCTAGTACAGTATCAAGTCCTTGTGGCAGACGGTCAATGATGTCTTTCGAGCTTGAAAGTTCAATTGCTTTTTGCAGTTCCGCTTCCGTGGCGTTTTCTTTACCCATAAGGATATTTTCCCGAATACTTTTGCTGAACAGTCGGGTATTTTGAAAAACAAAAGAAATATGTTTCATCAGTTCTTTTTGAGAAATATCTTTGACATTCACACCGCCGATACGCACGCTGCCTTCGTTTGTGTCCCAAAAACGTGCTGCAAGTCTTGCCAAAGTGGTTTTGCCGCTTCCCGATGCTCCGACCAGGGCAACGGTTTGTCCCTGAGCGATTGTAAAACTGATGCCGTCCACGGCGTTTTTTTCTGCTCCTTCATAGCGAAAACTTACATTTGTAAATTCCAGCTCATACGAAGAAATTTTTGCGGAATTGTCATCTTTCCAAACAAGAGGCGGATAATCGAGTAGATTGTCCACTCTGTCCAAAGCCTGTTCCGCTATATAGGCAAATTGTCTGAAATAAGCTGATTTCATAATTGTTGCCATAAATTCGGGAGCGATAATCAGGTAAAAGATGAAATCGGTCAGCACTAAAGCTAAATTTTGACCGTTTGCCAAAAATAACAGTGCCGCAGGAATTAGGAAAAAAGCCGTGGTTTGTAATATCACATTGAAAAAGCTCATTTTGTGTTTCCAAAGAAGCGTATATTGATATACATATTCTTTGTATTTGAGAATGCTGTTGTAAAAACGGGTAAAGGAAAATACGGTTTGCCCGAATGTTTTGACAACCGGAATTCCCCGAACATACTCAACGGCTTCATTGCTCATTTCTTCTAGTGAATCGTAGTAGAATTTCATAAATTTTTTGCCCTGTTTAGTCATCATTGTTGTAAAAACAATAAAGCCCAAAACAACGGGAATAAGAGAAATCAGTCCGACCTGCCAGTTAATCCATAAAATCAGTCCTAAAAGTGTAAGCGGCGTAATGATGCTTCCTGAAAGGTCTGGCAGTTGGTGAGCAAGAAAAGTGTGTGTGGTGGCGGCACTGTCGTTGACAATTTTGCGGATTTTGCCGCTTTCCGTTGCATCGAAAAATCCAAGCGGCATATTGAGAATTTTTTCCATACCGATTTTTTGCAGTCCGACTTCCACTCGAAAAGCTGCCAGATGCGAAAATATCAGAGCTAGAAAATAAACGACAATCCCGCCGATAGCACAACCTCCGGCAGCTAAGAGCCAAGGCATAATTTGATTTATGGAAAAGTCCGCCGGAGAGAGTAAAACGCTTCTTATGATAAACCAGATAAACACAAAAGGAAGAATATTGAGTATTGTCGCTATTCCTGAACAGATAAGAGCTAATGGCAGCAAGGATTTCTTTTTTTCCATATACGGAAAAAAGCGTTTTAGAAGATATGGTTTTTTTTGCATAATATCGTCCTTATTGAAAAAGAGAAATGGTTGTTTAAAAAAAAAGATTTTTGCACTTTTGTAAACTAAGTAAAATTTAAATGTTTTTAGTCGGAATTTAAAAATTTTTTCTACTCAAAAACGGAAAAAATTTTCATTATCGGGAAAATTTTTATATTTATTTTTTATCGGTAAATTATGGCAGTAGAAAGATTGGAATTGGCGTTGTGAGTTTTGTTAAGTAGTATTATAAAAAAGATTAAAAAAGTGGCGTGAATTTAATTTTTTTATGCCGTTTTCGGTATTTATGAAAAAATAAAGATTTACAGTAAAAAAATTAGAATTTTTTATTCACATAAAATCATATATTCTTTGTAGCCTTTTTTTTCCATTTCTTCATAAGGGATAAAAGTAAGAGACGCTCCGTTGATACAATATCGCAGCCCTCCTTTTTCTTTTAATCCGTCTGTAAATACATGTCCCAAATGGTTGTCTCCTCCGTTTGACCTTACTTCAATTCTTTCCATTCCGTGGGACTTGTCTTTTAAATAGGTTGTTTTGTCGGTTAGTATTGGTTTGGAAAAACTTGGCCAGCCGCAGCCGGCATCAAATTTATCTTTGGAAGCGAACAAAGGCTCACCTGTTATTTTATCGACATAAATTCCTTTTCTATTTTCATCGTTCAGGCTTGAACTGCCGGGACGTTCTGTGCCGTTTTGTCTGAGTACCGAATAGCTTGTTTTGTCGAGTGTTTTTTTAAGATGTTCTTCGTTCGGATTTTTGTATTCTTTCTTAAATAAAGGCTCGTTTGCTTGGTTTAAATTGATATGACAGTAGCCTCTTGGATTTTTTTTCAGATAATCTTGATGGTAGTCTTCGGCTTTTATGAAATTTTTTAATTTCATTTTTTCAACGGCAAGATTTCCATAAATACGTTTTTGATGAGCAAAGATTTTTTCTATTGTCGGAATGTCTTTATCATAAATATAGTATATTCCTGTTCTGTATTGACGACCGATATCGTTCCCTTGTTTATTTAATGAAACGGGGTCTATAATTCTAAAATAGTGTAATAATATTTCTTCTAATGAAATTAAAGAAAAGTCATAATCTATCTTTACTGTTTCGCTATGGTCTGTATCTTTAATTTTTTCATAATCTGTATCTTTTGTTTTTCCGTTAGCATATCCTGTATCTGTATTGACGATGCCTGTTATTTTTTGGAAATATGCTTCCACTCCCCAAAAGCAACCGCCTGCCAAATAAATTGTTTTTATGTTTTGTGGGTTGGTATGAACTCTCAAGTTGGTGTATCCTTTTTTTTCTGTTTCTTTTTGGTTACAAGCTGCAAAGATGATGAAAGTTAATAATAACAATAAAATGTTTTTTTTCATATCTCAATACCTCTTTATTGATGAATAATGTTTTGAATATTTGAAATATAGAATAGTAAATATTAATTTTTGAATAGGTTGTGCTTGTTTTTATATGAATTTAAAAAATATTTGTTTATAAATAATTTTTTATGTTGATAAAGTAAAGGTATAAAATGTTATGAATAATCTTTTGAGAAAATCTTTTCTTTTAATCTTGACCCTTTTAAGAATTGTTGGCAAATCAATTTTTTATATGGATAATCGGAGTTTTTGTGTAATTTATTACCTGAACTCGTATATTTGTTCGTAAAAAATTAGACACAATGAATGTAACAAATTGAATATGGAATATCAATTAGGAATAGATGTTGGTTCGACAACTGTAAAGTTGGTCGTGTTGGATAAGCAGGGAAAATCCGTTTTTCAAAAATACGAGCGGCATCACGCTCGGGTGAAAGAGGTTTTGCTCGGTTATTTTCAGCAGTTGCGGCTGTCTTTTCCGGGAAGTCGTTATGGTGTTGTTGTAACAGGTTCGGTGGGTATGGCGATTGCGGAGTTGTTACAGGTGGATTTTGTTCAAGAAGTTATTGCCGCAGCCGTTTACACGAAAAGCTGTTATCCACAGGTTAAAACGCTGATTGATATTGGCGGTGAAGATTCCAAGGTTATTTTTTTGGACGGTTTGCGACCCGATTTGCGAATGAACGGCAACTGTGCCGGCGGAACCGGAGCGTTTATCGATCAGATGTCAACGCTGCTGGGGATTTCTAATTTGGAAATGGATGAGCGGGCATCGCGGGCAGAACGGATTTATTCTATCGCCGCCCGTTGTGGAGTTTTTGCAAAAACCGATGTGCAAAATTTAATGAGCCAAAATGTGGACAGCTGTGATGTTGCCGCATCGATTTTTCATTCTATTGCCGTTCAGACCGTAACCGCTCTTTGCAGGGGACGAAAAATCGTTCCGTCCGTTTTGGCATGTGGCGGACCGTTGACCTTTTTGCCGGCACTTCGCAAGGCTTTTATTGATTATTTAGAACTTGAGCCGGAGCAGTTTTTGGTTGATGCGGATTCCTGTCTTATTCCCGCACGAGGTTGTGCGATGCAGGCGTCCGGTGAAAGTGTGGAAATTGACGAGTTGGAGCGTCGATTGTTTGCAGGAAAAACGACCGTTGTTCCTCAGGCTTTACCTCGACTTTTTGTTGATGAACAAGAATACGAAAATTGGAAAGCGGCAAAAGTTCGTTATGCAATTAAAGAAAAACAGTTCGTTTCGGGAAAAATGACTGTTGCCTTGGGAATCGATTCTGGCTCGACCACGACCAAAATTATTGCCCTGACGCCGCAAAAAGAAGTTGTTTTTCGTTTTTATACGATGAATTTGGGCGACCCGATTTCCGCCGTGAAAAAAGGGTTAATCCAGTTGCAGGAACAGGCGGAAAAAGAACGGACGGAACTGAAAATTGTCGCTTCGTGTTCGACCGGGTACGGTGAAAATTTATTGAAGGCTGCTTTGGGATTGGATTTTAATATTATTGAAACCGTGGCTCATTTTAAGGCTGCTAATTCTTTGTTACCGAATGTTAGTTTTATTCTCGACATCGGTGGACAGGATATGAAAGCCATTTTTGTCGAGCAAGGAGCAATTGTAAGAATGGAACTCAATGAGGCATGTTCATCCGGTTGCGGTACATTTTTGCAAACGCTGGCTTCGACAATGGGACATGATGTTCAGGAATTCGCAAAGCTTGCCTGTCGGGCGGAAAATCCCTGTGATTTGGGTTCTCGCTGTACGGTTTTTATGAATTCCAAAATTAAACAGGTTATGCGTGAAGGGGCGGCGGTCAGTGATATTTCTGCGGGGCTTTCTTATTCAGTTATTAAAAACTGCTTGCATAAGGTTTTAAATTTACAAGAAATTGATTCGCTTGGAGAAAATATTATTTTGCAAGGCGGAACAATGCGAAATGATTCCGTGGTGCGGGCTTTTGAACAACTTTCCGGTAAAAATGTTGTTTGCAGCAATATGCCTGAAATGATGGGAGCGTACGGTTGTGCGTTGCATGCTTTGGAAAATTGCCGCGATGAACGCTCAATTGTCGAGTTGCTGCAACCGGGAAATTTTCGCCAACGCCGTTTGCAATGTAGCGGTTGTGAAAATCGATGCGGTGTTATTTGTTATATATTTCCTAACGGTAATTCTTATTATAGCGGTAATAAATGCGAAACCGTTTTTTCCAATCAGGGTAAAACTCAACAGAAGGGTGTTAATTTTTACACCCAAAAATATGAGCTGCTTTTTTCCCGTCCCGTAAATGAACAAGGGCGGAGAATCGGTATTCCCAGAGCTTTGAATATGTACGAGGAATATCCGTTTTGGCATGCTCTTTTTACCGCGTGCGGTTTTCAGGTTGTGCTTTCCGACGAGTCGAATATGCGGGAATATGAAGCGGAAGTCGGGACGGTTATGGCGGAAAATATATGTTTTCCTGCCAAATTGACGCATAGTCATATTCGTAATTTGGAGCGGCGACAGGTTGAACGTATTTTTATGCCGTATGTCGTTTATGAGCCGCAGGTCGATAAACGAGATGTGAACAGTTACAACTGTCCGATTGTTGCCGGGTATTCAGATGTTATTGCCAGTTGTATGCAGTTGGGTGTTGCTTTGGATTCGCCGGTTATTACGATGGCTGATGAAAAACGCCTGCAAAAACAGGTTGTTGGGTATTTGGCAACCTTGGGAATTGATAAAAAAACCGCTCGACAGGCTTTTGCTAAGGCTATGAAAGCTCGGCAGGAATATGAAAAATTTATTGGTGAATATGCCAGAAGGATTGTGTCTGAAGCACGGGAAAAAGGGAAAATCGTTATTGTTTTGGCAGGGCGTCCATATCATACCGATCCGCTTATTCAGCATAAATTGAGTGATATGATTGCCAACCTTGGAGCGTATGTGGTCAGTGATGATGTGGTGCGTGGTATTGAAAAAACAATTTTATCCGATTCGTTTCTGGTACGACAGTGGGCTTTTGTTAACCGTATCGTGCGAGTGGCAGAATGGACGGCACGGCAGGGAAAAGATGTGCAGCTTGTGCATCTTACTTCTTTTGGTTGCGGACCGGACGCTTTTATTCAGGACGAAATTCGCCACATTTTGCACCGTTTTCATAAACCGTACACTTTGCTTAAAATTGACGATGTATCGAATACCGGTTCATTACGATTGCGGATTCGCTCTCTTTTGGAAAGTATGTCTAGCGATGAAATAAAAAGTGTTTTACCGGAAAAGACAACTCGTACTTATGTCGCTTCACAAGACAGTGAACGGATTTTGCTTGCTCCGCATATTTCAGAATATTTAACTCCATTTTTGCCGCCGCTTTTTTGTTTGGCAGGTAATCACAGACTGGAGGTTTTGCCGCCTAGCGATGAGAAGTCGGCGGCTTTGGGATTACAATATGCCCATAACGAATTGTGTTATCCCGCGACTTTGATAACCGGAGATATTATTAAGGCGTTGCGGTCCGGGCGATACGATCCGAATAAGGTGGCAATTATTATGAGTCAAACCGGCGGGCAGTGTCGGGCGACAAATTATGCAGCGGTGATGAAACGGGCAATGATTGCGGCTGGATTTGAAATGGTGCCTTTTGTAACCTTGGGTGTAACAACGCAATCTGACTATAAAAATAAGCAAGATCGCTTTATAATGTCTTGGAAAAAGATTTTACCGCAAACTATAAATTCTTTTATTTATGGTGATGTGCTTGCAAAAATGTATTATACTTCTGTTGTGCGTGAAAAAGAAAAAGGACAAGCAAAATCTTTGCGAGATTATTTTTTGAAAAAAGGGGCAAATATTATTACAAAGAAAAATTCAGCAGCTGCATTGATTGCTTATACAAAAGAAGCAGCTATTGCTTTTTCTAATATTTGTTATAAAAAAGAAATGAAAAAGGTCGGTATCGTCGGAGAAATTTTTTTAAAATTTAGTCATTTTGCACATCAAAATCTTCTTGATACATTAATTGAACGAGAAGTTGAAGTCGTACCTCCGCTTTTAACGCCGTTTTTCTTTCAAGATTTTGTTAATATGCAAACAAATAAAGCATTGCATTTGTCCGGAAATATTTGGTCAACAACTGCTACATCTTTATTATATCAGTATGTAAAAAGACAGATAAAAAAATTTAATCAAGCCGCATCTGATTTTTCATACTATCGTCCTTTTTCCGATATATATGAAGACGCACAGCTTATAAAAAATATTATTTCTCCTGCAGCTCAGTTCGGAGAAGGTTGGGTTTTGCCTGCTGAAGTTTGCGCTTTTGCTGAAAGTGGTGTTTATAATGTTTTATCTTTTCAGCCTTTTGGTTGTATTGCTAATCAAATTATATCCAAAGGAGTTGAAAATGCATTGTGTCGGAAATATCCTCAGCTTAATTTGCTTTCAATTGATTTTGATTCCGGTGTCAGTGCAGTCAATGTTATGAATAGACTCTTCTTGTTTTTGGAATCTGCATAAAACAGTGGCTACTTGTGCAAAGTTGAATTGTTCGTCGCATATTTTTGAAAAGTTTTTTGTATGTGGTTTGTATCTTGGCAACGGATAAAGCTTGTGTTAAATGAAAAAATTCAGTTTTTATCGTGTCGGTGAGTTTTTATTGTTTTTTGCTTTTATTTATAAGGAAAATTTATGCGTTACAGTAACTATTATATTCCCACTCTTAAAGAATGTCCTGCCGAAGCCGAGGTTATCAGTCATAAATTGATGCTTCGGGCTGGAATGATTCGCAAAATTACTTCCGGCGTATATACTTTTTTGCCGTTGGGTTTAAAATGTTTGCGAAAAGTGGAGGCTGTTGTGCGTGAAGAAATGAATCGTGCAGGAGCATTGGAAATTTTTATGCCGATGGTACAACCGGCTGACTTGTGGCAGGAAAGCGGTCGTTGGGAAATGTATGGCAAGGAATTGTTACGTTTTTCTGATCGGCACAGCAGGGATTTTTGTTTAGGTCCGACGCATGAAGAAGTTGTAACGGATTTGTTGCGGGGTGAAGTACGGTCGTATCGTCAGCTTCCGCTTAATGTCTATCAAATTCAAACTAAATTTCGTGATGAAATTCGTCCACGTTTCGGTCTTATGCGCGGTCGGGAATTTATAATGAAAGATGCATATTCTTTTGATGCGAGTGAAGAAGCGGCAAATATAAGTTATCAAAAGATGTTTGAGGCGTATAACCGTATTTTTGAACGGTTAGGCTTACGTTTTCGGGCGGTGGAGGCGGACAGCGGTTCTATCGGCGGAAATTTTTCGCATGAATTTATGGTGCTTGCCAAAACAGGCGAGGATACGATTGCCGTTTGTGAATGTTGTAAATATGCTGCAAATCTCGAAAAAGCCGTAACGACTCTGGTACAAAATGAGCAGTCGCAATGTAGCTCCGAACTTGAAGAAGTGTTGACTCCGAATAAGCATACCGTAAAAGAAGTAGCGGAATTTTTGGGAATCGAGTCGCATCAGGTTATGAAAACTCTGCTTTACCAAACGGACGACGGACGGTCTGTGGCGGTTTTGGTGGCAGGAGATAGAGAAGTCAATGAAATCAAACTTAAGCATATTGTGAATGCGAAGGATATTGAGCTTGCAAAACCTGAATTGGTACGGGAATTGACAGCCGCACCTGTCGGTTTCGCAGGACCGGTCGGACTTAAAGTTGATGTTTTGGTGGCAGACAGCGGTTTAAAAGGTCGAAGCGGTTTGGTTGTTGGCGCAAATAAAAAAGATACACATTTGAAGAATTTGGATTTGGCACGAGATGTTAATCCGCAAATCTTTGCTGATGTCGTTTTTGTAACCGAAAAAGATGTTTGTCCTCATTGCGGCGGAAAACTTTCTTTGCCGCAAGGAATTGAAGTCGGGCATGTTTTTAAGCTCGGTATAAAATATTCAAAAGCCATGAATGCCTTTTTTCTGGATGAGGATGGGAAAGAAAATCTTATGATTATGGGCTGTTATGGAATTGGTGTCAGTCGGGTGATTGCCGCTTGTATTGAGCAAAATCACGATGAAGCCGGAATGATTTTTCCGCCGCCGCTTGCTCCTTTTGATGTTATTTTGCTTGAACTTGGCGGAAAAGATGAAAAAGTTGGTGAAAAGGCAAAATCTTTGTATGCCGAGTTGCAGGAAATGGGGCTTGATGTTTTGTTCGACGACCGTAAGGAACGTCCCGGTGTAAAGTTTAACGATGCCGATTTACTCGGTATTCCGTTGCAGATTGTTTTGGGTGCAAAGGGTTTGGCAAATGGTGTTGTTGAAGCCAAAGACCGTCGTACAGGTGAAAAGGTGGAACTTTCGCTTGCAGATTTTAAAGTTGCCTTTTGTGCTTGGAAAGAAAGTGTTTATGCTGCTTGGAATAAAAAATAATTTTAAAAATATTAGGCATAAAGATGATTAAAGCTGAGCATTTGCAAAAGTCTTTTGGTGGAAAGGTTGTCTTGGACGATATTTCTTTTCACATTCAAAAAGGAGAGATTTTTGGAATTGTCGGGCATTCTGGTGCTGGAAAATCAACGCTTTTGCGATGCTTGAATGGACTTGAGCCGTTTGACGGTGGTTTGATTAGCGTAATGGAAAAAAGCGTTTCTGATCTTGATATGAACGGTCTTAAAGAATTGCGGCGAAATATGGGTATGATTTTTCAAAATTTTAATCTGATGACTCGCAAAAATGTCTTTGAAAACGTGGCGTTTCCGTTGCAAATTTGGAAAATACCCAAAAATGAAATTCGCCGTCGAGTTGAAGAATTGCTTGATTTGGTCGGTTTGAGCGAAAAATCAGGTGAGCGGATACAAAGTCTTTCTGGTGGACAAAAACAGCGAGTAGGCATTGCCCGTGCTTTGGCACTTAATCCACAAATTTTGCTTTGTGATGAAGCGACTTCCGCACTTGATCCGAATACGACGATTTCCATTCTTGATTTGTTGCAGGATATTAACGAGCGTCTAGGGTTGACGATTGTTATCGTTACACATCAAATGGAAGTGGTAAAACGTGTGTGTCGGCGGCTTTTGTTGCTGGACGGAGGTATCGCTCAGTGTATGGGTAAAACCGAAGATTTATTTATTTCTTCTGTTCCGGCACTTCGGAAATTTGTTGAAGACGAATATACGATTATTCCGAGCGGAATCAATATTCGTTTGATGTTTAATCGTCAGACTTCGCAGCAGGCGGTTGTAACCGGTATGGCTCGCGAGCTTGATATTGATTTTTCTATTGTTGGTGGCAAACTTGACCGTTATTTGGACGATGTTTTGGGATTTTTATTTATCAATATTGCAACCAAAGATTTGGAACGAGTGGGAAAATATCTTACCGTAAAGCAGATTGATTGGGAGGTTGTAAAATATGACCGTTGAACTTTTGCAGGCGTTGTACGAAACGCTTTATATGGTCTTTTTTTCTACACTTTTTTCTACTATATTGGGATTTTTTTTGGCAATTGCTCTTATTGTTACCGGTAGTCATGGTTTGCGACCAAATCCGAAAGTGTATGCCGTTTTGGATATTGTGGTTAATCTTTTGCGGTCATTCCCGTTTATGATTTTGATGATTGCCCTTATTCCATTTACTCGATTTGTAGTCGGAATGGCGATTGGCTCTACTGCCGCTATTGTTCCTTTGACTATTGCGGCGGCTCCGTTTATGGCTCGGCTTTTGGAGGGCAGTATGCTTGAAGTCGATCCCGGTGTTATTGAAGCTGCTCGTTCTTTTGGGGCATCGGACAGGCAAATTATTTTTGAGGTTTTGATTAAAGAAAGTTTGCCGGCAATTGTCTTAAATATTGCCGTGCTTGCTATTACTTTGCTCGGCTATTCGGCTATGGCTGGAGCAATTGGCGGTGGAGGACTGGGTGCTTTGGCGTATAATTATGGATATTTACGCTTTCGTACCGATGTGATGTTTTATTCTGTTGCTGTTTTAATTTTAATTGTGCAGTGTATGCAGTCGGGTGGAAATTTTTTGTATCGCAAATTGCGTTAGGAGGAAAAAATGAAAAAGTATTTTTTGTTGTTGTTGAGTCTTTTGTTGTCGGTATCTTTTGCTTTTGCTGGTGGAAAAAAAATAGTTATCGGCGTTACTCCGTTTCCGCATAAAGATATTATGCAGGTTGTTCAGATGGAATTGGTAAAAGACGGATATGAGTTGGTTATTCGGGAATTTACCGATTATGTTCAGCCCAATATTGCTTTGCAAAATGGAGCTTTGGACGCTAATTTTTTTCAGCATATTCCTTATCTTGAAAATATGAACAAGCAAGAAAAACTTGATTTGGTATGGATTTCCAAAGTGCATATCGAACCTCTCGGTTTATATTCTCATAAAATCAAGAGTTTAAAAGAATTGAAAAAAGGTGATAGCTTGGCAGTGCCCAACGATCCGACCAATGAAGCACGAGCCTTGCGGCTTTTGGAGGCAAACGGACTTATCAAAATCGGTAAGGGTGAGTTGGTTACGGTTCGTGATATTACGGAAAATTTTTCTGGTGTAAAAATTTTGGAACTGGAAGCCGCTCAACTGCCTAGGGTTTTGAGTGATGTTAAAGCAGCGGTTATCAATACAAATTTTGCCGCCGAAGCCGGACTTGTTCCGTCTCGGGACGCTATTATAATTGAAGGCAAGGATTCGCCGTATGCAAATGTCGTTGCTGTTCGTAAAAGTGATGTAAATACCGCTGCGATACAGGCATTGAAAAAAGCATGCAATTCGCAAGCTGTTAAAAACTATATCGAAAAAAATCTGACTCAAAAAGGTATAGTTCCCGGATTTTAAGAAAAATATGCCTCGTATTCTTTCCGTTCGTGAATTGACCGGTGCTGTTCGGGACATTTTGCGAACGGAATTTCCTTTTGTTTGGGTGCGTGGAGAACTCAGCAATTTTCGTCAAGTCGCCGGTCATATTTATTTTAGTCTTAAAGATGAAACGAGCTTGCTGCATGTCGTTTGGTTTTCATCATCGCAGGAACGGATAAATCAAGGTTTTGACTCTTTAACCGGCGAAATTGTGGAAGAGCAGCCGCCACTTGCAAATGGTATGGAAGTTTTGTGTGCCGGGCATCTTGATGTGTATGGTGCACGAGGAGAATATCAGCTTCGGGCAGAATTGGTGCAACCACAGGGTGTCGGGCATTTGCAGTTTTTGTTTGAAGAACTTAAGCAAAAACTTTTGCGGCAGGGGTTGTTTGATGTGCAAAAAAAACAGCTACTTCCCAAAAATCCCGAACGGGTTGCAATAATAACGGCACCAGGGAGTGCGGCTCTTCGTGATTTTTTAAAACTTGCTCACGAGCGGGGATTTGGCGGTGAAGTACGGATTTATCCTACGCTTGTACAGGGAAAAGCTGCTCCTGTTCAGATTTGCAGTGCCTTGCAGCAGGCTGAGATGGATGGCTGGGCTCAGGCGATTGCTTTGGTACGCGGTGGTGGTTCGCTTGAAGATTTATGGGCATTTAATGATGAAAGCGTGGTGCGGCAAATTGCAGGCTGTAAAGTTCCTATTGTGAGCGGAATCGGACATGAAATTGATACTTCGCTAGCTGATTTGGCAGCCGATGTTCGCTCGGCAACACCGACTCATGCTGCTCAGCTTTTGTGGTCGGAACGCGAACCTTTTATACAGTTACTTGATGATTTACATTTTCGCCTGCATCGACGGATTGAACAATATTTGGAATACAAGTGGCAGGAATATGCTCGATTTTTTCAGGCATTGCAGTGGTTTTCACCGCAAAAAAAAATCGAGCGGACGGAAGAAAAATGCAGGCAATTGCAGTTTGACTTGCAGCGGATTGCCTTTCGTTTTTTGGTGGAAAAACAAGGTCGCCTGCCGGATTTGTATCGTCGTCTTGGGCGTGCGGTTTATTTTGAGTACGACAGATGCGACTTGGTTTTAAAATCGCTGCAAACTTCTTGTGTTCGGGCTATGCAAAACCGTTTGCAAGCTTTTTTTGAACGATTTGGAATTTTGCAGCAGCAGCTTTTGGGACTTAATCCGCAAAAACCATTGCAACGCGGTTATTGCCGATTGGAAAATGAAAGCGGTGGCGTGCTTGCGAGCGTTGATAGTGTAAAGGTCGGTGAGCGAGTAAGGATTTATTTGCAGGACGGATTTTTAGGAGCAAGGGTTGAAGAGTTGGAAAAACAAGGAAAAAAATCGTGAAAGAAAAGAAAAAAAGAGAAGTAAGTCAAGACGGCGATTTTGAAACACGGCTTGCTCGTTTGCAGAACATTGTACAGGAACTTGAAAATAACGAAGTCGGTTTGACAAAAGCGATGAGTCTTTTTCAGGAGGGAATGAAGTTGGGGCGTGATTGTCAAAAACAGCTGGAGCAGGCTCATAAGCAGGTTATGATATACGCTGACGGAAATTGGCAAAAATTTGCAGAAAACGAGGAGTATGAAAATGGCGATTGATGTAAAAAAAGAGCTTTTGCATTACGCACAATCAATAGAAAAATTTCTTACAGACGAATTTAGCGGCAAAAATGACAGATTGGTGCAGGCTATGAAGTATTCTGTTGAGGCAGGAGGAAAACGTATTCGTCCCGCTCTTTGTTTGGCGTGGGGGAAATTGGCAGGTGAGAGTGAAGAAAATTTATTGCCTTTTGCCGCTGCTATTGAGTGTATTCATACTTATTCACTTATTCACGATGATTTGCCAGCGATGGACGATGACGATTTGCGGCGAGGTCGTCCATCTTGTCATAAACAATTTGACGAGGCGACGGCGATTTTGGCGGGGGATGCTTTGTTGACCGATGCTTTTGCGATGATGCTTTCCGCTAGAGTGTCGTCTAAGCTGCTTGTGGCGGCTACAAAAGAAATGGCATTTGCTGCTGGTTCTTCGGGAATGGTCGGCGGACAGATGCTCGATATGCTCTATACCGGGCAAAAAGGAATTAACCTTGAACAGTTGAAAAAAATGCATGCCGGAAAAACAGGGGCAATGCTTGCAGCCTCGTGCGTAAGCGGAGCGATACTTGCGGGAAATGAGCGTTTTGTGAAAGCTGCCCGTATTTTTGGTGCGGCAATCGGTATAGCCTTTCAAATCGTTGATGATATTTTGGATATTGTTGGTGATGAAAAAACGCTGGGTAAACCTATCGGCAGCGATGAAAAGCAGGGGAAGATTACTTATCCATCTTTGGTCGGCATTGAAGAAAGTAGGCGGCTTGCCGAGCTGGAAGTGCGGCAGGCGAAAACTGTGTTGGCAGATTTTTCCGGTGCGGATAAAGATTTTTTGGTGGCGTTGGCGGATTATTTTTTACAGCGTATTTCTTAAAGAGTTGTTATGACAGATTTATCAAATTCTGTTTTGTATTCGCTTGAAGATGTTCGCGATATTCAGCGGTTAGAGCTTGATTCGCTGGAATTTTTGGCGAAAGAAGTACGGCAAAAATTGGTAAGTACGGTTGCCAAAACAGGAGGACATCTTGCTCCGTCTCTTGGAGTGGTTGATTTGACGCTTGCTCTTTTGAAAATTTTTAATCCGCTTAAAGACCGAATTATCTGGGACGTCGGGCATCAAGCGTATGCGTACAAATTATTGACAGGACGGCTGCATAATTTTGATTCTTTACGGCAGTTTGGTGGTTTGAGCGGTTTTCCTCGTCCCGCGGAAAGCCCTTATGACGCTTTTGGTGTCGGGCATTCCGGAACTTCGATTTCAGCAGCTTTGGGAATGGCGGTTGCTCGTGATTTGGCAAAGAAAAGCAATAAAATTGTAGCAGTTATCGGTGACGGTTCGATGACTTCTGGCGAGGCGTATGAGGGGCTGAATCAGGCAGGCGATTTGGATAGGGATATGATTGTGGTTTTAAATGATAATGAAATGTCTATTTCTCATAATGTCGGGGCGTTATCTTCGTTTTTGAGCCGCAAACTTTCCGCTCCTTGGGTGATTCGTCTAAAAAAAGAAGTTGAGCTGCGTATGCGAAAAATTCCGAAAATCGGCGGTAATTTGGCAAATTATGCTCGAAAAGGTGAGGAATCGCTCAAGGCACTTTTTACACCGGGTATGTTGTTTGAAGCATTTAAATTTAATTATGTCGGTCCGATAAACGGACATAATATTGATGAAATGGTCGATGTATTTGAGCTGGTGCGGGATTTGGAAGGTCCAGTTTTGGTACATGTGCTGACACAAAAAGGAAAAGGCTATGAGCCTGCTGAGAAAAATCCTGTTCATTTTCACGGAATCGGTTCTTTTGAGGAAAAAACGGGTGAAAGCGTAAAAAAATCTATTGACACGCCGCAATCTTACACAGAAGTTTTTGGAAAAACTATGTTGCGGCTTGGAGAATTGGACGAGAAAGTCGTAACAATTACAGCGGCAATGCCGGAAGGTACGGGACTAAATGCTTTTCGTGAGCGATTTCCCGAACGCTTTTATGATGTCGGAATTTGCGAACAGCATGCCGTTACTTTTGCTGCAGGTCTTGCAATGCAGGGATTTCGTCCGTTTGTGGCGATATATTCTACTTTTTTGCAACGCTCGTATGACCAGATTGTTCATGATGTATGTTTGCAAAATCTGCCTGTGGTTTTTTGTTTGGATAGAGCGGGACTTGTCGGTGAAGACGGAGCGACACATCACGGCGTGTTTGATTTTTCTTATCTTCGTCATATTCCCAATATTTCTATTTTCGCTCCTAAAGACGAAAATGAGTTGGTGAATATGCTTTTGACCGCTCATTCTTTGAAAGGACCTGTGGCAATTCGTTATCCTCGCGGAGTCGGAATTGGAGTTGATTTGGATAGTGAGCCGGTGATTTTGCCGATGAGCAGCGAAATGCTTAAAAACGGCAGCGACGGTGTTATTCTTGCCGTTGGCAGTCGTGTCTATCCTGCTCTTGAGGCAGCGGAAAAATTACAGGAAAAAGGCAAAAGCATTGCTGTTTATAATTGTCGTTTTGTAAAACCTTTGCCGCAGGATTTGCTTAAACTGGCAAAAAAGTTTGAACGGATTGTTTTTGTAGAAGAAAATGTTTTGGCAGGCGGATTTTCTTCGGCTGTTTTGGAATTGTGGGCGGATAACGGACTGTTGCACGGACAAAAAATTAAGAGGCTGGGTATTGCTGATATGTTTATTGAACATGGTCCGCAAAATACGTTACGCAAAATGGCAGGCATTCAAGCCGAGAATATTGAAGACGCCTTTTTGCATTTATGTGAAAAATAAACGGCAAAGATGTGGTCGTTTTTCCGGTTTCCCCCTTTTATTTTCAGCGTAAATATCGTTTGTCGCCGACTCGAATCGTTAATTTTATATTGTCAAAATATTCTAAAACAGGAATGGCAAATTTACGGCTAAGTCCCGTCAATTCTCGAAAATCTCCGGGAGTTAAGCTTTCGTTTTCAGCAAAAAATCCTCGAATTTGTTCGCTTAATTTGTTTATTGCTTGTGCTGCAAAGAAAAAATCTGCATTTACTTTAATGAGTTCTCCTTGTCGCACCAAAATTTGTATGATTGGCAATAGTTCATTTGTGCCGATGCCAAGCTCTTCAGCAGCCTCTTTGAGTTTCGGTGGTTGGCTTGCAGTTTGTTGATAGAGCATAACGATTTGTTCTTGCAGATTTTTTTTGTCTGCACTGAGTGAAACTTTGTGTGTTGTCAGACAAAGACTTTCGTCTTGAAGACGGATTTTTTCGGTTTTTATCAGTCGTTCCAAGATAAAATGAACAAGATGCGGTGAAAGTGATTTTCCCCAGCCCGATTCTAGTTCGCTACGGGAAATTCCTGATTTGAGCGGGTTTTGAGTGTGAAATCTTTGAAGTGTGCTAATTAGTGAATTGCTCACTTCTTCTACTTGTTTTGCCTCGATATATAGTCGTTTTTTTTTGCTCACACAAAAAATCAGCCCAAGGCTGGCAAGATTTTGTAAAAGTTTTTCCAGTTCTTCGTTTTCCATATCCGTTAAAAGACGAAGCTCGGAAAAAAGCCGCCCTTCTTTGCCGACCAGTTCAAGCTGTTTTAAAATAAGGTCTTTTGGTTCTGCTTGTAAAAGTTTGGCAAGTATTTCGACTTGCGGCGAAAAGCGTTTGATCCTTTTGGCTATCGGGTCAAGCACGATGCCGCCTGCCACTGTTTGCAAGGGTGAAAATGCACGCACCAAAAAGGTATCGCCGTATACGCCGACCATTTCATTGGGAAAACGAACCTGACAAACGCAGGTTTTTCCCGGTTCGAGTATTTCCCTGTCAAGCAGGTAAAGTCTTGCTAAAATTTCTTTTGTGCCGTGATAAAAATGGATTTCTTTGCGGTGCTTTATTCCTTTTTTAGCGGACGGCAAACAGTGTAGTTGCAAATTCCAAGTCGTGGAAGGGAAAAGTGTTCCCGAATGGGCAATAATTTGACCCCGTTCCAAATCTTTCGTGTCAAATCCGCTCAGATTGATCGCCGTTCTCATTCCGGCTTCAGTTTGTTCACATTGTATGCCGTGAACTTGGAGCATACGGACTTTTCCCGTTATCTGTTTGGGATAAATCATAATTTCTTCACCGACTTTGAGCTGACCTGAAAATCCCGTTCCCGTAACAACCGTACCGTGTCCACGCATGGAAAAAACACGGTCAATTGAAAGGCGAAACAGGTCAGAACGGCGTTTGGCGGAAAAGTTTTTTGCCATTTCGGAGATTTGTGTTCGCAGCTTATCAATTCCCGTTCCTGTTTGGGCGGAAACGGGAATGATTGGAGCATTTTCCAAAAAAGTGCCTTTTAGGGCGGTTTTTATATCTTCGCCTGCAAGTTCTAACCAGTCAGGGTCGTCAATCATATCGGTTTTGGTTAAAACAACGATGCCTTTTTTCACGCCGAGCAAAGTGCAGATTTCAAGATGTTCTCTTGTTTGAGGCATAACACCTTCATCTGCCGCTACAACCAGCAAAATTATATCAATTCCGACAGCACCGGCGACCATATTTTTTATAAATCGTTCATGACCGGGAACATCAATTACGCCGATTCGCTCTTTGTCAATGTCCAAAAAGGCAAAACCGAGTTCGATGGTTATGCCCCGTTTTTTTTCTTCGATTGTTCGGTCACAGTTGATTCCGGTAAGAGCTTTTACCAGTGTGGTTTTTCCGTGGTCGATATGTCCGGCTGTTCCCAAAATAATCGGCATATTGGTTTTCCTAATTGCTAAAAAAAGCCGTATAGGCAAGAACCGTAGCGTAAATGTCCGCTCGACTTGTCAGCTCGAAGGGGCTGTGCATGGAAAGAACGCCTGGTCCGAAATCAATAATATCCATTCCGTAAATTGCCAGATGTTTGGCAACCGTTCCTCCTCCGCCGACATCGACCTTGCCGAGTTCTGCCATTTGCCACGGAATGTCCGCCAAATCGAGAATACCTCGAAACCATGCCACATATTCGGCGTTTGCTTCGCTGGCGGAATATTTACCGCGGTGTCCAGTAAATTTGCAAAATACCGGACCTAAACCTAAAAGCGAGGAATTGAGTTTGTCGTGCAGTTCTTGAAAATCGGGGTCAATCGGGGCATGCACATCGGCAGAAACAGCTTTGGTAACCGCCATAACATGGCGAAATTGTGTTTTCGGTTCCCAAGCGTCCAAAATATCTTCGAGCGTATATTCAAAAAAACGTGATTGTGCTCCTGTCGCTCCGTCCGAGCCGATTTCTTCTTTGTCCCAAAAAATGAGAATTTGGGTAAATTCTGGCGTGTCGGCACGGTACAGTGCTTCCAGTCCGGCAAAAACGCAGGCACGGTCATCTTGACCGTAGCCTCCGATGAGCGAACCGTCGAGTCCGACCGAACGGGCTTTTCCTGCCGGAACGGCTTGTAATTCGGCACTGTACAGGTCGTTTTCTTCAATGTTGTAGTGTTGTTGGAGGAGATTAAGGATTTTTGCCTTAATTCGTTTTTCTTCTTTTTCTTTTTTGTCGTCTTTGGGAGTCGGAGCGTGTCCGAGGATAATATTTAATTTTTCTCCGTCAAAGGCTTCGCTTAATTTTTGTTCTGCTTGTTTGCTTGCAAGATGTGGCAGTAAATCGGCAATAACAAAAACCGGATCATTTAGTTTTTCGCCGATATTGATATTGATTTTTGTGCCGTCATTTTTAATGACAACGCCGTGCAGGGCAAGCGGTCGTGAGAGCCATTGATGTTTGCGGATGCCGCCGTAATAATGTGTTTTGGCAAGTCCAACTTCACAGTCTTCGTAGAGTGGGTGTTGTTTTAAATCAAGGCGAGGCGTATCGGCGTGTGCTCCGAGTAAGCGAAGTCCTTCTTTGAGCGGTCTTTTTCCTTTTCTGGCAAGTAAAACGGTTTTTCCCTGAAAGGAACGGATAATTGTAGATTTGGTAAAATCTTCACTAAAACCGTGCTTTTGGGCATCTGTCATAACCCAATCGATAGTTTCCCGTTCCGTTTTGCATTCGGATAAAAAATCAATATATCGCTTGGTAATGTCGTCCATTTCTTTAAGCCGTTTTTTGGAAAATCTGTCCCAGCAGCTTTTTTGTTCTTTGTTCATTGTGTTTCCTTAATGTTATTTTTGATGAAATAGGGCTTGAGCTAAAATATCGCCTATCAATGAAAAATCTTGTTCGTCAAGTGTGCGAACATCAAGGTAAAAGGCATTATTTTCAATGCGTCCGATAAGAGGAGGTTCGGTTTGTAGAAGAGCTTGTTTGAGATTTTCCGGGCTGTCTTTGCTTTGGACGGCAAGAAGTGTAGTCGGTAAATTCTGTTCGGGAAAAGCACCGCCGCCAACCTGTGATTGTCCGTCATGTAAGGTGATTTTGACTCGATTCGGAAGTTTTTTTCGTAAGATTTCGGCAAGTTTTTCTGCCTTGGGCGTAAGTTCTTCTTTGGTCGCCGTAATCATTTGTAGAGTCGGAATTTTTTGTCGAACGGTTTTGGGTTCGAGATATAGGCGGAGCGTGGCTTCTAAGGCGGCAAGCGTCATTTTGTCAATTCGTAACGCCCGGTTGAGAGGATTTTTTTTCAGTTGGTCAAGAAAGATTTTTTTGCCGATGATAATTCCTGCCTGCGGTCCGCCGAGAAGTTTGTCGCCGCTGAAGCTAATAATGTCCGCTCCCGCTTTGACTATTTGTTGAACAGTCGGTTCGTGCATTTTTTGCCACGGAGAAAAATCAAACAGGTTGCCGCTGCCTAAATCTTCGATTGTCGGCAGGTTGTATTTTTTTCCGAGTGCTACCATTTCTGGCAATTCAACTTCACTTGTAAAGCCGATTATGCGGTAGTTTGAAGTATGTACTCGTAAAAGAGCGGCGGTCGTGTCATTGATTACCCGTTCGTAATCTGCAAGGTGCGTGCGGTTGGTCGCTCCGACTTCTCTTAAAATCGCACCGCTTCTTGCTATAATTTCGGGAATGCGAAACGAACCGCCGATTTCGACCAATTGTCCTCTGGAAACGATGACTTCTTTTCCTTTGGCAAGCGTATCTAAAATAAGCAAAACCGCGGCAGCGTTATTGTTGACGACCAAAGCGGCTTCCGCCCCTGTAAGAAATCGAAGCAGTTCTTCTACATGCGAATAGCGACTGCCGCGTTTCCCGCTTGTAAGGGAAAGTTCCAGATTGGAATACGTGCGGATTATATTTTGTACGGCTTGCAGAGCCTCTGTCGCTAAAAGAGACCGTCCCAAATTGGTATGAACGACAACGCCGGTTGCGTTGAGAACTCGACGAAAATGTGGACGGGAGGCGGAATTTATAAAGGCTGTGATTTTGGGAAACAAATTTTCCCATTCCAAATCATTTTGTGTGAGTTCATTATTTTGGATTTGTTGTCTGCATATATCCAAAAAATCCGTAACCAGCTTGCGAAGCAGTTCTCTTGGCGTGGAGTTGTCGTTGAGGTGGACAAGAATTTTATCAACCGAGGGCAAATGGCGGTACAGATTCAATTTTTATCTCCTGTTCGGGCTAAGTAAAAAGTTGGGGTACAGTGCGTAAAAATCTGCAAGAAGATATAACGAACCACAGATAAGGACAATGTCTGTATTTTTAGGAATTTGTTTTAAAGCCTTGCTGATATCGGTAGTAATTTGCAGCGGAAGTGGATTTTGTTTTTTGCTGTTTAAAAACAGTTCTTTGAATAAATCTGCTAACAGTTGCGGTTCGACGGCTCGTGGATTGTTTAGAATTTTTGGTAAAAAAATCGGGCAGGAAAATTGCCCCAATGGTTTGATGAGTTCTTTGATTTCTTTATCTGCCATACAAGAAAAAATAATTGCACCCGGTGTTATTTTTTGTTTTTTTAATTCCGAAACGAGTGTTTCCATGCCGTTTTGGTTGTGTGCTCCGTCTAGCAAAAATTGCGGATTTTCGCCTGTAAGCTGAAATCGTCCGGGGTGAAAAGCTGTCTTAAGTCCTTTTTGACAGGCAGCGGCAGAAATAGTGAGTGATTTTTGTTTGCAAAAAAGATGGAAAGCACAAAGGGCAAGTCCTGCATTGTGAGCTTGAAAATTACCGTGCAGCCCAAGTTCGGCAAGTGGTATCGTAAGATGAAGCTCGCTATCATTATATATAAGTGTGTTATCTGTTATCGAAAAATTTTCGTTTGCCCAAAAAAGTGTCGTATTTGTTTTTTTTGCCCGATTAGAAAAAACAGTTTGTACTTCGGGCAGTTGCTCGGCACTGAGAGCGATACCGCCACGCAAAACTCCGGCTTTGTCTTTAGCAATGGCAGCAGGCGTTTTGCCTAGAATCTGTTTGTGGTCAATGCTTACTGGAGTTAAAACGCAAACCGTGCTTTTTAGGCAGCAAGTTGCGTCCCACGAGCCGCCAAGTCCCGCCTCGACAATGGCGACATCAACATCGTGATAAATAAAAGCTGCCACGGCAAGCAGGGTCAACCATTCAAAATATGTCAGATTTTCCCGATTTGGAACAAGAGCCGTTTTATTGGCAAGTTCCAGCCAACTCGATTCGCTCAACATTTCGCCGTTGATTTTCAGCCGTTCTCTTGGAGTGAGGAAATGCGGTGAAGTAAAAAGACCGGTTTTCAGTCCGTGTGAACGGGCAAGTGATTCGAGAAAAACAGCTGTCGAACCTTTGCCGTTTGTACCGACAATGTGTAAAATAGGAATTTTTTCAAGGGAAGGTGCAAGTGGAGCAAGAGCGGATTGTATTCGCTCAAGCGTTAATTTCATATTAAAAAGTCCTAGCTTGTTTAAATCGGCAAGAAATTCCGAATATGTAGAAAAAATTGGGGTCATAATATGTTGCTAAAATATTGTATAAGTTAATGAAACTGCAATGTTTTATAGAAGAAAAGCGAGTTTTTGGCAATGGATAAAAAAATATATAAAAAAATGATTTTATGACTTTACTTTTTTGTATAAATAAATAAAATACAGAAATTATATGTAACATTTCTATACAATTTTATTTAGGAGGTTATAAGAAATGGAAGATTATCAAAGTCAAGCTTTTGAATTGGTTAAGGCTCAAGCCGGTGTACGGGAGATGAATGAAGAAGAAATGAAATCTATGCTCCTTTCACTGACAAATAGTTTGAAAGACATTGCAGAGGGCGGTTGTTCAGCAGAATATACAGCACAGGCTCAGGACCTTGATCCGAAAAAAGCTGTTAAAGAAAAATCCGTTACTTGTTTGGAATGTGGTAAAACATTTAAGGTGTTGACCAAACGTCATCTTGCATTGCACAATTTGGATGTCGATGAATACAAGACAAAATGGGGTTATAAAAAAGGTCAGTCTTTGGTCGCTAAATCACTTGCCAGAGAAAGAAGAAAAAAGATGCAGGAAATGGAATTGTGGAAAAGAAGAAAAAAATAATTTCTTTTTTATAAAAAAATCCAAATAAAAAGGAGGCGGCATATTATGCTGTTTCCTTTTTTTGTAGCTGTTAAAAAGAAAAATGGAGAATATGAAAAAGAAAATATAATGTAGTATGTAAAAATATGTTTTTTAGAAAAGAAATTGTTTGAAATATCGGATTGTTATGTATTAAAAATTTGAATTTACGGTAAAAACGGTTCGGAATTTTGTATGTTAAGTTGATTCATTTTGAGATATAATTCTCGACTGAGCCACGCATCCGTGGCTGCATAGATTATTTGTTTTTGAGAAAGTATGTCGTTTTCCCAGTTTGACTGTCTGGCGTTTTTGCTGATTCGTATACCGAGTAGAGCGGCACTAAGCGTTCGCAGTCCGTGATTTTGTAATTTGAGTTTGTGACTCATTTTTCCTAAATCAATAAATCCGTTTGCTTTAAATAGTGTAATATTTTGCAGCTCTTGTATGTCATAGGTCGTTGCTACGCCGGCTTTGTAGATTTGTTCGTTTTCAAACACGGCTAGCAGTTCTTTTGGCAGTCCAGTTTTTTTGATTTGAAAAAGATATACAGCCGTATCGGTCGCAAACTGCAAAAGTGCGGGGCTATATTTTTGTCCTTTTTTAAATGCTGGTCTGGTTTCGGTATCAAAACCTAAAATGCGTTGTTGCAGGAGATTTGTTGCGGCGGTTTTGGCATCGTATGGCGTGGATAAAATGATTGTTTTTCCCGAATATGCCCAAATCGGTAGGGCATTGATTTCATCTTTTTTCATTTTGTGAAATGTTGTCGGCATAAATAAAATTCAAAAAATGCCGGACAGCTGAAAACTATCCGGCACTTATTTTTACAGTCCTTTTATTTCTGCATACCAGCCGCTGGATTTTTCTAGTAGTCCGTTGATACGGTTGACCATTTCGTGAGGGTCAGCCAAGTAGCCGTCTAACAAAAGGGCGGATTCATAGAGCTGCTTGGTCGCTGTTTCAATGTAAGTATCGTTTTTGTCGGCGGCAAAGATTTTAATGAGATTTCTGATGAGTCGATGATTTTTATTGACCTCAAAAATTTTGGCAGGCACGGAATTGTCCTTGTTGATGAGTTGCATCATTTTTTGCATTTGTGACGACATACCTGTTTCGGGATTAACGAGACAGGACGGGCTTTGATTGAGGCGTTTGGAGGCTCGTACTTCCGTTACTTTGTCACCGAGAATTTCTTTTATTTTGGTAAGCAGTTCTGTAAAAAGTGAGGAATTTTCTTCACTCAGTTCTTCCGGTTTTTCTTCGTTCGTATCGATTTCTGTAAATTTTTCCAAACTTGCAATGTCTGCTTGTTCTGCCGCTTTAAACGAAAAATCTTTGTATGTTTGCAGGGATTCCAGAGCAAATTCGTCAATCGGTTCGTACAAATACAAAACCTCGATTCCTTTTTGTCGAAAAATTTCGAGGTGCGGGTTGAGTGTAATTGCTTCACGACTCGGTCCAGAAATATAATAAATTTCTTTTTGGTCTTCTTTTGCCGCCGCGATGTAGGCATCGAACGAGGTCAAAGCGTCGCGGTCGTTTTTAGCCGAGGAATTGAAACGAAGCAGCGCAGCGTACGTGTCTTTGTTGGCGTAATCGTTGTAACCCATTTTAAAAATTCGGGAATGTGCTTTCCAAAATTTTTCGTATTTTTCTTCATCTTTGGACATTTCCTGTAATTTGGACAGGATTTGTTTGGTAAGTGTGGCGGCAATTTTGCGAATAAGTAAATTTTCTTGCAGGGCTTCACGGGAAATACTGAGCGGTAAATCTTCCGTATCCACAACTCCTGATACAAAACTTAAATATTCGGGAATAAGGTCTTTGTTTTTGCTTTGAATGAGAACACGGCGGACATACAAATCAAGACCGTATCGTTCTTTGTCAAATCCGAAAAGACCGCTTTCGTGAGAGGGAATAAATGTAAGTGAGGAAAATTGTACCGGTGCATCGACCGCTGTGTGGATTGTCAGCATCGGATTTTCACTGTCGTAAGTTATAAATTTATAAAACTCATTATATTGTTCTTCTTTGACAGAGAATTTCGGTTCACGCCATAAAGCACTGATTGTGTTTATTCTTTCGTCTTGGAGATAAATTGGAAAGGAAATAAAGTTTGAATGTTTTTTGATAATGGATTTTAAGCGGTCAATATCGGCATATTCTTTTGCATCTTCTTTGAGATGAATAGTGATTTGTGTACCGCGTGGGCTGTCGGCAGTTCCTTCGTGCATTTCGTAAGTTCCTGTCCCGTCGGAAGTCCAGACAACGGCTTTTTCGTCGGGGCGAAAGGAACGAGTGGAAATGACGACTTTTCCGGCGACCATAAAAACGGAATAAAAACCGACTCCGAAATGTCCGATGATTGACGAACTGTTGTCTTTGTCGTTCATCGCCTGCTTGATAAATTCGGCTGAACCGGATTTGGCGATTGTGCCGATATTGTCAATCAGTTCGCTTTCGCTCATACCGATTCCGCTGTCGGTGATTGTTAAAATATTTTTTTCTTTATCTACGGTTATGCGGATTTCGAGTTCTTTTTCCGCTTCAAAAACACTTGAGCCTTTGTTGATTTCGTATCGCATTTTGTCCAGTGCGTCCGAGGCGTTGGAAATGATTTCACGTAAAAAAACATCTCTGCTTGTATATAAGGAATTGGTAATAATATCCAAAAGTTGTTTGATTTCGGCTTTAAATTCGTGCTGATTGGTTGACATGATTCCTCCTGAAAGTTTGATTTTTTATATTGGAAATAAATAGGTTCTTTTATTTTGTTGTCAAGAAAAAATTTTGAAATTTTTGAAAGAACAAATTAAGGGATAAAATATGGCTGCTGTTTAATTTTAAAAATGTTATAAAAATAAATAGGTTATAAGATTAAAAGCGGTTTGTTTAGAAAAAGAACAGTTTGATATACAGTGAAAATATGTCTTTACAACATGATGGAAATAGGATATTTATTTATTTATTTATTTATAGGATATTTTTTGTTTTATATTTAATGTTAAAGATATAAATAGATATTATAAAAATAAAAATTAAGAATAAAAAATAGATAAAAATATTAAATATAAAATTATTTTTTTGTATATATAAATAAAGTAATATTTTTTGCTTGTTTTTTTTGTGAAAATATTTTTTTATTTTTTAACTTAAAAATAAGCTTGAAAAGAAAAAATTTTTGTCTAAAATGACTCAATTTTTTAGGGATGTGGTTGGTTTTTATGTTTTTTAGGGGTTGGGCGAATCGCTTTTTTGTTTATTTCTAAAAAGGAGAAATGTTTTGAAACGGCTACAATTGAGAATATTTTTTTTATTTTTGGCTTTTTTTGTTTCCCAGCCTTTATTGGCGGCAAAGAATTTTAAAATAGTTTATACCGGATATATGCGTGATGTTACCAAAAAAGATACGAGCGGAGCGTATGCAAATCTTTCTTCTCTTTTAAAACATTATAGAGATAATGGTAGTGTTTTATTTTTGTTTGGAGGGAATTCTTTAGGACCGAGTGCTATATCGAATATGGATAAAGGAGCACATATTGTTGATATATTGAATTCTTTAGAACCTGATTGTTATGGGGTTTGTGATGGTGATTTTGCTTATTCTATTGAAGAATTTTCTTTATGTACCGAAGAAGCTAATTTCCCTTTTGTTTTAAGTAATACTGTTTATAAGGGTGGAGAATTGATTGAAGGGACAGTGCAGAATATGATTACAGAAAAATCTGGAATAAAAGTCGGCATTATCTCTATTTTAGATAAAGATATACAGGAAAGATATATATTAGATGATATATTTGTAGAAGATATAAGAGACTCTATTGAGAAAAATGCAAAAATGCTAAGGGAGCAGGGAGCAAAAATTGTTATTTTATTAAAGACTGCTTATGCTGAAATTACAAATGATATTTTAGAAAATCATACAATCGATTTAATTCTTTCAAAAGATTTATATCCAAGAAAAGAAATTGTTAATACGCATAAAAACGAAATTATTTTGAAGGATTTTAAAGAAATTGCTGTAATTGATGTGCGGGAAAAGAATGGTAAATTTGAATTTTCTGTAAATTTAGATTCATTGTCAAATTATCCCGTTGATAAAAATATAGAAAATATTATATCAAGATATGAAAAAAGTATTAATTCTTTTTTGAGTGAACAAATAGGAAGTACGAATATAGAGTTGAATACTCAAAGAACTGAAGTGAGAAATAAAGAAAATTTATTTGCTAATTTTGTCGCTGATGCAATTAAAGATTATACAAATGCAGATATTGCCATTATAAACGGCGGAATTATTCGGGGCGGTAAAATATATAAAAAAGGAGATATTATAAAAAGAAAAGATATTTTTTCTGAACTTCCTTTTAGAAATAAAGTAGTTTTGCTGGAAATAAAAGGAAAAAGGATTTTTGAAGCTTTTGAAAACGGTTTGAGTTTGTTTGAAGAAAATGATGGAAGATTTTTACATGTATCTTCCGGGGTAAAATTGGTTTATGATACTTCTTTAAAACCAAATAATAGGGTTAAAAAAATATTTTTAAACGGTAAAGAATTGCGAAGAGATAAATTATATAAATTGGCTACTTCTGATTTTGCATACAAAGGTGGTGATAATTTTGATATGTTAAAAGATTCTAGACAAATAAAATCATATAAGGTCGCTCAAATGTTTATATATGATGTTGTTATGAATTATCTTTTAAAGAAAAAAGTTATAGATTTGAATTTTGAATATAGACTTATAAATCTATATCAGGGAAAATAAATTGAAACTGTTTCGTATGAAATCTTTAAATAGACAATTTATATTGCTTGCATTGGCATCTTTATTGTTTTTTATTGCTATAGTAAGCGGAGCTTATTATAAACTTACAGGTTATGCATCGTTATTTTCGAATGTTACGGACAGTTCGATGCCTAAATTGGTAAGAATGGCGAATATTCATTCCAATATAAAAGAACTGTTACATTTCGTTCAGGAACTCAGTGAAAAATCAAATAATATCAGTCGAAAAATAACATATCAACGTATACAGGATGTTTTTACATTGATTAAAAATGATGAATTGTCCGTTTTTAAGAATCAAGATTTTAATATAAAAATTCAGGTTATAGAAGAACATTTTGAAAATCTTAATTTACTTGTTAATCAAAAAAATCAGTATGTAAAGAAGATGCATGATAAAATTGAATCTTTTTCTTTAGAAGAAAGAAAAATCCTTATTCCTTCTCAAGAGCTAGATAAAATTATGATTATTATTAATTCTGCAAAATTATATGAACTTCATAAAAAAGCAGAATTTAATTCTTTTGTAAATGAGATTAAAAGCCTATTTACTTTATTTAAAGGAAAAGCAGGTTCTAGGATTGATAGAAAAATTATAAAAAATATTGAAAATATTTTATTTGCCTCAGACGGATTTTTTGAAATCAAGAAAAAAGAGTTGGAGATAAGTATAAAAATCAAAAGAATAAATACTCTTGTCGGTAGTTTACTTTATAACTTTGCAGGAGAAATTGAATCTTTATCTTTTAATCATAAAGAAGAATTGATTGGTAATTCAAAAGAATTTGTTTTGTCGATGAAAAAGGATTTAAATGTTTTATTTTTACTTTTTTTTATTTATTCTATAGGACTTTTTGTTTCTTCTTTTTATTTGAAACGTAAAGTTATAGATAGACTTGTCAGTCTGGATAAAAATATTTTGCAAAAAATAGAAGGGCAAGAAATGCTTTTGGTTGATAATTATGAAGATGAAATTTCATGTATAACAAAATCTTTTAATTATTATGCATTAAAAGTTGAAGAGCAAAATCAAAAATTGGAAGAACTTTCACTTACAGATTCTTTGACTAAGATTGCCAATAGAAGAATGTTTGATATTCAATTCGAGCGAGAACTGAATTTTGTTCAACGGAATCGTTATGAAAGCTCTATTTTACTTATAGATGTAGATAGTTTTAAACTTTATAACGATAATTACGGCCATTTAGAAGGCGACCGTTGTTTGCAAGCTCTTGCAGGTGTTTTTAAGAACATTACGAAAAGAGATACGGATATTGTTGCTAGATATGGAGGAGAAGAGTTTGTTTTTATTTTGTCCAATTCCAATAAAGAAAATTCCAAAAAATTTGCAAAGGTTTTGTTGCAAGCCGTTGAAAATTTACAAATCAAACATGAATATAATGGCAACTGGGGACATGTAACCATTAGTATCGGAATTGTAACTATAAATTATGCAAATGCGAAATTGGGTAAAATAAATCTTGAAAATGCCGATAAAGCTTTATATTTTGCCAAAGGAGAAGGAAAAAATCTCTCTATTCATTATGAAGACTGTGAAAATGAATGCTTATTCTAATTTAAATTTTTAGTTTTTTGGTTTTATATTGCTTAAAGAATATTTAGTTTAAGTATTTTTTCTTTTTTTGAATTATTAATTTTTTTATAAAAGTATTATCTGAAGGAGTGATGGTATTGAACACAAGTCTATAACAGAACTCATCCATATTGGGTTGCCTTGATTATTAATTGGTCAGACTATTCAAACGAGGCATCGTGACAAGTGGCAGTAATCTCTTAGGGATCTCTTTGAGGTTTGTCGGCTTTATTTTTAATTGAGATGCCCGGAAACAATTTATATAAATACTTATTTTTTCGACTTGTATTTACTATGTATCTTACTTGTCAAATTGAAAACGGGGATGAACTTTGCTGGAAAAGTGGATAGTGCTGATATCTAATTTTTAGATAGATTGTATGGATTGAAATATAGATTTTGGTCATCATCAGAAGTTATAAAAAGCTGAATAACTTATTGGGCGTTATAAACTTTATCTTCCAGGAGATTTTTGTGTTACATGCAGAAAACAAATATTCTCTAACTGGTAATGCCGAGGATTGTAAAATTATTGTAATTGAGATTGTGACTATTTATTGAACGGTCCAAAAACGATCAATATGGTTAAGAAAGGAAATGGTATTATATAAATAACGCTGAGAATATTCCTAAGGATTTTTTTGTTATTATATCTTTTGTAATTTTTTTATCAATAGCTTGAATTGTAGTCAAATATTCTCTATTTTTTGATTAATATTTCTATGTTAAGTGATGATAAGACAATCACTAAAAATAGTAACTAACATTAATCCTAATAAAGAATGTAGCTTACCGGATGAACTTTGAAATTAAACTGTAGAAAATAGGAAATTAAGGACTAAACAGAGAAAGAAAGGTTGAAAGATGGGAGAATAGATGGTGCGAAGATGTGCTTTGAAACATATAAAAAGGGTGCAACTCTTTTTAAAATAAGAAAAAACCGTCCTTTTGAAGAATGAACCCAGAGAGATAGGTTGGTCTTTTCTGATTGGTGAAGAGAATGCCAATTTATCATATCAGTTTTAACCTTGTAATTTCTTGATAATAAACGCCGAAGTCATTTTGCATAATTATTTTTCGACAACCTAATCAGAGAAACGATTTTCTTCCCTGATTTTCCTGTACTGGATGAGGGTGATAGGTTTGTCGCAAAATCGGATATCTGGCGTTGAACCGCAACAACTTCGAACCCAGTTTTCGGCCGCCGGTTCAGTTCCCAAAACGGGAATCGAATTGATCGCGTCAGCTTGCCCCTCCTTTTTTCTGAGGGCACCTTAGCTATTTAGGCTGAATCAATTCTATCCGGGGGTCACGACTGATTAAATAAAAATTTCCGTCAGTCGCCCTTGTAAAAGCAAATCGGTAATCATTGGCAATGCGATCAAATGGCCATTTTTCGGATACTTTAACCGCCATCCTTTGGCGTCCGTCAGGACTGCATAGGTACGTGCTCTGATTGTAACTACGAACTAAGATGGTATCAGCGTCGGGTATCTTCTCCAGCGTAAACCTGGGGAACGATGGGATATTGGCTGGTTCACTATCGAAATTGGACCAATGGAGATCAAGCCAAGCCTGAGTCCGCTCGCTGACCTGGCAGTGCAATGCCGCAATTGTGTCTGGATCACGAAGCTTTTTACGAACCATGGATGGTGAATTTCCAAGATCTATATCACATGAAGCTAGTTCCGTGGCAGACGCACGCGAACGTACTCCAGCAAGGAAGGCCCATGCGGCATTTTCTGAAGGAACGCCAAGCTCAACCAAGAGTGCGGTGTCCGCAAGAATTTCCGATAACTCTTCGTTTCCAATCTGTTTGAGCTGCTGTGCAGCGGCGTGGATCAGCCAAGGGAACTGAAAACCATAGCCCTCCTTGCAAGCGTCGTCTGCCTTGTCGGTCAATTCAAGGATCTCACGCATTGGACAGCCCGAAATCCAAGCTTTTCGAATCATGTCCAGAACATGCTTTTCAGGGAGATTGACAACAACACTTTTGGCATTCTCCCGTGCCCATTCTTCCAGCCACTCCAGAAATGATAGCGTGGACTGAAGATCTTTGTCTGCATCACGCAAAAGCTGCGCATTTTGGAGGAATTGTTCTCGATCCCTATACACGTTTGAAGCAACAGAAACTGGAAGGCCTGATGCCACATACGCCTTTCTCTGGTTTGGCTCAGGTGTCATCTCAACTATTTTTTTGGCTCTTGCGGCAAGAAACCTGACCAGCTCATCGGCATCGATTGAGAATGTGCTGTTTGGGGCTTGAATGGCGGCCAATGAACTCCGGAAGACGGTGTCAGCCCAAACGTCTGGGCTTTCCAGATTAGGATTTACCTCAGGATCTTCATGGAGAGCGAGGAGACCATCGTCAATAAGGTCCATTATTACAAGGCAATCGGCAGCGACTTGTTCATTCAGGTTGGAAAAATCATTTTCAGCAACCATGGTCATGAGGTCTTCAAAGTCTATGCTTGCCTTTTCAGCGGCTTGATGGATAAATCCAAGCGCAAAGAGCAGGCCGCTTTCAACAGGCTTGCTTTGGCTGAGGTTGAAGTAACCTGCTGCCAGTTCTTGGTTCCGTCTGATCTGCCAATCTTCTCTTGTCTCATCGATGGCATAGAGCACTTTCCCTTCGCCATCAACAAAAGCTCGTCCTGCACGGCCGCAAATGTTCCAGAAATCCCTATGATCAATAGGCTGATTCGTTTGGTAAGGAGTGGCAATGATTACAGAAGAAATGCCTATATTGACACCTTGAGCCAGCGTGGACGACGCGATAATGATTTTGGGTGAAGTTGAACGCATCAGGCGTTCTGTGGCCATTCGTACCTGGGATGGGAGTTTATTGCTATGGCATATTATGCCTTTCCTTGCAGCCGTCAGCTCCACAGCACTGTCCTGCAGCTCCTCTTGACATGTAGCCAGAAAAGCATTCCATTCATTTTCAGGCCAATTGTGATCTTCCGCATTTTCTCCGATAGCAGTGAGAACACAAGCAGCGAGCTCTGGGATACTCTTCGCTCGGGCTGAAAATATCATCACAGGCCCTACTGAACATAATCGTACTGCAGATGCCGCAACCGCCTCTTTTTTATTCTGAGGGAAAAGGGACCGCCGATTTTTCCACCGCGTAAGTTTATGGTCATACTGCCTTTTGCATTGGCTCGCGATAATAAATTGGCGATTAAATGAAGCAAAATCGCCTTTCCAGTCAATCCGTACACTGCTTCCTTGCCAGCGTAGGATTCCAAATCGTTCCGACGATGGCTTCCAACCGGATCTTGCAACATTCCCAACATCTCCGGTTAACCACACAGCAAGCTCATCCGGGTTGGGCAAAACAGCAGAAAGCAAGAGTATTCGACATGCGGAAGATCTGGCCAAGACTCTAAGATGATCTATGAAAAGCTCGTTCTTAAGATATCTCTCATTCGCACCAATCAGGTGCCCTTCATCGATAATGATGAGCTTGACATCATTCAGAAGCTCCGGAGAGGCTCGTAATATTGCCCTGGTTTTTTCCGGCGTTGCTATGGTGATGGCGGATTCTTTGGCGAGCTGTATATCTGCGGAGCTAAGTCGAAAACCGCCATAAAGATGAGAGACAAGAAATTCGCACCGATCAAAGATTTGGCATAAAGTCTGCTCGATTTCCAAAGCCAGCGAACGAAAAGGGGCTAAATATAATATCTTTGCACCAGGATTTTCGTGGAGTGTTTGAAGAATGACAAGTTCAGCAACCCGCGTTTTCCCTGAGCTGGTTCGCATGTTCACAACGGCACCAGTACGACCTTGATCAAGCGTTATGGGAATTGCGTCGAGCTGAGATCGCCACAGCTCTGTAACCGATTTGGATGCGAAGGCGTGCAATCTTATATAGCGACTTAGGAGTGTTGCATCGCCAGGGAAATATGGCGGTAAGGTCTGCCACAATGATGCATGACCGTTTCCGGATATCATAAGCCTCAGCAGACGGGCTATCCACCAGTGCGAGGGAGAATCGTAATCTGAGGCCAGTTCCATAGCGATGTTTAAGTTTTCTATGGAAGACGCTAAGTATTGCTAATTTCCTGTGGCAAAATATTCGAGAACAAGTGAAGTTGACCGCGAAATTGAAAGTGTAACCGCATGGTCACATAGCGACCATGAGTCGGTCATAGCTGAGAGATCCGCCAACAGATACTGATTTGCTTCAAGGATTGCATCTGCAGGCCTTTTTCGAATAAGCGATGCTACAATTCTTGCCAACGGAGTCAGCAACTCCGCTTTCCGGATGTAAACAAAGGCCCGTGAATATTGGCCAGACGCATGAAAGGCCATTGAA
Organism: uncultured Desulfovibrionales bacterium; assembly: GCA_963542765.1. Taxonomy (GTDB): domain Bacteria; phylum Desulfobacterota; class Desulfovibrionia; order Desulfovibrionales; family Desulfomicrobiaceae; genus CAUTYU01. Next base: position 110,443 of record CAUTYU010000001.1, read on the forward strand.
GCGATCAGGACATGAAAACTGCTTGTAAGCTCGGTCTCTGCATAAGGTGCATGAACATTGATGAGAAGGGCCGCTGCCTCTTCCATGGCGGCTATTGCTTCACCTGTTAAATTGGCCTCAGCCAGGCTAACCCCAGCCGCAAGAATTGAGTAAGCTGATAAAGTGACTTTGTCTGTAAGTGCGGAATCAAATGACGGAAAATTATCTTCTGATTCGCCGACCTCGTATAGGACATATCTCGCACTAGACTGGGCAAATAGATTTTCTATGTGGCCAGCTTGATGTTTTTGCAGGATTTCCCTGGCCTTCTCAGTCGGGATCGGCATGGGCTATCTCCTTAATCCCGTCAAAACAATCTTCAACCAAATTCCCTGGAGCATCAATTCCCAGGGAAATCATTACAAGGCTTCTCAATTCTGCGGTAGTGTGTTCGTGAACCTTGGATTTGCTTTTATCGTCGCTCAGGAGGAGTCTGACATAACTCAGATCAAGTCTGCCTTGGGCCATTTTTATAGAGCAGTCTTCAACTCGATCTGCAAGTTCGATCTGATTTAGCTCATACAAGCGATCTGCTACAAATTGCAGAGAAGCAGTAACCCTGCTTGATGAGAGCGAACGAGCCCACTTACAATATCCTGAATGGCCTTTTTCGAAGGGGTTCCGCGAAACTTTGCTTCGCCAATTATTATGCGCGGCCGTTTCGAGGTAACATCAAAAGCCAGAACATCATCACCTTTCATGGATTGTTCAATATTGGGGTTATAGCGAAGGCGGTAAACAGGCAGACAGGCACCAGATGCTGTGCAGATATACTCGGCCAGAAACACTTCCGCCAAGTTCCCTTTTCTCGTAGTATCTGATGTAGGAAATCGACGAACACTGGCTTCATCAATAGGGTAGCCCTGTGCACGGAGGTTTTTGATCTTTCGACGGTCCTGGGCGATCATCGCAGCGCTTGCATGGTGCTCTATTAACGCTGCACGTAACTGCTCAACTGTTTGTTCACGTCCCGTCGAGCCATGACTTAGTGATCGATGTGGAATATTGCTAACGGTTGGACTATCCTCCGCATGAAGGTGACTGCCAAACGATTCCCCTACCGGATGCTTGCCGAGAAGTCTTTCAACCTCTTCATAAAAAGCATTTTGCTTTCCGTTTTTATTAGCTGAGCTTTTGGATGGCTTTACCATATCGAACGCCTGTCTTGATCAATTAGAGTGGTTCGAAGCTTTTGCAAACTCCTCATCGATCTTAAATAGATCAGGCGTGGAGCGATGGACGCCGATGCCGTGTTCCATCAACAGCATCACGAGTTGTTCACCGTTCATCAGGGCGATGGGAGTTTTGTCGGGCTGAGCCGCTTCTTTGATGGCTCCGGCACTAAAGTCGCTGGTGGTGATAATCAAGCCCTGTTCGTGCACTCCGAGGCTGCCGCGTACCTGCTGAACCACCGGGGCCAGGATGTTGTTCTTGAGCTTCCATTTCTTTACCTGGACGGCCATCTTGATGCGGACCACGTCACCAACCACTAAGGTTCCCCGGACATCGATGCCACCGTCGCCGCTGAGCTTGGTTACCTCGACCATCTCGAAGCCCATCTCTGCCAGTAACTGCGAGATAAGTTCCTCGAACTCGCCGGGCTTCATGGCCAGCAGACGCTCACGCAGCTCTTTTCGAACCTGGTGGTTGTGCTGCTCGATTTGGAACGCGAGACCGCGTCCCATCCATTGACTCAGACCGATATAGCCACGGCCGTGCTGAACGAAGCGAGGGTGTTCACCACGTTTCTGCTGGCGTTTGATCTCAGTGATCACCTGGGCGTACATGGTGGCTTCGGGCGTCTTGCCGTCAGTCACCAACCATCCTTTCGCCAGGGCATTCTTGGTGATCTCCTTGTAATGCATCGGCTTCTTGTCGCCGAACGCCTCAAGTACTTTTTGGGCACAATCGGTGAAGGAGAATCCCACATTTACAGATGGTGGTGTTGGTGTTTTTTTTACCTCCGGAGTAGTCCTATTGCCATCGTTTGGGATTACGGCAGAATCTCTAAGTGTAAAAATCTGTGGACCGACCTTTTTAAATGGAGACTTGTCGCCGTTATTCTTGATATTGGAGTAGAGTCGAGCACTGACAGTGGCTGCCGGAGTTTTTCCGTCTGATTTCCAAAGGCCTTCAGCAATCATCTGACTTGCTAAATCTTTCGCATGCAAAGGCGACCCTGACTTTTTCAGAATTTGAACTGCCGCTGAAAGCACACTCATGATTTCACCTCAATCCTTGTTCGATTCGTTCGACGACGTTTGGCTCGTCTGCAACAGCAGAGTCTCAGCTTCGGCAATATTCCTTCCTTCGATGCGCAAGTGACGTGCAGCAGAATTTTCGGCTGACTCTTCTGTCGTCATCAGGCACAGAATTGAATTTTCCTCAGACAGTCCTCCGGAAAACAGGTCACACCAGATCCTGATGGTTTTCCAAAGATCGGTGCTCGCATTAGTGAGACTGGCCTTCCGGGCGATGTGATGTTTAACCTGGATGACTTCGGTGGGGCTGTCGTCCTTTTCGAACACAACATCGTCGAGGGTCTCGATTGCAACAGCGATATCCGGGTCAGATTTCAAACGTTTTAGAGATTTCAACAAGGCAAGACGGCACTGGTAGATATACCCGAGCAGAGATGACGCCGCTGAATATTGTGATCTGTCTTTCATGTTAGCCTCCATTTTCCTCACAGCTAGAAGCTCTTCGAGAGGACATTATCTTCAATAGAAAATTTTAGTTTGCCATCTTCCTTAATGAACGCCACAGATTGCCAGTGTATTTCCGGTAAATTTTTCTATTCTAATTGGTGGAGGTGCCGGGAATTGAACCCGGGTCCGAGAATGTTCCATACAAGGTTTCTACAGGTTTAGAACAGTTTTGATTTTCGTCTTTATTTGAGCCACTGTTCGGGCGAAAAAAGCTTAGTCCAAATAACGGTCTCGCATCTTCTTTTTTGGACGGAAATCAGATGCCAGCCTGATAGGATTTGACACCCCGAACATCATATCAGGCGTCAGACGTTCGAGATGCGGCGAATCTGTGTCGCCGGTGCAAAGTTACCGACTTAAGCGGCCATTGCGTATTCGTAATTGTCGTTGGCAATTAACTTTTTGCTGCGTTTTTACGAGGACCTCGCAGCTCCTCGACCTGCCACCCAGACTTCTGCTATCCCCGTCGAAGCCGGTGCACCCCCTTTAAAAAATGAAAGAAAAGGCACAATGCGTTTTGATAGCAAGAATGTCAAGCATTTCTGGTAGTTTTTGTAAAAAAAATTTTGCTAAAAAAATAGATATAATTTTGTTTTGCAGAAAATTGATAAGAATAAATAATATCTGTTAAGTTTTGGGAAAAAGCAAATGATTAAACTCTCTTTCCTTGACTTTCAAAAATTGTAGATTATAGTATTTGCTATTAACTAATATTTTCAGGAGGAAAAATGAACGATTTCAGAAATATCACAACTGGTACGCAAGGTCGGGTTGAAACTCTTAATGCTTTTATGCGAAGTGTTTATGCTTGGATGTCTGTAGGACTTGGTTTAACGGCATTGGCAGCATATATGGTTGCTTCAAGTCCGTCTATGATGCAGCTTATTATGGGTAACAGCATTCTTTTTTTTGGATTGATTATCGCCGAGTTTGCTCTTGTTTTTGGTATCAGTGCAGGGATTAGTAAACTTTCTGCAGAAATGGCTAGCGGGCTTTTTCTTTTGTACAGCGTACTTAATGGCGTAACTCTTTCTGTGATTTTTATTCTTTATACGCAGGCATCTATTGTTATGACATTTTTGATCTGTGCCGGTATGTTCGGGGCGATGTCAGTATACGGAATGACCACACAAAAAGATCTTACCTCTTGGGGCAGTTTTTTGTTTATGGGACTTATCGGGATAATTATTGCTTCAATTGTTAATATTTTTATGAAAAGCAGCGGTCTTAATTTTGTTATTAGTGGAATCGGCGTTTTGTTATTTACCGCTTTGACTGCTTACGATACACAAAAGCTGACAAGAATGGGTGAATCTGCTCCGATGAATGATAGCGTTGCTTTGCGGCGAGGCAGTATTTTAGGTGCTTTGACACTTTATCTTGATTTTATCAATTTGTTTTTGATGTTGCTTCGTTTTTTCGGACAGAGCAGAGATTAGTTTTGTAATAAAAGGGGTTTTTGCCCCTTTTTTCTATGATTTCTTCCTTATTTTCTCCTCTTTCTTTTTGTTATTCATCTTTGATGCGATTGCGTGAGCAGGCGTATAATCGAAGTATTTTTCCTAGTTGGGAACCGAAAGTTCCTTGTATTTCCGTTGGTAATATTTCGTGGGGCGGAACGGGAAAAACACCTTTTTGCGGTTGGTTGCTTAATTGGGCACGGCAGCAAAATTTACAAGCCGTTTTGCTTACTCGCGGTTATAAAAGTCGTCCGAATAAGTTGCCATATCTCGTTTTATCCGACAGTTCCGTTAGACAGGCTGGAGATGAAGCACTTTTGCTCGCTCAAAATGCTCCATGGGCAAAAATTATAGTTGATTCGAAACGTAGCCGTTCCGGTCGTTGGGCAATGAGAAATTTTTTACCGGATTTGTTTATATTGGATGATGGATTTCAGCATTTGGCGGTAAAGAGACATTTGAATTTTGTTCTTTTTTCTCCTTATGATATTACTGACGGTTGGAATCGTGTTTTGCCTTCTGGTACTTGGCGGGAAGGAAAACAAGCACTTTGTAGGGCAGATGCTTTTTTGCTCAATACTTTTGGAAGGGATATTGATATCTTATTGCCTGTTTTGGAGCGGCGTATATTTAAATTTTGTAAGCCTGTTTTTATTTTTTATGTTGAAACCTGTGGTTTATGGTCGGTTGAAACAGGAAAATCAGTTGAATTTGTAGAAGAAAATACAAATGGAAATTTTATTGATTATAATTTAAATTTAAAAAATAAAATTTTTTTATCGAAAACAACGCCGTATATTTTGGTTACAGGAATTGCAGAACCACGAAAAATTATTATGGGGTGTCAACAGATTTTAGGACAAAAACCTAGTCGGCATTTAATTTTTCCCGATCATCATTTTTTTACTCAACAAGATATAGAGCAAATAACTGCAACTGCTCGGCAAATGCAGGCACGAATTGTATGTACACAAAAAGATGCGGTTAAGTTGGCGGCATTTTCCTTACCCGATTTGTTTATGCTTGATATTCGTGTTCGTTTTATTACACCGTCCGGATTTTTATCTTTTGAAGAGTGGCTTTTGGAGCAGTTTTCTTTGTTGCGTCAACAATTGTGTTAATTATGATATTGATTGTTTTTTAATTTTTTAAAAAATTGTTTTATCATTTAATTTATTTCATATTAAAATAACATTTCGGATATGTATGAAAAAAGATAAAAAAACAGAAATAAATAGTAAATCTGTTTTACAATTTATTAAAAGCTCTTCAAAATCTCTACATTTTAATGAATTTGTAACTAATTTTCGAGCTACAAAACAGGAAAAAAAAGTAATTCGTACTATTTTGCGGCAGCAAGTTAAGTCCGGTAAACTCTTTTTAATCAATAAACGCTATTCATTTTTAGATACTCTTCCGACTTGTATAGGTATTTTAGAAGTACATAGGGGCGGTAGTAATTTTGTTTTGCAGTCTGGTAATGATATTTTTGTGCGAAGTTGTAATCTAGGTGATGCGTGGAACGGTGATGAAGTAGAAGTTGTGTTGATTTCTTGTTCTCGTCAACGTCTGGAAGGTAAAGTCGTGCGGATTGTACGGCGAAATCTTTTTAAAATTGCGGTTCGACTTGAAGGATTATTAGGAGGTGGATTTGTTCGTCTTTCACCGCTTGATTGGCGGTTAAAAGTTTCTTTCGCAGCTAATCCTGACGGTATTTTTCCGCCGCCCTCTCGTGGTGATATTTTGTTGGTTGAAGCTGGTGAAAAAATGGCAAAAGGTTTGTGGCAGGCGGAAATTATTCGTCATTTGGGAAACGAGCTGGACGAACGCGTGCAGGAGCAAATTGTTAAAACTTCACAGCGAGTTCCGCTTGATTTTCCATCAGCGGTAATCGAGCAGATAAAAGAACTGTCGAGCGAGCCGGACGAGCGAGATTTTGAGGGACGAAAAGATTTTCGTTTTTTGCCGTTTGTAACGATTGACGGCGAAACAGCGAAAGATTTTGACGATGCCGTTTTTGTCGAAAAGACGGTAGACGGTTTTGTTTTGTATGTGGCGATTGCCGATGTTGCTCATTATGTGCAGCCGAAATCGGCGTTGGATGAAGAAGCTTTTGCCCGCGGTAATTCTTGGTATTTTCCTTGTTCGGTCGAGCCTATGTTGCCGACGGCACTTTCAAACGGTTTGTGCAGCTTAAATCCTGAAAAAGATAGATTGGTGCTGGTTGTTCGGCTTTTTTTTGCAGCGGACGGCGAATTTCGGCGTTCAGAGTTTTTTGAAGGAATAATAAAAAGTGTCGCTCGTTTGACTTACGGGCAGGTCGCCACTTTGTTTGCGGAAAAAGAGACTGATTTGCAGGATAATTTGCCTGCAGATTGGGAAGAAAAACGGCAATTTTTTTATGATTTGCTCACTCCGGCAAAAGAACTGGCAAAATTTTTACGGCAAAAACGGCAGGAGCGGGGTAGTATTGATTTTGATCTTCCAGAAATGCAAGCGAAAGTGGACGAAAACGGGCATGTTGTATCGCTTTTTCACGCACAGCGGTTTTTCAGTCATAGTTTAATTGAAGAATTTATGTTGGCGGCAAATGAAGCGGTGGCGATATTTTTGGCGGGGAAAAAAGCACCGTGCCTGTATCGAGTTCACCCCGAGCCGGATGCAAATCGATTGCGGAATTTATTTGTTTTGCTCAGGCAAAGCCGAAGTCCGCTTGGGGAAAATTTACCAGAACTACCTACTTCTCAGGTATTGCACGCTTTGTTACAGGCGGCGGTTGGCAGTGAGATGGAATTTTTGGTCAACCGTTTGCTTTTGCGTTCGATGATGCAAGCAGGCTATACACCTGAAAACAGCGGACATTTCGGGTTGGGTTTATCGTGTTATTGCCATTTTACTTCCCCCATTCGCCGTTATGCGGATTTGATTGTGCATCGTTCTTTAAAAGCCATATTGCATGGAAATTGTTTTGAAATTTCTCAAAACCGTCTTGTTGAAATTGCTTCGGAAATAAATTCTGCTGAGCGTAGAGCAATGTTTGTTGAACGGGAAATCAATAGACGTTGTGCAGTTTTGTATCTCCGCCAGCATACGGGAGAACGGTTTTTTGGTGTTATTTCTTCATTTTCCGAATTCGGTTTTTGGGTAGAATTGGAAGGACTTGCAGTTGAAGGGTTTGTGAATTTGAGCAGTTTGCGGGATGATAGGTATGTTTTTTTTCAAAAAAAGCAAATTGTTATTGGAGAATGTAAAGGTCGCAAGTTTCAACTCGGACAACGAGTTTATGTTGTGTTAAAAGGTGCAAGTTTAAGATTTTTAGAAATTGAATTGGAATTGGATGAATTTTGTCAAAAAAGAAAAAATTAAAAGGATAAAATATTAAATTTAATTTTTTGAAAAGTTAAACTTTTTTTTTATTCGTTTAGTGGTTGTAGACAATAATTTTTTAAATTTCATCAATAGATGGTGCCCCCACCAAGACTCGAACTTGGGCAAACCAGGATTAGGAATCCTGTGCTCTATCCACCTGAGCTATGAGGGCAAAAAAAATACGGTAAAGAGCTGGAGCAGGAGAGTCAAGTTTTTTAAAGTTGTTTAGTTGTGTTAAATTTTTTCTTTTATCGTATTGTATTTATTGGTTATACTTCAAATAACAGTTCTAAATCGCTTCTTGTCAGATTTTTCCAAGAATTTTGTCCGGGAATAATCGAATCGGCGATTCCCCGTTTTTGGTCTTGAAGTTTTAGGATTTTTTCTTCGACCGTGTTTTCGCAAATCATTTTGTAAGAAAAAACCTGTCTGGTTTGTCCAATACGGTGCGTTCTGTCGGTTGCCTGATTTTCCACAGCCGGATTCCACCACGGATCGTAATGAATAACATAGTCCGCTGAAGTCAGGTTGAGTCCCGTTCCGCCAGCTTTAAGCGAGATGAGAAAAACCGGAATATCCGGAGAGTTGTTAAATCTGTCAACCTGTTCAAAGCGATCTTTGCTTGTACCGTCCAAATAGGCGTAGGGCATTTCGGTTGTTTCCAGCCAAGCACGGATAATTTTGAGCATTTCCACAAATTGTGAAAAAACCAGCACTTTATGACCGTCTTCGACAATGCCGTTTAATAAATCCTTAAAGGCTTCAAATTTGCCCGACGGTAAAAAGGTATTGACTCCCGGAATGTTCATTTTGAGCAAGTTCGGATGGCAGCAGATTTGTCGCAGTTTGAGCAGTGCGTCCAAAATGGAAATCTGGCTTTTGGCGATACCTTTTTCGTCCACGGTTTGCATAACTTGGGTTTTTAGTTTTTTGGCAAGTGAAGCGTAAAGCTCAAGTTGTTCGTCCGCCAAAGCACAGTAGTAGGTATTTTCGATTTTGGGCGGTAAGTCTTTGGCAACTTCTGATTTTGTCCGCCGTAAAATAAAGGGAGTAACTCGTGTTTTGAGGTATTTTAAACTGTCTTCGTCTCCGTCTTTAATTGGTTTGACAAATCCTTTTTGAAAGGAATGTTGCGTGCCGAGAAATCCGGGCATCAAAAATTCAAAGAGCGACCACAGTTCAAGGAGGCTATTTTCAATTGGCGTTCCTGAAAGACAAAGTTTAAAACGGGCGTTTAATTTGCGAACCGAACGGGCGGTAATGGTATTGGGATTTTTGATGTTTTGTGCTTCGTCCAAAATAATGGAGTTAAACTCAAATTTAAGTATTTCGTCCAAATCCCGGCGGAGCAGGGCGTATGTTGTTAAAATTAAATCGGTATTGGCGATTTGTTTAAACATATTTTCCCGTTTTGCTCCGTAAATAACAAGTCGTGACATTCCGGGGACAAATTTTTGTGCTTCCCGTTCCCAGTTGGGTAAAACTGAAGTCGGTATGATGATGAGATTGGGACCTTTGCAGCCACATTCTTTCATATATTGTAAAAAGGAAAGAGTCTGTACGGTTTTTCCCAGTCCCATTTCGTCCGCCAAAATTCCACCAAAATGGTATTCTCGTAAAAAATTCATATAGCTCATACCTTGCAGTTGGTATGGACGCAGAGTGGCGTTGAGTTCTTTGGGTTGCGTGAGTTGTTGTATTTCTTTGAACTGATGAATTTTGGTGCGGAGTTTTTTCCAAAAATCGTCGGAATTGGTTTCTGGAATGTCTTCTATAATTTTATCCAGAGCCGGAGCTTCAAAACTTTCAAAGCGTTTCTTGGGCGGTTTTTCCGGGTCAAATCCCATTGTTTGTAATTTGTATTTGAGAATTTTGAGCCACGATTCTGGAAGACCAGTGTATGAACCGTCTTTGAGCTGAATATAGCGTTTTTTTTGCGTCCATGCTTTCCAGATTTTTTCAATCGGTACACTGATGTCATCATATTCAACTTGAATGTCGAGATTGAACCATTTGTCGTCTTCTGATTCAATTTTGGCAACGATATTTGGCGTAGTGAGTCTGATTTTGTAGCGTTGCAGATTTTTTTCGCCATATACACGGTAGCGTTCAATGAGCGACGGATAATGGTCGAGTAGAAAATTTATTGCCTCTTCGGGTTCTAAAAACCAGATTGCGGTATTTCGGGGTTGAAAATCCATATTTTGCAATTTGATAATCAGTTCTTCTTCGGCTTGGCGGTCTCGTTGTAAAAGATAGGATTTGCCGTCGTATTGGTAGCTTCCCGTTTGAAAATCTGGGTTCGGTCCTGGCAGTGGTATTTCGCCGTGAACGGTGTCATAGCTGTTTTGTACTTGTAAGGTTAAAAGACTTCCTTCTTCGTCTAAATAAAGGCGGGGATTATAATTGGCTTTGATAAAATTGGGCTGCATTTTTTCCAAAAATTCTTCCTGTCCGTACAAATCGGCGACAGAAATTTTTGTCCAGACTCTGTCTAAAAATTCGGAAATATCTTCGTGGCGAATATGTGCCGGAGTGCTAATCAATTCCTGAATTAGTTTTGAGGGCAGTCCTGTTTGTATCGGATAAAAGCAATGTTTCCAAAAAATCCAAAGCGGCATCTGACCGTACAAAAAGACATCATGTCCATCAATGGCAACAGGCGGTTTACCTTCCCGTCCCAACATAATTTGAAAAGTTAGTCCGCTTTCGGAAAAAGATGGACTGAGTTGTAGTCGCATCGGGCTTGTTTCAATGCGTACAGGTTGAATGCTGTCTTTCCAAAAAAGATAATATTCTTTGTGGATTGTCCACAAAAACCAGTTGAGCAGTCCTGTCGGGATTTCGATACGGTGTCCGTAGTAGTCGATATATTTTCCGATTTGGTCGGCGACTTTGGGTAAATTGGGCGAAATTTCACTCCATTCTGGATTGTGAATGATTTGTTCCAATGTAATTTCGCTGCGAACCGTAGAAAGTCCAGTTTTATTTTGTCTTGCCCGAAATAAATCGACCATCAGCCGTTCTCGTTCGGGGTGAAATTCAAAAACTATGTATTGTTGTCCCTGTTCTGGTTCGGGAGCTGTTGCGAAAAATCCGCGAAACTGTTTTCGCCAGTCGGCTTGCGGTACGGTTTCTTCCTGTTTGTTTTGGTCGGTTTTAAAAGATGCCAATATTTTTTCGAGAGTTGCTCCGACATGCGGGCAAACTCCGGCAAAAGAATTCGGACAGTTGCAAAAGTAAGAAAGCATATTCTCGGTAAGCTGAATATCAATTTCGGTATGGTAAAATTGCAAATCGTCGCTGTTGACATTGGATTCTATATTCCATGTATCTTCGTTTTTGCGAGTGGAAAGTTTTTGTATCCCGTTTTCTGAAAGGATATGTCTGGATTTTTCCAAAATGTATTCTGGTAGGTTCTCATTTTTAAAATCTTCGATGATTTTTTTGACCTTTTCCGCTTGGATTTCTTCTTTCATTATAATAAAGCTCCTTTTTTGGTGTAAATCGCTTTTTTATTTTTGCAAAAATTGGCTGTTTAAGCAGCAATTCGTACTTTTCTATCCTTTTTGACTTTTTTACGCAACAGGGTCAAAAGAAAGGGCAGAATGGTTTAAGCGTATTGAACCCGTCCTTTTTAACATTATTACAGGCAAGTTAGCAAGTATGGTAAGAATAAATGATATTATTCAGGAAGCGGCTACCGTTTTGAGTACGGCAGATAAGAATTTAATTCAAAAAGCGTATGTTTTTTCCGCTTCCGCTCACGCCGACCAGATTCGCCTTTCAGGTGAACCGTATCTTTCTCACCCTTTGGAAGTGGCGTATCTTCTGGCTAAAATGAATATGGATGCAGCAACGATTTGTGCCGGACTTTTGCACGACACGATTGAAGATTCCGGTGCGACGGTTACGGATTTAGCTGATTCGTTCGGTGAAGATGTCGCCAAAATCGTCGATGGCGTAACAAAAATCAGCAAAATCAATTTCGCTTCCAAAGAACAGGCTCAGGCGGAAAATATCCGCAAGATGATTTTGGCGATGGCTGACGATTTGCGGGTTATTATCGTCAAGCTCGCTGACCGTTTGCATAATATGTGGACACTTGAATTTCAAAAAGAATACAAGCAGCGGGCAATTGCGTTGGAGACGATGGATATTTATGCTCCGTTGGCAAACCGTTTGGGTTTGTATCGTATTAAAGTACAGTTGGAAGATTTGAGTCTTAAATATCTTAAACCTGATATATATAAACAAATTCAAGACGGCGTGAAGCTTAATCAGGCAACTGGCGATGATTATATCGTTTTGGTTTGTAGAGAAATTGAAGAATTGTTGACAGAAAATGGTATAAAAGGTGTTGTTTCCGGGAGGATAAAGCATATTTACAGTATTTATCATAAAATGGTATCGCAAAAATTGGAATTAGATCAGATTTATGATATAATCGCTTTTCGTATTCGTGTAGAAAGTATTAAAGAATGTTATGCTGTGTTTGGACTTATTCATTCTTTATGGCGACCTGTTCCTGGTAAAATAAAAGATTATATTTCAATGCCAAAATCAAATATGTATCAAAGTTTACATACTACTGTTATCGGTCCTAACGGAGAAAGGATTGAAATTCAAATTCGTACTCATGAAATGCATCGTTATGCAGAATATGGAGTTGCTGCACATTGGTTATATAAAGAAGGTGGAAAATTAAAAACAAAAGATGCAAATACTTTTGCATGGTTGCGTCAAATAATTGATTGGCAAGAAGAAATGAAAGATCCTCGTGAATTTATGCAAACCTTGCGTATCGATTTATTTGAAGATGAAGTTTATGTATATACGCCTAGTGGAGATGTAAAAGAGTTACCTGAGGGTTCTACTCCTGTTGATTTCGCTTATAGTATTCATACTGAAATCGGTAATCATTGTTCAGGTGCAAAAGTGAACGGTACGATTGTTTCATTAAATACGGTTTTGAAACATGGAGATATTGTTGAAATTATAAAAAATAATAATCGTAAGCCCAGTCGGGATTGGTTGCAATTTGTTAAAACTGTTAAAGCTAAAACCCATATTCGACAATGGATTCGTACTGAAGAACGGACACTTTCTATAAATTTGGCACGGGAGATTATGGAAAAAGAAGCACGAAAAATGGGCATTAATTTCGTGCAGCGGATGAATAAAGGAGATTTTGACGAAATTGCTAAAAGATTTTCTTTTCAAAGTACGGATGATTTGCTGATTGGAATTGGCAACGGCAGAATTACACCTCGTCAAGTTTTGAATGCAATTTTGTCTCCGGAAGAACGACATAATGAGGTTGTTAAAGAAGGAGAAAAACAGCATTCAACTCAGAATAAACAGGACGCTTTGGTTTTTGTCAGCGGTTTGGACGATGCTCTTATTCGGCTGGCAAGCTGTTGCGATCCGTTACCGGGCGATCCGATTATCGGATATATCAGTCGAGGCAGAGGAGTTACGGTACATACTCTTGATTGTCCTAATGTGAAAAATATGGAACCGGAACGGTTGATTGATGTTAATTGGGATAATGATGAAGAACAGGCGTTTTCGGCAAAAATTCATATCATTGGAAAAAATGAAAAAGGATTTTTGGCAAGGATTACGAGTTTGCTCGTAGATGAAGGAATAAATTTACAGGAAGGAAATTTTCAAACAACCGTTGACGGACGGGTATTTTTTGATGTTCAGCTTGAGGTCGTTGGTACGGCTCATCTGTATGCAACGATTGAAAAATTAACAAAAATAAAAGGAGTAATGCAGGCTACACGGGTTATTTCCGGTTGAAAACAGTAAAAATAATGAAAATTACGGTAATAATTTGTAATTTTTGTTGATTATGCTGTTTTTTTATTTTTTTACTTTTTAAAAATGATTTTATGTAAAAAAATGACTTGTAATTGTTATGGATAATTTATATACATATTGAAAAACAATATTTGCTCCTTAAAATTTAAAAATATTACTTAAAATATGAAAAATTGATTAAATTGGAATTTTTTTTCATGTATTAAAGAAAAAGGTTTTGATGAAATGGATCTTTTGCATATATATAAACAGGAAATGAAAAAAGCGAAGTTCATAGAAAGCCGGTTGCAAAATTTTTCTGGTTTTTTTAACGGCTTGTATATGGAAATGGATAAGAATGCCGGACAGGGATTTTCGGAAATTTTATTTATTCGCAGCGGATTATATGTGGAACGAAATGATTATTTGGTTCATAATAATATTACCAGTCATCATAGTATAAATTTTACCGGTTTGCGGTTCGGTATTATGTTGTCGGGTAATGTTGATATGGAAATTTCGGGGGGATCGTATATGAATATGATGCCCGGAACATTATGGTGCGGTCGGATAAACTACGATTCATGCGTGTTTAAACAATTCGCAGGAGAAAAAATCAGGTCCCTTTCTATTGAATTACCAGATAATTTTATTGAATCGTGGCTCGGTTCTGCCTGTTGTCAAGAAAGTCGCCAACTTGAAGCATGGGTAAAATTACAAAATAGTCCGGATACAAGCAAAGAAGGCTGGCGGGTGTTGACACATAATCAGGGTAAAATGACAGATTGTACTCGGATTGCGGAGAAACTTCTTGCGTTAAAAGGTCAGACATTTGTTGACAGCCTGCATTATGAATCTTTGGCTTTGGATTTTTTATCTTCTATTTTGACATTGAATAATTCAAAGATTGAAAATTGTTATCCAAAATGGAACAGGTTGGTTGCTGGTCGTGTTGATGATGCTATTAATATCTTATGTCAGGAATTTGTTGACCCGCCGAGTATTTCTTCCTTGGCACGGCGAGTAGGTATCAATGAATGTTATCTCAAAAAAGGTTTTCGCGAAAAAACAGGAGAAACAATCGGCGGCTTTATCCGCAATTTGCGTATGAAAAAGGCTAGGGAATTGCTGGAATCTGGCAAATATTCGGTCTTGGATACGGCAATTTTCGTCGGTTATTCCAACCCGGGACACTTTTCCATGGCATTTAAAAAAATGTATGGATATTCACCGTCGGCTTTTTTACCACGATTTTCTCAGATGTAGAGATTTTATTTATTGTTTTTTTAAATGTATTCATAAAGCAAAGAAGTAAGAAAAGATATTAAAAAGGCAAGATTATCGTTTGTTTTTGTCAAGTATTTTCTGTTGCCAGTTATGTAAAAGTGAAAAGGCGTCGAGCGGGGTAATGCTGTTGAGGTCGAGTTGTTGTAATTTGGTTTCGATTTCTTGTAGGTAGGGAGAAATTGTCGCTTCGACCGGTATTTGGGGTAGCAGGCTAGGTAGTTTTTGGATAATTGTGTTGATTTGTACTTTGTTTGCCTGTTTACAGTCGAGTTCTTTAAGGATTTCTCTTGCACGTGAAACCACGGACGGCGGAATGCCTGCCAGTTTGGCAACTTCTATTCCATAGCTTTTGTCTGCCGGACCGGGGATAAGTTTGCGAAGAAAAATAATTTCGTCCTTCCATTCCCGAATGGCGATATTGGCGTTGCGAATACCGGTTAGCTTGTGTTCCAGTGCCGTAAGTTCGTGATAGTGCGTTGCAAACAATGTGCGTACACCGCCTTGGCGTTTGAGCAGGTTTTCAATAACTGCCCATGCCAGAGACAAACCGTCGTAGGTGCTTGTTCCCCGTCCGATTTCGTCCAAAATAACAAGGCTGTTTTTGGTTGATTGGCGTAAAATACGTGCCGTTTCCGTCATCTCGACCATAAATGTACTTTGTCCCTGAGCCAGATTATCTGATGCTCCGACTCGTGAAAAAATGCGGTCGCAAATGCCGATATTTGCTTCGCTTGCCGGAACATACGATCCTATCTGGGAGAGAATGCAAATAAGAGCGGTTTTTCGCAGAATTGTTGATTTTCCTGCCATATTCGGTCCTGTAATGAGCAGCATTTTTATTTCACGGTCAAGAATGATGTCGCTTGGGATATAGTTTTCGCTACCTTGCGTGCGTTCGACAATCGGGTGTCTTCCCGATTTGATAATAATTTCCGAGCCGTTATGCAGTCGCGGTCGTACCCATTTCGCTTCTTTGGCGGTGTGGGCAAGTCCTTGCCAAAAATCAAGTTGAGCAAGCACATTCGCCATTTTGATAATTCTGCCGCTTACAGTGTGAATTTCTTGTCGCAAGTTTTGAAAAAGGCGATATTCTAAATTTTTGCGTTTTTCTGCGGCATTGAGCAGTTTATCTTCTAGTGTTTTGAGTTCTACCGTGATGTATCGTTCGGCGTTGGCAAGAGTTTGGCGGCGGATAAAAGTTTCGGGAGCTTTGTGCTGTTCGGCTTTACTCAATTCCAAAAAATAACCGAAAACTCGATTAAATCCGAGTTTGAGCTTTGGCAAATCATGCTGTTCCTGTTCTTTTTGTACCAGATTTTGCATCGCCTGTTCGCCGTGTTCGGTAAGTCCAATTAGTTCGTCCAGCTCTTCGTCAAAACCTTCGGCAAAAATTTTGCCTTCGGTAATTAAGATTGGAGGATTGTCTAGCAGCGCAGATTGCAGCAGTTTAAAAATATCTTCCAGATTGTCCCAGTTTTTGATTATTTGTTCGAGTTTTTTGGGTAGTAATTCCTTATTTTCGTTCAGAATTTTTTGGAGTACGGGAAGATTTTTTATGCTGGTACGCAAGGCGACCATATCTCTCGGCGAGCAGCGGCTTAAAACTATTCGGGTACAAAGTCGTTCAAGGTCAAGAATGTCATTTAAAGCTTGGCGAAATCGCTGGCGCACACTATCATTTTCAACAAAAAAGCTGACGGCTTCTTGTTGCTCGGAAATGGCTGTAATATTGCGAAGAGGGTGGCGAAGAGCGGTTTCAAGGAACCTACCGCCCATCGGTGTAATGCTTTTATCGAGGATATGCAGCAGTGTTCCGATACCTTTTCCGCCGTCCAGTCGCCGAAAGATTTCTAAATTTTTCAGTGTAATTTCATCAAGAATCAAATGATTTTCAGGAATGAGCGGTGAAAAAGGTTGCAGATGAGAAATTGCACATTGTTGGGTTTGCTCAAGATATTGTATCAAAGCTCCGCAGGCTCGGAGTAAAGGGGATTTGTCTTTTATGTCCAGTACTTTTAAATCTGCGACTTGCTGGGCATTGCAGACTTTTTTTCGTGCTTCTTTCGGGTCGAAATAAATATGTTCGGCAACGAAATTCATAAGGGGACGGAGTTCTTCCGCTGTGTGCGGAATTTCCGTTTGTTTGGGAGTGATGATTTCTTTGGCATTGATTTGCAAAAGCCATGACCACGCTTCGTCCGGTGAGCATTCAAGACCTGTCCAATATCCTGTGGAAATTTCACACCATGCAACGGCTGAGGTTGTTTCACCTTGATACAGTGCCGCCAAAAAGGCGTGTTCTTTGGCACTTAGGTTTGAATCTTCAGTTACTGTACCGGGAGTAAAAATACGGGTAACAGCTCGTTTAACAAGTCCTTTTGCTTCTTTGGGATTTTCAATCTGGTCACAAATGACAACCTTAAATCCTTTTTCCAAAAGTCGTCTTAAATGTTCTTCTACTGAATGATACGGCATACCGCACATTGCAATCGGTTCGTCAGCTTTGGGATTGCGACTGGTAAGAGCAAGTTGCAGTTCTCTGGCGGCAATTTTGGCATCTTCAAAAAATAGTTCGTAAAAATCGCCCATACGGTAAAAAAGCAGGGCATCGGGATACTGTTTTTTTATGTCAACATATTGCTCCATGGTTGGAGAAAGTTTTTGTTCTTGAGTTTCGGACATGATTAGTTTTATAAAAAAATAAAAAAGGGCAGACTGTTTTGTCTGCCGATTGTATTGAAAAAAAAATTATATGTTTTGTTCTTCGTCGTTATTTTGGGTAGAAAACGGATAGCTGTCGTTCGTGGAAGAAAAAGATGGTTGGGAAATTTCTTCTTTGATTTGTTTGAGTTGATTGAGTTCCATTTTGGTAGCTTCAAGTTCCGTTTTAGTTTTTGCTAGTAGTTTTTGAATTTGGCTGGAATTTTTTTGTTGTTTTTTAGCAATGCTGCTTAGACGGATACGTTCAGTCAGGAAAAATAAAGTTGTGAAAGATGCTCCTAGGGCAAATGATAATAAAATTAATAAATAAATGGGAGAAGGCGGAGAACTGATATTCCACCACTGAAAAATATCAATTTTGATGATAATTTCCTGTGTGAGAGTTTCCGTATTTTGTACGAAAAAAATCATAGAAATAAAGAAAAAAAGAATAAGAACAATAGCTTTGAAAAATTTCATGAGATTCTCCTGTTGTGAAGATTTTTTATAGTAAATTGCCTTTTGCGGTTTTATAAACCGTATTTTTTTATATATAATTCTAATCGCCGTTAGATAGAAAAATTTGGTTTAAAAATTTTTTTGTCCGTTCTTGTTGGGGACAGGTGAAAAAATTAGCTGGAGTAGCGGTTTCGATAATATTACCGGCATCCATAAAAATAATTCTATCGGCGACTTCTCTGGCAAAACCCATTTCGTGCGTAACGACAATCATTGTCATACCTTCTTTAGCTAGTGTGGTCATAACATCTAATACTTCACGGATCATTTCCGGATCAAGTGCAGAAGTTGGTTCATCAAAAAGCATAATTTTAGGATTCATTGCTAAAGCTCTGGCAATTGCCACCCGTTGTTGTTGACCGCCGGAAAGGGTACGGGGATAAGTGTTAGCTTTGCTTTTCAATCCGACTTTGTCCAGTAATTGTATGGCGATATCGTTGGCGGTTTCAATGGGTATTTTTTTGAGTTTTATCGGTGCTATGGTGAGATTTTCAAGTACTGTTTTGTGTGGAAAAAGATTAAAATTTTGAAAAACCATACCCAATTCCATTCTTATGGTGTTAAGGTCGCAAGATTTGTTTGTAATTTCTTTGTTGCCGATAAAAATTTGTCCGCTATTTACATCTTCCAGCCTGTTGATGGTTCTGAGTAAAGTACTTTTTCCTGAACCACTTGGTCCAATAATAACAACTTTTTCTCCTTGTTTAATGTTGAGACAAATATTGTTAAGGGCAAGAAGTGAGCCGAAATATTTATTGATATTGCGGATTTCGATAAGATTTTGTTCAGTTGCGTTCATAATAATCAAGCCTATGTTCCATATAGCCTACACATTTTGAAAGCAGTAAGGTGATAATAAGATAAATCAAGGCAACCAGTGTATATGTTTCAAAATAATAAAATGAATCGCTGGCAAATTCTCGTCCACGTCGTAATAAATCAGAAACAGCTAAAATAGAAACCAGAGAACTGTCTTTTAAAAGAGCGATAAATTCATTGCCGACCGGAGGTAAAATTGTCCGCCATGCCTGTGGCAAAATAATATAGTACATAGTTTGCCATTTGTTGAAACCAAGTGAGCGAGAAGCTTCGTTTTGACCTTTATCAACAGCTTCAATACCTGCTCTAAAAACTTCACCCAAGTATGCTCCATAACAAATTCCCATGGCGATAATTGCCGCGGCCATAGGAGGTAAACCCTGAAAAATTTGTATTCTTCCAAGAGCGTAATAAATATAAAAAAGTTGTACTAAAAGTGGAATACCTCGAATAATTTCGACATAAGTTGAAGCGGTCAGGTTTATAATTCTGTTTTGAGAAATCCTGCCAAAGCCTGTTAAGATGCCCAAAATTAAGGCAACTAAAATAGAACAGATTGTGATTTCAAAAGTTATTAAAATCCCGTCAGGTAAAAAAAGTAAAATTTCTTTGTATGGTTCAGGGCGGGTGATACAAAGCCATATAATCCCGATAGTTGCTCCGATGAGTGAAATCCACCAAGCATTAAAAAGCCCTTTATCTTTTTTGGACGGAATGGCTGCACCATCGCCGATATCTATTTTTACTTCTTTTTTCATTTTTTATTCCGTATGGATTTATTTTTTGAACCATTTAGCAAATATTTTGTCATATTCTCCG
The DNA here is from genome assembly GCA_963542765.1 of uncultured Desulfovibrionales bacterium. Classification (GTDB taxonomy): domain Bacteria; phylum Desulfobacterota; class Desulfovibrionia; order Desulfovibrionales; family Desulfomicrobiaceae; genus CAUTYU01. Next base: position 129,971 of record CAUTYU010000001.1, read on the forward strand.
TTTTCTCTAATTTTTTTGAGCGAACTATTGAGGATTTCAAGAATTTCTTTGTTTCCTTTTTTAACGGCGAATGCTAAATATTCAGGTTTTTCAGGGGTTATCAGGAAAGCAAGTTTAAGTTTGCCGGTGTAGTTCGGATTTTGTAATGCAAAGTCAGTTGCCACGGCATGATCACAAAGTACGGCTTCTATTCGTTTATTGAGTAAATCTTCCATCGCAAAACCGATTTCATCATAGGCTTTAGTGGTCTTCGGACTGATTGTTCGGGCAGTAAAATAGCCGGAAGTTCCGAGTTGGGCTCCCATTTTTTTACCTTTGAGGTCATTTTTTTGAGTAATGTTGGAATTGATACGGGTAACGATGCCTTGTTTTACATCAAAATAAGGGTCGGAAAAATCTACAATCTGTTGCCGTTTTGAGGTAATGGATACTGATGAGGCAACTACATCATAACGATTGGCAGCCAGTCCGGCGAAAATGCCGTCCCAAGCGGTATTGCGAATATCGGCGGTAAAGTTTCCGGCTTTTGCCATTGCCTGAATAAGATCGGGACAAAAACCGACAATTTGTTTATTTGTATTAATTGTTTCCATCGGCGGCCAGGTCGCGTCTGAGGCAAAAACAATGGTTTTGGCTTGTGTCGAAACGGAAATAGCAAGTAAGATAAAAAGAAAAAAAATTTTTTTAAACATAAAAATCTCCTTTCCATAGTTGAAAATAATATTATAAAAAAATTAAAATAAGGGATAGTGCCTCGGCGGTCAAGAAAATCAAATAAAAGAATTTTGTTGAACTTAGGGATTTTTTAATTTTTTATTTTATTTTTTGTTATTAATAAAATATTGACAAAAATGATACGAGTATTTAATGATTTTAGCAATATTTGCTTCGTTGGCACTGATTCTTGATTTCTTTCGAAAATATTGACTGTAATTTTTCTTATGGGTGTTTTTTAATGATTGAAAATTAGCTTTATTGTTGTGTTTGGTGCGGGTTTAATTGTTTTTTATCTCTCGATTTTATAATTGTAATTCCGGGAGCATTTTTTTGAACGGAAAAAATATTCAGAATTGTATTGTATAGTTTGTGGACAAATTTGGAATTATTTTGCAGGATACTTTTTTGTTCAATATGACTGCTAAGGAGAATATTGCTTACGGTAAGCCAGATGTAGCAATTAATGAAATTGAACAGGCAGTGCGAGCAGTTTATATGTATGATTCTATTTGTGAATTTTTTGATGGTTATATACCGTTTTGGGTGAATGAGGCGTAAAAATTATCAGGTGGATAAAAGCAAAGATTATATTGCTAGGGAAATTTTGAAAAATACGACTTTATTGTTTTTGACGGGAGGAATTATCACGATGGACAACATTGAAAGTCAGGAACTGAATTATAAAGATTTTTCTTTTGCTGGTCGGGTTTTGCTTGTTGAGGACAGTCCTATTTCCCGTATCGTATCACAGGAGGCGTTGTCTTCTTTCGGGCTTGATGTTGATTGGGCGGAAAATGGTGAAGAAGCTGTTGAGAAAATTAAATCAACTCGTTACGATATTGTTTTTATGGACTGTCAAATGCCGATTATGGACGGATTTGAAGCAACCACGGCAGTTCGTAAATTAGAAGAAGAATTAGAATTGCAGCGGACTCCTGTTGTTGCTTTGACTGCACTTTCTGCTTTAAAAGAACGCATGCATTGTACGCATAGCGGGACAGATGATTATCTTGCCAAGCCGTTTGAGATGAACAGTCTTTTTTTATGTTTGAAAAAATGGCTGAGTGCAAAAATGCAACGACGGAGCTAGGTTTTTAGATTTTTTGTTGAGATTTGGTTATATAGGAATAATTTTTTTAATAATAAATTGGTAAAGATAGAATTTATGTTTATATTTGGTAAGATTAATAAAGGATAAAAGGCAGATGGATAATCCAAAAGTTTTGTTTCTGGACGATGATACAACCGTCAGTTTTTTAGGAAAACAAGTTCTTTCGCAGGCAGGATTTATTGTTTTTGTCGTGCCGACTATTGCAAAATTTTGGGAAACTGTCGAAACGCTGACCCCTGATTTGATTTTGTTGGATATTGAGCTGCCGGACGGAAGCGGAGTTGAACTTTGTCAAAAACTTCGTCAGATGGACACTTTTGGACATACGCCGATTTTGACGATTACCGGACATGACGATCCTGAGAGTGTTGTTGATGCATTGGCTGGTGGAACGACTGATTTTATGTCCAAACCGCTTAACTGGAATCTTTTTTTGCAACGTGTGCGACTGATGTGGCATGCACATCTTATTTTGCTGGATGCTCAGAAAAATCAAAATCTTCTTGCCAGAGCACAAAATATTGCCAAAATCGGAAACTGGGAAAAAGATTTGCATTCCGATACGATTACTGCTTCGGAACAGTTTGTAAAAATGATTAGTTACGGCGATTCTTTGACCGGAGATTTGCTGGAATTATTTTTCTCCGCAGTTATTGCCGAAGACAGGGCATCGGTTCAAAGTGCTTTGGACGAATTGCTTGCAACTAAAAAATCGCAAACAGTCGAACACCGTATAATTTCTGAAATTGATTTTATATATTGTCGTCATTTGCTTGAGTTGCGTTTTAATCCGACAAATGGAGAGCCGATTAGTATTTTTGGTATTTTGCAGGATATTTCCGAAGAAAAAAGACGAGAATTTTTGGCAGTCGATCGCAATCAACTTTTGGAACTTATTATAGAAAATAAGGTTGCTAATAAAGAACTGTATGAGGCTAGTTATGTTTTGATGGAACATCAGTTTCCTGGCTGTCAGATGCTGTATGCCATAAAAGAAGGAACTGGTGACTGGTATTTAAAATATGCCAGTGATAATTTTAAAGAGCAGGACACGGCAGCGATTGTAACTCATCTTCAGAAGAAACAAGTCCAATTTGTTCCGGAAGAATTCCCCGACGGTTTTTTGCTTGTACCGTCTTTTGTTGTTGAGGGAATAGAAAATAAGGATAAATTGTTTTTGATGCTTCCTTTTAGAAATGAGGAAAGTGCCAGTTCTCATGTTATACTTATCAGTGCTGAAAGAAGTCAGTATTTATTTAATGAAGAATTTAAATTGAAAAGCTTTATAGTAACTGTTTTGGAGATGATAAGGGTTATTATAAATAATATAAATTTATTTAGAAAATTGAATTATCAAGCGTATCACGATGTTTTAACCGGTCTTTCCAATCGTGAATTTTTCTTTGAAGCTATACAAAAAGCATTTTCGGAAAAGAAGAAATCTTGGGCTCTTATGTTGATTGATATTGATCGTTTTAAAAATATCAATGATACACTCGGCAATACCGCCGGAGATTATATTTTATGTGAATTGGCTTCTCATTTACAAGAAATTATTTTTCCTGGAGATGTTTTGTCTAGGATTTCCAGTGATGAATTTATTTTATTAACGGAAGAAAGTAGTGAAGAGGATATACAACGACGGGCGGAACAAATTATTGCTAAATGTTGTCAGTTGTTTAAGGTACAAAATTATCAGGTTAATTTGAGCGTGAGCTGCGGAATTGCTTGCTATCCTAAAGATGGTAGTGATCCATTGCAGTTACAAAAAAATGCCGACGCGGCTCTTTATTTTCTAAAGAAGCGGGGCGGCGGTTCATATATGTATTATGATGACCGTACTATGCGGATTTTTACGCAGCAGCAAGAAATTGAAAATGAAATGAAACTGGGGTTGGAACGGAGTGAATTTTATTTGCAGTACCAGCCTAAAGTTGGAGCAAGAAACGGTAAAATCAGTGGTTATGAAGCTCTTTTGCGTTGGAATAGACCAGGTAGTGAATTTATTTCGCCTGCTGTTTTTGTTCCTGTTGCAGAAGAATCTGGTTTTATTGTGTCGCTTGGAACTTGGGTTTTAGAAGAAGCCTGTCGAAGTGTTTTGGAGCTGCATAAAAAAGGTTTTTCTGATATTCATATTTCTGTGAATGTTTCAACGGTTCAATTTGTTCAGGAAAACTTTGTAAAAATTGTAAAAGACATTTTGGAAAAAACTGGTTTTCCGCCGGACAAATTGGAGTTGGAAGTTACAGAAAGTGCAGTTATGCATGATATCAATATTGTTATTGCTCGTTTGAAGGAATTGCGAGGGCTTGGGCTGACTATTGCTGTTGATGATTTTGGAACTGGATATTCGTCTATGGCATATTTGAGATTGTTGCCGATTGACTGTTTAAAAATTGATCGCAGTTTTATTATGGAACTTTTTAACGGCAGTAATGAAGAGCGGAAAAAATCACAGGCACTGGTTGAGTCTATTCTTGGGCTGGCGGAAAATTTGGAGCTTGAAGTTGTGGCTGAAGGAGTAGAAATACAAGAAGAATTGGAATTTTTACAACAAAGAAAATGTCATCTCATTCAAGGGTATTATACAGGTAAGCCTGGAAATTTAATTGAAGGGTATTATACCGGCAAACCGTAAAGGTGGGAAAAATAAAAAAAGCTCCTGCAAAAGGAGCTTTTATTTTTGGTGCGCCCGGTACGATTCGAACGTGCGACCTACTGGTTCGTAGCCAGGTACTCTATCCAGCTGAGCTACGGGCGCTAAGAAAAAAAATTCATAGGTTAGTAAATAAAAAAGGTCAAGAAAAATTTATATTTTTATTTAACTTTTTAAAAATAAAAGATTTGTTGTAAAATAAAAAATTTTACAAATGAAAAATATGAACGGGGGAGGATATGCATATAAAAGGAACGACAATTTTAGCGGTAAAAGGAAAAAACGGTGTTGCTCTTGCCGGAGACGGACAGGTTACATTGGGACAGTCGGTTGTGATGAAGCACAGTGCCAAAAAAATTCGTCGTTTATATAAGGATAAAATTTTGGCGGGTTTTGCAGGCAGTACGGCAGATGCTTTTACTCTTTTTGAACGCTTTGAAAGCAAGCTGGAAGAATTTAATGGTAATCTGGTTCGGGCAAGCGTCGAAATGACTAAGGCTTGGCGAACGGATAAATATCTTCGTCGCTTGGAAGCTATGTTGCTGGTGGCTGATGAACAAACTGTGCTGATTTTGAGTGGCAATGGAGATGTGATTGAACCTGATGACGGTATTGCAGCTATCGGTTCGGGCGGAATGTACGCACTTTCTGCGGCTCGCGCACTTTTTCGCAATACTGATTTTTCGCCGCGGGAAATTGTAGAAAAATCAATGGAAATTGCAGCGGAACTGTGTGTTTATACAAACAATAACATTATAATTGAAGCGTTGGGTGAATAAGATGAGCAAATTAACTCCACGGGAGATTGTTTCGGAGTTGGATAAATATATTGTCGGACAAAAACATGCTAAACAAATGGTTGCCATTGCTTTGCGAAATCGTTGGCGACGGCGACAGCTTGAGGAAGATTTGCGGGAAGAGGTTGTTCCGAAAAATATTATTATGATGGGACCGACCGGTGTTGGAAAAACGGAAATTGCTCGTCGTCTGGCTCGTCTTGCCGGTGCACCGTTTTATAAAGTCGAAGCCACAAAATTTACCGAGGTCGGTTATGTCGGACGAGATGTGGAATCAATGGTGCGTGATTTGATGGAAATCGGCATAAACCTTGTTCGAGCGGAAGAGCAGGAGCGAGTAAAAAATAAAGCGGAAATGGAGGCGGAAGAACGCTTGCTTGATGCTTTGTTGCCATCTTCCAAAAAAGACGAGGGAGAGTGCGAGTTTTCGGAAAGTCCGGCAAATTCAAGCGAGGACTCGACCCGTGCCAAATTGCGGACAATGTTTCGTAAGGGAAAGCTGGACGATAGAGAAGTTGAAATCGAGGTTACGGAAACGGGACCTCGTGTTGAAGTAATGTCTATGCCCGGTATCGAAGGAATGGAAATGCAACTGCAAGATGCGTTCAGTCGTATGTTTCCGAAAAAGAAAAAAACAAAAAAGGTCAAAGTTCGCAACGCTTTTGAGATTTTGACGGTAGAAGCGGCGGAAAGGCTTGTGGATATGGAAAAAGTTACGGAAATTGCCAAAGAACGTGTACAGGAAGACGGAATTATTTTTCTGGATGAAATCGACAAGATTTGCGGTAAGGAGGGAAATGGTAAAACTGATGTGTCGCGTGAGGGAGTGCAACGGGATTTGTTGCCGATTGTGGAAGGCAGTACGGTAAATACTCGTTATGGACTTGTGCGTACCGATCATATTTTGTTTATTGCGGCTGGTGCTTTTTCTTATTCCAAACCGTCCGACCTTATTCCCGAATTGCAGGGGCGTTTTCCGCTTCGGGTTGAGCTGGAAGCACTGACAAAAGATGATTTTTATCGTATTTTAACGGAACCTAAAAATGCACTTACAGTGCAATATTCCGCACTGATGCAAACAGAAGGTGTTAAACTTGAATTTCTTGACGAGGCGTTGCAGGAACTTTCCGCTTTTGCACAAGAAGTAAATGAAGAAACGGAAAATATCGGTGCTCGCAGATTATATACACTGCTTGAAAAAGTTTTATCCGATCTCGCATTTGAGGCTTCCGAACGAAGTGGAGAACATGTTGTTATTGATTGTGAATATGTCAGAAAACAACTTGAAGATGTACGGGAAAACAGAGATATGTCTCGTTATATCCTGTAAAATAAAAATTATATGCAAGGAAATAAAAAATGGAAATAAAAAAAATTTCACGAGGTATCGTTATCTATAAAAGTAGTTATTCTTTTGTAGATACAATAAAAAAATTGCGTGCAACATTTGAAGAAAAGAAGATTAAAATTTTTGCGGTTATTGACCAGCAGGCAGAAGCTGAAGCAGTTGGATTGACACTTATGCCCTTAATATTGTTTATTTTCGGTAGTCCAAAAGTTGGAACGCAATTTATGCAATATAATTCTTTATCTGCTCTTGATTTACCTTTAAAAGCATTGGTTCGTGAAGATGAAAATGGAGAAGTAACTCTTAGTTTAAATACTAGCGAATATATTATAACTCGTTATTCTTTGCCGGATAATTTTATAGATAAATTTGTGGCTATTGAAAATCTTCTAGGTAACGCTGTCAGCAAATAAATTTTAATTATGTTTTATTAAAAATATAAAAAAAAAATAAAATGAACAAAAAAAAGATTGCACTTGTCTCTTTGGGGTCTTTTATTATTTTGTTGTCAGGTTATTTGTTTTTTATTTTTATGGAGAGAAATATTCCAACTCTTACGATTGTACTTGAAAATACATATATCAAACCAAGTGATATTATTTATTTTCATTTGCAAGATAAGGGAAGAGGACTGAAAGATGTACGGGTTTATTTTTTACAAAAGGAAAAAAATACACTTCTTTTAGAAAAATATTTTGATGGCGGTGTGTTTGAGTGGGACGGCGAACTGGTTTTAGCGGACTTGCCTGATGGTGTGGGCGAGCTTGTTTTTGTCATAACAGACCGAAGTTTGAACAATTTGGGCAAGGGAAATGCGGCTATTTTTCGGCAAAAAATTGTTCTTGACGGGCAGCCGCCTAAATTTACGCTGTTTAAAAATACGCAGTGGTTACGACAGGGCGGAGCGGGGATTGTTTCCTATGCTCTTTCTGAAGAAGTGAATAAAACGGGCGTAACCGTCGGAGATAATTTTTTTCCTGCTTTTCCGCAGGCGGACGGTACTTGGCTTTGTCTTTTTTCTTATCCGTATTTTGCCGATATAAAAAGCGACAAATTGCGGCTTCTTGCTGTTGACAGAGCGGGAAACGAGCAAACGGGACGCTTTTTTTATACGGTTGCCGAAGAGAATTTTCCGCATGATACACTTCATATCAGTGAGCACTTTTTAGAAAAGGTTGTACCGCAGTTTCAGCATTATTTCCCGCAAGAAGAAAATTTATATCTTTTGTATTTAAAAATAAATAATCTGATACGGGAAGAAAATAATAAGACAATTTTCTCACTTAGAGAAAAGACAGATAATAAAAAACTGTGGAACGGAAAATTTTTACGTTTACAAAATTCAATAGTAAAAGCATCTTTTGGTGATAAAAGAACGTATGTATATAATAAACAATCAATAGATGAGCAAGTACATTTGGGGGTTGATTTTGCATCTGTCGTTCATGCTCCCGTTCAGGCTGCAAATAACGGTAAAGTTGTTTTTGTCGGTGATATCGGTATTTACGGCAATGTCGTTGTTGTTGATCATGGTCTTGGATTGCAATCATTATATGCTCATTTAAGTCAAATAGATGTTGAAGTTGATAGTGTTGTTAAAAAAGGACAGATTATCGGCAAAACCGGAACAACGGGAATGTCTTTTGGAGACCATTTACATTTATGTTTTTTTGTAAATGGTATTGCGGTTAATCCTGTAGAATGGTTTGATGTAAAATGGGTAGAAAATAATATTGATAAAAAAATCTATGTGCGTTCAGACGATGGAAAATAAAGAAAAAAAAGAGAAAAAAAGAAATTTTGCTACGATTTTGTTGTGGAGCGGCGGCTTGGTTGGTTTACTTGTTATGGGGCTTTTGCGTTTTATCGGAAAATATTTTGGGGTAATGCCGCTTGTTTTTTCAATGGCGACGATTTCTTTATTTCTTGTTTGGGCGACAATAAAATTTGCTTTTCCCGCGATAAAAGAAAAGAAATAATAAAAACCGTCAATTGAAAAAATAAATTTTCAAAAATGCTCCGATGCCGACCTTTAATCGCTGAGCATTTAACCGCTTGATCTCTTTGCCTACTGCGGCTATTTTTTCTTGAGCGGTTTTTGTGCCGGACAAAAATGAACCGGCAACGGTTAAACCAATACCAACGCCTAAAGCTAATTTTGACACGCAAACACCTTATTTTTGGAGTTTTTTATGGATATATTTGATGTTCTTCTTTCATTTTTTTTAGCGGCAATATTTTTTTCCATTCCTTATGCCCTCATTAAAGCTCTTTTTTTTACCCCCTAAAATACGGCAGTCCTTTTTTGTCTTTGGGTAAAGCCGCAAGCCACAAATTAAGCTCTCGCTCTTCCATTTGCCCGATTTCTTTTAGACTCCAGCCTGTCCAGTTTGCGAGGCAGAGGGCTTTATTCCGGCAGGCGGTTGCCGACCCTTTGCCCCGTTCACTAAAAAAAGATATCCTTCCTGCAATTTCTGATAATCAAGGCTGTCTTTTTTCGGAAAAGACTTATTTTTTTATGTTTAAATTGAAAGCGGTGAGAACTTCCGTTACTTTTTGTGCCAGATTGGTTGTTCCTCTGGCTAAGGCTTTAAGGTTGATAAGAAGAAGCAGAGTGAAGCCAGCTGTCGTTTCTTTCCATGCTTGCAGGATTTTGGTTTTGAGATTCTTATCGACAAATTGTGCCAAAACAGTTTCAAGTTCTTCTTGTTTTGTCGGGCGAAAAAGAAAGGTTTTTGTTCCGCTTTGGAGTGTAATGAGCTGTTTTTGCAGCTCTTTTTTCGGTTCTTTTTGCAGGATTTCTTTGAGAAGCGGTAACGGTATTTTTCGTTCTTGTATTTGGCGAAGTGAGATTTTATTACCGTTATCACCGGCTTTATTTTGAATTTGTTCTTTTAGTTCGCAAAGAAAAAGAAATGGCCATACATTTGGTGCTTGTTCGGGATTTAGACCGAGCATTAAAAATCGAAGTCTTTGCATTTCTCCTTGTTGATACGGAAAAATTGTTGTTAATTCTGACCAGATTGTATCTATTATTATTTTGGTAATAAAAAATATTGTTTGTGTTTGTTCTAAATGAAAGAGTATGTTTGCAAGTTCTTCTGCATTTTGCGGAGTTTGATTTTCTTGAAAAAGTTTAATTATTTGCTTGGAAAGTATATCCATACTTAAAATTTTGGAAAAAACATTTTCATATTCTCCTGTTTCTATTTTTTCTTTTTTTACTGTAGTAGAAAATTGCCGAAGAAACTGTAATGCTTTTGTGCCATTTTCATTTGTTGTTTTAAGATATAAATTTTGAATACGACTCAATGCTCCTGCCGTTGCATCTGATTGCAAATATTGTGTAATGGGAAAATGAACAAGAATAAAATTTTGGTCTCGTGTCATTGTAAATTGTTTTTCTTCAATAATGTTTTTATATATTTCCGTACACGGAACTTGTATAAAAAGATTGTAAAACTTTTTCCAAAAATCTTTTCCCAATTCTATTTCTTGAGAAAGTTCATGCAGTTGTAGTTCCGCTTCAGCTCCTTTAAAACGAGCAATACCGTATAAAAGATTATCCATAAATAAACCGGAATAAAAAATAACAACTTGAATTATTTTTATAAGAATTGTTTCTGCATTAAATATTTCTTGTTGCATTATTTTATTTTTTTCTTCATTTTGTTTTATATTTTCTTTTAAGTAAGTATTGAGAGAAAAAAGAAAAGCGGATATTCTTTTTTTGATTTCTTCATAGTCAGAATGTAAACTTGCACGCATGCAGATAAGATTTATAATGCTCATTTGGCTGACTTCCGTTGTTGGGCATTCATCAATGATGTTGATACAAGTCTGAATAAAGAATTGTAAAACTTCTGTTTCTGTTATTTGGTTAAGAGGTTTTTTTTCTTTAAGTTGTTGAATATGACTAAGATAAGAATTAAGTCGTGTTTCTTGTTCGTTTGTCATTTTTTATCCGTTGTTTATGATTAAAAATATAAAAAAGTATAGAAAAAATATGAATCATTTTCAAGTTGAAAAGATGTTCAAAAATCGTTGTTTAATAATCAAGTTTCCATTGCAGTCCGACTTTACCGTTATCCGTTCCGCCGATTTCCGTATCCAGTAATATTTGTGGAGTGAGTTCCACTTCAACTGACAGATTGTCTTCTTCACTCGGATTTTTTTCCAGTTCAACATAGATTTTTTCCGTAATATATTTGCCTGCTGCCAAAGAAGTTGAGTCTTTATCCGTACTTTCCAGTCGCAGAGTGTCAATTTTGAGAGTATTTTTAATGCCGTTTATCAGATTAAAACGTTTTTCCCCCGAACCGCTCAAGTCTGAAAGTGTTTGTGCTAAATGCAGACCCTGAATCGGTGAAATCTTATCCAGTGAACGACCGAAAAGTACGCGGGAAAGGATTTCATCTTGCGGAAATGCCGGTTCGGAAGTCAAAGTGAGAGAAAAGTCCGATGCCACACCTTCAGCTTGAAGTTTGATAAGTAAATCTTTGAGTTGTGCTATGCCTGTGAGCGATAGCGTTGGATTGGGCGGAGAATTGCCGACAAATTGCACTTTTCCCTGTTGGGCGGAATCGAGCTGAAATTCCCGTCCGGCAAAAATATATTTGCCGTTTATGACTTCAAGATTGCCGTTGAGTATAGGAGAATTGATATTTTCTTGCAGTATAATATCACCTCTCCATTCCGATTCCAGTCCTCGACCTTGAATAAAGATATTTTTGTCGGCAGAAAAGTGGATATTGAAATGCAGCGGAGATTGCCTGCGTTGTTTTTGGGCAGTGGTTAAAATACGGTTTTGAGAGTCAATTTCCTGTACTTCCAAATTGGGAACGGAAAGTGAAGAGTATTCGGGTAAATTGAGTGTGGCGGAATGTATTTTAACATTTCCGCTTAACAGAGCTTTTTTAACATTTCCCTCTAAGCGAAGGTTGCTAGTGAGATTGGCATTTAAGAAATCATTTTGATAAGCGAGTAAATTGTCGGTGTGCAATGTCAGTAAAAATGAAGGCAGGTCGCTGATTTGGGCAGTGGCAAAGGCTTTGAGCGTTCCTGTTTTGTTGTCTTTTGCCTGCAAATTTAGACTGACCTTTTTTTTATCAAAATTGGCGACAAGATTAAGATGTCGTAAGACCGTTCCTGTTGTCAGAAATTCATATTTTCCGCCTCTTATTTGTGATTTTCCCGAGAGCTGTATGCCGTTTTGCGGTGTATAATCCGCTTCTATGTCAATTGCCGCCATAGCATTGAGAATATGGTCGTCCAGCCCAAGCAGAGAAGAAAGCCAGTTCAGTTCCAATACACCTTTGAGTTTATTTTTGCATATTCCATGTAAAGCATAGGTCGGGCGGGAAAAATCAAGCAAAAGCGGCACAGTTGTTTGAATTGTGAGCTGGTTGGTGCTTTTATTGCCAAATTCGGCATTGAGCGTTGCCAATTCATTTTGATATTCGCTTTTTCCCGATAGAGAAAATCCTTGCTGATTGCTTGTCGCAGAATCGGGAATAAGTTTTGAAAATAAAAAATTTGTTTTGAAAATGGGTTTGGTTGGCGTTCCGTGCAGTTTTGCTTGCAAATTTAATATCCCGTATTCTTGCACCGGCAAAAAAATTGAGGGCAGGTAGCTGGAAATATTATGCAGTTTTCCGTACAGGGCAAGTTCGGAAGTATATTTACCTCCCAATTCAATAAATCCGTTTCCGAGTACAATTCGACAAGGTTGCAGTTCGTATTTTTGCGGTGAAATCCAAAATCGTGTCGGTTTGGTTAAAAAAAATCTGTCAGGACCTACTGTTCCCTTGCATTCTTGGAAAGTATAAAGAGCTTGTTCGCCATTTTTTTTTATTTTTAAATGTGAGGAAAGAGAAAACGGGAAAGGAAGTCGCCCGATTGCTTGTAGTGAAGTCGTCAGATTTTGGGGCGTTCCGTTTATGCTTGCCTTGATTTTGTGCAGGATTTTGTCGTCTGTCAGAGCGAAGTTGTGAATTTGGCTTTGAATTTGAAATTCGGGGACAAAAAAAGAACCGCCCAAACTGCCTGTTAAAGAAAATTTCCCTTTTGCCGACGGAATACAACCGAAATTGTTGCCTGCCAAAGAAAATTGTCCTGTCAGTTTTTCTTGTTGCCAACTTCCTTGAATTTCTCCGCCGATAGAACCGTACAGGGAAATATCGAATTGTTTGGTAAGGTTGTGGATATTTTTGCTGTCGGCTTGCAGATAAAAATTACCGCTTTTGCCAGAGTAGGCTATTTTTCCTGAAAAAGCGGCTTTGATTTTTTCGCCGCTTAGCTCCGTTTGAAACAGTTCAAATGTGTTTTTTTGTAAACTAAATTCCGTATGGAGTGTCAGCGGATTGTGTGCCTGTCGGAATCCAGCGTGTAATTGTCCTTTTCGCGTGTTTGTTTTGAGTGTTATTTGTGCAAAAACATCGCTGAGTGTATTTTGTTTGAGTCCGATTTTTGAAGAGGAAAGCGAGGCAAAGATTTCCGGTTGGGAAAGCACGCCGACGATATTTCCTTTGAGACTGACAAGACCGTGAAAGTTCTTGTGCAGCAAGGAGGTTTTTGTTTGTTCGCTATGAAATTGAATATTGATTATTTTTTTTCCCCAGTCCACTTTGCCATCGGAAAAAACAAAACCGTCCGGCGTGAAGACGCGTGATTTTTCCCAGAAAATGTCGTTAGGTGTCAGTTCGCCACGTACTTTGATAAAAAATTCTTTTTTTGCCAGTTGTTTGAGTTCGAGCCACGGAGAGTGAAGGTTAGCACTTTTAAAAAGTAAATCGTATTTCCAGTTGGCATTATGACCCTTGGCGTCAATATATCCAAAGATATTGCCCTGCCAGTTTTTTCCTAAATACGGCAAAAGGCTTGCGATATTGTAGCGGTCAAAAAAAAGTCGTCCGTTACCCGCGATGCCGTTTTTGTCAATTATAACCGGTTTCAGGAAACGAAGAGCAAATTCTTGGGAAGTAATGGAAAAACCGTTTAAAATAAGGTTGGTAAATGTGCTTGTGATATTCGATTTTAGCTGCACGTTATGATAGTTGAGCTTGTGCGGAATCATCTTATTTGATTTAAGGTTGAGCTTGCCTTGAAATATTTCGGAGCGGTTTGGAATACAATCTCCCGTAATATCAATATCAATATTGTGTGCTTCATATCCGCCGGGAACGATAAAGTATTTACCGCCGAGTTTGATTGAGGTGTTGATTTTATCGTATGTACCGCTCAAGGAGATGCGAATCGGATCTAACTTTCCGATTTGAAAACCGAATTGTTCCAATCGGGAAGTGTCTCGTATTTCGGTAATAATATTGGCAAGTAACCGTTCGGGTTGAAAAGTTCCGTTTAGTGTCAAAGTGGCTGGCTTGGTTTGTAGACAAAAGCGTTCGCAGTTAATTGTATTGTTGCTTATAGTCGCTTTGAGCGTGCAAGATGGAGATTTGCCCAGCCAGCTTTGCAGGTTCAGTGCTTTTTTTTCCAAATCTAATGTGCTTTTAAAATTCAAATCGAGCGTTTTTTTTTCAGCGGTAAAAAGCAGTGTATTTGTAAGCGTTCCTGTTTCAGGGACGGTAAGCGTGATTTTTCCTGACCAGTCTTGTAGATGTCCATGTCCGTCGGCTTTAAGTGTAAGCCCTTTGGAAATTTCTATGTTGTTTATTGTCGGTGCTTTTATGTCCATTTTGAGTAAAAGTTTGTCTTGGTGGTTGCGGGTCAGACGGAAAAATCCATGTCCGTTTTCGGGAGTTTGAGAAAGTATTCTAGCCTTGATGTCAGTCCAATATGGAAACAGGGTAACGTTTCCATGAAAAGAATAGTTAAGGGGAGTGCCTAACACGGCTTTATTTAAGATTATTTCTTTTATTGTGATTTTTGAAACGGAAAATCCGATTGGTGGACTGGAAAACTGAGGAATTTTCAAGGCAAAAGGCTGAGTAGATTGGTATGAAGCGGTTTTAGTCGTGTTTTGAGGCAGGCGACGAAAATCGATTTTACCGATTTGTGCCGAAGAAATAATTAAGCTCAGCGGTGAAAGATGAATGTTCCATTTGAAATCCAGTCTTTGCAATTGTAGCCAAGTTCCTTTTTTGTCCTGTATCTCTAAAGTTTCACATTGTATCTTATTGATAGAAGGAAATGAAAGTCCGGAAATATGAATTTTTCTTTCGTTCCAATGAGCATATTGGTTGATTATATTTTCAATACTGGAATTATTTGTAAGAATTGCAAACCAAATCGGACTGCTTAATGCTAAAAAGATAAACAAGAAAAAAGTTGCAACAAGAAAAAGAAAGGCAGTACGGAGTTTTTGCATTGCTAAAATGTCATTCCCAAATTGATATAGAGTTGAATTAAGGAGTCAATATCTTTTCTCGGATTGATTGGCGTGGCAATATCAAGTCGAATTTGTTGTCCTGTATCCAAAAAATAAGAAAAACCAAATCCGGCACCTAAAAGAAGCGGTTGATTGATTTGAAAAATTGTGTCTACAAATGCTCTGCCGCCGTCCAGAAAAATATCAATTCCGTATCGTTTACCGAATAAATATTGCAATTCTCCTGAAATTTCAAATAGACTTCGTCCGCCGAGCGGTTTGCCGTTTGCTTTTATTTCTCCGGCTTTTTGATAGGCATAGCCCCTGACTGAGCGACTGCCGCCTGCATAAAATCGAATGTCTGCCGGAATCGCTTTTAAGTTCGCTCCTCGAATTGAGCTGTAGCGACTGCGGGTGCAAAGAATAAGCTTGTCGGAAATAAGCGGAATATAGGTCGTAAGTATTCCTGAAAATTTAAAAAATGAAGTGTTAGTTTTGAGTGTATCGTAATATGGTGCAAAGAAAAATCGACCGAAAATTCCTTTGGTGGGACGCAAAAGTGAATTGAGATTGTCCCAATGTCCTGAAAAAGGAATGAAAAAAAAGCCGAAATCCTGTTGTCTGTCCTCTTCTTTGATTGCCGAAAGACGGTAGCCGATACCGATTCCGCCCCAAAGTTTATTATACAGATGTCGTTCTATTTCGCCGGTTGTTTGTAGAAATCGGGAATTGTAGGCATCGGAATACTCTTCTTTGTATTGGGCGGCTAAAGTTCCTGTTTGGTCTTGGCGTAAAAGCCATGGGCGTTGAAAACTGGCTTTAGTGTCGAACAGTTTGGTATTTCCTTCCAAGCTTATTTTTAATTTCTCTCCTTTGCCGTTCAGATTTCGATGTGTCCAATTTAGGGAGCCAAGTATACCTTTGTCTTTTGAATATCCGGCACCGGCTTGAATTGTTTTGTGTTTTCGTTCTACAAATTGGAATTGAATATTGATTGTATTGTTCATTTCCTTAATGGTACTTTTTTGAAGTTTTATGGAATAGTCGATAGATGAAAAAAGTCCTGTTTTGACGAAAATAGTTCGGGCTTGATTTATAAGTGAAGCGTTAAATTCCTCGCCTTCTTTCCAAGGAATAAGGAACTGGATATATTTCGGATTGACTTTATTAAGTCCTAAAATCGTGGTTGTACCGAATATGGCATATTCTCCAGTTTTTAGTGTGTAGGTGATGTTCATTACTTGGGTGTCGTGCCGTACTTCTACTTTTTGTTCTGTAATGGATGCAAAAGGGTATCCTTGTTCGCCTATTTGTTGTAAAATATTTTTTTGGGCATTTAAAACAGTTTCAGAAAGTGCCGGTTCTCCCGAATGAAAAGGTAAATTTATTTGTGGTATTTTGGGCGGTATGGAAATGTATTCAAGTTTGATTTCTCCGATTTGTGTGCGTTTTCCAAGCTCGACATTAAAAATAAGTTTGGCAGGGTTTCCGGACAGAATATCAATTGTGATTTTACTTTGGTAATATCCTAATGATTTGAGTGCTTTTTGCATTGCCGGAATATCCCGTTCCGCTCGTTTTTGCAAAAGTCCGATGGTAAGCGGCAGTTGTTTTTGCAGATTGAAAGAACGGGAAACAGATATGAGAGTTGTTTGAATTTTTTGGGAGCAGCCGATAATTTCGGGCTTATAAATAATCTTGGCAAAAAGAATTGATGGTAAAAACAGAAAAAAACAACAAGCGAAAACAAAGCATTTTGCCCAAAACTGTTTTTTCCAAAAAGACAAAAGAGCAAAAAGCGTATTCATATAATTTGTTTCGTTTGTCGGCAAAAATGACCGAACGTATTATAAAATTTGTTGCAAAAATGTTTTGGTTCTGGCGTGTTCAGGATTATGAAAAAAAACTTCCGGTATATTGTTTTCGAGGATTTCTCCGTTTTCCATAAACACCATTTTGTCCGCAACCTCTCTGGCAAAACCCATTTCATGTGTAACAATGACCATGGTCATGCCGATTTTTGCCAAATTTTTCATAACATCAAGTACTTCACCGACCATTTCCGGATCGAGGGCGGAAGTGGGTTCGTCAAAAAGCATAACTTTCGGGTCCATTGCCAAAGAACGGGCAATTGCGACTCGCTGCTGCTGACCGCCGGAAAGCTGTTCGGGCATACTGCGGTATTTGTCCGCAATACCGACTTTTTCAAGCAGTTCCATTGCTTTTTCTTTGGCTTCTTTGTGGCTGCGTTTGTGAACCGTTGTTTGTGCCAAACAGAGATTTTCCAAAACATTTTTGTGCGGAAAAAGATTAAAAGACTGAAAAACCATACCGACTTCAGATCTGACTTTATTGATATTACAGTTAGGTTTTAAAATATCTACGCCGTTAATTTCAATCGAACCGCTATCAGCGACTTCAAGTCGGTTGAGGCAACGCAGAAAAGTACTTTTTCCTGAACCGCTCGGTCCGATAATCACCATGACTTCGCCCTGTTTGACATGTAAACTTACATCGTTGAGTGCATGCAGTTTTGTCGGAATCCAAAAATATTTGTTGACCTTTGTTGCCGTAATCATAATGCCCTCCGTTCGAGATGCTGGACAAACATAGAAAGAGTAAATGTCAAAATAAGATAGAGTAAGGCACAGATAATCCAAAGTTCAAACGGCTGCAATGAGGTGGAAACCGTTTCTCTGGTAGCTTTTGTCAGTTCGCGAACGGCGATAACGCCAAGCAGCGATGAATCTTTTATTAGTGAAATAAATTGTCCGGCAAGCGGCGGCAAAACTCGTCGAAAAGCCTGCGGTAAAATGATTTTTCGCATAGTTTGTGCGTGTGTCATACCGAGTGAACGAGCTGCTTCCATTTGTCCCCGGTGAATGGACTGGATACCTGCCCGAATGATTTCGGCAATGTACGCACCAGCAAACAGTCCGAGAGAAAAAACACCGAACCATAAAGACGGAATAGGTGAAATACCGTATTTGGCGAGTAAAGAATTAACAAGCGTGCCTACAACAAAATACCATAAGAACATTTGTACAAGTAGGGGAGAGCCACGTACAAGTTCGATATAAGTAATGGCACTCCAGCGAAAAAGCGGATTGGAGCTGATGCGGGCAAGTCCTGTTATTAGTCCGGCTACCAGTCCGAAAATAATGGCAAGTAGACTGACTTTGAGTGTAAGCCATAATCCACTCAATAAAATACCGGGGACATTTTTTTTGTATTCAATCACAACATCGCCCGGAGAGACGAAATCGCCTTCGTCGAGTAATATTTTTCCTTTTTCAGCTAAAAGCACTTCTTCGTTGCCGTCTTCTGCTTTAAGTACGACACGGAGAGATTCACCGTTTTGACTAATTGTTGCGATTTCGCCTTGTACGGAAGATGTCAGTTCAATTTTTTCGGTATAATAAAAATATTGCGGTATTCTGTTCCATCGCCAAGTATAATCGACTGAAATTGAGGCGAGATAGATCCCCCAAATAAGTAGTGCCAGCAATGCAAAAAAAGATATTTTCCAAAAAAGTATATTTTTTTTACCGGACAAAATTTCCAGCCCCATTGTTTTTGCCATATATTTGCTCCTAAAAAACTGAAAAAGAAAATTTCAAACGCTTCTTTTTGCGGTCGGTTGATTTTATGGAATATCTTTATGTCAATGTTCGCTTTTTTTTTGAATTTCTTCAGGTTCGGATTTCGCTTGAATACTAACGGCTGCCAATAAGACAGCCGGTCAGCAAGAAGGATATACGATTTAGGAAAACGCATTTTTCCATTTTATTGAACATCTTGATACCAAGAGTCGCTTTTAAACCATTTGTTATACATACGAGTATAGCTGCCGTCATTTTGGATTTGTATCAAAAAGTTATTCAGCCAGTTTAAAAAGTCGGGGTCGCCGCGGCGAATACCGAAACCGAGTGGTTCGTAAGTAAAGGTTTTATCAAGCAGGACGACTTTATTGCCGCCCATTTTCTTTTTGAGCTGAATTAAAACCGGCAGGTCGTAAACAAAGGCATCTGCCCGTCCGTTTATAACTTCCAAGGCAGCATCGGCTTCTTTGTCAAATGATTTGTATTGGGCTTTTGAAATCAAGCGTTTGGTTGTCATTTCTCCGGTTGTACCGAGACGGGAAATAACAAGGAATTTGGGATCGTTTAAATCTTTGTAAGAATTAATTGCGCCTTCATGTTTTTTGGCAAGTAAAATTGCCTGTCCTGCATAAAAATACGGACCGGCAAAATTGATTTGGAGGTTGCGTTCTTGAGTGATGGTAATGCCGCTGATGATGATGTCGATTTTTTTTGTTAAAAGTGCCGGAATAATACCGTCAAAATCAGTATTGACCGGAACAAATTTGACTTTCATCGCTTTTGCCATTTCTTTGGCAATGTCAATATCAAATCCGATAAATTGCCCTTTTTTGTTGCTCATTTCAAAAGGTATATAACCGGAATCAAAACCGACTCGCAATTCGCCTTTTTTTTGAATAAGGTCGAGTGTGGATTCGGCTTGTACGCTGCCGATAAATAGAGCAAAGTTTATAAGTAAAAAATAAAAAAATGTTTTTAGGAAATGCATCATTTTCTCCTTTGGTTAAAATGTTATTGAAATTTTTGGATTTCTCCAATTTAAGAACCGTTTTAAAATCATTTTTGATTTATTTGTTCGTTGCATTCGTCTTTTTGGATAGTGTTGAGTGTAAATTTGGCATAACTTTACTGCTAATTGATAAAAAGTATATTCTTGTCAAGAAAAAACAATTTTTTTAAAAACATTACAAATTTTTCTAAATATAAAAAAATAAAATAGGTTAATATTTTCCTTCTGTCAAAATCTCTTTGATAATCATTTTTCCGCGGCAATTCGGGCAATTTGGAATTTCTTCTTCAGGGAGATAAATAATTTGGTTTTGTCCGCAAATCGGACAGGAAACTTCCACAGCTTCTCTTTTGTATCGGTCCTTTAGGCTTTCCATTTTTTTTCCTCCGGTTTTATCAGTTACGATAATCTGTTTATTATGTTATTTCCAAAAAATTGAAGTGATAATGAGACATACTCCCAGTAAGCCGTAAAGCAGTATTCAGGGCGGACATTTGAATTTTATTTTTTTTAGCAAAAATAATACTCCGAAAATAATAAAAAATTCTGATATTGTTATGAAAAATTTAAACATATTTTACTGTTTTTACTTTTATCGTCTTTACTTTTTTCGATCTTTGGGTAAGAAAGATTTTTTATTGATAGAAAGCAATTTAAAAAAAAGGATATAATCTGTATGGATAATTTTAGCAACTTTAAGGAAGGGGTGCATAACGGTATTCCTATCGGTCTTGCCTATTTTGCCGTGGCGTTTGCTTTTGGAGTTAGTGCGGTTCGTTCAGGACTTTTTAGCCATCAGGCGGCGTTGATGTCGTTTACAAATTTAACTTCCGCCGGACAGCTTGCTGCTTTGGGGGTTATTGCGGCTGCCGGTTCGTATCTGGAAATGGGGTTGACACAGTTCGTTATCAATATTCGTTATTTATTGATGTCATGTGCTTTGTCGCAAAAAATTGATCCGAATGTTTCATTTTTTCATCGTTTTTTCGTTGCAGCAGGTGTAACTGATGAAATTTTCGCTATTACAAGTTGCAAATCTGGAAAATTTTCGCCCTTTTATGTATATGGAGCAATGAGTGTGGCTATTCCTGGTTGGGGATTTGGTACGCTTTTCGGGGCGGTTTCGGGCAGCATTTTGCCCGACTCTCTTTTGAGTGCATTGGGAATTGCTATTTATGGTATGTTTTTGGCGATTATTATTCCTCCGACAAAAAAAGACCATGTAATCTTTAAGGTCGTTTTGCTCGGTATGTTGTTGGGCTGTGCTTTTCAGTTTTTGCCGATTTTAAATAAATTGTCTTTCGGTTTTAGCATTATCATTATTACGGTTATTGTTGCCGGATTAGCGGCATGGTTATTTCCCGTTGTTGAGGAGATTGGCAATGAAAGCTAATCCGTACATTTATATTTTTGTTATGGCGGCGGTAACATATCTTATTCGGGTTTTGCCGTTGACGCTTATTCGCAGGGAAATACGCAATCCATTTGTTCGTTCTTTTTTATATTATGTGCCGTATGCAACGTTGGCAGCCATGACTTTTCCGGCAATTTTATTTTCAACTTCATATTGGCAGTCGGCATTGGGTGGTTTTTTGGTAGCAATTTTTTTATCTTATAAAGAAAAAAGTATGGTTTTGGTGGCGATTGTAGCGTGTTGTGCTGTTTTTTGTATTGAAACTGTACTCAATATTGAATTTATATGGAATATGGTATGTTTTTAAGAAATTAAAATACAATAAAAGAAATGTTTTAAAAAAAAGAAAATACAATAAATAGATGAAAATTATAAAAGACAATTAGATAAAAATGCAATAGCTTACAATGCAGAAAAAATCTATGTATTCCCGAATTTTAGCTGTCGGGTTGCCGTTGGTTGTGAGTATGAGTTCCACGACGATTATGGAATTTACCGACCGACTTTTTTTAGGTTGGTATTCTCTTGAAACTTTGGCGGCAGCGACTCCGGCAGCAATTTTGGCACTTTTGTTCGTAACGATTTTTTTCGGTACGGGCAGTTATGTTTCCGTTTTTGTTGCACAGTATATCGGCAGTAAACAAAGAGAAATGGTAGGATTGGTTCTTTGGCAGGCGATATATCTTGTAATTGGGGCGGCACTTTTTATTGCTTTTCTTACTTTGTGGTTGCCGGAATTTTTTGCTTTGGTCGGGCATGGTCCCGAATTACAGCGAATGGAGGTTTCATATTGCCGTATTCTTTGCTGGGGAGCCGGCGTACAGCTTGGCGGAGTTGTGCTATCCGCTTTTTTTTCGGGTCAGGGTAGAACCCGTGTAGTTATGGTCGCCAATTTAATCGGAATGTTTACGAATATTCCGCTTAATTATACACTGATTAACGGTTTTTGGATTTTTCCTGAACTTGGTATTGTCGGAGCAGGCTTGGCAACGGTTGTGAGTTGGGGCGTGATTACACTGCTTTTAGCTGGACAGGCGTTTACGGCAAAAAATGAACGTGTTTTTTGTATTCGTTCCGCTCGACGGTTTTCTCGTAAACTTTTTGTCCGTTTGATGTATTATGGTATTCCCAACGGTATTATCTTTTTTATGGAGATTTTTTCTTTTAGTGTCTTTGTTTTTATTATCGGAAAACTTGGTACAGTGGTTTTGGCTGCCAGTAATATTACGATGACAATCAACTCGATTGCCTTTTTGCCGTTGATTGGAATGTCCATAGCGGCAAGTGTACTGACCGGACAGGCAATCGGCAGCAATAAAAAAGAACAGTTATCAGAAATTTTGGGCTGTACGTTGAAGTTGGTAGGAATATATTTGTCGGGCGTGGCAATAATATTTATTTTTTTCCCGGAAATATTTATTTCTATTTTTGGAATCGGACAGCAGGGGAGTTTTGATCAGGTCGCTTTGCTTGTAAAAAATATGCTTCGTTTTGTTGTATTTTATCTTTTTTTTGACGGTCTTACTTATTCCGTTTATGGAATTTTGAAAGGAACT
The DNA here is from genome assembly GCA_963542765.1 of uncultured Desulfovibrionales bacterium. Lineage (GTDB taxonomy): Bacteria > Desulfobacterota > Desulfovibrionia > Desulfovibrionales > Desulfomicrobiaceae > CAUTYU01. The sequence goes on from CAUTYU010000001.1 coordinate 152,507, forward strand.
GGTGATACTTGGTTCGTTATGATTTCCCAGATTGTCTGTGCTTTTGTGGCAATGGTGATTCCGCTGGGGATTGGATTGCATTTTAATTTGGGTGTATATTATTTTTGGGGCTGCGTTTGCTTTTATATCGTTGTTTTGAGTATGACGGCTTTGGTGCGGTATTTGCGAGGAAAATGGTTACTGCATATTTTAAAAGCTTAATTTTTTAATGGAAATTATTTTTTTTAAATTATATTTAAGTTATGTTGTTAAAAAAAATACCAAAAAATTTTATCTTTTAAGATATGATTTTTGGCTTATAAGTGTGAGTATATTTATATTTTTTCTTTTTTAGTTTTAGTGGTCTTTTAAGGGGCTAAAATTATTTATTTTTTTTATAACCATCTGTAATTAAAAGAAAAAGATATGGCTTTTTTTTCACTTTTATGGTTGACAAGTTTTTGGGTTCGGCTATATCAAGTCGCATTAGGTAGCAGTCCAGCCAGATTTTATTTGGCTCTTTATCATTAACTTAGTTTAGGAGGTTTTTTGAATGGCTAAACAGAAAATGACCCCAAGTGAAGCTATGGTTGAAACCATGCGGGTCGAAGGCGTAAAAAATGTATTCGGGATCGTCGGTTCCGCCTACATGGACGCTCTTGATCTTTTCCCGGATGCGGGCATTCGTTTTATCCCTGTAGCTCACGAGCAGGCAGCTACTCATGCTGCTGACGGTATGGCTCGTGTGCTTGGAACACCGCAGTGTTGTATCGCTCAGAACGGTCCGGGTGCTGCAAACTTTGTTTCTGCAATGACCGCTGCTTATTGGGCACATTCTCCGGTTATTGCTATTACACCGGAAACAGGCACAATGGGTATCGGTACCGGTGGTTTCCAAGAATTGGATCAGATGCCGATGTTTGAAAAATCCGTTGTTTATCAGGTTCGTGTAAATCGTGCGGAAAGAATGGCAGAACTTTCCCGTCGTGCTTTTTATATGGCTAAGAACTTGAACGGACCGACTCAACTGAACGTACCTCGTGATTATTTTTACGGTGAATTGAATGATGATATTTACAAAACTCCCGTAATTAAACGCGGTGCCGGTTCTCTTGAAGACCTTGAAGCCGCTGCTAAAATGATTAAAGATGCCAAGTTCCCTGTAATCGTATCAGGTGGTGGCGTTTCTCAGCGTGATGCTCTTGCTGAAGTGAAAGCATTGGCAGAATATTTGACAGCTCCGGTTGTTAATTCTTACCTGCATAATGATACTTTTCCCGCCAGTCATGAACTTGCTTGCGGACCGATAGGTTATTGCGGATCTAAAGCAGCTATGCACACAATTGCCAAGGCAGACCTCATTATCGCTCTTGGAACCCGTCTTGGACCTTTTGGAACATTGCCGCAGTACGACATTAAATACTGGCCTGAAAATGCTAAGTTGATTCAGTGTGATACTAATATCAATATTCTTGATGTTGCAAAGCGTGCTGATGTTTACAGCTGTGGTGATGTGAAAGAATTTACTGAATTGCTCCTTAAGAGAGTAAAAGAATTGATGCCGAATTTGCCGAAGAACAATGCTCGTTTGGCAGAAGTAAAGGTAGAAAAAGAAAAATGGGCAAAAGAACTTCATGATTGGGGTTTTGCTGTTAAAACTGATAAGATGCATCCTCGTCAGTTCCATGAACAATGGACAAAAGTTTTGCCGAAGAACACTATAATCACCACAGATATCGGAAATAACTCTTCCATGATTAACTCCTACATCAAGTTTGAAGGCGTGCGTCAGCATCTTTCCGCTCTGTCTTGGGGTAACTGCGGTTTCGCTTACGGTGCTGCTTTGGGTGCAAAGGTTGCTAAACCTGATGCTCCGGTTATCGCTTTCCAAGGTGATGGTGCTTACGGTATCAGCGGTATTGCCGAAGTTATGACAGCTGTTCGTGAAAACATTCCTGTTATCGCGATTGTTGCTTGTAATTTCGAGTGGGGTGCTGAGAAGAAGAACCAGATTGACTACTATGACAATAGATTTGTTGGTGCAAACCTGCGTGAAAACCCGGATTATGCTAAGTTGGCAGAAGATATGGGTGCAAAGGGCTTTAAAGTTGACAGTCCTGATCAGGTTGGTGATGTCATGAAAGAAGCAATCGCTTCCGGCAAGCCGTGTGTAATCAATGCTATTCTTGAAGGCGGCGAAAAAGTTTTGGCTGAGCCTTTCCGTCGTGATGCTTTGAAAATGCCTGTTCGTTATCTTGATAAGTACAAGCATTTGAACGCAAAATAAGCTGTTAGCTAAAGTATAGGAGGGGGCGTTTTATTCGTCCCCTCTGTTTTATAAAGACTTTTTTATAACATTTTTTTCTTGGAGGACATAATGAAGGCTGAAGATCTTGTTGCATTGGATAAAAAACATGTTTGGCATCACTTGACTCAACATAAAGTTTATGAAGATAAAGACCCTGCCTTTATCGTAGAAGGTAATGGGGCTCGTGTAAAAGATCTGCACGGAAAAGAATATCTTGATTGTGTTTCTGGTGGTGTTTGGACAGTAAATGTCGGATATGGTCGGAAAAAAATTGTTGATGCCATGAGCAAAGAAATTTTGAAAATGAACTATTTTTCGAATGCTTTTGGAAGTATTCCGGCAACGAAATTTGCTGAAAAATTAATTGAAAAAATGCCTGGAATGAGCAGAGTATATTTGTCCAATTCCGGTTCTGAAGCAAATGAAAAAGCATTTAAAATTGTTCGCCAGATTTCTCAGATTAAACATAGCGGTAAAAAATATAAAATTATTTATCGTGAACGGGATTATCACGGAACTACAATTTCAACTTTGAGTGCTTGTGGTCAGCCGGAACGCCAGATGCAGTATGGTCCGTTTACTCCGGGTTTTGTTGAATTTCCGGCTTGTTCCGCTTATCGTTCTCCGTATCCTGAAGGAACAACTAATTTGGGCGAAAAATTTGCTCTTGAACTTGAAAAAGTTGTTCAAAAAGAAGATCCGGATACTGTCGGTGCAGTTATTCTTGAGCCGATTACTGCTGGTGGCGGTGTTATTGTTCCTCCTGAAGGATATTTTGAAAAAATTTCCGAAATTTGTAAAAAATACGGTTTGTTGTTGATTATTGATGAAGTCGTTTGCGGTATCGGCAGAACTGGAAAATGGTTTGGTTACCAGAATTTTAATATTCAGCCGGATATTGTTACTATGGCAAAAGGTGTTGCCAGCGGTTATGCTCCGATTTCCTGTACCGTTACAACCGAAGCCGTGTTTAATGAATTTTTGGCAGATCCGACCGACCGTGATAAATATTTTCGTGATATTTCCACTTTTGGTGGTTGTACTGCCGGTCCTTCTGCTGCTCTTGCCAACTTGGAAATTATTGAAGAAGAAAATCTTATCGATAATGTCAACAAAATGGGTGAATATCTTGGCGGTCGTTTACACGAATTGCAGGATAAGCATCAAGTTATTGGCGATGTTCGTGGAAAAGGTTTATTTTGGGGATTGGAAATTGTCAAAGACCGTAAAACTAAAGAGCCTATGGAAGAAAACAAAGTTCAGAATGTTGTTGGTGAATGCATGAAGAATGGTGTTATCATCGGTAAGACCTCTCGTTGTTTTAGAGATTTGAACAATACAATCTGCTTGGCTCCGCCCTACATTGTAAACAAAGCCGATATGGATCAGCTTGTTGACACTCTTGACAAGGCTTTCAAAACTGTTTTTGCCTAAGTCAAAAGTAAAGTAGCAATGAAATAAAGTCGGTAAGCGATTTTTCCTTACCGACTTTTTTATTGAAAAATATAAGTAATTATCGGGTATTTTTTATTTTGATAAAAAATCTGTTTTAAAAATTTTGCTTATTTTGGATTTTGTTTTTGATAATTTAAACAGAAAGAAGTGATTTGTTTTTTGACAGGTTGAGTTTAAATATAATTCCTTTTTTGCAAAGCGTAGCAGTTTTGTTGTCAGGGAATTGAACGGTTTTACCGGTTTGTTTTTGTATAAAAATTCTGTCGAGTTTAAAAAGATTGTCGGCAAGTACCTGCCCTTTTCCAAGTTCATTTAAGATTTTTTTATACAGTCGCAATCGCACGGCTTGATGAACTTCGAGCTGTTTTTTATCGAGCAAAAATTCCGTACTCTTAGGCGGGATTTTTATTTTATTTTCGATTTCTTTCCAATATTTTCTATCAATTTCCGCTTGCAGCCAAAGATTTTTTATCTGTTGTAAAAATGCCGGATTCACATTGTAAAGCGGTTTAATGATATCATGCCTTATTTTATTGCGTAAAAAATTGGTATCGCTGTTGCTCGGATCTTCCTGCCACGGAATCTTGATGACCTGCATAAAATCAACAAGTTCTTGTTTGGGAGTAAGTAAAAAAGGGCGGACGAGAAAACGGTTTTTATCAAAGGCGGTCATTCCGCCCAGAGCTGGCCAGCCTGTTCCCCGATTTAGTCGCAAAAAGAAATCTTCTGCCAAGTCGTTGAGATGGTGTCCGGTAAATATAAGCGAGTCGGGATATTGACTTTGCAATTCAGCAAGAGCTGAGTATCGCAAAATTCGTCCACCTTCTTCAAGTCCCTGATTGTTTGCTTGGCAATAAGTAGGAACACGTAGCTTTTGAATTTGTAACGGAATTTTAAGTTGTGAGCAGATTTTTTGGGCAAAAACGGCTTCTGCTTCGGATTGTTGGCGGATTTGGTGATTGAAATGTACGGCAATAATTTGGCAATTCCATCGTTTTGCCATACATTTCGCCCAAAAAAGCAGAGCCGTAGAATCAACGCCGACGGAATAGGCAATGAAAATAGTTTGGTTTTGCGGAAAAATTCCCAGTTGTTGTAAAAATTTTTCTTTTTGTAGGCAAAAAATTGCCCATTTTCCGGGAAGAGTTTGTAAGTGCGGTTCGGGAATTTGAGCGATTTGAAAATTGCTCATTGTTTGTTTGTATCCGTATTTTCAAGCAGTTCTTCCAGCATATTTTGCATATATTCCTGTTGTCGAGAATCGGCAAATTGGGTGCAGGAGCAATGCAGGCGAGAGCTTGAACGTACAAGCAGTTCGAGGCGAATTTCGTTTGTGCCGATTTCCAGAGCTAAATAATGTTTGCTGCATTCGTTGTGTTTTTTTTGTTCGTTACTTAGGATTTTTTGGGGGAGTGGCAGATGGAAAATACCCTCAATTGGTTCTGAAAATCCTTTTTTTCGCAGAGCGGTTTTGAAGCGTTCCATTTGTTTATTGTCAATATCATCAACAAGATAAGACCGCATTTTATTTCCTGTGCGTATGAATGTGAGGGGTTATATTGTCTTCACTCAGGTTGAAAATTCGGTGAATAAGTACGGTTGCTTCTTGTCCTTGTCCGTTTTCGTTTTTGCGTTTTAAAAAATCTATCGGTTCGAGGCAGATTTTGCGAGCAATGGAGAGTGCCAGTTTTTCCAAAACTGCTTGGATTTCAGTTTCATTTTTGCAAGAAAGCAAATTTTTAGACGATTTGTGAATTTCTCGGTAAGCCAGATTTTCAGCTTTTTCCAGTAAATTGATGATGGTTGGTTTGATGGCAAGTCCTTGTTTCCATTGGAAAAATTTTTGTGTTTCTTCATCAACGATTTTTTTACCTTGCAGTGCTTCATCCTGTCTGATTTGCATATTTTCTTGCACCACATCTTTTAGGTCATCGATATCGTATAAATAAACATTTTTAAGCGAACCGACATCGCTTGCAATATCCCTTGGTACGGCAATATCAATAAAAAACATCGGGCTATCTTGTCGTTTTTTCATAATTTCTTGAATGTCCGCGGCAGTTATGATTGTATTATTTGCTCCGGTCGAGCTAATAACAATATCAATGTCGCTTAGATATTTTGTCAGATTTTCAAAATGGATAGCTTCGCCGCCTAAGGTTGTTGCCAATTCTTTGCCGGTAGCAAAAGTACGGTTGGCGATGAAAATATGTTTTACTCCGGCTTCGAGCAAATGTGTTGCTGCTAGTTCAGCCATTTCGCCTGCACCGATGAGCATTGCTCGCAGATTTTGCAGATTGGAAAAGATTTTTTTGGTTAATTCTACGGCGGCATAACTGATAGAAACTGCACTGGAAGCGATGTCGGTTTCCGTGCGAACCCGTTTGGCAACGGAAAAAGCTTTGTGGCACAGCCGGTTTAAAATCGTACCGGTTGTTTTGTTTTGTACGGCATTGCGGTAGGCTTCTTTGAGTTGTCCCAGAATCTGCGGTTCTCCTAGAATCATTGAGTCAAGGCTCGCTGCTACGGAAAATAAATGTTGTACAGCCTCTTCACCTTTGTAAAAATAGGTATGATTTGACAAATCATCTGTAGGTCGCTTGCAAATATTTGCCCATTTTTGTAAAAGGAGTGTCTCTATTTCATCATTTTCTTCTGCAATTATTAAAATTTCTACTCTATTACAAGTAGAAAGAATAAGAATTTCTTGTATTCCAATTTTGTAATGTAAAAAATATTTTGCACTGTCTTTTTTACAAAGAGCAAATTGTTCTCTGATTGCAATTTCTGCCGTACGGTGATTAAGTCCTATAATATAAATTTGTTGTTTCATAATTTTTTATGTATTATCTAAAAAGTTTTTATTTTTTATAAATAGATAAAAATTATTAAAAATAGAACAGATAGTTGAAATAAAAATTTAAAAAAAATCTATTAAAGTGAATTAACATAATCAGTTTTAATTTTTGGGTGCAGTTGTTGCGGTAAAGTTATTTGTAAGAATTGTTCCAGTTTATTTTTGTCTTGTAATTTTATGCAGGTTAAGAGTTCGTCTACAGCGAGTGCGGAAAAGATTTGTGCATTATGTCCTTGAGCGAGTTTTAGTGCAAGTACATCTTGGCGAATTTTTCCCAGTAAAATTGTAGCAGGAGCGTATTCTTCACTAATCATTTTTTCCAAGCGTTGTCGCAGATGTTTTGCCAATGCAGGGCTTTTGCCGTTGCTGCTGATTGCAAACGTAAAGTCGCTTTGTGAACAGATTGCCGGTAAAATAATATCTGCTTGTGTGGTCAGGTCGTTTTTTGGTAATTTATTGGCATTATTGCATAAAATATTTTTTTTCCGACAGAGTTCGGCGATTTGTTCGTTAAGTTTTGCATCTTCCGTACACGCCAGCACAAGAAATATGTCTTGTAAATCCTGTTTTTGAAATGGTCGTTTTATAAATTGCCAATTCGGATTTTGGACTAGCAAGGTTGAAATTTCTTTGTCCGCAGGAGCGATGTCGATGATGATTAGTTTTTTGGGTGAATAATTGGCAAGGGTAAGTATTTTTCTTTTTCCCACTTGACCTGCACCGACAACAAGGCAATTTTTTTGTTTAAGATTTAAAAAAATGGGATAATATTTCATTATAATGTTTTATTTCTGTGTAAAAATTTTTGAATTTATAAATAAAAATAATAAGCTTTCAAAGTCGGTTTGGCAAGAATGGAATGTAGGTATTTTATGATTTTTGTAAGATGGAAAGGAATGAATAAAAAAATATAAAACAATACCCTGAAAAAATCAGGGTATTGTTACGGTTTTAGGGAAATATTTTTGCTTCTTAAAAAAGATATTATTTTTTTCCTTTTTTTTCATCGGCAAGGAGCTTGTCTAAATGTTCAAACCAATCTTTGCTGGTCTCCGGCATATCTTGAATAAAGTTCATAAAAGTTGTCAGCCGCTGTAAGGTAGAAGCACTGAGATGGTGCTCCAGTTTGCAGGCTTCTTCATTGGCAATTTTAAATTCGATTTTTAAGATACTGGTCAAAAATTTAAGCAGTAAATCGTGACGGCGTTGGATTTCCGTACCGATTTTTTCGCCTTCCGGCGTGAGTTCGACATATTCATATTTTTGGTAAGCAACAAGTTCGCGATCGCGTAATGTTTTGAGCATTCGTGTTACGGTGGGCATTTTTACATCAAGAGATTGTGCAATATCTTTTACCCGAACAACTTTTTTTGTTTGGTCGAGTTCATAAATGGTTTCAAGATAATCTTCCATAACCGGAGTGAGTGTTTTTGTTGCACCGACATTCATATTTCCCATAGTGTTTCCTACCTGTAAAATAATTTTTAAAAATAAAAAAAAAGATAGAGAAAAAATATAGAGTTAGATTGAGTTTGTCAAATTACTTTTTAAATTTTTTTAAAAAAAGATAAAATGCTTTCGTCCTATTGTTCTTTAAGATTTTGAACGGCATAAAATGCCGCTCCTAAAAGTCCAGGTTCATCGGCGGTAAGTATGGAAATCGGCAGGTTCTGCAAAAAAATTGTATGCTTCGGACAATGTATAAATTCCGCTAAAAAGTTTTCGTGTTTTGGAATAAATGGATTTTTGCTGACAATTCCGCCGGAAAGGAACAATCCTTGACCGGGTAAAACTGCAAGTGCGTATTGACGGCAAACTCGTCCGTAAAATCGGGAAAAAAGAGCTGTAGTCGGTGAATTTGGTGTAAGTTCTTTTATAAAGTCTTGGAGTTTTATATTGTTTTTGTTTAAAAAATTATGGACAAATTGAAGCCCTCGACCGCTGACAACGCTGTCCGAGCGCGGCGGAATTGTTTCACCTTGTTCTATCAGAAATTGGGCAAAAGCAAGTTCTGTTTCGCCCCAAAAAGGAAAAAGTGTTGAGCCGGCTTCGGAAGCAACAGGTAAATATTTTCCGTTTGCCGGTATAAGTGTACAATGTCCCAACCCCGTTCCTGCTCCGATAACTGCGATGGGAGAACCATGTTTTTCTTTGCCTGTTTGAATGGTATCAAATGTTCCGTTTTGGCGGCAGGCAAGACAGGCAAAAGCTTGGGCAACAAAATCATTGATAACCGTACCGTGAGCAAGTTGAGGAACTGTATCAAGATTTATATTCCAATCAATATTTGTTAAAAAACATATTTTTTGATTTTGAACAGGACCTGCTGCGGCAATAACGACTTTATCTTTTATTTTTATGTCTGTTTGAAATCCGCTTTGTTGTAATTTTGAAAAAAGTTCTGCAAAAGATTGTACTGTTTTTGTTTTAAATCGTATATGTTCTTTTTTTTCGAGTACACCTTTTGATTCTGTAAACCAAGCAAAGCGACTGTTCGTTCCGCCAATATCTGCAACGAATATCTTTTTTTCGGACATTTTATTATCTTTAAGTAGTTATAAAATAGTTTTGTTTTTTATTTTGTATTTGTCGTTTTTATTTTTTGCAATAAAAAAAATTTTTATGGGAAAGAGTAAAAAAAGTCCAGTATTCGGGAAAATTTTGTTTTTCCCTTTATAGAAAAAATAAGATCATATTTTTTAAATAAAATAAGTAGGTTATGTTGTTTTATAAAAAAGTTTGCAATTTTTTTTTGTCGTGTTAAAAAACGACCACTAAGTACTTGTTTGTCCTTTAAGTTTAGTCCCGTGAGGCTGAAAAGGCGACGGAAAATGAAAAAATATATTGTATTGATTTTTTTTTATGGAATTGTACCAAGCTCAGTCTCCGTGAGAGACCGAGCTTTTTTTATTGTTAAATTTTGGCAGGAGAATTTATGGTAAGTGGTAAGGAAAAAGTAAAAATTATGGACAAATCGGCAATGCAACGGGCTGTTCAACGCATCGGATATGAAATTATAGAACGAAATAAAGGAACGGAAAATATTGTACTGATTGGGATTCAGCGGAGAGGAGTGCCGCTTGCCGAAAGGATTGCCGCTCATATCGGTAAAATTGAAAATACAACGCTTCGTGTTGGACGGCTGGACATTACTTTTTATCGTGATGATTTGACTCTTTTGGCGGAACACCCCGTTGTCAACGGTACGGATATTTCTTTTTCAATTTCTCAAAAAGATGTCGTGTTGGTCGATGATGTTTTGTTTACGGGGCGTACCGCCAGAGCTGCTTTGGAAGCATTGATGGAAGTTGGTCGTCCTCGTACGATTCAGTTCGCAGTTTTGATTGATCGCGGACACAGAGAAGTGCCTTTACATGCCGATTATGTCGGAAAAAATGTGCCGACTTCTAAACGGGAGCAGATTGCTGTTTTGATTGCACCGTTTGATGCTGAAGAGGGTGTTGTTTTGCTGAAAGGACAGGAGGGTTAAATGCCGAAAACTGCAACAATGCTTTCTCAAAAAGATGTTTTGGGCTTGCGGAATATGGAGGCGGCGGAAATTCAGTTGATTTTGGATACCGCTAAGACGATGAAGCAGATTATTCTTTCTAATAATAAAAAAACGCCGCATTTGCAGGGAAAATCCGTTGTTACCGTTTTTTATGAAAACAGTACCCGAACCAGATTGTCGTTTGAAATGGCTGGCAAATATCTTTCTGCTACGGTTTCAGGAATGAGCGTTGCTGCTTCCAGTGTGGCAAAGGGTGAGAGTTTAATTGATACCGCCAACACATTACAGGTTATGGGAGCGGATGTTTTGATTTTGCGACATCCAATCAGCTCCGCACCGCATTTTCTTTCTCGTTATGTTCAGGCGGCGATTATTAACGCTGGAGACGGAATTAATGAACACCCAACGCAAGCACTGCTTGATATGTTCACGATGCTTGAAAAATTAGGTTCGCTTGAGGGGTTAAAAGTGGCTATTATCGGTGATATTCGTCATAGTCGTGTTGCTCGTTCCAATATTTTCGGTTTGACCAAAATGGGGGCAAAAGTAACGGTTGTCGGACCGAGAACGCTTTTGCCGGTTGAAATAGAAGCCTTGGGGTGTCAGGCAATGACCGATGTTGATGAGGCTGTTCGGGGTGCCGATGTTGTTATGGAGTTGCGAATTCAGCTTGAACGTCAAGGTAAGGAGCTTTTTCCATCTATTCGGGAATATCATAAACTTTTCGGGTTGACGGAAGAACGGCTTGCTTTGGCAAAGAAAAATGCTTTGGTTATGCATCCGGGACCGATAAATAGGGGAGTGGAAATCGCTTCGAGTGTGGCGGACGGTTTGCAGTCCGTAATCGGTGAACAGGTAACAAACGGCGTAGCGGTCCGTATGGCACTTTTGTATCTTGTAACCCGTCGTATGGTTGACGGTAAAAAATAAGGCGAAAAAAATGAAGAAAACCAAGTCGCTTTTGTTTCGAGGGGGCACAGTGCTTTTGCCGCAAGGTTTGCAACAGTGCGATATTTTTGTGGAAAACGGAAAAATTGCCAAAGTGGAGAAAAATATTACCGATAAGTCGGATACCGTTGTTAATGTCGACGGTTTTATTGTTTCGCCAGGATTTGTTGATTTGCATTGTCATTTGAGAGAACCGGGATTTGAACATAAAGAAGATATTGAATCAGGAACGGCTGCGGCGGCTGCCGGAGGATTTACGGATATTTGCTGTATGGCAAATACAAATCCGGTCAATGACAGTAGCGTTGTAACCCAGTTTATTTTGAAATGTGCGACAGAAAAAGGTAAAGCTCATGTTTATCCTATTGCTGCCGTAACAAAGGGTTTGCAGGGTGAAAAATTGACCGAAGTCGGTGAGCTGACAGCTGCTGGAGCTGTCGCTTTGTCCGATGACGGAATATCCGTTCGAGACGGCGGACAAATGCGTTTGGCGATGAGTTATGCTGGACAATTCGGTGTTACGGTTATTTCTCATCCGGAAGATTTAACCTTGAGCGGCGACGGAGTGATGAATGAAGGCTATTGGTCAACGGCTCTTGGTCTGCCGGGAATTACACGAGCGGCGGAAGAAACAATTATTGCCAGAGATTGTATGTTGGCAGGTCTTGAAAAAACTCATTTGCATATTGCCCATATTTCAACAGCAGGCGGCGTTGAACTGGTACGGTATTTTAAAAAACTCGGTTATCCGATAACTTGTGAAGTTACTCCGCATCATTTGTACGCAACGGATGCTTGGCTCAAAAATTATGATACGAATGCCAAAGTTAGTCCTCCGCTTCGGACGGAAAAGGACAGATTGGCTTTGATTGCAGGATTACAAGACGGCACAATTGATTGTATCGCGACCGACCACGCTCCGCATCACATTGATGAGAAACGGATAGAATTTGCTTTGGCTGCTTGCGGGATTTCTGGTTTTGAAACAGCTTTTGCTTTGTGTTGGACGGCTCTTGTAGCAAGTAAAGAAATGACGGCTGAAGCTTTACTTTATAAAATGACTTCAGCTCCTGCCCGCATATTGGGACTTGATGCCGGTGAAATTGCTGTTGGGAAATCCGCTTCATTGGTTGTTCTTGATCCCAAAAAAACTTGGACGGTTAATCCTGAAAAATTTATCAGTCGCGGAAAAAATTCTCCTTTTGGTGGAGAAAAATTGACAGGAGCCGTGTTGATGACTTTTTTAGACGGTAAGCTTGTTTATCAGAATGAGGCGTAAATATGATTATGCAAATTGATAAATTAATTGCTGTTTTGCAAGAAAAAAATAATCCGACAGTACTTGGATTGGACAGTCGATTTTCTTATGTGCCTGAAAATTTTGCTCGAAAATATGCTTCATCAAGCGAGGCGGTCTTCGCTTTTAATGCCGTTTTACTTGAAGAATTACAGGAAATTATCGGAGCGGTGAAAATTCAGGCGGCGTATTATGAATTGTTGGGAACGGACGGAATTGTTTGTATGCAAAAAACAGCACAATTGGCTGCTTCGTTCGGTTATAGCGTAATTATTGATGCTAAGCGGGGAGATATCGGAGCAACGGCGGCTGCTTATTCAGGAGCATATTTGGCTCAAGATGCTCCTTTTAAGGCAGATTTTTTAACCGTTAACCCATATTTGGGAAGTGATGGAATTTTACCTTTTGTGGAAGATGCTCAAAAAACGGGACGGGGAATTTTTGTCTTGGTTAAAACTTCCAATCCTTCCTCGAGTGAATTTCAGGATATTCTTGTTGAAAATTTAACAGGTGAAAAAGAACCGTTATTTGTAATGGTTGGTAAAAAAGTTGCTGAATGGGGTAAATCTTGTATCGGTACTCAAGGATATAGTTCGGTCGGAGCGGTTATCGGAGCAACTTGGTCGAAACAAATTGTATCTTTACGCCGAAAAATGCCGCATACTTTTTTTTTGTTACCTGGTTACGGAACACAAGGAGCAAGCGGAAAAGAACTTGTAGGGGCTTTTGATGATAAAGGAAGAGGCGCGGCAGTGGCTGCTTCCCGCAGTTTGATTTGTGCTCATTTGAAACTAGGGACAGATGATTTTGCGACAGCTGCTCGTGAAGCGGCTCTTGCGATGCGAACTGATTTACGCTGTTCTTTGGAGAGAAAATGACAAAACGGACAATTAGCGACATTGTTGCACCAATTGTCGCACGGGAATTTGTAGCGAAAAATACGCTGCGGCTTGTGTTGGCTGTAGGTAAAATTGATATTTTTCCGGGACAATTTGTGCAGCTTGGCGTGCCGGGTGTTTTTTTGCGACGACCGTTCAGTATTGCCGGATATGATACTGAAAAAGGAGAGTTGGAATTATTGGTACAAATTGTTGGAAAAGCTACGACTGGTTTGGCGAATTTACAAGTAGGCAGCACCGTTTCCGCACTTTTGCCGCTGGGTAATTTTTTTTCCGAAACGGAAATTGTAACCGCGGGCAAAAAAGGCGAAATTTGGATTGTGAGCGGCGGAATCGGAATTGCTCCTTTTCTTTTTTTGGCAGACAGGTTGGCGGAAAAAAAGAGAGATTTTTCCGTTCGTTCATTTGTTGGATTTCGTTCGCCAGATACTTTTTTGCAAAACGCTCCAAAGCGGCTGGAAAAAATCGGGCAAGTTGTCTGTGCAATAAGTCGCTTGATAACCGAGCCGTTTTTGGAGGCTCTTAAAACCTCTCGTCCCGAATTAGTGCTGACCTGCGGCCCGCGATCGTTTTTACAGGCATTGCAAACAATTTGTTTCCAATACAATCTTCATTGTCTGGCTTCTTTGGAAGAACGAATGGGGTGTGGAATTGGGGCTTGTTTGGTTTGTAATTGTGAAACCAAACAACAATCGGGAACGGAATATAAACGGGTGTGTAAAGACGGTCCGATTTTTGAATTGGCTAAGGTTGTATTATGATAAAAGGCAGTAAGCAAAATGAAAAATTGTGCGATTTGGAAGTGGAACTCTGCGGAATGCGGCTCAAAAATCCTTTGATTGCCGCTTCAGGAACTTTTGGTTTTGGAAAGGAATATGATGAGCTGTATGATATTTCTTGTTGGGGAGCGATTGCTGTTAAAGGTTTGACACTTAATCCGAGAAAAGGGAATCCGGCTGTTCGCGGTGTGGAAACGGCAAGCGGTATGCTTAACAGTGTCGGTTTGCAAAATCCTGGCATACATGCTTTTTTGCAAAATGAGTTGCCGTGGCTTGAAAAACGAAAAATTACGGTAATTGCCAATGTTGCCGGAAGCACACAGGAAGAATATGTCGAAGCGGTGCGGTTGCTTGTTGATAGTGCGGTTGCTTTGGTTGAATTAAATATTTCCTGCCCGAATGTGAAAGAAGGCGGTGTGCAATTCGGCACTAATCCGAAGATGGTGCGGAAGATAACGTCTGCTGTGCGAAAAGTGTGTCGTCAGCCGCTTATGGTGAAATTGTCGCCAAATGTAACAGATATAACGGAAATTGCTTTGGCAGCACAAGATGGTGGAGCTGATGCCTTGAGTCTTATCAATACATTGACCGGAATGGTAATTGATTTACAAAGTCGCCGTCCTATTTTGGCAAATATTACAGGCGGACTTTCCGGTCCGGCGATTAAGCCGATTGCTTTGCGAATGGTTTGGCAAGTAGCGAATGCCGTTAATTTGCCAATTGTGGGGATGGGCGGAATTATTAGCGGAACAGATGCAGCCGAGTTTCTTACTGTCGGAGCGACGGCGGTGATGGCAGGTACGGTTAATATTACTGACCCGTTTGCCGGATCGCGTCTGGTACAGGAATTAGAAGAAACGGCTATTCAGCTCGGTGTTTTACGGATTGCTGAATTAACGGGGTCGCTGCAAATTAAGGAGAAAGAAAAATGAAAAGACAACAAACGGCAGAAACGGTTTTGACTCGTCTAAGAGCATTGCAAAACGGACATTTTCGTTTGACCTCCGGTTTACACAGTGAGGTTTATATACAGTGTGCCAAATTATTTGAACATCCGAAAGAAAGTGCTGAACTGTGTTCTTTGCTTGTAAAAGATTTTTTGCATTTTGGAGTACAAACCGTCGTCGGTCCGGCTATTGGCGGTATTATTCTTGCTTATGAGGTTGCCCGAACGCTTGGAGTACGAAATATTTTTGCCGAGCGAGAAAACGGAAAAATGACTTTGAGGCGAGGATTTTCTGTTTCTTCAGGAGAAAAAGTTCTTGTTGTGGAAGATGTCGTTACAACAGGCGGTTCGGTAAAAGAGGTGTTGGGACTTTTGCGTGCAGCCGGTGCGGAAATTATTGGCGTAAGTTCAATAGTTGATCGTTCTAACGGAATTGTTGATTTTGGTGTACCGTTTTTTCCGCTAATGACAATGAAGGTAACAAATTGGGAAGAAAAAGATTGTCCTTTGTGTAAAGCAGGACAACTAATTGTTAAACCGGGAAGTCGGGTTTGAAAAATAAAAAAGAAGCATAATGGTATATTTATTTTTGCAACAAGTTCTTTGACCATGCTGTTGTTTATTGCATTGGAAAGTGTAGTCTGTTTAACAACGTTGTCGCTATCTTCAACTTAAAATCGCATATCGGATAAGTTGGCTTGCTCCGGCTGCGATTTCCGGCGGTACTTCTTCAGGTAGATATTCAAGAGCTCCCGTTCGTGCGATCGGAACTGCCCGACAAAGTAAGTAGCCTTCCGGAGTTATCTCCAGCCGTTTGGATAACTGATTTGTTGTGTAGTAATTCATGAGGGCAGTTATAGGCGGGTGGATAAAAAAAAACTCCTTGAAGAGTATCAAGGAGTTTTAAAAGAGGAAAAGAGGTTTAGTAAAACTTTTTAAGACGCTCGGTAAACACCCTGTAAACGCCCTAAAATCGTTTTAAATTTAAAATATGGCTACTTGTTCATATCGGTCAATAAAAAGCCTTAAAAAGGCGGTTATTTTGTTTTTTCCAATTCCATCTCTTTTGAGGGCCAGTTGTTTTTTGCAATCCGTATCCGTCTGATATACTCAAAAGCAGATACAAATGCACGCTTAAGCGGCATACCGTATGCCTTTTCAGGTGGAGTACCCTCAAGAAAAGGAAGAGTAAGTTTCTTTATTACCGGGTCAAGCAAGACAAATTTTATAGCTGCCCGCTTAACTTCAAGGTCGCTCATTCCAACCACGAATGAACCGCCGGGTATCATAATATTTGCCTTCATAACAGTCTCGGCATCGGCAAAAGCGGCTACAGCTTCGGCATACTCTTTTGCTTCTCTTGCCTTTTTTGCTTTAGCGGATTCTTTTTTTACGGGTTTCGGTTTTTCAGGCGGAGATTCTTCGTATTTTTGATGCAGTACACATTGAGAAGCGTCAACAGGAATTTGAACGGAACGAAAAGAGTTTCCTTGATGAATTAAAAACTCCGTTTCAAATCCGGAAGGTTTACCTCCTCGATAATGAACATGAACCGCCGTGCCGATGGAACCAATCGGCAAGGGATGAATAACGCTATTATCAAATACATCTTCGCCTTCAAGCGGGACTATTAGACGAATTGCATCAAATTCCCCAATCTGTTCTGTTTTTTCTGTCAGTGTTTCCATTCTTCAATCTGTCCTTTTCCGTCAATAAAACAATTTATTAAGCGAGGTATCTCATTAACCTCGCCTGTGTCTTCATCTCGGTCATAAATCCATGCACTCATAACATCAGCCATTCTGCCGTGTTTCCCGGTAACGGGAATGTAGACATTAAAACGTTCACCTTTTTCATCGCTTTTATTGCGAATTGCTTCGGCATACGGCAAAAGTTCCATGACCTGTTTTTTTACTTCTTGCCAGTCATCTTTTTCAAAGTTTAAAATATCCTTAAACGCTTTAGCTTTCCCAGCTCCGCCACTTTTATTTGTCGGGTCAAGCGAATATCTGGTTAATTTTTCATCTATAAAAATACTTTTGTCAACATTGTGAGCCTTTTTTGTTAAATTTGTTTATTTGAATTTTCTTGAACAATTTTGCCGTTTTTAATTTGAAAGAATCTGTCGGCAAAGTCTTTTAACTCGTCCGGTTGGTGTGTAACCATAATCAGCGTAAGTTGTTTTTGTCGGTAAATAGTTTGTAACAGGGCAAGCATTTCCTGTCGTAGCGGTTTGTCAAGAGCGGAAAATGGTTCGTCCAGCAGTAAAATCGGTTTGTTTCGCAGTAAACTTCTTGCCAGAGCTACTCGTTGTCGCTGTCCTCCGGAAAGTTGAGCAGGCAAACGGAAAAGATAATTTTGTAATCCGACTTGGCAAGCGATTTTCTGTACTTTTTCTTGTTCGGTATTGGAGAGTTTGAGACTTGGCTGCAACCCGAGAGCCATATTTTGAAATACATTTAAATGCTCAAAAAGATTGTTGTTTTGAAAAAGTATGGAAATAGGACGTTTATGTGGAAGCGTTTTGCTGTGGTCGTAACCGTTTAAAATAATTTTTCCGTTTTGAGCAAAAATAAATCCGGCAATAAGGTTGAGCAGGGTTGATTTGCCTGCACCGCTCGGTCCGAAAAGAGCGATTTTTTCGCCATTTCGGATATGTAATGTTATATCCATTGTAAATTCAGAAAAAGGTACATATATATTTTCAAGAATAATCATATTTTTTCTTTTTTTTTTTTTATATTTATTTATATATTTTTAATTATATATTTCTTTACTGTTGTCTTCAACTATATAAAATAAAAGCATACAGAAAAGAAATAAAATAAGTGCCGTTACTGCAGCTTCCTGCATTCTATAGCTTCCGAGTTGAAGATATAAAAGTCTTGGAAGCGAATTGAAATTTTCATTTCCAAAAAGAGAAATAATTGTAAAATCACCCAGTGAAAGACCGCTTGCTAGCGTAAAAGCACTTTTGAGCGGTTGTTTTACCGTATTCCATTCTATATAGCGAAATCGATTTAGTCCATAAATTCCAAGTGACTGACAAAGCTGTTCATAATAAATCATATTATTCATAAACGGAACGGTTAAAATACGCAGTACAAATGGAAGTGTCATTAAAGAATTGCAAATTATGACTATTAAAAATAAAATTGGAGTATTTATTGAAAATTGTTGTAAAAATAAAAATATTCCAACAGCTAAAACAAGAGCTGGCATTGCCAAAATCGTCATTCCGGAGCTAATAAGTATGCCACAAAGTTGTTTTTGATTTTGCCATTGTAGTCGTCTTGCTCCAAAAAGTAGAATTGATGCAATAAAAATACTTAAACTTCCTGCCAGTGGTGCAATGCTTAATGAATAAGCAATGGCGATGTAGAGTTGGGAATTTGCAAGTGATTGTTTCCACGCTGTAAAATTAAGACCGTTTAAACAAGTTGCCAGCAAAGGTAGACAAATAAAGGGAATAACGCAGGCAAGAATGATACGATGCGTGTATTTGAGCCATTTTGCCGATTTGAAAAAATAAGGCGTGCCGATATTGGTTTGAGTTGAAACGGGACGGGTAAAAAAAATGCTGAGTGAAAATAAAAGCAGGCAAAATCCGAATTGAAGTAGGGCGTATATTGCTGCTTCGTCGAGTTGAAAATTAAATATAATCGCCTGATAAACGGCAACTTCGAGTGTAGAATATTTCGGTCCGCCGCCAAGGGTTAACACAATGGTAAAACTGGTAAAACACAGCATAAAAATTAAGCTGAATGTCGGCAGCAGTTGGCGACGCAGATAGTGCCATTCTACAAGGCGGATAAAATTAAAATCAATAATTCCGAGTTGTGCCGCCAGTTTGCGTTGTTGGTTGGGAATGGAATGTAAAGAATGCAAAAAAACTTTGGCGGCAAGCGGTAAATTAAAAAAAACATGTGTCAGTAAAATTCCGCTTAGTCCGTAAATATTTATTCGGTGTCCGATTTTACATTGTTGCAGCAGCATTGATAACCAACCGGAATTTCCGTATACGCTCAAAATCCCAAAAATAACGACTAACGCCGGTAAAACCATAGTCAAAGAAAAAAAATTAAGTATTATTTGTTTACCGAAAAATGAACGATAAAAAAAAGCGTGTGCTGTAAGCAATCCGCCTATTATTGAAATAAGGGCTGAAAGAAACGCCTGATAAAAACTGAAAATAATAATATGTCTGATGTACGGGTCGGTTAAAATTTTTAGTTGATTGTTGCCTGACTGCTGACAAAAAAGTTGCCATAGGCTGTTTCCATAAAAAATAAGTAGTAACGCCGCTAGTGAAAAAGCAAAAATGATGCTTGGAGTGAGAATAAATCGTGAACGCATTGTAAAAAAATCCCGCGATGAAAATTATCGCGGGATGAATAAATTATTTTGCGACCGAATTTTGCCAAATCCGTATTTGTTCTCTGCTGACTTCTTTTGTCGGATGTGGTACGGCAAGTGTTTTGGCAGGTGAAAGTTTGTCATACTCTGGGCAAACGGAAATTTGCGTTACCGGCAACATGGTGTTGTTGAGTGCGATAATTTTTTGGGCTTCGGGTGTGAGCAAAAAACGGAGAAATTCTTCTGCTAGTTTTGGTTGTTTGGATGATTTGAGTCTGGCTGCTAGTTCGATTTGTAAAATATGTCCTTCAGAAAAAATTGCGGCTTTATACTGTGATTGTTTTTCTTGAATTTGATGATAGAGCGGTGATGTTTCGTAGCTTAAAACCATATCCGATTCGCCTTTTAAAAATGCTCCGTATGTTTCTGACCAGCCGCTGCCGACGGATACGGTATGTTTTGCCAGTTTTTCCCACGCAGCTCCTGATTGTTCGCCAAAAACTAAATTAACCCATGAAAGTAGACCGCGTCCGACGGTTGATGTTCTGGGGTCTTGGTACAAAATGGAAATATTTTGATTTTCAATAAGTTTTTTGAGGCTTTTGGGTGGATTTTTCAATTTGGTGCTGTCGTAAATAAAGGCAAAATGTCCGCAGTCGTATGGTATAAAAATTTGCGGATCCCAAGAAAATGATCTGTTTTGGGTGGCAGATGGCGTGCA
Source organism: uncultured Desulfovibrionales bacterium (assembly GCA_963542765.1). Taxonomy (GTDB): domain Bacteria; phylum Desulfobacterota; class Desulfovibrionia; order Desulfovibrionales; family Desulfomicrobiaceae; genus CAUTYU01. Next base: position 172,563 of record CAUTYU010000001.1, read on the forward strand.
AAACGGTTGTATTATGGCGTTTAAATTTTGGGGAGTAAAAGAATTTTTGGCAAAAAGCCCCGAATTTTGAGCTTCGTCAAGCTGGTTATTATCAAGTCCGATAAAAACATCGGCTTTCGGATTATTTTTTTCAAGAAACAAGCGATAGTAAGTTGTAATGGAATCCTTAAATGAAACATATTTGATTTGGCATGGTATTTTTTTTTCAAAAGCTGCTTTAAGTTTCGGTCCAGGTCCCCAGCTGGAAATAAAACTTGAAGAACTGTAAACGGTGAGTGTTGGAAGTTCGGCAGCCAAAAAAGATGTCGGAAAAAAGAGAAGAAAAAAGAAAATAAAACATTTTTTCATTGAAATACTCCTTGTTGATATTAAGAAGAAAAACGAAATGGAAATATAGCTTGGAATATTGTAAAAAACAAGTTGTCTTATTCGGACTTTTGCGGTGAAAATATTTGCAAAGCAGGTAAAATTTTTTGTAAAAATACTCTATCGTCGTGTTTTTGTTTTATTTTTTCCTTTTATTCCTAAGTGTTAAGCGTTGACTTTCTTAAGATGGGGTTTTAGTTTTCCCTAGCTTTTTATTGATTTGAATAGTATTTTTGATTTTTTGTAGGCGTTATTTCGGTATAATTTTATCTTGCGTAAAATTTTAGGAATTTATGGGAAAAGATAAAACTTTGCGAATTTGGTTGAATGTGGGCGAATCGTCGGGAGATGTTTACGGTGAACAATTGATTGCAGAGCTGCTTTCTAAAAATCCTGACTGTAAAATATACGGAATGGGAGGAGCTAGAATGCGAGCTGCCGGACTTATTTCGATTGAAAATGCTGAAGAATTGTCGGTTATGGGAATTACCGAGGCGATTGGACATTTGCCTAGAATTATAAAGCTTTTAAAACGCCTTAAAAAATCTTTACAAAACATTTGTCCCGATGTCGTTGTCGTAATTGATTGTCCCGATTTTCATTTTCGTCTTGTCCGTATTGCAGCTTCTTTTCAAATTCCTGTTATCTATTATGTCGCTCCGCAGGTTTGGGCGTGGAGAAAAGGTCGGGTTCATTTTTTGCGGCAATTTGTAAAACGCCTGCTTTGTATTTTGCCGTTTGAAGAACATTTTTTTGCAAAACATAAAGTCCGTGCCGAATATGTCGGGCATCCGCTGCTCGATGAAATTGATTTTGCAACACTTGATAATTTGCCGCCACAGCCAAATATAATCGGAATTTTGCCCGGCAGCCGCAAACACGAATTCGAAACTTTATTGCCGATTTTTGCGAAGGCTGCCAAAATAATTTTTCACCGTTTCCCGAATACACGTTTTCGGCTGATACTCGCTCCGCTGGTGGACGAAAATTTTGCCCGTCAAATCTGGCACGATGAAGTGCCGCTTACAATCTTTTCGTCTGCCGAACGCCACAAAGGTATTCGGGAATGTGCTTTTGCTATGGCATCTTCAGGTACGGTTACACTTGAATGTGCCTTGCTTGGTACGCCGACGATTGTTGCTTATCGTCTTTCGAGATTGACATATTTTTTGGGGCGGCTTTTAGTTGATATTTCGTATATTTCTTTGCCGAATTTGGTACTTGATGAACTGGTTTTTCCAGAATTTTTACAACAGCATGTAAACAGTTCGGAAATTGCAGCATGTGGACTTGATTGGCTTGAAAATCCGATAAAATTGCAGACAATCCGTCAAAAACTCGGCGGATTGCAAAAATTGTTCGGGAAAAAAAGTGCGGTGGCAAATGTTGCGGAAATTATCTTACAGGAAGCAGTGAAGAAAAAGGGGAAAAAGAATGCTTAATTTCGCGGTAATCGGTGTCGGTTATTTGGGGCGTATTCACGCTAGATTGGCGGCAGGTCTTTCAGAAATCAATTTAGTCGGGATTTATGACAAAAATCAAGAACTTTGTCGGGAAGTCGCCGAAAGTTGCGGCACGACGGCTTTTTCCGATTTAGATGAATTGTTGGCAAAAGTGGACGGCGTAAGCATTGTTGTTCCGACTATGTATCATTTTCAGGTGGCAAAAGCTGCACTGGCTGCGAATTGTCATATTTTTGTGGAAAAACCGATGACCGCGACCGTTGAAGAAGCCAAAGAACTGCTCGTACTGGCAAAAGAAAAAAACTGTATCGTTCAAGTCGGACATATTGAACGTTTTAATCCGGCATTGCTAGCTTTAAAAGAATTTTCCATTACACCTGTTTTTATTGAAAGTCACCGTTTGAGTCAGTTTAATCCGCGGGGAACAGATGTTAGCGTTTTGTTGGATTTGATGATTCACGATCTCGATATTGTTCTTAATTTAGTTAAAAGTCCTGTGAATTTGATTGATGCTTGTGGCGTGCGAGTTGTCAGTCCAGATGAAGATATTTGTAATGTGCGGTTGGGTTTTGAAAATGGTACGGTGGCAAATCTGACGGCGAGTAGAATTTCTTTGCATGATATGCGACGAATGCGGATTTTTCAGCCAAATATGTATATAGGACTCGATTTTTTGAAAAAAAAGGCGGAGATTTTTTCATTGAATGAAAAACAGGAAGAAACTGCCATTCCTGTAGCCACAATCGGAACTGGCGATGCCCAAAAAATTATTCATTATCATCAGCCACAACCTGTGGAAGTCAATGCCCTTGAGTCTGAACTTAAAGAATTTGCCTTAGCTGTTTTGAACGGTGAAAAACCGCGAGTTAGCGGTGAAGACGGACTGCGGGTGCTGGAAGTTGCAACTGATATTTTAAAACAAATGCATGAGCGAAACGAACGGTTTTTATTGAATAAAAATATGTAGAGACGATAAGAAATAGAATAGATTTTTTATTATATTTTATACCTCAAAAAAAGTACAAATGAAAATTACATTACAAGGTGTCAGCAAATCGTATTCAGGACGAGATCTTTTTTTAGGATTAAATCTGAATATTGAACAAAAGCACCGATTGGCACTTGTCGGACAAAATGGTTGTGGCAAATCAACACTTTTAAAAATCATTGCTGGAGTTTTGGAGCCGGATTTCGGTTCGGTTATTGTTCCTAAAAATATTCGTATCGGTTATGTCGCTCAAGAACTTGGTGAACGGGAACTAGCTTTGCCTCTTGAAGATTTTGTATTGGAAGTGTTGCCGTCGTGGCTTGAATTTTGGGCTAAGTGGAAAAAGGCTTTGCGAGATGAGGATAGTCTAGAGCTTGAGCGGCTTGCACATCGTCAAAGCGAACTGGAACATCATTTCGGATACAATCCCGAATATAAGGCTCAGGCTATTTTGCAGGGGTTGGGATTTTCACCACAGATGTTTTCAATGCCGCTTCGTAATTTGAGCGGTGGTTGGCAGGAACGGGCAAAGCTCGCACGGATTTTAGTCGCAGGGGCGGACGCTTTATTTTTGGACGAACCGACCAATCATCTCGATTTGGAAGCGGTGGTCTGGCTGGAAGAATATTTACTCAATTATTCCGGTATGTTGATTTTTATTGCTCATGACAGAATTTTTCTTGATCGTATTGCTACGGCTGTTTTGTCGTTGGCAGAAGAAAAACCGATTTTCCGGGTGGGAAATTACACCGCTTTTTTGCGTTGGCAGCAAGAGCAAGATGAACTTGCCGCCAAAAAAACTTCCCGTTTACAACAAAATATTGCTCATAAACAGGCTTTTGTTGACCGTTTTGGAGCAAAGGCAACCAAGGCAAGCCAAGCTAGAAGTCGAGAAGGGCAGATTGAACGTCTGAAAAAGGAGCTTGAAAATTTGCCGCAGCGACAGGTAGGTAAAAAACTTGTTTTTTCTCTTCCTAAAGCAGCACGGGGAAATAAAAATGTCTTGCTGGTAAAAGATTTGTCATTTGGATTTCCTGACGGTCGTCAACTTTTTTCTCATCTAAATTTTGCTTTGTACGATAAACAAAAAGTTGCAATTCTGGGAACAAACGGACGTGGAAAATCAACACTTTTAAAAATTTTGCTTCGAGAAATTGAACCGCAAAGCGGTACGATTACACTCGGTCCTGCCATGAAAATTGGTTACTTCAGTCAACATCAGACAGATATTTTGCGAGCTGACAATACCGTTTTGGCTGAAATCCGTCGTTTAAGCGACTCCGCCACGTCAGAAGAGGAGTTGCGGTCGGTGTTGGGACTTTTTTTGCTCGGGTCGCTTTTTTGGGAAAAACAGGTGAGAGATTTAAGCGGCGGTGAAAAAAATCGTCTGATTTTGGCAACACTTTTTTTGTCAAAGGCAAATTTTTTGATTTTGGATGAACCTACAAACCATCTCGATATGGAAAGCCGCGAGGCACTTATTGATGCTTTGCGGCAATACGAAGGAACGATTTTATTGGTTGCTCACGACCGCTATTTGTTGGAACTCGTGCCGCATGAGGTGTGGGAGCTGACGGATAACGGTTTGATACAACACGGAACCGATTTCGCTTTGTATTGGCAAAAAAAACAAAATAAATCTGATTCGCTGCTTACTGTAAAAAAAGATGAAAATGTTGTGAATAAAGTAAATTACGCAAAGCCGTTTCAGCAGCAAAATAAAAAACAAAAACGCGAGCAGGCGGAACTTCGCAACCGACTGAATAAAGAAATTAATCCCAAAAAACAACAATTTGCCGAATTGGAACTGGCTTTGGAAGTCATCCTCAACGAACAGCAAAAAGTTGAAATGAATCTTGCCGAACCGAAAATTTATACTAATCCTGACGAGGCGACAAAGCTCAATCAAAGATACGCCGAGCTGGAAAAACAGACGGAAGAATATATGACTGAGCTTGCTTTTTTGGAAAAAGATATTCAGGAACTGGAGCAGGAAAAAAAACGATTATTGCAAGAAACAGAAAAAATATAATTAGTCAAAAAATAATTCGGTTTTGGAGGAAAAATGTCTTTTTTTCGCTATACGGGGCGGTCAAAAAACGGTCGGAAAATAAAAGGGGAAATTGATGCCCTTTCACTTGCCTTGGCGAAAAAAGAGTTGCAGGAACACGGCTATTATAGTTTAAAAATAAAACCTGTTCCAAAAGATTTGTTGGAAAATACTTTTTTGGAAAAAGGGGTAAGTGAACAGGAACTTGCCGTTTTCAGCCGTCAGTTTGCAACGATGATTGGTGCAGGTGTTTCGATTTTATCTTCTCTTCGTTTGCTTACCCGGCAAAGTAATAACAAAAAATTACAGCGAACACTTCTTGCCGTTCGTTTGCATATTGAGCATGGAAGTTCGCTTTTTGAGGCTTTGTCTTTATATCCCGATGTATTTAGCCCTCTTTATGTCAATATGGTACGGGCTGGAGAATTGGGTGGTGTAATTGACCGTGTACTTTTGTTGTTATGCGGATATTTGGAAAAATCAGTCGCTCTTAAATCCCGTATCAAAAATGCCCTTATGTATCCGCTGATTGTTTTGTTGGTGGCAAGCGGTGTTTTGGGTTTTGTACTTTTATATGTCGTACCATCTTTTGAAGAAATGTTTAGCCAAAGTGGACAAACGCTTCCTCTTGCAACACAAATTGTTTTGCAGTGCAGCCATTTTTTGCAGGCTTATTTTTTATATTTTGTCGTATCGCTCAGCGGTATTTTGGTTTTGTTTTTTTTATTTGGCAAAACACGCATCGGCAGGCATTTTTTTGATCGCCTAAAACTCGTTTTACCAGTGTATGGACAAATTTATGTCAAAGGCATTACTGCCAGATTTTCCAGAATGCTCGGTTCGATGCTTTCTTGCGGTGTAACGCTTTTGACGGCACTTGAGGTCGTGGCTGCGGTTGTGGAAAATTCACTTATTGAAGAATTGGTGCAGGAATCGACTGCACTGGTTGCTAGAGGAGAAAGTTTTGGGACTTCACTTTTTGAAGTCGGAGTTTTTCCGCTGATGTTCGTTTCTATGGTTGAAGTCGGTGAAAAAAGCGGCACGCTTGATTCAACCTTGCTCAAATTGGCTGATTTTTTTGATGAAGAAGTGAAAAATGCGGTTGCAAACGGTGTGGCTTTGCTTGAGCCGTGTTTACTAGTAGGGATTGGCGGTCTTGTCGGGGGGTTGATTGTGGCGTTATATTTGCCCGTTTTTCAAATGGGAACATTTGTATAACTTTTAAAAGGTGCTTTATGGTGAAAATCGGGACTGATAAAGAATATTTGGATCTTATTTGTTCTCTGCCTCGACCGGGTGAGGAGAAGTATTTGGCTTTTTATGAACATCGACTGGGAATGATTTTTACCAATCCTCGTTTTTTGCTCATTCCGTTGGACGACCATCTTGTGCATCGGGGAGACGGTATTTTTGAAACATTACAATGCGTAGACGGTAAAATTTATCAGCTTGACGCACATCTCAAACGAATGCTTCGTTCCTGTGAAATTATTGATTTGATGCTCCCTTGTACGTCTGTACGGCTGAGAGAATTGGTTATTGAAACCGCACGGGCGGCAGGTGAAAAGGATTTGATTTTGAATATATATGTCGGGCAAGGTCCGGGTGGATTTACGGTTGATTCCAGAGAATGCCCTGCTCCGAGTTTATATATTGTGGCTCGTCGTCCCGACAAACATCCTGCGGATTTTTGGGAAAAAGGAGTTTTGGCAGTAAGATCGTCTTTTTCAGCGGAGGACAAAAGATTTGCTCCGGTTAAAAGTGTTAATTATCTTCGCAAGGCGATAATGAAAAGAGAAGCTGTTGCTGCCGGCTGTGAATTTCCGCTTTGTTTTAATGAGGAGGGTTTTTTGTCGGACGGAGCAACGGAAAGCGTTGTTGTCGTAAAACAAGGGAAAATCTTAATTCCCGATTGTCAAGGTAAGCTGCCAGGAACGACAGTTCATAGGGCAATGGAGTTGATTGCGTCTGAAATACCGTCTGTTTTGTGGGCGATTACAGATGAAATTTTACAAGATGTAAGCGAGATTATTTTATTGGGAACGGGAATTGATGCCGTGAGTGTGGTGCGGTACAATGGTCGGATTGTCGGCGATGGGAAACCTGGTGTCGTAAGTAAGAGACTTCTTGAACTTTTGCGGCAGGATTCGGACAAAGACGGCGTATATATTTATGGTGAAAATGATGGGGAAAAATGAGGCTGAGTGCTGGAAAATATAAGGGGAGAAATATCAAAACTGATTCGGGCGAAGGTTATCGACCTGTAAGCGGCAAGATACGGGAATCAATTTTTTCCATGCTTTCGTCTTGCGGTTTTGATTGGCAATCTGCCACGGTTTTGGATATTTTTTCCGGTTCGGGCTCGCTTGCTTTTGAGGCGTTAAGCAGGGGAGCAAAAACAGCCGTTTGCGTGGAAAAATCCACTTCAGCCTGTCGAATTTTGCGGGAAAATATACGACTTTTGGAAGCTACAAACTGCTGTCGGGCAGTGCAAAAAGATGTATTTTCTTTTTTGGCGAAACCATTTTTTTCGTTTTCGCTCGTATTTGCCGATCCGCCATACGGCAAAGATTTAGTAAAACCTACATTGGAACTTTTGGATAGAAACAATTTAGTAAAAGATGGCGGTTTTCTGTGTGTGGAAGCTGAAGCTACATTGGAGCTTACAACAATTTTTTCTCCTGAGCGGTTTGTTTTGAAAAAAGACCGTCTGTTCGGGCAAACAAGGATATATATATGGCAAAAACTCGCAACAAAATAGCCGTGTACCCCGGAACTTTCGACCCTTTGACTCGAGGGCATATCAGTCTCATTCGACGGGCATTAGATGTTTTTGACGGTGTTTTAATCGCCGTTGCCAAAGATACGGGAAAAAATACGCTTTTTTCGCTGGAAGAACGGGTGGAAATGATAAAAGAAGTTTTCGTGGACGAACCTCGTATTGAAATTGAACCGTTTTCTGGCTTGCTGGTTGAATATGTTCGTCAAAAAAAATTGAATGTGATTTTGCGTGGAATGCGGGCATTGTCCGATTTTGAATATGAATTTCAAATGGCTTTGGTTAATCGTAAACTTGCTTCCAATATTCAAACCGTATTTTTGATGACCGATTATAAGTGGCTGTATTTGAGTTCCACCGTGGTACGGGAAATGGCAAAACTTGGTGGAGATTTACAGGGTTTAGTACCGGCAAGCGTACAAAAACGCTTGGAAGCAAAAATGAAGCTTTAATATAAGATTTAAGAGTAACTTTAGAGCATTTTTTCGATACTTTTTAGTAAACATTATTGCTAGTATAATTAAAATTTCCATACTGATTTTAATCCAAATGTTATATTATTTAGAAAAATAAAGAAAAGTAATATTACTTTTCTTTATTTTTTATGTTCGCAGTTGTCCGCAAGCTGCTGCAATACTATCACCTTTGCTCCAGCGAATACGAACAAAAATATTTTTTATTCTTAGGCGGTCGGCAAAATTTTGGGCATTTTCGTCTGTTGGGCGTTGAAAAGGTAATTTTTCTTTTTTGTCGGGATTATATAAAATAAGATTAACCCGAACTGGCAGTCCTTGTAGAAATTCCGCCAATTTGTCCGCTTGCTCAAGATTGTCGTTTATGCCATACAGCAAAATATATTCGATAAAAAAGACTTCTTTGTTTTGTAACGGATAAGCAAGCAGTGTTTTTTTGAGTTCTGCTAGCGGATAACGGTAATTGAGCGGCATTAAACGGTTTCGCAGTTCGTCTTCGCAGGCATGGAGAGAAATGGCAATTCGCAGCGGAGAAAGTTGCATTTTTCCCAGTTTTGTAAGTTCTTTCAGTTTGCCCGCAGTCGAAAGTGTAATTTTGCTGCGAGGAATATTCAGTCCTCGCTGGTCGCTCAAAACTCGAATTGCCTGCACAACTTCGTCGAAATTATCCAACGGTTCGCCCATTCCCATAAAAACGACATTGCGTATTTTTTGTTGCAGGTGAAACCGTGCCAAATAAACTTGAGCGACGATTTCGTGGGCAGCTAGATTTCGTTTCAGTCCTTTTTTAGCGGTAGAACAAAACACGCAACCCATACGACAGCCGACTTGTGAAGAAACGCAAACAGTTGCGTAAGAATGCATCGGAATAATAACGGATTCGATTTTTTCTCCGTCCGATAATCTGCTTAGAAATTTAATTGTTCCGCCTGCTTCCGTGCTGTGAATAATTTGGGGCAAATCAGTGCAGATGTCGGCTTCAAATTGTTGGGCAAGGTTCGGAGATGGTAAAAATTCCACCAAATTTCGTACTCGAAAATCACCTTTTTGCATAATTTGCGAATATGCCGCCTGTGCGTGAAAAGCTCCTTTTTTGTATCGTCGTCGAAATTCCTGTTCCAAATTTTCGGAACTGAAGCCTAAAATCTGCATTAGCGTGTTTTATAACCGATAAGTCGCAAAAAATCCTTGCGTTTTTGTGTATCCGTTTCACTTTCTACACCTTTGGATTCAAAACCGTCAATCACGCCAAGAATGCCTCGACCTTGTTCGCTTTTAGCGATAATAACCTGTACGGGATTGGCAGTGGCACAGTGAATTGTACATATTTCGGGAATTTGTTTTAAAGCAGGCAAGATATTAATTGGAAACATATCTTGCATAAAAAGAATAAAGGCGTGTCCGGTGCGTAGTGAAAGGGCATTTTTGCGAGCTAGTTCAATTAGTTCGTCGTTGGTACCGGAACAGCGGATAAGACAATCTTGTGAAGCCTCGCAAAAAGCCAGTCCAAAAGAGGCATTCGGTACGGAAGTTATCATCATTTCATGAATGTCTTCAACGGTTTTGATAAAATGTGATTGTCCTAAAATAAGATTAAGTTCTTTGGGATTTTCGATTTTGACAAGTTCAAGTTCAAATTTTGTGTTCATAATATTTTCCTAAATTAAAAAGATAAGACCTTGGGTTAAACCGATAATACCGCCCAGTATCGCTCCGATCAACTCTACAAAACGAAATTCTTTTTTCATAATACCCATTAAGAGTTTTTCCAATCGTGGAACGGATAGATTGATGATTTTTTCTTGAATGAGGGTTTGTAAATTAAGGGTTTTGTTCATGGCAAGTGCGGCGGTTTCCACTAAAGCCGGTATGATTTTGTCCATTTCTTGATTAAGCATTTTAATAATATTTTCAATAAGTTCCGGTGTTAAAAACATTGCTGCCATCGGAATAATTTCTACAATTCGATTTTTCAAAAAATCGGAAAAACACGCAAGCAGTTTTTCTTTTATTTTATTTGCAAATTCGTCGGATTGCATCGCTTGACGAATGTCTTGATAAGAAAACAGTTCTTGCACAATCGAGTCGGACAGATTTTTTGCTAATGCTTCTTGGCGTTTGGGGAAAATTCCTTGCAGCTTAAAACCGCAAATTAGAATCGGGCGGTGCGGGTGAAAAAGCATTTTGATCGCCAAATAGTTTGTTAGCCAGCCGATAAAAGCACACAGTCCGACCGAGCTGATAAGTTTTAGCGTAAATGACAAATCAAAGTGAAATCCAAACATATTGTCCATATTTTTTCCTTATTTTAGATGATGTCGGGGAAATTTTTCGATGTTTGTAGTAGTACTTAAGCAAAAAGGCAATTGGCAAAATAATCGCAACATTACTTAATGATGATATTTTTTTCCCTGCAAAATCGTAAATGCCCGATAAATCTGCTCCAAAAAAACAACTCGTGCCAGTTCGTGTGGAAAAGTCATTTTGCTTAAACTTAAAGTAAAATCTGCCTGCTGAACAAAATGTGTATCCAGTCCGTATGCACCTCCGAGAACAAAACAGGGATTTTTACCCGGTATTTCCAACCAGTTATTTAAAAAAGTGGAAAGTTCCGTTGAAGTACAGGTTTTTCCCCGTTCGTCCAAACATACTGTAAAATCTGTTTTTTGTGTTTTGGCAGTGATTGCGTCCGTTTCTTCTTTTTTGCGGCGAGTAATATCGCATTGGCGGCTGTCTTTGACTATGAAAATTTCAGTTGGCAGAAAATGTTTAATCTGCTGTAAATAATATCTTTCCGCCGAGCTAAAAAAATCTGTTTTAGATTTGCCGACAAAAATAAATTTGAGTTGACGCATATTTTTCCTTAAAATTTTTGGTTGTTTTTATTGAATTTCGTATAAAGACAGGATTTTACTCTTAAAAATAGTTGCTAAAAATATCAACCTTGATTAAGAAAAATTTTGGTGTTTTTTAACTGTTTGTAATTTTAAAAAAAAATAAAAGGCTAAAGTTGGGGCATTGGATTTGCACGCAGTTTGTAGAACAAAATTTGCAGAAAACTGTTTTTGATAAAAAGCGATACGAATGGTAGTATTTTTTGTATAAGTGTTTCTTTTAAATTTTTTGAAAACTGCGTGCAAAGTGAAAACTAGGCAATAAAACCAATCTGGACAATTGCATTTTTAATTGTTTGCTCATCGATATTTTTTGTATTTTCAAAACTGGCGGAAGCACTATCAAGGCTGACATTGATATTTTTCAGTCCGTCAAGTTTTTGTAAAGCTTCGGTTACAGCTTGAACACAATGATTACAAGACATTCCTTCAATTTTAACAGTTTGCATAAAAATCTCCTTGTTTAAATAATAAAAATAAAAAATAGAGGCAAAAAATTTCTTTGTCAAAAATTTATTTTTTAAAAGGTGAAAATATGATTTATTCTAGTATATTGGATTTGGTCGGTAATACGCCGTTACTTCGTTTGCGGTCGCTGACAACGGGCTGTGTGGCGGAAGTGGTGGTTAAACTTGAAAACTTAAACCCTTGCTTTTCAATTAAAGACAGAATCGGTCTTGGTTTGATAGCTGATGCTGAAGAAAAAAAACTTATTTCTTCTGGGGCAACAATTATTGAACCGACCAGCGGCAATACCGGAATCGGCTTGGCTCTTGCCTGTACGCTAAAAGGTTACAAGTTGATTTTAGTTATGCCGGAAAATATGAGTAAGGAGCGGCAGATGCTGTTGCAAGGATTTGGTGTACAAATTGTCCTGACTCCGGCGGAAGAAGGTATGGGCGGTTCGGTTAAAAAAGCCAAAGAACTGCACGCTCAGATGCCGGGTTCTTTTTTGCCCGACCAATTTTCTAATCCAGTTAATCCTGTAATACATATGCGTTCAACCGCTGAAGAAATTTGGAAAGATACAAATGGCGAAGTGGATTTTTTTGTGTCTGGTGTGGGGTCTGGTGGAACGCTTGCCGGTAACGGAGCAGGTTTAAAGGCCAAAAATCCGAAATTGCAACTTATAGCGGTTGAGCCGGAAAATTCGGCGGTACTTTCAGGAAAAAAAGCAGGGCAACATCAAATTCAGGGAATTGGAGCAGGATTTATTCCGACAACGCTTGATATGAAAATGATTGATCAAATAATAACGGTGAGCAACGAAAATGCTGTTTTGACAGCTCAAAAATTGCTTTTGAAAGAAGGGATTTTATGCGGTATTTCTTCAGGAGCAAATGTTTGGGCGGCATTACAGTTGGCACAAAAACAAGAAAATGCGGGTAAACGGATTGTAACGATTATTTGCGATACGGGCGAACGCTATCTTTCAACGCCGCTTTTTCAAAATAATGGAGCTGGTAAATGACAAATAAATTTTCTTTTGATGAAGTGGTTGATGCCTTGTGCCTACCGGATTCATACAAGGCGGTTTTTCACAGTTCCGGCAAAAGGGATTTGATGCCGTCCGTTGTGGTTTTGGACGAAATCGTTAGTCGCTTAAAAGCCGTTTTGTTTCCGGGATATTTTGGAAAATCCGATATTTCGCCGCAAACGATGCGGTATCAAATCGGTTCGAGCTTAGATACGGTACAACATTTGCTTTTTGAGCAAATTAAACGGGGACAAGCATTTTTTGATAAATCGCAGGCAAATATGGACGTTGCAGGAAATGTTAAAGAAATTGTTCAGCAATTTCTTGCAAGTTTGCCGCAAATCCGTTTTTTACTTTCGACCGATGTTAAGGCGGCTTTTGAGGGAGATCCGGCTTCACAAACCCCGGGAGAGGCGATTTTTTGTTATCCGAGCATTGTAGCACTTTGTCATTATCGTATTGCCCATGTTTTGCATAAACTTGGCGTAGAGTTGATTCCCCGTATTATTTGTGAAAAAGCCCATTCTTTGACCGGAATTGATATTCACCCCGGGGCCGAAATCGGAGAACATTTTTTTATTGACCATGGCACGGGAACGGTTATCGGTGAAACCTGCATTATCGGTCGTAATGTGCGGCTTTATCAGGGCGTAACGCTGGGAGCAAAATCTTTTCCCAAAGATAACAGTGGGCAATTGATTAAAGGGATTCCAAGACATCCCGTTGTGGAAGATAATGTTATTATTTATTCGGGGGCGACGGTTCTCGGACGAATAACAATCGGCAAAGGAGCTATAATCGGCGGCAATGTCTGGATTACAGAAGATGTTGAGGCAGGAGCGAGAATTTATCAAATGGGCAGTAAATTATAAATAATTTCGCTGGTAACCAAAATATAAGAATAATCATAAAAAAGACGAAAAATCAATTTGGTTTTTATTTTTTATGATTTTGGAATTTTATAGTTTTTACAAAAGGAAAGCAAAATGGAATTAAAAAACAGCCGACTTTTTCGGCAGCAATGTTTTATCAACGGTGAATGGAAAGATGCAAAAAGCTCAAAGACTTTTGCGGTTATGAACCCGACAACAGGCGAACAGCTCGGAACTGCACCACTTTTTTCCGCCGAAGAAACCGCACAGGCAATCGAATTTGCTCGAATTGCGTGGCTTAAATGGCGAATGACAACAGCCGCAGAACGGGCAAAAATTCTGCACCGTTGGCACGATGTGATTTTGGAAAATAAAGAAGATTTGGCAAAAATTATGACGCTGGAACAGGGTAAACCGCTTGCTGAAGCTCGTGGTGAAATTGACAACGCTCTTGGATATATTACTTGGTTTGCCGAAGAAGCCCGTCGGGCATACGGTGAAGTAATTCCGCCGTTTGTTTCCGGAAAACAACCGCTGACATTGCGGCAACCGATAGGTGTAACTGCGGCGATTACGCCGTGGAATTTTCCGTTCGGAATGATTGTTCGCAAGGCTTCACCTGCTTTGGCTGCCGGTTGTTCGATGGTCGTCAAACCTGCACGCAAAACACCGTTTTCCGCTTTGGCTTTGGGAGAACTTGTCGAACAAGCCGGTATTCCAAAAGGAGTTTTCAGCGTTGTAACAGGTGATTCCAATGAGGTCGGCGGTGAAATTTGTGCCAATCCCACAATTCGTAAAATTTCTTTTACTGGTTCAACAGCTGTGGGCAAAAAATTGATTGCAGCCACAGCTTCGACCGTAAAAAAATTGTCTTTGGAATTGGGCGGCAATGCACCGCTTATTGTTTGTGCCGATGCTGATTTGGACAAAGCCGCTGTCAGCGGAGCGGGATGTAAATTTCGCAATGCAGGGCAAACCTGCATTTGTGTTAATCGTATTTTGGTTCATACTTCTGTTTTGAACACTTTTGTAGAAAAATTAAAAGAGCAGGCAGAAAAAATTGTACTCGGCAATGGACTGGAAGCAGGCGTAACACAAGGACCGATGATTGACCAAGAAGCTCACGCAAAAATGCAGGATTTGGTTGATGATGCCGTATCCAAAGGGGCAAAAGTCGTGCTGGGTGGCAAAGCCGGAAAAGGGCTTTTTTATCCGCCGACAATTTTAACTGGAGTAACGCCTGAAATGCGTGTTTTTAAAGAAGAAATCTTCGGTCCGATTGCTCCAATTGTCAGTTTTGAAACCGAAGAAGAAGCAATCGAACTTGCCAATGATACACAATATGGACTGGCTTCGTATGTTTTTACGCAAAATTTAAAAAGTTTTTATCGTATTTCAACGGCTTTGGAATTTGGCATGGTCGGTGTCAATGAAGTTACACTGGCTTCTGGTGAAGTACCCTTTGGCGGTGTAAAAGAAAGCGGAATGGGGCGTGAAGGTGGCTGGCAAGGTCTGGAGGGTTACTTGGAAATAAAATATATTATGCTTGGTGATTTATAAAAATATATTAAGCATTATAAATAAAAAATATACATTTATTTCAACTGATATGTTTTTATTTTTTAATATTTATCTTATAATATAAAATATATATAAAAAATAAAATAAATAATCTTTTTATAAAAGAATAACTCATAAGAATGTAGTTAATTTTTTATATAAAAAATAAATTTTAAAAATATTATTATGTTTTTTGTATTTAAATTTTATTTATACAAGAATAAAAAATGCTAAGCTGAACAAATACACAAAAAAAATCTGATTCAGGTAATAAAATGAAAAATTTTAGAAATATGACGAAATTTGAATTAAAAAAAGCAAAAAAATTTTGAAATTTATTCCTATAAAAGAAAAAAAAGACAAAATTTTGAAAAAACTGTCTCGGCAGAAGCGGTATTTACGAACTCCGGCAATTTCTTTTTGAGCAGTTTTGACGGTCAGTTTTAATGAACAAAATATAACGAATTGTTAAAGGATAATTTTTATTTGTCTTGCTGACAGGTTTCTGCATTATTCGGACACCACCAGTTTTCGCCGTCTCCTTGAATAGCTTTTATTTCATTCGCTTCCAAAGCTTTAGCTGTTTGAGCATCAAGGCTTTGGAATTTTTTTCCGGTCAGTTGTTTATAATTGTTACCTTCTAAAGCCGTATTTTGATTTGCGTTTAACATTTTGTTGCTCATATTTTCTCCTAAATTTACGTTTGCTGTGTTTTTATATCTTGTCTGTAAAATTTTTGTCAATTATAATTCTTTGTACGGTTTTTAAATTTTGTTTTATTTTTTTTTTTAAGTTAAATTTTGCTTTAAAAAAAATAGAAAATCTTACACTGTTTTTCCAATCCAGTGAACTCGACCGATAATTTCCAGTTTTTCGCAAGATTGTATTTCTTGTGGTGGATAAAAATTTTTATTTTCGCAATGAATACGAATTCCGCCGCTAGCTAATTGTTCCAGTCGCCTAATCTGGATTTCCGTACCGATACGAATGGCATATAGATTGCCGCTTGCAATTTTTTTTTGCTTCAAGGCGATTAAAACCGTATCGCCGGAAGCAATAATTGGGTGCATAAAATCATTTGTTACGCTTAAAAGTATAGCGTCTTTTATATTGCAAATTTGCCTAGCTTTTAACCAATCTTTTTGAAAAGGTTGTGTTTTTTCTTGTTCTTGTTCAACTACAAATGAGCCATTTGCGGCGAGTTGAGAAGAAATTTTTGGAAAAAAAGAAAATTCTTCCAAATTGAAAGCAAGTAGAGCTTTTTCATCGGGAAAAACTAAATCTCCACCCCAAATCTCAATAACTGCCGAAGCCTTATCAAGTCCAAGTATTTGTTTGCCTTGCAAGGCTCTGGTTAAACCTGATGGCGTAATATTCGCCTTACGAGCCAAATCTGCAAGTGTTCGTTCTTCTTTTGCTTGTTGTAATTTCTTGAAAAAAATTTCCATTATGCTCATTTTATCTGCCTCTTGACTATTTTTTTGTTTAAAATGCAAATTTTTACATAAAACTTGCGTTTACGCAACTTGCGTATATGCAATAGCAGGAAATAGGAGGGCGGGCAACCAAATTCATTGAACGACATGGTTTGCCGTGGGTTGTCGGGAAAGCTCTGCTCAAGGCTTCGTCGAAAGAAAAGCGGGCAATGGCAACTGATTTAGCCCGAATGGTGCAGGATTGTGTCGCTGTTTTGCCGTCCGGAGCCGAAGTTACTTTTTTAGACATAAAAGGGACAAACGACTCATTGCACGAACGATTTTTAGACCGTCAAGACAGGATTATCTCTAAAGTGCTGATGCAGCAAACGCTGACAGCTGAAATGGAAGGCAAAAATAATTCTCAGGCAGCGGCAGCTACTCATTTAGATGTTGCCGACGGTCTTGCTTCTGCCGACAGAGCTTTGGTTGTCGATGCATTCAATGAAATTGCGTGGCTTTATACGCAAGTCAATGTCGGCGGCAGTACTTGGGCACCTGAATGGAAATTTGCCGAAGCTGAGGATTTAAACGCTAAAGCTGATTTGGACAAAAAACTATACGCCATCGGAGTGCGGTTTACCGCTCGGCATTTTACGGAAAAATACGGTCTGCAGGAAAGTGAATTTTCCCTTGCTTCCGCTTCGGAAAAACCGACACAAGACGACCTCCTAAGCGAGGCGGAAGCAGGGAATTTTGCAGCACCGAACAATATTCAAGAAGAACAAACACCGGCTTTGCAAGCTCAAGAAATACTTGATCAAGCAATTTTAAAAATACTTCCAAAAGCTCTTGCCGCAAATGAACAATTTATAAATCAACTTGAAGCAGCTGTTAAGGATGCTGAATCTTTTGATGCCATATTTTTGGCTCTGGCTGATTTATTATCTGAACAAACGGAAAACGACGAATTGGAAGAAATCTTAGCGGAGGCAATGACCGCTGCTGCCGGTTTTGGAGCGACTGCGGTGCATGAGGAGTCGTTATGAGTTTGCCGGAAGCAAGTGTTTTATATCGTCCCGTCAAGCCTAAAGCGGCTATTGCCTACTGGAAACAAAAAAGTGCTGTAACACAGACAGTTGCTGAAAGTTGGGAAGCAAAAGCAAGACATCGTGCTTTTTATGTTTCCGGATTAACAAAACAAGACCAAATTCAAACGGTTATGCAAGCGGTAAGTGCCGCAATTGAACACGGCGAAAGTCTTTCTTCGTTTAAAGCTCGAATTCACGATGTTATTCAATCTCAAGGCTGGCAAGGACACAGAATAGAAAATATCTTTCGTACAAATATTCAAACAGCTTACTCGGCAGGACGGTACAGCAAAATGATGGAAGTGGCGGAAGAGCGTCCGTACTGGCAATATCTGACAGTTGGAGACGAAAGAACAAGACCGGCTCACGCTGCATTAAATGGCGAGGTGCGGCGATATGACGATGTGTTTTGGACAGAAAATTATCCGCCTAACGGTTTTCGTTGTCGATGTACCACAATTACACTCTCGGAACGACAAATTAAAAAAAGAGGATTGATGATTAAAAAAGGATTGCCGGAAACGACTGTTTGGAAAAATCCGAAAACAGGTATGGAATATTTTGTTCAGCCCGGAGCGGATAAAGGTTTTAACGGTAATCCCGGTCGAGATTGGATGGCAGGTCTGTCAGCACTTTATCTTGAACCGGAGCTTTTTAAAGTGCCTGCAAACTACCCGAAATTATATACTACACAAGACAATATAAAAATCTCGGATATTCCGAAAAAACATATTCTAGCGGTGGAAAAAAATATGTTGCTTCCAAGCGGACTTACGGTGGAAGAATATGCCAAAGCTTTTTTACAGGAATTTGGGATTACTGATTTAGAAGGTGAGAAAATTGTAACACTGCCCGGCGTTCGTATGCCTTTGCTGATAAACAAGCAGCTTTTGCTGGATAAAAAAAAGAACATGTTAAAAGCGGCAAAAAACGGCAGAGGTGAATATATGAAGCTGCTCGCTCAAACTATCAAAGACCCATACGAAGTATGGCTTCTTCCGGCTCATATTTTCGACAAAAATTATCCAATGATTCGTTTGATTCGGTTTTTTCAGGGACAGGATAGAAAAATTGGCGGCTTTTCCGTTTTTAATTACGCCGGCGGAAAATACTGGTCCGGTTCAACAGTGTTTGAACCGGGTATAAAAGGCGAAGAAAATCTTATTGATTATTTAAAGAAACAAAGAACGGGATATTTGCTTTTTCGAAAAAAATAACGGCAGCCCGGCAAGCACCACCGTTCAATGACGGAATCTCTGTTGAAGCTTGCCGCTTCTTGGACACCGCCATCTGTTAAAAAGAAAAATATAGTTTTTATAATTAAATGTCAAGTCTAAAAATGAACAAAATAAAAAAATATTTCTTCTAATTAGGCAACCGTATCTTGGATAAAAACCCGATATTCTTTTTTGGGAGATAAAAATGAACAAAAAAATAAAAATTGCCATTGCCCGTACGGGTACATTTACGGACAGTGCAGGAAGAGAACAGAAATTTACGGAAGCGGATTTGGACAGCATTGCTGCATCGTACGACCCGAAAAAGTCGGAAGCACCGCTTGTTTTCGGACACCCGACTACAGATGCACCGGCTTACGGCTGGGTCGAAAGTTTGAAAAGAGAGGGCGAAAAACTCTTCGCATACAATTAGAATAGTGTTTGCGTGCCTCGTTTTAATTTTGTTTTTATCGCTTGTATTCGTTGCTTTGCCGCTTCTTTTTGGCTTTCCCGATCGGAATTTTCTATAACTGTTTGATACAATTTTTGGGCAGATTCTGGAAGACCAAGCTGTTCATACATAAGTCCCGCACGGTAAAGAGCCGTTATTGCCCATATATTTTCTTTGGGATATTTCCAGCCAAGTCGTAAATAAGTTTCCAGAGCTTTTTCCGTTTGTCCTAGATACTGTTGTCCTTCACCAAGCCAAAATAGTAATTCGGCTTGTAATTCGGTTGAAAGTTCTTCTTTTTGGGTCCATAGTTCTTGTAATAATTTATCCGCAGTTTCCCATTCATTCTGTTGTTGAGCAAGCAGGGCAAGCCGCAATTTTTTTATCGGTGGAATTGCTGTAGGATTATTCCGTAAAATATCCAAATATGTTATTAATGCTTCCCGCTCTTTGCCAAGCTGCATTTCAAGACCGGCTTGAGCTAGATAATAATCAATTTCCATATTTTTTGGCAGTGCAGCAAGACTGATTTTTTGTAAATATTCCCACGCCAAAATCGGTTTGCCTTCATTTTGTGCTTGTCGAGCTAGAAAAAACAGAGCTTTTGGGGCGACATTGCTTGTTGGAAATAAATACGCCAAATGCAAAGCTGCTTCTTTTTTAGCAGGAGTAGATTTTTTATTTTGTTTGTAAAATTCTGCATTAAGTGCTTGAAATTGTATTAACGGATCAAAAACAGAAGGATTTTTTTTCCAAAAAGCAGATTGCAATTCCGAATGTGGAATATAACCGGTACTTGCAGCCAAGATACATAAAGCTGGATAAAGCTGTGGCTGATCGGAAAAATCTTCATTTTCGGCAAAAATAAGCATTGCACTTATTCGCACTGACAAAGCAAGATGCTCATCTTTCAGCTTTTTCCAGTTTTTTTTGAGTTGAGAAAAGTGTTTTGGGGAGTTCAAATCTGTTTCCATAACTTGAAAAGTAAAAAGATAACTCTTTAAAGCTGTATGCATATCTTGTGAAAGTAGGGTTGAACCTAGTTCTTTTTTAAGAAGAGAAATTGCTTTTTTGGTTGACATCTTTTCCAGCTTGGAATGAAACTCTTGCCAGTTTTGTGTATTAGCAATATTTATTTTCCAGTTGTTTTTTATATTTGCCAAATTTAAACTGTAAGCGGCAAAAAAATCAGTTGCAAGCGGGGAGAGGGGTTTGGCTTGAAGAGTATTTGATGTCAATAAATCAAGTAAAGTTTGCCAAAAATATCGCAAATCTTTGTTTGCTATTTGTTTTAATTCGGTTTGAGTTTGTTTATGAAAATCGGCAGCAGCAAAAAGTAGAGCTTTAGCGATACTATATCTGTCTTTGGTTTTTTCAGGTAATAATTTTGATTGGTAAAGTTTTTTAAAACTTTTTGATTCCATAAGCTTGTTGGCTTCTTTCCAAAAATTATTTTTTGGCCATGCAAGCTGAGCTTGGTGAGCGGATCGTACAAGCAGTTCTAGTTTGGTAGAAGATGGCTTTACTGAGGAAAGAGTTTCCCAAAGCCATTGTCTCCAAACATCTTCCCACAAAATTGATAAAGCATATTGCGACAAAATCAGTTCTTTTTGTTTTTGGGGACTATAAAAACAAAGTGCTTCGCTTAAGTTTTCAACTGCATGAGAATATTCTCCCTGTAAGCGAAGAATGGTACCATAAAGCCACAGACGTTCCGCCTCAGCTTCTTTGGATTTAAAAGGAGCATATTTGTCCAAAATTTTCCGAGCTTCATCAGCTTTCCCTTGTTGTAAAAGACTGTAGGATCGTTCTAAAATATTTTTAGGAGATTGTTTTTCCTGCTGTAAGGCTTTTTCATAAGAATCCCAGATCTCATGCTTTTTTAACCAATTAGGAAAGGTTAATTCTTCATTAGCAAATATCGGAGATATGAAAACAAATAAAATACAAAACAGAAAAAAAACAGTTTTAAAAAGAAAAGAGAAGTAATTCATAATATAAAATCCCTGTACTTATTACTTATTTGATAAGGTTATTTATAAATAAAAAAGTTTACATAATTCTCATTATGATGAATACATAAGTTTTAAAAATTAGCTTTAAATTTATCTTTAATAATATTTTTTATACGTTATACATTTATTATTTCTTTTACGATTGAATAAAAAGATAAATTTTGCTTGAGATTTTTTATAATTTGTAAAGTTTATAGATAAAATTAAAGCCAAAGGCAAAGTTTATATCATTTTATGCCAGGATATGTCGCTATCGTTAATAATTTTTTTTCAATCAAAAAATTCCATTATAAAAAAACATTGATTTAATTTGTTTTTTATATATCTTTTTCCAAGCGTTCGAGATATTTATCCCGACATTCAAAACTACAAAAACAGTGAACAGTATCGCCCTGCTTAACTCGAATACTGCTATCGGTGGTAACATACGTCCCGCAAATCGGGTCTTCAATCATAATGCCGTCAGCAACCATTTCTTCTTGTTCTTTGGTTTGCTGTTGTACTCGTTTTTTTTGATCGCCGAGAAAAAGTTTATAAATAACAAAAGACGCAACGACGAAAAGAATAAATTTAAACATACTGGTCTCCTATGTTTCTTTTTAAAAAACAAGAACTGCTTATTGCCGAGTCGATTTTTACACAGACAACGGGTATTCGTTTTCAGGATATTGATGCTGCCGGTTTTTTATTTTTTGCCCGAACCTTTGATTTGTTTCATGATGCGTGGCTGGCATTTTTGTATCAATATGGTATTTTGCTTGATAAAGTTTTACGCCAAAAAAATTGGGCTATACCTTTGCGTCATGCTGAAGCGGACTATCTTTTGCCGCTTGTTTTCGGTGAAACAGTTGTCATTTCTCTTACCTGTTTTCATCTGGCAACGCAAGAAATTACACTCGGTTGGAAAATTCAAAATACCTCCCAACAAACAAATACCGTCGGACAAACCGTCCATACCTTTATTCAGCCGCAAAATAGACAGCGAATTGCGATTCCAAAGGAAATTTGTATGATATTTGAAAATATCAATACCTAATTTGCCTGTTTTTATAAATGTTTTACGGAACTTTTACTAATTTATTTTGAAGATTTTTTGCTAATTTTTGTCGATTGATTTTTGTCGGTAGTTCCGAATCCGAACAAAAGGCGATAAATTTTGGTTTTTTATAACCTACTATTTTCATTTGAGAAATCGCTAATAAAACTGTTTGTGGCGAGTCCGTTACAATTGCTGCCGCAATTGCTTCACCCCAATTTTTATCTGCTATGCCAAAAACACAGCACCGCCAAATGTGTGGCAGGTAATTTAACTGTTCTTCCACTTCTGCCGGAAAAACATTTTCTCCACCGCTGATAATAATATCTTGCTTACGACCGTAAAGACGAATTTCATTGTCAGGCAAAATCTTTCCTAAGTCTCTGGTTTTAAACCAGCCCTCAGCGTCTGTTTCCAAAACACGCTTACTGTTTTGAAAATATCCTGAAAACAAGATGTTTCCTCTGACAAGAATTTCCTGTTCCGCCGAAATTTTTATTTCAATATCAGGCAAAATAAAAAGTCTACCGCAATTTGAAGTTTTTGCAGACTGTACAAGCGAAGTTTGCATAGTCGTTAAACGGTCGGTCGCAATTTGCGAACAAGTTTCACTCATTCCGTAAGTTGTAGCAATTTTCCAGCCCAGATTTTTCGCTTCCTGCCAAAGTTTTTTAGAACATGCACTGCCACCCAATAAAACAAGACGAAGATTTTTGGGAGCAAATATTTTTTTCGCTACAAGTCGAGCAAGCATTGTTGGTACAAGCGAGACAAGCGTAACGTTGTTTTTTTCAACACAATCTATAAAATCAGTTGGAGAAAATGATGGTTTTTGAAACAATATAACTGATTTTTTTGCTAAAAAACAACGAGTTAAAATCGATAAACCGCCGATATGTGCAAACGGCATACATAATAGCCAGCGGTCATTTTTTTGCCATGGAAAAATTTTACAATGTGCAGTAAATGAAGCCGCAAAAGCTCTTTGGCTCAAACAAACAGCTTTGGGTTTTCCTGTTGTTCCCGAAGTAGCAAGTAGTGCCGCAATTTTTTCCTGTCCAACTTGAGGAAATGTCTGCAATCCTGAATCAATAATACCGTATATACCCTTTTGTAAAAAAATAGTTTGTGTAAAAAGAGATAAAAAATCATTTTGTTCCGTTTCACTCCAACGAGGATGTAAAAGAACGGCTGGAATACCGCGGTCAAAACATGCTAATAAAAGAGCAATTCGTTCCACACTTGGGCAAGCAGAAAATGCTAAAGCTGAAAATGCACCGTAATCTATTTTTTCCGCTAATTTTTTTAACTCCTTTTTTCCTTTTTCTTGTATTTCGTCAAAGGAAAATACTCCCTGTTCACAAAAAAGAAAGGGCAAATCAAGTGAAGTTTGAGAAAATGTTGCAAAAGTCAGCGATAAATCTGATTGATTTTTAAGCAGCATAATTTATAAGCCTGTTAACATAGTATGATAAAATAATTTTTTGATAAAAAGAACTGAATTTACTGTCAACAAGCACTGCTATCAAAAATTTAGATTATAAAATTCAGATGGTTCAAAATTGACTGCGACTGCTTTTGTTTTTATATTTTAAATGTTTTTGTCAGTTTTTTATTATAATTTTTTACTTATTAAGGTATAATTATGCCAACGCTTGACTGTACAGGGCTACCCTGTCCGCAACCTGTCTTAAAAACAAGGGAATATCTAAAGTCTGCCGTCCAATCATTTACAATTTTGATTGATAATATGGCTGCTGTCGAGAATGTGAGCCGCTTTTTAACCGCACAAAATTGTTCATTCACAATCCACCAAAAAAATGAAAATCTTTTTATTTTATCGGTAACACTAAAGGAAAGTTCTACGATTTTTAGCACTACAAATATGGCAAAAACTCTTGAAGCTGGAGTTTTTCACAAAACACTTCTTTTTATCGGCAGCGAAACTATTGGCGACGGCGAAATACAATTAGGACACGGTTTGATGAAAAATTTTATTGCCACGCTACCGGAAATGAATAATTTATGGCGAATTGTCTTAGTTAACAGCGGCGTAAAATTAGCAATTGCCGGCAGTCCCGTTTTGGACGATTTGAAAAAGCTGACGGATTTGGGCATATCTTTACTTGTTTGCGGTACTTGTCTTAATTTCTATAATTTACTTGAACAAAAACAGGTCGGTGAAACGACAAATATGCTGGACATTGTAACCAGTTTTGAACTTGCCGATAAAGTTATCCGCTTATGAAAAAATCCTTTGATGTGGAAAAAATTCGTCTTAATAAAGTAATCGCTGCTAGTGGAATTACTTCCAGACGAGGAGCGGACGAGCTTATTTTAACAGGAAAAGTTGCACTTAATGGTCAAATTGTAACCGAAGCAGGAACAAAAGTTGACCCTGATAAAGATAAAATTACAGTCAACGGAAAATCGTTTTTATCCGCTATCGAGTTAATTTATATTAAATTATACAAACCGATAGAAGTTGTTTGTACGGTTAAAGACCCGCAAAATCGCAAAACAGTATTGGATTTACTTCCTAAAAATATTCGGAAAAATCGGCTTTTTCCTGTCGGGCGGTTGGATTATTTTTCCGAAGGATTGTTATTGTTGACCAATGACGGTGATTTTACGCACCGACTTTTGCATCCTAAATTTAATCATACTAAAACTTACGAAGTCCTTGTGCGAGAAGATATTTTAGACTGGCAGCTCCAAGCGATGCGAAGCGGAATGAAACTGCAAGAAGGTGAACAACTTGCTCCGGTGCAGGCAAAAATTTTAAAAAAAATTGAACGAGGAACTGTTTTACAACTTATCCTTGTACAGGGAGTTAATAGGCAAATTCGACGAATGTGTAGGGACCTTCAATTAACAATTTTACAGCTTAAACGAACCGAACAATCAGGAATCTGTCTTGCTTCACTCCGTCCAGGACAATGGGTATATCTCACACAAGATGAAATTAACAAAGCAAAATATTCAGTGAAAAAA
Source organism: uncultured Desulfovibrionales bacterium (assembly GCA_963542765.1). Taxonomy (GTDB): domain Bacteria; phylum Desulfobacterota; class Desulfovibrionia; order Desulfovibrionales; family Desulfomicrobiaceae; genus CAUTYU01. The sequence goes on from CAUTYU010000001.1 coordinate 197,704, forward strand.
ATACAATAAATAATAAAAAATTAAAGTATTTTACTAGATTTTAAGAAATAAATAATAAAAAAGTTTAAGTGAAGCTTAAATCCCCAAAAATAAATTAAAACTTTAGATTGCAATAAAATCTCATTATTCCAAAACAATTTATCTTTATTTATATAAAAATTATTTATCTTTTTTTTGTGCTTCTTCCAATTCTTCTATATATTCTTCAATTGTATTTTTATTAGTACCGTTTGCTGTCAACATTTCGGAATATTCTTTTTCATAAATTCTTAGCATTGCAAGTGCAAATGTTAAACAAAGTGGTCCATACAATAATCCTTTTACTCCAAAGACTTGTACTCCACCCATAATAGAAAGAAAAAGATACAAAGAGGAAAGACCTGATGCTCCACGCATAAGCATCGGACGAATAAAATTATCAATTCCGCCTCCAAGAACAATATTCCAACAAACAAAAAAAACAACATATCCCCATTGAGCATGCACGGAAAGCGAAATTGCAACAGGAATCCATACAAGGGCCGTTCCTACTATTGGTACTAAAGAAGCAAAGCCCAGCACTACTCCCCAAAAAAAAGCGGGAACACCGACAATCCATAGTCCGATACTTCCAACAAGTCCCTGTAAACAGGCTGTCATCAATCCTCCGATAAAAACGGAACGGGAAATAAGATGCAAACTATGAAAAATTGCTTCTTCCTGTTCTTGGCGAAGTGGAGAAAGATGCATAAGAATATTTACAAGTTTTTTTCCGTCAAGAAAAAAATATGCCATAATAAAAAGCATAAGAAAAAAATGTAGTATTAAGGTTGCAGTATCGGATAAAAATTTTCTTCCCCAAATAAGTAATAATTCACCTATGTTTTTTCCTGCCTGTAACATTGAAGAATGAATATTTATTTCTTCCCAATCAATAAATGAAATATTAACTTTTATCCATTCAAAATAAGAATTTAAACCTGTTTTTACAAATAATTCATCTAAAGTAGAATCTTCAATCCAACGATTAAGAGCGGATATTGAATCCATTCCCTGCATAATAATTCCAAATATAAATAAAAATACAGGAATAAAAATACCGAAAAAGATAATTGTTAAAACAGTTGCAACTGCACAATACTTTCTATTTTTATATTTTTGTAAAAAATATGTATATAAAGGATAAAATATTGTTGTAAAAATTACTGCAAAAATCAGTGTATGCAAAAACGGTTTGAGTACCAACCAACCTAAAAATAAAGAAAATCCCAATACAGTTAATAAAAAAAATGAATAAACAGAAGAATTTTTGTCCATATTTTAATTTTCCTTATAATTTTATTTTTTAATTTTATAAAAAATCATATAAATTTTATTTTGATAAAATACAATATAATCTTTGCTTGTCAATTTAATTTTTTAAAATTTACGAATAAGGATAACTCCTGTAATCATCAAGAAAATCCCAAATATCCGCCAAATATTAACCGAATGTATAGGCATTCCGAGCAAGCCGTAATGATCGAATAAAACCGATGCTAGCATTTGTCCAAGTAAAATAAAAACAGCTAAATTTACAGCCCCTATTTTGGGTACAATAAAAATAGTCCAAAATACAAAAATTGCTCCCAGTAATCCTCCACTAAGATACCACCAAGGCATTTGCAACATAATCCGTAGTGAACTCCACGACTCGCCCCGACATAAGCATACGAATACGAGCCCAATTGTACCGACCAAAAACGATACCAATGTCGCCAGCAGCGATGAACGAAGTTCTTGTCCCAGATACGAATTTATTGCAGCCTGCAAGGGCATCAACATTCCTGTTACAATCGTAAAAAAAAGAAAAACAGATTTTAGCATATTTATTCCTTTTTGCTAAAAGTCAAAGAAAAAAACTTGCCTGATATAAAGCTGACAGGTTACATTCATTCTCTCAACAAAGGAGAGATTTATGTTGCTCGGTATCGATATTGGCGGAACAAATACGGATTGTGCATTGATTGACAACGGTCGTCTTGTGGCATCGTGCAAAATTCCGACGACAAATGACAATTTATTGCAAGCAATCGAACAAGCAATGAGTATGGTTCTTGCCAAAGTCAAAAATCCGCATATTCGTCGAGTCAATCTCAGTACGACACTTTGTACCAATGCCTTAATAAAAGGTGATATTCCGCAGGTTGCCGTATTTGCCACTCGCGGTCCGGGCATTATTTTACCGCCTGATTTTTTACCTGTTCAAATTCATTGGCTCAATGCGGTTTTGGATCATCGCGGTGAAGAAATTGCTCCGCTTGAAACGGCAGAGATAAAGCGAATTGCTGCACAATGCAAGATGCAAAAAATAGAATATTATGCTGTTTCTGGTAAATTTTCTCCCAAAAATCCGATTCATGAAAAACAAATAGCCTCATTTTTACGCCCGAATGCCAAACATATTACACTCGGACACCGTTTAAGCGGTAAGTTGAATTTTCCTAGACGACTGGCGACTTCTTATTTTAATGCAGCGGTTTCTAAATCATTTTTGGTATTTGCCGAGGCAGCCGCTAAATGTACGCAACAATTTGGAATTCAAAGTCAACCGACAATTATTAAAGCCGACGGGGGTACAATGACTTTGAAAGATGCTTGCAATTTTCCGCTTGAAAGCGTTTTTTCAGGACCTTCCGCCAGTATTATGGGAATATTGGCATTAACCCAAATAAACGAAGACGCACTTGTTTTGGATATTGGCGGAACAACGACCGATATTGCCCTGCTTTCAGACGGTGTACCCGTTTTGAAGCCGGATGGAATTTCTTTACAAGGTTTGCCGACTTTGATTCGTTCGGTTGAAACCCGTTCTATCGGAATTGGCGGCGACTCATTTGTTCAAATTGAAAACGGTACGGTAAAAGTTGGTCCAAACCGTTTAGGTCCGTGTTTGGCTCTTGGCGGCTGCGTTCCAACCTTGATTGATGCCTGCAATGTTTTAGGATTAAGTCAGGTCGGCAAAAAAGAAAAATCTTTTTGCGGTTTGCAAGAACTTGCTCAAGAATCGGGGCTTGCAGTATTGGATTTAGCAAAAAAAATTATACAAACGGCAATTGAACAAATTTACTCGGCAAGTCTAAAAATGCTGGCTGAAGTCAACGCCAAGCCTGTCTATACACTTGATGAATTATTAAGGGAAAAAGAAATTTCACCACGGCAGATTATTGTTATGGGCGGTCCTGCACAAACGCTTGCAGCCAAGTTGCAACAGGCTTTTTCTTTACCGGTTACCGTTCCGCCTTATGCAGAAGTAGCAAATGCCGTCGGTGCAGCTCAAACTTGTCCGACAGCAATGCTGGAACTATTTGCAGATACGGCAAAAGGCATATTCTCACTTCCCCGACTTGGTATACAAGCTACTACTCCTAAAGGTTTTAATTTAGAAACAGCCGTAAATTTTGTACAAGAAAATCTTATTGAAGAAATGAAAAAACAAAATGAAAAAATTACGCCCGATCGGATTCAGATTTTGGAACAATCGTCTTTTAATATGATAGAAGGATATACAACAACAGGAAAAAATATTCGGGTTAAATGCCAAATTCGCCCACAGGTTTTGCAGTTGAAATAAAAAATAACTGCATTTATATCTATATTTTTATTTTTTTCTTACAAATTGTAAGTTATTTTATTTTAATATCTGGTAAAATCTTACAAATTTCTAAATTAAGCAAAACAAATTCTTTCCAAGAATATATTTTTGAATAATTTTGTTCATATTGTAATTGAACACGACAAATATTTGGTCTCACTTTATAGATAGTACAGAGTTTTGAAGTAATATCAAAATGTTTACAAATTCCATCTCCTCTATCTAAAAAAGTTGTTTCCGTAGAAAGATTAACATTTGCACAACATTTTCCACATTTATAACAGGGAAACTTCATTAAAAATCAAGTGCTTCATCTGATAACATAAAATTATCAAATTCGGTAAAAGTTTTAAAAGGCAGAATTGTTCCAAATTGTTCATTAATTTTATTTAAATCCATAACGTATTTATCTGGATTCCAGTCAATCAATTCTTTGTCCATTTCACCTTTTAAATATGAGACCATAGACTTGCTTACATTAATAATTCCATTGACAATGGCAATCGGAGCATTTGTTTTAGAAAGATTTTTGGCAATACCCTCCCCTAAATAATGAGAAATTACATGCGTCATACCTTTACTCAGAGCGGTTGTTGTATAACCGACCGCATATCCTTTCGCTCCGGCGATAGCGACATTTGTTACTGTTTCACCAAGTTCTTGTTCGCCTCGTGTAAAAGCGACTCCTTCCTTACAAATAGAAAGTCCTGTATTAATTCCTCCGCTTACCAATCCGGAGATTATACCTGATTTATGCATATCGCTAACAGCAGATTTTATTTTATATTTTTGTGCAATCTTTGTTTTGAAGCCACTTGTTTAAAAATTGCAAGCCTTATTCCACTATTTCCAAAATATCGTGTTTTAAAGCCCACAAAATGATATATTCAGCATCTTCAGTTTTTATTTTGGTTTTGGATTGAAAATTGGCAATAAGTTCTAAACAGGTAATCTGTTTTCTTGCCAAAAAAGTCAAAAGTTCGGCGTATTCGGAACAAACGATACGGTCGATACCTGCATAAATTGTTACAAAATCTTTTTTGCGATATACGGCGTTACCGGTTTTTCCGCATTGCAGCACAAGCGAATCGTGCAATGTTTTTGTTGTATAATGTCCAAAAATTTTGCCGTATTGTAAATTGGACGGATGTAAAAAAGATTTTTGCGGTGAAACGGGACATTTCCAAAGATTTTCCCACATTTCCATATATTTTTTTATAAGCATCTCTGCACTAAATTCTGTTTCAATTCTTTTACGGGCAGCTCTACCCATTTTCAATCTTTTATCAATATTTTCAATCAATTCCTGCATCGCATTTGTCAATTGGGGAATACAAACCACTGTTTCTTGTGCTAAAAGCAAATGTGAATGACTGTCAAAAATAAATGGAGCAAGACGGTCAATCTGCGGTGTTTGAGCAGCTCCGATTGTCGGCACACAAATTCCGGTTTTACCGTTTTGTACCAAATCCCGATAACCGTTATAATCAGAAACAATACTCGGCAATCCGGCAGCTCCGGCTTCTAAAAGTGTCAATCCGAATGTTTCTTGTGGATTATCGGCAATAGAAAGAAAAATATCGGATTGAGAAAAAAGTTGCTTTTTTTTCTCATCATTTGGACATTCTACGATTTCCAAAGACAATTCAATATTATAAGCCAAATTTTTAAATAATGGCAAAAAATCGCTGCCCTCATCTGTCCAACCGGCAACGGTCAAAGCGACACTTTCTTTTTTTATACCGCGAATAAAAAGCTGTTGAAACGCTCGCAGTACAGGAAGTAAATCCATTTTTGAAAAATGAGAAATACGTCCGAAAATTAAAAATCGACACGGCACGCCAAGAGATTTTTGAGTTATAAAATTGTTTGTGTTTATGCCCAGCGGAATATGTATTAATGTTGGAGTGAAAAATCGTTGCGGCGAAAGTTCATAATTTTCTCTCAACATTGCAAACATACGATTGACAACTTCTTTTCCCGCTAAAGAAGTGCAAATAATAGCATCTCTGCTTGTCGTAGTCGGAGAAATATGGCGTAAAAAAAGTTCGCCGTAATGCGAATAGCTTAAAGAATGAATAAGTCCGCTAATCGGAAAACATGATTTTGCAATCTCGTTTCTCAAAGCTGTCAAAAGCGGTTGGGTCGTAAGACAATCAGAAAGATGAAAACAAAAATAGTCTTGTTTGGCTAGCATTTCAGGAAGTTGACGGCGATCAAAAACCGTTACTTTGTCTGCAATTGCAGGAAATTCATCTTGTACTTGAGCCATAAAGTTATCGACAAGTGTTTTTCCTGCCAAAAAAAAATGATAGCCATCAAAAGGATTTACTTCAAAAAGACTTCGTAAAAACCAAGAATTGGCAACTTTTCTTCCAAGTACCGCTCCGGATTCAAAAAATGGGTCAAGCGACCCCCAAATTTGCTGTTTCATAACAGAAAATCAATCTGAATTTGATTTTTTTGTCAATAAAAAACAATTACATTTTTTATAATTAAACATTTTTTTATAATTTTTTACCACAAAAAATTATAATTCTCTCAACTTGACGAAATTTTTTTTTATTGAAAAAAGAATTACAAAAATTAAATCAAAACAGATAAAATAATTTTACCAAAATACTTTGGGAGCAAAATGTTCAATTTTTTTCAAAAAACATATTCATTTCAATTTTTCTCAAAAATAAAAACGCTAAACTGTCTGCTCGCTATTTTTTTCTTTTTCTCGCCATCGCTTTTTGCTGACGAACTGCCTTTTTCAGCCGGAGAAGAACTGTTTTTTCGCTTGCGTTGGGAATTTATTGTTGGAGGTTCGGGTTCGCTTCGGATTGAACGGGAAAAAAATGCGTGGCATTTTATCGCAACCGGAAAATCAACGCCTTTTTTAGATCATATTTACAAGGTACGGCTTAGGATTGATGCTAAAACCGACCCTGCAATGACAAGATTTTTTTCTTATGTCGAAACCACTTCAGAAAACGGTACTGACCGTTCTAAAAATATTACCTTTGATCCGGAAAATGAAATGGTACAACGAACAGATAAAGATAGCACTCGTGTACTTAAAACAGATAAAAAAAATCTTTTTGACCCTCTTTCTCTTTTTTATGCCCTTCGCACCCAAAAACTTTTTGCCGGAGCAAAATTACAGGTTGAAATTACGGACGGTAAAGATATTTTAATCGGCACGGCAGATGTTATAAAAAAAGAAGAAATTAGCGTACCTGCCGGAACATTTATTTGTTGGAAAATTGAACCTAATATTCAAGATGTGGGCGGAGTTTTTAAAAAAAGCAAAGATGCCCGTATGTGGCTTTGGGTCAGTGCAGATGAAACAAAAATTCCACTAAGAGTAAAAACTAAAATTGCTCTTGGTTCAATCGTTGCCGATTTGATAAATATACAAGGACTTGATGTAACGAAAATGCAATCTTGGCAGGGTAAACAAAAAGATAAATGGAAACAAAAACGAAAAAATTGGTAATATGCTTTTTTAAAAAACTGTAATGTATTAAAATAAAAAATTTACAAAAAATGTCGAAAAAACTGTTTTTTATTTTTAAATTTTAAACAATTCGTATTTTAGCAGCTTCTTTATATTCAACTTGTTCAATTACTTTTCCAATATGTGCTGCAAGTGAGCCGCTTTCCAGTAAAAGTTCACTCGCTTGTTGAAGTTTTTCGGGAGCAACTGCCAGCAACAATCCGCCTGAAGTTTGAGCATCAAATAAAATATCCAGTTTTACGGGATCAATATTTGCTCCAATTTCAACGGATTGCGAACAGTAGTTTCTGTTGGCATAACTTCCTGCCGGTACAAGTCCCATTCCGGCAAGTTCAATTGCCCATTCTAAAAACGGCACTTTTTCTTGCCAAATTTCAAAGCAGACCTTTGATGCTCTCGCCACTTCCAAAGCATGTCCAAGCAATCCGAAACCGGTTATATCCGTTGCTCCACGTAAACCGAGCCGAGCAATAACTTCACCGCCGCCCTTATTAAGCATAGCACACCATTTATAAAGTTGTGCTTCAATTTTATCGCTATCTTCCCAATTGGCTTTTAAAGCTGTACTTAAAATTCCGCTTCCTATCGGTTTGGTCAATAGCAAATCATCTCCGGGTCGAAAACCGCGATTCGAGGCAAAACTGTTTTCGGCGACTGTTCCCGAAACCGATAGTCCATATTTAATTTCATCGTCTTCTACACTGTGTCCGCCGACAAGCAAGGTATTTGCCTTGTTAAGTGTCTCCCTTCCGCCTTCTAAAATGGCACGTAATTCTTCTATCGGTCTTTTTTTAGATGGAAAACAGACAATATTCATAGCACAAAGCGGCATACCACCCATTGCATAAACATCAGAAAGAGCATTGGCAGCGGCAATCTGTCCGAAATGATAAGGATTGTTGACAATCGGCGTTAAAAAATCAACCGTTTGCACCAATGCCGCTCCAACAGGAAAACGCACTACTGCCGAATCTTCCCTATCGTCCGCTCCGGTAAGTAAACGAGAATCGCAAATCGACTGACCAAATAAAACTTTCTCCAGAACCTCTGGAGGAATTTTAGCTGCTCAACCGGCGGCTTTAACCGTTTGAATAAGATTTTTTTCAGTATTTTTAGACATTGTTTTTTCTTTTTTTATTTTTAACAAAAAACTAATTTTTTATTTTGACAGTCTACACTAATTTTCTGTCCGTCTTTGATTTTTTCCGCAATCATCGCCTTAGCAAGCGGTGTTTCTAAATTTCTTTGTAAATACCGCAAAAGAGGTCTTGCTCCATATACGGGATCATATGCTTCGCTGGCAATAAAATCTTTAGCTGCATTACTAAGTTCTAAACTTATTTGTCGTTCTGTCAATCTGTTTCTCAATCGTTGCAGCATCAGCTCAATAATTTGTTTTATCTGATCAATAAGAAGCGGTTTAAATAAAACAATTTCATCTACACGATTTAAAAATTCTGGACGGAATTTTGTTCGCAAAAGCGACATTATCTGTTCCCGTACATTGTCAAGCATTGTTCCTTCTTCGGAAATTCCATCCAGTAAAAACTGTGAACCGAGATTGGAAGTCATAATAATAATTGTATTTTTAAAATCAACTGTCCGCCCTTGCGAATCGGTTAGTCTACCGTCATCAAGTAATTGCAAAAGTGTATTAAAAACATCGGGATGTGCTTTTTCAATTTCATCAAATAGTACCACACTATAAGGTTTACGGCGGACAGCCTCGGTTAATTGCCCCCCCTGTTCATAGCCGATATACCCCGGAGGAGCTCCTATTAAACGAGCGACAGAATGTTTTTCCATATATTCTGACATATCAATCCGAATAATATTATCCTGCGTATCAAAAAGAGTTTGAGCCAGAGTTTTACACAATTCTGTTTTTCCTACTCCCGTCGGACCTAAAAATAAAAATGAACCAATCGGACGATCGGGATTTTTAAGTCCGGCTCTTGCTCGCAAAACAGCGTCAGCTACAACTTGTACAGCTTCATCTTGTCCGATAACCCGCTTATGCATTTCATCTTCCAGCCGTAACAGTTTTTCTCGTTCACCTTCTATAAGTTTAGTAACCGGAATATTTGTCCATTTAGCAATAATGGCGGCAATATCGTCCGGTCTTACTTCCTCACGCAAAAGACGTTCGCCGTTGTTATTTTTATTTTTTGAATATTCTGCTAATTTTTTCTCCAGTTCATTCAACTTACCGTATTGCAATTCAGAAGCACGTGCCAAATCACTTTGTCGTTTCGCTTCTTCTATCTCCTGCCGAACGGTCTCAATTTCTTTTTTTAAATTTCTTAAACCGTCAATTGAAGCTTTTTCTTTTTGCCACTGAATACTGAGCATATTTTGTGCTTCTTTATTTTCTGTAAGTTCCTGTTCCAATTTTTCCAGTCGTCCTTTAGAACTTTCATCGGTTTCTCTTTTAAGCGCTTCCCGTTCAATTTCCAATTGTAAAATTCGGCGATTAATTTCGTCCAACTCGGTTGGTAAAGAATCAATTTCCGTACGAATCATTGCCGCCGCTTCATCAATTAAATCAATAGCTTTATCCGGCAACTGACGGTCTGAAATATAACGGCTGGAAAGCATAACCGCATTGACCAAAGCACTGTCGCTAATTCGTACGCCGTGGTGTGTTTCAAAACGGTCTCGCAAGCCGCGTAAAATTGAAATTGTATCTTCAATATTTGGTTCATTGACCATAATCGGTTGAAACCGCCTTTCCAAGGCAGGATCTTTTTCGATATATTGACGATACTCATCAACGGTTGTTGCTCCGATACAATGCAATTCTCCTCTGGCAAGCATCGGTTTGAGTAAATTTCCAGCATCCATTGCACCTTCGGCTTTTCCCGCCCCGACAATCGTATGTAATTCATCAATAAAAAGAATAATTCTTCCTTCGGATTTTTGTACATCTTTTAAAACAGCTTTGAGCCGTTCTTCAAATTCTCCCCGATATTTCGCTCCGGCAATCAATGCTCCCATATCAAGAGCAAAAATAGTTTTATCTTTTAAACCTTCCGGTACGTCTTGTTTTAAAATACGCTGTGCCAAACCTTCAACGATTGCGGTTTTTCCGACCCCGGCTTCACCGATTGTTACAGGATTATTTTTTGTTCGCCGTGATAAGATACGGATACAACGACGAATTTCACTGTCCCGCCCAATAACGGGGTCAAGTCGTCCTTTTTTAGCTTCATCTACCAAATCCCGTCCATATTTTTTTAGAGCATCGTAAGTTTCTTCAGGATTGGCGGAAGTTACCCGTTGATTGCCCCGCAATTCAATAAGTGCCTGACGAATTTTTTCACTGTCAATTCCAAAATCTTTGCTTACTTTTCCAATTCCGTTTTTTTCCGATTTTTCCAGCATAGATAAAAATAAATGTTCGACACTGACATAATCGTCTTGCATATTTTTCGCCATATCCGATGCTTTGACCAAGACGCTGTTAAGCCGCGGTGTTACATAAATCTGTCCCGCTTGACCGTCCGCTTGTGTAACCTGCGGCAATTTTTTAATTTCCGCTTCTAAGGCAAAACGAAAATTTTGCGGATTACAATTTAGTTTTTTGAGCAAATCAGGGATAAGTCCGTTTTCCTGTTCCAAAAGTGCAAGAGCCAAATGTTCAACATCGACATACTGATTTTCAAAACGAATTGAAATATTTTGTGCTTCGGAAATCGCTTCCTGTGATTTTTGTGTAAAAGTATTGAGATTCATAGTATTCCTCCTACTGTTTCGGCTTTGATTATTAAAACCTATTTTTCTCTCGGTTGAAAATTACTTTTTTGGGCGAGTTCTTGCCAAAGTTTTTGCATTTCCGTGTTTATATTTTGAGGCGTTTTGATAACGATTTCAACCAGTTCATCGCCCTGTTTTGTTTTTATTCCAAGTCCCTTACCACGAATACGAAGTTTTTGTCCGCTGTTCACACCGGCAGGAATTTTCATATCCACACTGCCGTCAAGAGTCGGAATTTGCACACTTACACCCAAAACCGCTTCCCACGGAGCAAGTGGTAATTGATAGATGATATTGTTGCCGTCCAAATGAAAATCCTTATGCGGCAAAATTTGCACTTTTAAATATAAATCACCCGCCGTACCGCCGTTTTTTCCGGAATTTCCTTTTCCTGCCAGCCGAATTTTGGCTCCATGGTGAACACCTGCCGGAATATTAACCTGTAAATTTTTTAATAATCCCGAAAGGGAAATATTTTTTTGTCCACCTTTATAAGCTTCTTCGAGTGTAAGATTGATGCTTGCCTCACTGTCCGCTCCTTTTCTCGGTCCGGAACAAAACGAACTGGACTGAAAACCACCGCCAAAAATTGTTTCAAAAAAATCGCTAAAATCACCCTGTCCGAAATCTCCAGCACTGCTAAAATGCATATTTCCAAAATTTGGCGGCGGTTGAAAATTTTGTCCTTCCTGCCAATTTGGACCGAGAGTATCGTACATTTTCCGTTTTTTAGGGTCTTTTAAAACCTCGTGAGCTTCATTGATTTCTTTAAACTTTTCTTCCGCTTTTTTGTCGCCGGAATTATGGTCGGGATGATATTTAAGAGCCAATTTTTTAAATGCTTTTGAAATTTCCTGCGTGGTGGCAGTTTTGGAAACGCCCAAAATTTGATAATAATCTTTATATTCTACAGCCATTTTTTCTCCTATTTCATAAAAAATAAAATCCGATTTTATACTTGCTATAATAAGTTCAAAACATTTTTCGTCAAGAAATCAAAGGATTTTTATTTTAAAAGGAAATATCGGGAAAAAATCTTCTTAAAATATTACGGAGCAAATAACCGAAGATAGCATCGTGTGTATCGGAGGTAAACGGTGTTTTTTCCGCCACAACTTCCCGAAAATGTGCATCAAAGCGGCAAATACGCCTCAATTCCTGCAAACTTTCAAAACAACAATTGCTCGCAAGATTTTTTATTAGCGGTTGTAAACGAAAAAATCCGCATTCCTGCTCATGAGTTGCTATAAGTTCCAAAGCAGGAGGCGGAAAAATATCTTTTCTGGTGAGCGTATTTGTAAAATAAATATTTTCAAGTAATTGAGTATTCCAACATTCAAATGTTCTGCATTCAAGCGGACGATTTTCATAAATACTACATCCTTTTTGTGGAGAAAAGTACAGACATTGTTTTTTATTTTGAAGCGGCTTAAATTGTAAAATCTCTTTTTTAAGTATACATATTTTTCCCGTTACATTATCTTTGATTTTTTCTCCGATACGTAAACACACAAGAGCAGAAAGAGAAATATCACCGGAAGTAACAAGTAGAGAATCTTCACTGTGCAAAGTCGGTCGAGTTGTAAGACAACATATTCCGCATCGTTTACAAGTAGTTTGCAATAAACTATGTTTTTTCATTAAAAATAGAACCGAGAATTGAAGAAGATAATTTGGAAATTCCTTGTATTTCAATGCTGTTTTTATAATCAAAAGCCTGTTTTATTGTATCAGCACCGAAATATAAATCTTGAGCTTGTATTTTCATTTGTTTTTGTAAAGACTTTATATTGTTTATTATTTTTGTTGTTTGTAAAATACTGTTTTGCATTTTGTCTTTTCCGTCAGCCAAACTGGAAAAATCAGGTGTTTTTATGTGTTTTACAGACGAAAAATCATATTTTTGGGATTGGTTTTCAAGTCTCTGTATAAAACGATTGGTATCGGCAACAGTTTCCAGATAGCGTTTATTTTCAATGGTCAATCGTTCAAATTCGGTACGGGCGGCAGCAAAAGAAATTATATTTTGCCGCAAAGAAGCGACAATTTGTTCCATTTTTTGCAAATTCATACGCACAAGAGCAAGAATACGCCCCGCTTCTTTCAACTGTCCTGTCAAAAAAAGCGTATTATCGGCAAGTGTTACCATCTGCTGAGCCTGCACTCGCAGCTGGCTCGTCATATTGTCGGTAGAATTTATGGACAGTTGATTGGCAGATTGCAGAGAAGAAAAAAGTCTGGAAAGCAAAAGCTGTTTTTCTATACCCGCAGAAGTTTCAAGCCTTTGTCTATTATCCAAAATTAAGCGAGCATAACGAAACAAAAAAAGATTTTCTAGCGAATTAAGTTTCATAATACGATTTTAAAATGTATTTGCAAAAATAAAAACTACAAAAATTCGCTCCTGCACACAAGAACAAGACAAAAAACATCAAAAGATTTCAGTAAGTAAGTAAAACTGTGTTTCTGCTTCCACATTTTGGACAGCTCGGACATTTTTGCAAAAGCGAAGAGAAGAATACTTTTTTGTTAAAAATATTTTTTAAGCTAAATTTTTCTTTAAAACGATGTCCACAAGCCTTACAAATAAAATCTGGAGATTGTGAATTTTTAATCGGCATAAAAACTTCCTTTATTAAAAGGATTATTTTATAATTTATTAAAAAAATTTCAATTTTAAATTAAAATAAAAAAAGATTTTTAAATTACAAATAATTATTTATAATTTTATACAGTTGTTAATTTTTTTAAGACTGTTTAAAGGGTTGAAATTACTTTTTATTATCTTGAAATTATACGATTTATAAAATTAGAAGTAAATTGCCACTCAACAGTCATTTCATACGTTTCATATTTTTTAATAAAAAATTATAATTTTAAAAAACCGGTCAAATTATAATTCAACCGACTTTTGCAATAATATTTTTGTTTAAATAATTTCTATTCCCAAGCACCGAGTTCGTGGCGAATACTTAAAAGAATGGAATGCGAAGTATTTTTCATATTTTCAAAAAATTTCAAATTTGGATCGGCAGTATGAAAATAGCGGTATCTTAAATCAATTGAATTGTTTTTGTCCAATTCTATTCCAAGTCCCGTACCCAATTGCCAACCGAAAACAATGGCATTATTTGCTTCTATTGATCCTCTTGAGACTTCCAATTCATTGTGCGAGACACGAACACAACCGATACCGCCGGTTACAAACGGGGTAAACGGTCCTTCATTAGGAAAATCAAGATATAAATTAGCAAATACACTCAAATTCATAAACGAACCGCTTTTTACTATTGTATTATTAATTTTTGCCTGTTGCATACCAATTTCAATTTCACCTCGATACCAGCCACCAAAAGATTGTCCAAGAGCAGCGGCAACAGCAATTCCCGTATAATTTCCCATTGTTTTTAATTTATTCCCATAATCTGCCGTTTGTGGTAATACTGCTCCCAAAGTTAAAGCAAAATATGGGGAATTATAATAATCTTCAAAATTTCCAACCGTTTCAACAATTTTATTCTCTTTAATTTTTTTAACTCTTTTAGGTTTTTTAACTTCTTCTATTTCTTCAACTTCTTCTATTTCTTCTAATTCTTCAACTTGTTCAATGTCTTCAATTTCGCTACCGTAACACGGCATTCCAAAAGATAAAAAACAAAATATTCCGACTGCGACCCAAAAAACTTTTTTCATTTTTTCCTCCTAGTTTTCTTATCCTTATTCGGCAATTATGCCATTTTCTATAGTTAATTTTATAAAAAAATAAAAAATCGGCAAAAATTATTACAACAAAATTTATTAAGAAGTTTTTTCCTTCTCATTTTCCAAACACTTTCCTCCTTTATTTAATTTTAAATGAGACAAAAATACAATTTTATAATAATACAAATTTCATACCAAAAATAGGAAAAGATGCTAAACAAAAGCGATTTGCTTTGATTGTAAAACAAAGTAAATCGCCATTTTATTGTACTTTCTTAAATGAGATATCCAAAAATTATCTTTTCGATAAATCCGAACTTATACTTTCAATTTGAAAACCGGCTCCCTGTTCGGCTCAAGTCGATTATTTACAAAGTAAATTAAATTTTTTTCGTTCAGTGCATTATGCGGAGCAAGTCCTGCCGCCAATCCGTTATTTCCTACTGCCAAAGCCAAAGCTGCCGCGAAATTCCAGCCCACAGCACTTTCAAATAAATGACTGATAACAACATTTCTGTCTCGATATTCCGCAATCAGTCGCATAGTGGCAAAAAGTCCGATTAACATCGGTTTTAAAACCAAAATAGAAGAAAATCCTACCGGAGCGAAATTCAAAAGAGATTCGTCCTGAGCAAGCGGCGGATGCGGAAAAACAGGAACGGCTCCGGGTTCTTCCCAAAACTCCACCCGTATTTTTGTTAAAAAATTCGCCCAGTTTTGTACTTCTTTTGGAAAAAAAACACCGTTGCTGTCTACTCGCAATCGCCCTTCTTCTTCCATATTATTGCTGAGCCAAGTCAGCATTTGCCGCTCTTGTTTTTTTTGACTTTTATTGCCAATTTTCATTTTAAAAGTGCGAAATCCATTTTCCCACGCTTGAAAAAATTCCGTTTCCAATTCTTCCAAATTTTTCGCATTAAGTAAAAAAGCCAGAGGAATGGCTCCAATCGGGGCGAGAAAACCGCCCATTTCAAGTAAAATAGAACGAAGCGTTTGCCATACGGTTTCCTGTCGAAATTTCGCCAGAACCTGTATATATGCACATTCAATTCCACAACGCAGAGCAGCCGGGAAATCGGTCGTTATATTTTCAATTTCCTGCCAATGTAAATCAAAAATAGATTTTTCTTTAATCAAAATTTGAAATTTTGATAATTCTTCTTTGCATTTCGCCAATGTTTCTTTGGAATATTTTGGTAAAGGACAAACTTCACCTCGTCCGACACGACCATTTTCATCTTGCAAAGAAAGTAAAAATCCTTCTCGATACGTCCATTTCGTTTTGGAATTTGAAGCAATTAACGGAAAAGAAAAATCTTGAACAATTATTTTCATATTTTTTATGGAAAACGGGGAAATTTAGAAAAATCAGGTTTGCGTTTTTCCAAAAAAGCACGATGTCCTTCCTGCCCTTCCTCGCTCATATAAAAAAGCAAGGTTGCGTTTCCTGCCAACTCCTGTAAACCTGCCTGTCCATCACAATCGGCATTAAAAGCTGATTTTAAAAATCGCAAAGCCATCGGACTTTGAGCTAAAATTTCTTTGCACCATAAAATGGTTTCTTCTTCCAGTTTTTCAAGCGGTACAACAGTATTGACCAGTCCCATATCTAAAGCTTGTTTTGCATTATACTGACGACATAAAAACCAAATTTCTCTGGCTTTTTTTTGTCCGACAATTCGAGCCATATAAGAAGCTCCGTAACCGCCATCAAAACTTCCGACTTTTGGACCTGTTTGTCCGAAAATTGCATTATCCGCCGCAATGGTCAAATCGCAAACAAGGTGCAAAACATGCCCGCCGCCGATTGCATATCCGGCAACCATAGCGATAACCGGTTTGGGTAAAGTACGAATTTGACGTTGTAAATCCAAAACATTCAAACGGGGCAATTCATCATTTCCGACATATCCGCCCTTTTGCCGAACTT
Source organism: uncultured Desulfovibrionales bacterium (assembly GCA_963542765.1). Taxonomy (GTDB): domain Bacteria; phylum Desulfobacterota; class Desulfovibrionia; order Desulfovibrionales; family Desulfomicrobiaceae; genus CAUTYU01. Next base: position 214,210 of record CAUTYU010000001.1, read on the forward strand.
TTTGGTCGCCGCCGGAACAAAAAGCCTTTCCGCCAACACCCGTTAAAATTACCACACCAATTTCACCGTCATCTCTGACATTGTCAAAGGCAATTTTCATTTCTTTGATTGTTTCCGGACGAAAAGCATTATGTACATGCGGACGGTTTATACTAATTTTAGCAATTCCATCCTGTTTTTCGTACAAAATATCTTCAAATTGTAAAGCCTGTTTCCATTCTATCATATTTCCTCCAAAATTTTTGCTATTTGATATGGTTGTTCCAAAAGAACATTATGCCCGACATTCGGTACAAGAAAAAGCCGTCCGTTCGGAAGAACAGCAATATATTTTTTCCAAAAATTACAATACCTTTCATCCAGTTCTCCTACCACAATCGTGGTCTGCATTTTTAATTCTTCCAAACGAAAGCGAAAATCAGGCATATATCCAAGTCCCAAAGTTCGCAAAGCGGCGGCAAGTCCGAAAGGTGATTGTTTGTAACGAACTGTATTTTGTTGTTGCAAAATTTCTGTTGCAAGTTGTTTTTGTGAAGCAAAAAGAGATAAATTTTCCCAAAAACGATAAAATTCTGCAAGTCCGTTTTTTTCGAGCAAACATGCTAGTTTTTCATCATTTTCTCGTCTGTTGATTTTTTCTGCACCTTCAGCCAGTCCTGCATGACAGGCAATTAACACAATTGAATGAAAATATTGGGGCATAGCAAGTGCCAAGCCTAAAGCCAGCCGTCCGCCGAGCGAATAACCGCATAAAATCCCGGGGGTTTTTGGTGAAAACAATTTTTGTGCTATTTTTCCCAGTCTGGAAATTTCTTTTGCAAAACTCCACGAAGATAAGCTTTGCGGACAACCGAAATGACCGTAAATTGGCGGACAAACACATTGTTTTGAGAAAAGTAGATTTTGTAAAACCGTAAAACTTTCAGCAGAGCCGGTAAATCCGTGTAAACAAAAAACTGTTGATTTCATTTGGATATTTGAATTTAGAATTATTTTATTGTACCGAATTGTATTTTTTTGCTTCTTCCCGAAGTAAGGCTACCGATTCGGAAAAATCTATTTCTTGAACAAACGCTTCAATAATAACCGGTTTTTTAAGAGAAAACGCTTCTTTTAGCGTTTTTTCAACCTCATGTTTTTGTTGCAATTTACGATAAACAAACCCGAACATGGAAGCAATGGCGGAAAAATCAAGTGTATGCGGCGTGGTCCAAAATTTGCTTTCTTCTTCCTGCCACACTTTTGCAGTAGGAAGTTTATTAAAAATTCGTCCGCCGCCGTTATTCATCACAATTAACACGCAAGTTTTTTCAAACGGCGGTAAATGATAAGTCGCTCCAAAACCGCCAAGATTATGTAAACAACTTATATCTCCCAAAACGGCAATTCCGCCGTCAGGAGCTGCTGCAATCGCCCCTAAAGCGGACGCAACCGTACCGTCAATACCGTTTTGTCCCCTCTGGCAACATATAACAGTTTGTTGGTTTCTTACAGGCAAAAAAGAATCGATATGACGAATGCTCATTCCATTGCCGAGAAATAAAACCTGTTGCGGACTCAAAAAATCACCCAATTTTTCAAAAATATGTGCAGGACAAAAATCAACTTTCTGAAGTTGTGCTTGAAGTTCTCGAAAATAGATTTTTTGCAGAGAAAACAAGGTGGAATGCCAATTTTTATCTTGTACAACAAAAGGCTTTTTTGCCGAATCGGATAAAATTTGTAAAAACAGTTCAAGATTTGCTTGAATATCTCCATGTAAAATCAGACTTGCCAAGTGCGACGGGTCTCCCCATTCTCCTTCACTAAACACAATTCGTGGTATGTTTTTTTCGCAAAAAAAACTGTTTATTGCTCCGCCTGTAGGCGGAAATCCGATTTGTAAAATACAATCAGGAGACAAAAAATCATCTCCGAAAAGAGAAAATATTTCGGGAAATAAAATTTGTGGTTTTGTACTTTGCAAGCGAAATTGCGACGATGTTTCGGCAAAAACGGAAAATCCCGTTTGTTTTACCAGTCGTTCAATCATTACCGCCGAAACCTCCCGAAACGGAGCAATCGGACCTAGAACAATCAATCCTCGTTGTGATTTTTGGATATAATTTTTTATTTGCAAAAACGGTTCCGAATTGTCAATTTGAAAAGAATGAGGAGCAAAAACAGAAAGTTTTCGTTTTAAAAGACGATCAACCGTTTGTACTAGCCGTTTTTCATTTTCATTTAAAGGAAAGTCGTTTTCTGTCAGAGGCTCTAACGGTTTTGCCGCATGAAAATTAAGTTGAACTGGACCTGGAAAAACAAAATGTGCTTTTTCCACAGCTTGGGCTATTCGGCATTGCATAGCTAATAATGCCTGTTCATTTGCTTGTGGTACGAAATCAGCAAAAAAACGAAGATGATTTCCGAAAAGTCTGTGCTGGTCTGTTGTTTGCGGAGCATTTGCGTGAACCAAATAAAGTGGTCTATCCGCCGTTACAATTAACAACGGCACGCAGGCAGCTTCCGCTTCTAAAACGGCAGGAAAATAATTGGCCCCGGCACTACCGGAAGTGCAAAGCAGCAGCGGACTGCGACCGGTAAGTTTACTTTTTCCGAGAGCAAAAAAAGCGGCATCCCGTTCATCGAGAATACAGGTACAATATAGATTAGAAGACCGCAAAGCCGCTAATACAAGCGGTGTTGAACGAGAACCTGGGCTGATTATTATTTCCCGAATGCCCAACTCGCCAAATGAAGCTATAAATAAACGGGCATACTGAGTAAGTAGATTACGTATTTCCATTTTTATCCTAAAATCGAACGCATGGCTTGCAGTTTGGTTTCGGTTTCCAAAAATTCTTTATCGGCATTCGAACCTTGCACAATACCGGCTCCGGCATAAAGACGAGCTGTATTTTTGTGTAGCAAAGCACACCGTAAAGCAACCCGAAAATCTCCGTTTCCCCAAGCATCAAACCAACCGAAAAAACCGCTGTACCAACCGCGAGCAAGATTTTCAAGCTCACTAATTCGCTTTTTGGCAAAGGAAACAGGCAGTCCACAAACGGCAGGTGTTGGATGCAAAACCTTTGCCAGTCGCAGAATATGCAGCTTATCTTGCAAGCGAGCAAAAATCGGCGAACATAAATGAACCAAATGCGAAAGCTCCCGCAGCTGTGGCTCACTTGGAGCAGAAATTTCCGAGCAAAACGGCATCAGACGAGCCATAATATGCTGCAAAACACAGTTGTGTTCGCGGCGCTCTTTTTCGTTTGCCAAAAATAATGTTCGATTGCAATCAAACGGCATCGTTCCGGCAAGTGCTTCACTTTTAAGTTCCACGCCCTGCTTACGGATAAGCGTTTCCGGCGTTGCCCCGACAAAGGATAAGCTGTCGGTTTTAAAGACAAAAACCGTACACGACGGCAAAAAAGAACGCAGACGAAAAAGTGTTTTTGTCAAGGAAATAGTATCATAAAATTCCAGTAAAACCTGCCGTGCTGGAACTATTTTTTCCGCTTTGCCGCTTTGAATGTCGGCTAAAATTTGCAAAATATATTTTTCCCAACCTTTTTTGTCAGGAAAAGATTGCTCGCACAAAAGATGATTTTCTTGCGATGCAGAAAATAGAGATGAAGAAAATTCAGTCAAAAACGAGAGACTTTGATTGAGATTTCCTTCCAGTTCGTCCCAAATTTTCAACCAAAAATCATTTTCCGCATCGTTTGCTGGCATAAAAAGTAGAGCTTCAAAATCATCGGCTTGTTGTATAATTTGCAAACGGGGAAAAACAAAAGAGATAGAGCCGAAATCTGCCCAAAAATCCGGACATTTACCGTCAAAACTTACTCCGCCGAAAAATCGCCCTTGTCGCCACTCCTGATTTTCGGCAAAAAATAACTCAGCCTGTTGTTTGACTGTTTCACAAATTTTTTTTTTTGCTCCTAAAATTCTGACCGCCCCCAGCCCTACAAAAAGTTCCTGTCCATTTTCAAAATAAACGGCACGAGAAAATTGTTGCGGCAAAAGAGACAAAAGACGACTGTCCGTCAAGGAAATTTTTTTGTGAAGAACTTTTGACATAAAAAACGGTTTATTTACAGTTTAAAATAAATCAGGCTGCCGGATTTAATACGATTGATAATTTCCTGTTTTTCCATTTAATTAAAATGAATTTAATTTTTACAACAAAAAAAGAGCGGCGAAGCCCAAAAATGTAAAAAATCCGGCACAATCCGTGAGCGTAGTCAGAAAAATGCTTGAAGCTTGTGCGGGATCTCTCCCAAGTTCCTTTAAAATAAGCGGAACGGATGCTCCGGCAATAGCTCCAAGCAGCATATCACAGCCCAAGGCAAGAGCCATAACACTGCCTAACGATTTATTGCCCGTCCAAAAGAAAATAACACTGAACACAAAAAACGAAACAAGAAATCCCGCCGCCAAGCCGACTTTTGCCTCCCGCATAACCGCGATCCAAGCCTTGCGACGGTCAAAACGTTCCATCGCCAATTGGCGTATCATAACCGCCAATGATTGCTGTCCCGTATTTCCAGCTTGATTGGCGACAATTGGCATCAATACCGCCAAAATTGTCATTTGAGCAATCGTTCCCTCAAAAAGACGAACTACATATGCCGAAATTGCAGAATTAAAAAGATTGATTAAAAGCCACGGGATACGAACCTTGAGCGAATATGTCCACGGCGAATCAACACTTTCATCTGCACCAGCACCAACCATACTTTGCATATCCTCGCTCGCCTCGTCTTGAATAATGTCAATGACATCATCAACCGTAACCACACCGAGAATGCGTTTTTCATGGTCGGTAATCGGCAAAGCAAAAAGATTATAATGACTGATGAGATGAGCTACTTCTTCTTTGTCAATGTCATAGGTCGCTGAAATGAGATTTTGTTCTTTAAACATATCATGCAAAATATGCCACGATGGTGAACGCAATAAATCTCGCAATGAAAGCACGCCGAGCAAATGGCGTTCTAAATCCACGATATAGGCATAATACGGAATTTCAGCCTCATCTACCCGTTCCCGAATAAGATTGATTGCCTGTCCAACATTAAGATTTTGGTCTAATGCCAAAATCTCGGTATTCATAACTCCGCCTGCACAATCCGGATCAAAACGAAGCAGATTTTTTATATCCGCCGCATCTGTTGGAGGAATGCGTTGTAAGATGGCACTGCGAACGCTATCGTCCAATTCCGCTAAAATATCCGTGGCATCGTCAGGCGACATTAAAGTCAAAATTTCAGCGGCAAATTGAGGCGAAACCTGTGTTAAAAGTTCAATTTGATCCTGCCAATCCATTTCCGCAATTGTTTCGGCAGCATCATTTCGCTTTTGTCGCAATAAAAATTGAATTTGTTCTTCAAGTGAACAATTTTCCAATTCATCGGCAACATCAGCGGGGTGAATTTGGGCATAAAGTGTGGCAAATTTTTTTGCTAAATTGATTTCTTCTTTTTGTTTTTCTGTTGTCATCAGTTGCTCTTTTATCAAAAAATGCAAAGGAAAAAAGCGACTCAAAAGCCGCTTTTTGCAGTTCATTGTTTGGAAAGTACGTTTACCACTTTTTGGCTCGTTGTTTTTTCAATGCCTCGGCTTGTTCTTGAAAATCGACAAAACCGGCCTGATGCAAAGCGTCTAAAACAGTTTGATCCCAATCCCAAGTGGCATAAATAATTTGCTTATGAAAAATATTGCGAAAAGACATCATTTCTTGCCGATAAAATTCATCTTTTATCGTACCGAGGTTGACCTGCAACTGCTCGTTCAATCGAGCCAGTTCACCCTCGTACCAATCCATCAGTTCCTCGCCTGTTTTGCTCTTTTTAAGGATATGACCGTAATTATATTCTTCCATCAAGTTGTATAGACGTTCAAGATGTTGTTTTTTAAGCCACGCACCGAGACCACTCGCTTCAATATTTTCTTTTTCAATTCTTGCGATGTCTTCTTTGGTTTGAGCGTAAGTATCCGGCACAACAGAAGCAGAAACAATACCTGCAATGCAGACCAAACCGCGTACGATAACGCTATTAGCAACACCCTGTCCGCAAAAACCTACTTTTTTGCCGAATTTCTGTCCGGTAAAAATCGTGGTCAAAATCGCCCACACAACAGCAGGGTCTTCGGTATCGTAAATATGCCGCAAACGACTGTTGTCTCTATCCGTACCTAGTGTCATTTGAGTCATATCATTTGAACCAATGGAAAAGCCGTCAAATTCCCGAATAAATTCTTTTGCCAAAACAGCATTGCTAGGAATTTCAGACATCAAGATAATTTTCAGTTCGTCCTGACCGGAAACGAGATTATGCACCTGTGCCAGATAGCGTTTCATACTTCTAGCTTCTTCCAGCGTCCGCACAAACGGCAACATCAAGGCAAGATTTTTACTGCCAAACGCTCCTCTTGCCATTTTGAAAGCATCAAGTTCCCAGTCGTGAATATTACGAGAAACTCCCCGGTAACCGAGCATCGGATTATCTTCGACTTCTTCAAACAACAATCCGCCCAACAAATTACGGTATTCGTTGGTTTTATAATCGGTTGTTCTGTATACAATCTGTTTACCGTAAAAAGCCATAGCAAAAATTGCCAAGCCCTGTGCCAACGTTTGAATATACATTTCCCGACCAGAACGGTAGCCTTTTGTATGAAGGATTTTTTCTATTTTTTTGGGCAACTCTCGGATCGAATCAATATGACTTTGCAAACCGATTTTTAAGGCAACATCTTCCCGTGCGGCAATAATATTGGTCATTACTTCTTGAATGATAGGATCATCTTTGATTTTTTCAACCTGTGCATCGATTTTGTTTTGAATATCTTTTCGTAGATTTTGCCCTTCGTAATTATTGGAATCCTCGGTATAACCCATAATAATTGCAATATGTTCACGCAAATCACACGAAGTTTTGAGAAAATCAAGCCGCTGCGTTGCATATTCCAAATAATCGTCCTGCTTTTTATCAAGCTCACGCAATTTGCGGTGAATCGCCAATACCTCATCCGTTCCTTTAGCGGAATTGCCTTCAGAAATAGTTTTAATTTCCTGTGCCAAACCGGAAATAACACCGACATATTGCCGTAAACGAATATTGACATAAATCAGCCCTGCATCAAGCTGTTCTTTGATTGTTTTGGTCAGCTCGACCTCCAGCTCTTTGAGTTTTGCCTCAACAAATTGATTGAGCAAACCGTTATCGTACGCTTCCAAAGCTAAAGGATGAACGCCGATATTGCCGAGCATAAATTCTGCACGCAACAATCCGACTTCAAAATCAGGCATCTGACGAAGACGGGAAAGAAAAAGTGACTGCCCGACATCTGCCAAAACAAGCCCGATTTTTGTTTTTGTTTTCGGCAATTTGCTGACATCAATTTCTCCGCCGACCTCTTCCGTGGGAAGCAGTCCGCGAAAAACACGACCTCTTGTTCCGTCAACCGTGATTTCTTGTCCGTCCAAAGAACGAAGGATTTCCGGACGTTGCACTCCAATGACAGCCGGAATCCCCAGCTCACGTGAAGTAATGGCAGCATGGCTTGTATCACCGCCAGCATCGGCAATAATCGCCGAAGCAAGCCGCATTCCTGGAACCATATCGGGGTCAGTACGCTCGGCAACCAAAACATCGCCTTTGTGAATTTTGTTGAGTTCCAAAGCGGAACGCAAAAAGCGAACAACACCTTTTCCCGCTCCGTGCGACGCTCCGTTTCCTTCGACCACGACTTCGGCATTTTTAATAGCGGAATCCGGCACTTCCATTCGTCGCAAGAAAATCGTGTGCGGATGTTTTTCCAATTCTTCATTCCAACGGGTTTCGGGACGAGCCTGCACAAACCACAGTCTGTCCCAACGATCAATACAAAACTCGGAATCCATAATCATTCCGCCATAAGTTTTGCTGATTTGACGAACTCCTTGGGCAACCTGTTCCGCTTGTGCTAACGAAAGCGACCATCGATAAGCAGAATCGGGGTCAACAACAACGGTTTTCGTTCCGCTGCCGTCTTCTTCATAAATAATCTTTTTTTCTTTTGCTCCCATATATCGGATAACAACTTCCTGTCCGTCATCTCGCTGAAAAACATAAAATTTATCAGGAGTAACCATACCGCCAACAACCGCCTCGCCAAGTCCGTAACTCGCATCAATCGAAACTAAATCTTTGCGATCCGTTCCTCGACAGCCTGTTGCCGTATCGGCACAAAAAGCCGTACCAGAAATAACGGGATTAATCATTCGCATAATACAAACGGAAAGAGAGGTATTTTCGATTGACCATTCCTGCTTTGCCTGCACAGCCAAATCGTTATTGCCCGTTGTTTCCGCCAAAGTAATAGCGTCCAAAATAGCTTCTCTGCGATAAGTCATACTGCGAAGATTATATGCCGATGCACAGTCCCAATGATAGGCTCTGGCAACAGCTTCATCGCCTACAATATTTAAATAAGTATCTTGCAATCCGGCAAAAGCTTTTTTACGACTGTCTTCACCGGCAGCGGAAGAACGCACGGCGACAGGTTCGTTTTCCAAACCTGATTCTTGACAAATCTCTTGATACGCTCTGCATACTTCGGTTTCAACTTCAACGGGAAGCGGAACGGATAAAATCGCAACCTGTACAAGAACAGAGCGTTTTCTGAGTTGGTCAATACCCTCAGGCGAAACGGCAAATCCTTCTACGACATTATTGATAAATGTCCGCAATTTAATCGGGGTACCGGTAAAATGTTCTTGATTTCTGGCTTTTTCGGCAATTTTCCGAACAATACTTTGTAAAGATTCCGGGTTGGAATTGATTTCAGGGTCGTTCCAATCGATATTGTCATATTCACGGTCAACAATTGAGCGAATATCGGTGGCATAGACTTTAGATTCATCAAGTAATTTATGAAAGGCAAGCGAAGAAATCGCCCGAAACTGTGGAGCACGGACTCCTTCGATAGTACTGATAATAGCAGTATTGTAGTTTTTACCGCCGACAAGAAGTTCTGCTTCTTCGCCGATAGCGATAATATCTTCTCCTGTCAGCACAAGCTGCTTTTTAATAGTATCAACCGATTTTTGGGTTACTACCTGTTCCGTTTTGTCTTTATCTATTGTTTTCGGGGCCATTTTTCCTCCAAAAAATATCGAAGTTACATAAAAAATTGTTCAAATTATAGGTAACAATGTACCGGAAAAAAAAACCTGTGTTTTGGTACCGTTTGTCAAAAGAACACCGCCTTCAGATGTCAGTCCCTCAAAAATACCAACAAAATGCTTTTCACCTGTAAAAAAACTTACTCTTTCACCCAAAAATGCAAGATTTTTTTTCAAATGTGTCAAAAAAACAGCAGGAGTTTCCCTCAACACCGTCCGTTGATAGCAAAAAGAGAAATAAGAAACAAGAGCAAACCAAAGAGGTAATACGAAAAATTTACGTCCGCACTGCTTAAAAATATTTGTTGCCAAAATACTTGTATCTGCACGTAAATCTGCGGCTTTCGGAGAGGTGGCGACATTTACTCCAATACCGAGCAAAAATTCACCGTTTCGTTCTTCCAAAAGCAAACCTGCCACCTTTTGACCGCCGAGCAAAATATCATTAGGCCATTTAAGCAAAGCGGAAAACCCCAATGCCACAAAAGACTGTTGCAAACAATATCCGCATAGCAGCGAAAGAATTACATCCCATTCTTTGGACGGTGTAGGCAGTCGTAAAGAAGCATAAATATTCCCCAGCGGAGAATGCCAGCTCCGTCCTTGCTGACCTTTTCCCTGCCACTGTTGCAAAGCTAAAACAGAACCCCAAAAAGGCAAGGAATTTTCCAACAAAAGATGATGGGAAACGGCAAAAGTCGAACTACACGCTCCGCAAAGTATTATATCAAAATTTTGTTTCAATTTTTTGTCGTATTCACAACTTTTTTGCCAAAAACAATCCGAAACAAAACCGAACTTTTCTTGCCAATCGTTAGGCAGACATTCACAAAGCCCGTCTATTTTTTGTGAAAAAAGAGAAATCACGACTCGTACAAATTCCTTTTTTTAATGCTTTAAAGCCTTGTATCTTGACCGAAAAAAAATCATAGTATATTGCCCTACGGAAATTAAGGAGATTTTATGTTTGGAATGCAAGAAATACTTATTATTTTGCTTGTTGTCGTCATACTTTTCGGTGCAAAAAAACTGCCTGAAATCGGTTCGGGAATCGGACAGGCGATTAAAAATTTCAAAAAATCCGTAACCGAACCGGAAGAAATCGATATTACACCCAAAGAAGATTCAAACGAGAAAAAATCCTAAAAATTCTCCCCTTTTTTTTCCGGCACTCCCGATAAACGCTGTAAATGCGGATGAGCCAATAAATATTGTTCAAGCTTAGCATTAAACCGTGAACTATCCGTACAGCGAATTGTCCAAAAGCCTCGTATCTGATTAGTAGTTATTTGCAAAAATTCAAGTTGAACAACATCGGCTACTTTTGACCAAGAACGCAATGTCTGCTCAAAAATCTTGACTTCTTCACAATTCTTCCAGCCACTTAACCAAAGAGTAGTAAGGATGGTTCCCTGTAAAGCGAATGCAGGTTGAACAAAATATGCCTCCCACACTCGTTGCCACGCTTTGCCAAGCAAAGCCGGACCGGCATGAAAAACTTTTTCTCCTGCATGTAATTTAACATCAAAAGAATATTTTTGAGAGGGCAAAAGCTCCGCTTCCTGTTCCTGTTTTTCATTTTTTGTTTTTGTATTTGCTACGGGATTTTTTAATTTCGCAACAGGTAAAATTTCCAACATAACTTCGGCATGTTCCTGTTTAAAAACTCGTTCCAACCCGTAAAACAATTCTAAATCCTGTAAATCTTCAGCTCCCAACATTCCTTGTGTCAAAAAATACCGCACAGGCTGCACACAAGTTTGTAGCATACCGTTTTTTTTCAAAAATTTTTTTACCGCGGAAGTATTAACATTTACATTCATTTCCGCCGTAAAAACTTTGTTTGCTTTTCGTTTAAAAACCAAATCGGAATAACCGAGAATAAAACCCTGTACATCTTCTTCCAACCGCTCAAAAACAATCTGTTGTCGAGCCTCATTAAGAGGGCGTTCCAATAATGAATTGATAACTTGCAACACGCCTTGAGCAAAACCTTTTTTTAAAATTTCCTGCCTAATTTGCGAAAGAGTTTGTTCTTCTTCCGACTGCAAAGAAACCTGTACAAATTCTTCACAAAATCCCAAATTAGCAAAAAAATAAACCCAAAAAAATATTGCAAAAAAATACTTTTTTTTGTTCATTTGCCCAACATTTACCATACAGTTCTCCCTTACAATAAAAACAAGCTTACCAAACAAGTCTCAATGTATATTGTTGAACCGCACACAAATCAACTCCAAAAAAGAACAGTAAAATCAATATGTTTGACAAAGTAAAAACAGACCTTTACTATTTTTTAAATTAAAATCTACAGGAGGATACTATGGTAGAATTGACAGAAAGTGCAAAAGGACAGCTCGACCTGAATTTTCAAAATCAGGAAAAAGCGGCGATTCGTATTTATATGTCAGCCGGCTGAGGCGGGCCAAGATTGGCTCTTGCTCTGGACGAGCAACAAACAAATGACGAAGTTTTTGAAGTAAAAGACTATACTTTTTTAGTAGAAAAAACTCTGCTGGAACAGGCAGGTACAATTATTATCGACTTTAACGAATACATGGGATTTAAGATTTCCTCAGATATCCAAGTAAGCAATTCTGGAGGAGGCTGTAGCTCCTGTTCCTCTTGTGGCTAGCCCTTAAATCGCTAACAATCAATACCGGACAGTGTCTTTGTGATACTGTCCTTTTTTATTAAATTTTATTTATAAGAAACAAAATGCCAGTTTATTTCCGCTTACACGGTTATATAAAACCTGTTGAAACACAATTATTTTCTAAAATAAAATATCTTTTTAACGATATGGACTCTTACTTGGACGGAAAAGAATTACATTTTCATCACGAAGGAGATTATATTGATGTGGATTTTATTTTAGAAAAAATCAGTCAATATCTTTCAAAAAATACAACAGCAATCTTAGATTGTATTGATATGCAGGATTGGAAAATGGAACGAATTACTTGGACTCAAGATAAATGGGAAATAAAAAAAATTCATCTCAATGAAACTCTGGAAAAGAAAAACTATGAACAATGTGGATAAAAAGAAAATTTATTTTTATCCAAAATCTGTCAAACAAAAATTACTATAAAATATACATCAATAAATAAAATTTTAAAAAAAAATCAAGATGTACTGTCTTGAATACTTTTTACATGCAATTTTATTCGTTTAATAAGATCTGAATCAAGATTTGCGAATTTAAAACCAAAACTCGTAATTTTTCTATCATCGGTTTTTGAATTCATAAGAACAACGGGTAGTTCATACCACGCATCATTGCCGAAAGGATAAAATTTAATAAGATGTTCAGAACCGTTTTCTATATCTTCAAATTGTGAAATTTTGCTTGGACCGCAAAAAATGCGACAGCCTTTATCCGAAATATCATTTAAAATTCCTTGTACTTCCAAACCGTTTAATTCAAAAGTAGCCGGATAATAACAGGGAGTGCGAATTTGCTGCCGTAAATCAAAACATTCCCAAGAAGCAGGCCAACTCAAAAATAAAAGTGTTTTAGGCACGGTACTGAACCCTTCAATATAAGATTTAAATCCATATATCGTTCCTTCCTGAAGATAGCGGCAAGTAACATAACGGTTTACTTCCATAAATTGGCGAATACCGCTATAAAGCGGTAAAGAAATAATAATTGTTTTTTGAAAAATCCAGCCAACAAGCTCACCAGCGAGTTTATGAAAATTTTCCGCTTTTAAGTCTATAAGAATTTTCGCACCAACAGCGATATCAATATTTTTAATCTGTACCATTTTGTTTTTTATTTGTTAATTTTAAAAAAAGATCGGTTTCAATTTGTGAAAAAAATAAATAATTTTATTTATTATTCGCAAAGAAATAAGTCAAGGGAAAAATAATAAAAATCAAAACACTAAAACAATAAAAACAAATATCAAATAAAAAATAAAAAACAGTTACATCAAAATATCAACATGCTGCTTTGCCCAACATTCAAAATCCTGATGTTCTACGAGTGCCGGATATTTTCGCACACTATCTCGTACCAGCAAAATGCTAAATTCCGGTGATAATCGCAAAGCAAAATTTAAAATACTACTCGCATTTTCAACATTAGCACGATATGCCAAAGCCTGACAAAGTGCATATAAAGTAGCCGGGTCATCGGGAATTACAGCATTTTTAGGAGCTGCCAAAACTACATCAACATCAGGCAAATTTTCATACACCCGTAAAAATCCAATCAATTCTGCAGCAGCTCCCTGCCCGACCGTACCGGCAATAAGAGCGGAAAAAATCGCTTTATCAGGATTTGACCGCATAATTTTTCCGACAAATTCCCATGAACGCGGTGAAGGAAAGGCTTTTTCGTTACGAGTCGGGTCGAAAGAATGCAAAAGTTCTGGTCGAAACCGCAAAAAGGCAATCAGTTCGCCAGGGATTGTATGTCTGTCCGCCCACGCTACCCAATCGTCCAAATCCGCTTCAAAATCCAAATGCACAAAGCGGTTTGCCAAGGCGGATGGCATCCGGTGTGTAACTGCTCTATCCGTTTCACGATTACCAGCCGCCACAATTGCCCAATCTTCAGGCAGTTCATACTCGCCAAGTTTTCTGTCAAGCACGAGCTGATAACAAGCCGCCTGCACAAGTGGCGGAGCGGCATTCAATTCGTCCAAAAACATAACTCCCCGACCTTCTGTCGGCAAAAAAGACGGAACACACCACGCCGCACGGTTATCGGCATCAATTCTCGGCAGTCCTCGCAAATCAACAGGGTCAAGTAAAATCGCCCTAACATCGCACAATTCAATCCCCGATTTTTCCGTTACCTGCCGCACGACCTGACTTTTTCCCACACCGGGTGCTCCCCATAAAAAAACGGGCTGACGAAGTTCCAACAAAGTATGCAAAGAAGCTGCAATTTGAGACGGAATCACGGTATTTTCTCCTTTATTTACTACAAAAAATAAAAATATTTATCAGCCAAAAGCACAAAGAGCAATAATTTCCTCACTCGACCCCAAAAAACAAATTTTATTCACTGACAAGGTAATTTTTTGTCAATATTTCTTTTAATTTTTTTGCCCGTTTTTTTCCGAACTTGGGCAGTTTTTGTAAATCTTCTACGCTTGCAGTCTGCATTTCTTTAACCGAATTAAAATGTTCCCAAAGCATTTTGGCGGTTTTTTCACCAATACCGGGAAGTGTTTGGAGACAGCCGTCCAGTAAACGTTTTTTGCGAGATTTTCTTTGGCTGCCAATAATATAACGGTGAGCATTGTCTCTAATTTCCTGCAAAAGCAAAAGCTCAGGGCTACCTGCCTTGTAGGGTAAAGGATTTTTCCGCCCCGGAATAAAAATACGGTCTTCCAATTCTCCCGCCCGTCTGCTTTTTCCTTTAGCAATTGATGCCAACAAAAACTTTCCTTCCGACTCGTTTTTTTTCATTTCCGCCTGCAAAGCATTCAGCTGACCTCTTCCGCCGTCAATCAACAATAAATCTGGAAAATCACCTTTTTTCAGTCTTCGCTGCAAAAAAGATCGCAAAGCCAAATAATCGTCGCTTGTGCCTTCCAATTTTGGAAAAGTGTATGTTCTGTAAGCTTCGGGAACGGATTTTCCCTTTTCAAAAACCACCATACCTACTCGCATTCCTTCACCGCCAAGGTGCGAAGCATCAATACATTCCACTCGTGTAAGTGATTTTTTTTGCAGTGCCGCCGCCAAAATCGGCAAACCGACATGAGAAGCTTGTTCCTGCTGCATCTCAGCGGCATTGATAGCCGCCATTTCGAGCAACTGTTTTTCTTTTGTTCCCCACGCCTTTCCCAGTCGGACACTGCCTTGTCGCAACTCACAAAGCAGTTCTGTAACAACTTCTTTTTCTTTAATATCATACGGCAGCACAATCCTAGCCGGAATATAAGAATGGCGGCTATAAAACTGCACCAGAAACGAAACTAGAAATTCCTCCCGCTCCAAATCGGTTTCAAGAAATTCTGCCCAAAAATAACGCTTGGAATCGATAAGTTTTCCTTGCCGAACAAATAAAATCGCCAAAGCAAGTCCGCCTGCAAAAGGTGTCAAGGAAATAATATCCAGCTCTTGATCAATCCCCAAAACAACGCTTTGCAGCTCAATCGTTGCTTTAATTGACTTAATTTGGTCGCGTAGCAGTGCAGCTTTTTCAAATTGCAAATCAGCGGAAAAATCCTGCATTTGCCTCCGCAAATCCGCAAGCAAATCATGGCATTTTCCTGACAAAAACATTTCGGTTCGCAGAACAAGTTTTTTATATTCCTCCTTATCGACATTTTTCACGCAGGGAGCAAGACAACGACCGATATCGTATTGCAAACAGGGACGAACGCGATTTTTCATTACCCTGTCCGAACATTTACGAAGTGGAAAGATTTTGTTGATAAGTAAAAAGGTTTGGATCGCTGCATTCGCCGATGTAAAGGGACCGAAATAAACCGAGCCGTCTCTGAGCATTTTTCGGATTTTGGTTAAACGAGGAAATTCACTTTTTTTATCGAGCCGAAAAAGGATAAACTGTTTGTCATCTTTAAGAAGAATGTTGTAGCGGGGTTTATGTTTTTTAATAAGCGAGGCTTCTAAAAGCAGAGCTTCTTTTTCCGTGCCCGTGCAAAGAACCTCGATTTTTTTCACTTTGGGCATCATCGAGCGAACTTTATGCGGCAGCGTTTTTTCCGCTCGAAAATACGACCGCAAACGGTTGCGTAAAACTTTTGCCTTGCCGACATAAATAATCCGCTCTTTGACATCTTTCATCAAATAAACTCCGGCGGAAGTCGGAAAGGTTTTTGGGTCAAAAATAAACATTATTTGCGTAAAACGGTTCTCGGCTTGCTGCCTTCCTGCGGACCGACAATACCGTCTTCTTCCATTTGTTCGATAAAACGGGCTGCCCGATTAAAACCGATTCGAAGCCGTCGCTGAATCATCGAAATAGATGCTTTGCCGCTACTGATAACAAAATCAAGGGCTTCATTGTATTTTGGGTCGTCCAAAACATTATCGTCTCCGCCACTGCCATCATTTAAGAAAGTATCGTTTTGTAATTCTTGAAAATCGACCAGATATTCGGGAGCTGCCTGTTCTTTCCAAAATTTTACGACCGCCCTGATTTCCGCATCGTCCACAAAAGCTCCGTGAACTCGTAACAAATTACCGCCGCTTTGTTTATAAAGCATATCTCCCCGACCGAGCAGATATTCCGCCCCGACAGTATCCAGAATCGTACGGGAATCGTGTTTGGAACTAACCTGAAAAGCGATACGGGACGGCAAATTCGCTTTAATCAATCCAGTTACAACATCAACCGACGGTCGTTGAGTTGCCAAAATCAAATGAATTCCAGACGCTCTGGCAAGTTGCCCCAAACGAGCAATGCTGATTTCTGCTTCCTTGGCTGAGGTCATCATCAAATCTGAAAGTTCATCAATAATAATAACCAAATACGATAAAGGCTGTTCATCTGCAAATTCTTCCGGCATATTGTCGCCAAAACCCATCAACTTTTCATTGTAATCCCGAAAATTCCGCACGCCCAAATTTGCCATCGCCTCATAACGACGTTCCATTTCCTGCACCGCCCAATCAAGTGCACTTTTGGTAAGTCCCATATCGCTAACAACGGGGTGAACCAAATGCGGTAAATCCCGATAAACAGCAAGTTCAACCCGTTTGGGGTCAATAAGCAACAATTTCAGCTCGTCAGGAGAAAAAGTATAAAGCATACTCAAAATCAATCCGTTCAAACAAACTGATTTTCCAGCTCCTGTCGCTCCGGCAACCAATAAATGCGGCATACGAGCCAAATCTACAACAATTTGGTCGCCTTGGATATTTTTCCCGAGGGCGAGTGGAATCTCCATTTTTTCCCGATTAAAATCCGGCGAAGCAAAAATATCCCGCAAAAAAACGGTTTGCCGTTTTTCATTGGGAATTTCAATGCCGACTGTATCTTTTCGAGGCAAAGGAGCAACAATCCGCACTGCCTGTGCCCGCAGAGCAAGAGCCAAATCATCACTCAAACCGGCAATTTTACTGATTTTAATGCCTGGTGCAGGCTTAAATTCAAACATCGTTACAACCGGTCCGGGAACGATATTGTTCACTTCCCCCTGAATACTAAAATCCTGTAAACATTCCCGCACTTTTTTGGCAAGTTCTTGCAAATAGTTTTCATCCGTACTGAATGTATTTTGATGGTTAGAAGTAAGCAAATCAAATGTTGGAAAAAGAAATTGTGTCAAATTAGCCAATACCCTGTTTTTTTCTTCACCACTTTGCTGTTGTAATATATTACTTTCTGTTGTAATTTGATTTTTATTTTGCAAAATAGTTTTTATATCAAAATGTAAATATGAATTTTGCTCATTAACATTTACTTTTTGCTCTTCTTCTACACTTTGTTTTCTTTCATTTTCTTGACTAAAAACTCTAAAAAAACCAAAAAAAATATTTTTTTCTTTATCTTTTTTTACACTTATATAACGAGCATATCGAGATTTATATTTTAAAAATAAATTTTTTAATTCAATATAAATCTTAATAATTGCTCCACCCCAAGTAAAACCAAAAAATATTTGAGAAAATAAAAGAGTTAAAAAAGTTAAAAGAATTGTTGTACCCCAAAAATGCAGATAATAAAATAAAATACGCAAAAGCCAAGTACCGACAAAACCGCCTCCTGAAATTTCTCTAATAACTATATTTTCTTCAATAAACGGATAAGAAAACCAAGCGAGCAAAGATGCATATAGAATAAAACCGCTGGAAAGTCGCCAAAACGGACAACGAAGACGAATCCAAAAAATGGCACCTGATAACCAAAAAGTTGCCAATATCCAAAAAAATGACCCCAGTCCGAACAAATCAACCAACAATCCTGCTGTATTCGCACCAGCCGCTCCTGCTAAATTTTTTACCTGATAGAGTGAACCGGCTTGCAGGTTTAAACTCGGGTCAGTTGCCGAATACGAAAATAGGCTAATAGTCAAAAAAATTGCCACAAAGAAAAAAAGAAGTTCAAAGAAATCTTTGAGAAATTTATTACCGTTAATAATGCTATCCCTCGTGTAAAAAATATAAAAAACAAAAAACACCTTAAAAATCAAAGCAAATAAAATAAACCAACTGTTTTTGATTTGCAAACACGAAATGCCGTAAGAAAAAGCGGAAAATTAATTGATGATTTTTAATTATTCCCAAAAACACTATCAATTTTTTTCATTAAACAGTCGGTTTGAATAAGTGCGGCAATAATTTTTTGGTAATGCAAAATATCGTCAAATTGAAGAATTTTTCCTTTGCGATCTTTGAGCCATTTTTGTGCGACTTGATAGCCTCCGATAAAAAATTCCCAAGCGACAAGCGGTATGTTTTCAAAATATTGTCTGTCGTTTATCCAAATTCTACCCTGCAATCTTTCGTTATCGGTCAGTTCCCAATCTTTTTTGGCAATGCTTGTTGTAACCACATTATCGCCGTTAATCGGATAGTTAACAGTAATTTGGTCGAGTTCGGAGCTTTCAAGCAAATGTATTCGCCGCAATCTGCCGCCCAATTCCACCAATTTCCAAAAAACCACCTTATTTTTTGGATACGGCACTCGTGGAAAATCAATTTTGAAAAATTCTTTGTATTTTTCACGGTATGTAGGTGAATGTAAAACAGCATAAATATAATCCAAAATATCTATCGGAGCAAAAGTATCTATATCTGATTCTTTTTCGGGAGTAAAAGATAAACCCAGATTTTTTTCCATTATATTTATTATTTCTAAATTCAGATTAGGTTTTCGTTTTGCCTCTTGCAATAATGTATTTTCTGTTTTTTGATAAATATAAAGAGGAAAATTATAAGTATGATTAGTTATTAAGTCTCTATTAGACAAAGATTTATTTACTAAAATTTCAACACCTTTTCCTTTTGATTGTCTAACAATATTTAAACCAATATTTTTATATAAATAATTTAACATTAATTTATATCTAGCTCTTTGAAGTATTTTATTGTCAAATATTGTATATCTTACATCGAACGGTCTGTAATAAAATTTAGAAGGTTTAATTTTAAATTTTGCTAATAATTTATTTTTTGTAAAATCAACTAATTCATTATCTTTGCCAGTAGCTATGCCCATAGAATTTTGAATAAATAATTCTGTCAAATTGATATTTTTTATATATTCAGCCTTAAGTGAAAAATCTTTAGGAACAAAAAAATAATAAGGAGCTTTATTGGAAAGTTTTGTAAAAGGAATACTTTTTATATTGTTTGTGTATAAAAAATTATATTTTGCACTTCGCTTTCCATACAAATCATAATGAAAAACCTCTGCAAGATCGGATTTTTTCTTTTTTCCTGTCTTTACAAAGATATTTATAGAAACACCCTGCATAATATCAAAGACATTTTCATCTTTACTGCCGTCAGGAGCAATTTCTTTCTTTTTACTGTTTCCGTGCAAATCAATAATATATATACTATCAAAGATTTGTAAAATATTTTTTCGCATTTGACGATGAATTATACCGTCAAGAAAACTGTTGTTTGAAATATATGCCAAAATGCCTTTACCATTTTTTTGAATATAATATTGTCCATAACGAATAAATTTTATATAATCATCTGAAAGCGGTTGTATATTTCGCTCATTTAAATCTTTTTTGTATTCTTTCATTAAATTTTCAATCCATTCACCTTTATTACTGCTGCTTACGCTATACGGCGGATTTCCGATAATACACATTACGGGAATATCACGTTTAATCTGATTTGCTTTTTCAGCTTCTTCACTGAGTAAAAGAGAAAAAAGCGTTCCTGTATCGGGATGATGTTCTTCCAACGAATTTGTCAGATAAATTTGAAATCGTCTCTCTTGCTTCACTGTATATCCTGTAGAACGCAAAAGCATATCCAATTTAAGATGTGCCATTGTATATGAAGCCATCAATAATTCAAATCCGTTTAAACGAGGAATTAAATCTTCATAGACATATTTACTCCAAATTCCCTGTATATTTTTAAATCGAGTTATATAAATATAATTTACTACTTCAGCAAGAAAAGTTCCAGTCCCTGTTGCAGGGTCGAGAATTTGTATTTTGTGAACTTCTTTTTCTATTTCTTTTTTATCCCAGCGAACTTTTACTTTAATTTTTGTCTTTTCCGTATTTGCAAGACCATCTTGTAAATTAAAATCCGTAATCAAAATATCATCAACAGAGCGAACGATAAAATTTACAACAGATGCAGGCGTGTACCAAACTCCTCGAGCTTTTCGTAATTTCGGGTCGTATGCCGCCAGAAATGTTTCATAAAAATGAATTATCGGATCGCTTGTTTGCGTATTTTTACCAAAGTTTCTAAGAAGTTGCTCTACATTTGTCGCCCGAAAAACAGCGGCAAGATTGTCAACCGTTCTAACAATACGCTCATCAATACTCGCTCCGGCAATATATTCAAAAAGTCTGCGTAAAAAAGGATTGGATTTCGGAATAAGTTCGGCGGCTTCCTGTCGACTGAAATCCTCAAGCGTTTTATCATTCAAACGGGCGGCAAACATTCCGTATGCCAGCGTTTGAGCATAAATATCAGCAAACATTTTCGGATTAAGCTCATGAATCAAAATTTTTTTAAAAGTCTCATACTGCTCTTTAAGCGATGAATTATCTGCACTTTCTTTATTTTGTTCATCAGAAATAATGGCTTGTTCCAAAATATTTTGTAAAAGTCTGGCTTTTAAAGCCATCATTTCGGCAAGTTTTTTACTCGATTTAACGGTTTGCCCGACAAACGAACAAAAATCGCTAATCAAACTGATAAATTTAGAAAAATTTTTAGGCAGCGAACAAACTGCACCATCTCGTATTTCACCGATTCGTACTTCATAAATCAGTTGTCCGCTTTGAAAAAACTGAAAAAACAAATAGTCGGTTATGATTAGATTATCGAAGGCTTTTTTATAACGATCGAACTGTTCTTTATATTGTTTGGAAGCTAAATCTTTACCAATGTCTTTAGCTTCAATATAACCGACGGGAATTTTTTCTCTTGTAATAACATAATCTGGATTACCGCAATCGGTAACTTTTGCAGGCTCGTTGATTATTTCAATGCCGTTTGCAAGTTTCCGAATAAGTATTTCCAAATCGCCACGATACGAATGTTCGCTCGAAATTCCTGATTTATACCGTCTGGTTACCGATTCAATATACTGACAAATGGGCATTATTTTGCCTTTAAAAACGCCGAAAATTGCCTGCTAAACAAATAACTTTCGGCGTTTATATTGTACTTATTTTTCGCTAAGCGTAAAACCTTTTTCAGATGCTTTTCCGTTTTGCAAAACAGAAGTTGCAGAAGCAATTATAGAAGCGACATCGCTCAGATTGGAAGGAATAATCAAGCTGTTGCCTGTTTTGGCAAGTTTGCCGAACTCGTTCAGATATTTTTCCGCAATTCGCAAATTCGCAGCGCGTAATCCCTCGCTGCTTGCCAAAGATTGTGCAACCTGCCGCAAACCTTCAGCGGTCGCCGTTGCAACCAGTTCAATTTCTTTGGCTCGACCTTGTGCCTCATTGATCCGTTTTTGCTTTTCACCCTCGGATACGGCAATCGCTTCCTGCTTTAAACCTTCGGCTTTGTTAATCATCGCCTGCTTTTCACCCTCGGACTTGGCAATTTCTGCACGTTTTTGGCGTTCGGCTTTCATTTGTTGTTCCATCGCCTGCATAACGCTTTGCGGAGGTTGTATGTCTTTGATTTCATATCGCAAAACCTTTCCGCCCCAAGTTTGTGCAGCTTCATCAACGGCATTGATAACTGTATGATTTATTGATTCCCGTTCTTCAAAAGTTTTATCCAAATCTATTTTACCTATTGCCGAACGCAATGAAGTTTGTGCCAACTGAGACGCAGCCAATAAATAATTGTCAATCCCGTATGCAGCCATTCTACTATCAACAACTTGAATATAAATAACACCGTCAACTTCTACTGTAACATTATCTCTGGTAATACAACTTTGTGACGGAACATCAATAACCATTTCTTTTAAAGAAAATTTATATGCAACCTTATCTAAAAACGGAATAAGAATATGAAAACCGGCACCTAAAATCATATGAAATTTTCCAAGTCGCTCTACAACAAACTCTTGCCTTTGTGGAACAACAACTGCAGTTTTAAATAAAATAACAATAATTAAAAATGCAAGTAATCCTAAAACAGCAAATGAAGAACTCATTTTTCTTCCTCCTTTTTTTTGACAGGCAAAACAACATAAGCAATGCCGCTTTCATCTGCCTTTTCTGATAATATTGCCATTTCTCCTTTTTTTAATGCAATCGAAGAAACAGCCTTCCAAAATGAACCGCGATATTTTACCTGCCCCGGTTTATCGGGCAAGATATCTTCCACCACCTCAACCAGCTGCCCCGCTTCTTCAAAAATAGCACACGCATCTTTTTGTTGAAAAAATCCTTGAAAAATATTTAGAGCAAACCGTCGCAAACCAACCAAAGCAGCTAAAGAACTTATAATAAAGATCACCAGCTGCCACTGCACGGAAAAATCAACAAATACAAGCAAAAACGCCGTCAACCACGCTCCGATTCCAAAAAAGAAAAGAATAAAACCCGGAGCGACAAGTTCCAGCACAATAAATATAAAACCGATAAGAAACCAAATAAAATATGATGTAAAAAAAGATAAATCCATACGAATCTCCCTAAATTCGCAAACTGTTTCTTATATCTTCAATCCGATTTTTTGCAAAAAGCAAATATGAGATAATAAGTTCTCCGCAATTTATTTTTGAAGTAATATAAAATGGATTATAAGTTGAGATAAGAGTTAAATAATACATCGCAGCTTGCATATTTTCTTCATTATTTTTTTCTTTAATTTCAGGATACAGCTCATAAAAAGCATTTAAAACATCTCTTACAACAAGTACAATTCCCTGTACTTTATAAATCATATCGTCCAATTCATAAAAAGATGTATTTTGTGCATTTTCTAATAAACCAAGAGCATAACCGAGCATATTTTCACCAACCATAACACTCAGAGTGGAATAAATATCATCAGTACGACAATTATATACAGCAGTTCCGGCATCAAGTCCTTTTTTATATTGTTCTACAGCTTTTAAACCTTTTTTATATTTACCTTCAGCAGAAGGAAACCAAAAAGAACGAGGGTCGATAGTAAAATCATTTATTCTTGCCTTATAAAGCAAATCATTTTCACGATCATTTGTTCCAAGTTTGGCAATTTGCATAGAATATTGATCCATAAAAATTTTTGTTGCATGGTAGACACCGAATTGACGAGAAGCACGGTTGTCCAAAATAAAACGATTGAAGATAATATCATTTGCAGACCAACCGAAGGTAGAACCGAGTTCATATCGCATTTGATGTGTAATTGCATCAATAAGAAGCTTTCCTCGTTCATTTTCACTGAGATTAGTCGTATCTCCAAGCTGAAACGGCTTTTCAAAAGCAATTTTATCTATAGAAGAATATATTTTTTCTGAAAACCAAAAAAGGAAAAAAACAGTAACAAAAAACAATAACTGGTAAAAAAAAATTTTTCCAACTAAATAAAGAGTATTTTTCATAATAAAAATCCTTTTTTATTATTTGTTTACCCATACGGGTAAGAATGCATCATCTGCAGTTGCCCGCTGAAAAACCATATTAGAAATTTTCCCGAATTGAATGTCAAAACGAAGTTCATCAAATTCATCGCTCAAAAAAATCAAGGAATCGTGGTCAACAATATAACGACGAGACAGTTCGAGTAAATCGGTTTCGAATTTACCTAGTGCAAATTTCCCAAATCGTCCTTTTTGTTCTTTTTGCACAACGATACGAGTGAGTAAATTATCAATATACACCGCTTGATGATCAATAAAAAAAAGTGTTTTTTCTATTTTACCGCCATCAAGCATCCGTTCCGTTTCTTTTTCCGCTTTACCAAAAATTGCCTGTGCCTGCTTCGGCGTATTGCCATAATCAAGCAATATCTGCCACACCAATTGCTGTGTTGGCGAAACCTGAACGGATAAAACCTTAATAAATTCTCCGTAAACCCAACCTTTTTCACCTTTTTTTACGGATTGAATTTTAAACCACGGATACTCATTTCCTTCTACAATTTTTTTTTCCAAAACAAAAATTTCGTCTCCATCATTTAAAATCCCAACCACATCTGAAGCTTTCAAAGTCGGTAAAGAACGCACTCGCACTTTAGGAAAAGCACATACGCCGGGTAATGGTGCAGCAAAAGAAAAATCAACAAGTAAAAGAAACAAAGATATAGTAATAAGAAAAATACGAAAATACTGCATTTTTTACTCTCCTTTTGTAGTAAAAACTTTTTTGGCTTTTACAAAAGAACCAATGATTTGTAAATTCATTTGCTCCGCATTTTTCTTTTATCAACCTTTGGTTGCCGATTTTATAACCTAAACTTACGCAAAAAATTACTTGAATCTTCAAACGCTTTGACATAATAGTCTTATCTTTATTTCAAAATTTTCACTTTCAACCTAAAATCATTTTATGGAATCAAAAACCGCCCTGCCGCTTGTAGCCCTTATCGGACGACCGAATGTCGGCAAATCCTCACTTTTTAACCGCCTAATCAAACAAAACAAATCACTCACCCACGACCTTCCGGGCGTAACCAGAGATCGAATTTATGGTGAAGTAAAAGATACCAACCGCCCTTTTGCTCTGGTCGATACAGGAGGACTTGTACTGGACGGTGAAGAAAATTTTGAAAAAGAAATTTTTTATCAGGCTCAAGAAGCAATTGAAAACGCCGATTTATTATTACTGGTCGTTGACGGCAGGCAAGGACAAAATCCACTCGACAGCGAGCTTGCCGCTTTTTTACGCGAAAATGATAAACCTGTTTTACTGGTCGTCAACAAGGTTGACGGTACGGAACTGATTGAAACATGCCTTGGCGATTTTTATACCTTAGGTTTTCCGCTCACAGCTGTTTCCGCTGCTCACGGTGTCGGTATTGGACAACTGCTTGAAGATATCACCGCCAGCTTGCCTGAAACATGTGAAATGTCGCCTGTTGCAATCGAAGAACAGGGATTGACACTTGCCTTGCTCGGACGCCCGAATGTTGGCAAATCCTCGCTCATCAATGCCATTAGCGGACAGGAACGAATGATAGTAAGCCCTGTTGCCGGAACAACACGGGACAGCGTTGATGTCCAAATCCGCCACGACGAAACGGTTTATACATTAGTCGATACCGCCGGTGTTCGCAAAAAAAACGCCATTGTTGAAAATTTGGAAAAATTCAGCATTTTACGGTCGCTCAAAAGCAGCAAACGGGCAAAACTCGTTGTGCTTGTTTTGGATGCCGAACAAGGAGTTGTCGGACAGGATAAAAAGCTCATCACTTTTCTTGACCGTGAAAAAATACCGTTTTTTATCGCCGTCAATAAAATTGACCTCACGCCGCATCGACAACGTCCAAAAGTTAAACAGTATTTTACCGACCAGCTCAGATTTTGCTCACATGTTCCGATTCTTTATACATCTGCTCTAAACAAAACCGGACTGAACCGATTTTTTCCTACCATTACAAAACTCTGGGAGCAATGCCAAATTCGCATTAGCACCGGACGACTTAACCGCCTCGTGTCGGAAATTACCAAAAAGCACCAACCGCCTGTCATAAAAAGACGGCGAGCCAAAATTTTTTACCTCACGCAAGGCGAAACCTGTCCGCCGACATTTATCTTTTTTGTTAATAATGTTGAGCTTGTTCCAGATTCTTATATTCGTTTTTTGGAAGGACAAATCCGCAAATATTTTCACATCGAACAGGCTCCGATAAAAATTTTTTTCCGCAGTACACACAAAAAAGACAAATAGCCGATTTGGAAAAAAAGAGTAAAATTGCAACTTCAACATAACAAAAAAGATAAAAATTATGAACAAGGAAAATATCACCGCCCGTTATCGTCCGAAGTTTTTTAATGAAATTGCCGGACAAGAAAATATCAAAGGAATTTTATCCAAAGCCGCTGCCGAAAGTTCACTTGCTCCGGCATATTTATTCAGTGGCACTCGCGGTGTCGGCAAAACATCGACAGCAAGAATTTTTGTCAAAGCCCTAAACTGCGAAAAAGCTCCCTGCGGTGAACCCTGCAACGAATGCCATTTTTGCCGTCAAATTACCAAAGGAGCCTGCCCCGATGTTTTGGAAATTGACGGAGCTTCCAATAACGGTGTGGAACATGTACGACGACTGACCGAAGAAATCGGCTATGCTCCGCTTGAATGTCGCTACAAAATCATCATTATCGATGAAGCCCACATGCTTTCCAAGGCGGCTTTTAACGCCCTGTTAAAAACACTGGAAGAACCGCCTGCTCACGCTATTTTTATCCTAGCCACGACCGAACCTGAAAAATTTCCACCCACAATAATAAGCCGCTGCCAACATTATGTTTTTAAAGCTCTGCGGAGCGAAGAACTCTACTCGCATTTGGCAGGGATTTTAGAAAAAGAAGGAATCGAATTTGAAAAAGAAGCGTTGGAAATTTTAGTCCAACGAGGAAACGGCAGTGCCAGAGATTGTATGTCCTTACTCGCACAAATGCTGGTTTTGGGTAAAAAAACACTTTTGGAACAAGATGTCCGTTCCGTACTTGGACTGGCTCACAAAAATATTCAATACGCTATTTTACGGGCGATTGCCACCGAAGATCTGAAAGAACTGCACAAACTGGGCAGCGAACTTTTAAGTCAAGGTCTTGATATCGGATTTTTCTTGCGAGAACTGATACAAAACTGGCGAAATCTGTTTTTATTTTTACAACTTAAAGAAAAAGCCGAAAGCTTACTTGAAATTTCAGAAAACGAACTTGAATCCTTACGACAAATAGCTCCACTTTATTCCCCAAGCCGAATCCATGCTTCTTGGCAACTGACACTTGAAGGACAACAACAAGTTTTACACAGCCCCGATCCCTCGATGGCTCTTGAAATGTTGCTCGTTAATTTGGCTTGTCTTCCTCATCTGCTACCGCTTTCCGAAACAGAAATCGAAAAAGAATTAAAACTGCCGATAATCAACGAACCGAATAAAACAAACATATTAAAAACTCAAAAAATCGAGCAAGAACTTTATAAATCAGAAAAAGAAAAGGAAATCATTCCTTTGCAAAAATTCCAATCAGTATCGCCACAAAATTCACCAGCTTCAAAAGACATTTTAAAACAGGAAAAAATTCCCGAAATAAACGACGGTTCGGAACAACATTTTGCAAATCCGCCACTTTCCGATTTTTCCGAAGAACTGCTTACCGAAAAGCCTAATTTCTCCGATTCTTTTTCTTCGTCAGAAATAACAAGCAATTGTTCCGAACCGCCAATAACGAAAAATATGCCTCCCTCGCAGGAAGAACTTGATTGGGCAGGATTTTGCAAATACGCCCAGAACCAGTCCCAAAAACTTCCTTTGCTGCAATCCGTAACCGCTCAATTAAACGGAGACAAATTGGAGCTGCATTGTGAACATCAAATCGTATTTGAACGCTTGACATCGGAATCAAAAACTTTACAAGAATATATTTCAGCATTTTTCGGTACAAATTTTCAATTTGATTTAAAACCACCCGTTCAAAAAAAACTTTCTTACAAACAACTGCAAGAACAAGCATTTGAACAGGAAATTGTACAAAATATAATAAAAACTTTTCAAGCCCGGCTGGTCAACGTTTTGCCGCTTGATTTACCGAAAGAAAACCAATAAGAAAGTTATTTTGTAAAAAAGGAGAATAAAATGGCAATGAATGAAATGCTTCGGCAAGCACAAATTATGCAAAAAAAGATGGCGAAAATGCAAGAAGAAATCGCACGCAAAGAATTTGAAGCATCAGCAGGCGGAGGAATGGTTACGGTCAAAGCTAACGGCGAACAGGAAATTTTGAGTATAAAAATCGATCCGACAGCAGTTGACCCCCAAGATATTGAAATGCTGCAAGATTTAATTTTAGCAGCCACAAATGAAGCAATCAAAAAAGCCAAAGATGCTGTACAGGACGAAATGTCCCAGCTCACAGGCGGACTGAAAATTCCCGGTTTGTTTTAATGAGTAGACTTCCTCAACCGTTACAGGATATTGCGGATAAATTACGACCGCTGCCTGGTCTTGGTGAAAAATCAGCCCTACGAATTGCCTTGACGCTTCTTAAATGGCCGGAAGAAAAAACCAAAGCCTTGGGAAGCGATATTTTGCAACTGCGAGATAAAATTATGATTTGTTCGCACTGCGCGGCATTAACAGACACCGATCCTTGTCCAATTTGTTCCGACCCCGTCAGAAACGACGAACAGCTTTGTATTGTGGCGGAATGGGACAGTCTGCTTGCCATGGAAAGTTCTGCTGTATATAAAGGAAAATATCTTGTGCTGGGTGGACTGCTGGCTCCGCTTGACGGAATACAACCGTCCTTTCTTGAAATAGACCGCTTGCGAGTTATTTTACAAAATCGCGGCGTACAAGAAATCATTTTAGCATTAGGAACAACAATGGAAGCGGAAGTAACTGCATCATACATTAAAACGGTACTGGAAAAAGAATTTCCACATATTCGGCTTTGTCGCCTTGCCCAAGGAATTCCGCTTGGCGTTGAGCTGAAATATATGGACAAAGAAACACTCAAACAATCTTTAGAATTTCGTCAAATATTATAAAAAACGGAGAACGATATGACCCAAGAAACAGAACCGATAAAAGAAGAATTTCTCCAACTAAGTCTCAATATTTTAGGAACAATGCCCCGTTTGCGTCCACCTGTCGCTTATTATATCTTAAACGAAATAAAAGGAATGCAGAAAATTTGTGAAGCGGAAGAACGAATTAATGTCCAAAAAGCGGAAGAAATAGAAAAATTCTGCACACAAGGTGATTTATTTTTAAATAAGCAAGATTACAAAACATTTGCTCAATATCTCAGCAAAGATTTAGGAATTTTGTTGGTACAGGACGATATTGACCCAAAAGTCGCTGCAACAACCTTCTATATGGCTCTTGAGCGAGAAGTTTTAGCCTTTTTTGCCCACACCAACGACGAAAGTTTTGAAGAACTCAAAAAAAATATGGCAATTTTGTGTGAATATATTTGGGCGGACTCCGCAAGAGCTTTCAGTCTTTTGCAAGCAATGGACTATCAGCATTCTCTAGGTCGCCATTCCGTTAACTCCTGCTTGCTCGGCATCGCCATATATACCGTTATGAATCAGGATAAACTGGCAAGCAAACTTTTGGAAGTTGCCACAGGACTTTTAGTTCACGACATCGGTATGAACCATGTACCGGATTTTATCCGCAATAAGAAAGGACCGCTGCTTAACAAAGAAAAAATTCGGGTCAAAGAACATACAACTTCTGGACTAAAAAGTATGCAACGGCTGACCGAGCCTTTTGAAGAAATGCTCGTTTGTATCGAACAGCACCAAGAACGAATTAACGGTTCTGGCTATCCTCGCAGCCTCAAAGAAGATGCAATCCACCCGATTGCCAAAATCTGTGCCTTGGCAGATTCTTTTTGCGCTATGCGAAGTAATAGAATTTATGCCCGTTCGGTTCCCTTTGATGATGCAATCGGAGAACTTATGACCAATCCGGGATACGACAAAAAATGTATCAATGCCCTACTCAAAGTCTGTGATGCAGCAGGACTTGCGGAGCAGGGAGCAAGCTAAATGCACTGTCTTGAGGGCGAGGTTTCACGTATCGTTTTTTGCAATGAAGAAAACGATTTTACCATCGCCCGCATAAAATCCAGAGAACATCCCGGCGTTATTACCGTTGTCGGCACACTGGGACGACTAGTTCCCGGCGAACATCTCAAACTAACCGGCGACTGGAACAACGATAAACGTTTCGGTCTGCAATTTCGTGTCAGTACATTTCAACAAATACTGCCAGCCGACATAAACGGCATAAAACGCTACCTCGAATCGGGAATGCTCAAAGGAATCGGTCCGGCAATGGCAAAACGGCTGGTAACGCGTTTTGGCGACAAGATTTTTGACATCATCGAAAACGCACCGGAAAAATTACTTGAAGTAAAAGGCATCGCCCAAAAAACACTGACCGATATTTGTGAGTCTTGGCAAGAACAACAGGAAATTCGAGAACTGATACTTTTTTTGCAGGAATATAAAATCCCTACCACTTTCGCCTCTCGTATTTACAAAGCATACGGACTGAAATCGGTCGTCCAAATCCGCAACGACCCGTATGAACTCATCTACAAAATTCGGGGCATCGGATTTAAAACCGCCGACACAATGGCAATACAACTCGGTTTTACACTTTCCGACCTCAGACGCTTGGAAGCAGGTTTAATTTACGCCCTGCGAACGGCGGGCGAACAAGGCAATCTTTTTTTGCCCGAAAATGAACTGCTTAAACAAGCAGGCGAATTGCTGGATTGCCATGATTTTTCACTTCTTACTTCGGCTTTAGACAGTCTCAAAACTTCCAAACAAATAATCAACACTCCTCTTCCGGCACAAAATATCGAAAACGCCGTTTTTTTAACCTATTTTTTTCGTATGGAAAAAGAAACCGCCGACCGCCTTTTTTCTCTTTCCATGCACAAAAATATCCTTGACCTCGACAAGGTCAAAAAAGCCTTGTGGCAAGCTGAATCAGAAGCACATTTGCAACTTTCCGCACAGCAAAAAGAAGCGGTTTTCGGAGCGTGTGAAAACAAACTGTTTATCCTCACAGGCGGTCCAGGAACAGGAAAAACTACGATTATCCGTATGATTGTCAGTGCCTTGGAACACCTCGGACTGAATGTCTCTTTAGCAGCTCCAACGGGACGAGCAGCCAAAAGAATGTTTGAAACAACGGGACATAAAGCCTCCACGCTGCACCTGCTTTTGGGAGCAATGCCAAATATGCAGTTCAGCCACAACGAGGATAACAAACTCAAGCTGGACGCACTGATTGTGGACGAAGTTTCCATGCTTGATTCCGTTTTGTTTTTGCACCTTTTACGAGCATTGCCCGCTCCGTGCCGATTGATTTTAGTCGGTGATGTCAATCAGCTTCCGTCGGTCGGACCGGGAAATGTGCTACAAGATTTGCTTGCAAGCCAAGTCGTACCGAGCATTTGTCTGGAGCATATTTTTCGTCAGGCACAAAAAAGTATGATTATTGTTAATGCCCACCGTATCAATAACGGACAAAGCCTGCTGGAAGCTACCGCCGCTCCTCCGAAAGCAGATTTTTTTTGGATCGAAAAAAGCGATCCTTTACAGGTGCAGGAACTCATAAGCTATATGGTTTGCGACCGCATTCCTAAAGTTTACGGTTTTAATCCGATGCACGATGTGCAGGTGCTGACTCCAATGCACAAAGGCGATGTCGGCACAATCCGAATGAATGAGATTTTACAAAACAAACTCAATTCAGCCCAAAAAGGAATCCGCAAAGGACGATATGTTTTTAAAGTCGGCGATCGTGTTCTGCAAACAAAAAACAATTATGACAACGATGTTTTTAACGGCGACCTCGGCTGGATTCAAGAAATTGATATGCAAAACGAAACTCTTAGTGTTAATTTTGAAGGCAGATGCGTTGAATACCAAGGACAGGATTTGGAAGATTTGACACTGGCTTATGCCGTAAGCGTACATAAATCTCAGGGCAGCGAATATCCAGCAATTGTGCTGCCGATTGTTACACAGCATTATATTATGCTCCAACGAAATCTAATTTATACCGCTCTTACCCGTGCCAAAAAACTTGCAATCCTTATCGGCACTCAAAAAGCTCTGCATATCGGACTAAATAAACTCGGAACGAATAACCGCTACACAAATTTACAATACCAGCTACAAGAAATCTTTAATCTCATTGAAAAGAATTTTTAACAATAAAAACCGAAGCTGCCGACTCTTACCTTTGTAAAATCGACAAAATTAAAATTGACAAAAACGCTTTGTATCTTTAGTTTACAACATTTTTGCGAGGGTGGCGGAATTGGTAGACGCACTGGACTTAGAATCCAGCGGACCGAGTCCATAAGGGTTCAACTCCCTTCCTTCGCACCACGGATATTTTAGTCGCTTTAAGGAGAAAACACATGGAATACAAGCTGGAAGAAATCAGCCCCACCGAAAAAAAAATCAGCGTTACAACCCCTGTTGAAGAGGTCAACGGTGCATTGATCGCAACAATTGCACTTTACCGCAAATCTGCCGACATCAAAGGCTTTCGTAAAGGAAAAGTTCCAAGTTCCATGATTGAATCCCGATACCAAAAACAAATATACTCGGAAGCAACCGGCGATTTGATAAATTACCATTTAAACGAAATTATGAGCGAACTCAAAGAGACACCGCTCTCAGGGTTGATGTTTGACGGACAAAACGAGTTGGTCAGAGATAAGGAATTCATTTACAGCTTTCGTTATGAAGTTATTCCCGCCTTTGAGTTACCAATCTATAAAGGATTGGAGGTTGAAGAGGAGGAAGCGGTGATAGACGAAGCGGAAACCCAAAAAGTTCTCGACCGCCTGCGAGAAAATCTGGCAGACCTTGAAATCGTCAGCCAAGTACGCCAAGCTCAAGACGGCGACATCGCTATTTTTGATTTTCAGGGATATAATGGTGATGAAATTCTAGAAGATATTAAAGCAAGCAATTTTCAGCTTGAAATCGGTCGCGGGCAGGCTTTGGAAGATTTTGAAAAAATCCTCAAAACTCTCAAACCAGGCGAAGAAGGTGAAGGCAATGTTGTTTTTCCCCAAGATTTTTTCAACAAAGATTTGGCAGGCAAAACTATTCGTATGAAAATCAATCTCCATACACTTAAAGAAAAAATTCTACCGGAAGTCAACGAAGAATTTGCCCAAAAAGCAAATCAAAGTTCGCTCAAAGTCTTATATGAAACAATTGAAAAATCTTATCTGGCAACAAAAAAGAATTTACTCAAAAGTGAAAGTCAAAAAAAGATGTTGGACGAATTGATTGCCAAAGTGGATTTTCCGCTTCCGCAATCGGTCGTAGATAAACTGCTTAATAACTTGGTATATGACACAATCGCTCAGCTGGAACGCCAAGGTAAAAATCTTGAATCAATCGGCAAAACCGAAGCCGGACTGCGGGACGAATACCGCTCAAAAGCCGAAAATCTCGCTAAGTCGCATGTCTTTTTACTCGCTCTTGCCAAGGCGGAAAGTTTAAGCGTTTCACCGGAAGAAGTTGATATGGTGTTGCGAAAAATGGCAATCAGTACAGGACAAGATTTTCATGCCATCAAAGATTTTTATGAACGCAACAACTTGATGTTTGACCTGCGCGACAGCGTGCTGGCAGACAAGGCGATGGATTTGGTGTATGAACAGGCAAAAATTACAAAAATTCCTGCCAAAGAAAATAAAGACAATAAAGAAAAAACAAAATCTGAAAAATAAAACTCTTTTTTACTTCACAACAAACTGCCGAAAACAAAAAATTTCGGCAGTTTGTTTATTCTTAAACAATTTTTGTGGGTGACTTCTTTTCTCCCGACTACCCGACTAAACAATATTTTTAAATAAGATGTTCATTTTATTCTTTTTAATTTTTTTTCTTCTCCTTTTTTTTATGAATTTTTGTATTTATAAAGGACTTTTTTGTCTTTTTGTTCATAAAAAAACAGCAAAAATTAGTATTTTTATACTCAATTTTCTTGCCGTTATTTATATGTTAAGCTTTAAGCGATTTAATTACCCTGAAAGTATTGCAAAAATAGGAGCAGCAGCACTCGGCATCCTTTTTATGTTCTTTTCCTTATCTGTTATTTGTTTATTTTTTCAATACATTTTAAAGAAAAAACAAAATAAAATTGATATACAAAGAAGAAAGTTTTTAGAACAATCATTCAAAGCCTGCACACTCGGAGCAGGAAGTCTTTATATCGGAACAGGATTTTTCAACGGAATACAAATACCTAAAATTAAAAATATTTTTATACAAATAAAAAATCTTCAACAAGATATAAAAATTGTTCATCTTTCCGATATTCATATCGGTCTTTTTTTACAAAAAAAATTTTTAAAAGAACTTGTAAAAAAAACAAATGCCCAAAATCCTGATATTGTTGTTATTACCGGAGATATTATAGACAAAAAAGCATCTCAAATCGGCGATATATTTACCCCTCTCCAAGATATTCAAGCGAAATACGGTACTTTTTATGTTCCAGGAAACCATGAATATTTTTTTGGTGTTAGAGAAATTATAGAAAAAATCAAACAACAGGGTGTAACGGTTTTGGGAAACAGCTCTCAACAAGTCGGCGACATAAATTTAAGTGGCGTATATGATTTGGCAGGTTTTCGTTTAAATCACGAATTATCGCCTAATTTGGACGAAGCACTTGCAAACACAAATCCCGACCTCCCCACAATTTTATTGGCACATCAACCGAAATTCATCAAATTTATTCAAAAAAATCATCGAATTGACCTGATGTTAAGCGGACATACCCACGGCGGACAGATTTTTCCATTTTCTTTACTTGTTTTGCTTGATCAGCCTTATTTACACGGATTATATCAGCATACTGAAAAAATGCAGATTTATGTTAACAGCGGAGCCGGATTTTGGGGACCGCCTATTCGTTTTGCCGCTCCAGCGGAAATAGCAGTTTTACATTTAACAAAAGCAAAATCCTAATAACTGCATACTTTCTCATTTTTTAATTTCCAACAAAAAGAAAAATCCATGAAAAAGTATCAAAATTGCAACCGATGCCTGCCCGACTCCAATTTGGAGCATCAGCAGCACATATGACGAAAAAGACAAACCGAATATTAGTTCTTTCGTTCTCATCTTGCCTATCCCTCATAGCGATCACGTATTCTACTTACATATTGCTTCAATCTAAGAATCAATATAATATTGCTAACTCCCTGTTTGATAAAAAATAATTTTACAAACAAAAATCATGAAACAAACTCATTGGCAAAATAATCACTCCGCATAAATCACAATTAAAACAATAAATTCCGATAAAAAATTAGTCCATCCATTATTAACCTCAAAAATCAATATGATAAGAATAACTAACAGAAAAGAACAAATCCAAAAATAAGAAATTGACAAATTTCCTCATCAATATATTCTAACAACTTAAACATACTAAATTACCTGAAAAAATTCAGCAATAACTAAAATTATTCATACATAAGGAAAATGATACCTTCTACTAAACTAAATCAAATATCCAAAATAAAATCGGAAAAAAGCTAGCACCGTTCCCCAGCTTGCTAACAAAAACCGACAGAATGTTTCTGATTTAAAAAAACATATTCCAAGCAGCATATAAAAATACCAAAATTGGAATAAAACTCATTTTGCTTTCAATTAGCTCTATTTATAGAACTTAAAATAAAAATCATTTCATTTTTCACATATTTTTAAGTTTAAACAAACACTCATACTCACTAATATACCACAAATATTTTATGACAAACCCTTAAAACAATACCTCTTAAAAAATCACAAAAAAAATAATCCTTCTCGAAATTATCAATTTTTCGTTTTCATAAATTATTCCTCCTCATCGAAACCCAAAACCTTATTACACCCCACCTGTTTTGCACGATATAAAGCCTTGTCTGCCATATCGACCAGCTTTCCGGGAACAAGTGAAATATTTGAAGAACCGAATAAACAGGGAATACAAGACGCAACACCGACACTGATAGTCAATGTAAAAGTACCTTTATTATGCCTAAAAGAACTAGAAGCAACTTTGCAGCGAATTCTTTCCGCCAGTTTTCGTTCTTGTTCTTCATTTGTTTGCGGAAGAATCACGACAAATTCTTCTCCACCGTATCTGGCTGGAAAATCCGATTGCCGTAAAATATTCGACACAATCTGTCCTATTTCATTTAAAGCAACATCACCGGCTTGATGACCGTATTTGTCGTTAATTTGCTTAAAAAATCAATATCAAACATCAGCAGACAAAGCTCGTTTATATGCCGTTGATGACGCTGAAATTCTTCCAAAAACGCCTATCGAAATAATGTCGACGCAAGACCGGTTAATCTGTCTTTATCCGCCTGTTAGCGTATTTTATGAAAACGCTGAGAATTTTTAAAAGCCAAAGCTAAATGATTGGCAACAGATTGCAAAGTCAGTAGTTTGTCTTGACCGAGTTTGGAAGCCATAAAAGAAGCAATCATTAAAAACCCGAAAAGACTTTTTTCAATCTGCATAGGCAAGAAAATAATATTTTCCCAAATCGGCAATGTTGTAATCTGATGATCAGAAGCGGGATAAGAATGCATACGAAAAGCAGCAATTTTTTCATTGCCATATTGTTGTACTGCA
Organism: uncultured Desulfovibrionales bacterium; assembly: GCA_963542765.1. Lineage (GTDB taxonomy): Bacteria > Desulfobacterota > Desulfovibrionia > Desulfovibrionales > Desulfomicrobiaceae > CAUTYU01. Next base: position 250,780 of record CAUTYU010000001.1, read on the forward strand.
TCGCTCAAAAATGCCTGCCATTTTTTTTCAACCTCAACAGTCAACTTATCGGGTAAAAATATATCCGCCTCAATTAAATCATTTTTCTGTTCCCAAAAACAGGCAAAAAGTGCCTGCTTTTCCATAAACAAAGACAAGTCTTCCGCCGCCTGCTGAAGAATGATTTCTATCTCTAAACTTTGGCAGGCGTGGGTCAAAACCATATTCAAAAAATCAAGTTGCTCATTTTTTCTGGCAATAAGCTCCCGTTCCAAAGAAATTTCTTGTGTCATACGAAAAATATCTTGATACAAAATTCTACTTTGTCTTGTTTTTTCAATATATTGTCGTAATTGAATCGGCTCAATCGGCCAGCGTAAAATCAAAAAATCAAGCGTTGCCAACTGATTCATTCTACGGGCGACATCTTCTTGTGAACAAAAAATAACCACCCGCGAGCCTTGCATTTCAAGCAAAAAGCCTTTTTCTTCATCACTGAAACTTTCCCAAACACTGTCAAAAAGAAAGAGCAGAAGCGGAGGATAGGTTTGAATTTTAAGAGCATTTCGCAAATGATTTTCAAAAACGAAATCGGAAGGCAGATGCCCAAGTACACTTTCCGCCTGTTCGGGAGAAAGCTCAATCCCCCATGCTGTTTTCTGCCAACCTAAATCAAAAGCTGGGGCGAAATCCTGCTCAAAAATGGACTCTAACATTACACTCCTCTGCTGATAGAAATTTTATCCACAAAAATAAATGCAAATATTAAGCCATTTTTAAAATTACACAAAAAAATTAGAATAAAAAATGCCGCCAATTTCCAAGAAATCAACGGCAAATAAAAAACAACTTTTACAAATAAATTTTAGGAAAAATTTTGCACCACATTCCACAAAGTTCGCAAGGCAAATCCTGTACCGCCGACTTTTATAATTCCGCTGTCTTTTTTACTGCGAGCGGGGCCTGCTATATCCAAATGAATCCAAGGCGTATTTTCCGGCACAAAATTTTCTAAAAACAAGGCGGCATAAATCGCTCCGCCTTCTCGTTTTCCCATATTTTTCAAATCAGCCACATCACTTTTAAGGTCTTTTTGGTATTCGTAAGGCAAAGGCAGCCGCCAAAAATCTTCACCGACCGCACGCCCCTGCTCAATAAAAATTGAAGCTAATTTTTCATCATTGGAAAAAAGTCCGGCAATAATTTCGCCAAGAGCGACAACGCAAGCTCCGGTCAAAGTTGCCAAATCAATCACGGCAGCCGGTTTAAATTTTTCGCTAAAACACAAACTGTCCGCCAAAATCAGCCGCCCCTCGGCATCGGTATTCAAAATTTCCACACTCTTGCCGTTCATTGCAAAAACGACATCACCCGGCTTGGTTGCCTTATTACCGGGAACATTTTCTGTACAAGGTAAAATCCCGACAATCCGCCGTTTTTCCCGACGCAGACCAAACAAGTGAAAAAGACCCAAAACAGTTGCCGCTCCTGCCATATCACTTTTCATTTCATGCATATTCGCAGCCGGTTTTAAAGAAATACCGCCGGTATCAAAAGTTACGCCCTTACCCACAAAAACAAGCGGCGGCTCCTGCGATTCAGGATTTGAATCCAAAACAATAAAACGAGCAGGTTCTTCACTTCCCCGAAAAACCGAAGCAAAACAACCCATTTTCATTTTTTCACATTCTTGCGGAGTAAAAATCTGACAAAAAAAGCCAAAATCTTTTTCCAACGTCTTGGCAACATTTGCCAAAAATTGCGGTGTTGCAACATTTGCCGGAGTATTTACCAAATCTCGAACTAATTTTATGGCAGAAAAAACATCTTGAGCAAGTGTAATTTCTTCCTCCGCATCACCGACCAAAGTTACGGTTTTTGGAAAAACACTTTTTGATTTTTTTTCCGTCACAAATTCATCAAAAGAATACGATACCAGCAAAAAAGCCAAAACACTTTCAAAAATCGCCTCTTGAAACGGCAAAAAAAGTCCGTCCACACATAAAACAAGCTGCTCGATTTCCTGCACCGAACAAGTCTGCACAAGCAAGGCTACCGCTTTTTGCAAAGCCGACAAATTAGGTTTTTTCCCAAGCCCAACCTGTAAAAACTCCCGACCACCGGATGAAAAAGAAAAATGTATCTTGCCTTCCCGCCCCGAAAATTCCGGTAAATCGGCAAATCCGATTTCTTGAGCAAGAACAGTAAGAGCTTTCAAAACAGTTTTTTGTTCTTCTATTTGCAAACTTTCAATTTCAGGACGAAAAACAACAACCGTTCCTGCCGCCTGCAACATTTTTTTACAAAAAAATTCCATTTCTCCCCTCATCTTTTAATACAACACACGATAAATATTATTTTATTTGTATTTTTTTATCCAAATTGATTGTAAAATGCAAAAAACCAAACAACTAAAGCAATAATCAAACTGATAAAAACAGCAGCACTTCCTATATCTTTAGCCTGTTTTGCCAAAATATGATATTCCGGCGAACACAAATCAACTACTTTTTCAATTCCCGTATTTAAAAGCTCAACAATTAAAACATTTACTACCGTCCACCACATTATAATTTTCCATAAAAGTGAAAATGGTAAAAAATATAAAATGATTGTTGCAACAATCAAAAGCATTACTTCTTGCCGAAAGGCAGCTTCTTTTAGCAATGAATGACCAAGTCCGTCCATTGAATAAAAAAAAGCGGCAAAAATCCTTTTTATTCCTTTTTTAGGTTCAGGTTTTTTATTCATAATTTTTATTTCATATAAAAATAATATTTATTTTTTTACATCTTTTTTATTATTATAAAGTAAATAACGAGATGTATGAAAAAGTCCGTGTGCAAGTTCTTTCATTTTTGCAAATCGTTCTTTTTCCTTTAATGCTAAATTTTCAGCATTTATATCATCAAGCTTATATAATGCTTCAAATCCGGCACGATTATCAACATAAGCATATCCGTCCTGCACTAACCGAAGTGGACGAAATGCCTCACCTGCAATCATAACCGCTCGATTTGCATCAAATCGCGGATCAAGTAAATCCCGTCCAAGCGTTCTGTTTTCACACGGTTGCCCAACCAGCGAAGCGATTGTCGGAAAAATATCAATTTGCGAGGCTGGAAACTGCACGGTTTGGGGAGCGATCAAAGCCGGAGCATAAATAAAAAGCGGAATATGCCACGGTCCGAGGTCAGCAGTTTCATAGGCTTTAGTCATATTTTGTGTATGACTGCTCACACCGTGGTCGCCAAAAAGAATAAAAATAGTATTGTCAAAATACGATTCTTTTTTCGCAGCCTCAAAAAACCGCTGTAAAGCCAAATCAAAAAGCCGCAAGGCATTATATTCTTTTTCATTTTCAAAATCATATAACTTTTTATCGGTATCCGAAAGCTTTTTACTTTCAAATCCCGCAATCGGTTCAATTGTATACGGAGAATGATATGTTGCTGTTTGAATGACCGCCAAAAACGGTTTTTTCCGAGCGGCAAAAACCTGATTCGCCTCCTGAAAAAGATTGTAATCCGAAACACCCCAAACATCGGTATTCGGAGATTTCCAGTAACTTCCTTCCAAAATTTCCACTCCCGGAATATTTCCTGCCAAAACACCCCGAATATTCGCCCAAGTCGCACTCGCTCCGATTAAATACAGTTTATCGTATTGTTCTAATTGCGGAGCAATAATAAATTGGTCAACAACCTGCGGATTGCGAGATGCCGTAACCTTGTCATTCACATCCGGAATACCCGTAAAAGTTCCATAAATCGCCCGAGCTGTAGTGCGGGCATTGGCATAAAAATTCGGATAATAAAGCGACTGCTCGGAAAGTTGTTGCATAAACGGCGTCAAATCACTATCGCCCGGAGCCATAGATGTTTTTCGCCAATCAATGGATTCCATAATAAAAACAACAATATTCGGTGGCGTAGCACTTTTTTGCAACATAGGCTGAGAAAAACGGCGATAATCAAGCTTCTTTGCATCAACTTTTTCCACGCCGAGAAAATCGGAAACAAGCGAATAATATTTTTCAACCATCGCTCGATCGTAGGCTGGATAACGATTAAACCAACTGTCGCAAAAATTTTGTATCGGATTGATCCCCAACGCCATAACGACTTTGTTGGGCAAAAAACAGGCATTGCTCCACCGCAGCGGATACCAGTTTTTGCTGATTTGTCCCCAAAAAGCCACGGCAAACAGAAAAAATCCCAACAAAAACGCAATCCCTTTTCCAACAAACGTTACACGAGATAGAACAGTAAATTTCGTCAATCTTGCACACAAATACGCCGTCAAAAAAGTTGTCACCAAAACACTTAAAACAATATAAATAACGGGATACGATTGCCAAACCATCAACATCGAAGACCCAAAATCTTTCAAAAGCGTAACCAATGTCGCATCGAGCCGTCTCCCCAAATAATCATAAAAAAACCAATCCACGGCGTACGCCGACCAAACAACCAAAAAAACGACAAAATACAATCCGAAAATCAGTTTTCGCAGATTCATAAATCGCCGAGCGGCAAATGGAATAAGCAAAATCAATGCAAACGGCAGACTCAGTAAAGCCGCAATACGAATATCAAAACGCCAACCTATATAAAAACCTTTAGCAATATCAAAAGATGAAACTTCAGCCAGACTCGGGAAAATATGAAATAAAAATGCAAAACGAGCAATCGTAAATAATGCAACTATTTGCAACAAAAAAAGAAAATATAACTGTAAGGTTGTTTTTGAACAATATTTTGAAATAAAAATATATCGTTTCATATTACAAATCTCCGTTATTTTTTATTATAAAAAAAATAAAAAAATAATATTTTTTTCATTTTTATTTTTACTTTAAAGTTATTTTTAATTTATTTTTTATTTTATAGTAAATTTTTTCTCAATATTACATTCCACATTGCTATAACAATATAATTTATTTTTTTTAAAAAGCAAATTTACAGCAAAATACTGTTTTTACCACCTCAGATACCAGTTTAAACTTCTAGTCTTCTAATTGCAAATGTCAAGAACAGCATAAAAAATATATAAATACATATTTGCAATTTAAAAATCCGCAAAACCATCTTCAACACGCTAAAACTAAATTACCGCTATAGGATTTGAGACAAACAACAAATTTTAAAATAGCGTCAAAATATAAAATCTTGATTGACAGGTAACGAACTACGACCTATTGTGCTATAAATTTTTAAACTGGAGAAAAGCAATGAATATTTTAATTTTTGGACCAAACGGTAGCGGCAAAGGCACACAAGGCTCTCTTGTCAAACAAAAATATGATATTGCCCATATTGAATCCGGTGCAATTTTTCGTGAGCATATCGGAAGCGGTACGGAACTCGGCAAAAAAGCAAAAGAATTTATTGAACGCGGCGACCTCGTTCCCGACGAAATCACAATCCCGATGGTGCTGGAAACCCTGAAGAACAAAGGGCAAAACGGCTGGTTATTGGACGGATTTCCTCGCAATATGGTACAAGCAAAAAAACTTTGGGAAGCACTCAAAGAAGCAAATATGCAAATTGATTATATAATTGAAATTCAACTCCCGCGTGAATACGCCAAAAACAGAATTATGGGGCGGCGACTATGCGTAAAAGACAATAACCACCCCAACAATATTTTTAATCCGGCAATCAAACCGCAAGGTGATAAATGCCGGATATGCGGCGGCGACCTCAAAACTCGTGCCGACGACCAAGATGAAGCCGCAATCAATAAACGGCACGACATTTACTACAACACAACAGACGGAACGCTTGCAGCAGCATACTTTTATAAAAATCTCGCTTCCAAGGCAGACTTCAAATATATTGAACTGGACGGCGAAGGAAATATCGAAACAATAAAACAGAACCTGCTCGACCAACTTTCTTAAAATTAATTTCTTAAAACAAAAAACGGCGGAAAAATAAATTTATCCGCCGTTTTACAATATCTTCAAAAGCTGCAAAACCGACCCGCAAGTAAAATAAGAAGCAATCGAATTAATAAATTTTGGAAAATCAATCACAGCCTCATCATTTGCCTTATCAGAAATTGTTCGCAATACAATACAAGGAATATCATATTCATACGCAACCTGTGCAACCGCCGCTCCTTCCATTTCAACACATTTTAAATTTGGCAATTTTTCCAACAACTCTGCAACCTTAGTTGTACTGGAAACGAACTGATCGCCGCTGGCAATTGTTCCTCGTACAACTTTTGGACAAAAAATGGAAAACTCCGCCAAATTTTCCGATGACACCTCTCGCGCCAACTCATTTTCAAAATAATTTTTAACCGCCCGCATCGCTCTTTTCACACCATCTTCCTGCACACCAAAATGCGACACACCCAACAATGGAATTTCAAATTCAACCATTCCCGGCAAAAAAGAAGCGTCCATATCGTGCTGTACCAAATCATCTGCCACCACAATATCACCGACATTCAGCTGTGGATCAACACCGCCGGCAACTCCGGTAAAAATAAGTCGTTCAGCCCCAAAACGCTCCAACAATATCGTAGCGGTAGAAGAAGCGGCAACCTTGCCCCAACGAGAAAAAACAACACATACGTCATGTCCAAAAATTTCACCACAAATGTATTTTCTCTTACCAATAACAACACTATTTTTATTTTTTATATATTTCTCCAAAAAAAGAATTTCTTCTTCCATTGCACCCAAAATACCTATTTTCATATCATCTCCTTTATGTTTTTAATTTTTCAATTTTATCCAAATATACATTATCCAATTCATTCCCGATAAAAACAATATGATTGGGAACAGAAAGCAATTCATCTTCAATGCAAACAATTTCAATACCTTGAGAAGAAAACTGTATAAGACATCTTCCTTTTTCGTCTAATAAAACAACACCTTTTGCTCTAACTGCACGAGAAGATACAATAATCTCCCGTATTGTTTTTTCAGAAATTGATTTTAAAAATAAAATTCTGCTTTCAAATCCTTCTTCATAATGTGTATATATTTTTTTATACAAAGAAAAATAATTTATTTTATTATTATTTTTTTTCTTTTCAAAATAAATTTTATCAAAAATAATGTCTAAAATAGCAAAATGAATTCTTCCAAATTGTGCTTTTATTATAAAAGCATCACTATTTATTTGGCTCAAAAATTTACAAATTTCTTTTTCTTGTCCTTTTGACAGCAAATCAATTTTATTTACAACAAGTATATCTGCAGATTCAATTTGAGAATATAATAATCCATCTACATTATTTAAATCTTTTAATCTAAAGGCATCAACAAGAACAATAACAAGTCCAAGCTGAACAGTATCATCCAAAGATTTGATTGCCTCAATAATATTAAATGGATTTGCAACTCCACTTGTCTCCAAAAGAATATCCATTGTCGGCATTTTTTCAAGAATGCGACTAATGCCAGGCAACAAAGCATCGGCAAGCGAACAACAGACACAACCATCATCAAGTGCTTCTACAACAGTATCTCCTTGCAATAAAAAAGAATCCAATCCTATTTGACCAAATTCATTTTGAATAACTCCAAAGTAAATATCTTTATTTTGCAAGTAAGCAAGCCATTCCCGTAAAAAAGTTGTTTTACCCGAACCGAGAAATCCTGAAATAATATGAATAAAAGGACGATTTGTTTCCGTTTCTTTTTTATTTTCTAAAGAAAAAAACTCATAGGTCTCATCTTTTAATGATTTCCAAATTCCTTTCCCCCATTGAATAGTACGGGCAACAGCTATTTGCTCTTGATTTGTTTGAATTAAATTACCGACACCATCATAAGCCGGAACTTTATATTTTATTTTTTCAATACAACATTTTACTTCTTCCTGATTACAATGAAAAACTTTTGCAAATGTACGAACAATACAATCAAATAAAGGTCGTAATAATGAATATGCAGGAACATTTGCATCAATTCCCATCGGTTCTATAATATATTTATTATTTTTTTTATATAAAACACCATTTTTAGATAAAATCTGTAATTTTTCTTTTGTTTCCAAACGTAAACATAAATCATTTTCAGAAATGCCCAAATATAAATTTCCGACATAAAATTGTGACAACTCTTGTAAAGAAAAAGATAAATCACGAATTTTTTCTAAATAATTATTTTGTTCAGAAAGATACAAAGCATACAAAGAAAAATCATCTAAAATAATACTTTTTTGTGGAGGAAAAACAAAAAGAGAAAATAATCCCCAACTATTTTTATCATCTTTTTCAATAAAATTATGAGAAAAATTATTTTTTTGATACAAATCTTCTTCTTTTAAAAAATCATTACAATATACAATTCCAAAAATACAATCACTTTCTACAACACGACATGTCCAAGTAGATTCAAAACCTGAACAAGAAAAAAATCCTCTCCAACCGACATTTCTGGCAATACGACGTTCAAAATAAATTTTATTTATAACTACATAAAAAATTTCGGCAACGGACATTAAAATTTTACCGTTTTCATCACAATACGGAATACAGTGTTTTATATCCATAAAAATCCATCATTTTCAACATAATTTTCAAAAAGTAAAAATGGGCTTTTACGAAAAAAACGTTCAAGCCCTTTTTTATCTATACATTTATTTAATGTTACATATTTTTCAATTTAATATTGTTTTATTAAGCAGGAAAACTGATTATATCTCCATTACCAAGATAGTTTTTCGTTTTTGAACGAAATCTTGCACTTCCCTGAACAACAGGATAACCGGCATCAACAAATTTATTTGCTGTAATCAGCCCTGTACAATGATTACATCCTATTCTTTTTAAATCCCATTTTTGCAGACCAATAACCAAGTCATCATATTTAGGATCCCAATCATTAAAAGGAGAAATATGTAAACCGCCATACAAACCATAAAAATTATCGTTTTCGTATTTTAATTCTTTATATGCCGTATCTGCAAACAAAATAATTCCTTGATGACAACAGCCAGTTATACTGACAAGTCCTACATCTTTGACATTACAATACATAGAAATTTCACCAAAAACACGAAAGATAATTGGAACTTCAAAGCTATAAAGAACAACTCCTGGTTGCAACCGATGTAATCCTTTTTCCAATTCAGTTACTTTACCTACATGTCCAGAATCTTTTAAATATTGTCTTCCTTCAGAATAAAATGTTTTCGGATAATATAAAGACAAATTCGGATTATATTTCATTGGAACTGGAAATCCCCAATAATGATCCATATGTTCATGTGTTAAAATAAGAGAGTTAATCTCATTATTCGCCAGCATTTTATCCACACCTTCACGCTGAAAACTTTTATCCATCCAGTCATACGACCAACCGGTATCAAAAAGATATTTCGTAATCTCCCCTTCAAGCGATTCAATTTCAACCAAACAAGAAAAACCACCTGCATTATCTGCATGTACACTGTTTTCTCTTGCAATTTCCCACGCTTTTTCAAGATTATGCGGCAAAAGATGCTTTATTTTCGATATTCCATCTGCATATGAACCTTTTCCGATACCTTTTCCATTGCCAAAAGGAGCCCAGTTATACGTATATTGGTCAACAAGAAGCCCTCCCGCTCCTGTAACATCTTGCATAAAAATACCATTATCAAACCAACTTGTTTCAGAGATATTGATTATCTTGACTGATTTACATAAACCGATATCTGTCATTTTTCGTTCTTGCTTCGGCAAAAAAGCCCGACGCAAAGGAGAATACGAAAAAGCTCCCATTGCTCCAATTGTTCCTACTCCAAAACCTAAAGCCGCTCCTTTAATAAAATCACGGCGAGTAATCGTACTCATAGTAAGTTCTCCTTATTATTTAACTAATGTAAAAGTCTGACTTGCAAGAGGTAAAACTTTTATTATTACAAAATAGAAACCAACTCCAAAAACAAATCCCAAAGCAAGTCCAGGTTTCATTGCAGGATTCCACGCACTTCTTATCACAAGAGCCTGTTCTTCCGCCACAATTTCTTCCTTTGTCTTTTTTTCCAAACGCCACCCCGGCCAATTATCCATAAACCAATGATTTATAAGCCAAATATCTATCAACCAAATCATTGGAATCATAGGAAATTGTTGAGGATGAGAAAAACCCTTCTGTGTTCCGAGGAAATCATGTGCATACATATAATACAAACAAGTAATAATAATTCCAAAAACAGCAACAAGAGCCGTCCTAACAAGAACATTTACAGGTGTACTCCATTTTGTAGGCCAATTTGAACAATAAAACTGAATAAAAAGAGCAGGAACAAGAAAGAAAATTGCTGTTTCTCCAACATGCAACCAACGCCAATCAGGAGCAGCATCACGGCGATGACCACGAATTGCATCACCCCATAAAAGCTCCTGCATATACCAAAAGAAAAAACACAAAGCCAATGAAATGAGAATAATCCCAAAAAAGATAGCAAGACGACGCGGCCAAGGGCGTTTAATCAAAAGGAACGGATAACGCTCCCAAATACCTTCCATAAACCAAACCACAACAGTACAACACATAATCCATGCAACATGAAAATTTGCCGATACAGTTTGTGCAAATTCACTCCAATATGGCGGGCAAATTGCTGTAAAATATTGCCACGGATAATATAAAATTCCCATATGGTTATGCATTGTTGCCAAATAAATAAGAGTAGAAATAAAAAAAGTAACAAGAAGTATACTAAATCCACGTACAGGCTGCTGACTTTTACTCCATGGCTCATTTTCAAGAGCAACAACCCATGCAGGACTAATCCATGATGCAATAACTGCAAACATCATACACCCCTGTGCAGCATATTCTACTGCATAAAATTCTGTAATACCTGGCAATTTCATCAGTTGTTCAGGATTAAAATACGGCAAAGCAAGATTACCAAGAAATCCTTTAAAAAAACCATCAATAACCAGCATCATAATACCAACGGTTACAACGGAAAGTACAACTCCTTTATATAACGGATGTGCCGTTTGCAACCAACTACGTTTAAACGGCCAGAAATCAAAAATATATGCAACCCAAATTAAAATAATCAAAAGCCAACGACAATAGTTATAACCCAAATATGGTGTATAAAAACGCATAATACCGCGAGGATCTTGAAAAATCCACCAAGTAATGGCAAAAATAATCAAAGTAAAAACAAGATTAACCAAAGCCGGTACGGGACCTTTCCAACGCTTTACAAGTTTCTGTTCCTCAAGATAACTTAACTCTTCCGCCATAAAAACCTCCTACTGCTTTATCTAAAACCGTTAGCAAAAAATAGAAGATAAAAAATCAGCTTCTTTGCTTCCATAATGCTTGTAAAAACTTTTTTTTTGCATCTTCTTTATCATTTTTTGTTAAATTTACATCCAAACTTACATTTTTTTGCAAATATAACGAGCGAAATTCTGGAGGCAAATCAATTTGCATCCTTTTTTCTTCGTCAAATAAAGAATTATCAACCATCTGTTTTACTTTTTGAGCAAAAAAATGAAAAAAATCTTTTCTCGTTAGATTCTTTGTCATAATTTTATTTTCATTCATAAAATTCCACTTTATTTTAAAAAACAAAAACAAGAAAAAATTCTATTGCAAATCAACCCAAGATTTTTATTTTTTTATAATCGCAAAAGAAAAAATATTCAATAAATTTTTCGCAAAAAAATTATCAATTTTTCTTCTCAATCTTATCAAATTTTCTTAACAATTTAAAAATTGTAAACCAAAAAACTTTATGCTATGCAACCAAAAAATATAATAAAAAAACCTAATTTACAAAAGAATATGGAGAAAAATATGCGACACTTATTTTATTATATCAATGTATTACGCTCGTACTGGAGACGATTTTTATATTTGCCAAAATCTAAAAAACGAACTTTTATACGAAAGGAAAATATTCTCAATAGTCCGTTATACGATGACGTCTGTCGCTGGCAAAAAAAACAAATAAAATCAATGACATACAATAAGATAAAACCTCAAAGAACGAAAAGCACTTTTTTTAACAAGGCAATTATGCAAAAAATTCACCGCAAAACTCTGCTTGAAGTACGACACAAAAATGAAGGTATGTGGGAAGTTTCCACCGATACGCTGCAACGGGGACGGGGAATCAGCCTTGACCAAGCAATCGTAACTATGCACCGCTTGCGAGATGCAGGTTTTCCCGACTCCATGCTCGGTGTGGTTTCCATCGCCAGACACAACAGACGACATTCATTTGCCATCGTACAAGACAAAGAAGATGATTTTTGGATACTCGATAACGGATATTTTTTAAATACGCCTTGTCGGGCAAGCTCCTACTTAGGCAAACGAAAAGATATTCAATATTTAATCGGTTTTAATTTTTTTGATGTTTGGAACTATTAAAAACAAGCTTACTTTTCCGTCCCTATTTTTATACACTTATTGTGTTTTTCCAAAAAACATTTGACAAACAAAAAAACCGAGTTTATCTTTTTTAGTTATTAACCTATTAAAATTAAAGATTTTTTAACAAAAAAAAACATACAGCTAAAACAATATGAACTCCAACATCACTATCAGCGGTGCACGCCAACATAATCTCAAAAACATAAACCTTACCATCCCTCGTAACAAATTGGTCGTAATATGCGGACCGTCAGGTTCTGGAAAATCGACATTGGCATTTGACATAATTTATGCCGAAGGACAGCGGCGATATATGGAATCGCTTTCGGCTTACGCTCGTCAATTTCTGCCCCAAATGGACAAACCCGATGTGGATAAAATCGAAGGACTTTCTCCGGCGATTTCCTTAGAACAACAAACTACCGCTAAAAACCCTCGTTCCACAGTCGGCACCACCACAGAGGTTTATGATTTTTTACGGGTCTTTTTCGCTCGTCTCGGTAAGCCACACTGCCCGAAATGTGGACAGGCAATCGTTTCACAAACAAGCGATGAAATCATCGACCGTATTTTAAATTTTTCAGAAAACACCAAAATCATTTTACTCGCCCCGCTTCTTGAACACCGCAAAGGTACACACGCCAAAGTACTTGAAAAACTGCGTTCACAGGGCTTTGCTCGGGTACGGATTAACGGCGAAGTTCACACTCTTGACCCGATGCCAGAACTTGCCAAAACTAAATTTCACACAATAGAACTCGTCATCGACCGATTAGTCATTCATACCGATATACGAAAACGACTGGCAGATTCTGTCGAGTTGGGACTGCAATTCGGCGAAGGCAAAATTATAGCCGCTCCGCTGGACGGCAAAGAAATTTTCTTCAGCACGGAATCGGCTTGTCCACATTGCAACATCAGTTTACCCAAAATTTCTCCCCAACTTTTTTCATTCAACAGCCCGCTTGGAGCATGTCCCACCTGCGGCGGTCTCGGCAATGAAGAATATTTCGCTCCCGAACTCATTGCCCCCAACACGGGACTGAGTCTGAACGAAGGAGCCATTTTACCATGGAAACGCCCCAAAATATTTTCCCGCTACCGACAACGACTGCAAAAACTAGGCGAACAACACGGTTTTACCCTCAAAACACCGCTACGGGATTTTTCTAAAACCGCCCTACACTCCCTGTTTTTCGGCGATTCCGACTGGCTCGGCGTTTTACGACTTTTAAAATCTGGACTTAACTTCGGACGGATTTGGGGTGATGAACTTTCTCGTTATATGCAAAACCGTCCCTGCCCGACCTGCAATGGAAATCGCCTGCGTTCAGAAGCCTTGGCAATCAAAATCGACGACGTAAACATTGCCGAATTTGTATCTTGGCCAATTGGCGAAAGCCTTAATTGGATTGAAAAACGACAATTTACTCCTAACCAAGAAATTATTGCCACACCGCTTTTACGCGAACTTCGCCACCGACTTGGATTTTTGGTAAGTGTCGGGCTTGATTATATCAATCTGGGTAGAAATATGTCCACACTTTCCGGCGGTGAAGCACAACGCATTCGACTCGCCGGACAACTCGGTTCGGGACTTGTCGGCGTAACCTATGTTTTGGACGAACCAAGCATCGGTCTGCACCCCAAAGACAACAAACGGCTCATTTCCACACTGCGAAATTTACAAAATCGCGGTAATACCGTGCTGGTCGTAGAACACGACGAACCGACAATTCGTAATGCCGACCATATTATCGAAATGGGACCCGGTTCAGGATATCTCGGCGGTGAAATCGTATATTCTGGAAATGTTTCGGGATTACTCGCCGCTTCAAGTTTAACGGGAAAATATCTACGAGGCGAACTCAAAATTGAGTCTTTGCAACAAAAACGCCACCCCTCAGGAAAAATAGTCATCAAAGGAGCTAAAACCAACAACCTGCAAAATATTGACTGCGACTTTCCGCTTGGACAACTTGTCTGCGTAACAGGCGTTTCCGGCTCAGGAAAAAGTTCACTGGTTATGGATACTCTGTATCAACACCTTAATTTGGCAAAAGGCAACAAAGCAGAAAATCCCGGACAGATTGAAAGCATAAACGGTGCGGAACAAATAGAAAAAATTATTTCCATCGACCAAACGCCAATCGGTCGGACACCTCGTTCAAATCCCGCCACTTATACCAAGATTTTTGACGATATTCGTAAGATTTTTGCCGAAACACCGCAAGCTCGCCAGCGAGGTTACAAAGTCGGACGATTCAGCTTTAATGTTCGCGGCGGTCGCTGCGAAGCATGTCAGGGTGATGGACTGAAACGAGTGGAAATGCACTTTCTGCCGGATATTTTCATTACCTGCGATGTTTGCCACGGTAAACGCTACAACAAAGAAACACTTGATGTATATTACAAAGACAAAAATATCGCCGATGTTCTGGAAATGAGCGTACGGGAAGCAAAAGATTTTTTTGAAAATTTTCCCACACTCAAACGACGACTGACCGTGCTGGAAGAAGTCGGACTGGAATATATTCGACTCGGACAATCGGCAACCACACTTTCTGGAGGCGAAGCCCAACGTATCAAACTTTCTCGCGAATTGGGCAAACGCAATTTGCCTGGAACTCTCTATATTTTAGACGAACCGACAACGGGATTACATATGCACGAAGTCGGAAAACTCATTCAAACCCTACAAAAACTGGTTGACAAAGAAGCAAGCGTCATTGTTATCGAACATAATTTAGATGTTATTCGCTGTGCAGACCATATTATTGACATCGGTCCAGGCGGAGGAGTGCATGGCGGAATAATTGTTGCAACAGGAACACCAAAAGAAATTGCTACAAATAAAAATTCCATTACAGGAAAATTTTTACAAAATTATTCATAAAAATTATAATATAAAACCAATAAGGACAATTTTGTATGCCTAGAGATGCATGGTTGGAAATAAATCTGGATAATTTGCGAGAAAATATCCATTTTATTCAACAAATTATACAAAAAAAAACTGACATTATAGCAGTTGTTAAAGCAGATGCATACGGACACGGCTGTACAGAAATTACACAGGTCCTAATTGAAGAAGGAGTACATCATTTCGCCTTTGCCACGCTGGATGAAGCTATAACATTTAAAACGAAACACCCGCATGAAAATGCTCTCATTCTCGGTATATGCCCTCATTCTCACGAAAAACTTATTATACAATACGACATTGAACAAACAATACAATCTTTTTCCCAAGCAAAAATACTTGACGAAGAGGCAAAAAAACAAAATAAAAAAGCAAAAATCCATATAAAAATAGATACAGGAATGTCTCGTTTCGGTTTTTTAGCTGAAGATGAAAATGACTTGCAAGATATTCTCAAACTATTCACATTGCAACATACAGAAATAAAAGGAATTTTTACGCATTTCACATCTTCAGGAGACGAAGATGGAGACGAAATATGCTCACAGCAAATAACAATTTTTGAAAAAGTACTTAACTACATTCAAAAAAATCAATATCCTCTTCCAAAAATTCATGTATCGACTTCAAGTACAATATTACTTCGCAAACAATACAATTTTGATATGGTACGTATCGGCATTGCATTATACGGAATAAATCCATCAGCAAACAAAGAACAAAATACATTTCCTCTCAAACCGATTATGGCACTAAAAGCAAAAGTCGTTCGCATTAAAAAACTGCACAAGCAAAAAACAGTTGGCTACTCTCGCAGCTACAAACTAGAACAAGATGAAAAAATTGCAACTCTTCCGCTAGGATATGCAGACGGTTTACGTGCCAATGCAGACAATTCTTATCAGGTTTACGCCAAAGGCAAACGACATTTTCTGGCAGGAAAAATCTGTATGGACGCACTGATGATTCGCGTACACCCCGATTGCAACCTGCAAGAAGGCGATGAAGTTACACTTTTTGGTTGGCACAAAGACGGATTTTTACCGATGGAAGAACTCGCAAAGGCACTTGGTTTTATCAACTACGAACTTGCAACCGGACTACGACTAAGATTAAGACGTATATATATTAACAAAGGACAAAGATACACAGAAAAATGAACCGAAGATAACAATTATGAATGCTTATCTCTGGTTTTTTTATAATCAACTCTTACTTTTAAGGAGAAAATTTATGAAAAAACATCTCAAACTTTTCTTATTTTTAACTGCTCTTTTATTCTTTGCAGCTTTTACCCAACAGGCATTTACCACCAATACTTCTGAATCTTCGGAAACAACCACCATTCAAACTAATTCTACTTCAACCTCTGCGGAAATAAATGAATCAGAGGAACAAACAACTCCGTTAACCCAAAAAATAAAAAAACGAATGGAAATAATTGACCCGGAAGCGAACTCACCTACATTAGACAGTTTTATGTTTTACCTAAAAGAACTGAATAATATAGTTTGGGGTCCAGGTATGCTTATCCTTTTGGTCGGAACCGGTTTATATTTAACCATCGGACTCAATTTTTTCACCTTCAAAAACATTGGAGTGGGAATTCTGCACACTTGGCGAGGTCGTTCCACAAAATCCACCCAAGGCGAAATCACACCGTTTCAGGCACTAATGACCGCACTGGCTGCTGACATCGGAACAGGAAATATCGTCGGCGTAGCAACAGCCATCGCTATCGGCGGACCAGGCGCATTATTTTGGATGTGGGTTACGGCTCTTGTCGGAATGGCAACTAAATTTTGTGAAATATTGCTTGCCATTCAGTATCGGGAAAAAACTGAAGCAGGAAACTGGGTTGGCGGAGCTATGTATGTTATCAAGAATGCTCTCGGTGCAAAATGGTTATGGTTAGGAGCTATGTTTGCCTTTTTCGGCATTTTTGCCTGTATCGGAACAGGCGCATTAGTTCAAGGAAACGCCATTTCTCAAATGACATATGCAACTTTGCATATTCCTAAAGAAATTATCGCTATTATTCTTTTTTTATTGGTAGCTGCGGTTATTATCGGCGGCGTTAAACGTATCGGAGCATTTGCCGGAAAAATAGTTCCCGGCATGGCCATCGTTTATATTATTATGTCTCTTATCGTTATCGTACTTAATATCCAAGAAGTACCGTCTGTTTTTATGCATGTTATAAAAGAAGCCTTTACTCCTACTGCAGCAGAAGGAGGTTTTATCGGTGCAACGGTTATGACAGCTATTCGTATGGGAATGGCTCGCGGCATTTTCTCTAACGAAGCCGGTCTTGGAACCGCTCCGATGGCTCACGCCGCTTCTTTAACAGACCATCCATTAGAACAAGCTTCTATCGGTATGCTGGATACCTTTTTAGATACCATTATCGTATGCAGCATGACAGGTTTTGCCATTTTGGTTACAGGAGTTTGGACTGCAGATCCGCAACTCAATGCCAGCATCTTAACTTCCGCCGCTTTCGGAAAAGCATTACCGGGAATTGGCGGCATCGCCGTTACAATCTGCTTAATGTTTTTTGCTTTCACTACGATTATCGGTTGGTGCGTATACGGAGAACGCTGTGCCATCTATTTTTTCGGAGACAAAAGTCAAATACCGTTTCGCATTCTTTACTGTTTGATGGTTCCAATCGGTGTTTTGGTCAAACTTGATTTGGTATGGTTAATCGCTGATACTTGCAACGCCTTAATGGCTTTTCCAAACCTGGTTGCTCTTTTAATTTTAAGCCCGGCAATCTTTAAGTTTGTTAAGGAAGAATCTAAAAAAGAAAATATTTTTCACTCATAAGAATTGTAACAAATAAATACGCAGGGCTGAAAAGAAATTTTCAGCCCCGTTTTTTACAAACAAAAATTGACATTTAGCAAAAGCAATGAAAAACTTTCATTTTTTAACAATATATCTCACGTGGGAGTAAATATGCCACAAAATATTGCCTGCCTTTTTCCCGGTCAGGGTTCGCAAGAACCGAATATGGGTCGAGATTTAGCCGAACATTGGTCGGATGCTATGGATTTATGGAAACTTGCGGAAAAAACATCAAATCTACCGCTGCGTGAAATTTTTTGGGAAAATGATACCGAAGCAATGAGCAAAACAAATGCCCTGCAACCGGCATTGACCGTTGTCAATATGAGTTTTTGGCTTTTTTACCGTCACAATCTCCAGCCTGCTTGTACGGCAGGACACAGTCTGGGCGAATTTACAGCTCTGTTTGCAGCGGAAGTTTTAGATCATTTGGCGGTTTTGCAAGCCGTCAGCCTGCGAGGTCGCCTGATGAATGAAGTCGGGCAAAAAACTCCAGGCAGTATGCTGGCAATAGTAAAACTCAACAGGCAACAAGTCGAAACTGTTGTGCAAGAAGTCAATTCCGAATGCAACGGTGAAATCCGTATCGCCAATTACAATACACCTGCCCAGTTTGTTTTAAGCGGCGACATATCCGCCTTGGAAGCAGCAGCCCAAAAAGTAAAATCCTTACACGGTCGCGGAATTATGCTGGCGGTAAGCGGAGCATTTCACACACCGCTTATGCAAGACGCTTCCGTAGAATTTAACAAATTTTTACAACAACTTGACTGGAAAGCGGCAAAATTTCCCGTTGTTCTCAATGTTACCGCTAAAGCTGAACAAGACCCCGAAATAATCAAAAATGCCCTTTTCAAACAAATGACTTCCTCGGTTTTATGGGAACAAAGCGTGCAAACCATGCACCAACTCGATATAACCGACTATCTCGAAATCGGTCCCAAAAGCATCCTCAATAAAATGGTTAAATCCATTTTAACGGAAAGCACACCCAACTTTTCCTGCCTGTGCAACCTTACGCAACTTACAAGCCGCGACCAAAAGGAAAACAATGCGTAATAAGCTCTACATCAAAAATCTGCTTTGCAAAGTTCTTACCCAAAAAAAATTGGAATGGACGGACAAAATCATCATCGAACCACCCAAAGAAGCGGCTTTTGGGGATTTGGCTTCAAACGTCGCCCTTGTTTTGGCAAAACAAATAAAAACCAGCCCTCGCAAACTGGCAGAAGAACTACAAGCTGAACTGACTACAGCAGAGCTTGAGAAAATCGAAGTTGCAGGACCGGGATTTTTAAATTTTACTTTTCAAAAAAGCTGGCTGCAACAAATCGTACCAATTATTTTACAAAACGGAACCGATTACGGCCGACTTACAATCGGACAGGGAAAAAAGATACAAATAGAGTATGTTTCCGCCAATCCGACAGGACCGCTTCATATCGGACACGGACGGGGTGCGGCTCTTGGTGATTCGCTAACAAGAATTTTACGATTTGCCGGCTACAGTGTTAAAACGGAATATTATCTCAATGATGCCGGTCGCCAAATGCACCTGCTTGGAACAGCGACTTGGGTTCGTCTCCAACAACTTTGCGGAAAGCAGGTCGAACTCCCCGAAGATTGCTACCAAGGCGATTATATTCAAGACATTGCCAAAACTATACTTGCCGAACAGGGTGAAGAAATTCTCAAGCAGGATGAACAAAGTGCTATCGCCTTTTGCGGTCAAAAAGCGATGCAGGAAATTTTAGTAGGCATAAAACAGGATTTAAAAGATTTTCGGGTCGAACATAAAACATGGTTTTCCGAAAAAAATCTCGTTGACAGCGGAGAAGTAGCCGCCACGCTTGAAAAACTGCAAAAACAGGGACTTGCATACGAAAAAGACGGAGCGTTATGGTTTAAAACAACGGAATACGGAGACGACAAAGACCGAGTCCTTCGCAAATCAACAGGGCTTCTTACTTATTTCGCCTCGGATATTGCTTACCACGCAAACAAACTCAAACGGGACTTTGATATACTAATTGATATTTGGGGAGCGGATCATCACGGCTATATCCCCCGTATGCAAGCGGCAATGTCGGCGATGAATGCAAACAACAAACTCAATGTTATTTTGGTACAGCTCGTCAATCTTTTA
Source organism: uncultured Desulfovibrionales bacterium (assembly GCA_963542765.1). Lineage (GTDB taxonomy): Bacteria > Desulfobacterota > Desulfovibrionia > Desulfovibrionales > Desulfomicrobiaceae > CAUTYU01. The sequence goes on from CAUTYU010000001.1 coordinate 271,042, forward strand.
CGAAACGGAAAACAAGTCGCCATGTCAACGCGAGCCGGAGAATTTGAAACCCTGCATAATGTCTATACGGAAGTCGGCGTTGATGCGAGCAGATTTATCTTTCTTTCCCGCAAAAGCGACAACCATTTGGACTTTGATTTGGAAGCAGTAAAAGAAAAATCAATGGATAATCCTGTTTATTATGTGCAGTATGCACATGCACGTATCTGTTCTTTACTTGAAAAAGCGAAAGAAATGCAAATAGAAATTTCACAAAATGATTTTTCAAAACTGCAAAATAATCTTAATACACCAGAAGACATAGAAATACTCAAAACATTAGAACAATTTCCGGATTGCATTACATCATGTATCAATGCACTCAGCCCTCATTTTATCAGTTATTTTCTGCAAAATTTAGCGGGAAATTTACATCGGTATTACAATATACATCATATACTCAATGACGAAAATAAATCTCGGCTGCAAGCCCGACTCTTTTTATTTCAGGCTATCGCACAAGTTTTGCGAAATGGACTGGAACTTCTCGGTGTTGAAGCCGTTCAAAAAATGTAAGGAAGGATTTTATGACACAAAGAATACCAAAACCAAAACGGACATTTACTTTTACTTTTTCTACAGCCGGTCTGCTGGCATTGTTATTATTTACAATTATCGCCTTGGCGTGGGCATTTATCCTCGGTTTATTACTCGGCAGAGGCTACAAACCAGAAGAACTAATCCCCGAAATCGCACAAGTTATGCCGACCCCACAACCTCCCGGAGTTACGGAAACACTTCGTCCTGAAGATTTAAATTTTTATGAACAACTCAAAAACATTCCGCTTAAAGATGAAAAAAGCGAAGAAAAAGACATTACTCCACTTCCGTCACAACCGGAAAAACAAACTCAAAATACAAATAAAGAAGAAAAAATAGATAAAAAATCGATTCAAAAAATAAAACCGATAAGAAATGAAAGCAAAATACAACCGAAAGAAGCAATTGCAACCGCTCCAAAAACCAACAAACAAGCGGAGAAAAAAACAGAGCCTCGCTATTCTTTTCACTATCAGCTTGCCTCACTAAAAGACGGAGCGAGTGCAATTGAAGCACAAAAACGCTTACAGGCAAAAAATTTCAAAGCTTCAATTAACAAAATCCAAAACAACGAAATAACTTGGTATCGACTTTTTGTTACTTTTGAAGGAACGGACAATGAGCTTGCGGACACGAAAGCAAAACTCCAAAAACTAGGTTTCGGAAATATTTTGCTCATCAAGAAAAAACCTCTTGAATAACGCCAAGTGAAGGCACGAATCGAAAGATTGGTTTGGCAAGGAAAAGGACTTGCTCGAGACGAAAACGGACGCATCATTTTAATCGAACCGGAAGTTTTACCGGACGAACTGGTGCAAATCGAAATCATCAAAAACAGCAAGAAACTACTCCTTGCCAAACCAATTTATATTATAGAAACCTCCAAATGGCGGCAAGAACACCCTTGCAAACATTTTGCCCAAGGTTGTGGCGGCTGCCGTTTCGGTTTTGTCAAAACCGATTATGCCCTCCGACTCAAAAAAGAAATACTGCTTGATGTTTTGCGACGAAATTTCGGACAAGAACAAGCTGCTTTGCTTACCCCTGAAATATTTAGTTCTCAGCAATCTTGGAATTACCGCTTGCGAACCCAAATCCATATTCAGTCCGGTTTGCCGCATTTTATGGCAACCAAAAGCCACAACCTCATTCCTATCTCGAGCTGCAAACTCCTTATTCCCGAACTTGGCGACAACCTAAAAGAACTTACAGCGTTACTTCCAAACGGTCGCCATACTCTGGCAGCAAGCCCGATTTCACATAAGATAGCCAACAATTCCAACGAACTGCTTGACTTTTCTTTGCCTCAATTTTCACTTTTTTGGCAACAAAATGCAGGCTGTTTTTTTCAGGCGAACTGGAAACTCAATGAAAAACTTGTACAAACAGTTGCAAACGAACTAACAGGTTTTAAAAAAATCATCGACCTCTACTGCGGAAGCGGCAATTTTTCCCTACCGCTTGCACGACAAGACTCATATATTTTAGGATTGGAAAGCGATAAAACCTCCATATATTGCGCTAAACTCGCTGCCGAACAAAACGGACTGACAACTCGCTGCCAATTTCAACAAACCAATCTAAATAAATATTTTGTAAAAGATTTTGTATCTGAGTTTCAACCGACAGCAGCCGTTCTTGACCCTCCACGCACAGGAGCGGTTAACATCAACCGTCAACTTGTCCAATTTAAACAACTGCAAAAAATTGTGTGGATTTCCTGTGATGCAGTCAATACCTGCCGGGATATAAAACCACTTTTAACACAAGACTGGAAACTACAAAAAGTATTTTTATTTGATATGTTTGTGCAAACTTGGCATATAGAAGTCATTTTTGTACTGGAAAAAAACTAAAAAATAACTTTTTTCAATATAATAAACAAAGCATAAAATGCTCTATTAAAATAAATAAAAACAATATAATTCAAAGAAAAGTAAAATTATCAAAATAAAAAATGCCGACAACCTATTACAAGTTATCGACATTTTGTTTAGATCTTTTTTTATTTTTTATAACGATGCCCGACTACTATTTTACTGTCTTGGCATCAATAACTTCCAATCCAAATTCCCGTACATTTTCTGGAAAATTAAAAAACACTGTCATAAAAGATACTTTTTTACCGGGCTGAATATTGATATTATTACTCAAAATTCCAACCTTGGCATTCAAAGCAGATTCAAGTTCTTCTTTTCCTAAAATCTGGAGCTGAAACAAAGAAATAATATTTCCAGCATAAAAATCCTTATGCTCATGAGCTTCTCCTTTCTCGGTATAAAGTGAAGCCCGTAGCTTAATCAGCTCTCGAGGACTATCAAAATTATTTATCACTTTACCTTCTACAACCAAAAGCTGTCCCGTTTTTTCGTTTTCAACAAGATATTGCCGTACATCTTCCAAAACAATTTTATCAACCAACTCTTTATTTATAATCGGCGGTGGAGCCTCAACAGGTTTGTCAGACGGTTGCGATGTCTGTTCTTTTGTTATTGTTTTTTTAAAAAAATCCTGTATCAACGGATAACCGTACCAAACAGTAAATCCGCCAATTACCAATAAAAACAATAAAATTAAAAAAAGTCCTAGCTTGCTTTTCTTTTTTGTCTTAGTTTGTATCCCATTTTCAGTATTGATAAAGTCCTTATCGACCATACTTGCATCATAACCAAAATCATCGCCGCTGGGAGGAGTTTCAAAATCTTGAGCGAAATCAGATTCATTAGGAGGAGTTTGCGGTAAAATATCTTCTTTCTTTTTCTCTTTATTCTGAACCGGTTCTTTCGACCGGGATGAATTTTCAGGATACACAGCAAACACAACTTCACATTTGGCACATCTTACTTTTTGCCCGGAAGACTTAATCTTACTGTCGTCAAGTTGATATTTTGCCTGACATTTGGGACATTCTATTTTCATATATCTCTCCAAACTCCTTAAAGATTTAATACACAAAGATTCGGCAGATGACGATATTTTTCCGCATAATCAAGACCATATCCAACAATAAAACCTTCTTCCACGGAAAAACAGGAAAAATCAACAACCATATTTTCTTCACGCCGTTCAGTTTTATCAATAAGCGAACAAATTCGCACAGATGCCGGGTTCCTGGCAAGTAAAACATTCATCAAAAAACGCATCGTTTTTCCGGTATCAACAATATCTTCTACCAGCAAAACATGCTTTCCTGTAATGTCAATTTCAATATCTTTGGAAAAAACAACCCGTCCACTCGATTGAGTCGCATCCTGATAACTGGAAAGACGAACAAAATCCAGCTCCAAATCAAGCTCCGGCAAATGCTGTACTAAATCGGAAAAAAAAATAAACGCTCCCTTTAAAACACAAATCGCCACAACAGCCTCACCCTCGTAACATGCAAGAATTTTTCGGGAAACGGCATGAACTCTTTTTTCTATTTCTTGAGCTGAATACAAAACATCATAATTCATCGCTTTTTATCCTTGAATTTATACAGAAATTTTTACTTTTTTAAATTTTTTTTAATTTCCTTACTCAAATCTGCAAAACCGACAAGCCCGACATGGTCGATAATTTTTTGTCCGTTCCTATCATAAATAATCGTGCGAGGAATACCTCGAATTTGAAAACCGGAAAAAACATCTTCTTGACCATGCAATATGGTGTAGTTGATTTTCATTGTTTTACAAAATTTCTCCAAATCATCAATTTGACTATCCACGCTAACGCCATACATAACAACTTCTTGTTGAGAAAATGCATTGCGGATTTTAACAAGATCAGGAATTTCCATTCGGCAGGGAGGACACCATGGTGCCCAAAAATTCAGCACAACAACTTTTCCCCGTGCATTACTTATTTTATCGATAATACCTGCATAATCGACTTTTTCACAACAAATTTCCAAACTTTTTTCGGCAAAAACCGGTTGCACCGCTAAAAACAATCCCCAACAAAACAAAACAAAACAATTTTTTTTCATATAATCTCCTATTTTTTCAAAATATCGTTTCAATTATTAAATAAAGCCAATAATAAAAATACGACCCAATTAACAAAAATGTAATACACACTTCCCGTGCCGCTACATTTTCTGAATAATGAAAAATGTTGAAAAATACAAACAAAAACTTTATACTTTTTTTTATTTAGGTAAACAAAAATATGAAATCACAAAAAGACGATACCCGCAAACTTCCTCCGGCAGAAAAACAGTTTTCTCTTGCTTCACAAACAGCAAAAAGAGAACTGACCAAAGCCGACCCGCTACAGATTTATTTACAAGAAATCAAAAGATTTCCGCTTCTTGAACAGGAAGAAGAATTTGAGCTAGGAAAACGCATTCAGGAAAAACAAGACCAGGAAGCAGCATTTCGGCTCACAACTTCCAACCTGCGACTCGTGGTCAAAATTGCAATGGGTTTTCAACGCCGCTGGATGCGAAACATACTTGACCTCATTCAGGAAGGCAATGTCGGACTGATGAAAGCCGTGCAAAAATTCGACCCCGACAAAGGTATTCGCTTTTCTTATTATGCCGCTTTTTGGATAAAAGCATACATTTTAAAATTTATTATGGATAACTGGCGAATGGTCAAAATCGGAACAACCCAAAACCAACGCAAACTTTTTTATAATCTGGGAAAGGAACGCCAACGCCTTGAAACTCTTGGAATTACGCCCGATGCCGAAAATCTTTCCCTCAATTTAGATGTTTCGGAAAATGACATTATCGAAATGGGACGACGACTTGGACAAAATGACCTTTCTCTTGATATGCCGCTGAGCGACAACGATAATTTTACCGCTATGGATATGATTCCGGCACTTGAACCGGCAATAGATACCGAACTTGCTCAAACAGAAATGCACGAACTTTTACATAAACAACTAAAAAAAATAGAACCGACTCTAAACGAAAAAGAAAAGGTTATCTTAGAGGAAAGACTATTGGCGGAAAAACCGCTTACCCTGCGTGAACTAGGCGAAAAATACGGCATTACACGCGAACGAGTCAGACAAATAGAAAGTAAACTTTTAGAAAAACTGCATACATATCTTTCACAAAACATTTTTGATTTTTCCAAAAACTGGATTGAAGATAAAAATGAACAATAAAAAATAACGGTTACAGAAAAAAAATGAACACAATCAGTTTCTGCAAATCTCAATTTCTCCCCCAAAAAACAACAGTTCTTTTTCTGCTTTGTATTTTGCTTGTTTCCGGCTGTACACAAAAAATTGCCCTTCCGACTCCTCCACTTTCACCAAATGCCGAGCAAATTTATCTTTTTTTAACTTTTAACCAGCAAAAAAATGAAGACCCTCAAAAAGCAATCAACACGCTCGACAAGTTGCTAAAACTCAAACCGTATCCAAATTTATATTTGGAAAAAGCCGTCTTGCTTTGGCAACAAAAAAAACATCTTCTTGCAAAAGAAACACTGAAAGAAGGCTGCCTCAAATTTCCTGCCAATCAAGAACTAAATCTCACTCTTATGCGACAATATCTTTTAGAAAATCGACAAGAAGCCGCCAAAACTACTCTTGAAAACTATCTTCGTTTTGCCCCGAACGATAGCGAAATTCGAGATGATATGGCAGCATTTTTATTAGAACAAAAAAAATATGCTGATACTGTCGACCTCATCAAAACCGTTCTGCCTCAAAAACAAAGTAGTCGTTCTCGACTCATTGCAGGCAAAGCATATTTAGGTCTTGGCAATATCGCTATGGCAAAAAAAAATCTCAAACAAGCCGTTCAACTTGACCCTCAAAACTCCATCGCTCAAAAAGAACTTGCTCTTTTTTACGAATCCCGAAAAGAATATGCCGAAGCGGAAAAAATCTACACAAAACTACTCAAAGACAATCAACAGCGAAACGAGCTTCTTTTTCACCTTATTTTTTTAAATCTCAAACTTAACGACCCTGATAGAGCATTGTACTTTGCCGACAAACTCCAAAAAGACAAACCCGCTCTTTTACAGGCGGCATCGGCTTTTATTCAATACGATTTTTATAAATACGCCAAAAATCTGCTCAAATATTTTCCGAAAAACAGTACACAAACCGAAGTGCTATATATTCGAGCTTTGATCGTCGCCAATCTGGAAAACAATCCGGACAAAGCTCTTAAATATTTACAAAAAATCAATCCCGAAACAAAAAATTACGAACCGATTATACTTTTTCAAATCCACCTGCTCAAAGAAAAAAAGGAATGGAACAAGGCAAACGAACTTTGCCAAAAAGGGCAAAAAAAATACCCAAAAAATCCAATATTTTCCCTTGTTCTAGCTGATTTATATGCCCAAACAAATAACGAACAACAAGCTCTTTTGATTTTACGACAGGCAGAAAAAACATGGCCGAAACATACCGATATTTTATTTTCACTAGGCAGTATTTTGTATCGACAACAAAAAATCCAAGAAAGCATCGATTATATGGAAAAAATTATTGCCGAAAATCCCAATCACGCTTCCGCCCTCAACTTTTTGGGATACACACTTGCCGAACAAAATCACAATCTGGAACGAGCAATCACTCTTATTAAGCGAGCCGTTCAAAAAGAACCGAGAAACGGACATTTTTTAGATTCACTGGCGTGGGCATATTTTAAACAAGGCGATACACAAAAAGCATGGGAAATTATCCAAGAAAGCGTTGAACAAGTTGATCATGAATATGAAATATGGGAACACTATGCAAAAATAGCTCAAAAGCTCAATAAAAACAAAGAAATGCAAAAAGCTTACAAGCAAATGCGCATATTAAAAAAATATTCAAATTTAAATTAAATAATACAATTTTCAAAAAACAAAAACTATATTGCAATATAAACAACTCAACAAAAAATATAAACTAATTTGGAGAAAAAATGTCGAAACGAATACACTGTTGCAAACTTCTTACCGCAAAATACAATCTTTTATTACTGTATTTGATTATTTTCTGTCTACCCATTCTTTTTTTTGGAGGGTGTACTTTTCATCAAACAACTTCACCGCTAAAGTCAGACACAAAAACTATTTGGAACTCCCTGCACCAATCAAACGAAACCGCACCAGCTTTTCGTTTTTCCTTCAATATGCTTTGTTCACTAAAAAACGAAAAAAAATACCGTCTTGCCGGTGAACTCTGGGGAAATACAAATGGTCCTGCCCGACTTGAACTGCGAACGGGCATGAAAACGCTCATTGCCATTGTCTATGAAAATAACGGAACTTGCCTCTTCTATGATGCACTGCGAAAAATAGCATATACCGGCACAACCCAACAGGTTTTTGAGCAATCAACCGTTCCGTTTCCCTTTACATTGCAATCATTGGCATCTATTTTACAAGGTAAAATTTGCGAAATTGTACCAAACGAATATCAAGATGCCAAAACACTTCCTTCGGGCGAATTTCTTTACTTTTTCTCACAAGAAAAACAATCCAAAAATCTCTATGTCGGGCAAAACGGAACTCCTATAAAGATAGAAACCACCGATTGGCAAATTCGCTGGGAAAAATGGCAAGAAATTCCAAAACTTTTTTACTTTGATTTTGCCGATATAAGGATAAAAATTTCCACCCAAAAATTTACTTTTTTACAACAACAATACGAACAAAATACAATTAAACTGCATCTACCGCCCAAAATACATATTTTACCGGTAGAAAATATAAACGGCTAATCAGGGGAGAAACGATGGCGAACACTTTTGATATTTCAGAAAAAATCTACAATTTGTCTTCATTTTGCTTTGCAGCGGGTAAAAACTTTTATTACGGGCAAAAACTTCTTTTAAGTGAAATCTGCTACTTAATCACAAAATCAATTCGCCTTTTGGAAATCAAACAATTACAAAGATTACTGCAAAAAGAGCTAAATATAGCGGAAAAAATTGCACATTCCGAAAACATTTCCAACCCTGATTTACAAGCAAAAGAACGCAAACTCAGCAAAGACCAGATTGATTTTTTAGAAAGAGAAATACAATTTTTAAAAGATGAATTACAAAATTATCGCAAGAAACTGATTGAAAAACGTATAGAAAAATGGAATTTTGTGGACAAATAACTCCAAAAATAATTATTGCCGACTTAAATTTGAAGAAAAATACGCTAAATGCTGTTCATTAACATTGTCCGGTTTTGCCACACAAATCGGTTCAAATTCTCCAAGCGGCAAAAGCAGTCTGGATAAACCGTATTGACGCTGTACACTGTCAAATTCCGTTATCAAAAGCGATAATTTCGGAACACAATTTTGCGGAGTTGAAAAATTTCGCCGAGCTTGAAAAAATTTTCCCTTCAAAAGCCTCCACAAAAAGATTTGACGACAAACCTGCTTACAAATTTCGCTTTGTTTCTCTTGCCACTTGGTCTGCATTTTTGACAAAACCGAAATAATTCGGGGAGAACTCCCTCGCAAATCACCGCTCAAATACGAACGGATACAAATTCCCAACAAACTCGCATCTTTTTGCAGCAGCACCAAATCAAGGCTGTTTTTTCCAAGCGAAAAATCAAAACCGACCAAACCTAAAAACCGCCTGCCAATCCTACTTGCCAAACGTTTCTCTGGCGATACAAATTGCTCGGCTAAAGCACAAATCTGCGGCAAACGTCGTTCAAACCCCTTTAGCCCCTGTACAAAATGAACACGTGCAGCCGTTGATTCTTCTTTTAAAATAACTCGAGAACAAGTAAAATTTTCAACCAACGCCCATTTATTCGCCTGTACAACAAGCCGGTTATCAACAAGCTGCACACGCACAACAAACGCACCCCGCCAAAAAGCACAAATATTTTTTCTCTCAAGCGACAAAAATATTCCTAAACGGTCAACCAACTTTTGCCACCACCCGCCCTTTTCGTATTCGGCATTAAGAAGCTCGGAAAAATGCTGTAAATATTCAAAATCAGGAAAGCCGAAATTATTGGAACCGCACGGTTCAGACATTAAACACTGTCCATTTTATTTTTCCAGTTTCTAAGACGCAAAGAATTGGAAACAACAAAAAGAGAACTCATCGCCATTGCCGTTCCAGCAAGCATCGGACTAAGTCCCGGACCGCCAAAAAGTTGCAACACTCCGGCAGCAACCGGAATGCCGATAATATTAAACGAAAAAGCCCAAAACAGATTTTGCCGAATATTTCGCATAACAGCCCGACTCAAAGCAAAAGAAGCAAGAATATCGGCAAGATTTGAACGGACCAAAACAATATCGCCAGATTCCAAAGCGACATCAGTTCCAGAACCCATAACAATACCCAAATCAGCTTGAGCTAAAGCAGGTGCATCGTTGATACCGTCGCCAATCATCGCGACTTTTTTTCCTCTGCCACGCAATTTTTCAATTTCTTCAGATTTACACTCAGGCAAAACTCCGGCAACAACATATTCAATCCCGATTTCACGAGCAACCGTCAAAGCTGTTTTTTCATTATCGCCGGTAAGCATCACAACTTCCACTCCGCTCTTTCGCAAATCTCTCACAACCTGCGAACTTTGCTCCCGAACTATATCAACAATCGCCACCAAAGCCGCCAATAAACCATCAACTGCCAAAAAAGTTACGGTTTTGCCCTGTACTGACAAATCGGCAAAAGCGGTTTTGGCATTTTCGCCGATTTGTACATTCCTATCCTGCATAAAGTCAGCGTTGCCAATACAAATATTTTTACCACCGACCATAGCTGAAATACCTTTTCCACTAACAGCTTGAAAATCCGTTCCTTTTTGAAGCGACAATTTCCGCTCCGCAGCCAAATCAATATACGCCGCAGCCAATGGATGTTCTGAGCCGTGTTGAGCGGAAGCCGCCAACGCCAGCAATGTATTTTCGTCTTCATGAACGAAAGAAACAATCTCGACAATACGAGGTTTTCCGTAAGTCAAAGTACCTGTTTTATCAAAAACAACGGTATCGATATGTTCAGCCTGTTGTAAAGCCGCTCCGCTTTTTATCAAAATTCCGAGCCTCGCTCCACGACCCGTACCAACCATAATCGCAAGCGGAGTTGCCAGCCCCATCGCACACGGACAGGCGATAACCAAAACAGCAACCCCTATCCGCAAACAAAAAGAAAAATCCTTACCCCCCAAATAAAACCAAGCTACAAAGGCAAGACAGGCAATAAAAAGAACCGTCGGCACAAAATAATAACTGACCTTGTCGGCAAGACCGGCAATCGGTGCTTTTGTTGCCTGAGCGTCTCGCACCAGCTCGATAATCCGAAAAAGCATAGTCTTATTTCCGACCTTTTCTGCCCGAAAAAGAAACGAACCGTTGCCGTTCACCGTTCCGCCAATAACTTCATCGCCGACTTTTTTATCAATACGAAAAGGTTCGCCGGTAAGCATTGATTCGTCGATACTTGAAAATCCCTCTTCGATTTTTCCGTCAGCCGGTACAATTTCCCCCGGTCGTACTCGAACTAAATCACCTGCAACCAGTTCTTCAATATCAACTGAAATTTCCTTTCCTTCACGCACCACATAGGTTTTTTGCGGACGCAATTTCATCAATGCCGTAATTGCATCGGTGGTTTTAAGTTTTGATTTTGCCTCAAAATATTTTCCAAGAGAAATCATAGCAATCAATACGCCTGCGGATTCAAAATACAAATCCATCGCTTTTATTACGGCAAACTGCGGACTTGAAGCAACAACAATACCGAACAAATTCCACAAACTATACAAAAATGCCGCTCCTGTTCCGCACCCGACCAGCGAATCCATATCCGGCGACCGCCGCCAAAGATTCGCAAATCCACGCACATAAAAATTTCGACCGGCATAAATAACAGGTAAAACAAGAGCAAGCTGAGTCAAAGCATAATTAAGCGGTGCAAAATGCGGATCAAGCCAATACGGAAGCGGCATTCCCCACATATATCCCATCGAAATCACAAGCAGCGGCAAGGCAAAAATCCACGCAAAAATAACTTCTTTTTTCTTGGCAAGAAGAGCAATTTTTGCTTTTTCCTGTCCTTTCAAATTCAACTCACCACTTTTTTGCAGCAAAGCCTTAAAACCGAGTTGCCCAATCGCTTCCTCAATCTTTTGCGGAGTAATGCTCAAATCCGCAACAACAAATTTTCCCGTTCGGGCGGCAAGATTGACACTTGCCGAAGAAATACCGGACATAGCTCCAACCGCCCGTTCAATCCGAGATGAACAGGCAGCACAATGCATACCCTCAATATCAAAAATATATTCTTTTTTTTCCACGATTTTCTCCTTTGCTTTCCATAAAAAACATTTTTTGCCTACACCTTTCAAAAAGCAAAAGCAATCGCAAGCCTAAAAATATACAACAATACATAGATAATACACAAAATTATCAAATACAATTTTACATATTTTTCCAACAAAATATTTGCCATTTTAAAAATGAAACGATATTGCCAAAAACCGAAATAAGGCTACAAAAACATCATGAAAAAATTACAAAAAATCATAACAGTTTTACGGCAAAATCACCCTGCCCTGCCACTTCTTTCCAAACTGCACGCAAACGGTTTTAAAGCAATCGTGGTCGGCGGTGCAGTGAGAAATGCCCTGCTTTCTCTACCTTTTCAGGATATCGACATTTTAACAAATGCCAAAACCGAGCAAGTGCAACAACTTTTTGCCGACAGTTCGGCAAAAATCGTGGGCAAAGGATTTATGCTTTGTCTGGTAAACGGCGTGGAAATCGCCTCCTGTCGGGCAACTTCCAATCCGTGGTACATGGGCGATTTTGCCTTACGGGATTTAACTATCAACGCTATGGGTTTTGATGTAAAAAAACAATCACTGCTCGACCCGTTTGGAGGCAAGCAGGATTTAAAAAATCAGCTTGTTCGTTTTGTGGGTAACCCCGCCGAGCGTCTCAACGAAGACCCGATACGCACAATCCGAGCCTGCCGTTTTACTGCCTTGATTGGCGGAACGCTTGAAGAAAAAAGCAGGCTGGCAATTATCGACAAGGCAATCGAACAAGAAAAAAACGGCATACAATTTTCGGGCGAGCGGGTACGGCTTGAAATCATAAAAGCAATGCAGCTTCCCAAACCGTCTGTCTTTTTTCGACTGCTTTTGGAAATTGGTATTTTACAACAGATTTTGCCGTCCTTGGCTCGCTGCGAAAATCTGGACGGCGGAGCATTTCATGGAGAAACTGTTTTTGAACATTGCTTACTCACAGGCGACGCTCTACCAAGAAAGCGACCGCTTTTGCGTTTTACCGGTTTTGTGCATGACACCGGAAAATTTGATGCAAAACAGAATATAAACGACAAAATAACTTTTTATAATCACGAATCAAAGACAAAAAATATCAAAAAAGATTTGCAAAATTTACGATTTTCCAATCACGAACAAGAATTTATTCTATCTCTTATTCATTGTCATATGTATATATTAGAAAAAAACAACTCACAAAAATCAATAAGAAAACTGCTTGCCAATTTATTAAAAAGAAATATTGATTATCGTGATTTCTTACTTCTTAGAATTGCAGATAAAAATTCCAATCTTGCTCAAAATAATTATACTTTTTCAGATATTCGTTTTAAATTGAAAAAATTACAAGATGAAATAAAAAAAGATAAACAAACAAAACATTTAAATATCAATAATCTTGCTTTAAACGGACATGATATTGCACAATACTTAAATATTATACCAGGACCAGAAATAGGAAAAATAAAAAAAATGCTGTTTGAATTTGTTTTAGAAAATCCAGAAATGAACAATAAAAACGATTTATACAATTTTTTATATACACAAAAAAAGAAAAAGGAGCAAAAATGAATTTTTCCAACCGCATTACAATGGCTGCCCAACAAAAACAGGCGGAGCTTTGCATTACAAACGCCAAAATTGTCGATGTTTTTTCACAAACAATCATAGAAGACCAAGATTTACTGATTGGTGACGGCGTTTTTTTGGGAATATATCCGAAAGGCACGACCAAAGCTGATAAATATTTTGATGCACAGAAAAAATATCTGCTCCCGGGACTCATCGACGCACATGTTCATATCGAATCCTCAATGGGAACTCCCGAGCAATTCGCACGGCTAGTCGTCCCCAAAGGCACGACAACCGTCATCGCCGACCCACACGAAATCGCAAATGTCTGCGGCATTGCTGGCATTTTGTATATGCTCAAAGCAAGCGAGAAATTACCGCTTGATGTACGAATTATGCTTCCGTCCTGCGTTCCGGCAACACCGTTTGAAGATGCGGGAGCAATACTTGATGCCAACAGCCTTGCACCGCTTATAAACAATGAACGAGTCGGCGGACTGGCAGAAATGATGAATTTTCCCGGTGTAGTTAGAGCTGACGACTTAGTTTTGCAAAAACTGGCTCTTGCCCGAAATGCAGGAAAAATCATTGACGGACACGCTCCGATGTTGAACGGCTCCGATTTAAATGCCTACGCCTGTGCAGGAATTTTGACCGACCACGAATGTTCCACTCCGCAAGAACTGCAAGACAGAATTACAAGAGGAATGTTTGTTTTATTGCGACAAGGCTCGGCTGCCAAAAATTTGGAACGACTGCTTGACGGAGTTACGCCCCAAAATGCGTGGCGATGTGCTTTTTGTACGGACGACAGCAGTCCCGAAGATGTGCTGCAAAACGGACATATAGACAAACATCTGCGCATTGCCTCTCGCCGTCTTAACCCTATTTTGGCAATTTGCATGGCAACGATTTTTCCTGCAACTTGCTACAACCTCAACAAAAAAGGAGCAATTGCTCCCGGCTACGAAGCGGACTGCATTTGTGTAAATAATTTAACAGATTTTCAAGTTCAATCCGTTTTTCGCAGCGGAAAACTCGTTGCCGAAAATGGAAAACTTCTTAAAACCCCAACCCAAATGCCGCTTCCGCCAGAAGTTACCTCGCAAGTTCACATTGCCAAACTAAAAACAGAAAGTTTTCGCCTGCCGCTTCCAAACAACAGAGCAAGAGTCATCGGCTTGCAGCCGCATTCTCTGCTTACCGATAATTTGGAAAGAGAAATCAAAACCACAAACGGATGTTTTGATTGTCAAAAAAATCCAGGACTAACAAAAATTGCCGTTGTGGAACGACATCATGCCAGTGGCAAAATCGGATTGGGAATTTTGGAAGGCTATGTCGCAGATGGTAAACATTTAGGCGGAGCGATTGCAACCACCATCGCCCACGACAGCCACAATATCGTTGTTGCCGGAGATAATGACGAAGATATGCAGGCGGCGATTTTGGCATTACAGGAAAGCGGCGGAGGAATTGTCCTTATTAAAAACGGAAAAATTTTAGACAAACTGCCGCTTCCCGTTGCAGGACTGATGTCGGATAAACCTATTGAAGAAATCGCGGCTGCCAAAAAAACACTCTTTGAACGCATAAGACGGGAATATAATATCAGACCGGAATCCGAGCCAATAATGACTCTGAGTTTTATGGCTTTGCCTGTTATTCCGAGCCTCAAACTCACAGACCGCGGGTTATTTGATGTAACCAAATTTGCTTTTACCGATGTCGCTTTATAAATTTTACCCGAATAAAATGCCCTATCTTGCAAATCACAAAACAGGGCATTTTTTATTTTTTATTTTTTTTAAAACATATTTTTTTCATTTTCAGCAATCATTTGCTCAATATTTTCTCGCAATTCATCCGGAAGCCCCATAATATCAACATTTAAAAAGCCTCGCACAATGGTCGAAGTCGCTTCGTCCTCGTCCAGACCGCGAGCCATAAGATATTCGATTTCTTCCTGTGCAATTTTACCGACCGCCGCTTCATGCGACAGTTCAACGCCTGTTACATTTCCCTGCAATTCGGGAATGGCGTGAATTGTACCGCCGCCCAAAATCAATCCCTTGCACTCCAGATGCCCTCTGGCAGGAACGGCATTGCCGACAATTTCCCCTCGAGCAATATTTACACCACCGGTCGTAATGGTACGGGAAATAATTTCTCCTCTTGTGTTCGGTGCATTTAATACAATTCGACTGCCAGAATCTACATACGAACCTTCAGGTGTTACCAAAACAGAATTAAAACGGGCAACTGCCCTTTCACCGTTTAAGTAAACTGTCGGATAACTCTCTATAGAGCGAACCTTGTGCAACAAAATATAATTACTCAAAAATACACCGTCTTCTTCTACAACACCTACAGTAAGAGGACGAACAACAACTTCATCACTCCAATCATGTACCATTGTAAAAGTCAGCTTTCCGCCCTTTTTAACATAAAATTCAGAAATACCAAGATGCAGTGCCGAACGCACATCATGTGAAGTAGTACAACCAGTAATAATATGTACTTCAGAATCTTCTTCTACAACAACAATATTATGAACATTTTGAGAAATATTTTCTCCTTTAATATACATACACGATTGTAAAGGATAAAAAACTTTTGCTCCTTTTTGAGTGCGAATAAAATATCCTCCGTGTAACTCATCTGCCGTTTTACGAGTATATTCATCTTCATCTTTATTTATCAATTTAAAATAATAATCAGGAAGACCGTTATATTTTTTTAAAGCATCTTTAATTCCCAAAACTTCAACACCTTCTTGTTTGGAATTACAATGCACCATATTTTGGTCATACTGTAAATATGTACCACTACGAAAATTTTCTTCTACATCAACTCCTGCCATAAGCATTTTTTTTCGGTCATCTTCATTTATTTTCCGTAAATCAGACAAAAAAGAATTATTACTAACATTATTATATTTTTTTATATCAACTTGAACAGCTTCTAATTCAGACATCTGATACACTCCTTATATCCATACTTACTTATATGATTTAAAATATCTCTGGGACGAATAGGTTTATTATCACAACATAAAATACCGTTATACATAACCTGTCCTCGATCTGCATTTACATAGTCAAGAATATGACCGGTATGTGTAATAATTAGTCCGGAAGTTCTACATTTTGCACGCAATTCTCGCATTGGAACATTGGGATTGCGTTCAAAGGAAGAACCCAACAATCTACTGACGGTTTTACCGACGAGTTCCATATTTTCCAAATCCACGCCAGATTCCGGTTCATCAAAAAGCACCAGCTGCGGTCGTTGAGCCATAAGCTGCAAAAGCTCGGAGCGTTTAATTTCTCCTCCTGAAAAACCGTCATTTATATCTCTTTCCAAAAACGAAGCAAAATTGAGATTGTTAGCAATTTCATCAGTTTGGAACCCTTTATTACGATACTGAGCACACATCTCAACCAAATGCCGCGTTTTTAAACCATGAATGGTCGGCGGTCTTTGAAACAGCATTCCAATCCCCATACGAGCCCGTTCATACATAGGCATATCGGTAATATCTTCACCCTGAAAATAAATTTTGCCCTGCGTAACCGTATAACCGGAAAAACCCATTATCGTCATAAGTAACGTTGTTTTTCCCGAACCGTTCAAGCCGAAAAGAACAAAAGTTTCCCCTTCTTCGATTCGCAGATTTATTCCTTTTAAAACTTCTTTTTTCCCGATGGAAACATGAAGATTTTCTATTTTTAACATCATTTCCGAACCTTTCATTTAAAAATTATATTTTTATTTACCGCTCTTATTCAGTCGCAACAATCAATCTGTCAAGCACAAACTTAAAAACTCTTCATAACCTGTGCCTTATATTTTTTCAGCCGAAACAAGATTTTTATAAAAATGAATTCGTGCCTGTATTTTTTTTTGCTGCAATTCCCGAAAAATCCACAACAATTTTTTCGTTTGTGCCTGCAAATCCTGCAAACTCCCGACATTGGCAAGCACAATATCAGCCGCCTGCACCTTTTTTGTTTGGCTACACTGCCATTTATCAACTTGTTCGGTCAAATCAAAATCCCAGCCCCGCACGGCAAGACAATTTTGTCGCACGGCTTGTTTACAAAAAACCGTACAAACCAAATCGAACAAACCGTTTTTCCAACCGGCTTCAACAAGCAAAGGCACTTCCGCTACACATACGGACGCCGTACCGGGATCTGCAAAAAAATTCTGCAAACGGTGCAAAACAAGAGGAAAAAGTAAATCACTCACCTCCGACATAAGTCCCTTTTCTTCACGCATAACCTGCAAAAGTTTCTTTTTATCAACACTTCCGTCCTCCGACAAAAACCGCTCACCGAAACGGGAAGTAAGCAAACGGGTGCCGTCAGCACCACTCTGATACAGTTTTGCAACAACAGCATCAGCACTCCAAGTCGGCACTCCTGAATTTGCAAGTTCCTGCAACACGGCTGATTTTCCGCAAGCAGCAATTCCGGTCAATCCGATTTTTAACGCACGCCGTGAAGCAAAAAGAAAAATTCGCAAAAAATCATCAGGAGGCGGAGTGCAAAACCGAAGCGGTTCACCACTTGTAGGCTGCGAAAATCCAAGTTTCCAAGCATGCAAACATTGCCTTTTTATCAAACGGCGAAAACCGCTTTCTTTTTTTCCGAAAAAAGAAAAATCCGTACCACCGTAAGTTCCATCCCCCAAAACGGGATGTCCGATTGAAGCCAAATGCACACGAATTTGATGTGTTCGTCCTGTAAAAATCCGAACGCTGAGCAAAGAAAGAAGTCCATCAGGCGAACTCCACAAAACCCGATATCGACTTTTCGCCTCTTTTGCATTTTTTCCGTTAATCATCATACGGGTTTTAAGCGTTGCGTGTCGCCCGATCGGGACAGTAATCTCATCCTCTGAAGGACTCGGAACACCACGCACAAAGGCAAGATATTCTTTTTCCACCAACCTTTGAGCAAAATATTCACTCAAAGCTGCTCGCGACGACTCATTTCGAGCAACAACCAAAAGTCCGCTGGTATCCTTATCAAGACGATGAACAATACCCTGACGCTCTCCGGAAAAAGCTGTCAACTCCTGATATCGTCCGCATAAAATTTCCACTAAAGTCAATTCTTTGACGCTGGGAGCGGAATGAACGGTTAAATTTGCCGGTTTGTTCACCACCAACAAATCTTCATCTTCATACAATATCGGCAAAAGCACAGGCGAATCGGGAATATTTTTTGCAATATTTTGCACTGCCGGTAAAGAAAATGTGAGACTTTGTCCACAGCGAACCATAAAAGACGGCTTACGACAAATAACGCCATCAACGGCGACAAATCCGTTTTTTATATGCGAAATTGCCACACTACGAGAGGCAATTTCCGGAAACAAATCACAAAGACAACTGTCTAAACGAATTGCATAATTCTGATTTGGAACGATTTTTGCTTTCATATTTTTAAGCCAAAAAGTTTGCGAAAAAAGCAAAAACTTTATTGGAAATTTTTATACTCAAATCATTCAAAAACGAAAGAGTGTTAATTATGGAAAAAGAAAAAAAACAAGCTACGGAAAAACTTCTCGGAGGTATCAAAAACCGCAGAGCAGGCTCGATACCGTCAGCGATAGCAAAAAAAGATAAAATAAAAGCCGGAAAAAAACAAATAAAGATTGGTATTGAAATTACCGGCAATCTTGTTCGGCTTTCCGCCCTGCTTCATAGCGATCAGTATCGCCTGTTAAGCTATCAACAAGTTACACTACCGCCCACAATGGAAAAACAATCTTTGGGCGAAGCACTCACTCCCGTACTGAGAAAATTTTGTCAACCATTTTCCAAAAGAAAACTCTGGTTTATGATGCCGTCTCGTGAAGTTGACGCATTTACCTATGAAATTCCACAGGTTGAGGCAAAAAAAATAGATTCCGTTGCTTTGCAAGCGGCACAAAAAGAAAAAAAGTTTAATATCAGTACGCAACTTTTTGACTACCATATTATAGATATAAATGCCTCCAAATACCGTATTTTAGCATATACAATCCCCAAACAGGAAATTCTCGAATGGAAAGATTTTTTTCGCAAAATCGGCTACCCGCTCGAAGGAATAACAATCAATACCTTTTGTCTACAAAATATGTTTCAATCAGGGTGGCTCAATGCTCCGAAAGAAGATTCCGTTGCTCATATCTTCATTGATGATGACTGGTCCCGTATTGATGTTTTTCAACAACATTTTCTTGTTTTTACTCGAGAAGTCAGAACATCGCTCAACAGCCTGCTGGACGAAATCCAAAATTCTTTTCAAAAAAAAGACGACAACAATACTCCGCAAATTGAAATTCCAGGGCAACCGTCATTGGGTAGCCCGAATCTAAACGATAAGAAACAGACAATTACCCTCAAAGAAGCCAAATCTATTTTACAAGCTCAAATGATTGAAGGAGAAAACTTAGCTCCGGGGCAACCGGGAGCCAATCTCACCTCCGATGATGTATTTAAAACTATTGAACCGGCTCTCAACCGTCTTTCCCGACAAATCCAAAGAACAATCGCCCACTATAACAATACGATGGCTCAACACACCATCAACAAACTGTTTATCAGCGGCACAATGAGCCTTTATCCGCCTCTTCTTTCCTATTTGCAGGGAGAACTTGGAATTCCGGTAGAAGCGGCAGACCCTTTTCGATTCATCAGTCAATATTCCAAAATTCGTCCACCGGCTGCTGCCAGACAAAAAATGCAATTGCTGCCGGTTATCAGCTTGGGACTTTCCCAAAACCCACAAACACCGAACTTTTTGTACACATTTCGCGAAAAAAATGAAGAAAAAAAATTGGCACAAATTAAAAAATGGGTGATTGCTGCCGGTTTCTCAGCGGTTCTTCTACTCGCAACAGGCAATATTGTAACCTTTACATTTTTGGCAACAGAAAAAACGAAACTCAAAACACAGGAAAATGAGTTTGCAACTCTGGTAACAAACGCCAAGACACTAGAACAGCAACTCAATACTATTGATCCGAATACCGACCTATCACATATTAAAGAACTGGCGGAAAAAATAAACTTTCTAAATAAGTATTTAGAATATACGGCAAAACGCTATGAACCGGTTGCCGTTTTTTCCGAACTTTTTACACTTACTCAGGAAGGAATTTCTATCAATAAGATTCTGTATTCTTCCTCGGAAAAACAATTTACCCTTACTTATAAAGATACTGAAAAAACGGTCGATAATAAAAAGAAAGAAGAATATTTTGCTTCTCCGTTCGGTTATTATGAATTGCAAAATTCAAATTCCGAACAAACAACCGAAAAACAAAACTGTGCAAAATTTATTTTACTGGACGGAGTTGTTACGACAAAAGAACAGGATAAAAACCTCTATCTTTCCGTATATAAGATGATACTGAACAATTCTCCTTACTTCAGTGTCCTCGGAGTAGAAAAAAATTCTCAAATAACTCCGGGAATTGGTAACACTCTTTACTTTACAATAGCATTAAAGGTGAACATATGAAACAAAAACTACCATCATCAACAATCTTTCTGATTGCAGTATTTTCAGCTATCGCTTTTATACTCATCGGAGGTATTGCATGGCAGATACAAACTATTCGTACGACACAGGATACAATTATTCTGACCCAAAAAAGAATAGAAAAGAAACAAAAAGATATTAATATGCTGCAATCTCAATTGGACACACTGCGAAAAATTCAAGCATCATATAAAAAACATCTGGAATCAATGCAAAAAGAATTTAATATGGCAGACACAAACAGAAAAAATTTAATGAGCTTTGCATCTTTTCCACCTAAAAATGCCACATATAAAGAACTTTTAACTAATCTTCCTAACGATTTAAAAACTGCTCTTGCAAAAACAAATGTAAAAAATCTAAAAGTCTCAATTGAAGAAAGTAATAATAAAGGATTTGTTCAAGGAACAATAAAAGCGTATGGCACACTTCAAGAGTTATACAATCTTAAAATTCAACTTTTGGGACTCAATTACATTGATTCCATCAAATCAAGTTTAATTCAAAAAGTTGCAAACCAAAAATATATAACACTTAAATTCTGGGTTCGGACACTATGAACGAAAGAGAAAAAAAATTACTTATCATTGTTTTAGTTGTTGCAATAGGTGCGGGAGCCTTTATGTTTATGGATTCCGATTCCTCTTCAGAACCTTCTTCAACAGTAGAACTAGAAGAAGGAATGGAAAATCTGCCTAAATTTGACCCGCAAAAATATCCAGAACTGACGGAAAAAATTGTAGCGATTGAACTCACGCCCAATCAAAAAAAGATACTGGCTCAATCAGCCATACCGTGGCAAAAAGATATTTTCTACCAACAGCCTCAAGCACTGCAAAACCAAACCAAGTTAAAAAAAGTAGAGAAAAAACTTTTTACCTACACGGGATTTATGGAACTCGGCAATGAAATTTATGCAATCATCAACAACCATAACTACAAACAAGGCGACCACTTAGACGATTGGCCAAGCTATTCCGTCGGCAAAATCACTAAAAAAGATGTTACAATCTATACACCGAAAAAGAATAAACTAGTTGTTCCTTATACAGAAAAACAAGTTTTTGTCTGGGAACAACCGCAAAAAGACGACACAAAAAAAGTTGGCACAAAAAAAGCAAGTAAAAAATAAAACATAAAAACAAAAACGGTTTTTTGCTTCTATAGTCCAAAAATATCGAGGCGTACTATGAAAAAATACTTTTATATTCTTCTTATCATTCTTTACATTTTAATCTTGTTTTTTCCAGCAAGCAATTTTGCAGAAAACAATACAGCAACTTCCGCGAGTAATGCGGACAATTCCATTGTAAAAATTCAAACAGACAAAGGAATAGGAACAGGATTTTATGTCCATAATAATATCCTGGCAACCAACTTTCATGTAATTGAAGGAGCAAATAAAGTATTAGTACTTGCTGACAAATCAAATGCAGTTGCCGTTGAATGGGTCATCGGTTATGATAAAGTTACAGACCTTGCCCTCTTATTCATTCCGCATATAGGCACACCTTTACCCATTGCAGTAAAAGGACTGAACTATGGAACACAACTTAATTCTTCAGGCTATCCATTAGGAGGAGAACGCTACTCTTTCAATGCAATTTTTACCGGCTGGGAAAAATTTGACGATATTTTATATCTCAAACTCAATGCAATTATTATCCCCGGAATGAGTGGCGGACCGGTGCTAAATCGGTTCGGAGAAGTAGTTGCAATAAATCGACTTGGCAACTATAATCCTTGGTCTCAAGAACTGGTTGCACCTTCTGCCTATTATTTACAAGAACTCCTTGAACAAGGACTGAAAAAGGATTTTACACAGTATATTCCTCTGGCAACGTTTGCCAAAAGTACACAGCAATATTTACACGTAGAGAAGAAACATGAAGAAATTATCATCACTGAAAACTAGATACTTTGTTTTATTGTTCATCTTTTTTGCTGCACCTCTTTTTACTTCAGGATGTGCTAAAGATAAAAAAGAACCGTTTGAGCAAGCAATGTACACTTGGCAAGAAAAAGCCAAAAGATTTGAGGGCTACTCTCCAAACCCCGAATTTTCAGCACAAACTATTGAGCAAACTACTTTGGCGGATTTAAACAAAAAACCAGAACGCCCGATTGAAGTAGAAAAAAAATTACCGACCACACCAGTTTCCATAAAAGTTACCAATGTTCCGGCAGGTGTCATTATTGCTACACTGGCTCGCAAAGAAAATATCAATATCCTCAACAGCGAAAAAATAAACGGTACAATAACACTTAATCTCAAACGAGTTCCGTGGAATCAGATTTTTAAAACAATCTTACGAGACCGCCACTGTACTTACGAATGGGAAGGTGATGTTTTACGCATCTTAACTCCTGAAGACATTAAACAAGAAGCAGAACTGGCGGAAGTTTTATTAAAGAAAAAGGCGGGCGAAAAACAACTCAAGAAATTCAGCCCAACCGAAACAAAAGTAATCAAAATACAATTTGCAGATGTCAAAAATGTTCAAAAAACATTAGAAGATATGCTGCAAGAAAAAACAGATCGTAATCATGAACAAGACAAAAACCAAATTTTAGAAGAATCGCCAGCTCGCGTTATTGTTGACAACCATACCAATTCCCTTATTTTACGCGGACCTAAAAACGAAATTGATTTGATGGTCAATCTCATCAAAGTTATTGATGTTCCAACAAGCCAAATCAATATCAAAGCCTATATTGTAGAAACGACACAAGAAACAGGTCGAGATTTGGGCGTACAATGGGGCGGTGACTGGCGTGCTCAAGAATGGGGAGATGGCAACAAAACGGCAATTTGGGGAAGCGGCACCAAAACAAAAATTAACGGTAAAGAAACGAATACCAATGCAGACCCAAATATTATAAGCAAAGCAACGGGACTTGGTGCCGGTGGTTTGGGACTGAATTTAAAAATCGGCAGCGATGTCAAATATCTTGATGTTCAATTGGCAGCTTTAGAACAAAAAAAGAAAATCAATATTCTTTCCAACCCGTCGATTACGACCATCGACAATGTTATGGCTTTTACAGAAAGCGGAGCAAAAATTCCGTATGCCGTTATCGAAGACGGCAAAACAACCGTCAAATTTGAAGAAGCGATTTTAAGACTAGAAATTACCCCGCATGTTGTAGACAAACGCTATCTCAAAATGGACATCAAAATCCGCAAAGATGAAGTCGATTTGGGGAACAGAATAAAAGACAATCCGCTTATTACCAAGAAAAACACCCAAACTTCACTTATTGTAGAAAATAACGAAACTATTGTTATTTCAGGCTTAACAAAAACAGCAAACAGTAAACAAAACTATGGTGTTCCGGGACTTAAAAATTCATTTTTACTAGGCTGGCTATTCAAAGGTGAAGAAAGCAGCGAATCGATGAATGATGTCTTGATTTTTATTACACCTAAAATTTTACCGCAAAAAAGTAATGCAACAACAACCAAATTTAACACTTTGGAAAAATTGGAAGAACTTATTCCAACACACGACATTAAAGCTATTAAATGGCAAGATAAAAGCCGTCACCATTTACAAAAAAAACAATGGGACGAAGCAATCAGAGCGGCATCAATTGCCCTTACTTTGGATCCGGGTTTAGAAACAGCATATTGTAACCGTTCTCATGCTTATTTGGAAAAACGTCTTTTCCAACAAAGCTATGACGACAGCTTAACAGCTTTATATATTAACCCCCGTAACGCCTTTGCCCACTACCTCCAAGGTTTGACACTGGAAAGACTCGGCAGGAAACAACAAGCACTGAAAAGTTTAGAAAAAAGTTGCGGTCTTGGTGAAAAAAGAGCGTGCAAAGCCCATAAACGTCTCTACTATAAATAAAAATGGAACAAAAAATGGAATACTTTGAAGAAATCGGACTGACGCGAGAACCTTTTTCAAACTCTCCCGACCCGGACATGTTTTTCTGTTCGGATAAACAGAAACATTGCCTACAACAACTGGAAATCTCCATTCGTTTGCGTCGAGGTGTAAATGTTGTTCTGGGTGAGGTCGGTACAGGAAAGACAACAATTTTTCGTCGCCTCCTCCAAAATCTGGACGATTTGGAATGTCACCCTTTTCTTGACCCGGACATCGGTTCTATAAAAGACTTTCTTGCCCTTATTTTGGCAAAACTGACAGGTGAAAAAAAACCGCTTGAAGCTTGGGAATACAAAGAACAAATCAAAAGGGCTTTACTCACCAAAAATCTGATTGAAAACAAAACTGTCGTTTTGTTAATCGACGAAGGACAAAAACTTTCCAGACAAGGTATTGAATTTTTGCGAGAACTGCTCAATTTTGAAACAAATACAAGCAAGCTACTTCAAGTTGTTATTTTTGCCCAGCCTGAATTCAAACGACACCTGGACGCTATGTATAATTTTACAGACAGAATAAATTTTTTATACGAAATCAAACGCTTTGATTATGATGAATGTAAAAAAATGATTATAAACCGTCTTGAACATTCTTCTTTAAATACTCAAACCCCAAAATACTTTACAAACGGAGCGATTAAAAAAATTCATATACAAAGTAAAGGTAGACCAAGACAAATAATAACACTTTGCCACAAACTACTTTTACAAATGACTTTAGAAAAGAAAAAAAGAATTAGTGCCGCAATGGTAGATAAATTTTTTGGTAATACAAGCGGTAATATGATTTTTTTAAAATATTCTGTTCTCGGTGCAGCATTTTTTATATTTATATTTATAAATCTGCAAATATTTTCAAATAAAACAAAAACAACACAAAATCTTGTTCAAAAGCAACCAATCTTGCAAACAAGATGGGAAATAAAAAAAGAATCTAACTCAACACTTTATTAAAGAAAAAAATTATGCAAAAGATGAAACTTGGAGACATCCTCGTACAAGAAGGCTTGCTCACAGACTCACAACTGGGAAATGCTCTTGCCGAACATAGAAAACTTGGCAAAAAATTAGGTGAATACCTTATAGAACAACATATCGTAACCGAAGAACAAATTACCGGAGCAGTAAGTCGCCAATTAGAAATTCCAGGCTATACCCCTTCACGATACCCGGTCAATCATACAAACGCCGAGCTTATCTCACAGGAAACAGCACAAAAATATAAAGTCATCGGACTTGCAGAAAAAGGAAATCTCCTGATAACCGCAATGGTTGACCCCACAGATGTCAATGCACTTGATGCGGTTGAAATTGAAACCAACAGAGAAATAAATCCAGTCATCTGTACAATGCGTGATTTTAATCAACTGCATTCTTCCATATACGGTTCATGGACTGATTTAAGCGAAATAATGGACGATATCTCCGAACAGGAAGGAGCAAAAGGCAAAAAACAAGCCATGGATATTAGCTCCGTGGAAGTAAGTTCTTTGCAAAGTATGGCTCAGGAAGCTCCGGTTATCCGTTTGGTCAACTCGATTTTATCCCAAGCCGTAAAAGAAGGAGCCAGTGACGTCCACATCAGCCCTGAAAAAGATTTTGTCCAGCTGCGTTTTCGCATTGACGGACGATTGCAAGAAATCCCATCACCGCCCAAATCAATGTTTATGGCGATTGTTTCCAGATTTAAAATCTTAGCCAATATGGACATTGCTTCCAGTCGCGTTCCGCAAGACGGACGTTTTACCATTTCTATGGCAGGTCGTGAAATCAATGTTCGTGCCTCGGTTTTACCGACTATTTACGGCGAAAATATCGTTTTGCGTTTGCTGGATATGAGTGCCGGCGGACTGGAACTGCCCCAGCTAGGTATCAATAAATTTCAACTTGACCAGTTGCAAAAAATCATCCACCGTCCATACGGAATGATTCTCAGCACCGGTCCAACTGGTAGCGGTAAAAGTACCAGTCTGTACGCCATTTTACGTGAACTCAATCACCCTGACATCAATATTATTACTTTGGAAGACCCTGTTGAATACCGTTTACAAAATATCAGACAGGTACAACTCAATCCCAAAGTCGGTATGACTTTTGCGAGCGGGCTACGTTCCATCTTACGTCAAGACCCTGATGTCGTTATGATTGGTGAAATTCGAGATTTGGAAACAGCAAAAATTGCCGTCCAAACCGCCATGACAGGACACCGTCTTTTAAGTACCGTACATACCAACGATGCAGCCGGAGCAATTACACGTTTTATCGAAATGGGCATCGAACCATTTCTGGTTTCTTCGGTTCTTCTTTGTTCAATAGCACAACGACTGATACGAAAAGTTTGTAAATACTGTAAAGAACCGTATCAACCCGACCAATCCTTTATTGATTTTTGGCGACTCAGTCCTGAAGAAGTAAAAAAAGGGAAATTTATAAAAGGAAAAGGTTGCACTTTTTGTAATAATACAGGCTACCAAGGTCGAATGGGACTATATGAATTACTTATAAATGATGAACAAGTACAAAAAATGACAATAGAAGAATGTTCCGCACAAGAAATTACGCGAACACTTGTTAAAGAAAAGAAAATAAGACTGTTAAGAGAAGATGCAAAAGAAAAAATCTTACTTGGTCAAACAACACTCGAAGAAGCAACAAGCGTGGTTATGGTCTAATGAAATACTATTATAAAGCATATAATGAAACAGGTGAACTGATTACCGGAACAATTAACGCAGATAATGCAGATGCTGCCAATGCAATGCTCTTTGAGAAAAATCTTATTCCGGATTCTCTAAAAGAAATAAAAGATGGAAAAGAGAAAAAATCAGGTATTTCACTCGCCAAAAAAATAACAGCCCAAGAACTCATTTTGTTCACAAAACAATTTCGCACACTCTATCAAGCAGGAATTTCTATTGTAGAAGTTTTTCATATCCTAAGTGAACAAACAGAAAATAAAGTATTTAAAGAAATTATATTGACAATGCACACCGATGTTCGTGAAGGTTCTTCATTATACGATGCATTTTCAAAACACGGTTCTACATTCTCAGCTCTTTATTGCAGTATGATACAAGCAGGAGAAGCAAGCGGACAATTACCAGAAGTAATGGACAGACTTTCTTATCTTCTTGACCACGAACATAAAGTAAAACAAGATGTTAAATCTGCATTACAATATCCAATGATTGTTCTTATCGGTCTTGGAGTTGCATTTTTTGTTCTTTTAACATTCGTTATCCCTAAATTTATTTCAATTTTTGAAGCATCAGGTATTGATATTCCTTTACCTACAAAAATTTGTATGATTCTTTATACATTACTTGCAAATTATTGGCATATTATATTTGGCATACTTGCTATTGTCATAACATTTCTTGTTTTATACCTCAAAACGGAAAACGGACAATATGTCAAAGATACAATTTTACTTTCATTACCCATTCTTGGACCGGTATTTGAAAAGGCTGCTATGTCAAGATTTGCAAGCATATTTGCAATTTTGCAATCAAGCGGTGTTTCCGTTCTTAATTCAATAGATATTTTAACTGCAGCTATCGGCAACGCTGCAATCGGCAAAGAATTCACTCAGCTTAAAAATAAACTTCAGCAAGGTGAAGGTATCGCCGCTCCTTTACGGGAAACGGATTATTTTCCGCCTATGGTTGTCAATATGATTTCAATCGGAGAAGAATCGGGAAATCTTGAAAAAATGCTGCAAGATGTTGCCCGACATTATGACGAAGAAGTTGCCTATTCCGTATCAAAAATGACCGCAAACCTAGGTCCGGCACTTATGGTCGGACTGGCAGTTGTTGTCGGTTTTTTCGCTTTGGCAATCTTCCTGCCGATGTGGGATATGACCAAAATGGTTTAAAAAACAGCATACTCTTAAACCGATGTGTTTTTATCTACCATTTTTACAACAGCGACAAATCCCAATTCCATAACCCCGGTCGCTTACGAAGCTCCGCACCGCGGGGCAAATTATCCTCCAAGCAGACGAACAAACTGTACCCGGCGTTTATCAGCTCCCGTTTTTTTTCACTCAAATCAAGCCGCCAGTTCGGATAAATCCAAAAAAGATGTTCATGCTGTACAATCCACGCCTGTTCTTTTTTGGGACTACTGAACAATTCCCCCCGTTTCAATTTGGGATTGCAAATGCGGGCAAGAGCCAGAGGCCAAAAACCGTGCTGCACGATTCCAAGCGGCAAAGGACTTTTTTTAGGCAAAGCAAGCAACTGTTCTCCGCTGAGTTCAGGCGAAACGAATGCTCCCGAAAATCCCATTTCTTTGAGCGACTGCAAAGCGTAAGGATTAGCAATATTACAAAACGGTCCTGCCCAAACCGTTTCAGGTTTTTGACTGAAAAGTTCCAACTGCCACGGTGCATTAACAACCCAAAACTCCCCCCCCCGCTTTTGCACCTGTGCAATCCTTTCTTGCCATTTTTTCTCATCTTGAGGCCAAATTACAGGCGGCAACCAATGCCAAATTTTACCATCCTTAATTTTTCCGCCAGATTCCAACCAAACCGCCTCACGTTTGACAGCAGTATCAAGTGAAAAAGATACGGTTTGTGTCAAAATTTGCTTTTTTTTCTGTATTTTCAAACTCCGCACTGCCCGCGGTGAAAATAATGACGGTTGTAATTCAACAGATGGAAGTTTTGCCAATTCCTGCTCCAATTCTGCCAATCTCTCAACTAATTCCGGTTCACGCCTGTCAACCAAAAAAACCGGCGTTCCTTTCGGAACGGATTTAGATGAACCAATATCCAATCGTCCTCCTTTGGGAACGAAACGGCGAATCTTATGCAAAAAATGCCACGGCTGATCACTGTAACCGATTCTCAACAAATCTCCATTTAAAAGCGACTGTCTAGGTTGTAAAAATGTTTTTCCACTATTTTTTCGTATTGCTCCTACCTGAAATCCGGAAGCGGTTTCCTCATGTTCAAAAGGCAAATGCGGTCGCTGCGGCAAAAAAAGATAATGTCCGCTTTTTCTGCCGAGTGCCTGTTCCAAATATTCCATCGCCATTTTACGGGCATTGGGGTCATCACCGTGGTCTCGCAAAAGACGATAAGCTTTAACGGTATAAAAAACATAGTGCGGTCCTTTTTTTCTGCCCTCAATTTTCCATGAACTGATTTGCGGAATTTGCATAAACGGTCGCACCAAAACATCAAGACTCAAATCTGAACAGGAAAAAAAACGTTCGGAAAACTGTTTTTGTGAATATTCCCGGCGACACGGCTGCACACAACGACCTCGCAGTCCACTTCTGCCGCCCAAAAAACTGCTCCAATAACACCGCCCGGAAACGGCATAACATAAAGCTCCGTGAATAAATACCTCCAGTTCCAGATTTTGCGGAACATTTGCCGCCATAAGCCGAATTTCATCAATATTCAATTCTCTTGGCAAAACCGCTCTCGTCGCTCCGAGCTTTTGTGCCGCATTAAGAGCTGTCGGCGAACAAACATTGGCCAGCGTGGAAAAATGAATTCCCCCCGTAAAACCGATTTCACTAGCAAGTCGCACCACGCCCAAGTCCTGAATAATAAGTGCATCGGGATGAACGAAACGGTGCAAATTTTCCAGCAAATGCCCAATTCGTTCCACCTCGTCAGCTTTAAGGAGCGTGTTCATCGTTACATGTACCCGTGTTCCGTGAATATGAGCCAACTCCGTCAAACGCGCCAATTCTTTGAGCGAAAAATTATCTGCCTCCATACGTGCAGAAAAATTTTTCAACCCGCAATAAACACTGTCCGCTCCGGCAGCTACAGCCGCTAAAAAAGCATCCTGTCCGCCGGCAGGAGCAAGAATTTCGGGCAATCTTTTTTTTTGTATATCCATTTTTATTCCGATTTTTTAACCAAAATGATCAAAACCCTGACAAACAAGCGGTTTTCCGTGCAAAAAAATTCCTGATGTTTCACAAACCGTGCCGATTATTCTGCCCTGCGAAACGGGCAAATCATCTACTGCATCAGAAGAAACAACCGCCGCAAGTGCATAATCTTCTCCGCCAACAAGAGCAAATTCCAGCGGATTTTGTCCGCTAGTTGCACACCAGCTTAAAACAGCAGGTGCAATCGGCAAAGCGTCCGCATCAATTTCCGCACCGAATTTTCCTCCGAGCAAACGAGGCAAATCCCGAAACAAACCGTCCGAAATATCCATCATTGCCCGTACTCCCGAAAAAGCAGCCAATTTTTGCCCGGCTTCAAGCAACGGTTCGGGTCGTAAATGTGCAGCCACTGCTTGAGGAAATTGCTGCAAAGAAATACCGTCTTCCAACAATAAAAATCCGGCTCGTGCCAAGCCTATTTGCCCGACCAAAAATATTTTATCACCAGCCGAACAATTTCCACGTTGGCAATAAGCAGCGGAACAATCACCCCAAACAGTTATATTTATTAAAATTTTATCCGACCGACTCAAATCTCCGCCACTCAAAATCACTCCATAACGACGAGCAAGCGTTGCCATTCCGGAAAAAAAACCGCTCCAAAACTCCGCTTCTATTCCTGTCGGAACACCCAACGACAAACTAAAAGCCAGCGGTTTTGCTCCCATAGCGGCAATATCGCTGAGATTAACTGCCAATGCTTTATAACCAATATCAAACGAAGAAAAATAACGACGACGAAAATGCACATCTTCAAGAAACAAATCGCTGGTAACACACATTTTTTGAGGACAGGAAAAAACAGCACAATCGTCCCCCCGACCGACCAGCATACAATCATCACGAGGAAAATAGCGATCAATCAATGCCAACAAATCATCTTCGCAACCAAACATTTTTTCTCCTTCACTCTTACCTTCTGCAAAATAAAAATATTTTACCCGCTTAGCAAGAAAAGAAAACGAATTTAGCTTTAAAAAATATATTTTTCTTTTGCAACTCGCTTGTCTTTTTTTTCAATTTATATAAGTTTATTTAATCATTAACAGAAAAAATTATGACAAAATCAAAAATTGCACTACTCTTTAGAAGTAATCGACAAAGCGGAAATTCTTTTCTAATTTGTCATTTTTTATAAAACAAGGGAAATCTTCCCACAAACAAAGGAGTAATTATGGCTGCAAAATATGAATGTCCCTGCGGATATGTTTATGACCCCGAACTTGGCGACCCCAAACACGGAATCGAACCGGGAACGGCATTTGAAGATATTCCCGAGGATTGGGTTTGTCCGCTCTGTGGAGCAGAAAAAGAATACTTTGAAAAAATTTAATCCTACAAACAAAAAGGAGAAAAATAATGGCAAAATACGAATGCACCGTCTGTGGATATATTTATGACCCGGCACTTGGCGACCCGGACAGCGGCATCAAACCGGGAACGGCATTTGAAGATATTCCCGAGGATTGGGTCTGTCCCGAATGTGGAGTAACCAAAGCCGATTTTGAAAAAATCGAAGAATAAATATAAATTATTTCTTTAATCAAAAGCCCCGAAGCAATTCAGCCTAGGGGCTTTTTGTTTGATAAAATCCTCTTTTTCCCAAAAAATAAAAAAACTCCCAACTTGTGATTGACAAAATAAAATCCTTTCAGCTAAATGATGTAAACAAGTTTGCAAATAAAAAGTATATTTGCTCACACCTTAACGAGTTATGCTCAGCTTGCATAATGTTATTTTCAGGAGGTGAACGAAAAAATCATTGTATTTTTATTTTTGCGGTTAAGGAATTTAAATATTTTAATGTATTTTTATTACAAAAAGGAGAAAAAATGAAAAAAAATGTTTTATTTTACATTTTGGCACTATTCCTGCTGGGGGGGGGTATAGCACAAGCTGAAGAACCGAAAGCAAAAGCAGGACAAATAGAAGAACTGGAATCCATCACCGTTACTTCAACCAAAACACAACATACACTTGCCGATGTACCTGAAGAAACCATCGTTATTACCGCCGAAGAATTGGAAAAACAAAATGCAACCAATGCAATTGATGCTTTGCGTTGGATTCCGGGCTTTACGAATGTCCGTCTATATCGTCAAGTAATGAATCCAGAATCTTTTAATATGGATGGTGTCGGTAAAGGTGATATTCTGGTATTGGTAGACGGCAACAGAACAGAAGGCAGTTATGTCATTTCTGAAATTCCTATCAGTTCTATAGAACGCATTGAAATCATCAAAAGCGGCAATTCCGTTTTATACGGTAGCGACGCCTTGGCTGGTGTTATAAACATCATCACTAAAAAACCTACCGACAAAGTAAGTGGCAGTATCAAAATGGTACTTACACATGATAGAGAAAAAAATCCATTACCTACTTGGGGACGCGGTACTTACAGAAAAAACTATGATACACAGGAAGCAAATGTCGGCTTTGCAACTGCCGCTTTGCGTCATCAATATTCCGCCCGTCATGACTACAATAACTATATGTTTGAAAGTTACAATGTCGGCGGTAAATGGGAAATTGATTTAAATGATATGATGAAAGTAAACTTAGGTCTTATTTATGCCACTTTTGAAGAACAAGTTTTTGTAGAAGATAAATATAGCGGACATATCGGTTTTGATTGGCAAGGAGATAATTCTAATTTTAAATTTAAAAGTTTTTATAGAGATTATAAAATGGATCAAGATTATGGAGGTAGTACAATTGGTGAATCAAAATTTTATGAACAAGAACTACTATATTCCACTTCTTTTAAAGATTCCAACTTATTGACTATCGGTTATCAAAATACAACAGAACTTGTTGATGAAATCAAAAATAACAAAAAAACTGCTGATTATACGAAACGTACAAACAGTATCTTTTTACAGGACGAAATAACTTTTTTTGATAATTTAACTTTTGTTCCTGCTGTGCGTGTCCATTCTCACCATAAGTTAAATTTTAAAAATGTTGACCCCAAGTTAAGCATTTTATGGAAAACTACAGATACGTTAAAATTACGTCTTTCTGTCGGTACAGCCTATAAAAGTCCAAGCCCTGAAATGTTATATCTTGATACAACTACAACTACACCCGGACACCCTACACAACATAAAAAAGGAAATCCTGATTTAAAGCCGGAAACATCAAGAAGTATTCGTCTGAGTGCGGAACAGCGGTTAGGTAACTTCTTTATCGGCAATCTGGCTCTTTTCAGAACTGAATATAATAATCGAATTGGTCTACAACAAGATTTAAGTAAATCAAATGCTACAAATAGATATTATGAATATGTAAATTACGACGGCAAAACTGTTTATCAAGGTGCAGAATTAACTACGAAATACTGGCTAACAGACAATTTCTTGTTAGGGTTGGGATATAGCTGGCTTGATACCGAAGATAAAGACGGTAAAACATTAAGAAATACGATTGACCACAGATTTACCCCCTCAATACGCTATCAAGACGATGAATTGGGTTTTGCCGCCGAATTGAGGGGAGATTATGAATTATATGCTCCTATTAAAGGACAGATAAAAAGAGGACGCTATCGCCCCTCTATTTATGATTTAAATGGTCGGGATAATTTTATTTTAAATGCCAGCGTTTCCAAACAACTGATAAACGGTTGCAAAGTTTGGCTAAACGGAGACAATTTATTGAAAAAAGAAAGAGCCAATCAAAGAAAAGATTTAGTCCTGACTTTAGGTCTTGAATGTAAATTCTAATCAATAGAAAACGGACTGAAAACGCTCTCCAGTTTAAAACTTAATTAACCGTTTATCTCTAAAAAAACTTATTTAAAACATAAAAACCGCTGCTTTGCAGCAAAGATTTCGTCTTTGCTACCGGCAGCGGTTTTTTTAAACGCTTATCTGTCGCCGTTGAATATCAGAACTTATTCAAAACAAAATTCAACGGTAAAATCTCCGCCATCACAATGAAAAGGAACAGCCATAATCGGAGCTTTTGTTTGATGAGTGATTAAATGATTATCACCGACGATAACAGTCGGTGTCGTTCCGCTCATATTAACCCCAAAAGCCTGCAATCCCACACGAGCCTGACCGGAAATCATATTCGTAATTTCACCGACGGCATCTTGTGCGTCCTGCATAATATCCCCGACTTCATCGCCGAGCATATTTTTAACAATATGTTCCGCACACTGTCGGGTAAAAGTAATGGAAAAAGTACCCGATTTATTTCCCGACATACCGACAATACCCGTTACATCACCAACCGCCTGATTATTTTTCTTTACATACGGTTTACCGGGCACGACTTCAATCATCGCCATCATAGAAAGAACATCTTTTGTCGCCTTAATAAAAGGTTTTGCCAATTCAAAATTCATTATTACTCCTCAGGTTTTATTTCGGAATAAAAAATTGCTTCAAATCACACGTATAAGATATTTTTCAAACAAGAGCAATTTTTTAATATTCCAATCTGACCATATTTTAAATTTTTCCTTTGACGATTTATATCTTTTAAAAAATCAAAAATGAAAAGAACAGGATATTCCGTAAAACTCATCACCGACAATCGGGCAAAAAGTAATTTGCCCGTCTTTTTCATCATCTGTTTTAAAAACAGCATCGACTGATTTATACGCCATATACCAGCCGAGCATGGTTTGAGAAAAATAATGAGCGTTATCGTTAATCCGTGACCATGCAGTCGCCGTTGATGCCAAATAAAAAACCGCCTTCGCCGCATTGTTATCAGCCATTTTTGCCATTGTTAAAAAAGGAACGGCTCCAACAAAAGCATGTCCGCTTACACCGTTTTCATCCGACCAAAACTTCCAATGTGAAATTTTATCTCTATCTTCATCAGGACGAGAAGCACCGGTAACTCGTTGCATTAAAACCATCGGCAAAAGACCTGTAATATAGGTTCTAAAAGTTACCCCCCCCCATTTAGATACAACTAACTCTTCATCCATATAAGACAAACTACTTGCAAGAATAACAATAGGAAATATATATTTTCCGTCTCCAAGAATTTTTACATATTTTGATACTTCATCTGTTTGTTTATTTCTTAAATTTTCTTGAAATTTATTTTTTATATTTTCATCTATATTTGTATTAGCAAATACTCCTCCAATCAAAAATGCAGAACTAAAAGGCAAAATATTATCTTTTGAATAAAAATTTATATAATCATTATTTATTTTTATAAAAAACGAAATATCATTTTCCGCATATACATATAAATTTTGAAATAAATAAAATATAAAGACAAACAAAATAAAAAAATAATATTTTTTTAATAACCTCAAAACCATTTCTTCTCCCGATATAAAAAAATACAAATCAAAACAACAATAATCCTTACTCCGAAATCCGTATTCACAAAAACAAAATAATACTAACCTTTTTTACAATACAAGGCAATAATTTCAAATAAACATATTTTTATCATTCAAAAAACTTAAAAAATTGTTTTTCTTTGACAATCAAGCCCTGATTGTCTAAATTTTTACACTTTGTCAGATTTTCTAACCATAAGGAATAACTGTGACAAATTCCCCGCAAAAAATAAAAGGTTTTGCCGATTTGTTCAAAACGGAATGTACAAAATTCACATATCTGGAAACGCTAGCCAGAGATATTTTTTCCAAATACGGCTTTGAAGAAATACGTCTTCCTATGCTGGAAAAAACAGAACTTTTCGCCCGTTCCATCGGCACGGAAACCGATGTAGTGCAAAAAGAAATGTATACTTTTAACGACCGCAAAAACCGCTCAGTTACTTTGCGTCCCGAAGCCACCGCCGGAATACTGCGAGCCTATATCGAAAATAAACTGTACACTGCCGATTCTTTGCACAAATTTTTTACATTCGGACCGATGTTCCGCTATGAACGACCGCAAAAAGGCAGAATGCGGCAATTTCATCAACTTGATGCGGAAATCATCGGCACTCAAGCTCCTGAAGCCGATGCCGAACTCATCTTGATGCTGCACAATTTTCTTACCGCTCTTGATATCAAAAACATTACTTTGGAACTCAATTCTTTAGGCTGTAAACAATGCCGTCCGCTTTTCCATAAAAAATTATATGACTTTTTGAACGGCATTCAACAAGAAAAACTCTGTCCCGACTGTATTCGGCGGTCAAAAACGAATCCATTACGAGTGCTTGACTGCAAGCAAGTGCAGTGCCAAGAACTTTTAACAAATGCACCGCATATTTCCGACAATCTTTGCCCTGAATGCAACGAACATTTTGCACGGGTACGGACAATTTTAAACGAAATGGGTCTCACCTACACGCTCAATCATTTGCTGGTACGGGGACTTGATTATTATCAACGCACTGCATTTGAATTCGTTTCCGGCGAAATCGGTTCGCAATCCGCCGTTGCCGGAGGCGGACGCTATGACGGGCTGATAAAAAATCTTGGAGGACCAGACATTCCAGCAATCGGTTTTGCCTGCGGAATGGAACGACTTGCCCTGCTTATGCCCGAAGTACAAACTTCCGTACCGGATTTTTATCTGGCTGTACTCGACCAAAGCGGACTTGCCAAAGGACTGCAAATCAGCGAACAATTACGCCGAAACGGACTGTGCGGCGAAGTCGGTTTTGAAGCCAAAAGCCTCAAAAGCCAAATGCGACAAGCTAACAAAACAAAAGCACGCTTTGCCGTTTTGCTAGGCGAAAATGAACTGCAAAAAGACTTCGTCTTAGTAAAAAATATGGCGGACGGCAGTCAATGTCAGGTAAAACTAGAAGACCTGCCAAAACTTTTATCCCAAAAGGTATAAGCAAAAAAACTGCCAGTCGCCGAACGATATTTTCAACCATTAAAAATCGGAGAACAAATGGAATCAACAACAAAACCACTTCCCGAAGAACTGGAAGGCTGGAAAAGAACACATACCTGCAATGAACTAAATACTGCCAATCTGAATGAAGAAGTTTGTCTAATGGGCTGGGTACAATACCGCAGAGATCACGGTGGCATTATTTTTATTGATTTACGGGATAGAGAAGGACTGACACAAGTTGTTTTTTATCCTGAAATAGCTCCGAAAGCACACGCCAAAGCCCATATTTTACGAACAGAATTTGTCATCGCCATTCAGGGAAAAGTGGCAAAACGTCCGACCGATATGATTAATGAAAAAATGGCGACAGGCGAAATAGAAATCCAAATCACGGATTTCAAAATCCTTAATTCTTCCGAAACTCCGCCTTTTATGATTGAAGACAGAGTAGATATTTCCGAAAATCTGCGACTCAAATACCGCTACCTTGACCTGCGTCGTCCCAGTATTTCGAGCAATCTGATTTTACGCAGCAAAGTTACCGCCGCAATCCGCCGCTATCTGGAAAAATTAAATTTTCTCGAAGTAGAAACACCAATGCTCACTCGCAGTACACCGGAAGGAGCAAGGGATTTTCTCGTTCCAAGCCGAATCAATCAGGGAGAATTTTACGCCCTGCCGCAATCACCGCAACTTTTCAAACAACTGCTGATGTGCGGCGGACTTGACCGCTATTTTCAAATTGTAAAATGCTTTCGAGATGAAGATTTACGTGCCGATCGCCAACCGGAATTTACACAAGTTGATATTGAAATGTCTTTTGTCGAAGAAGAAGCGATTATGAATATGGCGGAAGAAATGATTCGCCGTCTGTTCAAAGAAACACTACAAATAAAGCTACCAGAAAAATTTGAACGCATGACCTATGACCGTGCGATGGATTTGTATGGCGTGGACAAACCCGACATTCGTTTCGGTTTACATCTACACGATGTAACCGACATTGTCCGCAATTCGGAATTTAAACTTTTTTCCACAGCTCCGCTCATTAAAGCTCTCAAAGTGAAGGACGGTGCCAATCTGTCAAGAAAAGCAATTGATGACCTGACAGATTTCGTCCGGGTTTACGGAGCAAAAGGACTTGCATGGATTAAAATCAAAGAAGACGAATGGCAATCGCCAATTGCCAAATTTCTCAGTCAAAAAGAACGAAACGAACTGCAAGAACGGCTTAATCTGCAAACAAACGATATTTTATTTTTTCAGGCAGGTTCGCCGGACATCGTCAATGCTTCCCTCGGCAATCTGCGGCTTGAACTGGGACGGATTTTTAATCTAATTCCCGAAGACGATTTTTTACCTGTCTGGATTACGGATTTTCCATTACTAGAATGGGACGAAGACGGAAAACGCTGGGCAGCTAAACACCATCCGTTTACCTCGGTACAACCAGCACATATCGCTCTACTCAAAGAAAATCCGGGACAAGCAAAAGCAAGAGCCTATGATTTAGTACTCAACGGCAACGAAATCGGTGGCGGTTCAATCCGTATCCACAGTCCGGAGATGCAAGAAACTATGTTTTCCGTCTTAGGAATTAACAAGGAAGAAGCCGAAGAAAAATTCGGATTTTTACTGAATGCTCTCAAATTCGGAGCCCCTCCGCACGGCGGAATTGCGTTCGGACTTGACCGACTGGTAATGCTTATGGCGAAAGTCAAATCCATTCGTGATGTTATTGCTTTCCCCAAAACACAAAAAGCGACCTGTCTGATGACAGAAGCTCCGGCTCAGGTCAGCTCGATACAATTAAAAGAATTGGGCATTCGTTTACGAGAAAAAACCGAAATAAAAGTACAATAATGGCACGACATATCCACACTTATCCCGATCCGATTTTAACAAAAAAAAGTGAACCGATAACGGAAATCACACCAGAAATCAAAGAATTGGCAAAAGAAATGCTGGAGCTGATGTACGAACACAACGGAATCGGTCTGGCAGCCCCGCAAGCTGGAGAAAATATCAGACTGATTACCGTTGATTTAAGCGGTCCTGAAAAACGGGAAGACCCGCATATTTTTATCAACCCCGAAATTTTAACAAAATCAGGAGAAACGGAAAGTGAAGAAGGATGCCTGAGTGTCCCCGGCTATCGCAATACAATAAAAAGGGCAAAAACTATCAATTTCCGAGCCAAAAATCTAAACGGTGAAACAATTGAATTTCAAGCAGACGATTTATTGGCAATCTGCCTGCAACACGAAACGGACCACTTAAACGGCATTTTGTTTATCGACCGTCTCAGCCAACTAAAACGCAGTCTGTACGAAAAAAAGCGAAAAAAATGGAACAAAGAAAAAAAATAAAAATTGTTTTTATGGGAACGCCAGATTTTGCCGCCGCCATCTTAAAAAAACTTCTTGACCGGCAGTGCGGCGAAATCGCAGCCTGCTACACGCAACCAGACCGTCCAAGCGGACGTGGACAAAAACTAAAACCCTCCGCCGTAAAACAACTGGCAGTCGAACACGGTATTTGTGTTTTACAACCGCTCAATTTTAAAAATGAACAAACAGTACAGGAACTGCGAAAACTTCACCCCGATGTATTACTGGTTGCCGCTTATGGACTTATTTTACCTCAAGAAGTCTTGGATATTCCGACTTTCGGAGCAATCAACGTTCACGCTTCGCTTTTACCCCGTTATCGCGGTGCCGCTCCGATTCAGCGAGCAATTCAAAACGGCGATAAGGTCAGCGGTATAAGTATTATGAAAATGGAAAAAGGACTCGACACCGGTCCGATTTTCCTACAACGCTCACTTGTCATCGCCCCCAACGAACATGCCGGAACAATACATAACCAACTTGCCGAATTGGGCGGACAATTACTTCTGGAAATTTTAGAATTATTGACAAGCGGAAGCAAACTGCAACCTCAACCACAAAATAACGAACTGGCAAGCTACGCCGCCAAAATAGAAAAATCAGAAACACTCATTGATCCGAATAAAACAGCTCTTGAAATCCATAATAAAATCAGAGCATTTTATCCATTTCCCGGAACACATTTTTTCTGGAAAAATCCAAACAAAAAAGAAATCCGCCTGAATCTAATGCCCGGTAAGATAGGCGACAAACGTCCCAAAAATATCAGTGTCGGTGAAATTTCTCTCCAAGGAGACCATCTAGCCCTTGCCTGCCAAGATTTTTATTATTTATTACCCGCGGTAAAACCTGCCGGTAAAAAAGAACAATCCGCAAAATCCTTCGCAAGCGGTTATCTTACGGAGTCTCCCTCGTGAAAAACAGTCTACCGACTGACCGTTTTGGCTCGCGGCTTTTTCTTACACTCATCATTATTTCTTCTTTTTTTTTAATTACTATATTGGGTATACTATGGCTCATTGCAACAATCGGACTACAAAATATGCCGCCAATAATTTCGTGGACTATAGGCTTTATTTTTTGCCTGTTCACCTGTTTTATATTTTGGCTGGCAGCTTCGCTTATTCTTTCCATTATTTTCCCGCAATCTATTTTTTTTTCCAAACGTATTCACGGTCTCAGTATTAAACTGTTTTTACCGTTTATGATTTTTTGGGGAAGATTTATCGGATTTTCCAAATCTCAGATACGAAGTTCATTTATTCAAGTCAACAACAAACTTACGCTTAACGCCCGATACCGCTTTTTACCAGAAAAAATATTACTGTTAATGCCGCATTGTCTACAAAACAGCCTATGTACATTTCGCCTTACTTACGATGTCAATAACTGTAAATGCTGCGGTAAATGTTGTATCGCAGGACTTTTAAAGCTCAGTAACGAATATGGAGTTAAGCTTGTTATTGCAACAGGAGGAACAATTGCCCGTAAAATCATCAAAGAATACAAACCAAAACTAATTATTGCCGTTGCCTGCGAACGGGATTTAACAAGTGGAATTCAAGACGCCTTTCCCATACCAGTTTTAGGAATATTAAACGAACGACCTTTAGGTCCTTGCATTGATACAACCGTTTCTCTAATGCAAGTTGAAATGGCATTACAACAATTTACAATAAAAAACAATCAAAAAAAAGAATGAGCGATATTCCTTCTGTCAGACAAGCAGCTTTTTTCGCCTCACAAGAAATATTATACAAACATAAAGAGTTGCAATCTGTACTTAATACATTCATAGGAAAGTACAGATATTTAGAAGCGGAAAAAAAATTGCTAACCGAACTAATATACGGATATTTTCGCTACAAAGGACGAATTGACTTTTTACTTTCCCGATTTTTACAAAATTACAAAAAATTGCCATACGCTCTTACAATTCTACTTGGACTTGCAAGCTACGAAATACTTTTTCTTCGTATTCCAAAACATGCCAGTGTCGATCAAGCGGTGCGACTGTGCAAAAAATATTTTTACCGACATGCACGCCTGACCAATGCAATTTTACGCCGAATATGCGAACTGCCATTCGGCGGAGAGGACGAAAATCTATACAACGACGATAATCCAGAAACAACTGTATTTTTTTCCCGTTACTATTCCTGTCCCCTGTGGATTGTAAAATATTTACAAAAAAATTTCTCACAAACGGATACCAAAATCCTACTTACCGCTTTTTTACAAAAACCGCCGACAGGACTACGGTTAAGAACAAATTGTCCGACAAATTTAACAAGCAACGAACAAAAACTGCAAGCAGAAAAATTGGGACTACTTTCCAGACAAAGCCTTGCAGTACAAGAAACTCTGTTGGCACTTGAACCGAACAATTTTTCCGAACCGATTTGGGACGCCTGTTGCGGACGAGGAGGTAAAAGTTTTTTTCTGGCAGAACGCAACTTGCAAATTTGGGCTTCAGACAGGAATAAAAAACGACTCATCGGCTTACAGGAAGAACAAAGACGACTAAATATTTTTTTCCCTATCTTTGCAGCCAATGCCGCAGAACAAATCTGTCTAAAACGAACACCTTCAACAATTATATTGGACGTTCCGTGCAGTGGACTGGGAGTTTTGAGCCGTCGTCCGGACAGCAAATGGAAACGACAGGCAAAAGACATATTTGATTTACAAAATCTACAACAACAAATGTTGCTAACAAATGCGGAAAATCTCCCTTCAGGAGGAAATCTAATTTACATTACCTGCACACTGGGAAAAAAAGAAAATTCACAACAAATTGAAAATTTTCTGCAAACAAGAAAAGATTTTTATCTTGCACAGGAATACCAAACACCTGTCAATTCCGTACTATACGAATTTTTTTATGCCGCTAAATTAATAAAAAAATAAACAACAAAATAACGTTGGCTACAAATTCCTAACCTTTCATTCTCGCCAATTCTTTGCGGCGTTCTTCCTCACTCAAAAAATGACAGGAAGTAAATGTATTATTATCTCGTACGGTTTTTTGCACCAGAAAATGAGCATCTGCCAGCTCCGCCAACTGCGGCCAATGCGAAATCAAAATAATCTGCCGCTCACCCGCCAAATTCCGTAAAGATTGTCCTACCTTACGAAGCGTATTGCCACCGATTCCGGCATCAACTTCATCAAAAACCAGCGTCGCCTGTTCTTCTCCAACCCGCAATTCGGCAATTGCCAACAAAAAACGGGAAAGCTCTCCGCCGGAAGCAATTTTATCCAAAGCCAAAGGAGGTTGACCCGGATTGGGAATCCAAAACAAACGAGGGCGTTTTTGTATAACTCCAGAAAAAACTTCTTCATCTGTAAATACAAAAGCGGTTTTTACATATTCGGGAAATCCCAATTCGTAGAGCTGTTCTTGAATACGTTTTTCCAACACTTTTGCCGTTTCCTGTCGAACAGCATTCAATTGCTCACAAATCTGCACCAACTCCTCTTTTTTCTCATTTTCCAACTTTTGCAACCGTTTTTCTTCCAATCCGCTTTCGTCCAAAAAAGATAAATTGGCATCAATTTCTTCCTGTAAACTTAAAATTTGCGGCAATGTCCGATTTAATTTTCGTTTAAGCTGAGCAAGTTCCCACAAGCGGCGTTCAATTTCGTCCAAATTTTCTTCCTGATTTTGTACTCTGCCGAGCTGACGAAGATTCGTATCAATATCCCTCAAAACCTCCCGAAACCCAATCACATTTTCTAAATTCGGCTGTAAATCTTTATGCCCCGAAGCCAGCTGTTGCAAAACAATCTGCAAACGGGCAACACTGTCAAACAGACCTCCTTCAATATGCAAAAGCGTTAGCCCTTCTTCGATTTGAGCCGCAGAATCCGCAACAGCCCGAACTCGTTCTTTGCGTTGCAACAATTCTTCTTCCTCTCCTGCAAGCGGTTCAACCTGTTCGATTTCTCGGCGTTGAAATTCAAGCATTTCCCGACGGGAAAGCAAATCCGCCATTTTTGTCGACAATTCTTCCCGTTGCCTACTGATATTTCGCAGTTCCTCAAGCGAACTCTCAAATTTAAGAACAAGCCCATCGTCCGGCAAAAAATAATCAAGAATTTGCAAATGCGTCGCCGGACGTAATAATTTTTGCTGACCATGCTGACTGGTAATCTGTAGTAACATCGGGTGTAAAGATGCTATTTTCTCTTTAGAACTCAATTGATCATTTACAAACAAACGGCTTCTGCCGGTCGCACCGGAAAGTTCTCGTCGAATAATCAATTCCTCGCCATCTACAACAAAAAGAGCTTCAACTCGTGCCTCTTCCGCTCCCGGACGAACCATAGCGGTTTCGATTTTTTCACCCAAAATAAAATCCATAGCTTTGAGAATAAAAGATTTCCCAGCTCCGCTTTCTCCAGTAATAACATTTAAACCCGAAGAAAATTCCAACTCCAAATCATCGATAAGAGCCAAATGTTTAATTCTCAAAAGTTCAA
Source organism: uncultured Desulfovibrionales bacterium (assembly GCA_963542765.1). Lineage (GTDB taxonomy): Bacteria > Desulfobacterota > Desulfovibrionia > Desulfovibrionales > Desulfomicrobiaceae > CAUTYU01. Next base: position 315,424 of record CAUTYU010000001.1, read on the forward strand.
GCATAATTTTTTATCCACTTTCCAGTTCAATCCTTTACAAATTTACCACATTTTTTCAAAACTAAAAAATATCGATTCAAACTACTTTTTCCGTTGTGAATCACGCACTGCCAAGCGTTTAATAAGTTTTTGTCCGCTCAGCCATTTCATAATTGATTCGTTACCTTGAAAAGCAAGCGTTACCGAAGGATTTATCTGTACAATAATCAACGGAATCCCTGAATATCCGCCTGCCATAAAAAAAGCTTGTGCCTTTTTTCCAATAGTAAAAAACTTTTGCTCAGGCAAAGGCAAATTCCGATCCTGCATTTGCTTAACTTTCAAAATAGCGTAAAAAATATTATTTTCCACTTCCGGAATTTCCGGCAATAATGATAATTTGGCAATATCTGCCCGCTCCAAATCTACGGGATGAAAATACCAGTTGCCATTTTCGGTAAGCAAATCGTTATTTACACTAAAATCAGTCAACAAATCCTCACAATGCCCGCAATGCAAGCTAAAAAAGAAATGATATTTGGGATAATCTCCAACACTGTTTTCAGTTTTTATCAATATACTTTGTTCAAGTTTGGCGATTTCACCGGTATCACTCCACAAAAGCAATCCGTTTGCCGTAAATCCGCTAACCCAAACAATAAGAGACAACAAAAAAATTCTCCAACTTTTTTTCCAACAGGCAAATGAAACAGCCGTCAAGAACAAAGCAATGCCAACTCCGGCACAAATCTGACAAAAAAGTTTTAATTGCAAAAATTGAAAACCGAGCAATGCTCCGTCAAAAGCTACACTGCCGTACAGACTTGCCAAAACCGCAAATTGCCAAAATGTAACCGACGGATAACGTACCGCAAAAAATGCCAACAAAAAAAACAACCAAAAAAAGACAGCCCCCGCCTGCATAAGAGTCATCTCTCCGAAACGGATATATTCACCTGCCACCTTACAATCCGAAACACCGCACAAACTCATACCGCTGAAAACCTGTAAAGCAATCTCAACAGTTAGTGCCGTCCCTGACAAAAATAAAACAGCTAAAAAGAAATTTTGCCCGGAAATAAATCCGCTTTTTTTCATATCGTCCTGCACGCTTTTTCCTCCGAAAACAATCTTGTCAATTCAATTCCAACAGCGTATATCCGTCAATGCAAAATTAATCAATTGTACAAAAAATTCAAGTCCAAACTTGGAGGAAATATGTATTCCGCTGCCATGCGAGCCAATATTTTACTTCTCATCACTGCCGCAATTTGGGGAGCAGCTTTTTCCGCCCAAAAAATAGCTATGGCATCAATGGGACCGCTTACTTTCAATGCCATTCGCTTTGCCTTGGGCACCTCCGTCTTGTTGCCCATTATTATTTATTTGGACAAAAAACAAATTCACACCCCAAAAAATTCCAAAAAAATTATGCTGTCCGGCACCTTACTCGGCATCCTAATTTTTACCGCTTCTTACCTGCAACAACTTGGAATTTGTTCCACCACAGCAGGGAAATCAGGATTTTTAACAGGAATGTATGTAGTACAGGTACCGATTTTAGGCTTGCTATTTAAACAAAAACCAACTCTCGGGACATGGATAGGCATTTTGCTTGCTGTTTCAGGAAGTTACTTTTTAAGCGTAACCAAGGATTTTACTATCAATCACGGCGATTTACTGGTCTTGGCAGGTTCTACTTTTTGGTCATTACATGTCATCGCCATCAGTATTTTTTCACCAGGTTTACAAACTGTCGATGCGATAAAAATGTCCTGCATACAATTTTTATCCTGTGCCGTTTTCAGCCTAATAACCGCCATATTTGCAGAACAAATCAACTTTACCGCCATTATAGGCTGCACCGAAGCAATTATTTACGCCGGAGTTTTTTCAGTCGGTATCGCCTTTACTTTGCAGATAGTTGCCCAGCGTGATGCACAACCGGCAGCCGCCGTTTTAATTTTATGCACGGAAGGAATTTTTGCCGCTGTCGCAGGTTGGTTTTTTCTAAATGAAGCAATGGAGGCAAGAACAATCTTAGGCTGCATTTTAATTTTTTTCGGAATGATCTTTGCCCAATTAAAATTTTCCGGAAAAAAATATTTCCAAAACTTATTTTAATTCAATAATCTCTTTTGCAAAAGAACAATTCTATCCCGTAACTTTGCCGCCTGCTCAAAATCCAAATCCTTTGCCGCCCGCCGCATATCTTTTTCTAAATTTTTAATTGCCGCCGCCAATTTTTTCGGGTCATTACCATATTCAGCCACACTCTCCGCAACAGCGGCAATTCCGCTTTCTTCCGCTTTTTTACCGGCATAAATTTCTTCCAGAACATTAGAAAATCCTTTAGAAACACTTCTTGGAATAATATGCATTTTTTCATTATACGCCAGCTGCAATTCCCTTCTTCGCTGCGTTTCCTGCATTGCCGCTTGCATGGACGGAGTCATCTTATCGGCATACAATAAAACCGAACCGGCAGTATTTCGGGCAGCTCTGCCGAAAGTCTGAATAAGAGAACGGTGCGAACGTAAAAAACCTTCCTTATCAGCATCCAAAATCGCAACCAATGACACTTCAGGAATATCAAGACCTTCCCGCAAAAGGTTAATCCCAACCAACACGGAAAACTCCCCTTTTCGCAACGACTGAATAATCGCCACCCGTTCAAGCGTATCGATATCGGAATGAAGATATTTCGTAGGAACAGCGTGTTCATCAAGATATTCCGTCAAATCTTCCGCCATACGTTTGGTCAAAGTTGTAATCAAAACCCGTTCACCACGTTCATGCCGTATTCGACATTCTCCGATAAGATTATCTATTTGTCCTTTAGTGGGACGAATTTCCACCAAAGGATCAAGTAATCCGGTCGGACGGATAATTTGCTCCGTCACCACCCCTTGAGACTGTTCCAATTCCCAATCTCCGGGCGTTGCCGAAACATAAACGGATTGATGAACCCGATTTAAAAATTCATCAAAATTCAACGGACGGTTATCAAGTGCCGACGGCAAACGAAATCCGAAACCGACCAGCGTTTCTTTCCGAGCCTTATCACCGTTGAACATACCCCGAATTTGCGGCACACCTACATGTGATTCATCAATAAATAACAAAAAATCGTCGGGAAAATAATCTAAAAGTGTATATGGCGGAGAACCGGCTTCACGCTTTTCCATATGCCGTGCATAATTTTCTATACCAGGACAATAACCCATTTCTTCAAGCATTTCTAAGTCAAGCTGCACCCGCTGCTCCAATCGCTGAGCTTCAACAAGTTTATTTTCCCGCTGAAAAAAATTAAGCCGTTCCCGCAATTCTTCCCGAATATCATCTGCCGTACGTTTCAAATTCTCTCGATTACTGACATAATGACTGCCGGGAAAAATAAGTGCTTTTTCCAATTTAACTTTAACCTCGCCGGTCAACGGATCCGTTTCAAAAATTGCATCAAGCTCATCTCCAAAAAAATCAAGCCGTAATGCCTGACCGTTGCTGTACGCCGGAATAAGTTCCACAACATCTCCCCGAACCCGAAATGTACCGCGGTGTAAATCGTAATCATTGCGTTCATACTGGATTTCCACCAATCCTTCGATAAGCTTTTCCGTTGTAAGTCTTTGTCCAACAGAAACGGGAATAACCATTTTAGAATAAAATTCCGGTGAGCCCAAACCATAAATACACGAAACCGAAGATACAATAATAACATCGCGTCTGGTCAACAAAGCATGTGTTGCGGAGTGGCGGAGTTTATCAATTTCTTCATTAACAGAAGCATCTTTTTCAATATAAACATCGGAATGCGGCAGATAAGCTTCCGGCTGATAATAATCATAATAACTTACAAAATATTCAACCGCATTATTTGGAAAAAGTTCTCTAAATTCGTTAAAAAGTTGGGCTGCAAGCGTTTTATTGGGAGCCATAATTAATGCCGGACGATTAAGCTCGGCAATAACATTGGCGATAGTAAATGTTTTGCCCGAACCGGTAACACCAAGTAAAACCTGATTATGTATTCCTTGACGAATATTTTTTGTAAGTTCCTTAATAGCCTTAGGTTGATCTCCCTGCGGTGTATAAGAACTTATAAGCTGAAAATCCATATATTGCTCTACTTTAATAATTGATAATGGATAATTATTATACCACGAACAGAAAACATTATTGAATTGTTTAACGAACAAAAAAACTATAAATAAAAACAAAAGAAAAACAAATTACTGTCAGTATTTCTAGCTGAAAACAATTTATCCTTATTTCAATTTTAACTCTTAATCTTGTTTTCCAATCCCACCGTTATTTCCTTTACGAGCATTTCTAACCCACCCTAATTGAGCAATTTTCTTTAATTCGTTAATTAAACTTTCTTTAGTATATATCTTCATTCTACATCTCACAAAAAAACATTAATGGACGCAACATTCTTAATTCACTTTGTTTTTTATTGCGTTCAATTCTTTCTTCCGCCATTTTACAATAATCAGGACTTAGTTCAATTCCAATATAATCACGATCTAACCCCATAGCAACAACAGCAGTTGTTCCACTGCCCATAAAAGGATCTAATATTATTCGAGCATTGGTAGAAGAAATTATTCTATCAATAAGAGCTACAGGAAAAGGTGCAGGATGTTCATTTTTCAATTCCTGTGTAAATTCCCAAACATCACCATAAGCATTTGCTTTAGGAACAAGTTTAAAATTAGGTTTTGGGATAAGATAGATAACTTCATAAGTGGGCAAAAAATATCCCGGATTAAAGTTTATACCTCCTTTTCTTCTCCAGATAATAATTTGTCTAACAGGTAAATCTCTAATAATATCGCTTCTATCCTGCATTAAACCTTTTTGAACTCTCCACTTATGATTATAAAAAATAGCTCCATCATCTTTTATTAAACGAAACATTTCTTTCAAACAATTATATTGCCAGTCAGCATATTCTTTATGAGGAATATTATCTCCATAATGACTATAGCCATTTTGCAATGCAGCTCCTGCCCATTTACCACTTGTTGTACAGGCTTTCATTCCATTACCTGTTGAATTTTTCAAATTATATGGAGGTGATGTTACTACAAGGTCTAAACACTCATCTGGCATTTCACGCATTACAGTTAAACTATCACTGCAAATAATTTTATTTATATATTTTTCTACAAATGAATTACTTTTTTTCATAAAATTTACTGCAACAATTTTTCATTTTTAATTATCAATTACTTTCCTGTTTTCCTTTAAATGCCTGCTGCAATTTTGCTCCAAGATTCCCAAAAGACAAGTTTTCACTTTCCTGTTTTTTATATTCTTTCCAATTCTGTTCAGCATTTTCATTATTCACATTAACCGGAAAAAGACTGATTCGTTTTTCATCACTCAAGACCGAATCAATCCGAACCTGCAATTTAGCACCTATACAAAGTGTATCCATTTCAGATTTATTTTCCGCTTTTGCCAAACTGGAAACAGGCAATAATCCGACAATACCAGGTTCAAGAACAATAAACCAGCCGAATTTTTCTTTCTTTTCCAACACACCCTCAACAATCTGACCGGAAACATATTTTTCAGCCGCTTTGCACCACGGATCTCCTTGTACATCTCGAAGACTCAAAGCAATCCGCCGCTTTACCAAATCAATTTCTTTTATAATAACGCTAACTTGCTGCCCCTGTGCAACTACATCTTCCGGCTTTGTTACCCGCTTAACATAACTCAACTCACTAATATGAATCAGTCCTTCAATCGCGGGCAACAATTCAACAAACACTCCAAAAGACATACAGCGAACAACTTTTCCGTTCACGACATCGCCGACTTTGAGCTTTTCCTCAACACTGTCCCACGGATCACTCTCCGCCTGTTTAATAGAAAGCGAAATACGCATACGTCCTTTATCATCTTTGTCCATTTGCAAGATTTTGACATTCACCTGCTCATCCACTGTAAGCACTTCCTGAGGATTAAAAATATGAGACCACGAAATTTCTGAAATATGAACAAGCCCCTCCACACCCGGCACGAGTTCGACAAAAGCCCCAAATTTTTCCAGCCGCACAACCCGTCCTTTACAACTGTCACCAATCTTAACCGTCTCTAAAAAACCCTGCAAAGCATCGGCAGATTTCCGCTCCAACAACAGACGGCGGGAAACAATAATATTACGCCCATTTTGTTCCAATTTTGTAATTATAAAATCAAAAAATTTACCGACATATAATTCACCGTCTTCCACAAAACCGGAATCAATCTGGCTAATAGGACAAAAAGCACGCCGATGCATAACTTCAATCTGAAAACCACCTTTACAAACACCGCTCACTTTACCCTGCACGGGTAAATGAGCGACAAAAGCGTTTTGTAAAGTTTCCAATCCTCCAACACCGGAAACGGCTTTGGAAAGATACAGTGTATTATCCTGCATAGAAACAACATATAATTCAATTTCATCGCCTTCCCGACAATTTAAATTGCCGTTTTCATCTTGAAATTCTTCCAAACCGACAACTCCATCCCACTTCGTTCCGGTTGAAATAACAATATCAGATTTACCGATAGAAATAATATAACCCGTTACTTTATCACCAATCTCAAAACGGCGATTATCCAAGGGCATATATTCTTCAATAAGTGCAGCGAAATTTTCATCTGCTGTGGATTGTTCTATCATACCTTGTTCTCCTAAATGCTAAAAAATTAAAAAGATATGCAACAACCGTTTGCAAAAAAATTTGCAATCGTATCGCCAAAAATTGTAAAAAAATGATTTTGTGTAAACACCGGAACAGGCTCAAAAAGAAGTGGTCGGGATGGGGCGATTCGAACGCCCGGTCTCTGCGTCCCGAACGCAGCGCTCTAGCCAAACTGAGCCACATCCCGTAAGCCAGCAATCCTAAAAACTTTGCAAAAAAAAGCAAGTTATTTTTTAAGATTTTTTCCAAAAACATAAAAACTTATTACCTTAAAAAAATTCTAACCTCTAAATTTTTAAATAAATTATTTTATAACAAAAATTTATAATATATTTATTATGTTACGTTCATATTTAATTTTATCTTATTTTTAAAATAAAAAACCAATTTAAAATCTTTACAGCAAAAACAACCCAACTAACCGACAAATATACAATATTTTTTGGAGCGACAAAATCCTTCTTCAGCTTATTGACCTTTCCAAGTTCTACGGCTACTATTTTTTCAATAACATATTTTTAGAAATTTAATTATTATAACATCTTGCCTTTCGATATGGATATCTCATGCGGAATAATCTGGAAAAATGGACAACCCAAAAATCGAGCGAACTCTACGGCGTAGAAAACTGGAGCAGCGGATATTTTCACATTAACGAACAGGGCGAACTTGCCATTTCCCCTTTTGAAGGTAAAAAAAATGCAGCGGTCAGCATTCCCGAAATTATTTCCGGCTTAAAAGCCAGAGGTCTTGAACTGCCGGTACTTTTGCGAATTGAAAACCTACTAGACGGTCAGCTTGCCAAGTTACACGCCAGTTTTGCTTCGGCAATTCGGGAGCTACAATACAAAGGCGAATATCGAGGCGTTTTTCCCATAAAAGTCAATCAACAACAACAGGTTATCAAAGAAATGGCGGCAGCCGGAGCTCCACTCAAACACGGTTTTGAAGTCGGCAGCAAGGCGGAACTCGTCATCGCCCTTTCCTACCTCAAAAATAAAAAAGCCTGCTTAATTTGCAACGGATACAAAGATACCGACTACATCGACCTCGCACTTTACGCCTGCAAAATGGGCTATAACTGCATTTTGGTTCTGGAAATGCCCAGTGAACTCAACCTTATCCTGGAACGCTCCCGCCACCTTACCATTCGCCCCCAGCTTGGCATTCGTATCAAAGTTTCCACACATGGTGGCGGTCATTGGGCGGAATCCGCAGGCGATTTAAGCATTTTCGGTCTTTCAACCACCGATGTCATCGATGCACTTGATATACTCAAACAAACAGAAATGCTCGATTGTGTACGACTGGTTCATTTCCATCTGGGTTCACAGCTTCCGAATATCCGGGACATTCGAACTGCCGTCAAAGAAGCCGCCCGTATGTATATCGAACTATACAAAGAAGGTTGCCAAATGGGCTATCTTGACCTCGGCGGTGGACTGGCGGTCGATTATGACGGTTCACACAGCAATTTTCCATCCAGCCGCAACTATGGACTTGATGAATATTGTTTGGATACAGTAGAAGCAATTATGTACACACTAGACCAGGAAAATATTCCTCATCCACACATAGTTACAGAATCAGGTCGTGCAACAGTTGCCTACTCCTCCGTATTACTTTTTAATGTTATAGATGTTTCACGCTTAGAAGACCGTAAAATTCCAGAAAAACTTAGCGAAAATGAACCAGAATCTATCCATAATCTTCTTGAAGTCTATTCATCACTTACTCTCAAAAATCTACAAGAATGCTACAACGATGCAATTTTTTACAGAGATGAAATACGCCAACTTTTCAGACTCGGAAAATGCACACTTCGTCAACGCTCTACCTGTGAACGGATATTTTGGGCAATTATTAAAAAAATTGCAGAAATGACAAAAGAACTCAAAACTCTGCCGTCTGCATTAAAAGATATAAATCTTCCGCTTGCCAGTATTTACTATTGTAATATAAGCATCTTTCAATCGCTTCCAGATTCATGGGCAATTGACCATCTTTTTCCGATTATTCCGTTACATCGACTGCATGAAGAACCGACAGAACGGGTTATTTTAGCGGATATTACATGCGACAGCGACGGCAAAATAAACAACTTCATCGACACACACGGTGTAAAACGGGTACTTGAAGCCCATCCTATAGAAGAAGGTAAACCATACTACATGGGAGCGTTCCTTGTCGGAGCATATCAGGAAACGCTTGGCGATTTGCACAATTTATTCGGCGATACAAATATCGTCAGTGTACGCATCAATACGGACGGAACATTTGATGTTATACACGAACAACAGGGGGACAGCGTTTCCGATATTTTATCTTATGTTGAATACGATCCCCGTTATGTATTTGAACAGTTTAGAAATGCGGCAGAAGCAAGTATTCGTGAAACAAAAATAACACCGCAAGAACGATTTCAAATTATGCAGGCATACGATCGCATTCTACAAGGTTATACTTACTTAAACGAATAAAATAATTCCATTCGTTTTACTTTCATTTTTCAATTAACCGGTCGGAGGAAAAAATGGCAAAAATCTTAATTATCGGAGCTGGCGGAGTGAGTCAGGTTGCAGTCCATAAATGTGTTCAAGCCCCTGAAATTTTTACAGATATTATGCTTGCCAGTCGCACAAAAGAAAAATGCGACACGATCGCAGCGGGACTTAACCGTCCGATACAAACCGCCCAAATCGATGCTGACAATGTACCGGAACTGGTCAAACTAATAAAAAATTTCAGCCCAGATTTGGTGCTAAACGTCGCTTTACCCTATCAAGATTTACCTATTATGGACGCTTGTCTGGAAACTGGAGTTCACTATGTCGATACTGCCAATTATGAACCGCTCGATAAAGCAAAATATGAATATAAATGGCAATGGGCATACCAAAAACGCTTTCAGGACAAAGGTATTATGGCACTGCTCGGTTCCGGTTTCGACCCCGGCGTAACCAATGTCTTTTGTGCCTATGCCCAAAAGCATCTTTTTGACGAAATTCATATTTTAGATATTATTGATTGCAATGCTGGCGATCACGGTCAAGCTTTTGCCACCAATTTCAATCCGGAAATCAATATCCGTGAAATTACTCAGCGGGGACGCTACTGGGAACGGGGAGAATGGGTGGAAACCGATCCGCTTTCCTGGTCAATGACCTATGATTTTCCCGACGGAATCGGCAAAAAAAAATGTTTTCTGCTTTATCATGAAGAACTAGAATCGTTGGCACTCCATCTCAAAGGCTTAAAACGAGCCAGATTCTGGATGACCTTTTCCGACCAATATCTCAAGCATCTGGAAGTCCTGCAAAATGTCGGAATGACCAGAATCGACACCGTTAAATATAACGGTCAGGATATTATTCCCATCCGGTTTTTAAAAACCCTGCTGCCCGATCCTGGTTCACTCGGTCCGCTGACCAAAGGTCGCACCTGTATTGGCTGTCTGATGCAAGGCGTAAAAGACGGCAAAGAAAAAACCGTCTATATCTACAATATTTGCGATCATGAACAAGCATACAAAGAAGTGGGTTCACAGGCAATTTCCTATACTACAGGTGTTCCCGCCATGATCGGCTCAATGCTGATCGCCACGGAAAAATGGAAAGGTAAAGGCGTATTTAATATGGAACAACTTGACCCTGATCCGTTTATGAAAGAACTGAACAAACGCGGATTGTCGTGGGTTGTTAAAGAACTGTAACCGAAAAATGAACGGTCGTTTTTCCTGCCGCTTTGACCCGACGGAAGTCTCCACCCCAGCCTTTGTCTTGGATTTGGGACTGGTGCGTAAAAATTTAGCAATTCTCCATTCTGTCAAAAAAAAAACAGATTGCAAAATTTTGCTGGCTCTCAAAGCGTTTGCTATGCACGCCGTTTTTCCGCTTTTACGGGAAACACTTGACGGAGTATGTGCCAGTTCTCCATACGAATCACGACTCGGACGAGAAAAATTCGGCGGCGAAGTACACACTTTTGCCGCCGCTTACAGTGAAAATGACATTACCGAACTGTGCCGCACCTCCGACCATATCGATTTTAATTCCCATGCACAGTTTCATCGATTCTCCCCGCAAATCCGCAAAAAATTTCCACACATCCGTCTCGGTCTGCGAATCAATCCCGAACATTCCGAAGGCACGACTCCACTCTACGACCCGTGTTCCGACACTTCCCGACTCGGCGTTCGCAAATCTCAATTTCAAGCTGAAGACTTACCGCTTTTGGACGGTCTGCATTGGCACAATCTGTGCGAACAGGGAGCGGACTGTTTAGAACGAACAATTACGGCAGTACGAAAGAAATTCGGCAATTTTTTTAAAGGACTTAAATTTGTCAATTTCGGCGGCGGACACCACATCACCCGCCCCGATTACGACATTCAACTGCTGTGCCGCATAATTAACGAATTTCAAAATGACTACAACACACAGGTTTATCTTGAACCGGGCGAAGCGATTGTTTTAAACAGCGGTTATTTCGTCAGCACGGTTTTGGATATTGTACAGGCAGACAAGCAAGTCGCTATCTTGGACTGCTGCATACCGGCACATATACCCGATGTACTGGAAATGCCCTACCGTCCCGAAATCATCGGTGCTGGACTGCCGCAGAAAAAACCTCACACCTACCGTATGGGAGGATTATCCTGTCTTGCAGGCGATGTTGCAGGCGAATATTCCTTTGATACTCCACTCAAAATAGGACAAAAAGTTATTTTCACGGATATGGCACATTATACAATGGTCAAAACCAACTCATTCAACGGAATGCGTTTGCCTGATATTTTAACCTTTGAGCCGCAAACAAACACTTTTACAAAGATAAAATCCTTTTCCTATCAGGATTTTGCAAACAGATTATCCTAATGTCAGCTTTTTTAGAATCGGAAATCGGTATACTCACACCAGAACAAGCATTTTTTCATATTCTTCCCGTACCTTACGAAGCAACGGTTTCTTATGGGAACGGCACGGCAAACGGTCCCGAAGCGATACTTACAGCCTCACAACAATTGGAAATATGGGACGGATTTTCCATTCCCGCCCGAAAAGGCATTTGTACTTGGCAGACAGTCAAATCACAACAAACGCCACAAAAAGAAATGAAAGCAATCGAACGGGCGGTAGATACGATTTTACCTTTCGGTATGCCTGTTTTGCTGGGAGGCGAACATTCCATAACCGCGGGAGCATTACAGGCACTCAAAAAGCGGTACGGAACTTTCGGCGTTGTACAGTTCGATGCTCATGCGGATTTACGAGATAGCTACGAAGGCAGCCCGTACAGCCACGCCTGCGTTATGCACCGTGCACTTGATTTGGGACTACCTGTTTTTCAGCTTGGTGTGCGTTCTTTGTCGCCCGAAGAAGTCAAACTCAGACAGGAAAGAAAAATCGGCTTTTTGGACGCATACACCTTGCACACAACGAAAATGCCCGCAACAATCCTGCCGCCTAATTTTCCGCAAAATATCTACATCAGCTTTGATGTGGACGGACTTGACCCATCGGTCATTCCCGGAACAGGCACTCCCGAGCCAGGAGGACTCAGCTTTATACAAGCAATGCTTTTGCTGCAAAAAATCATTTCCGAACGCAATACCATAGGCTTCGATGTGGTCGAACTTGCTCCGATTGCAGGACAGCATCTTTCCGAATTTACCGTCGCCCGTCTTATTTATAATATCATGGGAATAATTGAACGGAAAAACGAAAAACCATTACAAAAACAACTAGCTTTAACTCCGTAATAATTCGAGCCATATTTGCAAAATCGTCATCATCGTGGAGAAGCGGAATATTATTTTAAATCGCAGTTTCTGCAATCAGCAAATCTACCGTACTACGAATTGTAACACCTTTT
>CAUTYU010000002.1:0-216744 GCA_963542765.1 uncultured Desulfovibrionales bacterium
AAAATTTAAACTTAAATGCTTTTTTATCTAATAAATGGTTTTATTGTGCAGCGTTGTGCAGCCTTTGAAGCGTTTTTTAAATGAAGAAGTTGAAACTGATAAAAATTATTTTTAGATTTGTTGAATAAAAGCTCTTTGAGTGCGAGAGATAAGAAGTAAACTGTTTTTAAATTTATCAAACATTCAGGATAAGTTTATATTGAGATTGTTAAATTTATTCTGGAGTCATACTTTGGTAAATTATGGAAGTATGTAGTTGAAAACCTTATTTTGATGACTGGTGGGATTACGAAGGTCTCGTAAATTTTTGTTTACAAATATTTTTAAGTTGAATATATTACAAAATTTATCTGTAATGATAAGTTTATATAAATAGTATAAAAATTTTTTAATATTATGTCAAAATTTAGATTGTTTGATTCAGAAATATAACGAAGTATATTTTTTATTTCCACTTGTAGAAATGTGAGTTTTGTTTAAATCATAGAGACGAGAATATTTATAAATTGATGTTAAAAATCATTCGAAAAAATTTTCTATTTCAGTTTTAACTTATTATTTAAATAGAATATTTTTTATATCATTTAAAAGATATAAAACAAAACAGGAAATAACAATGAAAAAAGCACTGATTACAGGAATTACCGGACAGGACGGTTCGTATCTCGCCGAATTTTTGCTCCAAAAAGATTACGAGGTACACGGTATAAAACGCCGCTCTTCATCGCTAAATACCGGTCGCATTGACCATATTTATCAAGAACCGCACGATAAAAACCGAAGATTTTTTTTACATTACGGTGACCTCACGGATTCGTCTAGTCTCACTCGTATTATTCAAGAAATTCAACCTGATGAAATTTACAATCTCGGTGCTCAATCTCATGTTGCGGTCAGTTTCGACTCGCCGGAATATACGGCTGATGTCGTCGGACTGGGAGCATTGCGACTTTTAGATGCTATTCGTTTTTTGGGATTGGAAAAGAAAACCCGTTATTATCAAGCTTCGACTTCAGAACTTTTTGGTTTAGTACAGGAAGTTCCGCAAAAAGAAACTACACCTTTTTATCCTCGCAGCCCGTATGCCGTAGCTAAATTATATGCCTACTGGATTACGGTAAATTATCGGGAAGCTTATGGAATTTATGCCTGTAATGGAATTTTATTTAATCACGAATCATCTCGACGGGGCGAAACTTTCGTTACCCGAAAAATTACTCAAGGACTTGCCAACATTGCCCAAGGTCTGCAAAAATGTTTATATCTCGGAAATATGAGTGCCAAACGCGACTGGGGACATGCAAAAGATTATGTTCAAATGCAGTGGCTGATGTTGCAGCAAGATAAACCGCAAGATTTTGTTATTGCCACTGGACGGCAATATTCCGTACGGGATTTTGTAGAAATGAGTGCGAAAAAAATAGGTATTTCACTGAAATTTACAGGCAGAGATTTGGAAGAAATCGCAATAGTAGATGAAATTCACGGTCAAAACGCTCCGGCTCTCAAAAAAGGCGATATCATTGTTCGAGTTGATCCCCGTTATTTTCGCCCGACAGAAGTAGAATCGCTACTTGGCGACCCGACTAAAGCCAAGGCTGAACTCGGCTGGAAACCACAAATCAGTCTTGAAGAAATGTGTGAAGAAATGGTTATCGCCGATTTAGATGAAGCAAAACGAAATGCATTTTTACGCCAAAACGGTTATTCGGTTGTTTTGGGAAATGAGTAAATAAGGGACATTATGCTAAACAAAAATATTTATGTTGCCGGACATCAAGGAATGGTCGGGTCCGCGATTATTCGTAGACTACAAAAAGAAGGAAACAACACGATTTTAACAGCAACCCATCGTGAACTAGACCTGACAAGGCAACAGGAAGTTGAAGATTTTTTTGCCGCTCATACAATCGACGAAATATATCTTGCTGCCGCCAAAGTAGGCGGAATATATGCTAACAATACTTATCCTGCTGATTTTATTTATCAAAATTTGACAATCGAAAGCAATATTATTCATGCTGCTCACAAAAATAATATCAATAGTCTGCTTTTTCTAGGTTCGTCCTGTATTTATCCGCGGCTTGCTCCGCAACCAATGCCGGAAAATTGCCTGCTTACAGGACAGCTCGAACCGACAAATGAACCTTATGCACTTGCCAAGATTGCCGGAATCAAATTATGCGAAAGTTACAATCGTCAGTACGGACGAAGCTACCGCAGTGTTATGCCGACTAATTTATATGGTCCTCAGGACAATTTTCACACCCAAAATGCCCATGTCTTACCCGCTTTGCTCCGTCGCTTTCATGATGCTGTAAAAAATAAAGAAAAAGAAGTCATAGTTTGGGGGACGGGAAATGCGAAACGAGAATTTCTCCATGTTGATGATATGGCTTCTGCCTGTATATTTGTTATGAATTTGACAGATAAACAATATCTGTCCGTAACAGAACCGATGTGTTCACATTTAAATATCGGTACGGGAACAGATTGTACAATTCGAGAAGCGGCTGAACTTATCGCCGAAATAACAGGATTTAATGGCATAATTCATTTTGATGCTTCAGTTTCTGACGGAACACCCCAAAAATTGCTTAATATTGAAAAAATGACAAAACTCGGCTGGAAAGCAAAAATTTCATTACAAGATGGACTGCGGCAAACATACAAATGGTTTGTCGAAAATGAAACGCTGGTTCGTAAATAAAAAACTACAAATTTAGCTAATAATTTTGTCAATAATTTTACTATAATAAAATTTTAAAGTTGATTAGCTATAAATTTTAACTATTATTAAACTAATCATTGATGTTAATATATTAACTAAAATAGGTTAAAAATATGTTAAAAAAAATTAAACAATTTTTTCAAAAATTTTATTCAAAAAAACAAGCTTTACATTTTTGCTGCCCTGCTCCAAAAATTTCTTCTCCTTATATGCTAAATTTAGGCTGCGGTTCAATCTTTCATTCTGATTGGCTCAATGTAGATTTTCAAGGACAAGGAAACAAGGTACTGGGATACAATCTGGAGCTAGGTATTCCTTTTGCCGACAATTCGTTTGACATCGTTTATCATTCCCATATTCTTGAACATTTCAGCAAAAAACGAGCAGAATTTTTCCTGGAAGAATGTTTCCGGGTACTAAAACCAGGCGGGCTTTTACGTATTGCAGTTCCGGATTTAGAAAATATCACTACCGCCTATATTCAAACTTTAAAACAAGCAGAAAAAGGCGACGAAGCAGCCAATTTACGGCATAATTGGATGGTGATTGAATTCATTGATCAACTTGCTCGTCGAATAGGCGGCGGCGAAATGATTAAATGGTGGAAAAAAAAACTCTGTCTACAAAAGAATTTTATTTTTGAACGGCTAGGAGACGAAGTACGAAAATGGATTAAAAGCAATGCTGATAAATATGAAATGCCAAATCTTGACCGACTTCCAGCTCTTGAGCCGTTTCAAGTCGAATTTTTTTTAAGCGGAGAACAACATTGCTGGATGTATGATCGCATTACACTCAAAAATCTACTGTTACAGCTTGGTTTTACCGAGATTGTTAAACAAGAATTTAACACAAGCCTGCGTCCCGACATTCTCAAATATAAACTGGACACTGGAGAAAATGGCAAAGTTCGCAAACCGGATTCACTTTTTATGGAAGCTGTTAAACCTAAAAAAAACAAAGAACAACAGCTCAAAGTAGCACTGCTTTGTACTTATGATTTCGGAGGAGCAGGTACTGCCGCTATACGCCAGCACCACAGTTTGCGGCAATATGGCGTTATAAGCGAATTTTATACAATGCAACAACATTTTTTCCATAAAGCTGTACATATTCTGCCGACATACGGATTAAATCCTTTAACAACCGGACAAAAACGAGAAATTGCTATACACGAAACCATGCAGCAAAGCAATACTATTCTTCAACAAACACTAAAACAATATCCCAATAGACCAGCCGGAAGCACATACTATTCTTTACCCATTCAAAAATTTGATTTTACCTCCGTACCGCTTTTTGACAATTTTGATGTTCTTAATTTGCACTGGGTTGCCACAATGTGCGATCCGGCTTGTAATTTTAACGAATTTAAAGGTCGTCCCATTGTCTGGACTTTACATGATATGAATCCTTTTACCGGAGGCTGTCATTATAATGACGGTTGTCGCGGTTTTGAAAAGTATTGCGGCAATTGTCCACAACTTGGTTCTCATGACGAAAATGACCTTTCCCGCCAAACTTGGAAAGCCCGCATGACGGCATATCGGGAACTGGATTTACATATTGTCGCCCCAAGTCAGTGGCTGGCTGATGAAGCCCAAAAAAGCAGCCTGTTTTCCAGATTTCCCGTTCATACCATTGCCTATGGTCAACCGCTCAATGTGTATCAACCATACGATCGACAAGAACTGCGGCGACAAATGGAAATTGCTCCTCAAAAAACAGTCTTGCTCTTTGCGGCTCAAAGTCTCAACGACAAGCGAAAAGGCGGAATATATCTGATACAAATGTTAAATATCCTTGCAACACAGCCAAACAAGGAACGTTTTTTGGTATTGCTTTTGGGAAATAATCCGTCTAAACTGTTTTTGGAAACAGGAATTGCCGCGGAAACAACCGGACATATCAACAGCGATCAAGCTATGGCGGCTCTTTATAATGTAGCAGATGTTGTACTTGTTCCGTCACTGGAAGACAATCAACCAAATGTCATCTGCGAAGCACTTGCCTGCGGAACTCCAGTTGTCGCTTTTAAAAGCGGCGGCATTCCGGAAATGATTCAACACAAAGAAACAGGTTTTTTAACTGCACCAAAAGATGTACAGGGACTTGTGGATGGTGTACTCTGGGCGGAAAAAGCAAAACTCTCTCCAATTACACAAAAACTTTGCAGAGCAAGAGCAATGCAAAATTGGGGTCCTGAAATTTGTGCGAAAAAATATCTGGATTTATATAAAATGATTATAGATTTTAAATAGTCAGAATGAAAATATATTCTTTGGTTATAAAAATGAGGAAAAATTATTATTATTATGTATAATGAGGATATTTTTGAGCTTGCTGGAAATCTTGATAAACTAAATTTGACTTCAGAAAAGCATAAATCTAATGATTTTTACGGAGGAGCTCATATTCTTAAAGAATATGCTGGATTGCGAAAAGATTATTCACTTAAAGCTGTTGTTCCTCATGGTCCGGGTAATATGCCGGGAATGGAATGGGATCTTGATCTTTATGCTTCTCTTCCCGCTGCGATTGTATTTAATGTAAAAATGGCTCAGTATGTTTACCAAAAAACAGGTAAACTTCCACTTGTTAGTGCTCCTCTTATTGCTTATGCTGGTTCGTATATTTTAAAAGAAGAAAAAGATAAACTAAAAAAAAAATTAGGTAAAAATTTACTTGTTTTTTTACCTCATTCAACACATCATAATTCTATTGAAATAGATAAAAAAAATATTATTGCTGAAATTGAAAAAGAAGCAAAAAACTATGATAGTGTTACCATTAGTCTTTATTGGAAAGAAGTTAATCTTGAAACTGTAACATATTTTTCTTCTTTTGGATATTATTGTGTAACATCAGGTCATATTTATGATACACAATTTTTAAATAGACAAAGAGCAATTCTTGAGCTTTGTGATAGTGTATTATGTATTGGTATGATTTCTGCTTTTTATTATGCAGCTTTTTTAAATAAAAAAATTAAATTGGTTAATACTGTTTATGCAACTTATACTTATGATGAAATTGATAAAAAAAATACAGAACTTTCAATTCTGGGTACAAAACCGTATCTGAAATATTATACAACACTTAAAGCTTTTTTTGAGGAAATGACAAGTCCGTCAGATGAGATTAAATATTTTTTTCGTCAAGTATGTGATTTTGAGGAAATAAAAACTTCGGAAGAAATAAGATTGTTTTTGAAGATTTCTGAAGATATATATAGGATTGGAAAGCGATTTAAATTAAAGTCCTTGGCTCAACCTTTTAATTTATTAAGATTTTATAAAATAACAAGGCAAAAACAAAAAGAGATTTTATTGACAAAATGTTTGCAAAAAATACAGGTTTTATAAAAATTGTATTTTTAATATTTATAAAAGTGTTATTTTTTATTTTAATTTACTTCCTATTTTTTGAGGATTGAGGTAAACTTTGAGACTGAATAAAAAATAAAGATAAGTTTTTTGGAATGTTTTTTATCGAAAAAAACGGCTGATATTGTAAAATTGTTTTTCAATTATATGGGGCAGTTTGCAAAAAAAGTATATTTTTTTATACTTTATTGGGAGTTTGGTTATGTATTTTTTTTCTATTTTGGAAATAAAAAGTCGTTCTTTTTTATAAATAAAATATCTTTTTGGGTTGTATATTTTAATCTCCAATGTTTATAGCGATAGAAAAGCTCGATAAGAATATAGATGAAAAATTTTTCTTTATAGAGTGTATTCTTTGTTTCTTTTTGTTCTTGTACAATATTAAGATAATATTTTTTTATTGCTTGATATTTTTGATATTCAATTTGTTTGTTTTGAAATTTTTTTTGATGGATTAGGGAAGTATTATGCATTCGATAAAAATATAATATCTTCGGAACTATTAAAGAGTTTTTTATTGAACGACAAGCTTCGAATAAATATATCCAATCTTCATAAATTGGAAGTTTTATATCAAAATAAATGTTTTTAACATTTTCATAACGGAATAAGACTTGTCTTCCGCAGTGATGATTACTTCTTTTGAATTGTTCTATCTGCATCCAAAAAGCTAAAATTTCTTCTCGTGTAAGATAAAAAGGATTTTGCCAGTGTTTTTGAGAAGTAATATCTATTTTAGAAGAAAATTTTTTGTCGTTAATTGTAATTGAATCGGGAATAAAAACAGTTTTGTTGTTTTTGAGTGTCTGTGAAATGGTTTTTGAAAAATTTGGGGATAAAATATCTCAGAATCAAGAAAAAATACATAGTCCGGTTTTTGTTGTTGTTTGGAAAGAAAATCAATTCCAAGATTGCGTGCGGATGAAGCCCCTATATTTTTTTGAGTTAAAACTGTAATATTGGTGTGTTGTTGTGAAAAATTTTGCAATGCTTTTAAACTGTTATCTGTAGAGCCATCATTTATGAAAATGCATTGAAAGATATAATCCTGTTGTTCTAAAGTGCTTACAAAAAGATCTGGTAAATATTGTGCTGTATTAAAAACAGGGATAATGAATGTAACGGAAAAGTGCATATGTTTTTTGTTCGTAAAGATGTTTTAACTTGTTTTTAGGAGTTCGTTGTTTTATTTGTAATCGTATGGAGCTAGATGTTTTCAGTTTTATATTTTAATTATTTTTGTTAATAAAAAATTATAAGTCGAGGGTAAAAAAGATGTTTTCTATTATAATTGTTTGTAAAAACGCTGAAAAGACTATTCCTGTTGCTTTAGAAAGTCTTTTGTTGCAGACATTTCATGATTTTGAGTGTGTGGTTGTTGATGGGAAATCCACAGATTCAACTGTTGAAATTTTGAAAAGGTATGAACCGTTATTTCAAGGGCGTTTAAAATGGATTTCTGAAGAAGATGATGGTATTTATGATGCAATGAATAAAGGTATTCGTATGGCAAGCGGGAAATTGGTTGGAATTTTAGGAAGTGATGATTCATATTTGCCGACTACACTTGAGAGCGTAAAAAATGCTTATGCTGATGGAAATTTTCGTAAAGTTGTATATGGATTGGTTAATCGGATTTCAAATGGAGTACATGTTAAAACAGAAGTAATTTGTTCTGTTTGTCTTTCAAAGCAAATGATTTGTCATCAATCTTTATTTATTCCTATGCAACTTCATAAAGAATTTGGTTTATATGATGTGCAATATAAAATTGTTGCTGATTACGATTTTGTGTTAAGACTTGTAGATAACAATATTCAATTTGAAAATTGCAATGTTCCATTGGCAAATTTTAATATAGATGGAATCTCATCTAATCAATTGATATTGGTTCCTGAACATCAAAAAGTACGTTTTAGGCATGGTATAATTACAAAAAAGCAATATAATAAAATTATGTTTAAGTTTTGGACAAGCAAATTTGAACGAGTTTTTGCTTTTTTAAAGCTGTTGCTAGTAAAAAAAAAATAATAATATATTATTCGTGTTGATTGTTATATTGGTGCTCAGTTATTGGATATTTGTTTGTAAAAGATGTGCATAAATTGATTTTGTTTTATATTTTTTTATGTAAGTTAATTTATGAATAGATGTTTTCCGGTAAATATCTTGTAATATATTTTCATCATATTGTTCATTATAATTTTTTAATAGTAAGTGTGGAATAGTATCGTTTATTTTTTCACAGTTGAGATTGCAATATGGTTCAAATTGTATAAGTTCATTAAATAAAATTTGAAATAAAAAATAGTGCTTGAATGACGTTTCTTTTTCCCAGTATGCTGTTAATATTGTGGTTAAGGATGTTATAATAGGATTATTCTTTTGCGCGATTATGAATGAATTTAGCATATTTACTTTGAAATTTTTTTGCCAAGAAAAATAATGATAGTTGAGTTTTTCCCATTTTTTATAGTCTGTCGGTTGATTGGAGCGTTGAAAAAGAAAAAAATCTTTTTGTAATAAATTGTTATGAATGGAATCGGATAGGAAAATTGTAGCATCTATCCATATCCCACCATATACATTTAGTAAATATATCCTAAGCAGATCAGAAAAAAAAGTTAAAGTAAATTCAGGATTGTTTTTTAGTTTTTGTGCAATGAATTTTGGGATATTAAGATATTCTTGTATAGAGTTATTACTGAGAATAATTTGTTGATATTCGCCTTTTTGTCGTTTTATAGAATTAAAGCATAAGTTTACAATTGGCGGTGTTTTGTCATTGATTCCTTGTCCCCAATATTGCCAAATTATTTTTTCGGTTTGCAGTGTCTTTTTAGGTGTAATTTCATATTGGGTTAAATGACCTTCTAAAAAAGGAATAATGTATTTTTCTTTTAAAAAAGTAGCGACTTCGTTGTGTTCTTTTATAATATTTTGTACACGATATTTTCTGCGAATATTTTTGAAGGGTATTGTTTTAATGAAGAATTCATGCATTGCTTTATTTGTCTTTAGTTATTGTTTTAAATGGTTATTCAATTATTTGACATGTTTTATTCTGTCAGTTTTATGATAAATATTTATCAATTCCTTCATCTGCCCGTTTTTTCTTGTTGGCAATACATTCTGCAAGCAGAGCAAGGTTTTTGTGTCCTTCGCTGCGATCCCGTTCCGTGTGATAGAGATGGTATGTTAATGCACGAAATCTTACTTTTTTTTCTAAAATGCCGTGTCGTAGAAGTCTGTCGACAAATTCGTCATCTTCTTCGCCCCAATTGGTAAATTTTTCTTCAAAACCGTTAATGTCTATGCAGTCCTGTCGAAAAAAAGACATATTGCAGCCTTTGATGGAAGTAGGTTTGGACGATTTGGGGCTGAAAATTTGAGATAAAAGCGGTGAGTGGATAAGATTTTTGCGTTTTTTAAATCCGGGATAAAAAAATTTACACGGTATTTTTTCGTCTTGCAAAAATTTATTTTTGATTCGCTCGTTTGTTAAAACTCGCGGTCCTTGGAGAAAATAGCCTTTTTCGCGGCAAACGATATGGTCTTCGATAAAATGTTTTTCGCAAATGATGTCGCCGTCAATCATAATGATATAGTCTCCACTTGCTTTAGCGATTGCTTTGTTGCGAGAGGTTGAAAGGCGGAATCCTTTATCCTCCTGCCAAGAATGAATAATCGGGATTTGTGTATTTTGGGCGGCAAAATCATCGATATATTTTTTGGTTTCTGGTGTCGAACCGTCGTCGGCGATAATAATTTCCCGTGGGAAAACCGTTTGTTTGAAAATACTTTTTAAAACAGCGATTAAGGCTTGTGGCCAGTTGTAAGTTGTAATGATGAGTGAGGTGTCGTGTTGAATCTTCATTTCGCGTGTCCGTTTCGTTATAAAATAATTTTTTACCGTACGGAATACATTGTCTTTTGTCCAGAAAAAAGCTTGAAAATATTTTGTGTGAATTTCTAAAGAATAGAATTTTTGCTTGACAAAGATTTTTTTTCAGACAAAATGTCCGACTTGAGCAACTTTCCCACGCTCCGAAGGTATTTGGTAGCTCGCAATTATGCGAGAAATATATGATTTTAGTGTTGATTGCGGAAAGATATTTCCGAAAAGAGGAGTTAAAAGTGAAGACATTTAGTCCGAAACCGGAAGATGTAAAAAGAGATTGGTATGTTGTTGATGCCGCAGGGAAAAATCTGGGCAGAATGGCTACCGTTATCGCTACTCGTCTTTATGGTAAACATAAACCGGAATTTTCTCATCATATGGATATGGGAGATTTTATTATTGTCGTGAATGCTGATAAGGTTCAGGTTACCGGAAACAAATTGCAGCAGAAAAAATATTATCATCACACCGGTCGTATTGGCGGAATTAAAGAAATCAGCTTGGAAAAACAGCTTGCTGCTTACCCTGAACGAGTGATTTTTCACGCGGTTCGGGGAATGTTGCCGAAAAATAAAATCGGCAGAGCTCTTTTGAAAAAGTTGAAAGTGTATGCAG
The DNA here is from genome assembly GCA_963542765.1 of uncultured Desulfovibrionales bacterium. Taxonomy (GTDB): domain Bacteria; phylum Desulfobacterota; class Desulfovibrionia; order Desulfovibrionales; family Desulfomicrobiaceae; genus CAUTYU01. The sequence continues at coordinate 10,634 of CAUTYU010000002.1, forward strand.
GTTCAGAACACCCGCATAAGTCTCAAAAAGCAACAGTACTCGACATTTAATTTTTGTCGGAATTGGAGAATAATATGAGTCAAGATTTTTATTATGGAACGGGACGAAGAAAATCTTCTATTTCCCGTACTCGTTTGTATCGGGGAAAGGGCGAGATTACGATTAACGGTCGCAGCTTGGAAGATTATTTTCCAAGAGCAACCTTGCGTATGGTTATTCGTCAACCGCTTGTGTTGACTAAAACTCGTGAACAGTTCGATATTCAAGCCCGTATTGATGGCGGCGGATTGGCAGGGCAGGCACAGGCTTTGCGGCACGGCATCAGTCGGGCATTGCTTGAGTTTAATCCTGAACTGCGTGGCGTTTTGAAAAAAGCCGGTCTTTTGACCCGTGATGCTCGTGTCAAGGAGCGTAAAAAATACGGTTTGCGTGCTGCACGGGCTCGTTATCAGTATTCAAAGCGTTAATTTGTTTTTGTGTTCAATTTTACAGGCAGATCTGTTTTAGCAGGTCTGCCTTTTTTTTCAGGTGAAATATGGCTAAAAAAAAGATACGTCCCAAGTTGGTTTTTGCCGATTGTAAGGGAAATATTTATGATCACCCCGACCTTTTGATGTTGGCACGAAAGGGTAAAGAATTGGTTTTGCCGCGTCCCGACGAACTTATTCCTTTGCCGGAAGGAAGTGATTTGTATTTGTTGCCTCGTCGTGCGGCTCTTGGTTTTGATGCAGGTAGTGGACAAATTGAGCGGGAAATGGATTCTTTTGCTGTAGCGGCGTTTGTTTCTCCGGGATATACTCTTTCGGCAACCGCTGCTTATTTGCAATTGGACGATGCTCCTATTTTGCCGCTTTTTTCTTATGGAGCGGTGGGTTTTGCCGAGAATAGATTTTGGGTTTGTGCAAAACAGGTTGATACCGACAGGCGGCAGATTTTTACAAATATTCCGCCGGAAAAAATTGAAAAAGGTGCTCGTAATCTTTTGCAAAAATACCCTGAAAACCGTTTGTTGCGGCATTTGGGGACATGTGCATTAACTTTTTGTTGTCCTGCCGCTAAAAATTTGGCTCTGGGTCGGTTTGAAGCTCCGCTTCCGACTTCCAAAGCGTGTAATGCTCGTTGTGTGGGGTGTATTTCGTTGCAGGAAAAGGATAGCGGTTTCCCTTCACCTCAAAATCGGATTGATTTTACGCCGACAGCGGACGAAATCGTAGAGGTTATGCAAATTCATGCGAGCAGGGCAGGCGAAAAGGCGATTTATTCTTTCGGGCAGGGTTGTGAAGGCGAGCCGCTTTTGCAAGCGGATTTGATAGCGGCGGCTACAGCTCGTTTTCGAATGGAGGGTGGCAAGGGAACGGTAAATATCAATACCAACGGCAGTCTGCCGCAGACGATTGCTTTGCTTGCTATGGCAGGAATTTCGTCAATTCGTGTCAGTCTCAATAGTTTTAGAGAGAAATTTTATAACCTCTATTATCGTCCGATAAATTATTCGTTTGCAGATGTAGCGTCGAGCATTTCTGAGGCAAAGGCGAACGGTATTTTCGTGTCTTTGAATTATTTAGTTTTTCCGGGCGTAAACGATACCGAAGCCGAGCTTGAGGCGTTGTTGCAATTTTTGGAAGAATACCGTCCCGATTTTATTCAAATGCGAAATCTGAGTCTTGACCCGAAAATTGCTATTGAACTTTTTGCCGAAGATGTGCCGTGTATGGGATTGGAGAATTTTTTAAAAAGAATCAAAAAAAGTCAGCCTTCAATTGGAATTGGATATTTTAATCCTTTTGTTGAAAACGGTGGCTAATTAATTTTTTGTTTGTATCTTTTGCAGTGATTTTAACCCGACCGCCTGTCTGATTTCTTTTAAAAACGGCATGCTGAGTTCTCTTGCTTTTGCTGCACCTTGTTGTAAAATTTTTTCGATTTTTTCAGGGCAGGCAATGAGTTCTTCGTAGTGTATGCGAAGCGGTGCGAGTTCGGCATTGATTTTTTCAAACAATTCTTGTTTGGCTTCTCCCCAGCTGATGCCCTGTTCGTAACGTTTTTTCATTGTTTCCTGTTCTTCCGGAGTGGAAAAAGCAAGGTAGAGTTCAAAGACCGCAGATGTTTTCGGATCTTTGGGGGCTTCGGGGGGCAGACTGTCGGTTTTTATTTTCATCAGCAGTTTACGGAGTTCGGTTTCCGGTACAAAAAGCGGTACGGTATTGTTGTAACTTTTGCTCATTTTTTGTCCGTCCAGTCCTGTCAGTACCGCACATTTTTCGTCAACTTGTGCTTCGGGTAAAACAAAATGCTCCCCGAAAAGATGATTGAAACGAGTCGCAATATCGCGTGCCATTTCCAGATGTTGAATTTGGTCTTTGCCCACGGGGACGGTATTCGCTTTAAAGAGCAGAATATCCGCTGCCATCAGTACGGGATAAGAAAAAAGTCCCATGGAAACACCTTTGTCAGGGTCCTTGCTTTTTTCCAGCTGATTGGCATCGACGCTTGCCTTGTAAGCATGAGCACGGTTCATCAGTCCTTTGGCGGTTACACATCCTAAAATCCACGCCAACTCAGGGATTTCTGGAATGTCGCTTTGGCGGTAAAAAAATACTTTTTCAGGGTCGAGTCCGCATGCTAACCATGTAGCCGCCAGTTCGAGCGTCGAGCGGTGAATCCGTTCTGGTTCGTGGCATTTTATCAGGGCATGAAAATCCGCTAAAAAATAAAAAGACGATGTTTCCGAATTTTTGCTGGCAGCGATTGCCGGGCGGATTGCTCCGACATAATTGCCAAGATGTGGTGTTCCTGTGGTGGTAATTCCTGTAAGTGTATGTTTTTTTGTATTTTTTTGCATAATTCTATGTTTTTTTGTGGTTAAAAAAGAAAATGAAAAACGTTTTCAATAATCGGGGAAAATAAAAATTGAAAACCGTTAAAAAGGGCGATACCTAAAATCAATAAAAATCCGTACGGTTCAAGCCGCATATAGGTTAATGCCGCTTGGGGCGGAAGCAAGGCGAGAAGAATTTTGCTGCCGTCGAGCGGCGGAATGGGAAGCAGATTAAACAGGGCGAGAATGAGATTTATAATAACGCCGTACACACTGATTACCGCTAGCGGTGCGAAGAGTTTTATTTGTAAATATGGTGAAAATAGGTTCGCCGTTTCGCCGAATAAAAGGTATAGTCCGTAAAAAAAAGCGGACAGGCAAATATTGGCAAGCGGTCCGGCTATGGATACCAATATGCAGCCTTTTTTCGGATTTTTGTAATAACGGGTGTCGATAGGAACAGGTTTAGCCCAACCTATTATCTGGGTAATGATAAGTGAAAGCGTTCCCAGTAAATCAAGATGTTTAAGTGGATTGAGCGTGAGCCTGCCTGCATTTTTGGCTATCGGGTCGCCAAGCAGCAAAGAAGTATAACCGTGAGCGAATTCGTGGCAGGTAATGCCGAGAAAAAACGGAACGGCAGTTAAGGCGATTTTTTGAATATGTTGGGCGATGTCCATACAATTTTGGGGGTGAAATCGGTTTATAAAAGTAATTTGAGCGTAACAGTAAATTTAATATTATGGAGTTTTAGTCACTTTGTAAATGGCAAAAACAATTAGGATTTGTAATAAATCAGTGTTAAAAAATTTGAAAAACAAAAAGAACAAAATAAATTTATTTACTTTTGTTTTTTTGTTTCCTGTTAAGTTCGGTTGATTTAAATTTCTTCTCTTGTGTGGAAATGAGTATGCAGTAGTTTATGAGCAAGCTCTCCACTGTACGGTTCACCGATATATTCTTTGTAAAGTTGTTTTACTTCTGAATTGTTGTGCGACATTCTTATTTTCTTGTTGTTGTCAATAGAATAAATTGCCTGCATTCTCTTTTTAAGAATATCCGTATTGCCGGCAATATACGGTTGACCTCCTCCATCAATACAGCCTCCGGGACAAGCCATAATCTCTATTAAATGATATTGCTTCTCTCCTTTTCTGACCATATTAAGAAGTTTTCTTGCATTGCCGAGACCGCTTGTAACGGCAATTTGAAATTTTTCGTCATTTATAACGACCTGTGCTTCTTTTATTTTGTCAAATCCTCGTAAAGCGGTGAAATTGATTTCTTTAAGTTCTTCACCCGTAAGCAGATTGTATGCTGTTCTGAGTGAAGCCTCCGCAACACCGCCCGATGAGCCGAAAATACTACCTGCACCTGTGGACTCTCCCATAAATTTATCAAAATCATTTTCAGGCAAATTTTTAAAATCTTGTGAGGTTTCTTTAATCATTCTGGCAAGTTCTCGTGTTGAAATAACAATATCCACATCGGAAACATCGGCAAATCCTAGTTCCGGTCTTGAGGATTCGTATTTTTTGGCGATACAGGGCATGACGGATACGACTACGATGTCTTTCGGATTTTTACCGATTTTTTGGGCAAAATATGTTTTTGCCAAAGCTCCGAACATTTCGTGCGGTGATTTGCAAGAAGACGGAATGTCAATCAAATCCGGAAAATTATGTTCGACAAATTTAATCCACGACGGGCAACAACTTGTTAAAATAGGTAAAGTTCCACCGTTTTTGTATCTGTGAACGAACTCCGCCGCTTCTTCCATAACGGTAACATCGGCTGCAAAGTTTGTATCGAATACATAATCAAATCCCATGGCTTTTAAAGCCGTAACCATTTTCCCTGTAACAATAGAACCGGCAGGCATACCGAATTCTTCGCCCAGAGCGACTCTTATGGCAGGAGCTGTTTGTACAATAACGGTTTTATCGGAAGCGAGTGCGTCCCAAACTTGCATTGTATGATCAACTTCCGACAATGCACCTGTCGGGCATACGGCTACACATTGACCGCAAAATGTACAGGTTGTTTCATGTAAAGGTTTATTAAAAACAGTACTGATAACAGTATGAAAACCTCTATTTATATCGGCAAGAGCACCTACGGTCTGTACATCGTTACACATGGTTATACAACGTTTGCAAAGAACGCATTTATTCATATCTCGAACCAATGAAAGCGTGCTTGTATCTATTGCACAATTTCGTCTTTCTCCTTCGCATCTGACCTGTCTGATATTGGCTTCAGCTGCAAGATTTTGTAATTCGCAATGTCCATTTTTTGTACAAACGAGACAATCTTTTGGGTGATCGGAAAGAAGCAGTTCGATAATCATTCTTCTTGCTCTGATTACTTTCAAGGTATCTGTTCTGATTTTCATTCCTTCTTTTACTCTTGTCGAGCATGCTGTAAGCATTTTATTACTGCCTTCTTGCTCTACTACACATACTCTACAAGAAGAACTTTCATGTTCTACATTTAAATTGTGCAAATTCATATGACAAAGTGTAGGAATGTGTATGTTTAATTGTCTTGCAGCTTCAAGTATTGTTGTACCCTTTTCAACTTCTATTTCAATACTGTTAATTGTAAGTTTTACCATTTTTGTATCCTTATTTAACCTAATGTGATAGCATGAGCAGGACACTTTTCATAACAAGTACCGCATTTTATGCATTGTTCGGAGTTAATAGTATGTTTTTGTTTGCGTTCACCGCTGATACACGATACAGGACATTTTACTTTACATAGACCGCATCCTATGCATTTGTCTGTAATAGAATATATAAGAAGGTCTTTGCAAACACCGGAATAACAGCGTTGTTTTTCAATATGTGCAATATATTCATTCTTAAAATATTTTATTGTAGACAGTACGGGATTGGTTGCTGCTTGTCCTAGACCGCATAGAGAAGTATTTTTAATAACTTCGGATAGCTCTTGAAGATAGTTTATATCTTCGAGTTTACCTTTTCCTTTGGTAATTCTTTCCAAAGTTTCTAATATTCTTTTGTTTCCTATCCTACACGGTGTACATTTGCCACAAGATTCTTCTACGGTAAAGTCCATAAAAAACCGTGCAATATCGACCATACAGTCGTCTTCGTCCATAACGACCATACCGCCCGAGCCCATAATTGAACCGATTGATTGCAAACATTCAAAATCAACAGTTGTTGTATCGACCAAATCAGCAGGAATACAACCGCCTGAAGGACCTCCTGTTTGTACTGCTTTTAATTTTTTATTGTTTTTTATGCCGCCTGAAATGTCATAAATAATTTCCGTCAGTGAAGTACCCATTGGCACTTCGACAAGTCCGGCGTTTAGCACTTTGCCGACCACTGAAAAAACTTTTGTTCCCGGCGAATCCTTTGTACCGATGCTTCTAAACCAATCAACGCCTTTGAGCATAATCATAGGCACATTTGCAAGGGTTTCTACATTATTGAGAACTGTGGGCTTGGCAAATAAACCTTTGTGAGCGGTTCTAAAAACCTTATTTCTCGGAAGACCTCTGTGTCCCTCAATCGATTCAATCAATGCCGTGGCTTCTCCGCAGACAAATGCTCCCGCTCCGAGCCTGAGTTCAATGGAAAATGAAAAATCCGTTCCTAATATATTTTTGCCGAGCAGTCCCAATTCTTCCGCCTGAGCGATTGCGATTTTTAAATTTTTTACAGCCAGCGGATATTCGGCTCTAACATAGATAAATCCTTTTGACGCTCCGATTGCACAACCGGCAATTGCCATTCCTTCCAGTACACTGTGCGGATTTTGCTCAAGAATACTTCTATCCATAAAAGCCCCAGGGTCGCCTTCGTCCGCGTTGCATACAATGTATTTTTGTTCCGCATTATGCCCAAGAGCTTCTTTCCATTTTTTACCTGCGGAAAATCCGGCACCGCCTCTGCCGCGTAAATTGGCAGCCACCATATCTTCAATTATTTTTTCTCCCGAAACTTTATCTTCAAGGAGTCTTGCTAGAGCGATGTATGCATCTGTAGCAATAGCTTCGTTAATATCGTGTGGTTCTATAATACCGCAATTTCGCAAAGCTATTCTTAATTGTTTTTCGTAGTAATCGCCTTTTAAATAAAACGAACCATCTTCTTTAACACCTATCGTTTTACTATCTTTAACTCTTATAAGAAGAGTATTATAAGCGGTTTTTCTTAATTCTTTGAGTTGAGTAAAATTTAACATTCTTACTCCTTTTTATATTCTGCAAGGATTGTTGCAACTTCTGTCGGTTGTACTTTTCCGTATAGCTTGTCGTTAATCATAACAACAGGTGCATTACTGCAATCTCCGAGACATCTTGTCTGAGCTATAGAAAATTTTAAATCTGGTGTTGTCTCGCCAAATTTAATTCCAAGTTCATCTTCCAAACTTTTTAATACTTCTGCTGCACCTTTTACATAGCATGCCGTTCCCAAACAGACACTGATTTGATATTTTCCTTTCGGTTTATCTACAAAATATGAATAAAAAGTTAGTACTCCGTATACTTTAGAAGCCGGAATATTGAGTTCTTTGGCTATATATGCTTGTGCTTCTTTGGGAATATATCCGTAATGGTCTTGAGTTTTATGTAAAATAGTAATTAGTGATGATTCCGTATGACCGGTTTCGTCAATAATCTTTTTGAGTTGTGCAAATTCACATTGTACGCAATTTTTACACATTATATTGTTTTCTCCTCGCAAATTAAATTTTACCTTTAATTTTGTGATAAAAATCAGTATTTAAATAAATAATAATACATTCATGACAAAAAGTTGCATAATTTGTCAAATTTATTTTTTAAATTGCTTTAAGGTAACAATATTTAAGCTTTATTATTCTTTTTTTTGCAAAAGTTTTAATGTTTTTGATTCGTTTAAATTGAGATGTTTTTAATGTATTTTTGCGTTTTATTCAAAAAGCAGGGCATTGACTTCTTTTAGATGGGAATTATTTTTGTTATGACTTTATAGATGAAAAACGCAATGTTCCATAAACGGAATATTTAAGAAATGGAGGAGAAAATGAAACAACTTTCTGCATATAAAGATTTGGTTATTGATTGGGAAATGACTCCCGAAGATGCGGTTGCCTTGTATTTGGAATGGGGAAATAACGGTTATCGTGGCGGATATCAAAATGCAGTTCGGGGAAAAGGCGATACTTCATATTATTTTATCGTTGATACTTGGGACAAGGATTTGAAGGTTCGTTTGGTTCGGCGAAATTCGGATGGAGCTGATTATTTGTCGGAATTGACTTTGCCTACAGAACTTGCAGGGCATTTTTTGGACGAAGTCGGGCATCATAAAGGCGTGTATGGCGTGAATACTGAAGTAAAAAAATGGCTTGAAAAGCAAATTTACGAATAAAAAATCTATTTGTAATAAATAAAAAATGCACATAAAAAAGCGAACTTGCAAATGTAAGTTCGCTTGCTTTTTGGTGCCGAAGGGGGGACTCGAACCCCCACGGTTGTTACCACTACCCCCTCAAGATAGCGTGTCTACCAATTCCACCACTTCGGCTTTGAAATGAAAAAAAGCTGAGTACGGTTTTTTTCTTTTCTTGTCCAGTATTTTTTTTCTTGTTGTTTCCCTTTTGTGTATGTTTTTTTCAATTTGTTTGTAATTTTTGTTTTTGTCTGCACTTGATTTTTGTTGTCAAAGTTGGCATTGACCCTAAAAATAATTGGCATAGGCAGTATATGAAAAAAATCGTTTTTTTTCTTTTTCCGTTATTCTTTTTTATTGTAAGGCTTTGGTGGTGGACGCTTCGTTACCAAATTGTTGGCAAGTGGCGGTATATGCGTCTTCGGGATAAAAAGCAGCCGATTATTTTTGTTTTGTGGCATGATGAAATTTTTTCGGTTATTCCGCTTCATGTACAGGAAAAAATTGCTGCGGTTGTCAGTCAAAGTGAAGATGGTGAAATTTTGAGTCGGGTTTTGGCAAAATCCGGTTTTTTTCTTGCTCGCGGGTCAAATTATCGAGGCGGACTGGAGGCTATGCGACAGGCTATGCGGTATATGAAAAAAGGTTCAGATGTTGTTTTTACGGCGGACGGTCCGCGAGGTCCTCGTCATTGTTCAAAAATAGGACCGGTATATTTAGCAGCCAGGAGCGGAGCGGTTTTGTTGCCGATTAGAGTGCAGCTCAATCGGGCTTGGAAAATTAAAAAAGCGTGGGACAAATTTCAAGTACCGTTTCCGTTTTCGCATTGTGAAATTACTTACGGTTTGCCGCTCAGTGTACCGCAGGGGCGACTTACGGAAAAAGAATTGGAGCAAGAAGTTGCACGGCTTGAAAATGCTATGCGTGCGTTGGAGTAAATGTGCGAGATTTTTTTTATACCTGTTTAAGCGGTTTGCTTGTTTTGTCGCCGCTTCGTTTTTTACAGTGTTTCGGTTCGGGAATCGGTCGGTTGATGTGGATTGTTTTGCCGAAGCGGCGGAAAATGGCGACCGATGCCGTTTGTGAACATTTGAGAGTAAGCCGTGAACAGGCAAGGCGAATTGCTTATGCTTCATTTTTGCACTCGGGGCGGTCTTTTGCGGAAATTTTATTTACTCATAAAATTACGCCACGATTTTTGGCGGAAAATGTTGAAATTTTGCACAAGGAGCGAGCCGAATGGATTGCGAAGCAAAACCGTCCGTTGGTTTTTATCGGAGGTCATATCGGAGGGTGGGAAATTTCGCTCGGCTATATGGCAAGTTTTCCTTACGAGCAGCCCAAGCAGGTTGTGGCTCATTTGCCGCATGATGCGGATTTGTCGGAAGTTATTATTCGTCAGCGAAGTATGGGAGGAGTAAAACTTATTCCGCATCGAAATGCCAGCCGTTCCATTCTTTCCTGTCTTCGTCAAAACGGGATTGCAGGACTTTTGGTTGATCAAAACTGCATTCAAAGAGATGCGGTTTTTTTGCCGTTTTTGGGAAAAATTGCCGCTGTTAATATGGGACCGGCGTTGCTGGCTCTGCGTAGTAAAGCACTTATATGGCCGCTTTTTATGTTACGGGAAAAAAACGGAAAATTTCGTTTGTATTGCGGTGAAATTTTAGACACGCTTTCTTTGGAAGGTTCGTTGCAGGAGCGGATTGTCAAAGTAGCATCGTGGTATACAAAAGAAGTGGAAAAAATCGTGCGAGCCTACCCCGAGCAATGGTTTTGGATGCACAATCGCTGGAAAACCCGTCCGAGCGAAGAGGAAAAATAAAACGATATTGGTTGATAAAAAGCTAAGTAGTCATTTTTGGTAAAAATCAAATAAAAAGTTCCTTTCATTTTGTATTTTTTTATTCTCAATTCATCCCCAATCAAAAGTTTTTCGGTTTTTTTAAAAAAGAATCGCAAAACTTTTTCTTTTTTAATCCTTTTTTTTATCTTTTTTATACAAAATTTTGACCGAATTTAATTATTTTTTGGCAGGATTGAGCAAGCGACCGTCTTCTTTTTTTTGTTAGCCTCTTTAATAATTCCAAAATAGGAGGTTAAAATGGCGAAAATAACAATCAGGAATTTTATTAATGGTAAATGGGAAGAGTGTACTTGTCCCACAAAACCGCTTTTTAATCCGTCCACGGGTGAACAGATTTCCGATGTTCCGATGTCGGATAAGGCAATTTCTGACAGGTGTACGAAAACAGCTGCCGAAGCCTATGACGGCTGGCGGCATCTTTCTATTGGAAAACGGACAGCCTATATCCATAAAATGCGGGAATGTATGGTTCGGGATTTGGAAAAGCTCGCTCAGGCGATTGCTCTTGACCAAGCCAAGCATATTGCAGAGGCACGAGGCGAGGTGCAACGGGTTATTGAAATTTTGGAAGCTGCTTTATGTAGCCCCGCTTTAATTCAGGGTGAAACGCTTGCTCAAATTTCGACTAATATTTCCGGCAGGGTTGTAAAAGAGCCGCTCGGAGTTTTTGCCGGAATCGCCCCTTTTAATTTTCCGGCTCTCGTTTTTGGTTGGTTTATTCCGTTTGCTTTGATTACCGGTAATACTTTTATTTTTAAACCGTCAACGCAGTCGCCGTATTTTATGCAATTGATGTGTGAAATTTTTATGGAAATTGGGCTGCCGGGCGGTGTTGTTAATGTTATTCACGGCAGTCGTGATTTGGTTGAAACTTGGTATGACGATTCGCGTATTGCCGGTATCTGTTTGGTTGGTTCCACTTCGACGGCAAAGGATATTGCCGCCAACTGTGCACGTGGAGCTAAACGCTCTATGCTGTTGGGCGGAGCGAAAAATATGCTCGTGGTTATGGAAGATGCGGATATGGATATTTTTATCCCCAATTTTCTTAATTCCTGTTACGGTTCTGCCGGACAGCGTTGTCTTGCCGGTTCGATTGTCGCCATTGTTCCAGAAATTTATGACAAAACAATGGAGCTGATGATTGAAGCCTCTCGCAAAGTCAAGGTTGGCGATGCTTTTGACCCTGATGTGTATATGGGACCGCTTATTTCCTCTAAAGCGGTTGAGAATGTAAAAAAATATACGGAGCTTGCCTTGCAGCACGGTCAGGGATGTGAATTGGTGCTTGACCGTCGTAATCTTGATTTGCCTGCAAAGAATAAAAACGGTTTTTTTGTCGGACCGACCATGATTAAAGATATTACGCCCTGCAATCCGCTTTTTACAACGGAGGTTTTCGGACCTTTGGTTGGTACAATTAAGATTGCCGATATGGATGATGCATTACAGCTTATCAAAGATTCCGAATACGGCAACGGTGCGTGTATTTTTACTCAAAGTCTGCACTACGCCGAAAGATTCAGTTCGCTTGCCGATGTCGGTATGGTCGGCGTGAATGTTGGAATCTGTGCACCGCATCCGTATTTGCCTTTCGGCGGTATTAAAGGGTCGCTTTTGGGGACAAACAAAGTGCAGGGAAAAGACGGCATTGACTTTTTTACACAAAATAAAGTCATTACCGTGCGGACTTCGCCAAAGGACAAAACGGAAACGGCAGAAGTCAAATCTCCACGAGTTCGTTCCTGTGTTGCAAGTTAAATAACCGTTTATCAAAAAGGAGAGGTTTTTATGAATACAACAAATATGCAAAAACTTAGTAAAACGCTTACTCCTGCACAGGTTTGGGCGTTGGCTCTCGGTTCTATTGTCGGTTGGGGTTGTTTTGTTTTGCCGGGAGATATGTTTCTTCCTTTGTCCGGACCTTTGCCGACAATTCTTGCTTTTTTCGGCGGAGCTTTTTTGCTTTTTTTCGTTGCGATTGTTTATGGCTATATGATTGAATATGTTCCGGTCGCCGGTGGAGAATATGCCTATAGTTATATAGGTTTCGGTACTACAGCTTCTTTTATCTGCGGTTGGGCGTTGGTACTGGGGTATATCGTTATCGTGGCTATCAATATTTCGGCTCTGGCTTTGTTGGTTCGTTTTCTTTTTCCCGGTGTTTTTGAGTTCGGCGAACTGTATACGATTGTCGGTTGGAAAGTGTATACCGGAGAAATTCTTTTGATGTCGGCAGTAACCATTTTCTTTGGCATTATGAATTATCGCGGTGTGAGTATTGCCGGAACGGTACAGGTTTTTTTGGCATTCGCTCTCAGTGCCGGAGTTCTGCTTCTTGCTGCCGGAGTGTTTACTTATGAAACAACGAGTTTTACCAATCTCGAACCGCTTTTTGCTCCGACTCGTTCGCCATTTTCATCGTTTCTTGCTATTTTGGCGATAGCTCCGTTTCTTTTTGTCGGGTTTGATACGGTTCCGCAGGCGGCGGAGGAATTTTCATTTTCGCCGCAAAAATCTCGTCGGATTATGTTGGCTGCTATTTTGTGGGGAGCGATTTTGTATTCACTGGTAACGCTTTGTGTCGCTATTATTATGCCGTATCCCGAGTTGTTGGCAAAAATGAGTGCGATGAAAAGTCAAGGAGTTACGGCATGGGCGACAGGTGAGGTTTGTAAAATAGCTTTTGGACAGTTCGGAGCGGTTGTTCTTGCAATCAGTGTTTTGGGTGCGGTATGTACGGGAATTAACGGATTTTATGTCGCCTCGACTCGCTTGCTGCTTTCGATGGCTCGCGGCAATATTTTGCCTGCGTGGTTTGCCGAGATTCATCCTCGATTTCAATCTCCTTATAAGTCGATTTTGTTTACGATGTTTATTGTGCTGTTTACTCCGTGGGCAGGACGGGCAGTTGTGGGCTGGATTGTTGATATGTCCGCCGTTGGAACAGCAATCGCCTATTTATTCACCTGTTTGGCAGCGTGGCGTATGTTTACAAAGACTCCTAATATTGAAAACAAAATGCTTAAAGTCGCTTGTTGTCATATTGGTTCGTTGACTTCCCTTTTGTGTATGGGGCTATTGCTTTTTCCGGGGTCGCCGGCTTTTATTGGATTGCCGTCCCGAATAATTATGCTTGTTTGGATTGGTATTGGTGTAGTTTTTTATTTGATGGTCAGAAAAGATTGGTTGGCTATGGATGAAAAGGAATTACGCCGTCGTATTTTGGGAGATGAAAATCTGCCTGTTTTTTTTAACAGGAAATAAGGTTTTTTGTATAATTGTGCAGACGCCGGAGTTTTTCGGCGTCTGTACTGTGTTTTTCTTGACAGATAGAATTTCTATTGCATAGCATTTGCCAAGAATGGAGTTGTTTATTCAGTTTTTGGGAAAATGACGGATAAAAGCATGTACGAAAAACGAGTGGAAGCCAGAAGTTACGATGTGCCGTTTAAAAAGTTGCACCGTCCTGTTTATTGGTTTCATGATAGTTTCGGAGCAGGAACATGGAGTGACAGACACCGCCATGAGCATTGGGGCGAGCTTGCTTTTGCTAAGTCGGGATATTTCGTTATTTGTACACCGCTTGGAAATTATATCGCTCCACCGCATGTTGGGGTTTGGATTCCGCCAGGGCTTGAGCATGAATGGTATTTGCCGGAGGCGGCAATTGATTGCAGTCTTTTTATTTGTCCGCAGGTTTTGGCTGCATATCCGAATTTTCAAACTTATCATGCCCTCAATCTGTCGAAGTTCTTGCAGGAGTTGATTATTTTTCTTGCCAGACAAAGTCATGAATACACGCCGTCCATTTCCCGACTGGTCGGGGTACTGCTTGACCAGCTTCCTTTGCAGCCGGTACTCGGTTCCCCTCTGCTGATGCCAAAAGACCGCAGATTGGTGGCGTTATGTATAAAAATGATGAAAGAACCTGAATCCAACAGTACAATTAAAGCATATTGTGAACAAATAGGTATGTCGGAACGTTCTTTGGCTCGTTTATTTAAAGAACAGACAGGAAAAACCTTTGGCAGTTGGCGGTCTGAAATTCGTTTGGAACATGCTGCAAAACAGCTTAAAAACGGAGAGAATGTTACGGAAGTCGCTTTTAGTTGTGGCTATAAATCTGTTTCTTCGTTTATTTATATTTTTAAAAAGAAATATGGCTATACTCCGGGTAGAGTAAAAGACGGATTAAATTAAAATATTTTTTTATTCTCAATTCATCCCCAATCAAAAGTTTTTCGGTTTTTTTAAAAAAAGAACTAAAAAAATCTTCTTATTCTTATTTTTATTCCTCAGCTTGATTTTTGGAAAACAAATGAGCAAACTCGCTTTTTTTGTTTTGTAAAAAAAACTTAAAATTGAATTTTTAAAAGCAAATTAGGAACAAAGTGGCAATATTTTATTCGGACGAATTAAATTCGGCACAACTTGAGGCGGCAACTCAGGTTGATGGTCCTGTTTTGGTGATTGCAGGAGCAGGCAGCGGCAAAACGCGTACAATTGTATATCGGCTTGCGTATTTGATTGAGCAGGGAATCCAGCCGTGGCAGGTTTTGTTGCTTACTTTTACTCGCAAGGCTGCCAATGAGATGATTTTTCGTGCCGGAAAATTGCTTGAACAGCCGAATCTTCCTGTAGCAGGCGGAACTTTTCATGCGTATGCTTTTCAGTGGCTTTTGCCGTATGCCGAGTTGTTGGGTTATAAAACCCGAATTTCTATTACCGATCAATCGGACAGTGGTTCGCTTATAAAAGAAGCTCGCGAGGATTTAAAAATTGCCAAAGGCGACAAATCTTTTCCCCGCAAAACAACGGTTTTGAGCTTGCTTTCGGAATGTCGCAATAAAGAAAAAACGCTTGCTCAAATTTTGGAATCGCAGTGGCATTTGCAGAAATATCACGATGATTTGCTTAAGATTTTTGAAAGGTATAGTCGGTTGAAGATGCAATACGGGCTGCTTGATTATGATGATTTGCTTTTTTTGTTGGAGACACTTTTGCGGGACAATGCTGATATTCGGCAAGAAATTCAAAAAAATATAAGTCATATTATGGTTGACGAATATCAGGATACAAATCCCGTGCAGGCACGGATTGTGGAGCTTTTGGCATCGGAGAAAAATAATGTTCTGGTCGTGGGCGACGATGCTCAGTCAATTTACGGTTTTCGGGGAGCTGAAATCCAAAATATTTTGACTTTTCCCGACAAGTTTCCGAACACCAAAATTATTAAGCTTGAGCAAAATTACCGCTCGACACAGCCGATTTTAAATCTTGCCAACTGTTTGTTGCGACAAGGGGATAAACGGTTTCAAAAGCGGCTTTTTTCTTCGATTGAAAGTGAAGTTTTGCCGCAGATTTTTTATCCTCTCAGTGATAAAAGTCAGGCACGGCTTGTTATTCGCAAAATCCGTGAATTGAAAAAAGAAATGCCGTTACATGAAATTGCTATTTTGTTTCGGGCTGGTTTTCATTCTTTTTCGTTGGAAGTTGAGCTTGATAAAGAAAAAATTCCGTTTCGTAAATTTGGTGGCATAAAATTTTCCGAGGCGGCACATATTCGAGATGTATTGGCTTTTTTGCGAGTTTCGGAAAATGCGGATGATTTTCCGTCGTGGAGTCGGCTTTTGGAGCTTATTCCTAAAGTCGGAGAAAAAACCGCCCGTAAAATTCATCAGGCAATTTTTCAAAATAATCAGTTGGAACTTTCCAAGCTGACGGTGCGTTTTCCGATTTTAAACGAAATTTTGCAGGCGATACGACAAATTCGGTCTCAGCATTCGCCGCTGGAGGCTTTGCGGCAGGCGGTTAGTTTTTATACTCCTTTTTTGGAAAAAAAATTTCCCGATGATTATCCCCGTCGGCAGGTTGGATTGGAAGAATTGGAGCATATTGTTGGCGATTATAAAAGTTTACATGCGTTCTTGGCGGATTTGTGTTTGAGTCCGATTGAGGAAGAAGATGAAGAGGAACAAGATACGCTTGTGCTTTCGACTATTCATTCCGCCAAAGGTCTTGAGTGGGACGCTGTTTTGATTTTAGATTTGGTGGAAACCCGTTTTCCGTCGCGGTATGCTATTGAAAATCCGTCGGAAATGGAAGAAGAGTTGCGGCTGATGTATGTCGCCTGTACCAGAGCGAGAAAATATCTGGGGCTTTTCGTTCCGCAAATGCTCTATGACAAAGGCAGTTTTATGCCGCTTCGGGCTATTGCGTCGCCGTTTGTGAGTTCACTTCCTGAAAATTGCTATGAAAAAAGGCGTGAAGATTTCGGTGGTGATTTGTCGGAAAGTTCCGATTTATCTGTAAATGATTACGGTAATGAATTTTTTGACGATGTGCAGCTTGGGGGCGAAGAAAATGAATTTGTCGATATGCGACGAACAGGATTTTCTGCTTGCGAGCCAAAAACACCGATTTCTCCAAATCAACTTGGTTATTGTACGCACAAGATTTTCGGTCGGGGAAAAATCATTGCCCTTTCGGGAACGGATAAATGTCGGGTTAATTTTCCGGGCTTTGGGATTAAATTGATTTTGAGCGAATATTTGGAAATGGAAAAATGAAAAAAGCTATTGTTCTCAGTGCATTCGGTTCGTCTGTGCCGCAGGCGGTTTCGGTTTTGGAGAAAACTGTGCAGGCGGTGGCGACAAAGTTTTCAGATTGCTTGGTTCGGCTTTCGTTTTCTTCGCAGATAGTACGAAATATTTGGCGAAAACGGGCGGCGGATATGGAATTTACAACCTCTCACCCTGATGTGCCGCATTATTTTTATCGTATTCGCACGCCACTTGCGGAAATTACGGATTTGCAGGCTCAAGGCATAACCGACATTGTTGTGCAACCGCTTTATTTAGTTGACGGTGCGGAATTTTATGATTTGAGGGCGAGTGTCGCGGCACTGCATTCAATTAGGACTTTTCGGGGTGAAAGGCTTTTTTCGCATTTGCGGCTCGGTCGTCCTTTTTTGGGTTGCAGCGGCGGCGATTTTGATTATCGTTCTGATATTCGGGAAATGGCGGAAGTTTTGCAGATTGATATTGAACAGGCGGAAAAATCAGATCGTACGCTTGTTTTTATCGGACACGGCAGTCGACATTTGGCGACTTCGGTTTATTGTGAGCTGGAAGCGTGTCTGCAAAAAAAGACAAAGCGGGGTATTTTTTTTGCAACGCTTGAAGGTTGGCCAAATAAAGAAAATTTGTTGCAGCGACTTCAAATCGCAGGCGTTCAAAAAATCCTTTTAAAACCGTTTTTTTATACCTGCGGCACGCATACGCAAAACGATATTTGTACCTTGCCGAGCAGTTTTTTGGTTTTGCTGAATGAAAACGGCTTCGATACGGTTGTTGATCCGAAACCGATTGGCGGCAGAGTGGAACTGTTGCAGCTTTTGCTTGCTCGTATTCAAGAGCTTTGCGATTTGAGTGATAATATCTAAAAATGCTGTGTATAAATACAATATGAACAGATTTTTAAAGAAATTATTAAATAGTGCAAAGGCAGAGTGGAAGATGCGGGGGGAGATTGTAGAAAGTAATAAAGGAAAACAATTGCTGCTTGTAAACAGTATGAATATTATCGGTACAGCTACTTTTGTTGAGAAGTTGAATGTCAATTTTTGAAATTTCAAATCTTTGCAATCCGTCGTTACCGCTAGAATTTGACCTGCAAACCTATACTTATGAGCTGAGCGAGGAACAGATTGCCCAAGAGCCGTCAGCTAAACGGGACGAATCCAGACTGCTCGTGCTTGACCGAAAAACAGGAGAAATGACAAAGGCGGTTTTTCGTGATTTGGGGCGATTTTTACCTCCGAATGCTTTGTTGGTCGCTAACAATACCGGTGTTTTGCCTGCTCGACTTTTCGGGCAAAAAAAAAGCGGCGGTAAGGTGGAATTTCTTTTACTTACACCGTTTCCTCTTTTACAGATTGAAAAAGAAAACGGCAGTAATTTTACGCGGGCAAGAGGTCTTTTGCGGGCAAATAAATCTCTTAAGGTCGGTGAAATTCTTGATTTTGGCGAAAATCTTAAAATCGAGGTTTTACAAAAGTACGAGTTCGGGCAGTACGAATTATTGCTTTTTTGGCAGGGTGATCTTGCGGAAATCTTTAATGTTTGTGGACAAATGCCTCTTCCGCCTTATATTCGCAGACCGCAAAATATTGAAGACCGCAGCCGCTATCAGACGACATTTTGCAGTCGGCATAAAAACGGTTCGGTCGCCGCTCCGACTGCAGGGCTGCATTTTACGTCCGAGCTTCGCAGCTCGCTTGAAGCTCAGGGTTTTTTGTGGGCGGAAGTTACGCTTTATGTCGGATATGGGACTTTTTCACCGGTTCGTACACGCGATATTCGTCTTCATAAAATGCACGCTGAATATGTTGAAATCGACCGAAAATGTTCCGAGGCGTTGCAAAAGGCAAAAGCGGAAAATCGCCCGATTGTGGCAATCGGTACGACTTCGGCAAGAGCTTTGGAAGGAATGTTCGGTCAGGGTCAGAAAATTCGCCCCGTTAGCGGCTGGACGGATATTTTTATCAAACCGGGTTACCGGTTCGGGATTGTTGAACACTTGGTTACGAATTTTCATCTGCCACGGTCTTCGTTGTTGGTTTTGGTTTCTACGCTTGCCGGTCGGGATAAAATTGCGGCGGCGTACCGTTATGCCCTTGAAAATGAATTTATGGTTTTTTCTTATGGCGATGCGATGTTGATTACCGCTTCTTAGCATTTTTGTTTTGTGAAAAATAAAAAACCGTGTTTGTGGATTGACAGGTTTTTGTTTTCTTTTGTACATACTTCTGTCGTGCGGGTGTGGCGGAATTGGTAGACGCCAGGGATTTAAAATCCCTTGCCTTTCGGGGCGTGCCGGTTCAAGTCCGGCCATCCGCACCATATCTTGATCGGGATTTTCGCCTATTCTTTCTTTTTTCTTATTTTTCTAAAGATTTTCTTCTGTTGATTATAAATTATAGTCAGAGAATTTTATCGTATGCGGGAAGTTTTAAGTTGTCTGCACCGCAAAAAAAATATTAAAAGTTGGTATTATTGCGTAGTTTTAAAATAGATTTTTTTATTTTGATATTAAACTTTCTGTTCTTTACAATAGATTTTTTTTCTGTTTATATGATTTTTTTACGCTAGGGGAGTTTCATTTGGAATTGAAACTGAGAGGGGGATTTCCTCCCGACCCTTGGAACCTGATGCGGTTCGTACCGCCGGAGGGAAGCGTTGGTTTGCATTTCGTGCTTGATCAGGCTTCCCCGAACAGGGAAGCCTTTTTTTATTGGAATTTTTTTATTTTAAAAACGGTATTGAGGTTTATCCGTACATTTTTTTGAATTTTTAATATAAGGAGAAAAAGTATGAGTTGGACAACACAGATGGACGCGGCTCGAAAGGGAATAGCGACTTCGTATATGAAAAAAGTTGCGACAAAAGAACAAATTCGTTTGGAAGATTTGATGGAAAAAATGGCTGCCGGACGGGTGATTATTCCTGCCAATAAAAATCATAAAAATCTTGATCCTGAAGGAGTGGGAGAAGGTTTGCGGACCAAGATAAATGTCAATCTTGGCATTTCAAAAGATGCTTGCGATATTGAGCTGGAACTGAACAAGGTGCGTTATGCTCTTGAATTGAAAGCCGAGGCGATTATGGATCTGAGCTGTTTTGGCAAAACTCGTGAATTTCGTACTCGTTTGATTGAGATGTCTCCTGCTATGATTGGTACTGTGCCGATGTATGATGCTGTTGGGTTTTATGATAAGGAACTTAAATCCATTACAGTGGAAGAATTTTTTAAGGTTGTTAAACGTCATATTGATGATGGTGTTGATTTTTTGACTATTCACGCGGGGCTTAATCGGCACGCTGCGGAAAAAATCAGAAATTCCAATCGGCTCACTTCTATTGTTTCTCGTGGCGGTTCTCTTCTGTATTCGTGGATGGAGCTGACGGGAAATGAAAATCCTTTTTATGAATATTACGACCGTTTGCTTGAAATGTGTGAAAAAAGCGATGTTACTTTGAGTCTTGGGGACGGATGCAGACCGGGATCTATTCATGATTCTACCGACGCTGCTCAGGTTGAAGAATTGATTACACTGGGAGAACTGACCAAACGGGCATGGGAGCGTAACGTGCAGGTTATGATCGAAGGTCCGGGACATATGGCGATGAATGAAATTGCCGGTAATATGATGATGGAAAAACGCCTGTGCCATAACGCACCGTTTTATGTTTTGGGGCCGCTGGTAACAGATGTTGCCCCCGGTTATGATCACATTACTTCCGCTATAGGCGGAGCTATTGCAGCGGCAAGCGGAGCGGATTTCTTGTGCTATGTTACGCCCGCCGAGCATCTGCGTTTGCCCGATTTGCAGGATATGAAAGATGGTATCGTTGCCGCACGTATTGCCGCTCATGCTGCAGATATTGCTAAAGGATATAAGGGTGCAAGAGATTGGGATAATCAGATGTCTACAGCTCGAGCCGAGCTTGATTGGGAAAAACAGTTTAAACTGGCTATCGATCCAGTCAAACCTAGAGAATATCGAGCTTCATCCGTACCGGAACATCAAGATTCCTGTACCATGTGCGGCAAAATGTGTGCGGTACGGAATATGAAAAGAGTAAGGGAAGGAAAAGATATTCAACTAGCGGGTTGAAAATTAACCCTGCTGAAGCCAGAAACCGTTGTGGACTGGCGGTTTCGGGCTTTTTTATTTTCCGTAAATGGATTCGGAAATTGTTTGAAAATATATGGCTTCCAATGATTTTTTATCTGTCGGTCGCGTATGTTGTGTTTTCGTCAGAATATCCCAAATGAGCCATGGAATTTCGTAATAGTGTTTTTCGCTGACATCGATTGATTTTCCCGCATCTAAAAGAAAGGCGATGTTTATATGTTTTTCGTATTGATATTTGACATCTTTTCCGAATACGGAGGGTAAATGATCGCTTGTTACATAGATTAATCCGTTCGGGTCAAGTTCTGTTATTTTTTTGATATATTGTGCCAGTGCTTTTGTTCTGTAGTAAAATTGATTGGTTATCCGATTTACAGCATCATCTTTGCAATCTGTTTCGATTATATCCGGTCTTTTTATTTTGTCCCTTTCGTATGGAGAATGACCGTACATTCCAAGTACATAATTTAGAAAAGGAGTGTTGTTTTGTAAATAAGTTGGTAAGTTGGAAAGATTGTAGTCAAAAACTACTCCGTCAAAGAGCATTAAAAATGTTTTTCCCGACCATTTTTTTCTTTGTTCTTTATCTTCTCCCATAAAAAATGTATTTTCAAATCCTATACTTTTGTAGGCGTTTTTAGCATTATAGTATTGGCTGTCAGTTGCAATGGTTGCAACTGTATAATATCCGTTTCGCTGCATAATGCTTGTAAATGATTGCATTTTTTTACCAAGCA
Organism: uncultured Desulfovibrionales bacterium; assembly: GCA_963542765.1. GTDB lineage: Bacteria > Desulfobacterota > Desulfovibrionia > Desulfovibrionales > Desulfomicrobiaceae > CAUTYU01. Next base: position 32,172 of record CAUTYU010000002.1, read on the forward strand.
TTTCATTAAATTCTGAACCTCCAAATTTTTGAAATGCAGGAATTCCCGTTAAAATTTCAAATTCGGCTTGTGCAGTTCCGCCTCCATAGACAGGAGAAATTACATGAGAAAAATTTCGTTTTCCGTTTTGATTCGGTAAGTATGATAAAAGTTCGGGATAAAGAGGAGACTTGTCGAAATGTATGTCTTGAATGAGTCGGGGGTCAAGAAAACTTTCTAGAATAACAATGTAAACATTGCGTTTTTGTTGAATATTGTCGGGGAAATATTGTTTTTTTATTCGGATTTATTTTATATAGCAAGAAGAATATAAAAAATACAAAAGAAATAATAAATGCAAAGATTTTAATACCAAGAGATGTGTCAAATTTAAAAATAAGAAAAATATTGTAAAAATCTTGAACGCGAGGGGGTCGGACAAAAAAAGAAAAGAAAATATCAAAAGAAATGTATGTTGTAATAACGATTAAAATCGGTAAAAGATATATATATAATTTATGGTTTTTTGTGGTTTGGGAAATATAGTAGGGTAAATATTAACAGTAAAAATGGAACTTCAAGTCGAAATAATGAAGAACTTGTTCCTCCGATACCGGACAGAAAATATTTGGAAAGCTGTATATATAAAAAAATAAGAATTAATTCAATTGTTAAGATAAAGTATAAATTTTACTCCGGACTGAACTTGTGGGGAAAAATGCTCGCAAAACGAAAGCTTCATTTTGTCTCCTAGTTTTTTATATCGTGATAAAAGATTTTTGAAAATTGTGAATAAATATTCAAAAACGACAAAAATTATAAAAATTGTTTGTCGTTTTTGAAATTGCAATTTTGTAATTTGCTATTTGTTTTTTTGGACAGGTTTAGTAATTTTTCCACTTCGAATACATTTGGTGCAAACTGTCAGATGAGTGGTTTCTCCGCTTGGAAGTTGAGCTTTGACCCGTTGCAAATTGGGCAGAAAGCGTCTTTTTGTTTTGTTGTTAGCATGGCTGACATTGTTGCCGACCTGTGGGTGTTTGCCGCAAATTGCACATTCTTTTCCCATGATTTCCTCCTTATAAATATGGAATGACCGTTTTTTGTATGAAAAAAAGAGGTTTTTACTCATTTGTTTTGAAAAAGGCAAGTCTAAAATCTTGACAGTAGAAATATTCCCGCTATACATATTTTTCTTTTGGAGCTGAAAATGAAAAGTCGATTTTTGCGGCTGGCAAATATACCGGATGAAGGGCAGGAAATTACCTTTTTGGACGAGATGTTTTGGTCTGAACTTTTGCAGTCGCAAGAAAGTGAATATTCGTTTTCGCCTGCTGATGTTCATTTGTCCGTGTTTCCGCAAGAGGGCGGGCTGCTTTTTCAAGGCAGGCTTCGTGGTGTTTTAGAAGCTCCTTGTGATCGTTGTTTGGAATTCGCTCAAATCGAAATTGACTCCGAGATTGAATTTTTTTCCGGTTTTGAGCTTGAAGAACGAGATATGTTTTTGCTGGACACTCAGGCAGGAATGGAGATAGATGTGTTTTTGCTTTTGTGGGAGCAGCTTGTTTTGGCTATGCCTGAAAAGTTTTTATGTGCGGCGGATTGCAAAGGTTTGTGTTCGCAGTGTGGAGTAAATAAAAATAAAACAGATTGTAATTGTATCTTGGATAGTTCGAAAAAAAATCCTTTTGCCGCATTGCAATCTTTGTAATTTAAATAGAATCGGACGATTTTGTTCGAGAGAATATGAGGGAGAAAAATTATGCCTTTACCGAAGAAAAAAACATCAAAATCAAAAAGAAATATGCGTCGTTCACATGATCATGTCGCTGTTCCGAATGTTATTTATTGTGAATGTGGAGAGCCGACTTTGGCACATCGAATTTGCCCGTCTTGTGGGAAATATCGAGGTAAAGAATATGTAAAGGTTGCGGATGAATAAACCTCGTATCGTTGTCGATGTGATGGGCGGTGATCACTGCCCTGAAGTTGTTATTGATGGAGCTGTACAGGCTTTACACTCGACAGAAGTTCATCTTTTGTTGGTTGGAGACAGTACCATTATTGATTCCTGTTTGGAAAAATATGCAGGTGAGAAGCTTGATGTGGAAGTTGTGCATGCCAGTCAAGTTTTTGAAATGAGTGAAGACGCAAGAAAGCTGATACGGGAAAAAAAAGATACTTCCGTGCAGGTGGCTTTTCGATTGGTTAAAGAAGGGCGTGCCGATGGTGTTGTCAGTGCTGGACATTCCGGTGCGACTTATGCTTGTGGAAGACGGACTCTTGGACGGATAAAAGGCATTGATCGTCCTGCTTTGGCTACCGTTTTGCCTACAGAAGGTGAGCCATTGCTTTTGCTTGATGTTGGAGCGAATGTTGAATGCCGACCCGTGCATCTGGTGCAATTCGCTTTGATGGCAGATGCTTTTGTTAAATCTGTTTTGCGGATTAAAGATCCCAAAATCGGAATTTTGAGTATTGGCGAAGAAGAGGGAAAGGGTAATACCTTGGTAAAACAGGCGTATGCACTTTTGAAAGCAGCTCCTATAAATTTTGTCGGCAATCTTGAAGGACGGGATTTGTATGACGGACAGCATGCACATATCGCTGTGTGTGATGGATTTATCGGTAATGTTGTCCTTAAGGTTAGTGAAGGATTGGGAATGTCGTTGGGAAATATGCTGCGTGAAGAATTAAAACACAGTTTTTGGGGAAAGTTGGGGGCTGTTTTGGCTCTCGGTCCGCTTAAACGCTTGAAGCAGCGAGTTGATTATGCCGAATATGGCGGAGCGTTGCTTTTGGGTTTAAAAGGTTCTGTTGTCGTTTGTCATGGAAAATCAAACAGCAAGGCAATTTGTAATGCCGTAAAGATGGCGGCTTTGTATGTTTCAAAGCGAGTAAATGAATCCTTGATTGATGCTTTGGAACAATTGGAAGATACTTTGGAAGACAGCGGCGAAATTTTGGAATAATTTTTGGGAGAATTTGCGGTTTTGTATTTTTTTGAAAAGTAAACGGTAAAGTAAAAATTTTTGGGTTGATTTTTGGGATAGATTTTAATTTGGTTTTTAATCGTATAAAATGGATTTTTTTATGGAAGAATTGAAAACAGCACTTGTTACCGGCGGAACTCGCGGAATCGGTAAGGCAATTTGTAAGCGTTTGGCAACAGATGGGTTTCAGGTTTATTTGACTTATTCCAGCAAGCCAGAGCTTGCTGATGCGGTTTGTGAGGAAATTCGTTCGAATGGCGGCAGGGCAGAGTCTTTTTTGTTGAATGTGGCGGACTGGGACGGTGTTGAAGAATTTTTTGCCACTCATATTAAGGGCAAGGTGTATTTGGCGGCATTGGTGAATAACGCTGGGATTACCAAAGATGGTTTGTTGGTTCGTATGAACCGTTTACAGTGGAATGATGTGTTGGCGGTAAATTTGAGTGGAACTTTTGCTTGTTTGCAGCAGGCGGCAAAAATTATGCTCAAGCAGCGTTTCGGTCGAATTGTTAATTTGGCTTCCGTTTCGGGGCAGATTGGTAATCCAGGGCAGGCGAATTATTCCGCTTCTAAAGCCGGAGTTATTGGCTTGACGAAGACGGCGGCGAAAGAGTTGGCTTCTCGCGGTATTACTGTCAATGCAATTGCTCCCGGATTTATTGAGACTGATATGACGGCTGCTTTGCCGGAAGAGGTGCAGAAGCAGTATTTGAGTCAAATTCCTAGTGGAACATTGGGGAGTATTGAAGATATTGCCGGAGTGTGTTCATTTTTTTGTTCACCGGATTCAGCTTATGTAACCGGTCAGGTTTTGGGTGTGAACGGTGGACTTTTTTGTTAATTTTAGCTTTTTAACCAAACAAGAATAAAAAGGAGAAAGAAGATGTCTGTTGAAGAAAAAGTAAAAAAAATTGTGTCTGAACAGTTGGGTTGTGCCGAAGATTCAATTAAAATTGGTTCTGCTTTTGTTGAAGATTTGGGTGCAGATTCGCTTGATTTGACCGAATTGATTATGGCAATGGAAGAGGAATTTGATATTGAAATTGATGATGAAGATGCACAGGCAATGAAAACTGTGAAAGATGCTGTCAGTTATATTGAATCCAAATCATAGTTAGATTCTTTTAAAGGGGCTGTTATGAGAAAACGAGTTGTTGTAACAGGTCTTTCCGCTCTTACTCCTATTGGCAATAATGTTCAGGAAAGCTGGAAAAATTTGCTGGCGGGAAAGTCGGGGATTGCTCCGATTACGCTTTTTGATTCGACTGGTTTTGATGCTCAAATTGCCGGAGAACTCAAAGGTTTTCAGCCAGAACAATATCTGGAAGCAAAGCAGATCATGCGAATGGATAGATTTTGTCAAATAGCGGTTGCAGCGGGCAGAATGTTGATGGATGAATGCGGTTTTCCGCTTAATGACGAAACGGCTGAGCATATTGGTATCGTTTTGGGTTGCGGTTTGGGTGGAATGAAAACTATTGAAAAATTTCATTCCAAGCTAGTTAAATCCGGACCGGACAAAGTGTCGGCTTTTTTTGTACCGATGTTGATTGCGAATATGTCGAGCGGACAGGTAGCGATAAATCTCGGCATTCGGGGAATTAACCTAACGACAACTTCTGCTTGTGCCTCTTCTTTGCATGCTATCGGAACGGCTTTTTCCGAAATTTTGCTTAACAGAGTGAATGCTATGATTACTGGCGGAGTGGAATCGGTTGTTACTGCAATGGGAATTTCAGGTTTTACAGCTATGAAAGCTCTTTCAACTCGCAATGATGAGCCGCAGAAAGCCAGTCGTCCATTTGATCGTGATCGTGACGGTTTTGTTATGGGTGAAGGAGCAGGATTTTTATTGTTGGAGCCACTTGAGCGTGCATTAGAGCGTGGAGCTACAATCTATGCCGAAATTGTCGGTTATGGTGCTTCTGACGATGCTTTTCATATGGCGGCACCGGAAGATAGCGGGCAGGGAATGGCGGCTGCTATGAAAAATGCTTTGCGTGATGCTGGGGTTTCTCCTGAAGAAATTGATCATATTAATGCTCACGGCACTTCTACTCCGGCAAATGACCGAATTGAAACCAAGGCGTTAAAATTGGTTTTTGGTGAGCATGCTAAGAAATTGAAAATTACAGCCAATAAATCTATGATAGGACATTTATTGGGAGCTGCCGGCGGTGTAGAGAGTGTGTTTTCAGCTTTAACTTTGCATGACCAATGTATTCCCGGGACCATTAATCTTGATAATCCGGATTCTGATTGTGATCTTTTGTATTGTACTCGGAGTGAAAAGACGGAAGTTCGTTATGTTTTGTGCAATTCTTTCGGATTTGGCGGAACAAATGCGTCTATTTTATTTAAGCGTTATGAGGCATAGTATATCTTAATGAAGAAAAGAGTAAGGCAGGGTGTTTATTGGCATACCCTGCCTTTTTTTTCTTAAAAATATGAGGAAAAAATGAAATATTTACACGAAAATGATCCTGAAGTGGCAAGAGCGATTGATTTTGAATTGCAACGACAGGAAAGCAAGCTGGAGATGATTGCTTCGGAAAATTTTACTTCGTTTGCTGTGCGTGAAGCTATGGGAAGTATTATGACTCATAAATACGCTGAAGGCTATAGCGGTAAACGGTATTATGGCGGTTGTGAGTATGTCGATATTGTTGAAGATTTGGCTTGTCGTCGGGCGGAAAAATTGTTTGGCGTTGATTATGTCAATGTGCAGCCGCATTCAGGTTCGCAGGCAAATATGGGTGTTTATTTTAGCTGTTTGCAGCCCGGTGATGGTATTTTGGGAATGGATTTGTCGCATGGCGGTCATTTGACCCATGGTAGTCCTGTTAATTTTTCCGGTAAATTGTTTCAAAACTTTTTTTACGGCGTGGAAAAAGAAACCGGCTTGATTGATTATGACCAAGTTCGTCAAAAAGCTTTGGAATATAAGCCTAAACTTATTGTTGCCGGAGCCAGTGCCTATGCTCGTACTCTTGATTTTAAGCGTTTTCGGGAAATTGCCGATGAATGCGGTGCGTTTTTGATGGTTGATATGGCTCATATAGCGGGGCTTGTAGCTGCCGGTGTTCATCCCAGCCCTGTAGGATTTGCCGATTTTATTACAACCACAACCCATAAAACTTTGCGAGGTCCTCGCGGCGGTATGATTTTAAGTAGTGAAAAGTATGCCAAAAGGCTCAATTCTTCTATTTTCCCGGGAATGCAGGGAGGGCCGCTGATGCATATTATTGCTGCCAAAGCTGTTGCTTTTGCCGAGGCGTTGCGACCGGAATTTATTCTTTATCAAAAACAGGTGCTGGCAAATGCGAAAGTATTGGCGACGGAATTGCTGGCTGCCGGTTATGAGCTTGTTTCCGGAGGAACGGATAATCATTTGATTTTAATGGATTTAAGCAATAAAGATATTACTGGTAAAGACGCGGAAATCGCTCTTGATAAGGCAGGTATTACGGTTAATAAAAATACAGTTCCTTTTGAAACTCGATCTCCATTTATAACTTCGGGGATTCGGTTGGGGACTCCGGCTTTGACGACTCGAGGAATGCGTGAAGCGGAAATGAAAAAGATTGCAGCGTGGATTGTCGCTGGATTGGAAAACAGTAAAAATGAAACCGCATTGCAGGCAATCGGTCGGGAAATTGCCGATTTTGCAGCGGAATTTCCTTTGTTTGCTTGGTAGATGGAGAATTTTGTGATAGAACAGCGGTTGCCGTGGCCGCAATATTTTATGCAGATAACTCAAATGGTTGCTCGGCGTTCAACTTGTTTGCGGCGGAAAGTCGGGGCAATTGCGGTAAAAGATAAACGCATTTTAGCAACAGGATACAACGGTGCTCCGAGCGGCTTGGAGCATTGTTTGACTTTGGGGTGTTTGCGACAGGAGTTAGGCATTCCCTCCGGTCAGCGACACGAATTATGTCGGGCTTTGCACGCTGAACAAAATGTCGTTATTCAGGCGGCAATGTACGGTATTTCTCTTTTGGGAGCGGATATTTATTGTACGACTCAGCCTTGTTTGATTTGTGCTAAAATGCTTATAAATTGTCAGGTGCGGACAATTTATTTTGCTGAAGGTTATCCTGATGAACTGGCGTGCGCGATGTTACAAGAAGCCGGAATCATTTTTAAACAATTGTCGGGTGGGATAAATCAGAATGAAAATGATTGAACCGCAACGACAAAACGAATTGATGCGAGAAGCCGCGAAAATTGCTGTTTTGGGAAAAGGTATGACGGCTCCCAATCCTTGTGTTGGAGCGTTGTTGGCGACTTCAAACGGTGAAGTTGTTGCACGGGGGTGGCATCAGCGTTTCGGACAGGCTCATGCGGAAATAAATGCTATTGAAGATGCTGTTAATCAGGGGCTTAACCTTTCCGAATTATCTCTTTTTGTTACCCTTGAACCGTGTAATCATCAGGGAAAAACAGGACCGTGTACGCAGGCGATTCTGCAGGCGGGAATTCGGCAGGTGTATATCGGTACGCTTGATTTTACTGTGCAGGCAGGAGGCGGAGCCGAATTTTTGCAAAATCATGGTGTGGAAGTTTTTTGCGGAATTGAAGAGTTGCTTTGTCAGGATTTGATAGCAGATTTTCGTTGTTGGCAGCAAAGTAATCTGCCTTATATTATTCTTAAATTAGCAGTAACATTGGACGGAAAAATTGCTACTCGAAACGGTGATTCCGCTTGGGTCAGCGGTGAAAAATCTTTGCAGCAGGTGCATATTTTGCGTTCGCGGTCGCAGGCGGTTATGGTTGGCGGTGAAACTTTTTATCAGGATAATCCGAGCTTGACCTGTCGTCTTCCATTTTTTAGCGGTAAGCAGCCTTTGGCGGTGATTGTTTCTTCCCGTTTGCCCGAAATGAATGCTGATTTTAAGCTTTTACAAAAAAGACCGGAGCAGCTTATTTTTGTAACGGACGAGATTTCGGCAAAAAGCGAGTTGGCGGAAAAATTGCGAAAAAAAGGCGTGCGGATTTGTGGTGTTGCCCGACAAAAAGACAGTCTTGATTTGCGTACGGCGTGTACCTTACTTCGGCGAGATTTTGGCGTGTATTCTTTGCTTGTCGAAGGTGGCGGATTTTTGGCAGGTTCATTGTTGCAGCAAGAAATTGTTCATGAAATGCAGCTTTTTTATGCAATGAAAGTTTTAGGCGATAAGCTTGGGCGGAATATGGTAAGCGGTAGGAATGTTGAGCAGATGGGCGATTGTTTGCATTTTCGTCTTTTATCTCAAGAATTTTGCGGTGAAGATCTTTGGTTGCACTTGCGTCCTGATTTCGCGGAGAATGTATGTTTACGGGTTTGATTCAGACGGTCGGCAGAGTAAAACATATTTCTCGTCAGGGTATGCAAGCTCGTTTGGAAATTACGGCGGATTTTGGTAAAATTCCGTTTAAGCTTGGAGAAAGTATTGCTGTTAACGGTGTTTGTCTGTCGGTGGAAAAGTTCAGTTCAAACGAATTTCTTGTGTATGCTTCCGAAGAGACGCTAACTCACACCACGCTGTATACTTTGGCGGTCGGTTCAAAGGTGAATCTTGAAAAGGCACTTTCGTTTGGTTCGTCGCTCGGTGGACATTTAGTTAGCGGACATGTTGATTGTATTGTAACGATTAAAGGAATTTTTTCGGCAGGGCAGTCAGTGCGTTATCGTTTTTCTTTACCTGTAGAATTTGCGGGGCAGGTGGTAAGCAAAGGTTCTGTAGCTTTGGATGGAATCAGTTTGACGGTTAATACCTGTGGTACGGATTTTTTTGAGGTTAATGTTATTCCGCAAACACAATTGGAAACGACGGTTAAAGATTGGCAGCTCGGTTGTCCGGTAAATTTGGAAACGGATATTATTGGTAAATATGTAGCCCGTTTTTTGTCTTCTTGGCAGGGTCGGGCGGAAAAGATGTCGGGAATTGATATGGATTTTTTGCATAAGTACGGTTTTTAGAAAATTAGTATTTTGGGAACATATTAAAAAATGGGGGTTACATTGCAAACTGATTCAGCCCGTTGTACGGTAGAAGAGGCTATTGAAGAAATAAAAAATGGCAAGATGATTATTTTGGTGGATGACGAAGACAGAGAAAATGAGGGTGATTTAACTGTTGCGGCAGAAAAAATTACACCAGAAATTATCAATTTTATGGCAACTTACGGACGGGGTTTGATTTGCTTGGCATTGGAGCCGAAGTGGGTTGACAAATTGGAATTGCCGATGATGACCGAGCATAATTCTTCTCGTTTTCGGACAGGATTTACGGTTTCGATTGAAGCCAGAGAAGGTGTAACTACGGGGATTTCCGCTTATGACCGGGCGACAACAATTTTAACGGCGATGCGTGATGAAGTGAAACCGTCCGATTTGGCTGTTCCCGGGCATATTTTCCCTCTTCGGGCAAGAGAGGGCGGGGTTTTGGTTCGTACCGGTCAGACAGAGGGCAGTACGGATTTGGCTCGATTGGCAGGTTTAAAAGGTGGAGCGGTTATTTGCGAAATTATGAATGAAGACGGTACGATGTCCCGTCGTCCCGATTTGGAAATTTTTGCCAAAAAACACGGGTTGAAAATTGCAACTGTTGAAGATTTGGTTCGGTATCGTTCCAAATTTGATTCACTGGTAAAACGGATTGATTCCGCGAAATTGCCGACTGATGTTGGAAAGTTTGAAGTTGTTGCTTATGAAAGTGCGGTTGATAATCAGACTCATTTGGCTTTGGTTAAAGGCGATATTCAAACGGATGAATCCGTATTGGTGCGGGTGCATAGCGAATGTATGACCGGTGATGTATTTGGTTCGTTGCGTTGCGATTGCGGCAATCAACTTAAAGCTGCGATGCAAATAGTGGAAAAAGAAGGTCGCGGTGTTATTTTGTATATGCGACAGGAAGGTCGGGGAATCGGATTAGCTAATAAAATTAAGGCTTATCATTTACAAGATGATGGGTTGGATACGGTTGAGGCGAATTTGCAGCTTGGTTTTCCGGAAGATTTACGAGATTATGGAATCGGTGCTCAAATTCTCGTTGATCTTGGTATCAGCAAAATGCGGTTATTGACCAATAATCCTAAAAAGTTGGTCGGTTTGCAAGGCTATGGCTTGGATATTGTGGAGCGTGTACCGCTGGAAGCACCGGCTGTATGTGAAAATAAAAAATATTTGCAGACCAAAAAAGAAAAAATGGGGCATTTGTTACATTTGGATTAAAATTTTACAAGACTAGATTGTTCGTAAACAGGAGAAAAATATGTATCATATTCGTACGATTGAAGGGCAGTTAAACGCGGGAGATTTGAAAATCGCCGTGGTGGCTAGCCGTTTTAATGATTTTATGGTTGATAAGCTGGTTGGCGGTGCTTTTGATTATTTGTTGCGTCATGGAGCGAAAAAGGAAAATTTGGTGCTGGTAAAAGTACCCGGTGCTTTTGAACTGCCTATTGTCGCTCAAAAATTGGCAAAAAGCGGGAAGTATGCCGGAGTTATTTGTCTTGGGGCGGTTATTCGCGGGGCAACTCCGCATTTTGATTATGTGTGTAACGAGTCGGTAAAAGGAATGGCTCAGGTCGGTTTGGAGACCGGTGTGCCGATTGGATTTGGACTTTTGACAACGGACAATTTGGAGCAGGCGATTGAGCGTTCCGGTAGTAAAGGCGGTAATAAAGGTGTGGAAGCAGCTGCTGCGGTTTTGGAAACCATTCGTGTTTTGGAGCAGATTGAGGCGTGAGCGAAAAATCAAAAAAGAGAGTTTCGTGGGCGGATACCAGAAGAGGTCAACGGCGGTTGGCTTTTCAGGTTTTGTACGGTTTGGATTTTACTCCGAAAATGGACGAAGCCGGGTTGTGGCAAACTCTTGAGGTTTTTAAAACCGATGATTGTATCAATTTAGATTTTGCATGGTCGCTTATTACGGGCGTTTTTCATAATGTTGCGGAACTTGACCGCATTATTGCAAGTTATTTAAAGGGCTGGAGATTGGAACGCATTGCCAAAACCGAGCTTGGGATTTTGCGTTTGCTTGTGTTTGAAATGCTTTTTGTGCGTGAAATCCCTATGAAAGGAGCGATAAACGAGGGAGTTGAGCTGGCGAAGGATTTCGGTAATGATAATTCGTCCATATTTGTTAACGGTATTTTAGATGCCGTGGCAAAGGACTGTAAGCTCGGTAAATTCGCTTCTTATGGTGAAAACGGAAAAAAATAATATTGATAAAAACAGTCGGAGAAAAGATGGCGGAATACAGTGCAGATGCGATAGAAAAAAAATGGCAGCAAATTTGGACGGATGAAGGTGTTTTTGTAACACCTGAAGATGGAAAAAAAGAAAAATATTATGTTCTTGAGATGTTTCCATATCCGTCTGGTCGCATTCACATGGGACATGTGCGGAATTATTCTATCGGTGATGTTATTGCCCGTTTTAAGCGAATGCAAAATTGCGATGTTTTGTATCCGATGGGTTGGGACGCTTTTGGACTTCCGGCGGAAAATGCAGCTATCAAACATGAAACTCACCCCGCTAAATGGACATTTGAAAATATTGCTTCTATGCGGACTCAGCTTAAACGGTTGGGCTATTCGTATGATTGGAGTCGGGAAATAGCGACCTGTCGTCCTGAATATTATCGCTGGGAACAGGAATTTTTTCTTCGTTTGTATGAAAAAGGTATTGCGTATCGTAAAAAATCTTTTGTTAATTGGTGTCCGTCCTGTCATACGGTTTTGGCGAATGAACAGGTTGAAGATGGTGAGTGCTGGCGGTGTTCTTCGGTTGTGGAACAAAAAGAGCTGGAGCAGTGGTTTTTAAAAATCAGTGCGTATGCCGATGAATTACTGGACGATTTGGATAAATTGCAAGGCGGCTGGCCGGAACGGGTGCTGACGATGCAACGAAATTGGATTGGTCGCAGTTCCGGTACGGAAATTGATTTTGCCGTTGAGGATATGAATGAAACAATTCGGGTTTTTACTACTCGTTCCGATACGCTTTTCGGTGTAACTTTTATGAGTCTTGCTCCCGAACATCCGTTGGTGGAAAAGTTGTGTTCTGGAAAAGATGAAGCGGAAAAAGTTAAAGCATTTCAACAAAAAGTAGCTCGAATGAGTACGATTGAACGCTGTGGCGACCATCTGGAGAAAGAGGGCGTTTTTACCGGTAGTTATTGTATCAATCCTGCTAACGGACGGCGAGTGCCGATTTTTGTGGCAAATTTTGTTTTGATGAATTACGGAACAGGTGCGGTTATGGCGGTTGCCGCTCACGATCAGCGGGATTTTGATTTCGCTAAAAAATATGATTTGCCGATTGAAATCGTGATCCGTCCTAAAGATGGCGACATTGGCGAGCTTGTCGAGGCTTTTACCGCTGACGGAATTTTGTGTAATTCTGGCGAATTTGACGGACAAAGCAGTTTTGAGGCTCGAAAAAATATTTCGGAGTGGCTGGAAAAACAGGGCAAAGGAAAAAAAACGGTCAATTACCGTTTACGGGATTGGAATATTTCCCGGCAAAGATATTGGGGAACTCCGATTCCTGTTGTTTATTGTCCTAAGTGCGGAATTGTGCCTGTTGCTGAAAGAGATTTGCCGGTTGTATTGCCGCTTGAAGCCAAATGTCGTCCGGATGGTCGTTCGCCGCTTCCCGAATTTGCGGAATTTGTAGAAACGAACTGCCCTCATTGTCAGGAAAAAGCTCGTAGAGAAACCGATACCTTTGATACTTTTATGGAGTCGTCGTGGTATTTTTTGCGTTATACTTCGGCTCGCAACGAGCAGGCAGGGTTCGATTTTAAGCAGATTAAGCGTTGGCTTCCGGTTGACCAATATATCGGTGGCATTGAACACGCTATTTTGCATTTGTTATATGCCCGTTTTTTTGTCAAAGTCTTACGAGATTGCGGTTATATGGATTTGGACGAACCGTTTGCCAATTTGCTGACACAGGGAATGGTATTGCTTGATGGTTCCAAGATGTCAAAATCAAAGGGAAATGTTGTTGACCCCGATTTGATGATTGAAAAATACGGGGCGGATACCGTACGGCTTTTTTGTTTGTTTGCCGCACCGCCGGAAAAGGATTTGGAATGGAGCGAGCAGGGAATTGAGGGAGCGAATCGTTTTTTGCATCGCTTATGGCGGTTGGTTGAAGAACTTGCTCCGATTTTGGTTGAGCAGCCGAATTTTTCCGTAAAAAATTTAAATGTGGAAGAAAAAGAGCTGCGTCGCAAAGAACACGATACTATTCGTCGAGTTTCTTTGGATATGAACGGCAAATTTCAGTTCAATACCTGTATTGCGGCGGTTATGGAATTGATAAATTTACTGTATACGAGCAAGGAAAATCTTAAAAAATCCGCAAACGGCTCGCAGGTTTTAACGGCTGCGGTACGGACGGCATTGTTGCTTTTAAGTCCGATTGTTCCGCATATTTGTGAAGAGCTGTGGGAAAAAAGCAGAGCAAAAACCCGGTTGGCACGAGAAAGCTGGCCTGTTTTGGACGAAGAGGCACTCAAAACAGACAGTATTACACTTGTTGTACAAATAAACGGCAAGCTGCGTTCTCGTTTGGAAGTTGCGGCAAATTGCAGTCGTGAAGAGCTGGAAAAATTAGCTTTGGCAGATGATGCTGTCAGTCGTTTTTTGGAAGGCAAAACCGTTAAGAAAATCATCGTTGTTCCGAAAAAATTGGTCAATATCGTTGTTTAAAATACGGTTGATATGAAAAAAATTGAATTTAAGAGTATTTTTGTTTTTTGTTTTTTGTTTTGCTTTAGTGTTTTTTTGTTTACCGCTTGCGGTTATCGTACAGAATTTTCTCAAAAGGATAGTTGCCGTCTTGCTCCGGGAACAAAGGTTGTTTTGACGGAAATTGTTAATCCGACTTTGCGTCCGGAACTCAATATTTTGTTTCGTTCCGAGTTGTTTGATGAACTGAATCGGCAAACGGGTATTGTTTGGAAGGAGCGGGAACAAGCGGATTTGGAAGCACATTTGGTTATTCAAAAATTTGATGACGGTGCGGATTTAAAAGGACGAGATGACGTTACGAAGCGGTCGGCTGTTTCGCTTACTGTCGAGCTTTCGTTATATTCCGTTGCAGATGCTTCACTTTTTTGGTCTTCGGGTCCGGTTGTCGTGAATGAAACTTATTATACGACTAAAGCCGAAGCACTTCGTCGGGCTGTCCGTTCGGGTTGTCGGCATTTGGTTTTTCGTTTGTTTGATACTTTTTAACTAAAATTTTGGAGAACGATGTCCGCTCGTCCGGCTTTTTCTTTTTGTGTCTGTCCAGATGCAAATCTTTCCAAAAAATGGATTGCAAGTATGCTTGTTCAATCGGGAGAACAGTGGCGGCAAAAGACTTATTGGGCGGATGAGGGGCTTTCCGATTTGTTTTGGCAAGATTTCGGTTCGCCTGGTTTATTGCCTGAATCTAAAGCTTTGATTGTTCGGCATGCCGATACTCTTTTGACTGAAGCGTGGAAGGAACTTTCAGCCGCACTTGCCGGTCGCAAACAAAATCTTTGGTCTTTTTTTTGTTTGGAGGGTGAATGGAATCGGGGAAAAGCCGCTATTCCCGCGGCAGTCGGCAAAACTCGTTGTTTTGAATTTGCTCAAAAACAGGGCTGGGTATGGCAAAATCCGGGACTCAATCGGGCAGGTGTGCGAAAAGAAGTACAAAAACGTCTTGCTACTTGCGGAGTACAAGCAAACTCCGACATTTTGCAGACATTGTGCGAGCGATTGCCTTTGGACGCACGGGCTTTGGAGCTTGAGCTTGATAAACTTTTTTTGCACTTAGGTGAGCGAAAAACACTTGTTTTTGCAGATTTAGAACTTTTTGCTTCGTATGCCGAGATTGATATTTTTGCCTTTTTGCAGGCACTGCAAAATAAAAAAAGACTTTCCGTGTGGACAAAAATTTTGCAGGAACAGGTTCGCGGCGAGGGATTTTTGTTTCCGTTTTTGGGATTGATGGCAAATGAAGCAAGAGCAATGTGGCAACTTCTCGGGGCTGAAAGTTCACAGGTTCGTTTGCCGCAATTTGTGTTAAATCAAAAAATGCAATTGGCGAAATCGTTGGGACAAAAGAAAATAATTACGATTTTTGATTTGTTGGTGCAGGCAGAATTTTCTGTAAAAAGCGGTCAGGCAAGCCCCGAGCAGGCATTGGAAATGTTGGTGGTGCAGCTTGACAATTTGATGAGCTGATTTTTCTTGCCTCTTTTTTATTCGTGCTTATAAATGAAAATGTTTTTGTCGGTGGAGAAAATTCGTGTCAAAAGAAACACCGCATTATTTGGGACATAGGCAAAGGTTGCGTCAGCGGCTGGCGGAAAATCCCGATGAACTTTTTGATTATGAAATTCTTGAGTTGTTGCTCGGTTATGTTTTTACCCGGCGGGATACCAAGCCGATTGCCAAGGCATTGCTCGAACGGTTTGAGACATTGGGTGGACTGCACGGAGCAAGAGAACAGGATTTGAGAGTAATTCCGTCGGTGGGCGACGGAGTGTTGCATTTTTTGCAGTTGTGGGAAGAATATTGGGTTCGGGTTTTGCGTTCCGAGGTGCCGCAGCGGGAAGATGTTTCAAGTCCGCAGTTAGTTGCTAAAATTGCACGAATTAAAATCGGTTTTCGGGGAACGGAAGAGATTTGGCTGGCGGCACTCGATAATAAAAATCGGCTGCTCAGTTTTTTGCAAGTGAGCGAAGGAACAGTTAATCAAGCAGTTGCTTATCCTCGTGAGATTTTAAAAAAGGCACTTTTACAAGATGCCGCGGCAATTATTCTTGTGCATAATCACCCGGGTGGCGACCCGTCGCCGTCGGAGGAAGATAAAAATCTGACGGAGAAGGTGGCATTTTTGGCAGAGAAAATGGGAATTCCTTTGCTTGATCATATCATTGTCGGACGGTCAGGGTATTACAGTTTTCAGGAAAACGGTTTTCTTTAGTTGATTTTAAGTTTGCAGGTGAATGCGAGTTTGATACATTTTTGTGTTTATTACTTTTTTGGGGAGAAAAAATGATCGAATACGAAGACATACTTGATGATATTCAAGAAGAACTGGGCGACGAAGATGGTATGTTTGAAGGGACATTCTATATGGAAAATATGTCGTCAAGTGAAGAGTCGGAAGAGTTTGACAAAAACGAACGGGCAAAATCAGATGATAATAATGATGAACAAAAATTTCCTGAACGCTTACCGTTACTTGCTGTTCGTAATATTGTTATGTTTAATTATACGATCTTACCTTTATATGTCAGTAGAGAAAAAAGTATTTTAGCTGTTGATGCGGCTTTGAAGCGGGATCGGCATATTTTAATTTGTGCACAAAAGAATAAAGCAGAAGATGATCCTAAACCGGAAGATATTTATGAAATCGGTACGATCGGTATGATTATGCGTGTTTTAAAGATGCCTGACGGCAGGACAAAAGCATTGGTACAGGGATTAAGTCGGGCAAAAATTTGTAATTATGTACAAACCGAACCTTTTGATGAAGTTACTGTTGAATATCCGATTGATGAAGAAATGACTGCCGATGAACCTGAATTGGAGGCATTGGTGCGTTCCGTTCGGGAGCAGAGTGAACGGATTTTATCTTTACGAGGAATTGATGTCGGCGAGATTATGTCCGTTTTGAATAATATTTCAGATCTTGGCAGATTGGCAGATCTTGTTGCTTCAAATTTGCGTATGCAAACCGAACAGGCACAACAGATTTTATCTTGTGTTAATCCTAAAGAACGTTTGCGTCTTGTAAATGAACAGCTTGCTAAAGAAGTGGAAATATCTTCTATGCAAGCCAAGATTCATAATCTTGCCAGAGAAGGTATGGATAAGGCTCAGCGGGAATATTATTTGCGTGAGCAGTTGAAGGCTATCCGTCGGGAGTTGGGTGAAAATGGTAGTGAAGGCGATGATGATTTGGAGGACGTAAGGACGGCACTTAAAAAAGCCGGATTACCGCCTAAAGTAATGAAAGAAGCTGCAAAACAGTTTAAGCGTTTGGAAAATTCACATACTGATTCATCTGAAGCTGGAATTATCCGTACTTATTTGGATTGGTTGAGCGAATTGCCGTGGAAAAAAATGTCAAAAGATCGATTGGATATTAAAGAAGCTGAAATTATTTTGAATGAAGATCATTATGATTTATCAAAAGTTAAAGAACGGATTTTAGAATATTTAAGTGTTCGTAAGCTTAATCCGCAGATGAAAGGTCCTATTTTGCTTTTTGTAGGACCTCCGGGTGTTGGTAAAACTTCACTTGGTAAGTCGATAGCTCGAGCCCTTGGTCGTAAATTTGTACGTATGTCGCTTGGCGGTATGCGAGATGAAGCGGAAATTCGTGGACATCGTCGGACATATTTGGGAGCTATGCCCGGTAGGATTATTCAGGGTTTAAAAGAAGCCGGTACAAAAAATCCGGTTTTTATGTTAGATGAAATTGATAAGGTTGGAAGTGATTTTCGGGGAGATCCGTCTTCGGCATTGCTGGAGGTGCTTGATCCTGAACAGAATAATTCGTTTTCTGATCATTATTTGAATGTTCCGTTTGATTTATCCAAAGTGATGTTTATTTGTACGGCGAATATGCTGGACACTATTCCAAGTGCATTGCTTGACCGTATGGAAACGATTTCGTTAAGCGGTTATACTGAGCAGGAAAAAGTAATTATTGCCCGTCGTCATATTTTGGATCGGCAAATCAATGAAAACGGACTGAAAAAAGAAGATTTACAAATTAGCGATACGGTTCTTTTGAAAATTATTCGGGAATATACCAGAGAATCAGGGTTGCGGAATGCCGAGCGTGAAATCGGTTCGGTTTGTCGTAAGATTGCCCGCAAGATTGCTGAAGGGAAAAAAGGTCCGTTTCGGGTAAGTGCTACTTCGGTTGGCAAGTTGCTCGGACTGCCGAAATTTTTAGATGATGAGGAAGAAAAAAATCTTCCGGCAGGAGTAGTTACTGGGCTTGCATGGACGCCGCACGGTGGTGAAATTTTGCATATTGAAGTAACGACTATGCCCGGAAAGGGCAAGCTGATTTTGACGGGCAAACTCGGTGATGTGATGAAAGAAAGTGCACAGGCAGCTTTGAGTTATGCTCGCAGTCGGGCAAAAGAACTTGGTATTTCTGTTGATTTTCAGGATAAATACGACATTCATGTTCATGTTCCGGCAGGAGCAACGCCTAAAGACGGTCCGTCAGCTGGTGTTACATTGGTAACGGCATTGCTTTCCGCTCTGACAATTCGATCTGTTCGGAGTGATTTGGCGATGACGGGAGAAATTACGTTGCGAGGCAGGGTTTTGCCGGTGGGTGGAATTAAAGAAAAAATTTTGGCAGCGGTAAGACGTGGAATTACCGAGGTTATTATTCCTAAACGGAATGAAAATGACTTTTTAGAGATTCCAATCGAACTACGAAAGAAAATTGTTGCTCGACCGGTGGAGAATATTGACGAAATATGGTCGATTGTCTGGCAAGGAAAAGAGAAAAAAAGGATAAAATCAAAAAAATAACAAATTGAAATTTTGATATGAAAAAGGGGAAACGGTAAAAGCCGTTTCCCCTTTTTTTTAATTTAATTGTAAAGTTTTAATCATATTTTGCATTTCTTGGATTAAAATTATCAGTTCATTTACAACTTCTTGTGATTTTTCCATAGTTTCAGCTGTGGTGCAGGATATTTTATTGATAGAAATGATAGCTTGATTGATTTCTTCCGAGGCGGCCGATTGTTCTTCGGAAGCTGTTGCGATGGAACGAACCTGGTCGCTTGAGGTTTCTACAAGCGATACGATTTCTTTGAGAGATTTTCCCGATGCTTCAGCTAAATCAGTGGAAGTGGATAATGCTGTTGTTGCTTGAGTCATACTGTCAATAGCTTCGGTTGTTCCTGTTTGAATAGCTTTAATAGCCGATTCAACTTCCTTGGTGGCGTTCATCGTTTTTTCCGCCAGTTTCCGTACTTCATCGGCTACAACGGCAAATCCGCGTCCGTATTCACCTGCACGGGCAGCCTCAATAGCTGCGTTTAGAGCAAGTAAATTTGTTTGATCGGCAATATCGGAAATGACATTTAAAATTGTTCCTATGTCTTCTGCCTGTATACCGAGTTTTTCCATTTTTTCTTTGAGGATACCGGTTGTGCTTTTTACTTCCGTGATGGAGCGAATTGATTGTAGTACAATATTTTCTCCTTCTAATGCTTTATTTTTTGCTGAATTAGAGCTTGAATCCGCATTCGTGGCATTTTTGGCAACTTCGAGGACGGTTATATTCATTTCTTCCATAGCTGTAGCGGTTTCTGTGATCCGGTCTTTTTGTATTTCCGAGTTTTTACTGGAATTTTCAATTTGCAGTGTCAGTTGTTTGGAAGCCGATGTAATTCGATTGACGATTTTTTCAAGTTTAGTAGCCGCTTCAAGCATTCCCTGTTTTTTGGAACGGATTGCTTCGTCTTGTGCTTCTTGGGCTATTTTTGTCGCTTTTTTTGCTTCTTCCGAAGCTTTTTCGGCTTCTTTGGCTTTTTCTTTTGAAGAATTGATAAATTGAATAAGATTGGCAATCATTCGTTGCAAAGAATTGTGTAACCGACCGATTTCATTTTTTTGGTCGATATTGATTTGTGTTTGTAAATCTCCGTTTGCAATTTTTTCTGCAAAATTCGTAATTTGTTCAATCGGAGCGGTAATTATATGGGCAATGATAAAAATAGCGGCAATCATAAAAATAAAAATTATTATGCAGATAAAGATGATATTTTGTATCAATTTATCGGTAGCTGTGGTTATTTCGTCTATTGGTATTACAATGCCTATTGACCAAGGATTATCTGCTTGACCGAAGTGTAGCGGTTTAAAGATTTTGAGGTAGGTTTTGCCGGTTTTATCTGTGATGCGAAATTGATATGATTGTCCGTTTCGTATGGCTTTTTCAAGTTCGTCAATTTTGGAATATGAACTGATTTCACTGAGTTTTTTACCGATAAAATCTTTATTTTTATGACCGAGAATTGTGCCGCTGTTGTCAATGATTGAGCCGAAACCTGTTTGATACAGTTTTATAGAGTTGCTTATTTCATCAAGTGTTTCGAGTAGCAGGTCAATCCCGCATACTCCAACTCGTTTACCGTTTTTGAAAATTGGGCAGGTAACAGATGTCATCCAAGCATTAAAATTGCCTTCGTAATATGCATCGGTAACACATTCTTTTCCGGTTTTCATTGGAATTTGATACCAGTCTCCAAGTTTAACTCCGCCTGCCATTTTACCTTTGATTGTGTCGCCGTCTCGATACCAGTTGATACGATATTGTCCTTTGGGAGCAAATTGATTTTTTCGTGTTTGTAATAATTTATCTTTTCCGTCCAATTCATCCGGTTCAATAACTGTATAAAAATTAAAAAAGTTATTGCTTGTGTTGACTACTTGCCTAATTTCACTGTCGAGTAAATCGCGGTCGATTTTATCCGCCTCCAGCATCGCACCTTGATAAATCAGAGCTACAGAGCGAGCTGTAGTAAGAGCTTCTTCAATTTGTAAGCGAATTGCTAAAGAACTTTTTTGAGCTGTTTCTTCCGCTAAATTCGTTGCCTGTTTAAAGGAGAGCTTTTGAAAGTTAATGAGTGTATAGCCTGCAAGTATGGAAAAACCAAGTATAAGGAGAAGCATAACGGGAAGAAGAATTTGATTTCTGAGTTTGAGATTTTTGAACATTTTGAACCTGTGTCTAGTTAGAAGTTAAATGAAATTGAGCAAACATAACTTTTTTATTTTTAAGATAAAAAAAAATAAAATAATTTTATTAAAAGTCAAGAGGATGAAAAAAAGATTATAAAAATATTAAGCATAAAAAAATAATGTATTGTCATTTGAAATAAAAATATATGCTTTCTTCTTCTTCTTCTTCTTCGTAAGAAATAAAATAGTATTGTGGAATTAAAAAACAATTTACAATATTTTTTTATTTATATAAAATCTAAATAATAATTTTTTATGAAAGAATAAGAATAAAAAATATTTTATATAAAAATCTTTTAGAAAAGATTTTAAAAAAATAAAAGAAGAAAAATAAAAAGATCCTTTGAATTGTTTATTTCAAAAGATCTTTTATTTTAAATGGCGGAGAGGAAAGGATTTGAACCTTCGGTACCTTTTCAGATACACACACTTTCCAGGCGTGCGCCTTCAGCCAACTCGGCCACCTCTCCATAAAGAGACTATTTTATAAAGACGAAAAATCGTCTTGGCAAGTATTTTTAGGCGGTAATTGTTAAAACCGGACATTTGGAATATTTGACGACTTTTTCCGCAACCGAGCCGAAAAGCATTCTGTCTAGACCGGTACGCCCGCGAGTCCCCATAATAATCATATCTATTTCGTTATCTTCGGCAAAACGAAGAATTCCCTCGGACGGATAACCGTGTTGTATATGTCCTTTTGCTTGAATTCCGTTAAACTCTTTCAGCAGGCTGTCCATTGCACCTTGTGCTCCGGTACTAATTTGGTTTTCAAAGCTTTGAATGGAAGCCGCACTGAGATCAAAACCGGAATAATGTCCCATGGATGGAGAAATGTATAAAACATCAACTTCAGAGCCTAAAGCTTCTGCCATTGTTTTGGCATATTGAGCGACCTTTGTACTGTATTCTGAAAAATCAACAGCACATAAAATCTTTTTAATTTTCATTATAATTCCTCCTTTTGGATAGTGTTTGAATAATAATTTTTTATTGAATGGCGGTTTAAAAGTCAATCTTTTCTTATTTTTTACAAAAGTTGTTGTGCCGCTTTTTCACCGAGGTAGCGGATAGAAAGAATCTCGTATTCCATTTTCCCTTTTGCAACATCAATTGTTACTTCATCGCCCTCTTCTTTTCCCAAGATTGCTCTGGCAAAAGGTGAAAGAATGGAGATGCTGCCTTTTGTAAAATCAGCTTCATCTTCGCCCAAAATGGTGTAGGTCTTTTTTTCGGCAGTATCGATATTTTCGAGTTCGACCGTTGCACCGAAGGCGACTTTGTTGCCTTGCATGGTATCAAGGTCGATAACTTCAAAAGCTCCCATTCTGTATTCGATATTGTTAATTCTTGCTTCGAGTATGCCTTGTCGTTCTCGTGCGGCATCATAACCAGCGTTTTCGCTTAAATCTCCTTCTTCTCTAGCTTCTTTAATTGCTTGAATGACTTCCGGGCGTTCTTTTTTCAGATTTTCCAGTTCCTGTTTGACTTTTTTGTACCCACTTTGGGAAATAAGAATGCGTTCCATTTTCTCAATCCTCCAACTTTTTTGCATAAACGAAAAACCGGAACTTCGGCATATTTATGTAAAGTCCGGCTTTGTATTTTGTAAATAAAGTTTAGTTTTTTAGGCAAAAGAGAATAATTCGTCAAGATAAATTGTTTTTTTAAATAACGGGAAGAAATTATACCCCGTTTTCTCTTGGCAAGTTGTAACTTATGGAGTAATTTATATATTTTTTATGGATTGATAATTTGGCGGTGTTGAATGCAAAGGAAAAAACTTCTGAAAAAAATAAGAAAAATTTATTTTGAGATTGTTGTTACGTTGTTTTTGCTGTTTTATACAACGGCACTGTGTGCCGCGGAATTCACATTTATTGAAGCGTGGAAAAGACTGCTTGCTTCAAGCGACAAATTGGCTGCACAAAAATCGGCTGTTGAGCGGCAAGAGCATTTGCAAAAAGCTGCAAAAATACTTCATTTACCGCATTTGAGCGTAAGCGGTAACTATACGCATTTTTCTGAGCCGCTCAAAATGGATGGTTCAAAAGTTGAACCGTTTGCCTCGATTGACCCGAAAAAGACACAAGCGACACTGACACAAATGGTAACGGGCGGTATAATTACACCGCAGCAAGCTGGAGCTATCGGTAATTTATTAAATAAACTGCTTAGCAATTCCGTTACGAAAATTTCCGATGAAGATGTTTTTACAAGCAATCTTTTGCTGACATGGCCGATTTTTACTGGCGGACGGATTATGGCTGCCGGAGAGATTGCCGAGCAGCAAACAGTTGAAAGTAAAGAACTGCTTGCCCTTCTTCGCAAGCAGCAATTCGTTTCTTTGGTACGGACATATTTTGGAGTGGTGCTGGCACAAAAGGTTTTGGAAACAAGGCAGGAGGCGGAAAACGGGCTTCGTATTCATCATCGTCATGCTCTTGCTATGGAAAAAGAAGGGCAGATTGCCAGAGTTGAGCGGCTAAAGGCACAAGCGGCACTGGATAGGGCGATTGTTGCTACAGGCAAGGCTCGTCGCACGTTGGAGGTCGCTGTTTCGGCACTTTCTGAAATGTTACAACAAAATAAGAGCGTTACGCCTGTTAATCCGCTTTTTGTCAGCAATCGGTTGCCCCCGCAAAACGAATTTTTATATCGCACGTTGGAAACGCACCCGGGACTGAAAATTCTTAAATCAAAAGAAGCACAGGCGAAGGCTTTGGTAAAAATACAGCGAGGAGAATATTTTCCGCAGATTGCGGCTTTTGGTTCGTATAATTTATACAAGCCTGATTCACTTTTGGGTGATTCTATGTCTGAGTGGTTGGCTGGAGTCGGAGTGAGTTTGACGATTTTTGACAACAAAGGTCGCCTGGACAGATTGCAGGCTGCCAAAGCGTCGTGTTCGCAGGCGTCGCATTTATATCGTCAGATCAATCGGGATTTGTCGGTTTTGGTTGAAAAGCGGTGGAAAGAGACCATGCAGGCAAAAGAAGAATTTTTCGGATTGCGTTCCAGTATTGCGTTGGCGGAGGAAAATGTTCGTTTGCAGGAAAAAGGATTTTCGCAGGGTCTTTTCACTTCACTTGATGTCGTTGATGCTCGACTTTTTTTGGAAAGTGTAAAAACACAACAGCTTGTGGCTTCGTATAATTATGTTGTGGCGTTGGCGGATTTGCTTTCGCTTTCAGGACAGGCGGAAAAATTTAGCGGTTATCAAGCTGCTGGTGGAGGAGTAAAAGATGGATATTGAAAAATTAAAAAAGATAGCCGCTTTTGTTGCCGGTGTTATCTTTCTTTTGTTGGCAATTTTGTTTTATCAGGCGTATCGACCAAAACCTCAACGTTTGCAAGGGCAGATTGAGGCACGGCAATACAGTATTTCGTCTAAGATTGCCGGACGAATTGCCGATGTTTTTGTGCAAAAAGGTGAAAAAATAGTTAAAGGTCAACCTGTTTTTTCTTTACAAAGTCCTGAGTTGGAAGCCAAAATTAAGCAGGCGGAAGCCGGAGAACAAGCGGCAAAAGCCCTTGCTAATCAGGCGGAAATCGGAATGAGAAAACAGGAAATCGCCGCTGCCAAAAATAAATGGCAAACCGCCAAAGCGTCGAGAATTTTGGCGGAAAAAACCTTTTTGCGAGTGAAAAATTTGTATAAAGCCGGCGTACTTTCTACCCAAAAACGGGACGAAGCCAAGGCACAGAGAGATGCTGCCAAAAATATGGAACAGGCGGCTTTTCAACTTTATCAAATGGCACGAGAAGGTGCCAGACGTGAAACCAAGCAGGCTGCTAGAGAAAAAGAAAAAATGGCAGCCGGAGCGGTAGCGGAAGTTAAAGCTTATGCCCAAGATTTGGAAATTACGAGTTGGTATGACGGTGAAGTTGAGCATGTTTTGCTGCATCAAGGTGAACTTGCTCCGCAGGGTTTTCCAGTTGTAACGGTTGTTGATATGAGCGACAGTTGGGCGGTTTTTCATATTCGGGAAGATTTGCTTGATAAATGGAAAGTCGGGACGGAATTTGATGGTATTTTACCCGGATTGGGCGGTCGCGTTGTACGTTTTAAAGTATCTCATATTGCCGTTATGGGTAATTTTGCTACTTGGCGTTCAACGAACATTGACAAAGATTTTGATATGCGAACCTTTGAAATCGAGGCGAGACCGCTTGAGGAAGTTGAAGATTTGCGTGCAGGAATGAGCGTATTGGTCGAACGATGAAAACCGTTTCGTCTCAAAAAGATACCGGCTTTTTGTCGCTTTTGATGCTGGAGTTTTCTTTGCTTAAATTCGATAAATGGCTGCTTGTCAGCATTTCACTTTTGCCATTTTTTTTGTATTTTTTTCTGTTTTCCGTTTTCAGTTCTCCGGTTATGCGCAATTTGCCGCTTGCCGTTGTCGATTTGGACGACGGCGGTATTTCAAGAATGCTTGTCCGTACTTATGATGCCAGCAGCCATTTGCAGGTACAAAAATATGCTTCCGTAAAAGAAGCTGTTCACGCTATGCGGACACTTCAGGCGTATGCGTTGGTTGTTATTCCAAGAAATATGGAAAAGGATTTGCGTTTGGGTAAAAATCCTCAGGTTCAGGTTTTTTACAATTTTCAATTTGTTTCAGTAGGCAAGATAATGCAGTCGGCAATGATTTTTGCACATTCGACTTTTAATGCCCAAATTGCGACCATTGCCGGATTGGCACGAGGTAATGTGCAGCTTGCACAGGCAATGGGTTCTGCGATTGTAACTCAAAAACAAATTACGCCGCTTTATAATTTGGCATTAAATTACGGTCAATTTTTGATAACTTCGCTTGTTCCGAGTTTATGGCAGATTTTGATTGTTGCCGTTACGATTTTGGTTTGGGCGGCGGAAGAGCGGCGGAGCGGTTTGGTTTATTGGATTCAAGACAGACCAATTATGAAAGTCGCCGTTCGCTTGGGTTTGTATTATTTCTTTTTTCTTGTGCAGGGGTTGTTGTTTTTTATTGCTTTTCTTTCTTATAATTGGCGGATTGAGGGCGGAATTTTGCAGATTTTTCTTGCCCAATCGTTAATGATTGTGGGCAGTCAGTTAGTCGGTACGCTTCTTTTTTGGTTTTTTCGCGATGCAAGCCGTTCTCTTAGTTTGGCAGCGGCATATGTCGCACCGAGTTTCGCTTTTTTGGGCGTAACTTTTCCCGCAAATGATATGCAATATTTTGCTAAGTTTTGGAATGCCATTTTACCCGTAACATATTATATGAAAGTCCAAATCGGAGTGATGAATTACGGAGTATCGTTTGTAGCTTTGTCCGGTGCTTTTTTGGCTTTGAGCTGTTTTTTGTTGCTTGCAATTCCTCTTGTTTTTTTAATTCGCAAAAGACGAACCGATGCGTCTGCGGCTTTAGTGGCATTTGCGGCTTCTCGTAAATCTCGTTTTGAAATTCTTGGTGGCAAGGAGGAGAAATGAGTTTACTCGATATTATGCGTCAAGAGATGCAAAATGTTTTGCGAAATCATACAATTGTCCTGACTTTGTTCGGGGGGCTGCTTTTTTATTCTTTTTTGTATCCCAGACCGTATTTAAATCAGTTTTTGGTTGAACAAAAAATTGTTGTTATTGACAACGACAACAGTGCCTTGAGCCGCAAATTGCTGCGAATGGTGGATGCTTCACCGCAGGTAAAAATTGTGGGACATGTTGTTGATCGTAAACAGGCTCAAGATTTGATGGACAAGGGAAAAGTTGCTGGTTTGTTGATTGTGCCGGAAAATTTTTATCGTGATATTTCTCTTCGTCGCAGTCCGACTCTGGTTTATGTGGCGGACGCATCGTATTTTTTAATTTACGGTACGATTGTCGAGGGCATTACCAATGCTGCCGGTACGCTGGATGCACAGATTTTGTTTTTGCGGCAACTTAAAGATAAACACCCTTTTATGGCTGCACAGCTTGAAAACAGACCCGTTTTTAATTCCAATACCGGATATTTGAACTATGTTATTCCGCCGATTTTTTTATTGATTTTACAGCAGGTTTTGTTGATTGTTTCGGGAATACATTCGTCAAGTATGGCAAATTGGATTCGAGATGGAGGAAAAAATCCCTATCCGCATTGTCACCCGCTTTTTGTGCTTTTGGGACGGGTTTGTGTGTTTTTGTTTTTGGCTCTGCCGTTTTTTTTGCTATATTTCGGGGTGTGTTTTTCTTGGTATACCGTGCCGCATCTGGCTTCCGTTTCGGGTGTGTTGCTTTTGGTGTTTCCTTTTTTTCTGGCAACCATTTTGCTCGGTTGTTGTATCGGAATGTTGATTCCTCGTATCGAGCTTGTAACTTTTTCGGTTTTACTTAGTTCGTTGCCGATGGTTTTTAGTGAAGGATTTATTTGGCCAAGAGAAATGTTGCCGTTTTGGATAAAATGGTTGGTACAGTGGATTCCCTTTCCGCATGCAGCAAACGCTCTTTTTCAGCTTAATCAGTTTGGAGCGGATTTTTACGATATTCGGAGTGAATTTTGGCAACTGTGGGCGTTAGTGTTTTTATTTGCAGCTTTGAGCGTTGTGCTGACATTGCAGATACGGAAACGAGAGCTTAGTGAAAAAAATGAAAACGAAATGGAAAAAATATGAATGATCAAGATTGTATTGCGGCGATTGCTACACCGGTCGGAAGTGGCGGTATCGGCATCGTGCGTGTGAGCGGAAAAAACTGTTTAGCTCTTGCTAAGCGGTTTTTTCGTTTTTCTCGTCCTGAACAAAAAATTATTTCGCATCGTTTGCATTATGGCTTGTTCGTTGATGGGCAGGGACAAAAGATTGACGAGATTTTGTTTGTTTTTATGCCTGCTCCCTTTTCCTATACAGGCGAAGATGTGGTGGAAATTCATTGTCATGGAAATCCTGTTTTATTGCAGGCAGTTCTTGATGAATTGGTGCAAGCAGGTTGTCGTCTTGCTCTGCACGGAGAATTTACGAAAAGAGCGTTTTTAAACGGCAGAATCGACCTAACACAAGCAGAAGCCGTCGGCGAACTGATAGCGGCTCAGGGGCGAAGTGCAACGGAAATTGCCCTTAATGTTTTGGAAGGATATTTGGGAAAAAAAGTTGGCGAGCTGCGAGCCGCTTTAGAAGAAATCAAGGCAGGATTTTGTTTGGCAGTGGATTTTCCCGAAGAAGATATTGAAGTCCCCGATTTGTATGATTTTATTCCCAAAATAAAGCAAATTCGCACAGATATGGAGATTTTAATTCAGGGATATGAACGCAACCGCTGTCGCAGGGAAGGGGCGGTTATTGTTTTGGCAGGCAAGGTCAATGCCGGAAAATCGAGCTTGCTCAATGCTTTTTTGGGTAAGGAACGGGCGATTGTAACGGATATTCCCGGTACAACCAGAGATTATATCGAAGAACATATCGTGCTGGGTAAAATGAGCGTGCGGCTGGTGGATACCGCCGGATTGCGTCAAACCGACGATAGGGTAGAGCAGGCGGGGATTGAGCGTTCTTACGAGTTGGCAGGAAGAGCCGATATTGTCCTTTATTTGTTGGACGGCAGGGAAGAATGGAGTGATGATGAAAATCTTGCTTTGCCATTTGAAAAAATAATTGTCGTTTTAACCAAAAAAGATTTGTTGGATACCTTGCCGGACTGGGCGAAAGAGCGGAATGCGGTCTGTATTTCTTCTAAAACGGGGGAGGGGATTGCCGAGTTGGAACGGCGGATTGTGGAAAAGCTGGGCGGTGAGAGCGTACCGCAAGAAATGAATTTTTCTCCCAATTTACGTCAGCGCAATCTGCTTTTGCAGGCAAAAGAAGAGCTTGAAGGCTTGGAAAGCGATTGTAAAAATGGTGTACCTTATGATTTAGCAGGCGTTCGACTGGACTTTGTGTTGTCGTATTTGCAGGAAATTACCGGTGAGATTAGGACGGACGATGTGCTGCATACTATTTTTTCCAAATTTTGTATCGGTAAATAAAAGTAATATTTTGCAGAAAGTTTGTAAATTTATCGGTATTCAATACCAAGTACTCTCTCCCCTTTATTATTATAAATTATTATAAAAAAGACGGAGAGCAGTATCTTGGCAGTGAATACATTGTTTTTTATGCGTTTTGCAAATCCGAAATTAAATGGTTAAGTTTCTGTGCCAACTGTGCCAGGTCTGCAACGGCTTGGGCGGATTGTTCCATTGCCTCGGCTGTTTCCGTTGAAATTCGGTTGATTTCTCCGATTGCCATATTGATTTCTTCCGAAGAGGCGGACTGTTCTTCGGAAGCGGTTGCAATCGAGCGAACCTGATCGCTTGAACTTTCAATCAAATGTACGATTTCTTCCAAAGCCCGTTCGGAGCTTTCGGATAATTTGGTCGCCTCTTCAACCGAAGCAACGGAATCTTCCATATTTTTTACCGCCCCGCGAGTACCGGTTTGGATATTTTCAATTGCAGTGCCGACTTCTTTGGTGGCTGTCATCGTTTTTTCCGCAAGTTTACGAACTTCATCGGCGACAACCGCAAATCCGCGTCCGTATTCGCCCGCACGGGCGGCTTCAATGGCAGCGTTGAGTGCAAGCAGGTTCGTCTGATCGGCAATATCGGCAATAACATTCATAACCGTTCCGATTTCTTCGGCTTGGTGTCCGAGCTGTTCCATATTGTTTTTCAAAGCCAGAGACTGACTTTCAACCTGCTTAATCGCCTGCATTGTATTTTTAACGATTATTTGTCCTTCTTCCGCCTTTTCTTTGGCGTTATTGGAAACTTCGGCGGCACCGGAGGCGTTGCGGGCAACTTCCAAAACCGTGCTGTTCATTTCTTCCATAGAAGTTACGGTTTCAGATACCCGTTCTCTTTGAATATCCGTTCCTTTGCTGGATTGTTCAACCTGAGCGGACAGTTCTTCCGCAGCTCCTGCCATCTGGTCGGCTACAGAAAAAGCCTCTTGAGCCGTGGCGGCAATTTTTTCGTTTTGAGTTTCGATTTTTCTTTGTTGGGCTTTAATTTCTGTGAGGTCATTAAATATAGCAAATCCTGCCAGCAAATTGCCGTCTAAATCATAAATGGGGGAAGTATCAATAAGTACATCAACTTCATTTCCTGCTTGTGTAGGAATGGTGCCTTGAATATTACGCAGGGATTTTTTTTCTTCAATTGCTCTGTAAGTGATTGTTTTGCGGTTTTTATCACCATAAGCAAATTCGCTGAGATGCATACCGAGGTAATCTTGTGGTTTACCGGTATAATGTAAAATATCAATAATACTTTGGTTTATTTGTAAAATTTTGTCATTTTTATCAACAACTACAAAAGGCATGGTAATGGCATTCAGTGTGCCTTCGGAAAAACCGATTTTGTTTTTAATTTCCGCAACCATCGCTTTGATATTGTTCGCCAGATCCGCCATTTCATATGAAAATAAACCTTTCAGTTCGGCTTGGTAGTTTTCGGCTGCAATTTCATCTGTAAATTTTGAAATTCGTTTGATTGGATTGAAAACAAGTCGGCGGCTGAGAATAGCAATGACCAATATGGTCAGTATAATAATAACACTTCCGATAATGATGAGTATATCTCTTTGTTTAATCGCTCCTTCAGCCATTTCCGAATGGTTGGCGACCAGACATAAATTCCATTTGGTGGTTGGAATTGTTGTGGTTACAAGAAATTTATGAATACCGTCAATTTTATAATTCGTTGAACCTGATTGGTTGTTGAGGGCAAATTTACCGTAAGTGGTGGTGCTTGTATCTTTTAGCATAAATTCGGGATCAGGGTGCGAGATTGCTTTGCCGGTATTATCAAGCAAAAAGGCATAGCCGCTTTTTCCGAACCGTAAGTTGCTGAGTTTTTCGGTAAAAAGAGTTGTCATATTCGGGAAAAAGCTCATTCCGCCGATGATTTTTCCTTGTTTATTTTTGATGCCGAAAGTGATGTTGGAAATCCACTCTCCGGTAGTGCTGGATTTTGTGACCGTCGGAGATATAAAAAGTTCCTGTCCTTGGAGAATTTTTTGGACATATTCTTTGTCGGAGCGGTCTTTTGCCGGCACTCTGTCTCCGTTTGCCATGCTGCCGGTAATAATTTTTCCTTTGGTATCAAAGATATACATCAAAGAATAGGTTTTTCCCGATATTAGAGACATCTTTTTACAAATATCGTAGAGCTTTTCAATGTCGTTTTCTTCGATTCCGAGGACAACATTGGCACGAGCTGCCGTTATTCTGGCAAGTCTGATGCTGTTGTTAAAGCTGTCTTCAATTGTATCGGTTATATAGTTCGCCATTTGCAGCATGGATGCTTCTTCCATTTTGAGTGTAACCTGACGGGACGAATTGGTTACATATAAAATAAGCGTTCCAATCGCTATAAAGTTAATCAGTGATATAATTCCGATAAGGATTGTAACGATACTTTTTTTCAACATATTTTTTCTCCCTTATTGGTAAAAAGTGAACTTGTTTTATCTTAATTTTTTTAAATGAATTTTTTTCTTTTTTTCTATAAATGTCAAGTAAAGAAAGCATTTTTTTATATTTTTAAGGATAGGAAAATATTGCTTTTTTTTTATTTTTACTTCATTTTGTGGTGCTTGTTGCAGTTTTTTTCTTATTTTTTGTTTTTTGGATTTGTTATGTGCAAACATCGTTCCGTTTTGATAGATGAATGTCTTGAGGCTCTTGCTCCCCACGCGGGCGGTCGGTATTTGGACGGTACACTGGGGCTTGGCGGGCATAGTTTGCGGATTTTTCAGGAAACGGACGGTTCAGCCCGTGTTTTGGGAATCGATAGAGACAGGCAGGCTCTTAAATTGGCGAGCGAACGGCTTGCTTTATACGGTAAAAATTTTACGCCGTTTCACGGTTGTTTGAGTGATTTTCCTCGAGCTTTGCACTTGGCAGGCTGGGAAAAACTGGATGGTGTTGTGCTTGATTTGGGTGTTTCGTCTTTGCAGCTCGATTGTCGTTCCCGCGGATTTTCTTTTTTGGAAGACGGACCGCTTGATATGCGAATGAATCCCGAAAGCGGCATTTCGGCGGCGGAAGTGGTTAATAGCTGGTCGTATGAAAAGCTGAAAAAAATAATTTGGCAGTATGGCGAAGAACCGCTTGCCGGACGGATTGCCGGAGCGATTGAAAGTCGGCGGCAAAAAAGTCCGTTTCGCACTACGCTGGAGCTTGCCGAGTGTGTCAAGCAGGCGTATCCGACAAAACGGCGGCTGGCTTCCCGCAATCATCCGGCGACAAAGACTTTTCAGGCGATTCGGATTGCCGTTAATAACGAGCTTGGCGAGCTTGAGATGTTTTTTAAGCGTATAGTACCGTTTTTAAAAGTCGGTGCGAGCGTTGCGATTATTTCGTTTCATTCGTTGGAAGACAGGATTGTAAAGCATTTTTTTAGAGCTGAAAGTTCGCCGTGTATTTGTCCTAGAGATTTTCCGTATTGCCGCTGCGGACGAAAAGCTCGCTTGCAACTTGTGAGTAAAAAACCGATTTATCCGTCGCAGGCGGAAATGGAAGCAAATCCCAGAAGTCGGAGTGCAAAACTGCGGATTGTAAAAAGGAGTGAAGAAAATTGAAAACCCAAAAACCAATTAATTTTAAAAAGTGGTCACTTCGGGCTTTTATTTTGTTTTTTATACAGGCTGCCGTTTTGGTATGGCTTAATACCGAGCGGATAGAACTTTCGTATGCCATTCAAAAAAATCAGCAAAAAATTACCGAAATGCAAGTTTTGGGGGCGAAATTGGAAGTGGAAAAAAATAACCTGCTTGCACCGTATCATCTTGGACAGCTGGCGGAAAAATTCGGTTTGCAAAATCCTCGTCCTGAGCAAATCCTTCGTTTTGGTGAAAAATAAAATCTAAAAAAGGTTGAAAATTGGCTAGATTAAAACCTCAAAAAAATCTCGTGCAGCGCAAACTGTTTATACTGGCCATCTGCTTTCTCGGAGTATTGTGGTGTTTGTGGTTACGGGCTTTTTATGTCCAAATTATTTGGAGTACGGATTTATCCAAACTTGCCGAGCAGCAATATTGGAACAAAGAAGAAGTGCACGGTTTGCGGGGAGAAATTTTTGACCGTAACGGTCGATTGCTTGCCAAAAGTGTTCGCAGCAGTTCGGTTTTTGCAAGACCGCCTGAAATAAAAGATCCGTATCGGGCGGCAATGATTTTGGCTAAAGTTTTAAATACGACACAGCGAAAGATGTTGCAGCTTTTACGCAGCGATAGAAAATTTGTCTGGATTTCCCAAGGTATCAGCGATAAACAAGTCAACGCCCTGAAAGCACAACGAATTCCCGGAATTTTTTTGGCTCGCGGCAGCACAAGACTTTATCCACAGTCGCATCTTGCCGGACAGTTGCTAGGTTTTGTCGGGCGGGACGGTGAAGGGCTTGAGGGGCTGGAAAGGTCTTTTAATACCGAATTGCAAGGTGAAAGTGCCAGAAATATTTTGCCGAAAGATGCTTCGGGGTCGCTACTTTACAGTGAGCGTAAAGATGCGGAAGGCATGCGTGGACAAAATATTACGCTGACAATTGATTCTTCCGTACAGTTCGTCGCTGAAGACAGTCTTGCTCGTCGGGTACAGGAAGTAAAAGGTAAATACGGCTTCGCTCTGGTTGTAGATGTCCGCAACGGCGATATTTTGGCGTGGGCGAATTACCCGTTTTTTAATCCCAATACCTATGTTTATTCTCGTCCCGTTAATTGGCGAAATCGGATTGCCCTTGATAATTTTGAACCGGGTTCGATTTTAAAGCCGTTTTTGATTGCAGCCGCTTTACAGGAGGGAATTTGTTCGCCCAATTCTTTATATTTTTGTGAAAACGGTAGCTGGGAAATTAACGGACGTATTATTCGAGACGATTCTCACCAATACGGCTGGCTGTCGGTTGATAGGATTTTGCGTTTTTCCAGTAATATCGGTTGTTCCAAAATAGGTTTGGATTTGGACGCAAAAACATATTATAATTATTTGCAAAAATTCGGTTTTACCGAAAATTGCAATATGCCGCTGCCCGGCGAAGGACAGGGGATTCTTGCTTCGCCCCGTCGTTGGGGAAAATTCGGGTTGGCAACAATTTCTTTCGGGCAGGGAATTGCTGTTACGGCATTGCAAATGGCTCGTGGCTATCTTTGTCTTCTCAATAATGGTTATTTGTTGCCGTTGCGTCTTATCGCAAGTCCGCAAAAAACTGTTGATATCAGACAGTATCCGCAGGTTGTTAGCTCCGAAGTGGCGGAAAATGTGGTTTTGATGATGGAACGGACGGTTGTTGAAGACGGGACAGGAACACAAGCCCGTCTTTCCACAGTTCGGGTTGGTGGTAAAACGGGAACGGCACAAAAAGCGTCGCCGTTTGGCGGATACGGCCAGGATTATCTGGCTTCATTTGTCGGATTTTTTCCGTCCGATTCTCCGAGATATTTGGTATTGGTTGCTATCGACAGCCCGAAAAATAATTATTACGGCGGTGCTGTCGCCATTCCGATTTTTCGGGAAATTGCCGAGCATTTGCTGGCAATTTCTTCAGGACAGCAACCTGTTGTGAAAAAAGAAATTTCTACAGGCAATATTCAGGGACAGATTGTTAAATTTCCGTCTGTAAAAAAACAGGATACCGTACCGAATTTGAATGGTGTTTCGGTGCGAGAAGCGATTGAATGTGCCGTGCGTAACGGTGTTATGCCTGAAATTCGCGGCGAAGGAACGGTTGTTGTCAGACATTTGCCCGAAAAAGGTGAGAAATGGGATGAAACAATGATTTTGTGGCTGGGAAACGAGGAACAATAGGAAATCGGCGTGAAAAAAGAATGGGACGCAGTGTGTAAAGAGGCGGCAAACGGTAGAGAGGTTTGTTCGCATTCGGGAAAGGTACAGCAGGGCGATATATTTGTGGCTCTTCCCGGCAGTCGCGTTGATGGAAGCCGATTTGCTGCTGAAGCGGATAAAAACGGAGCGGCATTTGTGGTTACAAGCGACCGCAGCGTACGGACCGTGCAGGCTCGTCGCATTTTGGTTGCCGACCCGACGGCGGCTTTGGGTGAGCTGGCGGCACTTAGTTTTCAGGGAAAAAGTCGTCAACCGGAAATTATCGCTGTTACCGGAACGAACGGAAAAACCACGACTTCTTTTTTAATTGAGCGGCTTTTGACGGCGAATAAATATTCTTGCGGATTGATCGGAACGGTTGTTTGTCGATTTAAAGGATATAGTGAAAATGCCGTTATGACCACGCCCGATTGTTTGACCCTGCATGCTTTGCTGGCAAAAATGGCGGAAGTTGGAACACGATATGTCAGTATGGAAGTTTCCTCGCATGCACTTGACCAAAACCGACTTGCAGGTTTGACACCGAAAGTGGCGATTTTTACGAATTTGACACAAGACCATTTGGATTATCATGGTGATATGGAAAGCTATTTTGCAGCGAAATTGCGGCTTTTTCAGGCTGAAAATATACTTCGGGTAGTTAATGTGGATGATCCGTACGGAAGACGGATTTCTGAGTTGTTTCCTTGTATGTGTTTTACTTTTGCTGAGGGCGAGCAGAAAAATATTTTGTACGGACGGATTGTTCGTTTGGATAATAGAGGTTTGGAATTGGAATGCCGTTTTGACGGGCAAAAATGGACTGTTTGTTCGTCGCTTGTCGGAGCGTTTAATGCCGCCAATTTGCTGGCGGTGCAGGGGGCTGGTTTGGCTCTTGGATTAAAGCCGAAAGAGTTGAGCGTTTTTGATGATTTTTGGGGAGTACCCGGACGGTTGCAGCGAGTTGAGGGAACGCCGCTGCATGTTTTTGTGGATTATGCCCACACTCCTGATGCTCTTGAAAATGTTTGTTCGACACTCAAAA
Organism: uncultured Desulfovibrionales bacterium; assembly: GCA_963542765.1. Lineage (GTDB taxonomy): Bacteria > Desulfobacterota > Desulfovibrionia > Desulfovibrionales > Desulfomicrobiaceae > CAUTYU01. The sequence goes on from CAUTYU010000002.1 coordinate 67,756, forward strand.
ATCTTAATTATCGTCGTTTGTTCGTGCTTTTCGGGTGTGGCGGTAATCGTGATAAAGGAAAGAGGCCGTTGATGGCTGCAGCGGTCAGCAAGTATGCGGACAAGATTTTTATTACTTCCGATAATCCCCGAAATGAAGATAAAGAAGCGATAATTGCCGATATCTTACCAGGTTTGGGAAAATTTTCTGCATTTGTAAGCGAAGTTGACAGAAAAAAGGCGATTTTTCAAGCTTTAACAGAATTGGGTAGTGACGATGTTTTGCTGATTGCCGGCAAGGGGCATGAAGATTATCAGATTATCGGCGAAACTAAATATCCTTTTCACGATGCAAGCGTTGTACAGCAGTGGTGTAGGATGCAGGAAAAAAAGTAATGTATTTGCGACTTTCACAAATTATTTTGGCAATAGAGGCAAAACGAGTAGGCAGCTTGGGAAGTTGCTTGGCTGAAAAGCAAGATTTTTTTTGTTCGCAAGTTGCCATTGACAGTCGCAAAGTAACATCGGGGGCGGTATTTTTTTGCCTCAAAGGAAAAAATCACGATAGCCATGATTATGCTGTTCAGGCAGTGGAAAACGGAGCAGCGGTGTTGGTTGTGGAACGGGAAATTTCCGTACCGGACGGAACGGTTGTGTTGCAAGTTGACGATACTGCTCTTGCTTTACGCCAGCTTGCTTGTTATTGGCGGCAGCAAACAAAGGCTGTCGTTATCGGTATTACCGGGTCCGCTGGAAAAACGACTTGTAAAGAAATTTTGCGTTCGGTTTTAAGCCGTTATGGCAGGGTTGGGCAATCGTATAAAAATTGGAATAACCAAATCGGTTTGCCGTTGTCGATTTTGGCGTTTGACGGGGCGGAAGATTTTTGGCTGGTAGAAGTCGGAATCAGTCAGGCACGGGATATGGCTGAATTGGGTGAAACGCTTTTGCCCGATATCGCTGTTATTTTAAATGCCGGAATTTGTCATAGCGAGGGACTGGGCGATTTATCTGCCGTGAGTTCCGCCAAGGCTTCGCTTCTTCGGTGGCTGTCTGCTACGGGAACGGCTATTGTTTGTGCGGATTATCCGGAACTTGCGGCGGCAGCGCTTTTATACCGCAAAAAAACGGTTTTCTTTTCAGGTCGAAAAACGGATACCGATTTTTTTACGCAAAGCGTACGGACGGAAAAAAACGGTTCGTATTATGTTCTTGGCAGTGCGAAAGGTGAAAGTTTGGAAGTATTTATGACAGGACAGGAGCTTTTAGAAACGCTTGCCGGAGTTTTTGCCACAGTAAATATTTTGGGGCTTGATATTCATAATGGACTTGCTCAGGGGCTTTTGGATTTTCAGCCTGTTGCCGACCGATTCGGAGTGCGTGAGCTTGGCGGCTGGAAAATTATTAACGATACTTACAATGCCAATCCGCTTTCAATGCGGCAGGCGGTGAGAACTGCGAAGAACTTGGCACGTGGTGAAAATTTTGTTTGTGTGCTGGGGAAAATGGGTGAGCTGGGAGAATTTTCGCACGACGAGCATCGTCGTTTGGGCGAAGAGCTTGGTCTTTACGGCGTACAAAAGGTCTTTTTTTACGGTGCGGAAGAAGCCGATTTTGTACGGTTGGGACTTAATGAAAAAAGTAGTATTTTTGAAAATCTTTCTACCGAAGAAGCGTTTAGGGAGCGGCTTGCTCAACTGTGTTTGCCTTCGGGCGTAATCTTGTTCAAGGGGTCTCGCAGCTGTGAAATGGAACGATTTATGCGAGTTTTTTTGGAATTTTTACAAAAATAAATAAAGTGGATTTTTTATGTTTTATCATCTTTTTTATTCACTCAGTAATGATTTTATTATTTTTAATGTTGTTCGCTACATTACTTTTCGTTCTTTTGCCGCAATGATTACGGCACTTGTTTTAAGTGTTATTTTCGGACCATATATTATTTCTTTTTTACAACGCATAAAATGTTCTCAGCCTATTCAAGATGATGTTGTTTCTCATAAAAAGAAAGATGGTACACCGACAATGGGTGGCATTTTGATTGCATTCGGTTTGCTTTTATCCATATTTTTATGGGCAGATCTTTCTAACGGTTTTATTTGGATGACGATTTTTGTTTTTTGTGGATTTGGTTTTATCGGTTTTGTTGATGATTTTTTAAAAGTTACTCGCAAGCATAATCAGGGACTGACTGCACGGGTTAAATTTTTGTGTCAATTTATTATGTCTATCGGTGCAATAACTCTTTTATTAAAAATACCAGGATATTCTACAAATTTAATGGTTCCATTTTTTAAAACAATAACTCCTGACCTTTCTTGGGGATATATGATTTTTGGAGTGATTGTACTTGTCAGTTCTTCCAATGCTGTAAATTTAACGGACGGTTTGGACGGACTTGCTATTGTTCCGGCTATTCTTGCGACAATTTGCTTGGGCGGATTTATTTATTTGGCAGGACATGTGGATTTAGCACAGTATCTTCAGGTTGCGTATGTGCCTGGTGTTGGCGAAGTCTCAGTTTTTTGCGGTGCTTTTGTCGGAGCGGGTCTTGGATTTTTGTGGTTTAATGCGTATCCGGCACAGGTTTTTATGGGCGATGTTGGGAGTTTGAGCATTGGCGGAACTATTGGTTTTTTGGCGGTTTTATGTAAACAGGAACTGCTTTTAGTGTTGATTGGAGCTGTTTTTGTGGTTGAAACGCTGTCGGTTATTTTGCAGGTCGGGTATTTTAAATTCAGCGGTCGGCGTTTTTTTCGTATGGCTCCTTTGCATCATCATTTTGAACTCAAAGGTATTCCTGAATCAAAAATTATTATTCGTTGCTGGATTATTTCTGTTTTGTGTGTTGTTTTGGCTTTTGCTTCTTTAAAATTACGGTAAAAAATGAAAAATTTATTGCAAAATTGTACAGATAAAAAAGTTGTCGTTGTTGGAGCAGGTATTTCCGGTCTGGCTGCTTGTCGTTTACTTGTAAAAAAAAGAGCAAAAGTTCGTTTACTTGATAAAAACGGAGCTGTATTTTCTCAATTAAAAGAGAACTGTATTTTTTGTGATGTTGAAATGATTGCGGGAACACATTCAAAAGATGATTTTGCAGATGCCGATTATATTATTTTAAGTCCGGGTGTTCCGCAAACGGTTTATAGTTTGTTTCCTAAGGATGTTTTTGTTGTCAGTGAGTTGGAACTTGCAGCAGCATTTGTTCACGAGCCGATTATTGCAGTAACGGGAACAAACGGAAAAACAACTACTGTTTCTATGATTGAACATATTCTTAAATATTGCGGGAAAAAAGTATTTTTGGGTGGTAATATCGGAACGCCTTTAAGTGAATATGTTGTATCTGAAAAGAAAGCTGATATTGTTGTATTGGAGTTGAGCAGTTTTCAGTTGCAGACTTTACATTTTTTTCGTGCGAATGTTGGAGTATTTTTAAACTTTTCTCATAATCATTTAGATTATCATGCATCGCTTGAAGAGTATCTGGAAGCTAAAATGAAGTTATTTACTTTTATGCAGGCGGAAGATACGGCAATTTTTTCTGAAGATACAGTGAAATTCGTACAAAAATACCTTCCTTGCAAAAAAGTTATTTTTTCCGCATTTGATGAAGATGCTGGTGCAGTTTTGCAGGCAAGGCATAATGCACTGAATGCGGGAGCTGCATTTTGTGCTGTTGAGCCTTTTGGAATTACAAAAAAGCAGACGGCTCAGGCTTTGCAATTTTTTGTTTATGCTCCGCATCGTTACGAAAAATTTTTGGAAAAAAATGGAATTTGTTTTATCAATGATTCTAAAGCAACGACATTGACTGCACTTCAGGCTGCATTAAAAAGTAGCCCCGCTCCTGTTCGTTTGCTTGCAGGTGGTGTTTTTAAGGGTGGAGAGCCGAAAATGTTAAAAAAATATATGCAAGATAAGGTTGTACATATTTATCTTTTCGGTAAAAGTCGGGAAATTTTTTCTTCTGCATGGGAGAGTATTTGTCCTATTACTTGGTATGAAGATTTAAATAAAGCGACGAATGCTGTTTGTAAAGATGCAAAAAGTGGAGATACTGTTTTGCTCTCTCCTGCAACGGCAAGTTTTGATTTATTTCAAAATTATGAAGAAAGAGGTAATAAGTTTAAGCAGTTTGTTAATGAAAATATAAACATTATAAAATAAATAATATAGACTATGGAAAATATAATAAATAATTTATTTAAAAAAATAGATGTCTGGTTATTCATTTCTGTTATTGCTCTTATGGGAACTGGTCTTATTATGGTAACCAGTGCAAGCTCAGTGATTGCAGATAGAACATGGCACGACAGTTATTACTTTGCTCGTAAACAGTTTTATTTTTCCATTCTTGGAATTTTGGTTTTATTTACGACTTTGGGCTTGGGTTATAAGCGTTTTGCGTCAGTGCCGTATTTTTGGTTGTTTTTAACGATTGTTTTGTTGTTTATAACCGCTGCAACACCTCTCGGTAAAGAAATTCGGGGGGCAAGACGTTGGTTGAATATTTTTTCTTTTTCTTTTCAGCCACTTGAACTGGCAAAGATCGCTCTTGTTTTTTATTTGGCTGATTTTTTTGCCCGTAAACAGGATTTGGTCAAAACTTTCAGTATCGGGTTGTTGCCGCCGATTTTGATTACGACGGTTTTGTGTGGATTGCTTATTTGGCAGCCTGATTTCGGCGGTTCGGTTTATCTGGCGTGTGTGCTTTTTATTCTGTCTTTTGTCGGCGGAGCTAGATTTGTTTATTTGGTAGCACTTGCACTTATGGGACTTTTCAGCGGAGCGATGTTGGTGGCTTTTTCTTCGTATCGTCTTGACAGATTGTCGTTTCTTGACCCGTTTAAGGATTTGCATGATACCGGTTATCAGCTCGTGCAGTCGCTTTATGCATTCGGTTCTGGCGGTTGGATTGGACGTGGGCTGGGAGCGAGTCGGCAAAAGTTGTTTTTTTTGCCTGATGCACATAACGATTTTATTTTTGCCATTCTCGGAGAAGAGTTGGGATTTGTGGGAGTTTCGCTTGTTTTTTTGTTGTTCGGCATCGTAATTTGGCGAGTTTTTTTGCTTGCTTTGCGGCTTGGCGATTTAAATCAAAAATTGTTGTCGCTCGGCATGGGGTTGATTTTGTTTTGGGGCGGAATTTTGAATATGGCTGTTGTGTTGGGAGCGGCTCCGACAAAAGGTGTTCCTATGCCTTTTTTAAGTTATGGCGGAACGCATTTGCTGGCGTGTTATTTTGCTTTCGGGATTTTGCTTTCTCTTTCCAAAGAGGTTAAAGCGGTATGAAAAAAGTGATTATTTCTACCGGCGGAACGGGTGGGCATATTTTTCCCGCATTGGCGGTTGCAAAAGAAATTCGGCGTCGGTTTCCTGAATGCCGAATTTTGTTTGTTGGCGGAAAATACGGTCCAGAAGGCGAATTGGTGCGGCAGGCGGGGATTGATTTTTGCCCGCTTCCCGTGCGGGGAATTATCGGACGCGGTCCGAAAGCTTTGTGGTCGCTTTGTTTGCTTTTGTATAGTTTGGTTAAGGCTTTTTTTTTGCTTTTGCGGTTTCGCCCCGAAGTTGTTGTTGGTTTTGGCGGCTATGCCGGTTTTTGTGTTGTTCGGCTTGCCTGTTTGTTGCATATTCCTTGTGCTATTCATGAACAAAATACGATTCCCGGCAGTGCCAACCGTATTTTGGCTCCCAAGGTTGATAAGGTTTTTTTGACTTTTCCTGACAGCAATTTCGGTGGTAAAGAAGAAATTTTAACGGGAACGCCGGTTCGGGAAGAAATTTGCAAATTATATTATCGGGATTGTCTTGCGGAAAATAGAACCGTTTCGTTATTGGTGCTGGGAGGTTCGCAGGGGGCACATATTTTAAATGAAGTCGTTGTGCGGGCTTTGGGTGAATTTCGTCGCAAAAAAATACTGCTGTGGCATCAAACGGGGAAAAACGATTTTGAATTTGTAAAAGCTGCCTATGAGAAAGAATATCCAGCGGCGAAAGTTACGGCATTTATTGATGATATGGCTGAGGCGTATTGTTTTGCTGACCTTGTTTTGTGTCGGGCGGGTGCGTCAACTCTTGCAGAACTGTCTCTTGCCGGTAAACCAAGTATTTTAGTGCCTTTTCCGTATGCCGCTCATGATCATCAAACCAAAAACGCCAAGATGTTGGAAGAAATCGGAGCAAGTCTTGTTTTGCAGCAGAGTTATTTAGAAGAGTTGGATTTGGTAAAAACCGTGGTTAATTTGGTATCCGTTCCCGGAAAATTAAAAAGTATGTCTGTTGCCGCCCGAAGTTTTGCAAAACCGCAGGCTGTACAAAAAATTGTTGAAGAAATTATTACATTATCGGAAAAAAATAAAAGAGTGAAGAAATGAATATCCGGGTAAAAAATATTCATATGATCGGGATTGGCGGAACGGGAATGTGCGGCATTGCCGAAGTTTTGTTGAATTTGGGATATTTGGTAACCGGTTCTGATTTGGCGGAAAATCAGGTAATCGAGCGACTTAAAGATTTGGGGGCAACGATTTTTGTCGGGCATAGTTCGCAAAATGTGCAAGATGCGGAGCTTGTTGTGCGTTCTACTGCCATTTCTGATGAGAATCCTGAAGTTGTAGAGGCACGGGAGCTTGGCATTCCGGTTATTCCCCGTGCAGAAATGCTGGCGGAGCTGATGCGGTTGAAAACCGGGCTTGCGATTGCCGGAACACACGGTAAAACAACCGTAACCTCGCTTGTCGGGATGATGTTTAAGGAGGCAGGATTTGATCCGACCGTTATTATCGGCGGACGTTTGAATTCTTACGGGACAAATGCTTTTTTGGGGGAAGGTAAATATTTGATTGCCGAAGCGGACGAATCGGACGGTTCGTTTTTGTGTTTGTTGCCGATTATGACCGTGGTTACGAATATTGATGCCGATCATTTGGATTTTTATTCCGATATGAACGCTTTGTATGAATCATTTTTGCAATTTATGAACTCCATTCCGTTTTACGGATTAAATGTTGTTAACGGAGACGATGTGGGGATTGCGGCTTTGCTTGAAAAAGTCAAACGCTCATATTTAACTTTCGGTTTTGGGACGGAAAATATGCTGCGAGCGGAAATTATTTCGTGTGGGGAAAATTCTGTTTTTCAGGTTTTTCAAAAAAATGGAGACGAAGATGTTTTGTGGGGCGAGGTCGAGCTTGCTATTCCCGGACGACACAATATTTTAAATGCTCTTGGAGCGATTGGGATCGCTTTGGCGGCGGAAATTCCCAAAAAGGTGATTTTGTCGGTTTTGAAAAATTTTCGCGGTGTCGGACGGAGGTTTGAAAAAAAAGGTGAAAAAAACGGAGTGCTTATTTTTGATGATTATGGACATCATCCGACGGAAATTCGGGCGACTTTGGATACGGCTCGTACTTGTTTTCCAAATAGACGACTTGTCGTCGCTTTTCAGCCGCACCGTTTTACCCGTACAAGGGATTTGTTTGCAGAATTTTGTAGTTCTTTTGACAAGGCAGATTTGTTGCTTTTGACCGAGATTTATCCTGCTTCCGAAAATCCGATTCCTGGTATTCATAGTGAAAATTTGGCAAGAGCTATTCGGCAGGTTTCAAAATTGCCGGTTGAATATTTTTCTGATTTTGTCGATTTGCAAAATTCTTTGGGAGAAATTTTGCAGCCGGGTGATGTCTTTTTGACTTTGGGAGCCGGACCGATTTGGAAAGTCGGGGAAAATTTTTTGGAAAATTCAAAGGCATAATGAAAAATGGCAGGCAGGATAAATTCATATAAAAACGGCAGGAAAAAAAATCGGAGTTTTAAGCTAGGAAAATTGTTTTTTATATTGCAAAAACGCCGGTTGTATTTTTGCTTTTTAATTGCAAGCGGTTTATCTGCTGTTGGTCTTATGCTGCTTTTTTTTGTTTTTTTGTATCGTTGGATTCTTTTTCATCCTATTTGGCGATTGCGTGAAATTGATATACAAGGAAATAGTAGAATTTCGTATGAAGAAGTTTTGCAGTTGACAAATATACAATTAGGACAAAGTAGTATCGGTTTGCATCTTGCAGATATTCAAAGAGTACTGGAGAAACAACCGTGGATACAATATGTTGTTGTCAGAAGAATATTTCCTGATGCATTGCATATTGAAATACAGGAATTGGAGGCTTTTTTTTGGATTTTAAAAGATAATAAAATGTATTATGCCGATAAAAAAGGTAATATTATCGACTCTGTAGATAAGAGTAAATTTGTATCTTTGCCGATTTTGTATAAAGAAAATGATGTTTCTAATGAGGTTGTGAAAGAATTTGCAGAACTGGTGCATACCAGAAATTTTCCTTTTGGTTGGCATCAGATTAGTTGGCTTCGCTTTTGGTCGTCTGATTTGCTTGAAATTATTTTTATGAATAACAGGAAATGCTTGATGGAAACAAAAAATTTGCGAGAAGCAAGTTTGCAGCTATCTCAGGTGTGGCAGTATTTGCAGGCAAAACAAAAAACAGGAGAAGTAAAAAAAGTGGTTGTTATTCCCGATAGAATTTGGGTTGAATTTTAGAACATTGATTTTATTTAGAGTTTTTTTGTTATGAAATAAGAAAAGTGGTTTTGCAAAATTAAAGGAAAAAAAGAATTTTACAAAATAAAATAAAATAAGTATGAATTTTTACTTTATAAATTTTTATTTTAAAAAATAAACAGCCTTGCGTTGATGAAGCGGAGAAAATGAAAATATGGCAAAGTCTGATTTGCTGGTTGGTCTTGATATCGGGACGACAAAAGTATGCGTTGTTGTAGGTGAAGTTACGGAAAACGGAGTGGATATTGTCGGTATCGGTTCAGGACCGTCTATCGGATTGCGTAAAGGAGTTGTGGTTAATATTGAGCAGACAATTAAGTCGATAAAGCGAGCTCTTGATGAGGCGGAATTAATGGCTGATTGTAATATCAATTCTGTTTATGTAGGAATTGTCGGTAGTCATATTCAGGGAGAAAACAATCATGGCGTAATTGCCGTGAATGGCGGAGAAGTTACTGCAAAAGATGTGGAGCGGGTGCTGGATGCCGCTCAAGCAATCGTAATCGGTACTGACCGTGAGATTTTACATGTTTTGCCTCAGGAATATATTGTTGATGAACAACGCGGTGTGATTGAGCCTGTCGGTATGGCAGGAGTGCGGCTTGAGGCGAATGTACATATTATAACCGGTGCGGTAACTAGTGCCAAAAATATTACGAAAGCCTGTCAGCGTTCAGGGCTTGATGTGTCGGGGATTGTTTTAGAACCGCTTGCTTCTTCTAAGGCGACTTTGCGAGACGAAGAAAAAGAACTTGGCGTGATTTTGATTGATATCGGCGGCGGAACGACCGATATTTCTATTTTTTGTAATGATTCCATTCGTTATACAAAAGTTATCGATCTTGGCGGACAGTATGTAACTACTGATATTGCTATGGCTTTGCGGACACCGCTTGTCGCAGCAGAAGAGATAAAAAAACAATACAGTTGTGCTTTGGAGTCGCTTGTTGGCAGTGATGAAGTTATTGAAGTTCCGGGAGTTGCCGGGCGGGAAGGTCGTAAGGTTTCACGGCAGAAGCTTGCTTATGTTTGTCAGTGTCGTATGGCAGAAATTCTCGGTCTTGCACATCAGGAAATTTTGCGTTCGGGTTTAAAGCAGCAGGTTGGAGCTGGTGTTGTTTTGACCGGAGGTGGTTCTTTGGTTGAAGGTCTTGATAAATTGGCGGAAGAAATGTTTGATATGCCGGTGCGAATTGCCGGACCGGATTTTCGTATCGGTGGTTTGCGTGATGTGGTGAATAGTCCGATTTATTCTACTGCTGTCGGTTTATTGTTGTATGGTGCGGAAAAAAGCAATGAAGCAGGGCATGAACGCTACGACAGTAAGGATAGTATTTTTACATTAATGAAGAAATGGTTTAAAAATTCTATTTAAATGGGATTGAGAACGAACATGGGAGGTGAAGGATGAATTTTACGGAAATGGGCGGGTCAAGTAGTTCAGCTGTAATTAAAGTTATCGGTGTTGGCGGTGGTGGCGGAAATGCTATCAACAATATGATTGAATCAAAAGTACAGGGTGTTGATTTTTTGGCTGCCAATACAGATATTCAAGATTTGGAAAAAAAATCTGGTGCTCAATTCAAAATTAAGCTTGGGGAAAAATTGACAAAAGGTTTGGGGGCAGGCGGTAATCCCGAAATTGGTCGTGAATCTGCTCTTGAGAGTGCAAATGAAATTAAAAAATTTTTGGACGGTGCGGATATGGTTTTTGTGGCGGTCGGTATGGGCGGAGGCACAGGAACCGGAGCTGCTCCGGTTATTGCTCAGATTGCAAAGGAAGTCGGGGCGTTGACAGTGGCTATTTTGACTAAACCGTTTACCTTTGAAGGGAAACATCGTAAGATGAAAGCGGAGGAAGGAATTAAAAAATTGATTGAGGTTGTTGACAGTATGGTTATGATTCCTAACGACCGTCTGTTAGCGATTGATCCGAAATTGACTTTTGTTGATGCTTTTAAAAAGGCTGATGAAGTTTTATGTTCCGCTGTGCGAGGGATTTCTGATTTGATTTCGGTAAATGGTATGATTAATTTGGATTTTGCCGATGTTAAGGCTGCTATGTCAGGTATGGGGCTTGCCATAATGGGAATAGGTTATGCTTCCGGTGAAAATCGTGCTAAAGAGGCTGTTCAAAAAGCAATTACCAGTCCGCTTTTAGAGGATTTTTCCATTGATGGTGCAAAGAAATTGCTGATTAATATTACTGGCGGACCGGATATGACTATGAATGAAGCAAATGAGGCAATGGAAATTTTTAATAATGCCATTGATAATGATGCTTGCGAAACTTTTTTTGGTGCTGGAATTGATCCGAATATGGGAGATAAGATTTCTATTAGTGTTATTGCTACCGGTATTGAAGACAATAAAAAAGAGGTTAATATCTCTCAGCAAATTGATTCCAAGACGGTAGCTGAAGAAAAAGTTATTCGGTTGCATCCAGCGGAAAGAGCTGACGATATTTTATTGGACAGCAATAAAAATGATGTCGATTTAACGCAAAGCGATTTTCGTGGACTTGGAGATGACCCGTTTGAAATACCGACATATATTCGTAACGGTCGCTCTAAACACTAATAAATTTATTAAAATTATAAATATTGGTAGCCGAAGAAAAATTTTTTTCTTCGGCTATTTTGTTTTATGAGTTTGAGTAAAGTATTGTAAGAATTAGTTTAATAATTCTATGAGTTTCTTTTTTTAAAATTGAAAAATTTTTAAATTGGAAAATAAAAAAAGACCGACAATAAATATTTTGCCGGTCTTTTTTTATAAGTTTTCTTTTATTGGGCAGAAGAAGTCGGAGCTGGAGTTGTGGAAGCAGGTGCTGCCGGAACTGTCGAAACCGGAGCGTCCAAGATGATGGACTGGCGTTCGGTGTTGAGTTTATTGGTACTCATATAAGTAAAAGAAAGTGAGGTTACAAAAAAAACGGTTGCTGCAACAGCTGTTAATTTGCTTAGTAAGTTTCCTGCACCGGAACTGCCGAACATGGAAGAACCGCCACCGCCGAAAATAACGCCCATATCTTCTTTGCCGGATTGTAATAATACCAGTAATACAAGTGAAACGCAGGCAATAATATGAATTGTTGTAATCAAAGATTCCAAAGTTCCAAACCTCCTTTAAGAAAGTGCTATTTTGCTAAATATAGTAGCATTTAAAGATGCACCACCTACCAGCACTCCGTTTACATTGTCAAGTACTAATATTTGTTTGCTATTTTCCGGTTTTACACTGCCGCCATACAAAATCGGAATTTTCTGTCCGTTTTTGCAGTTTTTGATAAGCCAGTTCCGTACAAAAGCGTGAGCCTGCAAGATTTCCTGTTCGCCTGCAACTTCTCCTGTTCCGATTGCCCAAACTGGTTCATAGGCGACCAAAAAATTATCGGCATTTTTGTCGTCTTGTAGGGCGGAGTTGAGTTGCCGACTTAGCACTTCTTCCAGAAGTCCGGCTTTTCGTTCATTTAAAGTTTCACCGATACATAAAATAGGCGTAATTTTTTCTTGTAGAGCGGCGTGTATTTTTTGTTTAAGTAATTCTTCGTTTTCGTTAAAAATATGTCGCCGCTCGGAATGTCCGATAAGGACGTATTTACAGCCCAAATCACGTATTTGGGCAAGCCCGGTTTCTCCGGTAAACGCTCCTTCTTCGGCAGGATAAAAGTTTTGTGCTCCGTAAGAGATTTGTGTTCCTTTTACTTCCTCAGCAACCGCTTGAAGCAATACGGGTGAAGGGAAAATCAGCACTTCTTTTTGGTTGAAAATATCAGAGGATAAAAGTGAAATCAGTTCTTTGAGCGTTTTTTTCGCTTCGTTCCAATTTTTGTACATTTTCCAGTTTGCAGCGATTATTTTTTTCATTTGTACGCTCCTAAAGCGACAAAGGCGGGCAGTTTTTTGCCTTCCATAAATTCCATAAACGAGCCTCCGCCGGTTGAAACAAAAGAATATTTGTCCATAAGATTATGCTGTTGCAACAAGGCGTTGGTGTCACCACCGCCGACGATTGTCAGTTTGCCTTGCTCGGTTAGTGCTGCCACGCTTTGTGCCATATTGATTGAACCTCTTGCGAAAACCGGATTTTCAAATGCCCCCATCGGACCGTTCCATAAAATAGTTTGGGCATCGTTCATAACTTCGCTGAAAAGTATGTGTGAAGCCGGTCCCGTGTCGAGCATCATTTCATTGGTAGGAATATTTTGGTATGGCTTGACGCCGGAAGCTAATTCTCCGTCGGGTGCGGTACCGGTCAAAAAGTCAATCGGTAGATAAAAACCGATTTTTTTAGCACGAGCTTCGTCAAGGATTGCCCTTGCTTCGTCTAAGAGTTCGTTTTCAACCAGAGAATTGCCGACCTCAAAGCCTTGAGCTTTTAAAAAAGTATTTGCCATCGCTCCGCCGATAATCAGGCTGTCCACTTTTTGCAGTAATGCTTTTAAAATATTGAGTTTGGAAGAAACCTTTGCTCCGCCGGAAATGGCGACATACGGGCGTTTTGGGTTTTGTGCGGCTTGCTCAAGAAATTCCCATTCTTTTTTCAGCAAAAATCCGCAGCAGCAGTCTTTAATATGTTCTAGTACACCAACGACCGAAGCCTGTGCCCGGTGGGCTACACCAAAAGCATCGTTGACATAACATTCACCCATCGCTGCCAATTCTTTGCTGAAATCGGGGTTATTATCTTTTTCGCCGTTGTGAAAACGCAGATTTTCGAGCATAAGCAGTTCTCCGGGTTTGAGAGCTTTTGCCATGGCAAGCGTTTCATTGCCGATGCAATCCGGTGCGAGCAAAACTTCTTTTTGGAGCAGTTCGCTCAGTCTTTTGGCGACCGGTCGCAAAGAAAGTTCCGGTACGACTTTGCCTTTTGGACGACCCAAATGTGAACACAAAACGATACTTGCTCCCTGTTCAAGAATAAAACGAACAGTCGGTAAACTGGCTTGTATTCTTGTGTCATCGGTAATAACGCCATCTTTGAGAGCGACATTATAATCGACTCGCAACAGGACTCTTTTTCCTTTGAACGGTAATTGGTCAAGAAAATACATAATTTCCTCCTTCTCGGTAAAAATTAGAGTTCACTTCGCAAAATTAGGGCGTCTTCGTTCGTATCTTGATAATATTTACGGCGACGACCGATTTCTTGAAAAGAAAATTTATTATATAGTGCCAGTGCTGCCGTGTTTGACGGCCGTACTTCCAAAAAAATTGCTGTTACTCGTTTTTTTCGTCCAACCGCGAACAGGGCGTTGAGCAGCTTTGTTCCTTCGCCTCGGTGTTGATAATTGGGGGCGATTGCGATATTGAGAATTTCGATTTCGTTTTGTATTTCATAAAAAGAAACATATCCGATCAATTTTTTTTTCAGAGTTAATCCGAAACAGTGAAACGGTGAGTCGTATTGTTGATTTAGCAGCGTTGCAAGCTGGTCTTTTGTCCACGGTTGAGAAAAAAAATTCCGTTCCAGTTCTGCCAGTTCATCGAGGTAGTCGGGTGAAAGAGGCATACAAAGTCGGCTTTCGGATAGTTTTTGCAGAAGGTTTTCTCCTATGAATGCTATTTTAAAAAATTCACCGTCTATATCGCAAATTGTGCAGGTTGTTGACCGTCATCAAAAACCGTTGGCAGCATTAAGTTTATCGCAGGTCATTCGGCAAAAACTTTTGTACCGCTCGGTGTTGGTAGTGGGATATTGCGGTCGTCGTCTCTGTTTGCGACAAAGCCCTGAAAATTGTTGGGATATTATCGGGCAAACTTTTCTTGCAGCCGATGAAACTCCGTTTGTTGCAGCCGACAGGATCGGTTTTGAGTTCGGTCAAAAACATTTTTCTTTGACTTGGCAAACCGGTTTTTTCGATACACAAAATATGCATTTCGTTGACCTGTATCGTTTTTATTTCCAAGACCCTGATTTGCTTACACGCCATTCTAATTTACTTCTTGATCGGCTTGAATTTCAAGCTCTTGTTGCCGATTGTTCTACGATGTTGAGTTCGTATATTTTGGAGCTTTGGAAACGCAATTTTTTATTTCCTTCGGGTTAGTTGATATAAACCGTACTCATTTTTTTATTTTGCAAAGTTAGTCCCGTTCCGCGTACGACTGTTGTAAGCGGTTCGTTGTCTATATTTACAGTAAGATTTGTTTCTTTGGTAATCAGTTTGTCAAGTCCCATAAGCAATGCACCTCCTCCTGCCAATAAAATGCCTTTTTCGGCAATGTCGGCAACAAGTTCGGGCGGCGTTTTTTCTACAGCTCTTTTAATAGCGTTGATAATTGCCTGTAAGGGTTCTTTGAGAACATTTTGAATCTGGGTATTATTTACGGTAATTGACCTGGGGCAACCGTCAACAAGATATTTTCCCGAAACTCGCATTTCTCTTGGAGTCGGAATTTCAAATGCGGATCCGATTGTTTTTTTGACTTCTTCAGACATATTTTGTCCGATAAGTAATTTAAATTCATTTTGCATATATCGTCTAATTGCTTCATTCATACCGTCTCCGGCAATACGGACAGATTCGGCATAGGCGATGGCGGAAAGTGAAATTATTGCTACTTCGGTCGTGCCTCCGCCGATATCCACAACCATATTTCCTACGGGAAGATCAACGGGAAGACCGGCTCCAATGGCTGCTGCCATCGGCTCTTCGATGAGTTTTACTTCTTTTGCTCCGGCAAGCATGGCTGATTCGATAACAGCTCGTTTTTCAACCATAGTAATACCAGTCGGTACACAAATAACCATACGCGGTTTGCTGATATGAACGGATGATAAAACCTTGCGGATAAAATAGGAAATCATGGTTTGGGTTACATCAAAATTTGCAATGACGCCATCTTTCATAGGGCGTACCGCTCTGATTCGTTCTGGTGTTCTGCCGAGATATTCTTTGGCTTCTTTTCCAACGGCAAGCACCTCAAGGCTTCTGGCATCAAGGGCTAAAACAGACGGTTCGTTGAGGACGATTCCATTTTGCTTCGTGTATAAAAGCGTATTTGCCGTGCCGAGATCCATGGCAAGGTCTTTTGGACTTAGAAAATTTTTAACTTCATTAAAAAAACTCATTGTTTATCCCTTGTTGAAGGTTGGGGCTATTTTTGGGTGTTTATTGCCTGCATTGTCGGTGCGGAGTTGAGAAGCTTTTTAAGATATAGATTTTCTAAATGAAGTGAAAAATAATCCATCACCATCTCGCAAAAATGTCGAATATCTGTTGAAATTTTAATTTCGTCAAGGTCTGCCAAGGTGAGTATCATACGAGGGCAGCCGTTTACAGTAAGTGGGAGACAGATAATGCTAGTGTAATCCGGTGTAACAGTTTTACTGCCGAATAATGAACCTTGACTGTTGCTGTTTCTGTTTTTTTCTAAAAAAACCGGAGTGTTGTTTTTAAAAATCCATCCGATAAGCCCGAAATCAATGTTGAGAAGGTTGCCGGCAGAAATTTGTAAATCAGATTTTGAGTTGGTTCCCTCAAGCCATACAATGTTTTTTTGTGGGTCGCGGGCAGTTAAAAAAACAGTGGAAAATCCTGAACCGGTGGATAATGTATTTAAAAAATTTTCTAAAAAAGGTTCCCAGCGGGTAATTTTTTTTCTAAGATTAAGTAAAACTTGAAAGACATGACGATAGTGTGCGTAAGTTTGCAATTTACCGTAATGCTTTAAGTTCGTTAGAGTTTCGGTAAGAAGACTGGCGAATTGTTGGAAAATTTTTTGGTCTTTGGTGCTGAAAGAATATTGTTTTTTGGAGTCAAGACACAGTGCTCCCAAGTTTTTTTGCAATGGGCAACCCATAAAACTTTTTATTTCGTTTTCCGTGTCGTCTTTATAATAGCCGATACAGTCTTTTTGTTGGTCAAAATTGTTGAGAATTAAGGTTTGGTGTTCTTTTAAAATCCAGCCTGTGAGACCAAAACCGGGGGTAATTTCAGAATTTATGTCAATATTGTCGCCCAGACTGAACGAAGATACAATCCGAAAACCTGCTTTGCTTTTTACTATAAGCACGATTGAATATGCTTCAAAAACATTGCAAATTATGCCTAAAATATCATCAAGTATTGTTTTTTTCACTGTTTTACCGTGTTCAATTTTTGGGGGTTAATCCATTGCTTTTGTCTTGTTATGAGGATAAAGTCAATTTTGCTTTTGTTGATGTTGCCTGTTGACCTCATAACAAAATTAAATAAAAAAAGCGAGTATTGAATTTGATCTCTTTTATAAGCAAAGGAAATAACGAATGAACCAACAGGATAAATGGCGTAAATGTTTTTGTGATGTTCCCGAACTTGTTTGGCAAGAAGACGGCTCGGTTTTGCACAATACGCCTCTTAATACGTTGGAGAGGTTAAAACAGTTTTTGGATTTTGTACAGATTCGTTATTGTTTGGTGCGTCCGTTTTTGACTATTCCTGATTATCCTTTGGTTGAAATTCGGGATTTGCTGCCTTCTTTTGAGTCTGATTTGTATGAATTTACTAATTTGCCCGGTTTTAGCATGGTCGCTTTCGGGCGTTCTCTTAAATATTTTAACGAGCAATTTCAATTTGAACTTTTACATTCGCCGCAAGAGCAGACGGATTTTTCTGTCTCTTGGAGTAGTCCGCTTGAAAAACAGGTACATAGTCAAAATTTGCAAACAATTCAAAGTCGTTTGCCTCGAATGCTGCAGGAAGATTTTCTTCGTAATTTTGGCAAAAAATGTATAATTAGTCTTAAAAATTATCCCGTGATGTTGCCTTATTTGTTGGAGCTTGACCGTGCACATATTTTGTCTTTGGACGAAAATTTGGAGTTTTATTTGTCCGGCATTTATGCTTCGCTGCCGTCTGATTTGAATCGGGAATTGAAACGGTTCGGTATGCAAATCGGCAAATTTAAACATAATGACAATGCGTTATATGAACGTAACCGTAGTTTTGTGTATCAATTTTTTATGGAACTCTACGGTTTTTCCATTGCTTCCGAGCGGCGGACTTCAGCGGCAATGTTTGCTCGGCGTTTACAAACAACAGGTGAAAAATTTTTGGTACGGGTTTTGGGACAAACAGACAGGACAATTACTACTTTAATGTCTCAGCAACATCATCGTTATCCGAGAGTAGAAAAGGTTGCGGTTGTGCATGTTGATAGCGTAAATAAAGAAATAGATGATTATCTCAGAGAAAAAGGATTCTATCTCTGTGGTAACAGAAAAGCAATTATTTTACGTTTTGTTTATCGTCAGCATGCTTATGATGAAAATAATATTCGTCAAGATAGAGCTATTTCTGTTTTACGGCAGGAAATTATTCATCCGCTTACGGGAGAGATTTGTTATCATTTTAATGTCGCTAGAGATATGTATTCTATGGCTTTAAAATTAAATGATATTACACACGGTGAATTTATCGGAAGGATACGTTATAAGAAAAATGAAATAGTAGAAAATACCGATACGCATGAAAAACGGCTTAAATTTTTGTATGCGTGGCTGAGTAAAAATCAGCGGCGGATTATTTCTTATACGGAAGAATTTTATATAGATGTTCATAAGGTGTTGGAAGGTTATTTACTTGATACTGAGCTTAAAGATGAATTTGTAAAATATAATGATATATATAATGAAGTTATGGCAAGTTTCAGTTTTATTCAGCAGGCAAGAAAAGTTAAAGTTCTTGAAGATGTTTGTATGCGAGAATATAAAGGAAAAAAAATTGGATACAATGCAATGCTTAAGATTTTTAATGATATTTTGTCTGATTTAAAATTTGAAATAGTTAATTATTTTCCTGAAATAGTTAATCGCATTTTATATGTGTCCGAAAACGTCCTTAATAATTCTTATCTTGTTTCGACTTATATTGAAGCGAAAGACGGTGAACTGACAAATTACGGTGTGGAAATTCGTAAGCTGTACGGTCGTCTTGTTGCTCAGCTCGATGAATTTAAGGCTATCCGTAAAAATAAAACCATGCAGGTAAAAGAAATCTGATGGCTAATTTGCCTACTTTTTATTTGTCGTCGCAAGATTGGCAGGCTCCGTTTGTGTTGACGGGAGCGGAAGCACATCATTTGGCGACAGTTTTGCGAGTGCGTATCGGCGAGCAAATGCGACTTTTTGACGGTTGCGGACGGTTTGGGGTTTTTACGGTTTGCACGGTGAAAAAAAATCGAGTGGAGCTTGAGCTGCAAAGTGAAGAGTATGGGGATTTGCCGAAACGAAAATGTTTTTTGGCGATTGCATGGAGTAAGGCTCTTCGACGGACTTGGTTGCTGGAAAAATGTGTAGAACTTGGCGTTGCCGGAATTTATTTTTGGCAGGCACGGCATTCGCAGGGGCGTGTTCCGTCAGAACCTGCTGAAGCTTGGCAGGCTCAGCTTGTGAGTGCAGGTAAGCAGTGTGGTAATTTTTATTTGCCGTTTTGTAAAACTTGTCCAAACGGTGTTGCCGAACTTTTTGAATGGACAGCAGCGGTTAAAAACAAGGTTTTGCTTTGGGAAAATGCTGAAACTTCGTTGTTCGTTCCACATTTTTTTTCCACGCCGCAAACACTTTTTATTCTTGGTCCCGAGGGCGGGTTGGCTCGGGAAGAAGTTGATTTTTTGCAGCAAAAAGGTGTGCCGTATTGTTCTCTTGGTAAAACGGTTTTGCGTTGGGAAACGGCGGCATTGCTGGTTGCCGGGCTGCATTCCTGTCTTGGCAGAGAAATGAAAAAATGAAAGAAATATTGTTAATTGAAATTTCCGGTCAGGACCGTCCTGGATTGTTGCAGGAATTTTGCGAAATCTTAGATAAACATGGACTTGTGGTTTTGGATATCGGTCAGGCGGCTATTCATGAAAATTTGACGCTTGGAATGTTGATAATGATTCCACCTGCTTCTCAGTCCGCACCGGCAATAAAAGATTTGCTTTTTAAGGCGTATTCGCTTGATTTGAAACTCAGTTTTTCTCCCGTTAGTGAAAAAGATTATACGCAGTGGGTACAGGAACAGGGCAGCAACCGCTATATTATTACGCTTATCGGGCGGGAAATTACGGCGAAGCATTTGGCGGCGATTTCTGCTTTGATTAGCGAGTCCGGTATGAATATTTCGGTTATTACCCGGCTTTCCGGGCGGGTCGATTTGGCAAATATTCAGGATATGCAAACGGATTGTCGGGCTTGTGTCGAATTTTCCGTGCGAGGAACTCCAAGTGATGAAGAGCAGTTGCGTCGAGAATTTTTGCGTCTTTCTACACAACTCGGCGTGGATATTGCCTATCAGGAAGATAATGTGTTTCGTCGCAATCGCCGTTTGGTTGTTTTTGATATGGATTCAACGCTTATTCAAACGGAAGTTATGGATGAGCTGGCGTATTTGGCAGGAGTTGGTGAGCAGGTAAGTGCTATTACCGCTTCCGCGATGCGTGGGGAAATTGATTTTCAGGAAAGTTTTCGGCGGCGACTGGCATTGATAAAAGGGCTGCCTGCTTATGAAGTTGAGGCTTTGGCGGAGCGTTTGCCTATGACCGAGGGAGCGGAGCGGCTGATTTTTAATTTAAAACGCATCGGCTATAAAATCGCTATCGTTTCCGGTGGATTTTTATATTTCGGTCATCGTTTACAGGAAAAATTTGGTATTGATTTTGTGTATGCAAATGAGTTGGAAATTAAAAACGGTTTTGTAACGGGCGAGGTTTGTGGAAAGATTATTGATGGGCAGGAAAAAGCACGGCTCGTGCGAAAAATTGCCGAACAGGAAAAAATCAGTTTGCAGCAGGTGATTGCTGTTGGGGACGGAGCAAATGATTTGCCTATGCTCGGTATTGCCGGACTTGGTATTGCATTTCATGCCAAACCTATTGTTAAAGAAGGAGCGAGGCAGTCCATTTCTACGCTGGGTCTTGATGGAATTTTGTATCTGCTCGGTATGCGGGACAGAGAAACATTATAAGTTTTTATTGAATGGAGAATAAAAAAATAATGAAAAAATGGCATAATTATATCTATCTATCTATCTATTCCGCTATCTTGCTTGTTAGTGAAATTTTATATCGTATCGTATTCGATATTATTCCGTTGTACCGCATTTTTGAATCATTTATTGTTTTATTTGCGGTTCTTGCTCTATTTTTGTTTTCAAAATATAAAATCACCCGTTTTTGTATCGCTTCTTTTTTTGCATTAAGCATTATAGTAAATAATGTTCATCATGAAGTATACTCGAACTGGATAAATGGAATTAATTATTTTTTAATGCTAAAAGAATGGTGGGAAGTTTTATATTCTGGAGTGCCGATGTTCGGGAAAATAGCAGGAGGGCTTTTTTGGGGTATTGCCGAAGTTGTTTTCTTTGTTTCTATTAGCCGTTTTCGCAAAAAAACATTTGTCGGGATTGATATTTTATTTGCTTGTGTAATGATTTATATTTTTATCCGGTCTTTTTATACACGTCAGGAGCTTGGTGTTACATCAAATCCTGGATATTCCAGAGTAAAATCTAATTTTTTTGCTTTTGGATATTTTATCGGCAGAACTACTCCGTATGAACTTTTTCATTTAAGTAAAGTACCGGTTTATGAAGCTCCTGCTCCAAAAATTTCTGGAGAGCCGAAAGTAAAGAATATTATATTTATTGTTGGAGAGAGTGCCAAGGCGGAAAATTGCAGTGTTTTCGGGTATACAAAGCATAAAACGACACCGTTTTTGGAGCAGTTGTATAAAGAATATCCGACAACAACAATGAAAGTTGCGTATTCCGCCGGTATGCAGACTTCTGTTTCGCTGCCGATGTTGTTTAATGCCATTCCTTATCCAAACGGTATGCAGCAGATAATGTCCGGGCGGACAAATTTGTTTCGGCTGGCAAAAGAGCAGGGCTTTTCAACATATTTTTATTCGGCTCAACCGGAAAATCAAATGATGATTATTTCTTTGATGGGCAAGACATGGATTGATGATTTGCGATTTCCGACGTCGTTCGGTTACGGTGTAAAAGAAATTATGCATGATCATAAGTTGTATCCGCTTTTAACTGATATCGATTTGGATAACGGTCGAAATTTTGTTGTTTTGCATCAACGAGGTTCACATGGTCCTGTTGGAGGAATATTGAGTAAGGAAGAAATGGTTTTTTCTGATGCAACATTGATAGATAAGTATGATAGTACAATTTATAATACAGACCTTTTAATTAAAAAAGTCTTCAATTATTTACAAAAAAGAGACAAAGATGATTGGATTCTTGTTTATACTTCTGATCATGGCGTTATTGTTTTTTCTCAAGGAGATGAAAAGTATTTAGTTCCGCTTTGTATTTATTCTCCGAATAAAAATATTGAGGATATACAAAAACAGTTTGTAGGATGTGAAAAAATGTTTCATCAGCAGCTTGCAACATTTTTAATAAATATTATGGGGTATGATATGCAAATTTCAGATTGTAAAAAAGGGACGGTAAATTTTGTTTTACTGACAGGAGATGCCGGATATTATATTGTTGAAAACGGAAAAGAACCTGTTGCCATATATCCAAAATGATTTAACATAACTTTTTTATCTAAGTGAATTTTATGTTGAGAAATATAATGTATCATCATCTTAATCGAGATGTTTTAAGTAATTCAAGCGAAATGTTTGAAAGGCATTTACAATATATTAAATGCAATTTTCAGTCTATTTTTCCTGTGTATGGAAAAATACCGTCAAATTCAGTATGTTTAATTTTTGATGATGCATATTTTGATTTTTATTATTATGCTTTTCCTCTTTTAAAAAAATATAAAATTAAATCTGTTTTGGCTGTTCCAACGAAATATATTTTACAAGATACAGATTTGTCTCCTGAAAAACGATTGCAATTTAAACATGACGATTGTTTTAAAGAATATAAGCAAGCTACATTTTGTACTTTTGCTGAATTAAAAGAAATGCAGGCAAGCGGTTTGGTAAAAATAGCAAGCCATTCACATTCTCATTGCAATATGCGTAATCCTCAGACAAATGTAGAAGAGGAGCTTTTACTTTCTAAAATGATTTTGGAAAATGAATTGAAAGAGAAAGTGGATACTTTTGTTTATCCTTTTGGGAAATATGATAAACAAATGTTGGTTCGCACAAAAGAGATTTATGATTTTATTTTTCGTATCGGACAAGCTGTTCATTTAGATTTTAATGGACTTTATGGTGTAAATTATCGATTGATAGGAGATAATCTTAAAAGTCCTGATGCTCCTTTTAGGAAGATGAATACAATAAAATATTATTTAAAAGGTTGTTTGAGGATGATTTCATGCAAAATATGAAAAATAAAATCTCGGTTGTAATGATAGGAAAAAACGGAGAAAAAACATTGCGAAAAGCTCTTGCGTCTTTAACGCAATTTGATGATGTTGTTTTTTATGATAACGGTTCAAGTGATTCAACAATGGATATCGTAAGAGAATTTAAGAATGTTAATTTGATTCAAGGGGATTTTTTAGGATTTGGTAAAACAAAGATTTTAGCTTCTTCGTATGCAAAATATGATTGGATTTTAAATTTAGACTGTGATGAGGTTTTAGATGAGACTTTGATTGCTGCTCTTTTGCGGGAAAATTTGGAAGAAGATACTGTATATTTATTAAATTTTAATACTTTTTATAAAGACAGGCAAATTCATGGCTGCGGTTGGAGCGGACAAAAGATAAAAAGGCTTTATAACAGAAAAAAAACGAACTTTGATGAAAAGGAAATTCATGAAGAAGTTGTAACAACAGGATTAAAAATAAAGAAAATTTCAGGGAATGTACAGCATTACAGTTTTTTAAGTATTTCAGATTTTTTACAAAAGATTGATAAATATTCTGAAAAGTATGCAACGGAAAATGCAGGAAAAAAATCTTCAAGTCCGTGTAAAGCGGTTTTTCGGAGTTTATTTTTTTTCATAAAAAATTATATATTTAAATTCGGTTTTTTGGACGGATATGCAGGTCTTCTTGTTTGCTGGTCAGGTGCAAACGGTGTTTTTTATAAATATCTTAAGCTTTATGAAAAAAATAAATCATTATGAAAACAGCACTTATCGTTACAACTTATAATGCAATAAAGCCATTGGAGCTGTGTTTGCGCTCTGTATTGAATCAATATCGAATGCCTGATGAAATTATTGTTGCCGATGACGGTTCAAAAGATGATACAAAAAATCTTGTTGACAGGTTTATTAAAGATAATTCTCAGATTAAAATACTTCATTCTTGGCAAGAAGATAAAGGATTTCGTCTTTCTGCTTCTCGTAACAGAGCAATTGCAAAAACAGATTGTGAATATATTATTATTGTTGATGGAGATATGATTGTTGATACATATTTTGTTTATGATCATATCCACAGTGCAAAGAAAAATTGCTATTTACAAGGTTCTCGTGTTTTATTGAGTTCTGAATTTACGCAAAAAATATATACTGAAATGAAATTTTGTAAACCATACTTTTTTTCAAAGAAGATGAAAAATAGTTTACATTCTCTTCGATTCCATTTTTTAAGTAAATGTATCTCATATAAAGAAAGTCAGGATTTAAAAGGAGTTAGGGGGTGTAATTTTTCTTTTTTTCGAAATGATTTTTTGAAGGTAAACGGTTTTAATGAAGATTTTACTACTTGGGGGCGAGAAGACAGTGAATTTATTGCTCGTCTTTTTCATATTGGAGTAAAACGCAAAAACATCAAATTTGCAGCGGTTCAATATCATCTTTATCATCAAGAAGGTTCTGCTAGTTCTTTTAATGATACAATTTTACAAAAAACAATCGATGAAAAATTGGTATGGTGTAAAAATGGTGTTGATAAATATCTATAAAATGCAGTTTTATCGTTTATTTGTAAATTCTTTAGTGCATTTTTTTATTTTTTCTTCATTTTTATTATCTGGTTGCAGCAATATTTTTGTCGGATATGAAGAAGAATTTGCAAAATATAATGCAGCATATTTTCAAAATGAATGTGATTTTACTTTTTTAGAAGAAAAACTTGCTTCGGAAAATGATATTTTGTTGTGGTCAGAATTGGGAGGTAGTTTTAAGCGAAAATGTAAAGATTATATTGCAAGTAATTTTTATTTAGATCAGGCTGAAGAAGAATATAAAGAATCTGTTGACTTGGAAAGTATGGGCGGAAAGACTGTACGAATTATTGGTGAAAACTTTACGAATGAAAATATTGCATCATATCGAGGGAGTATTTTTGAATCTATTATGGTGAATACATACAAGGGACTTAATTTTATGTCGCTTGGTCGTCCGGATTTGGCTAGAGTGGAATGGAACAGAGCGTTGGATCGTCAGCGGCGGGCTAGTTTGACTTATCGGAGTCAAATTCAAAAAGTACAGCGTGATTTAGAAAAAGAAGCAAAAAAAGATGATATTCAACATATTGACAGAAAAAGTGTGGAAAATGCCGTTTATAAGAAATATTCGCAGGGTATGTTTCGTAATTTTCAGGCATATCCTGATTTTCTTAATCCGTTTACGACTTATATGGCGGGGTTATTTTTTTTGAGCGAGAACGATGTGCAAAAAGCGTGGAATTTGTTGCGGGATTGTGTCGCGATGAATCCGAAAAATTTGCAATTTCGGCGGGATTTTCAGCTCGTAGAAGATTTGGCTCGAGGGAAAAAAACAAAGAATTACATATGGTTGTTGTATGAAAACGGTATGATCGCTCAAAAAGACGAGTTTCGTTTTGATTTGCCTCTTTCTTTGAGCAAAGATAAGAGCGTTTTGGTGAGTATGTCTTTTCCGATTTTAAAAGAACAGCCCGCTTCTTATCCGTTTCTTTTGCTGAATGGACAAAAAACCGAACTTGTTGCTGATATGGATCGGGTGGCAAAGACGGAATTTCATATTAATTTACCTATAATTATTACGAAAGCGGTTGCACGGACAATTATTAAAACCGTTATGCAGGCTCAGCTCGGTGAAAAGAATGAACTTTTGAATTTAGGTTTTGGAATGTTTAATATTTTAACGAATCGTTCTGATATACGGAGTTGGCAAAGTTTGCCGAAAAATTTTCAATCAGTACGTATAGAAAATACAGGTGGATATTGTATTTTGCAGACACATTCCGGTAAGGTGCTTAAAAAATTGCAAATTCCGGTTGATAAAAATGCTTTTATATTTTTATCTTCATCAATTCCGGAGCATTTTGTTGTACATACTATTTTATTTTAGGGAGGATTTATGAAAAAAAATTGTTTATTGTTTTTTATTTTTTGTTATTTTTGCATTGTCGGCTGTTCTTCATCGTCTCGTAATGGAGTTAAAAATGAAAGTATAGATGCTGTTACATTAAAAGATCCGCATGTTTTGATTGAAGATAAAGGAATACAAAAGTGGTTACAATTTGAACGTGTAAATTCTGTATTGCGTCAAGACGGATTTTTAGAGTTTGAAGCTCAATTTACAAACATAAGTAATTATGGAAAACGCCTGGCATACAAGGTTGAGTGGCGAGATGAAAATGGTTTTACAATAAAAACTATTCTTTCCAGATGGGTTACTGCTGATGTCGAAGGTCGAAGAAAATTGATTGTACGTGGCATCAGTCCGAATATAAAGGCACGGGATTTTTTGTTGATTGTAGATCGTCCTAATTATTATGATAATTTACAAAAAAGTCCATATAGTAAAGAACATCGTAACTAAAAAGGAGTATGAAGTGAAAAATTTTCTTTTATTTATTGGGTTAAGTATTGTTATGTTCGGTTGTGCTTCTGCACCTGTTCAATATGCCGATAGGAGTTATAAAGATCAGCAAGATTTGGTAACACTTGGAATTGATCGTGGTGATTTTGAAAAGGCAGCCGTTGATATGACAGAAAATATGTTGCAAAGCGGTGCTTTAAATAAAAGAGGCGGTGGTCGCTATGTTGTTGCAATTGACAGGATTATAAATGATACGATGCAGCGAATTGATACGGATATGCTTATTAAAAAAATTCGTATTACAATGCTTAAAAGCGGAAAAGCTGTCGTAACGACTGCAATTAAAGTTGGCGGTGCTGAATCGACTTTAACTCATTCTGTTCGTGAATTGCGAAATAATGACGAAGTAAAAAGAACAACTGTTGCGAAAAAAAATTCTATTATTGCTCCTGATTTAGGATTGAGCGGAAAGATTATTCAACGTAATTCTAGGTCTACAAAAGGAAAGCAAATTGTTGATTATTACTTTCAACTTTCATTAACTGATTTAGAAAGCGGTCTTGCTTTGTGGGAAGATGAAGTCGTTGTTGGTAAAATCGGGTCGAAAAAATCTGTTTCGTGGTAGGAAATATATATGAAGAAGGTTTTTTTGTCTGTATTGAGTTTTTTGTTGCTTTTATCTTTTTGTGTATATGCAGGCGTTGAAACGAAGACTACTGTTAAAACTGCACAGGGTGAAGGATTTGGAAAAAGCTATGAAGAAGCTCTGGAAAAGGCTTTGCTTGATGCTGTCGGTAGTTTGGGCGGTGGTAAATTGGCTGTTTCCAGCTTTTCAGGTAACAAAACAATACAGGAAAAGAAAAACAAGAAATTGGAAAATGAGTTTAGTCAGCATATTGTGCGGCTGACACAGGGGCGTTTTGACAGTTATGAAGTCTTAAGCCGGCAAAAAGTGGAAGATGGCTATCATGTCAAGGTGAAGATTAAACAAAGTAAAATTAAAAAATATTATAAAGCTCCGGGGGCTGACCCGAAAAATCGCTTGAAAATTGCAGTCGTGCCGCTTTTGAAAGGCGATTTTCAAATTGATGTGGACGGTAAACTGCTTGATACTTCTGCGGTAACACAGGATTTGACACAGCGATTGGTTTCTGATTTGGCGGCGAGCCGTAAGTTTGCGGTCTTGGATCGTTCGACCGATAAGGTATATGAACAGGAAGAGAAAATCTTGCGTTCCGGCAGTGCTGCTTCGGACGAAGTGTTGAAGCTCGGCAATGTGTTGGGTGCGGATTATTTATTGGCAGTCAGTTTGTCCGATTTTTCAATGCAAAAAGTTGAGAAAAGAAATGATTTGACCGGAGTAGTGAAAAAAAACTTTGAAATACGGGCAAGTGTTGATTATAAAATCCTTGTTATGGCAACACGACAGGTTGAATTTGCTGAAAATTATGATTTTTCTTTTGTTTTGCAAGCTAAAAATGAAAAAGAGTGTTTCGTTCTTGCAATGCAAAAGATTGTATTTACGCTAGCAAAAAGTGTAATAAATGTGATTTTTCCACTCAAAATTGCCGATGTAAAAAAAGAAGTTGTTTTTGAGGAACAATTATGCATTGATGATGTGTACGATGTATATGATATATCTACTTCGAGTGCATCTTCTCGTGATAATCTTGGTAGAAAAATAATTGATTATCGAGAAAACAAGATCGGAACGGTAAAAATCATTCGGATTGGGGCGGGAAAATCTTACGGGAAAATTGTGAGCGGCAAAGCGAAAAAAGGCAGTCTTTGTCGGCTCCAAAAAAGAATTGCCGATAAAAACAGTATTTTTCGTCCTGATGTAACTGAAGAAGAAAAGCCTGATAATGTGCGGCAAAATGCTGACGGCGGTGTCGTTTTGCCTTTTGATTAGTTAAAATGTTTTGTGGTTTATGTTTAAAATAAAGACTTTTTGGAAATCGGAGGAGGTAAAGAAGTATGAAAGATTTTGGCATGTCGTTTTTTGGTGTTATTTTAGTGTTTTTGTCGTTTTTTACGATGATTGCGGGGGGGGGGGTGCCTCTGTATGTGCCGAGCCGCTTAATTTGGCTGTAAATGCTAAAAACCTGTATATCGTCAGAGGTTAGCTTCTCAGGAGAAGAAGCATGACCCTATTAAGTATGCAGAATTTAGCAGTGATAGTTTTGCATTCAATATGCATCAAGGTTTTGCCGTTGCTGCAAGTAAGATGAATGAATATGTATATTATAATGGTAGAACTCTAAGTCATCTTATCTGGGAAACAAATCCTTATACTTTGATTAATTTAGGAGCGACTTTGCAAAAAAATCGCTTGCGGTTTAGTTTTGACGGTTTCTGGAAACTTAATGAAGACGGAGGCAAAATGGATGATTATGATTGGTTTACTCCGGGAGATTGGACACATCATTCCTGGCATGATGATGTCCCGATTACTTCTGCATATTCTTATGATTTGAATATTTCTTATGCCTTTTTACAGGCAGAACGTGTGGAATTGGAATTTATTTTAGGCAATAAAAGAGAACATCTCAAAATGGAAGCTAGAGGCGGAAAATTTATTTATTCTTCAGTTGATAATTATGGGAATTTAATTGGTTTTAGAGATCAAGAAGGAACTTTTTTACAAAATGTTTTGGGTATTGCTTATGAACAAACTTGGAATGCTTTGTACTTGGGAATAGGAGGAGAGTATAATTTGAATTCTAATTTGAAAATTAAAGGGCGTTTGATTTATGCACCTTGGGCTTATGGAGATGATATTGATGATCATGCCATGCGTCAGATAACAACAAAAGATGAGGTCCTTTCTACAATGACCGGAGTAGATTTAGGTATAAAATGGCAAATTAGAAATAACTTTATTTTGAATGTAGATTTTACTTATGATGAATATAAAGATCAAAAAGGTAACGGATCGTATTATTTTGGAGATGACAATACTGTTAGGCATGTTAAAGACAATATTGGAATGGGTTTTGAAACAAGTAAATTGGGTATAAATTTTGAATACGCATTTTAAATCGTAATTTTTATATTTTGTAATGTAATAAAAAGAAGGGCGGCGTTGTCCTTCTTTTTTTATTTGGAAAATATTTACAGGTAAAATGAAAATGGCAAAAAGATATTAAAAAAGGGCAGACAGTAAAAACTATTCGCCCTATTTTTTATGGTCGGGATGAGAGGATTTGAACCTCCGGCCCCTTGAACCCCATTCAAGTGCGCTACCAGGCTGCGCTACATCCCGTAAGCTACAAGGCTTATGTTTTTTGTTTTTATCTGTCAATCCTTTCGCCTAAAAGATAGCGGAAAGAATGATAAGTATTTCGCTTTTATTCTTTTGTGGCAAGTTTGCACAGTGGTATGCCGTCTTTTAAAGCACAAGTTAATTTAATGCCTTTAATTGTCGGAGCGATAAATTCTTCTTTGTCTTCAATTATTCCTTCATCATTTACTGAAAACTTCGTTTCTTTGTTTCCGATTTTGCAGCTAAATTCTTCTTGTTCTTCTCCTGCTGCAAAACCTACCATTGCCGCATTTATACAGTTATATATTCCTGCTTCTGCTGCTGTAATCGCCGCATTTTTTTTGTATTTTGTATATTGTGGAATGGCAATTGTTGTTAAAATGCTGATAATAGCAATTGCAACAAGCATTTCTATCAATGTAAAACCGTAATTTTTCATCGTTTGTTCCTTTGTTTTTTTATTTCGGTAAAAACTGTAAATATAAATCGCCTTTAAAAAATCCCAGATTTTTACCTTTTTTTTTAAGTCGTAAAATCCGTCCCACAGCAAAATCATAGGGTAAGCGAATATCAAGAGTAATCGGTTTTTGGGTAAACGGCTGCTTGACCGTGATTAAGATGGTGCTGCCGGGAAGTAGCTTTTGTGCCGGAAGATAAATGGTTTCCCGTATGTCTGCCTGATTGTGCAGCCAGTTTTGAACTCGAAAAAAAACGCTTTGTTTGAGAGAAAGAGATTTAATGTCATCTGTGTGTTCTTTTTGAAAATTGGTTGCGGTGTTGTTCGGTTCTTGTTCGGTTTTGCTTTTATCTTTCTGTGTTTTTGTCTCGGTTTTTTGTCTTAGTTTTTCATTTTTAAGTTTGAAAAAAATATCTTCGTATACTTTTTTGGCAAAAGGGTCTTTGAGTAAATCTTGAAAAATCGAGTCTTTATGCGGGTCAGGAATGAACGGTTTTTGGCTATTGTTTTTATTCCATTTTCGCTGTTGTTTCTCTGGTCTTTCAAAGTGGGCGGATTTTTTATGTTCTCTTTTTTCGGTACAATTTTGCGTTTCCGTTTGTTGCTTTTGATTTTGTGGGCGAGCTGTGCGTTTCCAGAGATTGGTTGTTTGTGTTTTGCCGTTTGTAAATTTTATCTTTGTGCCGTTTTGCATAGCTTTTTGCACGGTCAGATAGGCTTCGTTGATTTCTTGAAATTTTTGTCCGGCTTGTGGGTCATTTTGATTTAAGTCGGGGTGGTATTTGAACGCCAAACGGCGATACTGGGTTTTGAGCGTTTCGACAGTGTCATTTTCATTCAGACCCAAAAGTGTGTAGCATCGTTGTAGATTCATAATTCTATGCAAAGGGCGTTCGCGGCTTGTGAGTTGTCGGTTTTCAAAAGATTGAGAGATTGCAAGTAGGCTTTTCCTTCTTGGGCAAAAGTAGCGTGCGGCATATCCGGAATGATACCCGGGCAATAGTCTTGTGCCATTTTAAAGCTCAGTTCGTCGATAATATTGCCGCGAAAAAAAGGCCACGCCCGACAAATATCGGGTTTAACTTCGTGAATGCTACAACCTTTTTTGGAAAAAAAGAGGCAGTATTGGTCGCTTCTGATTTTTAATCGGCGTTTTTTATCTTGTTTGTCTGTGCAGCTCGTTAAAAAATCGTTTTCGCTTATTTGTAAAAAATCGGCGATGCGTTGCCATTCCGGTTTGGAAACAATAATTCCGCCTGTTCCCTGGCAGCAATGACCGCACATTTTGCACGCAAAAGTTGTGAGATTTTCCGACATAAATGACCTGTATGGCTCTGGTTTGTTTTTAACAATTGAGTTATACTCTTTTTTTGTCAAGCTCAAGAAGGAGGAAAGTTGTGAACTCACTTGAAGTTTTACCGATTGAAGAAATAACGGTGCGGATTGAAAAGGCTCGCGGTGTTATGCGGCAAATGCTCGACGAACCGATTGGCATGCTGTTTTTTTCTCGCACGGCATTGTATTATTTTAGCGGACATTGGGGAACAGGAGTGTTTTTTTTGCCTGTTGATGGTGAGCCGCTTTTATTTTGCCGTCGAGGGATTGAACGGGCAAGATTGGAATCGCCGCTCAATCATATTATCTCATTTCGTTCTTATCGTGATATCGCTGAAGTGTTAGCAGACTTCGGGTATATATCCGAAAAAATTGGAGTTGAGAAAAAATCGCTTGATTGGGAAATGGCGGAGCGGCTGCAAAATGCGTTTGTTGGTAAAGATTTTGTTTCTTGTGATTTGATTTGGAGTTGTATTCGGGCGGTAAAAACAGATTGGGAATTGCGAAAAATGGAACTTTGCGGCAAACGGCACGATAGAGCCGTTCGGGAGATGTTACCCAAACAAATTCATTGCGGTATGACGGAAAGGGAAATTGCTCTTGTCGTATGGCAGGTTTTTTTTGAATTGGGACATCAGGGAATGATGCGAATGCAGGCTGCCGGTGAGGAGATTTTTTTAGGTCATGTTTCAGCCGGAGACAGTGGCAATTATCCGTCAGTTTTTGATGGAGCTCTCGGTTTACGCGGTATGCATCCTGCTGCGGTGCATATGGGTTATCAAGGAAAAATTTGGCAAGACGGCGAACCGCTGACACTGGATTGCGGTTTTGTACTGGAGGGTTATCACAGCGATAAAACTCAAGTATTTTGGGGAAGTTCGCCGGTTCCGGACAAAGTGCGTGTCGCTCAGCAACTTTGTGTTGAAATTGAGCATGAGCTGGCTTCTATGCTTCGTTCTGGAAATTTGCCGGAAAATTTATACAAACGGGCTTTGGAAATGGCGGAGGCTGGCGGACAAAGTGAAGGATTTATGGGACTTGGCGGTAACAAGGTTAAATTTTTGGGGCACGGAATTGGTTTAAATGTTGACGAGTTTCCCGTTATTGCTAAAAAATTTCGTATGCCACTGCAAAAAAATATGACTATTGCCCTTGAGCCGAAAATCGGTATTCCTGGCGTGGGTATGGTCGGTGTGGAAAATATTTTTGTTGTAACCGAAAACGGCGGAAAACGCTTGAGCGGTTTTAGCGATGATATTTTGTCCATTTAGACGGACGGTAAAAATTGGGAAAGTGTATGGAAAAAGTTTTTTTAGCCCGTTCGAAAAATGCACGGGAAATGACATTGAATGTTTTAAAAGGGCTTGATGGTGATAGTTTTCGCGGTAAAAGTGTTTTGATTAAGCCTGATATTCAGCA
Organism: uncultured Desulfovibrionales bacterium; assembly: GCA_963542765.1. Classification (GTDB taxonomy): domain Bacteria; phylum Desulfobacterota; class Desulfovibrionia; order Desulfovibrionales; family Desulfomicrobiaceae; genus CAUTYU01. Next base: position 100,450 of record CAUTYU010000002.1, read on the forward strand.
CTCTGCAAGTCCGCAATCGGGTAAGGTCGGCAATCCTGCCGTTGTAGCGGCGATTGTTGATTGGTTGCGGGAAAATGGAGCGGGAGAAATTGCTGTCGGCGAAAGTCCTGCTCTTGGTGTGCAGGCAAAAGAGGCATTTGCAGTTTCGGGTTTTGTCGAAATGGCGGAGGAAAAAGGCGTGCGGTTGCTTGATTTTGATAATGGAGCGAATATTGTCGTTAAAGTTATCGGCGGTCAGCGAAAATTTTTGACCGTAACCGCTGCTTTGGGCGAGTTCGACCGCTTGATTTCCGTTCCTGTTTTGCAGTTTGCTTCTGCTCCTCTTTCACTTCTTAATTTGCGCGGCGTTATGTGGCGGCAGCAAAAGCTGGCTTTTTATGGTGGCTACGCTCCTGGTATAAAACCGCAAAAAGCAACGCTTGAGCTGGCTTTTCGGGATTTGCAACTTGCAATTCGCCCCGATATCGTTTTGATTGACGGCAGTTTGTCTGTCAAATCAGGTACTGACGGCATCATTTTGGCTTCGGCGAATGCTTCGGCTGCCGATGAGGTCGGTGTCTGTTTTGCAAAAGGCGAGCATTTGGCGTGCTTACAAAACTGCGTTCCATTTCAGGCGGCTGATTGGGTAAAAGAAACTGTTTGTTCAGTAGAAGAAACGGTTTTTGCCCCGACAATCGGCATTTCGGATATGGACGGTTGTACTTCGTGTTTGTCTACTGTCTACCGTTTTTTGGACACATATTATTCGCAGCTAGATTCTAAAAAGCCGCTTGAGTTTTTTATCGGCTATGGTGAAGGACAGGGCTCTGACGGTTGTTATTATGTCGGAAGCTGTGGTGGTCAGTTGCGTCGTTCGGGAAATGGCGTGCGGTTGGCAGGTTGTCCGCCGCAGCCACATCAGATTGCGGAGGCGTTTGGTTTGAAGCCAAAATCCTGAAAATGTAAAACGCACTAAAGCTCTTCTTTGGTGAGATATTTGGCTAAAACGGATTCACTGTTTAACGGTGAGTCTGTTTTTTTGTTTGGTTCTTCGTCGCGGGCAAAGGTCGGTTCGATTTGTAAGCGGATTGGTTGCGAGATTTGCGGCTCGGCATTTGGTCTTATTGTATCGTTTGACAACATTTCCTGTTTTGCCAAGTCTGTTTGTTGTCTTTTTTGTCGTCCCAAACGATTTACAGGTGTTGCGGCAATTTTTGATTGGATTGTTGTATTTTTTCGTTTGTTCAGTCCGAGAATCTTTTGCATTTTTGACCAGTTAAAGCCGCATTTTGGGCAGGCTGGTAAATCATCGGAAGCAGTGTAGCGACAATGAGAGCAAAACATTTTATTCTTCCAAAGCCAGCAAATCTTGGTAGGTTTCGCGTTTTCTGGCAATTTTTACTTTGCCATTATCGACTAAGATTTCCATCGGTCTGGGGCGTGAATTGTACTGTGAAGACATCGTAAAACCGTATGCTCCTGCGGAAAAAATCGCCAGCAAATCCCCTTGTTGCACTTGCGGAATTTTGCGATTTTTGCCCAGATAATCGGCAGATTCGCAAATCGGTCCGACAATATCGGCTGTAAACGGTTTTTTACTTGTTTCAATTACCGGGGCGATGTGATGATAGGCTTGATACAGAGCGGGGCGAAGCAGGTCTCCCATTCCGGCATCGGTTATGACAAAGTTTTTTTCCGTTCCTTTTTTGACATATTGCACTTCCGTAACCAAAATTCCGGCGTTGCCCGCAATCACCCGACCCGGTTCAAAAACAAGGGTTACATCAAGTTTTGTCAGCGATTTTTGTAAAGATTTTGCCAAATCCTGCGGTAGCGGAGGTTTTTCTTTGTCGTAAGTAATTCCCAGTCCGCCGCCCAAATCAAGATAGGAAAGCGAAATACCGTTTTCTTGTAAACGGAGATAAAAATTTTTGAGACGGTCAAGTGCTTCCAAAAACGGCGAAATTTCCGTAAGTTGTGAGCCGATATGACAATCCATACCGACCGGTCGAATATTTGGCATATTTGGGGTGTCAAGATAGATTTTCATTGCCTCTTCCGGGGCTAAACCGAATTTGTTAAATCGTAAGCCGGTTGAAATATACGGGTGAGTTTTGGGGTCAACATCGGGATTGATTCGAAGGCAAATATTTGCCGTCATATTTTCCCGTTTGGCAACGGCATTTATTCGTTCCAGCTCCTGCCTTGATTCAACATTAAAAAATAAAATTCCTGCGTATAGGGCTTCAAGAATTTCCGTTTCTTTTTTTCCGACACCGGAAAAGACGATTTTTTTGGGGTCGATTCCGGCTCTAAGTGCTCGAAACAGTTCTCCTCCCGAAACAATGTCTACGCCAGCACCTTCACTTGCCAGCAGTTTTAAAACGGATTGGTTAGAATTTGCCTTTACAGAATAGCAAATGAGGTGTTTTGTATCGGCAAAAGCTGAATCAAAAACTTGAAAATGGCGGCGGAGCGTGTTGCCTGAATAAATGTAAAGAGGTGTGCCGTATTCGTTAACCAGGTCCTTTACGGCGATGTGTTCGGCATAGAGTTCGCTGTTTTTGTAGGTAAAAAAATTCATGGCATTTCCTTAAAAACTGTGCAGACAGGTGAAAATTGCGGAGAAAACTGGCGGTAGCGGTTGTAGCCTACAAGCCGAAGTCGGGACGGTTTTTGTCGGGTGGAAAGAGTAAGCGTGATTTGGTTATTTTCTTTTTTTATATCGGCGGAAGAAAGAAAATAAGTTTTGCTTTCCTGCGGTTTAAAAGGACAGTTCTGGCAGTCGTCGTATGCAATTTCCAATACGAAATGGTCGATATTGTTCGTATTTCCAGATACTATTGTTACAACTTGCAGTGTATCCGAAACGGCTTGTACAACGGTTTTTTGCAGGAAAAAATATTCTTCTTCCGCGATCGGTTGCGGCCAAGTTTTTTTGCCGCAGCCGGTTAAGCTTAAAAAAATAAAAATCAGAAGAAAAAAGCGAATTCGCATAGATTATCCTTGTAAAAAGAATTTATTTAGCAGGGTTTTATTTTGCGGTCAAAGTAAGATTTCTTGACCTTCCCCCCTGTTGTCTGTCATGAATTATGGCTTTGATTATTAGGATTTTTGAGGAGAAAAAATGGAAGACGAAAAATTGCCGCCAAGCGTAATAAAGGTCGAAGTAGAAGGTAAAACTGTTTATCTTGTTGGGACGGCTCATGTTTCCAAAGAAAGTGTTGAAGATGTTAGGACGACGATTGCCGCTGTTCGTCCGGATACGGTTTGCGTAGAATTGTGTGCCGCTCGTTATCAAAGTATTTGTATGGGTGAAGCATGGCGGAAGATGGATATTTTTAAGGTTTTGCGGGAAAAAAAGGCTGTTTTTTTGCTTGCTCAACTGATTTTGAGTGCTTTTTATCGTCGTATTGGTAAGCAGCTCGGTGTGCAGCCCGGAGCGGAAATGCTTGAAGGTATTTCTGCCGCCAAAGAAATGAATGCCGAGTTGATTTTGGCTGACCGCAGTGTAGAAATTACACTCAAACGCGTGTGGGGGTATCTTGGATTTTGGAGCAAATTAAAATTATTTGCCCAGTTTTTTGCGGGGCTGTTTGTGGCTGATACGCTTGATGAAAAAAGTATCGAAGAAATTAAGCAACAAGATCAGCTTGAGTCGATGTTGGCGGAATTTGCAAAATTTTTTCCCGAAATCAAAAGGCGACTTATAGATGAACGAGATGTGTTTTTGGCACAAAAAATTCGTGAAGCTGTCGGAGAAAAAATTGTTGCCGTTGTTGGAGCGGGGCATATTAAAGGCATTGTAAAAAATATTGGCAAAGACAACGATTTATCGTCTATTTGTAAAATTCCGCCAAAATCGAATTGGATAACTTATGTTGCGTGGAGCATTCCGGTTGCTATTCTTTTTTTGTTCGTGTGGGGATTTTATACGGGCGGAGCGGCACTTTCTTTGCAGTCGCTTGGAATTTGGGTCATTGTCAACGGTGTTTTGGCGGCACTCGGAGCGGCACTTGCTTTTGCCCATCCCGTAACCGTTGGTGTAACTTTTGTCGCTGCACCGATAACAAGTTTAAATCCTATGGTGGCGGCAGGTTGGGTAGCCGGTTTGGTGCAGGCTTGGGTAAAAAAGCCAACCGTGCAGGATTTGGAAAATTTGCCTGAGGCAATCGGTTCGGTAAAAGGGTTTTGGAAAAATCCGGTTAGTCGAATTTTATTGGTTGTCGTGCTGGTAAATTTGGGCAGCTCGCTTGGAACATTTATTTCCGGTACTTGGATTGCAAGCAAGGTTTTATAAAAGTATATTATTGAGGCTAAAATCAACCGGCATTTGAGCGGATTTTAGCCTCAATTTTTTTGTATTTTTTGTTTGTAAATTCAATTTTTTTCGGAATTTTGTTCTTCCATTCGTAATTTATTTCGCTGTTTTCGTCTGGTCTGGGCTTCCCGTTCGCGGCGTTTGTCGGTTTCGCTTTCCAGCAGTAACGGCGGTACGGGGGTGGGTTTTCCGTTTTCGTCAAGGGCGACCATTGTTAAATATGCGGAATTCGTGTGACGGACTTCGCCTGTTGTCAGATTTTCCGCTTCGACTCGTACGCCGACCTCCATTGAGGTCTTACCGACCATATTTACATTTGCCTTGAATGTTACCAGTTCGCCGACGAAAATCGGCAGCAAAAAATCCGTACGGTCAAGGCAGACGGTTACAGTATTTTTACGTGTATGGCGTGAGGAAACAACTCCCGCCGTGGTGTCAATGTATTTTAAAATAACGCCGCCGTGGATACGTCCGTATTGATTTGTATCTTGCGGAAGCATCATATAAGACATAGAAATTCGGCTTTCTTCCGGTTTTTTTGCTTGCATTCTTAACTCCTTTTTATAAATGAAAAAATTGAAAGTACACTAAATTTATAAATCAAGAAAGTTTTTTTTTGCTTGTTTTTTATCTGAATGAGGCGAATATGCGTGTTTTTCTTTTTTTGGCGGTTTTTGCGGCATTTTTTTATGAGTCATTCGGGTTTGAAAAATCATTGTCTTTTGCCCAAAGCTGTCCGCCGTGGTCGCTTAGTCAGGCAAAGCAGGAATATCTGGCTTTGAAAAATCAGCTTGATATTTGGAACGCTGATTATCGCAAAAATGGTTATTCCGCTGTGAGCGATGCGACTTACGATGCATTGGCTGAGCGGCTGCAGTTTTGGAAATCCTGTTTTCCCGAACTGAAAAAATTGGAAGACGAGACGAAAAGTAGCGGTCGGCAAGGGCAAGTACGGCATACGGTTGTGCATACCGGAATGCAAAAGGCAAAAGACCGTCAAGCAGTTGCTCGTTGGTTGCGGTCTCGTCCGGTTGATGATTTGTGGGTGCAGCCTAAGATTGACGGCGTGGCGGTATCGCTTTTGTACAAAAATGGTAAATTGGCTCAAGCCGTGAGTCGGGGCGATGGTAAATTCGGTGAGGATTGGACAACGGCGGTGCGGAGGATTGTTTCCGTTCCGCAACGAATCAATGCAGGCGATGCGGTTTTGGTGCAGGGAGAACTTTTTTGGAAACATGATAACAGACGGGAAAAATTAAGCGGAGAAACGAGCGGACGGGAAAAAGTAATGGGCTTTTTGTTGGCTCAAGATGACACGGTGAGCCAAAGTATCGGTTTTTTTGCGTGGGAATTGCCAAACAGTTCAAAAGGTATGCTTTCTCGGTTGGAAACTCTTGAACAGCTTGGTTTTGCAAGTAAAAAATGGACAAAACGGGTACGAAACATTGATGAAATCATAAATTTGCAAAAATATTTTTATACCGAACCGATGCCGTTTGCCACGGATGGAATTGTTATTAAACAGGGTAAAAGACCGAGCGGCAAAGAGTGGACGGTTGGCGGAAAAACATGGTCGATTGCGTGGAAATATCCGGCAAAGCAGGCGGCAAGCTGTGTGGTTAGCGTGGTTTTTTCTGTCGGGCGGACAGGCAGGGTTACGCCGATTGTGGAAATTGAACCGATTGTAATCAGCGGTCGGGAAATTAGGAGAGTAAGTTTGGGGTCGGTTGCAATTTTGCGTGAACTTAATTTGGGGATTGGCGACCAGGTTTTGGTGGAATTGCGAGGTTCGACAATACCGCAAATCGCTCAAGTTTGGCAGATGAAAGAACGAAAAGCTGTCCAATTTCCTCCAAAAGAATATGATTTTTGGAGTTGTGCAAGATTTGAGAGTGGTTGCGAGCAGCAGTTTTTGGCACGACTTATATGGCTTTCTTCTAAAAATGGGCTTGATATGCGAGGTGTGGGCGAAGGAACCTGGCAGGTGTTGATTGAGGAACAAGTTGTCGTCGATTTGCTTGATTGGTTGCAGTTAAATGAGACTGCTTTGTTGCAAGTTTTAAAAATCGGCGACAAACGAAAAAAGCAGATTTTAGCAAGTTTTGAGAAGGCAAAACAGGCGGATTTTTTTACTTGGCTGCATGCTTTGGGAATGCCGCTTACTCGCTTGGAATATGAAAAAATAAAAGGTGAAATTTCTTTTTTGAAAATGAGTGGCTGGACGGAGCAAGATTGGCAAAAGATTTTATCCGTCAGCCCTCAAAAAGCGAAAAAATTGTGCGATTTTGTGAAATATATACAAAAAAACGGCTGGCAAACTGAACTTAACCGCGCCGGAGTTGTCGGATTTTAAAAATAAAAAGTTATTTAAGTATATACGGAAGTAATGCAAGAATGATTGCAGGACAAATAATGTAATCGTATTAAGTTTTAAAAAAGTTCTAAAATATTAACAGTCAATTCGTTTATGATTGTTTTTTCTTTTTAATTGTTCGGTGAATATGTATGTTGTTTACAAACGGGGGACAGGAGTGGGACAGATTGAGTCTTGGAATAAAAAAAAGCAGGCAAGCACAATCTGAAAAGATTTGCTAACCTGCTTATTTTATTATGGTGCCGGAGGTCGGAATCGAACCGACACGGGGTCGCCCCCGCTGGATTTTGAGTCCAGTGCGTCTACCAGTTTCACCACTCCGGCATAAAGGAAAAACAAATAGGCAAAGCCAAAAAAATTGTCAAGAATAAAATTGTTTGTGGTTGGGCGTGAATTGCCATTCGCTTTAAAAATAAAAATCTGGAGTGCAATTTTGTCGTTTGTCGTAAGGCAAACAATTAAAAATAAAAGTTTGTTTCGGGCGTTTTCCAACTTGCCAAATAGTGGGTTTTCACAGTAGCAAAGGAACTACTTCGTTTAATAAAAACCGTAGGAAAATTATGAAAGCATTACTTGCTCTTGAAGACGGCACTGTTTTTCCGTGTCGAAGTTTTACGGGTTCGGGACAGGCGGAAGGTGAAATTGTTTTTGTTTCCGCTATGACCGGTTATCAAGAAATTCTCACCAATTCGTCTTTTGCCGAAAAAATTATTGTTATGACCTACCCGCTTATTGGGAGTTGCGGCGTTTGTGCCGACGATATGGAATCGTGGCAGGTGCAGGCGAGTGCCGTTGTTGTGCGTGAATATCAAGATTTTGTCAGTAATTTTCGTTCGCAGGAATCGCTTGCCAATTTATTACAAAAATCAGCCGTACCGGGTGTGGATGGGCTTGATACCCGTGCTTTGACTAGGCATTTAAGCCAAAACGGTACGATGCGGGCAGTGCTTTCTACTCTTAACCTTGAAGCAAAGTTGCTTGTTGAAAAAGCTAAAAATTTGCCGCCGTTAAAGGGACAAAATCTGGCTGCCAAACTTAGTACCGACACGCCTTTTTTCTTTCAAAACGGGCAAAGAAAATATCAAAAAATCACCGAATTTTCTTCACAAATCTGGCAGGAAAAAAAACCGCATATCGTGCTTGTTGATTATGGTGTGAGTTTTTCCGATTTGTGCGGACTGAGTGAAGCTGGTTTTGAGCTTTTGGTTTTGCCGTCAACGGTTTCAGCTGCGAACATTTTTGCTTTGCAGCCGAGCGGAATTGTTTTGTCGGCAGGTCCGGGCGATCCGTCGGCAATGACGGAGGAGCTGGCGACTGTTCGCGATTTGCTCGGGCAAAAGCCGATTTTCGGTATCGGGCTTGGTATGCAGCTACTCGGAATCGCTCTTGGCGGCACGACGGTAGAGCAAAAGATAATTCGTGGCGGCAGTCAGCCGGTTAAAGACTTGGCAAGCGGTCGGGTGGAAATGGTTTTTCAAAATCACCGTTTTCGGCTCGAAAGTGATTTCGCCGAAAAAACTGACAGCCGAATTACACATATTCACTTAAATCAAAAAACAATTGAAGGGTTTCAAAACGGTCGTAAATGTGCTTTTGGTGTGCAGTTTCAATTGGGACGAGGTTTTACGCAAAATGCCGATTTTTGTTTTACTCAATTTTGTAAGGTGATGAATTATGCCTAAACGCACAGATATACACAAAATCTTGATTATTGGAGCAGGACCTATTGTTATCGGTCAGGCGTGCGAGTTTGATTATTCCGGTACGCAGGCGTGTAAAGCTTTGAAAGAAGAGGGGTTTGAAGTTGTGTTGGTTAATTCAAATCCGGCTACGATTATGACCGATCCGCAAACGGCAGACCGTGTGTTCATCGAACCGGTCAATGTGCAAACGCTTGAAAAAATTTTGGAAAAAGAACGCCCCGATGCTTTGTTGCCGACCCTTGGCGGTCAAACTGCTTTGAATGTGGCGATGGAAGCGGATAAAGCAGGTATTTTGAAAAAATATGCAGTCGAAATGCTTGGAGCGTCAGTCGAGGCGATAAATCGGGCTGAAGATAGAGAACTTTTTCGGGACGCTATGCAAAAAATCGGTTTGCATATCCCTAAAAGCGGTTTTGCTCATAATGTGGAAGAAGTACGCCAGGTTGCGGAAGAAATAGGTTTTCCGATTATTGTTCGTCCGAGTTTTACGCTCGGCGGAACAGGTGGCGGCGTGGCGTATAATTTGGAAGAATTGCTTATTGTTGCTAAGGCGGGGCTGGAAGCGAGTTTGATTACGCAGGTTATGCTTGAGCAATCTGTTTTGGGATGGAAAGAAATTGAAATGGAGGTTATGCGGGACAGTGCCGATAATGCAATTATTATTTGTTCGATTGAAAATTTAGATGCGATGGGGGTTCATACCGGCGATTCGATTACAGTTGCTCCGGCTCAAACGCTTTCCGATAAGGAATATAGGCGGATAAAGTCCACAACGCTGGCAATTATTCGGGAAATAGGTGTCCGTATGGGCGGAGCGAATGTGCAATTTGCCGTTAATCCCAAAGACGGCGAGTTGGTCGTGATTGAAATGAATCCGAGAGTTTCCAGAAGTTCGGCACTGGCTTCCAAGGCTACAGGGTTTCCTATTGCCAAGGTTGCTGCCAAACTGGCAGTTGGCTATACGCTTGATGAAATTCCTAATGATATTACCGGTACGACTATGGCGTGTTTTGAGCCGTCGATTGATTATTGTGTGGTTAAAATTCCTAGATGGAATTTTGAAAAATTTCCGGAAACAGACGATATTTTGACAACTGCGATGAAATCCGTGGGTGAAAGTATGTCTATCGGGCGGACTTTTCCCGAGGCGTTGCAAAAAGGTTTGCGGTCTTTGGAAATCGGACGGGCAGGGTTCGGAGCGGACGGATTTGATCCGATACCGCAAAGTTTAACCGGAACCGAGCTTGAGTATAAGTTGGCAACGCCCAATTCCAACCGTCTTTTTTATATTAAGTATGCTCTTGAAAACGGTATGTCCTTTGAACGATTGGCTGAATTGACGGCTTTTGATCCGTGGTTTTTGTATCAGTTTTGGCGAATTGTGGAATTGGAAAAACAAATTAGGCTTGCCGGAAAAAATATTCCCAGAAAACTTTTGCTGCAATCTAAAAAATTGGGTTTTTCCGATCGTCAACTGGCATTTTTGAGCGGATTGACGGAAAAACAGATTGAAGAAAAAAGAAAGTCTCTCAAAATTGTTCCTGTTTATAAACTGGTAGATACATGTGCCGGTGAACTTTCAGCTGTAATGCCGTATTATTATTCGACTTATGAAGATGTTTGTGAAGCACGGATTTTGGATAAGAAAAAAGTTGTTATTCTTGGTGGAGGTCCGAATCGTATCGGACAGGGAATAGAATTTGATTATTGTTGCGTACAGGCTTCTTTTGCACTCAAAGAAGAAAATATACAGTCTATTATTGTTAATTCCAATCCTGAAACTGTTTCTACAGATTATGATACTTCGGATAAATTATATTTTGAGCCGCTTACTAAAGAAGATGTTTTGCATATTATAGAAAAAGAAGAACCGTTTGGTGTAATTGTACAATTTGGCGGACAAACACCGCTTAATTTGGCTTCGGATTTAAAGCGAGCCGGCGTGCCGATTATCGGAACTTCACCTGAAAGCATCGAACGGGCGGAAGATCGGGATTTGTTTCAGGAAATGATGAATAAACTCGGTTTGCGGCAACCGGAAAACGGTATTGCTCATTCGTATGAGCAGGCTTTGGAAGTGGCGGCTCGAATCGGCTATCCGGTTATGGTTCGTCCGTCGTTTGTTTTGGGCGGTCGGGCTATGAAAATCGTGTATGATGAGGACGCTTTGTCGGAGTATTTTGATTTGGCGGTGCAGGCTTCACCGGATAAACCCGTGTTGATTGATAAGTTTTTAGAAGATGCGATTGAGCTTGATGTGGATGTACTTTCCGATGGTGAAAATACAATTATCGGAGGTATGATGGAACATATTGAAGAAGCTGGTATTCATTCCGGTGATTCGTCCTGCGTTTTGCCGCCGTGGACGGTTTCGCCTGCTCATATCGAGGAAATGACCAGTGCGGCTAAGGATATTGCGGCGGAATTGAATGTTAAGGGGCTTATGAATATTCAGTTTGCCATTAAAAACGAGCAACTGTATATCATTGAGGTTAATCCTCGTGCTTCCCGTACCGTGCCTTTTGTTTCCAAGGCGACAGGAATGTCGCTTGCCAAGTTGGCGACGAAAGTTATGTTGGGCAAAACGCTTGTTGAGCTCGGTGTAACTTCGTCATTTATTCCGCCGTATTTTTGTGTGAAAGAAGTGGTTATGCCTTTTAATCGTTTTAATAATGTTGATCCTATTCTTGGACCGGAAATGAAATCGACGGGTGAGGTTATGGGGATTGATACCGATCTCGGTGCGGCATTTGCCAAAGCTCAGTTTGGAGCTGGACAGGATTTGCCGACAGAAGGGACGGTTTTTATTTCCGTGCAGGATAAAGATAAAGAAGCGGTTTTGCCTGTTGTGCAACAGTTTTATGATTTGGGATTTGTTATTGCCGCAACGAGCGGGACGGCGGAGTTTCTTCGTCAATATCATATTCCCGCTACTATGATAAAAAAGGTTTCCGCCGGACGTCCGAATGTTGTTGATGCTGTGAAAAATAAAGAAATTCAACTTATCGTCAATACGAGTGCATCAACACAAACCAAAGAAGACGGCTATGCGATTCGTCGTGCAGCCGTGCAATATACAATTCCGTATACAACGACGGTAAGCGGAGCAAAGACGATTTGTATGGCGATTGCGACCTTAAAATCTCGGCAATTGAGCGTTATGTCGATTCAGGAATATCACGCACAGATTTAGGAATATCGGAGAAAATATGAAAATAGAAATTGGAGAATCATTAATATATAGTTTTTTGCGACATGAAAAGGATTGTCTTATTACGCAAACAAATTGGAAGCCATCTGGTAATTGGGAAATATCAAAAGAAATTCGAGATGCTGTGATATATGAATTTGATAAAATCAATACTCATCACGCATTTTCAGAAATTTTTAAATCTGATCTAAATCAGACCTTAAAACAGACTGAAATTGATGTGTTGGGTATTGATAAAGATAACCATATATACGCTTTTGAAGTAGCTTTTCATGAAAATGGTCTTCAATATGGAAGTAAAATAGAAACGAGAAATAGAATTTTTAAAAAATTGCTTCGAGGTTATATTGCTTTAAAATGTTATTTCCCAAATCATCAACATTCAATAGCATTTTGTTCGCCAAAAGTGAATTCAGCTACTGAAACTCACATTAAAGATTATTTTGAAGTTCTAGTACAGGATTTTCAATCCGCCAATAATAATTTTTATTATTTTTCAAATGATGAGTTTGCTTTTGAAATTGCTCAAAAGACTCTATTTAAAACAATAAGTGAAGCTGATAGTAGTGAGCTTTTTGTGAGATCAATGAAGCTTTTTAATCTAACAAATAATTTTTTCCCATCTATTTCTCAAGTAATTCATCAAAAACAAATTTTAGATAATAGATTTGTAGATACATCTCAAATATCTAATGTGGATAATTTTAGTGAAATAAATGAAATAATTAATATTAATAATTTAAATGAAAAAATAAATGTTGGTAATATTGTTATTCCTCTTACAAAAAATGATGGAGAAAGTGTGCAAGATTTTGTAAAAAAGATTATGCGTATTCTTTTAAATAACAATTTGCTTTCTCCGCAAGAAATTCAAAATTTGCAAGATAAAGAATATAGTAGCAGAATGTTTTCTCTACGGTTTCCTCTCATTAGAAAGGTGGAAGAAGGATACAAGGATTCGTCTGGTAGAGGGCGTTATTGGTCAAGGGAAATATTTGGAGGTCGCTATTATGTTTGTAGTCAATGGTGGAAAGAATGTCATGAACTTTATTTAGTAAAATTGAAAAATTGGCTTAAATCTATTGTGGTTAAATAAAAAAATACATAATAGATTGTTTTATTAGATACCTAAAATTGCTGATAATTTTTTGTGTTTAGCTTTTAATATAATTTATAGATAAATTGAATAGAGATATTGTAAAATGAAAATTTATCTTGATTTTTGCAGCTTGCAGCGTCCTTTTGATGATAAATAGCAACCAAGAATAACTGTTGAAGCGGAAGCTGTTCTTGTTATTTTGTTATTGTGTGAATTAAAATATTTTGAACTTATCTCTTCTGAAGTATTGATTTTTGAAATAAACTGTATTCCTGATTATGAACGCAAGGAAGATGCTTTGGCGATTCTTAAAATTGCATATGACACTCTTGATTTATCAAGTGAAGTAGAAAGAGTTACTAGAGGTTTTGAAAATATGGGCTTGAAAGTACTGGACGCTCTTCATTTGGCATTTGCATTTGTTTTAAAGGTTGATTATTTTTGTATCTGTGATGATAAATTTTTGAAAAAAGCAAAAAAATTGAAACATTAAATACAAAGGTGGTATCTCCTACCGAATTAGTATTGGAGTTGGAAAGATGAATATACAAGTAAAATCTGTTGCTGAAATTAATCGTCGGGCAACGCATATCTTATTTAAAGAAATGGGTGGCGTTGATACTATTCGGTTTCTTAACCAATTTTCTGTGGGGCAAGGAGATTATACAAAAGAGCGAGATGTATGGTTGGGCGATATGTCCATGAATGATGTTATCGTTCAGATTAAAGTCAAAAAAAAACAAATGTTAATAATGGGTTATCGGATAGTTGCCGATGGATTTGGGTTTGGGGATTAAAAATGAAGCGGAAAATATCGGAGAGTATATGAAAATTATTCGTTATATAGGTTTTGGAATTTTGGGAATTATTGTGTTGTTTGTTGCAACGATTGCTATTTTGCCGATGATTGTTGACTTTTCTGCGTATAAACCGCGAATTGAACAGGCGGTGAGCGATGCAACAGGCAGACCTTTTACGATTGGAGATGATATCGGTATCAGTGTTTTTCCGTGGCTGGGTATTAAATTTTCCGATTTGAGTTTGGGAAATCCTGCGGGTTTTACGCAAAAAGAATTTGTGCAAATCAAGAGATTTGAAGTTCGTTTAAAAGTCTTGCCGCTTTTGCAAAAAAGCCTTGAGGTTGACAAGTTTGTTGTCGACAGCCCTAAAATTTATTTGGAAACAACTATAAACGGTAAAAATAATTGGGATAATTTGGCAGGAAAAGCAAATGGACGGGTTGTAGAAAAAAAGAAAGAATCGGATAGCAATATAAATCAGACCGGTGAAATATCGCTTACTTCTTTGAAGGTTTCGACTTTTTCCATTGTAAACGGTTCGGTACGGTTTGCGGATAAAAAAAATGGCAGTATACAAAAAATAAGCGGTTTGTCTTTTGATGTGCAAAATATCGGTACAAAAAAGCCGATTGCTCTTGATTTGCAAGCATTGTTTAACGGTATGCCGTTTCGTTTGTATGGTACAGTCGGACCGAACGGAAATATAATTTTTGAGCATAAGAAATTAGATTTGAATTTGCATTTGCAGGCTCTTAACACGCTTGATTTGGACTTAAATGGTCAGCTTGTAAATCCGACCGATAAGTTGAAATTTACAGGAAGTGTTATGTTACAGCCTTTTTCGCCCAAAAAATTGTTGGCGGAATTGCGTATACCGCTTGCGTTGGTGCCGCAAGATAAAAGTGTTTTGGAGCGGCTGTCTTTTTTTGCCGATGTTACGGCAACGCCGAGTTCGTTGAATTTAACAAACGGCAAGCTGCAACTTGATGACAGTACGCTTGAGATAACTACTTCGGTTAAACAGTTTGAGCGACCGAATATTTCAGCAAAACTTGTTTTAGATTCAATCAATATCGACAGATATTTGCCGCCACAAGCAAAAAAAAGTAATGTGGAAATGAGTAAAAACAAGTCGTCTGTCAAATCCGTCGAACCGACAAAACAGAATCCTGCATTGCAAAAACTGATTTGTAATGTGGAATTTGATGCCGGCAAAATCACGGCTTCTAATGTCAAGCTTGATAAAATGCACTTGGTTTTGACCGGTCAAAACGGTATTTTTCATATTCAGCCGCTGCATATCAATTTGTACGATGGCGTGGTCGGATTACAAGCAACGGCAAATATGCAAAAAGCTGAACCTTATGTAGAATTGCATTTGGGATTTGACGGTATTCAGACTTTGCCGATGTTGCAAGATGGAGTTGATTTTTCTTATCTTGGAGGAATGCTTAAAGGTGATATACAATGTAAGATGCGTGGTGTAAATGTTGATAGTATTCTTAAGACGGCTGAAGGAAACGGGAATTTACATTTTACAGACGGTCAAATCATAGGGTTTGATTTGAATCGATTGAATAAGCTTTCTTTGAATGATTTAAAAGATAAAGTATTTGTTTTTGATGTAAATAATAAAACTAATTTTGGTGAATTTGTTGTGCCTTTTACATTGAAAGACGGTATTTGTACGCTTAATAATGCTCGTTTCGTTTCGCCTCAGGTGCAATGTACGGTAGCGGGAAAGGTAAATTGTTTGGAAAAAAAATTGGATATGCGGTTTACGCCTAAATATATCGGTAAAATTGAAGATGGTGGAAAAAAAGAGACCTTGGAAGTCGCCGTTCCGTTTCTTGTAAGCGGTTCTTTTTCCGACCCGAAAATTCGCCCCGATTTGAAAAAAGCCTTGCAAGATACGCTTAAAGATCCGAAAAATATTAAACGATTAATTAATGAGGGCGGAAAAAAGTTGCTGAAAGAAAAAGGAGGGGAAATTAATGCAGTTGTTGACAAGATAAGTAAAGATGGCAAGGAAGGTGTGAAAAAAGAAGTGCAAAAAAAGATAAATAAAGAGACGGATAAGATTATCAATAAAAGTGTAAAAGATGTTGAAAAGAAACTTAACGAGTTTTTACCGTTTTAGATAGATTTTTAGCATTCTTTTATTTAAAGATTGTTTGTTTTTGATTTTATTTGTAAATTATAATTTTGTGTAATTGTATAACATTATATAGTAAAGAAAAGGAGAAAATATGAATATTTCAACAGTAATTGACGGAATTTTCAAATTATCCATTGATTTGAAAAAAGGAGAACTTTTTGAAGGAATGTGGCCAGTTCCAAACGGTGTTACGATGAATTCTTATATTATTAAGGGCGAAAAAATTGCTCTTGTTGACGGTATTTGTGGTTGGGACGGTATGCCGGAGTCGCTTGTCGAACTGCTTAAAAAGCTTAATATCGAAATTCCGCAAATTGATTATATTATTATAAATCATATGGAACCGGATCATTCCGGCTGGCTTGAAAAAGTGCTGCACATATATCCGGATTGTAAAATAGTTACAGGTAAAAAATCCTTGCCGCTTTTGAAGGCTTTTTTTGATTTCCAAGGTGAAACCGTTACGGTAGGTTCGGGTGATACCCTTGACCTTGGTGGCGGTCGGGTGCTTTCTTTTCATGAAATTCCAAATGTTCACTGGCCGGAAACGATTGCGACTTTTGATACGCTTTCCGGTACGCTGCTTCCCTGTGATGCTTTCGGGTCGTACGGTATTTCCGGCGAAAACGGTTATGATGATATGCTGAGTAATAAAGAGCTTGATTTTTTTGAAAAAGAAGCCGTTAGGTATTATGCCAATATTGTGGCTGCTTTTTCTATGCCTGTGAGTAAGGCGATTCAAGCCTGCGAATCGTTGCCGATTAAGATTATCGCCCCGGGACATGGTATTGTCTGGCGGAAAAATCCGATGAAAATTGTTAACGATTATATTCGGTACGCTTCTTATCAAAAAGGTCCGTGCGAAAATGAAATTACTCTTATTTGGGGAAGTATGTATGATAATACCAAGACGGCTGTTGATTATGCTGTTGAGGTGCTGAAAAAAGAAGACATTGTTTTGCATATTCATCGGGTACCGCAAGATTCCATTGGGGAAATTTTGACTTCGGTTTGGAGTTCCACCGGTTTGATTTTGGCGATGCCGACTTATGAATATAAAATGTTTCCTCCGATGGCTGCGGTTCTTGATGAGTTGTGTCGTAAAAAAGTGCAAAATCGCAAGGTTTTTCGTTTTGGTTCCTTCGGCTGGTCGGGTGGAGCTCAGAAAGAATTGGACGAAATTGTTACTCGTAATAAAATTACTTGGGATTTTCTGGAACCGGTAGAGTTTCAAGGTCGTCCGAAAGATGAGCATTTACAAAAAATTGGAGAACAGTGTCGAACGTTGGTGACAGCGGTTAAAGAAATGGTTGTTTCTAAATAATCCTAATTTGTAAAAATTAAAATTAAAAATCCGACGGTTGTTTTGGCAATCGTCGGTTTTTTTGTCGGTTTGTTTTTTAGTCGTATTGAATTGCACTGAACCGCATCAGTTTATTCCATTGGTGAAAAGATTCGATGCGGCGGATTGTTCCGGTGCGTCCACGTAAAACAAGAGAATAGGTGCTTGCACCGTGTCCTGTGTAGCGAACTCCGCCCAGAAATGTACCACCTGAAATTCCGGTGGCGGCAAAAAAGACATCTTCGCTGGCGACAAGGTCATTGACGGTCATAATTTTTTTGAGGTCAAAGTCGTGTTCGTTCAGGGCGTTTTTTTCGCTTTCCAGTTGAGGGTCAAGGCAGGTGAGAATTTCGCCGCCCAGAGCCTTAATTGCACAGGCTGCTAGTACACCTTCGGGTGTTCCTCCCGTTCCCATCATCACATCGACATTGGTTGTAGGATCAACCGCCATTAACGCCCCCGCAACATCGCCGTCCGTGTGCAGTTGGATTCTGGCTCCGGCTGCACGAATGTCGGCGATAAGCTGTTTGTGCCGGGGTTTATCCAAAACAAAAACAACTAAATCGTCCACGTCTTTTTCAAGTGCTTTGGCAATGCGTTTGAGGTTATACTCAACCGGAGCGTTCAGTTCTACCGAATCTTTTGCTGGAGCTGGAACAACCAGTTTTTTCATATAAAAACTCGGTCCGGGTTTAAACATTGTATTTGCCGGAGCAAGTCCGACAACCGCGATGGCGTTGGGGCGACCGAAAGCCAGCAGATTCGTTCCTTCTACGGGGTCGACCGCTACATCGACTTTGGGACCGTTTCCCGATCCGACTTTCTCGCCGTTGTAGAGCATTGGGGCGTTATCTTTTTCACCCTCACCGATGATGATTGTTCCTTGAATGTCAACCGAAGAAAAAGAAAGCCGCATTGCATCAACCGCCGCTCCGTCGCCTGCTTCTTTTTCACCTTTTCCTAGCCAACGGGCGGAAGAAAGTGCTGCCGCTTCCGTTATTCGAACCAAGTCCATTGCTAGATTTCGTTGTGGAGTTTCCATGAGTTTTTTCCTTAAAATTTATCGTTGATGATTTTGACAATATTTTCGGTCGTAAAGCCGTATTTTTCACAAAGTTTGTCTGCTGGTGCACTGTCGCCGAATGAATTCAGCCCGAAGCAAAAGCCGTCCAAGCCGACATATTTTGCCCATAAATCGCTGGAGCCTGCTTCCAAGGCGAGCCGCTTTCTAACGGCATTTGGCAAAATCTCTTCTTTGTATGTAGCATCTTGCTCATCAAAAAGTTCCATACAAGGAACGCTGACAACCCGAATTTTTTTGTCGGGTAAGGCATTTGCCGTGTCAAGAGCCAAATGGACTTCCGAGCCGCTTGCCAAAAGAATCAGTTCCGCTTCGCCTTCACAGTCTTTAAGAATGTATGCACCTTTTTCCGTTTTATTCGCAACGAGATTTTTTTCTAAAACCGGCAGCTCCTGTCTGGTAAAGCAAAAAAGCGAGGGACGGTTTGTTTGTTTTAGGGCGATTTGCATGCAGGCGGCACTTTCCGTTGCGTCCGCCGGACGAAAAACGAGCAGATTGGGAATAAGCCGCAGGGAGCTGATATGTTCAATTGGTTGATGGGTCGGTCCGTCTTCTCCTACGAAAAAAGAATCGTGTGTAAAAATATGCAAAACCGGAAGCCTTTGCAAAGCGGACATACGGATTGCGTTTCGTTCATAATCGGAAAAAACTAAAAAGGTTGCTCCGAAAGGCAAAATGCCGCCGTGCAAAGCCATTCCGTTGAGCATGGCAGCCATGGGAAATTCACGAACGCCGAAGCATAGATTGCGACCGCTTGGATTTTCAGAGGAAAATCTGCCGTAACGCTTATGAAAATCTGCCGTTTGATTGGAAGGGTCTAAATCCGCGGAACCGCCGATTAGGGTCGGAATTTGTTCGGCAAGTTTGTTTAAGCATTTGCCGAAAGCTTTACGGGTTGCCATTTTTTCTTCATTCGTAAAATCTGGCATTTCGTAATTTCTTTCTTTCGGGTTTTCAAAAGCTTGATTCCATTTTTGGGAAAATGCAGTTTCTTTTAATTTTTGTTGTAATTTTTCATTCCATTTTTGGGCGGCAGCTGCGTTTTTTGCGAAATTGGTTTGAAAGTGGGCAACGGTTTCTTGTGGTAGAAAAAATGCCTGCTTGTCAATTCCCATTTTTGCTTTGCTGGCGGTGATTTCTTCGGTTGAAAACGGCGAGCCGTGTGAGGCACAGTCGTTTTCAAATGAAGCACTGCCTTTCGCCATTGTGGTACGTCCGATAATTAAGCTGGGGCGATGTGTTTCTTTTTGTGCCGCCTGTAAAGATGAGCGAATTTCGGCATGATTATGTCCGTCGATTTCCTGCACATGCCAGCCCATGGCTTTAAAAACTGCAGCATAATCTGTTTCATCGGCAAGTGCGGTCGGTCCGGAAAGCTGGACGGCATTGCTGTCATAGAAAACAATCAATCTTCCGAGTTTCCATTTTCCGCAAAGAGCGGCACTGCCCATGACAATTGGTTCTTGCAGGTCGCCGTCTGTTGTCAAGACATAAGTGAAATGGTCAATCAGTCCGTCTAAATGATTGTGTAAATACCTTTCCGCTACAGCCATTCCGCAAGACATGGCAAAACCCTGTCCGAGCGGTCCTGTTGTGGCTTCAACACCCGGAGTTATGCCAAATTCTGGGTGTCCGGGTGTTTTGCTGCCGAGTTTGCGGAACTGTTTGAGGTCATCAATTGTCAAATAGCCGCACATTGTAAGTATGCCGTACAAAAGAGCAGATTCGTGTCCTGCAGAAAGGACAAATCTGTCCCGATTTTTCCAGTTGCTGTTTTGCGGGTCGAAATGTAAAAAATCCCGAAACAAAATATAGGTAAAATCTGCCGAAGACATCGCTCCGCCCGGGTGTCCCGATTTGGCGTTTGTAACGGTATCCATAATAATACCGCGTAAAATATCAACAGTGTATTGGTCTGTATCGGTGTTTGGTGTTTTCATTTTTCAGTCCTTGGTTATATTTTCAATAAGTTCAATACGGCGTAAATGCCTTTCGCCTGCAAAATCGGTTTGGAGAAAACGGGAGACGATTTTTTGTGCAAGTAAAACTCCGCTTATCCTTGATCCGAGGCATAAAACATTGGCGTTATTGTGCTGTCTGGCAAGTTCTGCCATCAGTTCGTTGTTGCAAAGAGCAGCCCTGATTCCGGGAAAACGGTTGGCACTGATGGACATACCGATTCCGGTACCGCATAGTAGAATGCCTTTTGTGTTTTCCGCAAGGACTTTGCGGCAGAGTTTTTGGGCGATAACAGGATAGTCGCAGCTTTCTTCAGAATGCGTGCCGACATCTTCAATATTAAATCCCATTTTTTCGGCATAATTTTTTAATACTGCTTTGAGTTCGTAAGCGGCGTGGTCGCAGCCAAAAATGATTTTATTCATTTTAAATCCTTGGATTGCAATAATTTTTGAGCAAGTTCGTTCGCCCGTAAGATTTGATTTTCTCTACTTTGCAGACAGCCGTCCAGCTTTTCTTGCAAGATTATTTGAAAAATTTTGTTAAAAAGTGAACCGCGCGGTATGTGTAAATTGATGAGGTCTTGACCGTTGATGTCGATTTTTTCGTGTTTTAAGTAAGTGAGATAAAAGGAAATCAATTTTTTAATATGTTCTTTTTTACTGCGAGCCATCAAAAAAAGTGTTGCTTCAAGCGTTGCCGGTTGTAATAAATTATACAGTTTGCTGTTTTTGATGTTTAAGTGAGCATTGGTCAGCAGACGAAGTGTCAGTTGGTCAATCTGTTTTCGTTGCTGAATCAAAATCTCCCTGTCTCGTTGCGGCAAATTAAGCATTTCGCCGATTTCGTCGTATCTGTCTAGTTTAAGTTCGGAAAAAAGTCCGAGAAAAAAGAGCTGCCAGCGGCTGGGAATTTCGGGTAGATAGAGCATTTTGTACCAATTTAAAACAATGTCGATTTTAAGTAGCAGTTCTTCTTTTTGGGGATTAAGGGCAAGTTCGGGGTGAATTGCCTGTAAAAGTTCGAGTTGTTGCATCATTTGAAAACATAAAACCGGTCTTGCTTCTTCGGTTATTAGTTTGAGTTCGTTAAAGATGCGTCCTTTTGAGAGCTTGTGTAACAAATTGAGCTTGTTGGCGTTTTTTATCAGCCGTTTCGTTTGGGCGTCGAGTTGAAAAGCGAATCGTCCAGCAAAACGCACCGCCCTTATAATTCTGGTCGGGTCTTCCACAAAACTGAGTGAATGCAAGACTCTGATTGAGCCTTCTTTTAAATCCCGTTGTCCTCCGAAAAAATCAACCAACTGTCCGAATTTGTTCGGGTTGAGATGGACGGCAAGGGCGTTGATTGTAAAATCTCGTCTGAATAAATCCATTTTGATTGAAGAAAGTTCGACAACGGGAAGGGCTGCCGGATATTCGTAGTATTCAAGTCGTGCTGTTGCCACATCAATTTTTTGTCCGTCAGGTAAGACAATAACCGCTGTTTTGAATTTGTGATGTGGTCTTAACCGACCGCCCAGTTTTTTTGCCAGTTTTTCGGCAAAGGCAATGCCGTTTGATTCAACGACTAAATCAAGATCGAAGTTGTCGGAATGAAGAAGTATATCCCGTACAAAACCGCCGACACAATAAACCTGACTTTCGATTTCGTCGCCAAGTTTTCCGGCTGTTTCCAACAGGGCAAAAAGAGTATTCGGCAGGCGAGTGCGGAGAAGTTTTGTAATGTTTTTGTGTTTTTTATTTTTGGGATATAGGTCTTGAGGGATTCTTGAGGGCTGTTCGATTAAGATATTGATTAAATCCGTTCTGGTAATAACACCGATGAGTTTTTCTTTGTCAATTACGGGAAGAAGGCGTTGACGTTGACCGAGAATGATTTCTACGACGGCATATAAATCGGCTTGAGGAGAAATGGAAATAAAATCCTGAAACATATAGTCGCTGACAGGCATTTGTCCCAGAGTGTGTTGAACGGCTTTGTCGGCAATTTCGTGTTCGATAATGCCGATACAGGTTTCGCCGCATACGACAGGGGCAGCTTTGAGTCCGTAACGAGCGGTGATTTCCGCCGCTTCTTGCAGACTTTGGTTGTTGTTTATGGTAATCGGTGGGGAGGACATTAGATTTTGTACCAGCAGTTGCGGATTGGTGTGAGAATAAAGTAGGGCAAAGAGTTCGTCTTTGACCTGTGTAAGAGTGCGGTCGGTTACCGAGGCGGAGGCAGCGTAAGAATGACCGCCTCCGCCAAATGACGAACAGATTTGTCCGACATTGATTTTGGAGGTGCGGCTTCGGGCGACAATTTGAACCCTGTCGTGTAAAAGCCCCAATGCAAACAAAACAGGCATATTGTCGATGTCCATCAACTTGTGTGTAAGTGAAGCAAAATCGTTAATATAGTTGGCTTGTATCGTTTCAACGATAACGATTTCAATATTGCCAAGCGTGTAGCGGGTGGCATTTTCAATGAGGGTGTTTAAAATTTGCAACTGTTCGGAGGTAAGTTCGCCGCTTGTAATGTCGGAAATAGCATTAAAATTCATACCTTGTTCGACAAGCCACGCCGCTGCGAGCAGGTCATATTTTGTTGTGGAGGAAAATGTGAAATTGCCGGTATCCGTGTAAAGTCCCAAACCGAGCAGCGTTGCTTCTTCGGGTGAAAGGGTGATGTTTTTTTGGCGTAAAATATCGATTAAAATCGCTGTAACCGAACCCCACGGGCGAATGATACTTGTATTTGCCTGCAAATCATCATCGGAATCGGGGTGATGGTCGTAAATTTCAATATTGAGTTCGGGGTTTTGCAAAATGGAATGAATGTGCGAAATACGGGATTTTTGCCGAGTATCGACTAGTATGAGGTGACGGACAAAATCGGGGTCGATTTCTTTGAATTGCTTGAAGTCGAATAAATAGCTTGAGGTGTCGATAAAGAAATTTTTAATTTGCTGTTCTTGGCTTCCCGGAAAAATTAAAATCGCATTAGGATAGAGTTTTCTGGCGGCAACCATACCGGCGAGTGCATCAAAATCGGCGTTGATGTGGGCGGTAATAATTGTTTTTGCCTGAATTTTTTGTTCGTTTGAAGTATTCATCGTGAACGGGGGTGATAGCGATAATGTATGTTTTTAAGTCCGCTTATTGAAATATGCGTATAAATTTCCGTTGCCGCTATATCGGCATGTCCAAGCAGAATTTGTACGGTACGCAGGTCAGCTCCGCCTTCGAGCAGATGTGTTGCAAAGGAATGTCTAAGTGTATGCGGCGAAACTTTTTTTTCCAGTCCTGCCATTTGGGCATATTTGCGTAGTATTTTCCAGATTCCCTGTCTGGTCAAGCCTTCTCCCGAGCGATTGAGAAAGACGGTATTGCAGAGCGGCTTGAAAAGCTGTCTCCAGTTTGTGAGATAGGTTTGTAAAAAATCTGCCGCCATGGAATGCAGCGGAACAATTCGTTCTTTACCGCCTTTTCCCCAGACTCGCAGCATTTCCGTTTGGGGGTCAAAGTTGAGAGGTTCAAGTTCTGCCAGTTCTGAAACTCTCAGTCCAGCGGCGTATAAAAGTTCCAGCATGGTTCTGTCCCGAAAACCTAGACGGGTATTTGTTTTGGGTTGTTCTAAAATTTTTTCGACTTCTTTTTGGGTTAAAAAATGCGGCAGCTGTTTCGGGAGCTTTGGGCTTTCAAGCAGTTCAGCCGGGTCGTGGACAAGTATTTCCTTGCGGCAAAGAAAGGCAAAAAAACTTCGTAGAGCGGAGATATGCCGAGCTAGTGTTTTAGCTTTGCAGCCATTGTCTTGAAGGTCTTTTAAATGCCAAAGTAAAATGCTTTCTTGGCTGTTTTGCAGGCTGATATTTTTTTGATTTAAAAAATCGTGAAAGGCGGTCAAATCTTGCGAGTAGGCTTCGACAGTTTTTTCGGAAAGTCCTTTTATGATAAGCAATTCACGGATGTAGCTGTCGAGCAGGCTTTGAAAATCTGACGGCATTTTAGGCAGTTTGCGGTTTTGCTTCGGTTGTGGAAATTTCGGAAAGTGCATCCAAATATTCCTGTGAGCGTTCCAAATAAAAAGAAAGAGCTTTGGAAAAATTTTTGCCGACAATGCCGTCCAAAAAGAGCTGGCTGATTTCTCGTTTGCGGAGCAGGACAAATTGGGAACGCACGAAAATTTGTCGTTCTTCCAAGTTCATTTCCCGTATAAGTCTTTTTAAAGTATAGCGAGCACGAGGTTGATACATCCAAAAATATAGTAAATCCAGTGCATTGATGATGATGACTTTTTCCAAATCACTTGCTTCAAAATTGATAACTTCAAAAAAATCTTTGGGTGATTCCAGCATTTCTAATATGTCTTCTTCGGGAAAATGGACTTCAAGTTGGGCATAGGCTTGTAAAATTTCTCGTATTTTTTTTTGGTAATCAAGAAAGCGGCTTGCCATATTTTTGGCACGGTCAGCCAGTCCTTCGATTATACCGGCAATACATTCGGAGGAGAATTTGGAAATAATGGCTGCCCAAGGTTGCAAATAGGTAGCTGCTGATATCACACCCGCCAAACTAAGACCCCAAGCCAGAATTGTATTAAAAAAAATGGCGAGCGGAATGGAAAGAATACTACGAAAAAAATTGCCGAATATCGCCCCCTTGCTAAATCCTCGCAATATATTATGGCTGACAATGTAGCAGCCGTTGGTTATTGCCATAATGGAATAGAGTAAAAACGGGCTGGTTTGTATATTGATGGAAAAGGTCTGGTCTAAAATGATATTTTTAAGAAGCAGTTCGAGTAAAGGTACGGAAACACCTGAAAAAAATAAGGAGTTGGCGATATTATCCCAGCTGATGTAATCGTTCCAACGCAAAAGCGGTGAGCGACGAAAACCGCCTCCGCCCAGTACGGATTGGATAATATTGCGTAGTCCGGTTAGGCTGAACCAGATAATCGCTCCACCCCAGATAAGTAACCACCAATTTTGCGTATACATAAAGGTTAGTGCGGCGGGAATAAAACCGGCTATACATTTTATTATATTTTTTAGCGTTGTATTGGTGTATTTCCAGCCAAGAAAAATTTTTTTGGGGGGCGTAGTTGTTAAGCGAAAACCATTATCTATATTTTGATGAATGCCGCCAAGGGTCATAATATTCCCTTTTTCGTTTTCATGAATATGAAATCTGTCTATTATCCAGCTTTTTTGCTTTGGAGTTTTTCCGAGTAGCAATCTTTTGATTTGTTCCCACAGGCGTTTTATTGGATTTTTATATTTAGAAAGTGGAGTTGTTATTTGGGTTTTTAAATCTACACTAACGGGAATAGAAATATAGTGCGGTGAATGCAGAAGAATTTTTTGTATTTTGGGCGGAAGAGTGTCTCGAATAACAAGTCCCATACCGTAATTATGTCTGGAACGTCCTGTCGAACCGCTGCCAATACGTGAGTGGAGTTTTTTATTACTGTAAAAAGAAAGAAATTTTGGAATATTAAACAGTATATCCAGAAGTTCTTCTTTTTGTTTGATATATTGTAGATTGTTTTCGTTGTTGTTTGTTGTTTTTTCTGCTTGTTTTGTAATATTCCAAAGAGCATTACGGATTGATTTTTTAAGTTCTATAACATTTCCTGAGTTTAAAGAATTTTGTAAAATATTTACTTCTTCAAGATTGCATTGCATTTTATCTTTATCTTCCAAAGAACAGCAAAAATTATCTTTTAGATTAAATATTTCTATATGTGTTATTTTTCCTGAACAAGAAAAAAGAAGTTCAATTACATCTGAAAAAGTTAATCCACGAAGATTAAGTGTGCAGTGTGAACCTGAATGCAATTTGCTGAGTATTTTTGTTATATCAACAGGTGAGTATTTAAGCAGTTGAGGAAGTTCTTCTTTTTGTTCTTGTGGTGGAATATCAATGCGTTGTAGCTGAGGATAAAGTTCCGGACGTAAATAATTTTCTATAATTGTTTCGGAGTCAATTTTATTGATTGTATCAATAAAATTTTGCATTGATTGCTGTTCTTCTTTTGTACTTTTTGGATAAATTATTTGGAGATTTTTTACTTTACTATCAAGTTCCTCCATAGATTTTGTGTAGATAAATTTTGCTAAATGAAGAAGTGATGGCTGTCCTGTTCCGACAAATAGTATAAAATCTTTTGTATTAAGATGTGAAAGTTCGATTTGAAAGTCTTTATTTAATTTATTAAGAAAATGTATATTAAATTCTTTGAGTAATTTGAGGTAGTATTCTTCTTGATATTTGGAAACATTTTTTCCTTCTTTCATAAGTATATTGATATCCGGTTGTTGTAAAAAATCTATGTAATCCGGTATCGTTGAAAAATTTGGTTCCCAGATAATATTGACATATTTTTGGCGAAAAAGTGTTGTAAATTGAATGCCTATACGAATTTGAATGCCTAATATTTCAGCCGCTTGCAATAGTTCTTGTGCAACTTCAAGTTCAACATAATTATAATACACAACAGTTAAATTTTTAATCCCTTTAATCCAAGCGTCCAAAACAAGATGTGTGGCAGATTTCCTTCCTTTTGTATTGGCATCATGAACATGATCATCAAAAGAAAAGTGGCTGGAATCTTCTGGTACGGGAATAAGATGATATTTTTTGAGTTGAGCATAAACAATTCTTTCTTTACCCGGAGTTGTGGCACGAAAATCTCTAGCAAGGCAGAGTTGGCGGCGTTCGTTTCCTTTTGTCCGAACCAGTTCTTTCATAATTTGTACAAGCACTCTTGCTGTATTGGTACGCATTTTTCCTGTAGAAAAATACATAACTTCATCATGTAATATTTTTAATGCATTTAAACGGTCTTGTACTGCTCCTTGTTTTAAAGAACTGAGAAGATGAATGACTGAATAAGCAACTCGAAGTGTGGTCGGAGCTGCCATTTCTTTGATTCCATGAGGATGCAAAAAAGGCTTGAGGAGTTTTTTGATGTCTGATGAATTGCTTGCACTTAAAACATCATTGACAGTATTTAAGAGTTGAAAATCTTTTTTGTCAA
The DNA here is from genome assembly GCA_963542765.1 of uncultured Desulfovibrionales bacterium. GTDB lineage: Bacteria > Desulfobacterota > Desulfovibrionia > Desulfovibrionales > Desulfomicrobiaceae > CAUTYU01. Next base: position 127,503 of record CAUTYU010000002.1, read on the forward strand.
AATAAATACGTGATTTTTTCATCTTGTTCCATCGTGAAAAAAGTACGAATTTTTGCCGTGCTTTTTTATAGCGTTTATTTTTTTGTTGTTAAATTATATAAGTCCTGCTTCTTGCATAATTTTTTTTAGTTGTTGTTTGCATTCTTCATTCATCTCAATGAGCGGTAAACGCATTTCCGATTCTATTTTTTTCATTATAGAAATTGCTGTTTTGACAGGGATAGGATTTGTTTGCATAAACATTGCCCGACATAGTGGAGCTAGTTTGTAATGCAGTTTTTGTGCGGAGGTGATGTCGCCTTGGGCAAAGCTGGAACAAAGTTGGCTCATTTCGCTTGGCATAATATTGGAAACAACGGAAATGACACCTTTTCCGCCGATAGAAAGCAACGGCAAAACAGAAAAATCGTCTCCTGAAAGTAGGATAAAATTATCTCCGCAAAGTTCAATAATATCAGATGCTTGTTGCATATTTCCTGTTGCTTCTTTGATGCCGATAAGTTCGGGGACGGTTTTTTGAATTGCCGTTAAGGTTTTCGGCAAGATATTAACACCTGTTCGGCTTGGAACATTGTAAATAAGAAATGGAATGGAAACGGCATCGGCGATTGCTTTAAAATGAGCAACCATACCGTCTTGTGTGGGCTTGTTGTAGTAGGGGGTAATGGTGAGGACTGCGTCAACTCCGGCTTTTTTGGCAAATTTGGTCAGTTCAATGGCTTCGGAAGTATTGTTTGATCCTGTTCCCGCGATTATCGGGACCCTACCTTTGGTTTGTTCAACGCAGATTTTGATGATTTGTTTGTGTTCGGTGTGGCTGAGTGTCGCGGATTCGCCTGTTGTGCCGCAGGGAACGAGACCGTCAATTCCGGAAACAATCTGCCACTCGATAAATTCCCGGTATGCTTCTTCGTCAATTTTGCCGTTTTTGAAAGGGGTGATAAGTGCTGAAAATGCTCCTGCGAGTTTCATTGCGACCTCCGCTGGCTTGATTAAAAAGAAAAATCTATCTTTTATCGCCTGTAAGCTCAAGGATTTTTTGGCTTTGTAAAATATCATCGCCAAGAGGAATTGAGCGAGCTTTTATTGCTCGTTTCGGCCATTTTTTTTGTGTGCCGGTTTGTGGGAATTTAAAAATTTCTATTTGAAAAATGTCTTTTCCTCTGTCGCGAGGGCGAATCCACAAGGATTTATTGTCTGCACGTAATCGCACAAGACCGTTTCCCAAATTGCTGCCCAAAAGAATATGTGGCGGAAATTGTGCAGTTTGTAAGTACAATTCTTCAAGTTCCTGTCCCCACGGTGAAAAAAGAATGACTAACTGTATGTTTTTATCTTCTAGTGCCGCTTTGCTCAGTGCTTCGATTGCGACAAGATGGTGTTGTAATTTTTTGGGACTAGTTAATTCCGGCGGTAGGATACAGGCAATTGTGCCGAAATGTGTGCGGAGAAGTTTTTGTTTTGCTTTTTGGGGAAAAATAGCCCAGTCAGGTTTTTGGGGGCAGGAAGTAAGTTGTTTTGCATCTGCTTTGCAAAAAACACCGAAGTCGTAATTGAGTTCATAAAAAATTTTTCCCAGTAAACAGCTGTCGGGAAGCGGCAGACCATCTTTTTGAAATTCAAAACCTCCTGCTAGAAAAAGCGTGTTTTGGTTTTGTTTTTGTAAAAAAATACTGGCTCGCCGAGCCAGTCCGCCTTCGCTTTTTTGGTTTCAGGTCGGAACAGGAGCAATTTCTCCAAAAGTATTGGCTGTATAAAAAATCGTTATTGATGATTGGGCAAAAAGAGTATGGGCGGACAAAAGAAACAGAAGAAGAAAGAAGAGCGTTTTATTTAGGAACAAAGAAGCTAATAATTGCATACGCTTAGGAATTTAGAAGTTCTTTGAGTTCTTTTCCCATTTTGAAACAGGGGAGTTTTTTGGGCTGTACCTGAACTTGTTCGCCCGTTCTGGGATTGCGTCCGGTGTAACCGTCGTATTGTTTGACTTTAAAGCTGCCGAAACCTCGCAGTTCGACTCGTTTTCCTTGTGTGAGATATTCCTCGATGGAATCAAAAAATATAGTGATGATTTGGTTTGCTTCTTCAAAAGAAATATTTTCCTGTTGTGCAAAGGATGTTATCAGTTCGCTTTTATTCATATTATCCAACCTTTTGTTGAGGGTAAAAGTGTTTAACGGGATTTGTTAAAAACAATTTGTAACACAAGCAAAGACAAGATAAAAAGTCAAATGCTAGTTTTGACGGAATATTATTTTTTTGTGTTAACTTGTTGTAATAATTTTATTTATTTGTTGAAAGTTTTTTATCAAAAAACAGATAATCGTAGTTGTGAAAAATTGTATCCAGTTTTTTTAGTAAAATTGCTTGCAGGTCAAGGTTAAATTCTAACAATTCCGTCAGACTTGAAGCCGCATGAATATTTTATTGAAAATTTTAGGCATAATTTTTTTTACTGTAGAGATGAAAAAGATAGGCGGAAATAAACAAATCAATGTTGCCGTCCAAAATATCGTCTACATTTGAGGTTTCTACTTCAGTACGGTGGTCTTTTATCAATCGGTACGGTTGCAAAACATACGAACGGATTTGGCTGCCCCAAGCAATGGCATTTTTGGATTCGTATTCAGCCTGACGTTCTTTTTCCAGTTTTTGCAGTTCCAGTTCATAAAGGCGAGCTTTGAGGATTTTCATCGCCGAGGCTTTGTTTTTGTGTTGGGATTTTTCATCTTGGCATTGCACAACGATATTGGTCGGTAAATGCGTAATGCGGATTGCCGAGCTTGTTTTGTTGACTGATTGCCCGCCCGGACCGCTGGATCGAAAAACATCAATCCGCAAATCCTCGTCTTTGATTTCAATATTGATATCTTGTTCAAAATACGGATATACATCGACCGAGGCAAAGGAAGTGTGCCGTCTTCCTGATGAATCGAAGGGCGAAATTCGTACCAGTCGATGAATACCTTTTTCGCTTTTTAAAAGTCCGTAAGTATTTGGAGCTTTTAGCTGAAAAGTTATGCTTTTAATTCCTGCTTCGTCGCCTGACAAAAAATCCAAAATTTCAAGTTGTATTCCGTTTGTTTCTGCCCAGCGGCGATACATACGAAAAAGCATTTCTGCCCAATCCTGTGCTTCCGTTCCGCCTGCTCCGGGGTGAATTTCCAAAATTGCTTCCGCCTTGTCTTCAGGGTTTGAAAGCATAATTTGCTGTTCGTTTTTTTTGATGAGTCTGTCGAGTTCATTGAGCGTTTGGGATAAATTTTGTAAAATTTCAGCTGAATTTTCTTCTTCCGCCAGTTCCAGCCATTCTGTAGCATCAGTGTATTGTTGTTGTAATTGTAACCAGTCGCCGATAATATTTTCGAGTTGGCTTTTTTCCTGTAAAATTGGAGTTAATTTTTCGGGATTGTCCCAAATTCCTTTTTCGTAAAGAAAGTGTTCTATTTCTTGTAGTCTTTCTTGTTTGGTATTGAGGTCAAAGTCGCCCCCATAAAGAAGAATAATCAGAAAAAAGTTCTTGAGACATGTTTTTAAGTTCCGAAAAGATGTGCATTGCTTATCCCGTTTCTCTCTTGTGAATAAAAAATTATTGTTTTGATTTTAAATTGTCGTTTGCATGGAAACATGAACCCGTTTTCCATTTTCGTCTTTTTATTCTTGGTAGTTGCCATAAAAAAAGCATAAATAAAATCGGAAAAGCAGGAATTAACCATGAATAATTACGGTGATAAAATGTTGTTTTTTCTCGAATAAGTGGCAGACTTCGCGTAAGTTCTGTTGCTTTAAATAATTCCGTTTTGGCTATGATTGTTCCGGTATTGTCCACAAATGCGGAAATTCCTGTATTGGTTGCTCTGAGCAGATAGCGGTTTTGTTCGATGCAACGTAAGCTTGCTGCGTGCAGATGCTGGAGAGGTGCGGAGCTTTTATCGAACCATGCATCGTTGCTGATATTGACAAAAACATTGCAGCCGGATTTTACCAGATTTTGAGCAATATTTGAAAAGATAGATTCATAACAGATTAGCACGCCTAGAGCCAGACGATCGGCATTAAGCGGTGCGGTTTGTGTTCCGGAAGAAAAATTTTGCTGCATATTGTTGAATGTGTTTAAAAACGGAAAAAGATGTTGGAGTGGAATATATTCGCCGAAAGGAACGAGATGTTGTTTGTCGTAGCGTTTTACTATGTCTCCAAATGATGAAATAAGAAATGCACTGTTGTAGAGTTGAAAATTTCCGTCTTTTTCTTCGTATGCCGGACTTCCGACGAGCATATAGAGTCTTTTGGCGGCGGCGTATGCTCGAACTTCCAGACTCAGTTCGTTGTTTGCCTGTAGATAAAACGGTACGGCAGTTTCTGGCCAGATAATTAAATCCGGTTCGTTTCCTTTGCCCTTGCTTAGTTTGAGGTAGGTGTCGATTTCTTGTTTTTGCTGGGTAGGAAGCCATTTTTTTTGTTGAGGAATATTGCCCTGTACAAGACGGATTGTATATTTTTCTTTTTCTTCCGGCGTATTGTTTGTAATGCGAAAATATCCGTCAAAGGTAATAAATCCAAAAAGCAGGGCAGATATAATAAAAGGTAGGTGGTAATTTTGGTTTTTTATTCCGGTATATATCCAAACAGCGGCAGAAACAAAAAGAACCGTTGCACCGGGAACGCCCCAAAATCGTAAATGTTGCAACAATATCGACCACGGAACAAAGGCGGTCGGCAAATCAAGCCACGGAAAACCCGTAAAAAGTATGCCGCGAACAAGTTCCAAACACGTCCACGCTAGTCCTGCAAAAATTCCTAGAGCAAACCAATTTTTTTGTGGAATTTTGACCTTAAAAAGGAGAAGAGCAAAAATTGCCGGAAATAGTCCCAAATATGTGCCGAGCAATAACGGACAAAATGCCGCTATTATCCATGGAACTTGAATTTTAGGGGTGATATATCCGAAATTGTGAACAGGAATCGCCACCCAGTACAAGGTTGCAGCATAAGCAAGAGTGGCTGCAAACCACGCATGTCGAAATGTTCGTCCCGGTGTGCCACCGGTTTGGGCAATTTGTAAAATGCCGACAGGAAAAAGCAAAATGCAGACGGGAATGTGCAAAAACGGATTGGGCATTCCGAAAAAAAGTCCAGCAATACTCAAAAAAAGAGCGAGGAAGTTTGTTTTCGGTTTTTGAAAATAAGAAGGAGCGTTTATTTGGGACACAATATTATTTTTTTACCGGAGTTAAAAGGATTGAATGGATTTGTTTTTCATCGGCACTTTCGATTTCTAAAAGTACATGTTCGGTTGAAAATTTTTCGCCTACACGAGGAACTCGACCAGCAAGTTCGCATACAAAACCGCCGATGGTTTCGACTTTGTCGGAGTTTATCGAGATTTTGCATTCTTCTTTAATATCTTCCAGAAGTGTTCTTCCCGTAACCAGAATTGTTTTGTCTTCGTTAATGCAGATGTCTTCATTTTTGGGCAAATCGTATTCGTCTTCGATTTCGCCGACAATTTCTTCCAAAACATCTTCAAGCGTAATAAGACCTGATGTGCCGCCGTATTCGTCAACCACGATTGTTAAATGAGTTTTGGAGGCTTGTAAATCAAGCAAAATATTTTTGACCGGTTTGGTATCGGGAATAAAGGAAATTGGGCGGACAAGTTTTTCCAGTGCAATTCGTTCGTTGCTATTTTGGCAGTGAAGCAAAAGCAGGTCTTTGGAGTGAATAATGCCGATAATGTCGTCTTTGTTCTTTTGATAAATCGGAATACGGGAATGTCCGCTGTCTATCATAATTTTTGTCAGTTCTTGTAGTGAACTGGTTACTCCGGCACAAATCATATCTGTTCTGGGAGTCATAATTTCTTTTGCCTGCTTAGAGTTGAGTTCCAAAACATTGAGCAGCATGGAAATTTCTTCGTGTTTGAGTTCGCCTTCTTCCTGTGCTTCTGCGATTGCTTCTTCAATAGCATTTTCTTTGTGACCGAAAAAATTTTTTATTTTTTCCCAGATAGAATGTTCAGGACTTTCGTCCATTTTTCCTCCCTGAATTTTGCTAGTTATTGAGTCGGTTGTTACGACGATGTTCGTGAATATGGAATAAAAATGCCCAGTTGCCGATGGCTTCAATGCCGTTTTCAGGGTCAACTTTTTCCCATTCTACTAGCCCCGGGGTTTTGGTTGCTTTTGCTTGATTGATAAATTGTAATCCGAGTGTTGATGTTTTTGTTTTTTGGTTAAAGGAAGAGGAGCGTATTTGGCAGTTTGTCATATAGTGGATGGCTTTTTCTTTATCATGTTGTTTGACGGAAAAATAAACAAATAGCATTGAAGTCGCCTGTAAAATTGTTTCGTATTTTTTTCCGTCTTGAATAACAAGTTTCAACCCACCTTGGGAAATATCTTCTGTCCAGAAAATATCTTTTTTATCATTTAAAAATGGAGGTCCCCATGTTTTGACCTCTTTTTTTAGTTGGTCGCCGTCCAGCTGTATTGACCAAATTCGCAGTATCTGTACCCCTTCAAGTGGGGTGTCGGGAAAGGGAGATTGAACACGCAAAAAATTTCGTTTTTGCCCGAGAGAAATGCTTTCGGGAAAGGATATGCCGATTTGTATAAGTTGTCCCGTATGATTGTATTGCTTAAGGGTTGTTGCTGTAAAATTATAAAAAACGGCATATTTGTCTTTGCCTGGAATATAAAAATAACAGGTAACCGTTTTGCCAACGAGACTTACATTGCCCGTGAGTGTAAACGGTGCATCTAAAATAAGCATATCATTTCGAATGTTCATAAGTGTACAACGCAAGATTTCTTTATGACTACCGGAGGTTTCAAATATCATTTCAAAACGAGAACGTCTGGTTATTGCATTGATAAACAATTTATTGATTTCTGTTGGGGAAGTAATGGTTGTAATGCTTTTATAGTTTTTTTTGGCAAAGAAATGATTATAAACATACCAAAGGATTAAAATAAGGAGAATGCCGAGTACTGCAAGCAGGAGATGATAAACATCATCTGAAAATCCTGTTGAAAGAAATGCACTTTGTATATTGTTTGCTAAATGAGGTTTCATAATATTTGTAAGTCCGTGCTGGTCAAAAAAATAAATGTGTTTATATCGGTTGTGTAATAAATAGCTTCAAATTTTTATCAGTTTATAAATTTTTGTAAAGATAAAAAATATAAAGAAAAATCGGTGGTTTTATTGAGATGTCGTTTTATTTTGGATAGTTAGCTTTATGTTGTTTGTTTGCAAAAATCGGTGTTTTGGTACACGCTATCCGAAATAAAACGCTGTGCTTGCTCAGACGATTTGCAGGCAAAACGAGGAGAAAATATGGAAAAATTGGTTATTGAGGGCGGTCATCGTTTGGACGGAGAGATACAAATCAGCGGTTCAAAAAATGCCGCTTTGCCGATTTTGTTGGCTGCTATTTTATGTGAAGGAAAGTGTCGGTTTTCAGGCGTGCCGAATTTGCGAGATATTACGACTACAATTGATTTGTTGACGATGTTGGGTTGCAAGGCAAGTCGGGAAGAAAACGGTGATATCATAACGAGTACCGATAATTTGGTTTCCGAAGCTCCATACGAATTGGTACGGACGATGCGGGCATCTGTTTTATGTTTGGGGCCACTTCTTGCTCGAACGGGAAAAGCCCGTGTAGCCTTGCCCGGAGGATGTGCGATTGGAAGTCGTCCTGTTGATTTGCATTTACGGGCACTTTCTGAAATGGGGGCGAGTTTTGTTTTGGAAGAAGGTTATATTCTCGGAAAATGTGAGCGGCTACACGGAGCGAGGATTGTTTTTGATTTTCCGACCGTGGGCGGAACGGAAAATTTGTTGATGGCTGCTAGTTTGGCTGAGGGCAAAACAATTTTGGAGAATGCCGCCAAAGAGCCGGAAATTGTAGATTTGGCAAATTTTTTATGTACTTGTGGGGCAAAAATTGAAGGGCAGGGAACGAGTACGATCGTTATTCACGGAGTGAAATATCTAAGCGGGCAGCCGTATAAAGTAATGAGCGATCGTATTGAAGCCGGAACATATATGATTGCGGCGGCTCTTTGTCGGGGCAATCTTTTTTTGCGGGATTGTCCGAGCGAGTGCTTAAAAGCGGTGATTTCCAAATTGCGACAGTTTGGAGCAGAAGTTGAAATACAAGATGATGGTTTGGTTGTAAGAGCGTCTGAACGTCTGAAAGCGGCTGATGTTCGAACCGAACCGTATCCCGGGTTTCCGACCGATATGCAGGCACAGTTTATGGCACTTGCTTGTGTGGCAAACGGCAGTTCCGTTGTACAGGAAAATATTTTTGAAAATCGGTTTATGCACGCTCCGGAATTGGTGCGAATGGGAGCAAAAATCAAAATTGTGGAAAATACCGCCGTGGTTCAAGGTGTGGAGCGGTTAAAAGGTGCTCCGGTTATGGCTTCGGATTTGCGTGCGAGTGCGTCTTTGGTCTTGGCAGGACTCGGTGCTGAAGGCAAAACCGAGGTTTTGCGGATTTATCATCTTGACCGCGGGTATGAAAATATCGAACAAAAATTGTCGGGAGTCGGAGCGAGTATTACAAGGGTTCGTGATAAAAATGACTGACAGTTTGGGTAGCGGAAAATAAAAAAAGAAGTCTAAATAACAAAAGGGGCGTTTATACGCCCCTTGTTTTTTGATTTTTATACGACCTAGCTGTCTTTCATAGTCTGAATCAGCCCGCTCAGTTCCTGTGCCTGATTGGAAAGCTCCACAACCGCTTGTGCAGCTTCCCGCATCGCCTGTGAAGTTTCTTGTGAAATTGAATTGACCTCCGCAATGGAACGGTTGATTTCTTCACTGGTGGCGGACTGTTCTTCACTTGCCGCGGCTATCGCCCGAATCTGGTCGGCACTGTCATCTACAAGCGTTACGATTTCGGTCAAAGCCGAAGAAGCGGCTTGGGCTTTTTCCATAGCCTCTCCAATAATCGCATTTGTTTGGTCAACCGAACGGATATTTTTAGTCGCACTTTCCTGAATTTGCGTAATGGCGTTGGAAACATCAGCCGTCGATGCCATCGTTTTTTCCGCCAGCTTTCGCACTTCGTCGGCAACGACCGCAAACCCCCGTCCGTATTCTCCGGCACGGGCAGCTTCGATGGCAGCGTTGAGTGCGAGCAAATTGGTCTGGTCGGCGATGTCGGAAATCACGCTCATAATTTCGGAAATAGCCGTGGCGTGCTGGTCGAGTTCGTTCATATCGGCTTTCAAAACCTGAGACTGTTCCTGCAAAACGGTCATTTTTCCGCCCGCCTCATGTACAATTGCCGAGCCGGCTTTGGCTTTTTCTTTCGCCTGTTCGGAAAGTTCCGATGCCTGTCCTGAATTGCGGGCGACTTCCAAAACGGTGGAATTCATTTCTTCCATAGCGGTAGCGGTTTCAGCCACACGCTCAGCCTGTTGCTCCGCACCTTTACTGGACTGGGTAATTTGAGCGGAAAGCTGTTCGGAAGCGGAAGACAGTACCGCCACAACTCCTTCCAGCTGACCGGCAGCCTGCAACATACCGTCGCGTTTCGCACGCTCCGCCTGTTGTTTGGCTTCTTCGGCTTCTTCCAGAGCGATTTTGCTTTGAGAAAGAGCTGTTTCAGCTTCTTTTTCTTTTTTTTCGACCTGTTGTAAGCGTTCTGTCATAGATTTGACAATGCTGTTTAGAGCCTGACGCAATTTTTCAATTTCGGTAACAGAAGAAGGAGCAGGAGATTTTGTTGCTTGTTCTGCTGCAACATCTGCTGCGTAATGAATAATTTGGGATATCGGGCGGGTAATGGTTTTGGCAAAAAAAGTCAAAACAATAAGGCTGATAAGTAAAATGCCTATTCCTGCAAGAGAGGTGAATTTTTTGATGTCGTTCATAGCCTGAAACAGTTCGGAATAGTTGGCGATTGTTATAACCGTTGCATTGAGAATTGGAATTTCACGAGTTGAAATCAGTATTTTTTCATTTTTTTGGTCAACTGTTTCAACACTTGTAGATGGAGAGTTTAAAATTGTGTCGGCGTATGCTTCAAATCCGGGAAGCTTGGCAAGCTGTGTGCCGTTTAATTTATCTTTGGGATGGAACATAATTTCTCCGTTTTTGCGAGCCAGAAATGTTTCTCCTTTTTCTCCGATGCTGATTTTGGCAATATTTTGGATAAGTTTTTCTATTTTTATACCAACAGAAAAAACCCCTAAAAAATTTCCCCGTTTATCTTCAATTCTGCGATTAATATAAGTCATATTAGCGTATTTGGGAGCATTGGGTGGATAAATAGTAACAACAACCGGATTACCTGATTTTTCAAAGTTAACGAACCATTGCTGGTCTTCCAATCTGAATTTTGTAATTTTTTCCTGTCCGTTAGAAAATTCATAGAAATTTAGACTGTTTTTTAAAAGAAGGTCAGTTTCAAATATTTCGTGCATAGCTGCGATATTGCGGAGAGTTTTAAAAATAAGTGGAATTTTATCAGAGTTTTCTCCGTTTTCAATCCATTCAAGCAATAAAGGATTACGAGCCATTATTTCCAGTGTTTTCGTCGGCAAGACAAGTTGTTTATCAATTTCAGAAATAACTTCGGAAGTTTTAGCCGGAAGCGTATTTGTAATAATTTCTTTTTTAAGGGCATTTTGTGCAAAGAAAACAGAAAGAATAACAACGGAAATACAGGATAGAATAATTAAAATCGTAACCACTCCGTTAATTCTTGAACTTATGCTGAAACTTTTCATGAATTTCTCCTTTTATTTTGTATTTATTAAAGAATTTTTAATGTAATATGGTTTAAAAATAAAATAAAATTTTCCATAATTTTTATTTTTAGTCAAGAAAAATGTATAAAAAAATTGTAAAAAATATTTAAGTAATAATAATTTTCTTTATTTTTGATTTGTTGTAAGAGATTTTAATGAAAAATAATGGATAGTTTAGGGCGTGGTTAATTTTTTGTTGGTGGCGGATTGTTCTTTGCTTAAAGATTCGTTTGATTTTTTTAAAGCAAAAAAATAATTGTCCGTATCATTGTTTTTGATTTTAATTGTTTATTTTTTGCTTTTTGCGGTTTAAATTGACATTTTGGAAAGACATAGATATTATTGAAAATAATTTTTGTAGTAACATTATATTTTATTTGGTGATGGAGAAATTATGAGTACACAAGAAGCAATAAAAAGAACTGGAGATTTAATTCTTAATTTTGCCACTATAAAAATAGTTTCAATAGGAATTCTTGTTTTATTACTTCTTATTCCTATTTTTATGACTACATCACTGTTGGAAGAAAGAAGATATAGAAGAAACGATGTAGTAAAAGAAATAAATCAAAAATGGGGAGATGAGCAATCTCTTGTTTGTCCTTTTTTTACAGTACCGTATAAATCTTTTTATAAAGATAAAAATGATACACTGCAATATGCTATTAAATATTTTTATGTTTTGCCGGAAAAATTGGATATAAAAGGAAAAATTTATCCTCATATACGGTATAGAAGCATTTATAAAGCAGTGTTGTATAATGCTCAACTTGAAATCTCAGGAATATTTACCGTTCCAAAATTAGATCAATTGAATATAGATGCTGAAAATATTCTTTGGGAAAAATCTGTATTTTCAATCGGCATGAGCGATTTGCGAGGGATTAAAAAAGATATTCAAGTCAAATTCGGCGAAAAAAATTATGAAGTTAATCCCGGTTTAAAAACAACGGATATCGCTGGTGCAGGAGTAAGTTCGCTTATTCCATTATCTCCGAATGACAATGCAAAATCTTTTTCATTTCAGCTCGATTTGAACGGGAGTGAGCAGATAGAATTTACGCCACTGGCAAAAGAAACCAATGTTACTCTTGAATCAAGCTGGAATTCACCGAGTTTTATCGGAGCTTTTTTGCCTAATGAAAGAAAAATATCACCAGACGGTTTTCAGGCAACATGGAAAGTGTTGCATCTTAACAGAAATTTTCCGCAATACTGGGAAGGAGAACGATATAATGTTCGTAAATCTTATTTTGGAACAAAATTGATTGTAACCGCCGATGTCTATCAAAAAGCAACAAGGCTGTCGAAATATGCAATGATATTTGTTATTTTTACATTTTTTGTTTTCTTCTTTTCGGAAATATTAAATAAAAATAGAATACACCCGATTCAGTATATATTTGTTGGTCTTGCCGTTATTTTATTTTATGTTTTACAGCTTTCAATATCAGAGTATTTGAATTTCGATTATGCATATTTAATTTCTGCGTTATTCATTACGATTTTAATAACAGGATATGCAAAAGGTATTTTGAAAAATAAATACTTTACAATGACTGTTTTTTCTCTTTTAACTATTTTATATTTGTATTTTTATATTATTTTGCAATTAGAAGATTATGCTTTAATTATGGGAAGTATTGGTCTTTTTGTCGTATTAAGCAGTATTATGTTTATTACAAGAAAAATAGATTGGTATGCACTTGATAATGAAAATAAAAAAGAATAGTTAGATTTTGAATAGAAAGAGTAAAAATAAAAAAATGGCAGAGAACCGAAAAAATTCTCCGCCATTTTTTGTTTGCACTTTTTATCTTCTTCTGTTGCCCGAGTGGTCTCCAGCTCTGCGGTTTCCGCCACTTTTTTGTTGAGCGGCTTCGTAATCAAATTCTTCACCGGCTTCTTCCATTAAAACAGCCAGTCTACTCAGACGCAGTTTGCCGCCATTTTCAATGGCAATGACCTTAACTTTGATTTTATCGCCTTCGCCGACAACATCGGTAACCCGTTCCACCCGTCCGCGGTCGAGCTGGGAAATATGTATCAGTCCTTCAACGCCGGGCAGGATTTCGGCAAAAGCTCCGAAATCTACAATTTTTTTCACGGTTGCGGTATATGTTTTGCCGATTTCAGGTTTTTGGTCATAGAAAAGCACCATTTCCCGTGCCTGTTCCAAAGATTCTTTGGTCGGGGCAAAAATGGAAACTTTACCGTCATCTTCGATGTCGATTGAAGCATCTGTTGCTGCTGTAATTGCCTTGATATTTTTCCCACCCGGTCCGATAATATCACGGATTTTGCTCGTATCTACATAGACGATATCCATTTGCGGTGCGTACTCGGATAAATCTGCACGAGGTTTTTCCAGATTGCTTTGCATTATGTTCAAAATATGCAATCGAGCGGTTTTGGCTTGTGCAAGTGCCTGACTCATAATGTCGGTCGGGATTCCGACGATTTTGATGTCCATTTGAATGGCGGTTATACCGTCGCGAGTTCCTGCAACCTTAAAATCCATATCACCCAAATGGTCTTCATCGCCCAAAATGTCCGTTAAAATCAGATATTCGCCTTCTTCTTTAATCAGTCCCATGGCAATACCTGCCACTGGTTCTTTGATCGGTACACCTGCGTCCATAAGCGACAGTGTTCCGCCGCAAACCGTTGCCATTGAAGAAGAACCGTTGCTTTCCATAATTTCAGAAACAATGCGGACGGTAAACGGAAATTCATCGGTATTGGGTAAAATCGGCGTGATCGCCCGTTCTGCGAGTGTTCCGTGTCCAATTTCCCGTCTGGACGGTCCACGTAAGGGGCGGACTTCGCCTACGCAATACGGTGGAAAATTGTAGTGTAACATAAAGCTTTTGGTTGTTTCGCCGGTTAGAGTTTCGACGCGTTGTTCGTCTCTGGTGCTGCCAAGCGTGGCGATACACAGGGCTTTGGTTTCGCCGCGGGCAAAAAGTGCGGAGCCGTGCGTGCGGGGCAAAAGTCCTGTTTCAATTTTTATCGGGCGGACGGTGGTCAAATCCCGACCGTCGATTCGTGTTTTTTCGTTCATAATGCGTTTACGAACAATGTCTTTTTCCAGTGCTTCCCAGATTTCGTCAAATTGTTTGAGGCGTTCTGGAGTTTCGGCAAATTGTTCTTGCAAAATCGTCAAGACTTCTTTTTTTGCTTTGTTTTTGGCTTCTTTACGAGCCATTTTTTCGCTTATTCGTAAGGCTTCGGCAAGGGTGTTGCGACCGTTGTCGATAATCAGTTGTTGAAGTTCCGTATCTTTTTCAGGGACGCTGACTTGGTATTTTGGTTTTCCAGCCTTGCTTGCCAGTTCTTCTTGTATGTCAAGCAGTGGTTGCAATTTTTCGTGTCCCCATTCAATGGCTTCGGCAAGTATCGATTCAGGAAGAAATTCCGCACCGCCTTCAACCATAACAACCGCATCGCGGCTGCCTGCCAAAATTAAATTGAGCTTGCTTTTATTGATGACATCGCGGTCGGGATTAAAAACAAAATTGCCGTTTACATAGCCGATTCTCGCTCCGGCAATCGGTCCGAGAAACGGAATGGACGAAAGTTGCAATGCGGCGGAAGCTCCTGTGATTGCCAAAACATCGGGGTCTTGTTGTGGGTCGGAAGACAAAACCGTGGCGATGATTTGGATTTCATCGTGCATACCTTCGGGAAAAAGCGGACGAATCGGGCGGTCGATTAAACGGGAAACAAGGGTTTCTCTGTCGGTTGGTCTGCCGATTTCTCTTCGGAAATATCCGCCGGGAATACGACCAGCCGCATAAATCATTTCTTGATAATTGACGACCAGCGGCAAAAAATCGACATCTTTTTCCATTGCTTGGCTTTGTGCTGTTACTAAAATGACGGTGTCGGCACATTGTATCCAAACCGCACCGTCCGCTTGGCAGGCAAGACGACCGGTTTCCAGTGTAAGGGTGTGGTTGCCCACCGGAATTGAAAATTTTTTTACATCAAAAACATTAGACATATAAACCTCTTTTTGAGACAGAATCTCTTCTTATAGTGAAGTAGATGCGTGAATGGAAAAAACAGACTGTTTACAACCGGTTTTTCCATTCTCACATCTACAAAATATTTTTGTAAAAACCGGACAAGCTATTTCAACCTGTCCGGTTTTTCCATTACTTCCGCAAGCCAAGTTTAGCGACAATGTCGCGATAGCGTTGAATGTCTGTTTTTTTCAGGTAATTGAGCAACATTCTTCTTTTTCCAACTAGACGCAGCAGACCCGTACGGGAATGGAAGTCTTTTTTGTGTTCTTTGAAATGTTCGGTCAGATAATCAATTCGGTAGCTCAGTAAGGCAATTTGGACTTCCGGTGAGCCGGTATCGCCCTCATGTTGACTGAACTTGTCAATGATTTCTTTTTTCTTTTCCGATGTAATAGCCACAGCAGTTCTCCTTTGGGTAAGATGGTTGGTCCGGGTTGTCCTGCCAAAGTCCACGTAAGGTAATCCAATGCGGTTTGTTATGTATTATTTCGCATTGTGCGAGGGCAAGAGGTTGATCATCGCCGTTTAGCAAAAATGCCTTTGTTCCGATTTGAGCGGATAAGCCGTCAATATCGTCTGTAGGCAGGCGAACGCCGTTTCGTATAGCCTGTTCTTGTTTTGATGTCAGTCGTATTCTTTGCCAATGCGGTAGACATTTATTTAGCGGCAGCAGGTAGTCCTGCAAATCGCTTTGAACAAGACGGTCAAGCTCTATGGCTTGATTCAGACCGAACGGATAGCAGCATTCTCGCCGTAGGGCGGTCAACATCGCTCCGCAGCCTAATCGATTCCCCAAGCTGTGGGCGAGGGAACGAATATAGGTGCCTTGGGAGCAGGTAACCCGGAAGGTTACTAGTGGAAGCTGAAGTAAAATCAGCTCCACGGAAAAAATTGTAATCGGTTTTTCTTTTATCGGGATTTCTTCGCCTCGCCGTTGCAGGGTATAAAGCGGTGTCCCTTTATATTTGGCAGCCGAAACAGGTGGAACGATTTGGGATTGTAAATCTTTCCAGCCAAGTACTTCTTGGCGAACCTTATCTTCGCTTAAATGTTGCCACGGTTTTTGGGCAACGCATTTTCCTTGTCGGTCGTAAGTGTCCGTTTCGATACCGAGTTCAAGCTGACCCGAATAAATCTTGTATTCATTTGACAAATATGGTGCGATTTTGGTTGCTTGTCCCAGCATGACGAGTAAAACGCCAGTTGCCATCGGATCAAGTGTTCCGGCATGCCCGATTTTTTTTTGTTTCTGTTCCTTTTTTAATCGATTTAAACAGGCGGTTGATGTCGGTCCTTCCGGTTTGTCAATAATCAATAAACCGTGCAGTTGTTTTGTCACGCATGGTCTTCCTGAAAAAGGGTCGATTGTAAATGAGCAACGAGCTTCTCTTCTGCTTGCTTGAGACTCATTTTGAGTATACCGCCTGCGGCATTTTTGTGTCCGCCTCCGCCAAACTCACAGGCAGTCAATCGAATATCCGTATTTCCAAAAGAACGCAAACTGAATTTTATCATACCGTTCGGTTCTTCGCGTAAGGCAAGGGCAACTTGTACACCTTTTATTTGTAAAATATCGCTGACTAGTCCTTCGCTGTCGCTGCCGTCTGTACCTGTTTGTTTGAATATTTTGCGGTCAATACTGACGACTGCAATTTTATTGTCATAAACGCGGAGATTTTGTAAAGCAAGTGCATGTAAATCAAAGCGTTTTTTGGTTAGTTGATTTTTTATTTTACTGTTTACGATGTCGGGTTGTAATCCTTGGCGTAAAATTTCTGCTGCAATTTCCATCGTGCGAGGGCTGGTATTACCGTAGCTGAAATAGCCGGAATCCGTAACAATTGCTAAATAAATCGCCTCACCGAGTTCATTTTTTAGCGGTATATCAAGAGCGAGGGCGATTTCGGCAATCATTTCTCCTACCGAAGAAGATTTAGGTTCGACCCAGTTTAGATTGCCAAATTCAGGATTGCCGAAATGGTGGTCAATATTTAAAATCTCACAATTTTTGAGCTTGCTTGTAAGTGTTTTGCCGACTCTGTATGCATCTCCGCAATCAACCGTGATGACATTGGGCGGCATTTCGCATGGCAGTTCGGTAAGAAGCGGAGAAGGAAGAGTCAGCCAATTGAAGCGTTCGGGTAAACCGGATTCGTTATACAGGATAAATTTTTTGTTAAGTTTTTGTAAAATAAATCCAAGTGCAACGGTTGAGCCGATTGCATCGCCGTCCGGTGAAAAATGACCGGTTACTAAAAAATTGTCTTTTTGGCGTAAAAAATTAAGAATTGGTGTCAGTTGTTGCATAAATTATATTTTCCAAAAAATCGTCCCATACAAAACGCAGTTCTGGAACAGTTCGCATTTGCAGTTGTTTTCCCAGTCTCGTTCGCAAAAATCCCGTTGCTTTTTTTAGTCCCTGTTTAATTTCCGCCTGTTTGCCTTTTCCCTCAATGTGCGAGTAAAGAATTTCGGCAATGCTCATATCGGGATTCATGGAAGCTCCTGTTATTGTCAACATTTTGAGGCGTGGGTCTTCTATTTCCTGTGTAATGAGTCGCCCGATTTCTTGAGCAATGAGGTCTGCCTTTTGAAAGGCTTTGCGGGAATGTGATTTTTGCATATTTGTCTAATCAAGTGTCGCTTTTTCTTCTTTTTCTTCAAAGGCGTCTAAAATATCGCCGACTTTGATGTCGTTAAATTTTTCCAATCCGACACCGCATTCAAGTCCTTTGGCAACTTCTTTGGCATCGTCTTTAAAGCGTTTGAGAGAGCTGAGTTTTCCGGTGTAAATAACAATGCCGTCTCGCAGCAATCGAATGCCGGCGTTGCGTTTGAGTTTGCCGTCGTTGACCATACAGCCGGCGATTGTTCCGACTTTGGGAACGGTAAATGTTTCCAAAACAGTTGCCTGTCCAAGATATTGCTCGGTAATAATTGGAGCGAGCATACCTGCCATAGCATTTTTTACATCGTCAATCAGCTTATAAATGATATCGTAAAAACGGATTTCAACTTGTTCCTGTTCGGCGATGTCTTTGATTTTGGCTGTCGGGCGGACATTAAAGCCTATTAAAATAGCTTTGGAAGCGGCTGCAAGCAAGATATCAGCTTCCCTGATTGCACCTGTTCCGGCGTGGACGATTTCTACTTTTACTTCGTCCGTTGATAATTTGTTGAGCGAGTCGATAATCGCTCCTTGCGAACCGAAGACATCGGTTTTTAAAATTAAATTGAGATGTTTGATTTCGCCTTCCGCTTTACCGGCAAGGAAAGTTTCGAGAGTGAGTTTGCTTTCGGAGGCAAGGGCTTTTGCTCGTTCTTTGCTGTGTCTCGTTTCGGCGATTTTGCGGGCGATTTTTTCGTCTGCCACAACGATAAACGCTTCTCCGGCATCGGGAATGCCTTCCATTCCTAAGATTTCAACAGGGATTGATGGTCCTGCTGATTTTATTTTTTTGCCTTGGTCATTAAATAATGCACGCAATTTTCCGCTGTGTATACCGCATACAAAGGCATCTCCCTGTTTGAGCGTGCCTTCTTGTACCAAAACCGTGGCAACCGGTCCGCGACCTTTGTCTAGTTTGGCTTCAATTATATGACCGAGGGCTCGTTTGTCGGGGTTGGCTTTTAAATCCAGCACTTCCGCTTGCAGGGCAACAAGTTCCAGTAAGTCTTCTAATCCCTTGCCTGTTTTGGCGGAAACTTCGGAAAAAATTGTATCGCCCCCCCAGTCTTCGGGAGTAAGTCCGATTTCTGCAAGTTCCCGTTTGATTCTGTCGGGATTTGCTCCTTCTTTGTCGATTTTGTTTACGGCAACGACAATCGGTACGCCTGCGGCTTTGGAGTGGCTGACAGCTTCCCGTGTTTGTTCCATAACGCCGTCATCGGCGGCAACAACCAAAATAACCAAGTCGGTGATTTCGGCACCTCTTGCTCGCATTGCCGTAAAGGCTTCGTGTCCGGGAGTGTCCAGAAAAACGATTTCACCGCGACTGGTTTGTACATGGTACGCCCCGATATGTTGTGTAATTCCGCCAGCTTCGCCTTTTGTAACACTCGTTTGACGAATGGCATCCAAAAGCGAAGTCTTTCCGTGGTCGACATGTCCCATAATTGTAACGACCGGCGGACGGGGTTTGAGTTGTTCGTTTGTATCCGCTTCTTGCGTCAGTAAAAAGGAATTTTCGTTGAAGCTGAAACTTTCAACTTCAAAATTGTATTCAGAAGCAATCAAAGTGGCGGTATCAAGGTCAACTGTTTGGTTGATAGTTGCCATAATTCCCAAATTAAAAAGCAGCTTGATGATTTCTTGGGTTTTAACACCGAGCTGTTGAGCCAAATCGCCGAGACGAATATTGTCTTCCATTCTGATTTTGCGTTTGGAAGCTCTGAGCGGCTGCGTAACCGGAGTTTGTTCTTTTGTTTGTTTCTTGTTCTTTTTATTCGGTCTTTTTCTTTGTTGTTGCGGTCTTCCCAAACTTTCATTTTCTTTTTCCGACCACAAGTCCAGTACATCTTCGTTATCTTGATACAGTTCCGCCGCTTCAACAATTCTCTTGTCTTTTTTGCGGGAACTTTTGACTTTTTTCTTTTTTAGAGTTTCTTCCTCATCTCGTTGCGTATTTTTTTTGAAAAAATCGTTTTTTGAATGAGAGGTTTTGGGCATATCCGGTTGTTCAGGAATAAATTCCGAATGCATCGGTTGGGGTTTTTCAATAATAATCGGACGGGAAATAATCCGGGCTTGTGGAATGTTTTTTTCTTCCGTCTTTTCTTTTGCTTTTGGGTCTATTATTTTTGTTGCCGATTTTTGGGTGGCTTTTTCCGGTTCGACAGATTTTGTTTTTGTATTTTGTTTCGGTTCAATATCTTTTGCCTTGATTTCGACAATTTCAACTTTTTTTCTTTCTAGTGGTTTTTCATCTTTTTTAATGTCTTGAATTTTGACGGCAGGAGAATCGGCAGGGCGAATTATTCTTGCTTTTGGTTGTTCAGGACGTTTTTGTTTATTTTTTTCAGTTGAAATTTTTTCAGCTTTTTGTTCGGCGAAATTTTCGTTTTTTGTCGCAGATTTTTGTGAATTGTCCGCGGTTTTTGTTTCATCTTTGCTGACAGCTTGAACAGTTTGAGGTGCTTTTTCTTCCGTTTTTTGTAAAGTATCGGATTTTTGTTTTCGCCGAATAATAACGTTCGGTGTTTTTTTTGGGCTTTCTTCTTCTGAAGATGTCGGAGCGTTTATCGCTTTTCGCAACAGTTTTTCTTCGCTGTCTTCCAGATTACTGCTATGGGTCTTTTTTATTCCGTGTTTATTTAAAATTTCAAGCAGTTCTTTGTTGTCGACCTTGAGTTCTTTTGCCAGTTCGTTGACTCTCATTCTTTTTTCTTCGCTCCGTTTTTTGCTTTGCAACGCGGTTGAAAGCATTTTTTCTTTTCCTGACAGGCAGGAAGGTGGCAGAAATAATAGCCTCGTCCCGTATTTTTTTTCCCGACATCGACAATAAATGTATCTTTGGTCGGAAATGTTATTCGTTCCAGTTCGTTTTGTGGAAATTTGTTACGACAGATAACGCAGGTCCGTATTGGAATATGTTTGCCTGTCGATTCGGTTTTTTTCTCCACTTTTTATTCTTCTTCCGTTTTTTCTTCCTGTGTTTTGTCGATTTGTAGTAAATTCAAGGCAACTCGCAAGGCTTCTTGTTTTTTGGTATTCATTCCTTTGATTTGCAACAGCGCTTCTTCTTCGGCTTCGATAAGGGATGCCGGGCTGTCAAAACCTGCTTTGATGAAATTTTCCAGTGGAATTTCCGTTGCTTCCGCCAGTTGCAAAAGATGCTGTTTGTTGGCACTGACATCGGCGTAACGGCTTTCCGTCAAAACATCTATTCGCCAGCCGAGCAATTTGGAGGCAAGTTTGACATTTTGTCCTTTTTTGCCAATTGCTGGCGTAAGTTGGTCATCGGGAACAATAATTTCCAGTGTTTTTTCGTCTTCATCGACAAAAATTCGGGAAACTCTGGCAGGCGACAGGGCATTGACAGCGTAACTGGCAATATCGGGATGCCAGACAACAATATCAATGCGTTCGCCTCGTAATTCCTGTACAATGTTGTGAATACGGGAACCTCGTACGCCAACACAGGCTCCGACGGGGTCAACTTCGTTTTCTTTGGAAATAACCGCTAGTTTAGCTCGTCGTCCCGGATCCCTGGCTGCTCCCATAATATGAATAATGCCGTCGGAAATTTCGGGAACTTCCTGTTCAAAAAGTGCTTTGAGATAATCGGGGTGTGAACGGCTGATGATAATTTGAGGTCCGCGACCTTCTTCACGGACATCAATAATCAGTCCCTGTACGCGGTCGTTGCGGTGAAAGCGTTCCGTTGGAATTTGTTCTTCACGGGGAAGCAAAGCGTCAGTCCGTCCCAAGTTAATTACCCAGCCGGAACGGTCGCGGCGTTGCACATTGCCGCTGATGATTTCGCCTTTGCGGTTTTTGTATTCTTCGTAAATAATTTTTTGTTCCGCATCTCGCATTCTCTGAATTATAACCTGCTTAGCTGATTGTGCGGCAATACGACCTAAGTCTTTCACTTCCAATTTAAAACCGACTTCGTCTTCAAGATGAACATCTGGATTATATTCTTTAGCGTCTTTAAGTAAGATTTCTGTTTGTTCATCTACAACTTTATCTACTACAAGTTTGAATTGGTAGACTTCTATTTTGCCTTCATCTTCATTAAAATTGACTTCAATGTCGAGTGCATCTCCAAATTTTTTATTTACTGATGAGCGGACGGCTTCTTCGAGAGTTTCGATAAGCGTTTCTCGGTTAATCCCTCTGTCTTTACTGATTTGGTCAATTGTTTTTTTGAGTTCCATATTTATATTCATAGATTTCTCCTCATATTTATATGTTGGGAAGTGTAAACGGATAGATAAGTCGAGCTTTTTTTATCGAGTCCCATTCCACACGAGTATTTTGTCCATCAACTTCAAGTATCAATTCGTTTTCTTCTTTGTCGATGTTTTGTAAAACACCGTTAAAATTTTTGCGTCCGGGTGTACTTGCCAAACAGGTAATTTTTATTTTTTGACCGATATATTTTTGCAGCTGCTCCAGTTCAAAAAATTGTCGTTCCAGTCCGGGCGAAGATATTTCAAGTGTATATGCACTTTTTATCAGGTCTTCCGCGTCCAAAATCACACTCAATTCTTGGCTGATTGTGGTACACTGTTCAATATTCGTACCGTTTTCGGAGTCGATAAAAATTTGCAGGATTTTTTTATTACCACCGCCAATATGAATGCCCCAAAGCTCCAGTCCGTGTTCGCTGCAAAGCGGTTTTAATAGTTTTGCAAGCTGTATTTCGAGTTCTGTTTTCATACATTTCACCGAAAAAAAATGGACCGTGCGGTCCACTCCTTTGAAAAAAAATCTACGGAGTGGAGCGGGAAACGGGAATTGAACCCGCGACACCAAGCTTGGGAAGCTCGTACTCTACCAACTGAGCTATTCCCGCTCTTTTAAAAAGAAAATTTTTTATCTTGAAGATATTTAGCTGTCAAGCAAAGAAAGGGATTTGGCGGATTTTTGCATAAAGTTCAAAAAAAATTGGTACGAAGAAAACAAGTAAGTTTGTTTTTGATGATTTTTCTTTTTTTAAAATTGTGTACGGATTTTGCAAGTTGCACGGTGGCAGGTAAGTGTTTTTTGGAACATAAATTGCAATTAGCTAAAAAGCTAGGAGGAAAATATATGCAAGCAAGTGCTTACAATGGAGTATTCGGGGCTTTGACTCAGCAGCGTCGTCTCGACCTTATTTCCAATAATTTGGCGAATGTGAATACGACAGGTTTTAAACGGGAGCATGCTTCGTTTCGAGATGTGTTTGCCCGCTATGCCCACGATTATATCAATCCCAATACGGCGGTGGAAGATGCCGTGCCGTGGTTTAAACAATATTTAATTGCCAAGCCTAGAGTTAACGGTAATCACATTGTTTATGAACAGGGCGGAATGAAACAAACGGGTAATCCGCTTGATTTGGCTTTGGAGGGTGAAGGATTTTTTAAGGTTCGCAGTCCAAAAGGTGATTTTTTGACCCGTAGCGGTATGTTTCGTCGCAATGATGAAGGCGTTATCGTTGATCAAAGTGGTAATGAATTGTTGGTGGGCGGTTCGCCTGTAAAGCTTCCGCCGCAAGGTCGGGTACAGGTTGGTGAAAACGGTTTACTTTTGGTGAACGAAGAGCCGGTTGGCACGATTGATATTGCCAGCATTAGAGATTTGGGAGCTTTGCAAAAGGTCGGAAAAAATCTTTACCGCATAAATGAGCGATGGAAAAACCAAGAGGGATTGGAGGAATTTCGTCCCGATAGAACGCAGGTTATGCAAGGATTTTTGGAAAGTTCAAATGTTGAGGTTGTTCAGGAAATGGTAAATATGATTGATACGTTGCGAATTTTTGAGGCGTGTCAAAAAGTTGTTTCCTCTACACAGGAAACCGACCAGCGGTTAATGAATAAAGTCGGAAACGGCAACTAACAATAAGGAGTAGAAAAATGATTCGTTCATTGTGGACAGCGGCTTCTGGAATGATTGCTCAGCAAATGAATATTGATGTAACCTCAAATAACTTGGCAAATGTGAATACAACGGGTTTTAAGAAAAGCCGTGCCGAGTTTGAAGATTTAATGTATCAAACGCACCGTGTTGCTGGAGCGGAAAATGTGTCGGGAGTTCGTTTACCGACCGGATTGCAAATAGGTCTTGGTGTTCGCACTGTTGATGTACACAAGATGTTTTTGCAGGGAAATTATCAACGAACTGGAAATCCTTTGGATATGATGATTGAGGGCGACGGTTTTTTTAAAGTTATTGCCAATGGAGAGGAAGCTTATACACGAGCCGGGAATTTCAAACCCGATAACGAGGGCAGAATCGTAACCAGCAACGGCTATCCGCTTGACCCTGAATTTATTATTCCGCAGGAAACGCAAAATATCGTTATCACCGAACAGGGACATATTTCCGCACTCGATAAACAAGGAAACGAGTTGGCAGGCATTGATATTCCGCTTTATACTTTTATAAATCCCGCCGGTCTTAACAGTGTGGGACGCAATTTGTATAAACAAACGCTCGGTTCGGGCGAGGCGGTGCAGGGAGTGCCTGGGGAGAACAATGTCGGTACGATTGCTCAGTCTTCGCTTGAAATGTCCAATGTCGAGCTGGTAGAAGAAATGGTCAATATGATTGTCGGGCAAAGAGCATACGAAGTGAACTCCAAGGCGATTACAACTTCCGACAGTATGTTGCAGCTTGCCAATCAAATGAAGCGGTAGAATGATGAAAAGGCGAATATTTTTTTGCCTGTTTTTTCTTTTTTTTGTTTTTTTGTTTGCAGGTAAAGCGGTTGCCGGTTCTATCTTGCTTCAACCGCTTGCCTGTATCTCTAAATCCTCAGTTACTTTACGGGAACTGGCTGTTTCCGATATCCCCGAAGATCTTTGGCGGCAAATAGCCGATACTCCGCTTTTTCCCGCTCCGAAAAAAGAGGGAAGCAAAGCACGGATTTCCCGCAAGGAAATGCAACAATATCTGGAAAAGCAGCTTGGTGCCGCTATTGCTGAACTGTGCACCGTTCCGTCGCAAATTCTTATTCAGCGGGGCGGTGTGTTTTGGGATCAATCCGCACTTTGTCAAAAAATCGACAGTTTCTTGACTCCGAAAGTTGCCGGTCTTTCCGGTGAAATTGTTTTTCGGGATTTTCAAATTCCTACTTGGATTTTTTCCGATAAGGACGGCCGGGATGTAAAGGTGGAATTGGTAAGAAATCTTGCTCCTGGTCGGATTGCCTTGCGGTTGGAATTGCAAGACGCAACGGGAAAAGGGATTCGGCGTTTTAGTGGGTCGGTTTTTATGGATAGATGGATAGATGTGCCGTGTGCCGTAAAACCTATTAAAAAGGGTGATAAAGTCAATATTGCAACAGATGTGCAATTTTTGCGGAAAAATGAAGCCTATTTGCGGGAAAGCGTTTGGGACGGAAAGGGCGGAATATGGCGGACTACACGAAGCGTGGGAACGAATCAGCCATTTTATCTTTCTAGTTTAGAACCTTTGCCGGTTATTAGCAAAGGCAGTCGTTGTGTGCTGCGTTTTTCGGGTAAATATATTGCCTTGGAAGTGCCGGCAATTGCTCTGCAGGACGGTGGCATTGGGCAAACCGTTTTGGTTCGGAATTTGCAAAGTAAGAAAACAGTTGCAGGACGAGTGCTTTCGCCTGGTGTCGTTTGGGTTGGAAGTAATTAGTTTTGCAGGATTTTTATTGTGGAGTATATAATGAAAAAAATAATTTTGCTTGTCGGCTTATCGGTTTTGTTAGTTGGTTGCGGAGCTGAAAAACAAAAACCGTCGCCCATGCCGGTTTATACGCCGCCACCGCAGGAAAATGCAAATCGGAGCGATAATCCTGGGTCTCTTTTTGTTTTAGGGCAGGCGGATTTTTTATTTGCCGACAGTCGGGCGTATCGGGTCGGTGATATTGTTTTGGTTCGTATTGTCGAAAGTACCCTTGCAACCAATAAAGCTACCACCAGTGCAAAAAGACAAGGCAATACGGAAATGAAGGTCGGCGGATTTTTCGGTAAGGAAAGTTTTCTCGGTGCAGCAGTCGGAAAAGACCCGATTGTCGGTGCCGAGTCGGGAAATTCTTTTAACGGAGACGGTCGTACAACCAGACAAAGTTCGCTCACGACAACCGTAGCTGCTCGTATTGTTCGGGCTTTACCCAACAATGTTTTTGAACTTGAGGGCGGACGGGAAGTACGGGTTAACGATGAAAATCAGATTGTCGTACTTCGGGGACTTGCCCGCGGTCGGGATATTGATGCTGACAACAGTATTTTGTCTACAAAGATTGCTGATGCCAGAATTGAATTGTACGGCGAGGGAATTTTGACGGACAAACAAAAACCAGGCTGGTTGTCTCGTATTGTTGATAATATGTGGCCGTTTTAATTGATAGAAAATTGTTCGACGAAGCGTTGGAGTATTTATGAAAAAGACAGTTTTGCTTTTTGTTGTATGTTTTCTTTTGCATTCAAGCGTTGTTTCGGGTGCGGTGCGTTTGAAAGACATCGCACAATTTAGCGGTATGCGTTCCAATCAGCTCGTGGGATATGGACTTGTTGTTGGTTTGGTTGGAACGGGAGATAAGGCCGGTTCTGAATTTACCATTCAATCTATGGCAAATATGTTGGAACGGGTCGGTGTGCGGGTCGATAAAAAATCACTCAAACCTAAAAATGTGGCGGCAGTTATGGTTACGGTAAAAATGCCTGCTTCCGCGACGCCTGGTGCGAAGTTAAACGCCAGCGTGTCTTCAATCGGTGATGCGTCAAGTTTGTACGGCGGAACGCTTTTGATGACACCGTTAAGAGGAATTGACGGTAAGGTGTATGCCTTGGCTCAGGGTGCGATTTTGGTCGGAGGTTATGCTGCTGGCGGTGACGCAGCCTCTTCTGTAAAAAATGTTCCTACCGGGGCGGTAATTCCGAATGGTGCAACGGTTGAACGCAGTTTGCCGTTTTCTTTTAATGAACAAAAAAATATTGTTATCAATCTTAATGCCAGTGATTTTTCAACGACGATGAATGTTGTAAAATCCATTAACGGACAACTTGGCGGAAAATATGCTGTTGCCAAAAGTGCATCAACTATCAATCTTGATATTCCCGAGGCATTTGAAGGGAATCTCGTGCCGCTTTTAGCTTCTTTGGAAAATTTGGAAGTCAGTCCTGATGTACGGGCAAAAGTTGTGGTCGATGAAAAAACAGGCACGGTTGTTTTGGGACAAAATGTAACACTTTCCAAAGCCGCTCTTAGTCACGGCAATTTGCATATTGTAGTTCGGGAAAGTGCCGAAGTTTCGCAACCTGAGCCGCTCAGTCAGGGACAAACGGTTGTAACGCCGAAAAGTGAAGTACAGGCTTTTGAAACGAGTAGAAAACTGATGTTGGTTGAAGGAGCGAATATTCAGGAGTTGGTCAATGGTTTGAACGCCATCGGTGCGAGTTCGAGCGATATTATGACGATTTTATTTTCCCTGAAAGCAGCTGGTGCATTACATGCTGAAGTGGAGGTTATATGAATCCGTTAATGGCAATTGATTATGGAAAGGCGGAGCAAGCCAGAAATCAGCAAAAAATTCAGGATTTGCAAAAACGGCTGGCAAATATGCCCAGCGATGAAAAAAAATTGAAACAAGCTTGTCAGGATTTTGAATCGCTTTTTATGACAAAAATTTGGCAGCAAATGCGTTCGACACTTCCGAAAGAAGGTTATTTGCACAGTAAGCAGGAAGAACAGTATCTTGGAATGTTTGAACATGAACTCGCCTCAAAAATGGCAAATGCCGGCGGTATCGGTTTAGGTAATATGTTGTATCAAAATTTACAGCAGTCTTTAAAAAATGCCAGCCGAACAATTGACCTGAAAACTCAGCCTGTTTTTAAGAAACAAGAACCCGTAGCCTTGAAAAAAAATCCCGAATTGAATCCTTTGCCCAAAAAGATTGGTGTTGAATCGTTGCAGAAACAGACAGTAAACATATCTGAACCGTTACAAAAAAAATCCGAATCTCTTTCTTTGTCTCAACCGACTGTTGTTCAGTTGCTAAAAGAACAGACAACGCAAAAATCAGAGAAAAAATTAGAATCAAAAGCGGAAACAACGCCGATTCAAAAGAAAAAAGCGGAGCATTCTGTGAGCAGAAGTTCGCAGGAAAATTTGGTTGTGCAGATTGCTTTGCGAGAAGCGGAAGAAGAGGTTCGGGCGAAAAAGATGCAGCCGACAGGTAAAGAAGTTGCTCGTCAAGCGATAAATATTGCCGAAAAAACAAAGACGGATACGGTAAGTAAAGATTGGACAACAAAAATGCAGGCAATGGAACTTGCAAGTCTTGTTATCCAAAATCATTATATTGCACAGGGAGGACGAGAACCTGATTTTGTCGGTCGTATTGAAAAAGAAGATATTGTATCGGAGCTGGGAAATACTATTTTGCCAGAGCTGCAATGGCCGCTAAAAAATGGTCGTAAAAGTTCAAGTTTCGGCTGGAGAAATGACCCGTTTACAGGAGAACGTGCGTGGCATGCTGGTGTTGATTTGGCTGCTCCGATAGGAAGCTCGATTACATCGTGTTGGCCAGGAACGGTCAGTTTTTCCGGTTTTCGCGGTGGATACGGTAATTTGGTTATTATTGATCATCCCGGAGGATGGCAAAGTTATTACGGGCATACAAACGAAAACTTGGTGAAAGTTGGGGATAAAATTCCGGCTGGCAAGGAAATTGCAAAAGTAGGAAATACAGGCCGTTCTACGGGACCGCATTTGCATTTTGAATTGCGACAGGGCGATCAGGCGTGGAATCCTGAAATGATTTTAAATCGAATGAAAGCAGGTCTGCATATCGGCAATAAAGCCTAGTGCGGATAAAGGAAAAACATATTTTAGGGTAAAAGGTTGGAGGAAAAATGTTTGCTATCGGACGGAAAATACAAGAAAGGCTGCGGCGGCAAGAAGGTGCTTTGGAATTTTTAAATGAACTTTTGCAGGAAGAATTTTCCCTTTTACAGACAGGCAAGCCTGATGAAATTGCTTCTGTTGAACTTTCCATTCAAGAACTTTTGCGTCAGTTGGCAGCTGAAAAAGAAGATTTGCGGGTATTTTTGCAAAAATATGTTCCCGAAAGTGAAGGTGTTCGTTCTATTTTACAGTGTTTGCCGGACGAAGAGGCAAAAAAAAATTTTTCTTTGATAAATCGTGTGGAAAAAAAGGAACAGGAATGTTCAAGACAGGCAGGTATGAATGTTGAACTTGCAATTGCTTTGCAAGAACAAAGTCTTCAGCTTTTAAATTATTTTCGAGCTGTCGTTATGCCGAAAGAAGAAAATGTATATAGTGCTGATGCTAAAATGTATTCTCAAACAATCGGTCCGACAATTCTAAGTACACATTATTAAAATGGAGGAAAAATGTCAGGTCTTAATACGCTTCTAGGTATTGGGAAATCAGGTCTTTTTGCTGCTCAGACCAATATTTCTACAACAGGAAATAATATTGCCAATGTTAATACCCCCGGTTACAGAAAACAAACAGCTTTGTTGGAAGAAGCGAATCCTTTTTATACAACTCCCGGTGAAATTGGTATGGGAGTTAATACAAAGGAAGTGATACGGCATTTTAATAAATATATAGAATCTCATTATCTTACAAAATCTACACTGGAAGAAAAGTGGAATTGCCTGCGTGAAGAATTAAGTAGTGTAGAAAATCTTTTTAATGAATCAAAAAAATCAGGTATAAGCAAAGCACTTATTGATATTTTTAAGGATTTTCAAAATTTAAGCGTTCATCCGGATTCTATTGCATCCCGAACGGCACTTATCGGGCGTGTAGAAACTCTTTTGGGTGCAATGCACAGTTCAGCCGTTGATATGTCCAATCAAAAAGAACAACTTGATCTTGAATTGCAGGCTGAAACAAAAAGCACGAATGAATTGATACGTAAAATAGCTCAAATAAATAAAGAAATACAGGGAGAAAATATTCCCGGGGCGAGAAATTCCAATTCTTTATTTGATGAAAGAGATCGTCTCGTGCGTGAACTTAGTAAAAAATTAGATGTGCATTGTATTGATAACGGCGGTGGAAATTTTGCAGTATTGACGGATTCTGGACAGACGCTTGTTGATGGTTTTCACGCTTTTGAATTGAGTTTTGAAGGCCCGCAGGTTTTGAAAGAATTAACGCGCGGATCAAATTTTGATGGAGACATTGTTTTTAAAGGAGAGTCTCGTTATGAATATTTGATAAAAGTTGTTCAGGGTGGTGCAATTGGTGCTGCAAAATATAAGGTTTCCGTTGATAATGGAGCAACTTGGTTGGAAGATGAAAATGGAAACGATACATTTACTTCTGATGGTGATTTTTTAAAACTTCCGGGGCGTGAATTAAAGATTGCTTTTCGTCAGGGACCTAATAACCATCCGATGAAAACAGATGATACATTTGTTGTAGTACCTAAAAAGGGACTTTTTTGGATTAAAAATGCTTCAACAAAAGAACATATATCCCCATTTCCTGATTCATCTCTTAAAGATTTACATAATAGACGTTTGCAAGGTGGTAAACTTGCAGGAAAAATGTTGTACCGTGATGCATATCTTGGTGAATATAGAGAAAAACTTGATTCTTTTACTCGTTCTTTTATTTGGGAAATAAATAAAATACATTCCCAAGGTATGGGACTTAAAAAATTTACTGAATCAACAGGAACATATGCAATTGATACTATATATCCAAATGAACCTCTTGATGGTAGTAAGGCGGATTTATTTTTTGGAGATAAAATTAAACAGGGTGAAACAACATTTTTTGTTTATGATGCTTCAGGAAAAGTTCAGAAAAAAACTCTTAATTTTAATAAAACAGACAGCTTACAAGATGTTGTGAATAAGTTTAATCATCCTGTAAATGGTGTTAGTCATGTAACTGCAAGTATAAAAGATGGTAAATTAAAATTAGTTGCAGATAATGGTCATTCTTTTGCTTTTGGTGAAGATACTTCTGGTATGATGGCTGCCCTTGGAATGAATACATTTTTTGATGGAGGTAGGGCAAGAGATATAGAAATAAATCATAGAATTCGTACAGATATTTCATATATAAACAGTAATCATGTGAATGGTGCTGGTGAATTTAATGTTGGTGATAATAAAATTGCTAAAAAACTTGCAGCATTACAATATGTAAAGACTCGTTTTGACAGTATAAATAATGTTAAAACAAAAGCTGAAACATTGCAGGAATATTATGATACTCTTGTTGGAAAAATTGGTGCAGATACTTCAAATGCAAGTTTTCATCATAAATTTGAAAAAGCACTCGCTTCTGAATTAGATTTGAGACAAGAAGCCATAGGTGGAGTGAGTTTAGATGAGGAAATGGGAAATCTTATTAAGTTTCAGCATAATTATTCTGCTTCTGCGAAGTTGATAACAACAGCTGATAAAATGTTTCAGACTTTATTATCTTTGAAAAATTAGGAGGGGGTATGCGAGTAACAAACAGTTTGATATATTCAAGAATTATTTCAAATATGTCTCGTTCATCTGAAAAACTTGTAGATTTGAATATTAAAGCAAGTTCACAAAAAAAAATAAATAAACCGTCTGATGACCCAATGAATTTATTGCGAGTTATGGGGTATGATAATTCTATTGCTGCATTGAAGCAATATAATAAGAATATTGATACATCTCGAGGTTGGCTTAATCTTGCCGATGGAACATTACAACAGGTAAATACACAGCTCGTTCGTTTGAAATCTATTGCAGAACAGGCAGCAACTGGAACATTGACTCCTGAAAATAGAGAGGAAATAAGTGCTGAAGCAAAGCAAATTTTTGAGCAGTTGATTGCACTTGCTAATACCGAATTTGAAGGAAAAAGTATTTTTTCCGGTCATAAGCTTGATACGAATCCTTTTGTTCGTTCTTCCGCTTTAACTACAAATGATAAAAATGTTCCAAATTCTACTATTACAGGTAAGGTTTCCGGAACGGTACTTGTACAATTTACTCAAGATGGGGTAGTCGGCGGTGCGGCTCCGCTAAATTATCGTTTTTCTGATGATGGCGGAAAGACCTGGCAGAACGGGACATTGGCAGCAGGTACGAGAGAAATAACAATTGGTAATTCTAAAATTAATTTTTATAAGAATTTTAATGTAAAGGCTACAGATATAAATAATACAAATGATACAAATGGTACTTGGCTTTGGGCAAGACCGACTGCAACATATAAAGGAGATGATAATAATTATACTGTATGGGATAGTACAGGTCGTATTCAAGGTACTGCAATGGGACGGGATGTTCCTGAAAATCTGCAAGTACGATATGTTGGACCTGGAAATTTTCAATATAGTACCGATAACGGTTTAAATTGGACGGCAGTTGCAACAGATGATTTGCCACCTACTTTTGAAATTCCGGGAGGAAAAGTTGTTTTGGGATCTCTTGCCGGAGTTGCTCCAAATACTGTTATGAATTTAACAAAAAATAAAGCGAATTTAAATGTTGAAATTTCTGAAGAAGTTAATATTCAGATAAATAGTGTCGGAATGAATATTTTTGGTGGACAATATGATGTGCCTGGAAGTGGTGATTTAAAGTTTACACCAAATAAAGGAAAAGATAATCTTTTTGAAGCTGTAGGTGAACTTATTGCATATCTGGATACCAATAATCAAGATGGTTGTGGAAAAATTGTTGATCGTTTGCGTTCTGTACAGACGAATATAGGAAGACAACAAGCTGTTTTTGGTGCAAGAGTGAATCGATTGGATGCAGCAAAAAAATCAACTGAGAGTTTGATTGATAATGAATCAAAAAGAAAAAGTAATATTGAAGATATTGATGTTTCACAGTTGATGATAGATATGGAAAAAGAAAAATTTATTTTTGATGCTGTGTTGCGTTCATCTTCTATGATTATGCAAACCAATCTTATGAAATTTTTATAAGATTAAGGAAATTTATATTATGTTGATTTTGTCACGCCGTTCGGGAGAAAGCCTGAATTTGGGGGACGAAATAAAAATTACCGTTCTTGATGTAAACGGTAAACAGGTGAAATTAGGGCTGCAAGTTCCTGATGATATGGCTGTTTATCGTGAAGAAATATATTTACAGGTACAAGAAAGTAATACAGTTGCTGCAAATATACGAGAAGAAGACCTTTTAGCTGTGGCGGATATATGGAAAAAAGAAAAAAAATAGATTCCCGTCTTGGAGAAATGAGTGTCGATATAACCAAGGAAATTTTTTTTCCGCAAGGTCTTATCGGTTTTGAAGATTTTAAACGTTTTACCCTGGTTGAGTTTCACAGAGAAACGCCGTTTTTGCTGCTGCAAAGTATGGAAGAGGCAAGTTTCGGCTTGGTGGTAACCGACCCGCTTTTGTTTTTGCCAGATTATCAGCCCCAAATTACTCCGGTAGAACGGCGGATTCTAGGTAAAAACGTGTCGGATTTGTTGGTTTTGGTGAGTATTACTATTCCGACAGGGCAGCCGGAACAAACCACTCTTAATCTTTTCGGACCGATATTGATTGATAATGAGAAAAAAATTGCTTTGCAGTCGCCACAAAATGATTGTCCATTCGGTGGAAGAGTGTTGTTGAGTGAAGTTGGCGGTAAGGTAAAGAATAAAAAGCAGTAATATTTTTTTGAGGAAAATTTATGTATGGGGTTATCGCTTTAAAATAACTATAAATGGTGATATTTTTCGATATATAAACAGAAAAAAGAGGAATAAATAAAATTTGAAGGATTGTTATTTCTCTTTTTCCTGTTTGATTTTACGACAGGAAATTTTATCCTGTCGAAAAAATAAATATTTTTATTTTGTTTAATTGAGTAGTCCAAATCCTTCGTCGACAATTTTGGTGGCGATTGCTTTAGGATTTATTTGATAAGTATCATTTTTGATTTGTTCTTTTAGAGCATCAACTTTTTCTTGTCGAATTTCCGGAGTATTTTGTGCTTCTTGCATACCGGCGGCAATTAATTTTGATTCTTCTGAAATCGAAACCGTATCGTTTTGCTCGTAAGTTCTTTTTTTATTGATTGTAGAATCGTGTTTTTTGTTTGTTTTTTCAAGTTTAGTACTTTCGTACGAATTGATTCCCGTTGTTATTGTATTTATCGCCATTGTATCCTCCATTATTGTTTCTACAACATGGTTGCATTAACTTTATCTTTTGTAATTTCCCACATTCTGGAAATTATTTTTTCTTTTTCCTCTTCTGTAATACAGACCGTTTTTTTCTTTTCATCTTTTTTGAGAATATGCAGTCCATTTCCTTCTTGTTTGTAACTGAAATTCAGTTCGCTTTGAAATTCAGAGCAGAGCTGAGAGCGTATAGATTGTACAATAGGATTTTGACTGTTTGTTCCAATCAAATTATGGACAATTTCTCTTGAAACTTTGTCCACCAGTTGCAATCTTTTGGCATCACGGGAAATGCTCACGGCATCGCCTTGACCGCTTTGTTTGAGATATTGTCCCAAACGGGAAAGACGGCGAGCGGTTTCAAGCTGTTTGTCGTAGGTATTGTTTACCGTTTTGATTACAAAGGGATTGATAGTCACGCAAATTCTCCTAATCCCTTTATCGGACGGCATCTTAAAAACTTTAGTGTAAAAAGTAAAAAAATGATAAAAAATAAAAAATATTTTGAACTGCTTATTTTTATTATTTATTTTATTATATTTTTTAAAATTAAGTTGTCGCTTAGGTTTTTTCGGTAAAAATTATCTGGTCTTGGCACGAATACTGGTAATAATACCAAGACTTAAAATTCCCATACTCGTCAGTGCCGTTGTTATTTCGCCGCCGGGCAGTTCAAAACCGGAAGCGGACGAAAACATAACAAAAACCAAAAATCCTATTGCCCAAAATGCCGCCGGTTCAAGAAAAATAAAATGTTCCAACGATCCTTTTTTAAGTAAATAAATGGTCATGGAGCGGACGAAAAGTGCTCCGATTCCAAGCCCGATGGCGATTAGGTAAAATTTATTGGTGATGGCAAAAGCTGCGATTACGCCGTCAAAAGAAAAGCTGCTGTCCAAAACTTCCAGATACAAAAATCCGATTAATCCGCTTCGTCCGGTTGCTTGGGAAATATTTTGTGAACCTGCAAAATGTCTAACAATATCAAGAAGTATATGAACCGAACAGCCTGAAATCGCACTGAGTAAAAATGAAAACTGTTTTTCCGGCGGTAAAAAAAGCGTAATGCCTAAAATGATAAGAATGCTTAAGCTGACAGTGGCATTTTCAATGTTTCCAAGTCGAATGAGAAAGGGTTCGATTTTCGGCAACCAGTGCGTTTTTTTATTTTGATTGAAGAAAAAAGTAAGAACAACCATGAGCAAAAATGCTCCGCCAAATCCCATAATTGCGAGATGGCTTTGTTCCATTAAAAGGCGGTAGCGGTCAGGATGAGATGTGGCGATAATCCAGGCGGAGTGTAAATCGACATTGCCGGCGATTGTTACGATGACAAGCGGAAACAAAACTCGCATTCCAAAAACCGCAATCGCAATGCCCACTGTGAGAAATATTGTCTGCCAAAAAGGAGACATTTGTCGCAAAACCGCAGTGTTGACGATTGCATTATCAAGTGAAACCGAGATTTCAAGTCCCGCAAGAAGGATCGTTGTAAAAAGAAAATGAATGGCAAGTGGCAGCCCGCCTTCTTGCCATCCGAGAAAAAAAGCGGCTGCAATCCCCAGCATAGAAAGTAAAATGCAGTAAAAAAAATAAGCCAGTGTGTTTTTTTGCATTATGATTTTTCCTATTTGTTGAAAAATTGTATCGAAAAATAACTCGGTTTTAAACATCAAAGGCGTGGAAAATAGCAGGAAGAAAAAGTAAAGGCAATTTTTTATCAGTTGTCTTTTGGAAAAAAGCTTGGCATTTTTTGTACTTAACTTTTGTTTAAGTTTTTTGTTGATTGGAAAAAATATTGTGAGAAAAAATTTAAAAATAGTGAAATGAAGCGGGGTGGGGAAAATGGCAGGCGGTTGGACAAATGATGACGGTGTACAGGAGCAGATTTTGGACAGTCTTAAGGATGAAATTGAGCGGGTAAGAAATAATTTGCCAAAAGGAGAAAGTTTGCAATTTTGTGAAGAATGCGGCGAGGAAATTCCGCTTGCTAGAAGACAGGCACTTTCGGGAGTGCGATTGTGTATTGAGTGCCAGCAGGAGACGGAGAAAAACGAGAAGCGATTTTCCCTTTTTAATCGACGGGGAAACAAGAACAGTCAACTGCGTTAAATATGAAAAGCAGGTTCGGTGTTTTTATTTCCGGATAAATAAATTTTGTTTTTACTTAGAATCTGCGATGGAGTACCTGACTGAGAGCTTTAGCCGTCATATCTACAACCGGTAGGATTTTGGCATAATTCATTCTGATTGGACCGATAATGCCAATAACTCCGGCGGTTTCATCGGTCATTAAATAGGGCGAAGAAATAAGACAGCAGTTTTGCAGCTCATCTTTGTTTTTTAGTCCGAAAACAATACTTGTTCCGCCTTCTTCTAAAGTGCTGTCTAAAATTGTCAGTAAACGGGAGCGTTCTTCTAATAAAGAAAAGAGATCTTTCATCGTATTTATATCGGCAAATTCCGGCTGATCAAGTAATTTGACCGTACCGTCAACATAAAGTTCCCGTTCTTCGTTTTTGATTTTGAATGATTGTTCGGCAAGTTGCAGAGCTGTTTGGCAGAGCTTGTCGAGTTTTTTTTTGGTGTTTTCCATTTCGTCCATAATTATTTTGCGGGCTTGGAAAATTGTTTGTCCTTGAAAAAGTTGATTGAGATAATTGCGGTAATGAATAAGGTCATTTGTGTTTATTTTTTCATCAACTTTAATTGTTTTGCTTTTTATCAGTCCGCCTTCCAAAACTAAGATTGACGAGATAAGTCCGGGACGAAGTAAAATAAAATCAATTTGTTGCCAGCGAACCATATTGGGGCTGGGTGTCATAACCATACTTACTTGGTCGGCTAGTGAAGACAACATTTTGGAAGTTTGTCGTAATAGATCGCTGAGTTCCGTTCCGGCACGGGTAATATTGTGGGCAATGCTTTCTTGTTTTTGGTTTGAAAGCGGATCGAATTTGAGACAGGAATTTAAATAAAGTCGAAAGCCTTTTGGGGTAGGAATTCTTCCTGCTGAGGTGTGGGGTTGTTGTAAATAGCCGGCTTCTGTTAAGTCCGCCATAATGTTGCGGATACTTGCCGGGCTGAGATTGAGCTGTGATTTTTTGGAAACAGTTCGAGAGCCGACCGGTAGTGCGGAGACGATGTACTCTTCTATGATTGTGCTTAAAATCTTGATTTGACGATTATCAAGGTTCATTTTTTGTCTCCATATAATTATTGAACTGGAAAATAAAAAATTTTATAAAATGATTATTTATTTTTATCAACCTTGCTAAACGGTTAAATTGTGCAGTTTTGTAAATATTCTGTCAATCCGTTTTGCCATGGACGGGGAATTATACCTGTTGTTGTTGTAAAATTTTGGCAGTTTAAAACTGAAAATGGCGGTCGGATTGCTTTTTGAGGGAAATTGGCGGAAGTAATTGGGATAATTTGACAGGGAATTTTCGCCAGTTTTGCAGCTTTGACGGTGAGGTCGTACCAGCTTGCTTGACCGCTGTTGGCAATATGAAAAATGCCCCATGTTTGTTTTTGCAGCAAGGCTAGTGAATATTGAGCAAGATCAACGGTATAGGTCGGTGAGCCGATTTGGTCATTGACAATTGTTAATTTGCCTTTTTCTTTTCCAAGTATAAGTATTTTTTGTACGAAATTGATTTTGTCGGGACCGAAAAGCCAAGCAGTGCGGATAATAAGCAATTTTTCGGGGGCAATTTGTATAAGTTTTTGTTCGCCTTCAAGTTTCGTTTTTCCGTAAACACTAAGAGGATTTGGCATGTCGCTTGGCAGATACGGTTTATTTTTTTTGCCGTCAAAAACAAAATCCGTACTGTAATGTACAAGTGTTGTTTTTGTTTCGTTGGCGACCTTGCCTAAAAGTTCGGGCAAATCGACATTTATTTTAGTAGCTTCTTTTATTTCGTCTTCGGCTTTATCGACTTGAGTGTAGGCAATGGTGTTGATAATTGTCGAAATTTCTTTTTCTTGTATCGTTTTTTTTAAAAAATTATTGTCAAAAATCGGGTCGTGTCGTCCTGCAAAAAAAAGTTTATGTCCGTTTGCTTGCAAGACTTTTTTAAGAGCTTGTCCCAGAAGTCCGGTTTGTCCGCCAAGAAGTAAAATGTTCATATATTTTTTTTGTTGTTATACCATTTTTGTGTAAAAGCGAGATAATCACCGTTTTTGACGCTTTTTAGCCAGTTTTGATTGTTTTTGTACCAATTAAGTGTTTCTTTAAGACCGTCCGGAAAATTTGTTTGTGCCTGCCAGCCGAGTTCTTTTTGGGCTTTTTTACAATCCATGGCATAACGTAAATCGTGTCCGGGGCGGTCGGTTATAAAAGTAATAAGGCTTTCGGAAGCACGGCAAAAAGCGAGAATTTCTCGTACGATTTCGAGGTTGGTTCGTTCGGCATTGCCGCCAAAATTATATATTTCGCCGGGTTTTCCGTTTTTGATTGCCGCCAAAATTCCAAGACAATGGTCGCGAACAAAAATCCAGTCACGAATATTTGTGCCATTACCGTAAATTGGAAGCGGCTCGTTTTTTTGAGCTTTGTCAAACATCAGCGGAATCAGTTTTTCGGGGAATTGATACGGACCATAATTATTCGAACAGCGAGTGATGATGACCGGAAAATCGTAAGTTTGAAAATACGCCCGTGCCAGCAAGTCGGAGGCGGCTTTGGAAGCGGAGTAAGGACTGTTCGGTGAAAGCGGTGTGGTTTCGGTGAATTTTCCTGTTTTACCGAGTGAGCCGTATACTTCGTCGGTGGAAATATGAATAAAACGTTCAAGACCGTATTTTTTCGACTGTTCCAGTAAGGTATGTGTGCCGTTGATATTTGTTTGTATGCAGACGGCTGATTCGTTGATGGAGCGGTCAACATGGGATTCTGCCGCAAAATGTACGACCAAATCAATTTTATGTTTTTGCAAACAATCCGCTACTAAATCGGAGTCGTTGATGTCGCCGTAAATAAAGGTATAACGCTTGTCGTTTGTAATGGATTGCAGGTTTTGCGGGTTGCCTGCATAGGTCAGTTTGTCGAGATTAAAAATCGAGTGTTTGGTTTCATCAAAAAGGAGTTTGATAAAATTTGAACCGATAAATCCACAGCCGCCAGTAATAAGAATATTCATAATTGTTCCTGTAAGTTGGGATAAAAAAATACTTGTTTTTTGCTTTTGTCGAGCGTATAAATTTTTCCCTCAAGGGGCGATTAACTCAGTGGTTAGAGTGCCATCTTCACACGGTGGAAGTCCGGAGTTCAAATCCCCGATCGCCCACCAGCAATTCAGCCCTTGTACAAGGGCTTTTTTTATTGAAAGGACAAGCAAAATGCAACTTGTTTTGTACGAACCTGAAATACCTCCAAATACCGGTACGATTGCCAGGCTTTGTGCCGCTACAAAAACGCCTCTGCATTTGATAAAACCGCTCGGTTTCAGTTTGGAAGATCGGTATTTGAAACGGGCAGGGCTTGATTATTGGCCGCATGTGCAGTTGCAGGTTTGGGAAAATTGGGAAGAATTTACAAATAAAGCCGGAAAAAACGGCAAGTTCGTTTTTACCAGTGCAAGACTTGGTTTGCCTTATCATCGCTATTCTTTTTGCGGTGATGAATTTATCGTTTTGGGACCGGAAACCCGCGGTTTGCCGCAAGCATTAATTGCAGCTGTTGGTGAGAATTTGCTCCGTATTCCTATTTGGGGTAAAGTGCGAAGCCTGAATTTGGCAAATGCGGCTTCGGTTCTTTTGTATGAGGGTTTGAAGCAAAGCGGCGAGCTGGACAGGCAGGAAAATATTTAAATTCGAGGAAGAAAGAATGAAAAAGGAATATTGTGGGATTTTCGGTATCGATTCTCATCCACAAGCCTCAAAAATGACATATTTCGGATTGTATGCATTGCAGCATCGAGGTCAGGAAAGTGCAGGTATCTGTTCTTGGGACGGAAATAAACTCAGAGAACATCGTGGAATGGGGCTTGTAGCCGATGTTTTTAATGAGGAACATTTTGAAAAACATCTTCAAGGTAATGTTGCAATCGGTCATGTTCGTTATGCCACGACAGGATCATCGTTATTACGTAATGCCCAACCATTTATGGTTCATTATAAAGAATGGGATATGGCAATTGCACATAACGGAAATCTAACAAATAAAAAAGAACTGCATCGTGAGCTGGAAGAACAGGGTGTAATTTTTCAAACTACAATGGATAGCGAAATTATTATACAGCTTATTGCTAGAAATATGCAAAAAAAATCGCTTGAACAGGCAATTATCGAAGCATGTAAGCGAATTGAAGGGGCTTTTAGTTTGCTTTTGCTTTGTAATAATAAGCTTATTGCATTGCGAGACCCGTGGGGTTTTCGTCCGTTGGTTTTGGGGCAAATGGACAATTCGTATGTTTTTGCCTCTGAAACCTGTGCTTTTGATTTGCTGGAGGCAAAATATTTGCGGAGTTTGCAGCCGGGTGAAATGGTTGTTGTTGAAAACGGCAAAATTCATTCTATGCAGGCATTGCCGCCGCAGAAAAAAAGTTCGTGTATTTTTGAGCTGGTGTACTTTGCTCGTCCCGATTCTCTTGTTTTTGAGCAGGAAGTGTATGGAACTAGGAAGAAAATGGGAGCAATTTTGGCTGATGAAATGCAGGTCGATGCCGATTTTGTTATGCCGTTTCCGGATTCCGGAATTTACGCCGCTCTTGGCTATTCGCAACAATCTGGTTTGCCGTTTGAAATGGCGATGATTCGCAATCATTATGTGGGGCGGACATTTATTCAGCCGATGCAGGATAGACGGGAATTTAGTGTGCGGGTCAAGCTCAATCCCATTTCCGGTATGGTAAAAGGCAAGCGGATTGTGATTGTTGAAGATTCTATCGTACGCGGAACAACAATTAAAGCACGGGTGAAACAGTTGCGTGAGTTGGGAGTAAAGGAGCTACATATGCGAGTGAGTTGTCCGCCTGTTGTCTATCCATGTTTTTATGGTATTGATTTTTCCTCAAAAGGCGAATTGATTGCATCTGGTAAAAGTGTAGAAGAAATTGCCAAGTTTATCGGGCTTGATTCTTTGCATTTTTTGTCTTTGGACGGACTTTTGAATGCAGTTAAACCGCAAGGATATTGTTTAGCATGTTTTGACGGGAAATATCCTATTTTACCTAAAAAATAAAAAAAGAAAAAACAATGCAAAAAAATACAAAAAATAATCTTTCAGTTCAGGATTGGATACAAAAAGCCAAGCAGGTTTTGGAAATAGAAATTGATGGACTGCATGAGGTCGAAAAAAATATTAACGAAACATTTGTACTGGCTTTACAATGCTTAGCTGAATGTAGAGGTCGCGTTGTTGTTGTTGGGCTTGGTAAATCAGGTCTTGTCGGCCGTAAGATTGCAGCAACTTTTAGTAGTACTGGAACGCCTGCTTTTTTTCTGCATCCTGTAGAAGGTGCACATGGAGATATGGGGGCTTTAAGAAAGGAAGATGTTGTTTTGACTCTTTCCAACAGTGGGGAAACTGACGAATTAAATGCTATTTTGCCTAGTTTAAAAGAACTTACAGGCACACTTATTGGTTTGACTGCCGATAAAAATTCTACAATGGCTCGTTTTTGCGACATCGTACTTTTAACAAAAGTTCCCAAAGAAGCCTGTCCGCTCGGACTTGCACCGACTGCCAGCACCACGGCGACCTTGGCTCTCGGCGATGCTTTAGCTGTGTGCTTGATACATTGGAAATCCTTTGAGAAAAATGATTTTCGTCGTTTTCATCCGTCAGGAGCTTTGGGACGGCGTTTGACACTGCCGGTTGCTGATTTTATGCACACGGAAAAAATTCCACTATTGCCGCAAACGGTGAGTCTTGATGAAGCGTTACAGGTTTTGGATAAAGGTGGACTGGGAACGGTGCTTTTTTATGATGATGATAAAAAATTGAGCGGAATTTTGACTGATGGAGATATTCGCCGTTTGGTATGTGCTGGACGAATTGTGCAGGGAGTTCTCGCTTCGGAAGTGATGACCGTTTCACCTGCCTATTCATTTGCTCAAGAATCATCTGCTTGCGTGCTTGACCGTATGGAAAAACGTCTGATTACGGTTTTGCCGGTTGTAGATGAGAAGTTGCATGTTGTCGGGCTTGTGCATTTGCACGATATGCTAGGTAAGGGTGATTTGAAATTTTCTGGAATGCATAAATGACCGCAGACCCACATATTTGTGGTTGTTGTGCCGCTCGGCAGAAAACTTGCTGTCAGCTGGAAGTTGGAACGGAGGGAGATTGTTTTCCGCTTTCTTTGTCAGAAAAAAAACGGATTTTGGCGGCAGGATATTCAGATTTTTGGCGGTCGGAAATAACAACGGCGGCATTTTTGCGAAGTATGTATTCTTTGTTTCCAGATGAACGTAGGGACATACAACAGATTTTTCCACCTGATGGAATGCACGAGCGTTTGGCGACAAAAGTCGACGGACGATGTGTTTTTTTAGGTAGATTTGGTTGTGAACTTGTTCGGGAAATCAGACCGCATTATTGCCGGTTGTTCCCTTTTTGGGTTGTTGGCGGCAAAATTCACCTGCTTGATGACGGACATTGTTTGGCTGCACGGCTTGGAGTACGTCAGGGATTACAGGAACTTAGCTACTTGGCGAAAGATATTTTTCAGATTTATGCAAATCTTGTTTCGGATTGGGGTTTAAAATCGTTTTAACTTTTGGAATAAAAGATGAAAATTTTAAAGTACATTGCTATTACTTTTGTAATGTTGTTTTTTGCCGGAAGTGCTGCGGCTACACTTGTTTATTATTGGGCTACGGCGGATTTGCCGGGCTTTAAGAATATTACAGATTACAATCCGTCGCTGGTAACGAGTGTTTATACTCGCAACGGTGAGATTTTGGGATATTTTTACAAAGAGCGGCGGTTTCTTGTGCCGCTTTCGTCTATGTCGCCTGTTGTTATAAAATCATTTCTGGCTGCGGAGGATACGAGTTTTTATCAACACGGCGGTGTCGATATTTCAGGTATTTTTCGAGCGGCAATAAAAAATATGGTGGCAGGAACTATCGTGCAAGGCGGAAGTACTATTACTCAACAGGTTGTTAAATCGTTGT
Source organism: uncultured Desulfovibrionales bacterium (assembly GCA_963542765.1). Lineage (GTDB taxonomy): Bacteria > Desulfobacterota > Desulfovibrionia > Desulfovibrionales > Desulfomicrobiaceae > CAUTYU01. The sequence goes on from CAUTYU010000002.1 coordinate 170,241, forward strand.
TATTAACTCCTGAAAAGAGTTATAAACGTAAAATACGAGAAGTTGTTCTTGCTTATCGATTGGAAAAATATCTTAATAAAGATGAAATTTTAACGCTTTATTTAAATCAAATTTATATGGGAGCGGGAAGTTATGGTATTGAAGCTGCCGCACAGCAGTATTTTGCCTGTCATGCAACAGAACTTACGTTGGCACAGGCAGCATTGCTTGCAGGACTGCCTAAAGCTCCAAGTACTTATAATCCATACAAAAATCCTGAACTTGCAAGAAAACGTCAAATGTATGTACTTGAGCGTTTACGCGATATTCAATGGATAACAAAAAATGAATATATTGCTGCTAGAGATGAAGAACTTGTATTTAAAAGTATGCCGGATCCGTCTTGGTCTGTAGGTGCATATTATCTGGAAGAAGTAAGACAGCGGCTTATTGCAATGTTCGGTGAAGAAAAAGTTTATACTTCCGGATTACAGGTATATACTGGACTGGACTTTAAACATCAGGTCGCTGCGGAAAAAGCATTGCAAAAAGGATTGCGTGATTCGAGTAAACGGCGTGGCTGGAAAGGTCCGATTGTTCATCTTGAGTCGGAAGAAATTGAGCAATTTATGCAAGAATCTGTTGAAAATGAAAAAGGAAAGGAGCTGACAATCGGCGATTGGAAAAAAGTGGTGGTTACTCAAGTACAAAAAGACGGTGCATTTGTATCTTTTGGCAATTTTATTGGTTTTATTGATGTTTCGACAATGGAGTGGGCAAGAACGCCCAATGTTCATTTCGCACAGGAAGAAGTGGCAAAAATACAAGATGCTAGAAAAGTGCTTGTTTCTGGCGATGTGATTTGGGCTTCAATACAATCGTTGCCAAAACCGAAAGAAAATACTGAAAAAGAAAGGATAAAAAAAGAAAATCAGATAATAAAAGACTATGATGTTGAACCGATTGAAATGGCACTTGAGCAAGAACCGACTATCGAAGGTGCGTTGGTTTCTATTGAACCGCAAAATGGTGAGGTCGTGGCAATGGTTGGCGGCTATGATTTTTTTCGTTCTCAATTCAATCGGGTTACACAGGCACGGCGGCAGCCAGGTTCAGCATTTAAGCCTATTGTATATTCGGCGGCATTAGATGCGGGAATGACGGCAGCTTCGGTTATTTTGGACGCTCCGATTGTTTTTGAAAATAAAACTGAGTCTCAAAATCAGGAAGAGGAAGATTGGAAACCGCGTAATTTTGAAGGAGTATTTTTCGGTCCAACCCTGCTTCGGACAGCACTCGTAAAATCTCGTAATCTTGTTACGGTTCGGATTGCACAGGAAATTGGTATTCGGAAAATTATTGAGCGGGCAACAGATATGGGGATTGAATCCGATTTTCAGCCCAATCTTGCACTTTCTTTGGGAGCGTGTGAGGTTACACCGCTTTCTTTGTGTACGGGATATTTGTCTTTTGCTAGAATGGGAAGTTGGGTTGAACCGATGGTTATTTCGCGAGTGGAAAATGCTTGGGGAGATGTATTGTTTCAGCACGAAGTTGAAGAGCATACTGCTATGAGCGAACAAACGGCATATATCATGACAAATTTGTTGCAGTCTGTTGTTACAAACGGAACTGGCTGGCGAGCAAAGGCTTTAAAACGTCCGGTGGCTGCTAAAACCGGTACTTCAAATGATGAACAGGATGCTTGGTTTATCGGATATACGCCGTATTTATTGACAGGAGTGTATGTCGGTTTTGATCAACTTCGTCCGATGGGACGGTTTGAAACGGGGTCTAAGGCAGCATCTCCGATTTGGGTTGATTATCGTTTGGCAGTTGAAAATGATTACCGGGAACGAAATTTTGTCGCACCGTCGGATATTGTTATGACAAGGATTGACCCCGCAAGCGGTAATCTTGCTTCATCAGAAAGTCGGGATTTTTTTTATTTGCCTTTTAAAAAAGGAACGGAGCCGACAGTGATGAATACGACTTTGCCCGCGAATATTTTGCAGGATTCTGAAGATGGAAGTTCTGTGAACGGTGGACAGGAAGAGAGTATCCTAAAAGAGATTTTTTGATTATGAATAAAAATTCTGTAAGTAGAGCGATAAGAAAACTGATTTATGAAGTGAATCAAATCGCTTTTACGCTGTTTAAAATTATGATTCCTATTTTGATTGTGGTCAAAATTTTACAGGATTTCGGAATTATTAAATGGCTGTCATTACCGCTTGAACCGATTATGCAGTTGGTCGGTTTGCCGGCGAGTATGGGATTTGTGTGGGCAACGGCAATGTTTAATTCGATTTTTAGTGCCGTTGTTGTTTATGCTTCGCTTATTGGTGATACTCCTTTGAGTGTTGCACAGGTTACGGTGCTGGGGACGATGATTTTGATTGCTCATTCTTTGCCCGTAGAAATTGAAGTCGCCCGTCAAAGCGGACCTCGTTTCGGTTTTCAGCTTATTGTTCGTGTTGTATCAGCTTTTTTACTCGGTTTTATTTTGAATTTGATTTATTCTTCGGGAAATTGGTTGCAGCAGCCGGCGAATTTTGCCATACAGCTTTCGGGAAATGAGTCTGGTTGGTCTGCGTGGACGTTAGGACAGCTTAAAAACCTTGTTATTGTGTATTTAACGATTTTTACATTGGTTGTTTTGATGCGGATTTTGAAAATGCTTAAAATCCTTGATTTACTCAGGTGGTTGTTGCACCCGATTTTGAGGTTAATCGGTATTGGCGAAGAAGCGACTTCTATTACGGTTGTTGCTTTGCTTTTGGGTATAAGTTATGGTGGCGGCTTGATTATTCAGGAAGCAAAATCTAATAGAATCTCCCCCAAAGATATTTTCTTTTCACTGACATTTTTGGGGATTTGTCATAGCCTGATTGAAGACACGCTGCTGCTTTTTATGGTTGGTGGCGATTTGTCCGGTTTGCTTTGGGCAAGATGTTTATATGCCTTTTTCTTTTTGTTTTTTCTTGTTCGCATTATGGCAAAAGTTTCTGATAATTTTTTTGCAACTTGGTTTTTTTGTTCAACAATTTTAAAAAAAGAATAGATATTTGTTTTTGAAAAATAAAACGGTAAGAATTTTTTGCTTGATTTGGTGCTTATATTGTTTTGAGTGTTTAGAAAATCTCATTTAAATTGAAAACGAAAAATTGAAAATCTTGAATAAATATGATTTTTTTGTAAATTTTTCTTGACAGTAAATTTTGAATTGCATAAAAAAAATTTTTTTAAGTCAAACGGGTCGTTAACTCAGTAGGTAGAGTATCTGCCTTTTAAGCAGAGAGTCGCAGGTTCGATCCCTGCACGACCCACCATTTCCCTCTCCTTTTTTTACTTCTTTCGTCCCCATCGTCTAGTGGTCTAGGACATCGGTCTCTCACGCCGGTAACAGGGGTTCAACCCCCCTTGGGGACGCCATCGGTGCTTATCTTTTATTATTTGATTTTTATGTTTTTTATTATTTTTTAAAATTATAATGCTTGTATTTGTAAGCATTTATTGGCGAGGTCAGTTTTAAAAAGTTGTTTTAAAATTTTTTGACAGTATAATGGCAAGTAAGAGTATTTTGAGCTAAAAGTCGGTGAAAAGAAACAAAATATTTGTTATTGTAAGCTGTTAAAAAAGGAAAATTCAAGGAGAGGAAAATGAGTTTTGCCGCAATTTTGCTTGTTACGATTTCGGCGTTTTTGCATGCCGGCTGGAATATGTTTTCTAAAAGCAAATCGCCCTCGGTCGGTTTTTTTCTGTTGGCAACTTGGGGAACGGTGCTGTGTTCTTTTCCGATTTTGTTTTGGACATTTGATTTTGTTTGGCAGCTAGCTTTTTCTTCCGTTGCATGGTGGATTTTGACTGCTGCTGGCTTTTTTCAAGCACTTTATTATTTTGGTCTTGCCGGAGCATATCGGCGAGGAGATTTGTCGATAGTCTATCCGTTGGCTCGTTCTTTTCCATTGGTTATCCTTGTAGGCTTGGCTTTTTTAGTTGGTGAAGGGCAAAATTTTTCACTGTCCGGGCTTATTGGTTTGTTTGCGATTTTATGCGGAGCAATTATTTTGCCAATGAATTCGTTTCGCGATTTTCGTTGGCAAAATTATTTTAATCCGGCTTGTGCTTTTGTGCTGGTGGCAGCTTTGGGAACGGCAGGTTATTCTTTTGTTGATGATGTGGCGATGAACGCCCTTAAAGAAATACCACATATTTTATCGAATTGGGCACGAGCCGTTTTGTATTTGTTTTTAGAATGTGTGGCGACCGCCGTATGGATGCATTTGTTTCTTTTGTTTTCCAAATCTGCTCGACAAGAATTGCAGATACAGGCTCGGAAGTTGGTAAAACCTGCATTGCAGGCAGGGTTTGCAATCGGTTTGACTTATTGTCTTGTTTTATTGGCAATGACTCAGGCAACGCAAGTGGCATATATTGTTGGTTTGCGTCAACTTTCCATTCCTATTGGTACATTTTTGGGAGTGGCGGTACTTAAAGAAAAAGGTTCTATTCCGCGAGCTGTTGGAGTGAGTTTACTTTTTGTCGGTTTACTTTTGATTATTTTGCAATAAAAATTGAATGCAAGATGATTGTTTATAAAAAAATAAATAAATTATCTGGAAAGATTGAAAAATTTTTAAATTAAGTTATACAAATAATTATTAAATCAATTATATGATATAATAAAGACAGGTTTATTTTATAATTTAAATGTTATTGAAGAAAATATGATTTTTTGAACGATATAAATATTATTTAAATTAAGGAATAATAAAAATTGTAAAGAAAAATTTTAAAAATATTGAAATTGTAAATAATAAGTTTAGTGCAATGCTTTTAAAAAAAAAGCTTGTAGTGTTAAAAAAAAGATATTTTTTGTGTGGAGAAGATTTTTTTATATAATTTCTGCTTTTTTCAGGGCGATTTGCAAGCAGCTGATTGCTGCCGGTGTAATTCCCGAAATTCGTCCTGCCTGTCCAAGTGTTGTTGGACGGATATTTTGTAACTTTTCCTGTACTTCTCGTGAAAGTCCGGCGATTTGTGTGTAATCCAGTGTTTCAGGAAGCGGAATTTTTTCGAGTTGTTCGGTTCGTTCAACAAGTTCTTGTTGACGTTTAAGGTAGCCGAAATATTTGATTTGTACTTCTACTTCTCGCAAAACCTCCGGCGGTATCGTGTTTAATGTTTCGCAAATCGGTTTGAGGTCGGAGATTTCAACTTGTGGTTGTCGTAAAATTGCGGACAGATTGACTGCTTTTTGTGGCGGAGTTGCTTTGATTTTTTGTAAAAAATCACAGGTGGAAGTGTTGGGGCATACAATTGTTTCTTCAATGGCGGCAAGGGCGGTATTCAGTAAATATTGTTTTTGCGAATAGATTTTCCACTGCTCATCCGTAACCAGTCCGAGTTTGCGACCTATCGGGGTCAGTCGCCGATCGGCATTATCTTCTCGAAGTAAGAGGCGATACTCGGCACGAGATGTAAACATTCTATACGGTTCTTGTGTGCCTTTTGTAACCAAATCATCAATCAAAACAGCTATATATGCTTCATTTCGTCCGAGTAAAAACGGTGGTAAATTGTGCAGTTTGCAAAAAATATTCAATCCTGCCCACAGTCCCTGTGCTGCCGCTTCTTCATAGCCCGAAGTGCCGTTGATTTGTCCGGCACAGTACAGTCCCTTGATAGTTTTGATTTCCAAAGTCGGTTTGAGCTGAGTCGGAAAAAGAAAATCGTATTCAATCCCGTATCCGGGACGGCTGATACAGCTTTTTTCCAACCCCGGAATTGTGGTGAGTATTTTTTGTTGTACGCTAAAGGGCAGACTGGTTGTTAATCCGTTTGGATAAACTTCCATACTTTCCAGCCCTTCGGGTTCGACAAAAATTTGATGTCGCGGTTTATCGGGAAATCGACCGATTTTGTCTTCGATACTTGGACAGTAACGGGGACTGTTGACATCTGCGTTGTAGTGAATTTCTGATTCTTGGATATTTTCTGCAATCAGGGCATGTGTTTTTTCGTTGGTATAGGTGATAAAACAGGGCTGTTGCGGCAGTGGTTTTCGAGTCGAGCGGGTGCTGAAAAATTGAGGTGTTTCGCCGTTTTGTATTTCCATTTGGGAATAGTCAATGCTGTTTTTGTGAAGTCTTGGAACGGTTGAGGTTTTGAGGCGTCCGAGTTGCAAGCCGAGTTGTTTCAAGTTTAAAGAAAGAGTGGAGCTGGCAGGGTCGCCAAAACGCCCTCCGCTGATTATTTGCGGTCCGATATACATTTTGCCTTGTAAAAATGTACCGGTGGTGATGAGAATTTTAGAGGAGAAAATATTTTGCAGTCGGGTGCGAACTCCGTATACTTCGCCATTTTCGACTAAAATTTCCTCGACCATATCTTCAATGACACTGAGATTATGCTCGGAAAAAATATCTTTTTTAACGGCTTGCATATAGCGTTCACGATCGATTTGTGCTCTGGAAGCCCGAACTGCCGGACCTTTTCGGGTGTTGAGCGTACGAAATTGAATAATTGCCTGATCCGCCCAATATCCCATCATACCGCCCAGAGCATCGATTTCCCGAACCATATGTCCTTTTGCCAGTCCGCCGATGGCTGGATTGCAGGAAAGATGACCGATTCGTTCCAAATTGATGGTAATAAGCAGGGTTTTGAGACCGAGTCGGGCGGTAGCCATTGCCGCTTCACAACCGGCATGTCCTGCTCCGATAATGATAAGGTCAAAATTTTTCATTATTAGGGTGTGCAAACGAGTTGGACGACTACCTGAGCATCGCTTAGAATATTTTTTAGTGATGTTTTTTCATTCGCTTGATGAGCGTTGCCCAAAAGTGTTGCCCAGACTGCCGTGGAAAATCCTTTTTTTCGCAAAGCTGCTGCTACTGTTCCGCCGCCGATTCCGATTGGTTCGGCTTTGACATTATAGACATTTGCAATCGCTTTTTGCAAACGGGTGATGATTTCGTTTTCTAGGCTTGTAATCGGAGCGGGTGGTTCGGATTGAACGGTTTCGATGTTGATTTTGACACGGTATTCATTTTCGATATGTTTTGCCATTTCTTTGACGGCATTTTCCACTTCGTTCAGTGTGTAGCCTGGCAGAATACGGCAGTCTATATAAAAAACATCTTTGCCCGGAATTGTATTGATATTCGGGACATTTTCTTCTTTTCGAGTTGGGACGAAAGTTGAAGTTGGCGGAGAAAACAGATCGTTTTTACGGTCAAAAATTGTGTAGAGTTCGTCAATTTTGAGAATAAAAGCCGCTGATGCTCGTAGGCTGTTGATGCCTTCGTCCGGTGTTGAAGCGTGGCTTTGCTTACCGTTGATTGTAACTTTCAGCCAGAGCTGTCCTTTTTCAGCGATTTCGATTTTGTCGCTTGTGGATTCGCCGTGGTCTGGTACTAAAAATAGGTCATTTTTTTTAAAGAGTTCTGGTTGTTCTTTCAAAAGGGCGTGAATGCCGAAGGTATTTCCTGTTTCTTCATCTGCTACGAAAAGTAGGCCAAAGTTTATTGCTGGTTGTACGGAAAGTTTTTGTATGGCATTTGCGGCAATTAGGCTTACCGTCAGCCCGTGTTGGTTATCTTCAACTCCGCGACCCGTCAAAATATCACCGTCAACAATGACTTGATACGGGTCGGTTTGCCATAGGCTCAAATCGCCCGGCGGTACAATATCCATATGGGATATAACCCAGAGTGTTTTTTGGGAATTTTTGCCAGAAATTTTTGCGGCAATGTTGGGACGGTATCCGCACGGAGCGTTTTTGTCTTTGATTTTTATTTCCGTAATATCGGAAATACCGATTTTGCGAAGATAGGCGAGTAAAAAATCCGCTTTTTCTTTTTCTCCAAGACCGCCGCTTTTGGGGTCAAGAGCAGGGCGTTTGGTCATTTCTGTTTGTAAATAAATCGCTTCGTCTTTGAGAGTTGCGATTTCGTTTTGCAATTTTTTTAGCATTTTTTCTCTCCATATTTTGCTTTCAAAAGTTCATTTTTGCAAAAAAATAAATTTATTCTTGTTGTAGTATGCAGTCAAGGCGGATTTATTCGGGAGCATATAACAAAAACTTGTTTTTAAAAATAGTTTTGGTTATGTTATTTTGCTTTGTTTGGGAGGAGAAATGACGGGAAACAATGCAATTCTTTTGTTGCACGGGTATAGCGGTTCGCCTTTTGAGATGGAATTTTTACAAAAAGGTTTGCAAGATGCAGGATTTGCTGCTTTTGTTCCGACCTTGCCAGGACATAACGGTAATTTTACAGAATTTTTGCAAACTCGTTTTTGTGATTGGTTGGAAAAGTGTGAACAGGAATTTGTCTTTTTGCAAAAAAAATTTCCTCGTGTTGCCGTGGTCGGTTATTCTATGGGCGGTACGCTTGCTTTACATTTGGCAGCACGAAAAAACCGACAACCGTCAGCAGTTGTTTGTATTTCTGCTCCGATTGATTTTGAAATTTGGAAAATTTGGCGGCAAGTGAGTCGGCAGTTCGCTTTTTTGTTTATTTTGCGGTGGATTTGTCCTGTTTTGCGGACTTCGTTGCCGAGGAGACAGTCGCGGGAAATTGCTCCGTGGCGGGGATACGAAGGAAAAATTGCTTTGCAGCCGTTATATTCTTTAATGCAGGGCGTTCGGCGCACTCGAAAAATGCTTGCCGGTATGCACGCTCCGCTTTTGGTTCTGCATGGTGAACGGGATAGACTCGTAGCTCCTGAAAATGCGTGGAAAATTTTGCAAAAAAGCGGGGCGAGAAATAAGCGGTTGGAGCTTTTGCAACTTAAAGAAGTCGTTACGAGCGGACATACACTGCCGACACATCGGGAATGTAAGGAGATAATTTTACAAAGGATAATTGATTTTTTACAGGAAAATATGAAATAAAAACTATAGAAGTAGCTGGAAGTAAGTAACAAATTTAATTTTTTTGTTTATCTCTTATAGTAAAAACCTCATTTACAAATATTTTTGTAAATGAGGTTTTGTTATTAAAATGAAATTATTTTTAAAAAATTGTTAAGTTATGAAGCTGTCGTTGTGATATTTGTTTCATTTTTAGTGTTTTCAATTTTGGGGTCGGGAACATTTGTTTCTAGTGCTTTACGATATTCAGCAATTTCAGAATAAAATTTATTTTTTTCTTTTTGAGGAACAGGCTGTGCCGTCGGAGATTTGAGCGTAAGCGGATTGATATAGTTTCCGTTTTTCTTGATACGAAAATCAAGATGCGGTCCGGTTGCGTAACCGCTTTCGCCGACATAACCAATTATTTCTCCCTGACGAACACGCTGTCCTATTTTAATGTCTTTGGCATAGCGTGACATGTGCATATAGACGGTTTCATAGTTATTCATGTGTTGTATTTTTATAAAAAGTCCGGCTCCTTTGCCGTATTCTTTGGAAATAATTACGCCGTCTCCGATACTTCTAATTGGTGTACCCGTGGGAGCTGCATAGTCAATACCGTGATGCGGTCGCCAGATTTTGAGAATTGGGTGTAAGCGGTTATTTGAAAAGCTGGAGGAAATACGAGTGAACTGAAGTGGAGCTTTTAAAAAAGCCTTATGCAAAGCTGCTCCGTTTTGATCATAATATCCGATTTGTCCGTTTTCATCTTTATACCGATACGCATAAAATAATTTGCCGTCGTTGTTAAATTTGGCTGCTAAAATATGTCCATAACCGGCATCTTGACCGTTGCGGCTTCTTTTTTCAACAATTACGGAAAAAGAATCATTTTTGCGTAGTCCGCGCATAAAGTCGATGTCCCAGCCAAAAAGTTCAGCCAATTTAAAGGCAAGGTCGGTTCTTTCACCGGAACGAACGATTGCTTCAAAAAGATTGGAGATAATGGTTCCTTCGACGGTTGCTCGAACGACATCATAAGGGATAGGTTCGATAACCGCCCTGATTTTTACATCATCTTCTTCTTTTACCCAGCTTACGCTAAGTTGTTTGGATGTGTCGATTTCGTATTTAAATGACTGTAAGTCGTTTTTTAGCAGTTCAATCGTATATGGATTTCCTGCCTTAATTTTATCGAGCGGATAAACATGTTTGCAGGCGAGACAAACGGCATTGATTTGGAGCGGAGAGATATAATTGTTTAGAATGTTTGATGCTGTTTCTCCGATTTTGACGTGACTGGTAATGATCTGTCGCTGTTGTTTACTATCTTCTATGTCGGCTACGTTAATCGGTGTTTTTTGTACGAAAATATTCGGTATGGAAAACTCGTTGCGAGATGCAAGCAGGGAAAGCATCGCTGTTGAAAGAAATAAGACGACAAGTCCAAGAGAGAGAAGACGAAAATATGATTTTTTTTTCTTTTTTTCCAATCGGTTACGATATGTTGTTTTCTTGTAAAACGAAGCAGTCTTTTTTGGAAAAAGCATAGCAGTTCTCCTAATTTATAAAAAAAATAAAAATTTTCATTTTTTACTTAAGTTGTCAAGAAATTATGTCGATTAAAAATAAAATTTTTATTTTTTTGTAAAGTGAAAAAATTAAAATTTGGCTTATCTTAAAAGAATTTATTTTATACCTTGTTGTTTTAGGGCAAAGGTTAGCAATTTTCTTGCTTCTTCAAATTTAAGATTGATATTAAGTGCTTCTTTTGCTGATTTTTCTACCATATCCCAGCGTTTCCAATCAAGATAAACCCGTCCGAGATTAAAATGTAAAACTTCGTCGTCGGGTTTGATTTTTACGGCAGCCAAATAAAATGCTTCTGCTTCGGCGAATTTGCCCTGTTTGCGGAGTTCCATACCGAATTTGTTAAATAAATGTGCGGAATCTGGATTTTGGTTTGATGCTTTTTCAATATACTCAATAGTTTCTTTGTAGCGACCGGCATCAAAAAACTTTTGGGCGATTTCTTCTTTGAGTTTGACATCATCATCAATATCGGCTGCCAGTTTATCTAACAGGGCTTTGGCTTCGTCAAATTTTTGTTCGTTTAAAAGTTCTTGAGCATCTTTGAGTTTGAGTTTTTTAAAATCTTCAATATTGATATTTCCCAAGCTGTTATTGAGTTCATCTTGTAACATTTGAAGAACTTCTTTGAGCTGTGCAAGGAGCTGTTTTTCTTCGCCTTCTTTATAGGTAATTTGCAGCGGATAGATTTTTTTCAGTTCCGCTGAATTTGAAAAATGATAAACGGCTTGGTCGATTGCTTGGGCAAAATCGCTTTGTTCGTGTTTCATCAGCGATGTTCGGGTAACGAAAGAAACCGCTTCGTAAATAGAGGTGGCTGCCGCTAGCAGTTTATTCTGTCGAATTAAGGAATTGATTTGACCCAGCTGTTGTTTTGCTTTTATAAAATTACCGGACATAATATTCTCATTTTTTGAAAAAGTTTTAAAAAAGTTTGTGCTGATTTTCCTGTAAAATCTGCTCTATTTTAGTTATATCTTCAGGGCGGTCAACTCCGTAGGAACGGAAGCGTGTTTTGACCACATGAATGGGTATTCCGGCTTCTAAAAGTCTTAATTGTTCGAGTTTTTCCGCTTGTTCCAAAAACGACGGTTCAAGTTTGGAAAAAAGCCGAAGTGTCCGCATACGAAAAGCATAGAGTCCGATATGTCCCCAAAAATTTTGTTTAGCGTTTTCTTCTCGATAAAACGGAATTTTGGAACGGGAAAAATACAGTGCCTTGTCATCGTGTCCCAGTACGACTTTGACCTGAGCTGAATTTTCCGCTTCTTCTTCGCTGATTTTTCGTGCCAGCGTGGAAACTTCGACTTCACTGTTGGAAAACGGTATTAACAGTTCGGAAATCATTTCGGGAACGATGGCGGGCTCGTCGCCTTGAATATTGATGACTACATCGGTTGCTTCCACATTCAGTGCGGTTGCAACTTCCAAAATGCGGTCGGTGCCGCAGCAATGGTTGGAATCGGTCATCATAACCGATACGCCGAGTTCTTGTGCCAAATTCATAATTTTTTCGTGGTCGGTCGCAAGTACAACTTTGCAGAGTTCTTTGCATTGTCTGGCTTGATTATATACATGCCAAAACATCGGTTTGCCGTTTATGAGGGCGAGCGGTTTTCCCGGGAAGCGGCTTGATTGATAGCGAGCCGGAATAATTCCCCAAAAATTCGGTTTTAATCCTGAAGTTTTTTTTGAATTGTTTGCCATACCTGTTTACAGCCTCCACCTTTGGTTTGTGCGTATTGTTGTGCTTTTTTTCTTATTTCTTTCCGATTCGGTTCGGGAGTATGTAGAAAAAATCGTGCCAATTCTTCGCCTGTTTTGATTTGCAAAACAAGCTTTTGTGTAAAAATTTCTTCACCGACCCAAGCGAAATTGCTCCAAGACTGTCCGATAATTGGAATAATTCCTTGTGTTAGCGGTTCTAAAAAGTTTTGTCCGCCAAGCGGAGCTAAACTTCCTCCCACAAAAACCTGTCCTGCAAGGGCGTAAAGAGCGTTCATTTCTCCAAAAATGTCCCAAACGATAACACCGCTATTTTGTACGTTCGGCAAATTGGAACGTAAAACAGGCGAAAATTTTTCTAATTGTTTGAGCCATGGGCGTATGCGGTGGGCGTGTCGAGGAACGATGGCGATTTGGCGGTCGGGGTCGTTTTTTTTAATGAGACAAATTGCCGCAAAAATTTCTTCTTCTTCTTCTTGGCGAACGGAGGCGAAAACCGTAGGAAGTGAATTTTTGCTAAAAAATTTCGCAAGCGGATTGTCTTCGTAGGGGATTTGTTTTTGTCGTAAAAATCGGTCAAATTTGATATTGCCCATAATTTGTGTTTCGCTTTGCGGAAAAATTGTTTGAAATCGTAGGCGAATTTCTTCGGAAATTGCAAGTACCGAGTCGGGAAAAATTGGGTCTAAGATCGGTTGCAATAATTTGTATCGGGAAAAAGAACGCTTGGACATTCGGGCATTGACTACACAAACAGGGATTTTCTTTTCTTTGCAAACCCGCAACAGCGACAGCCATAGTTCGGTTTCTAAAATGACGACTATTTTAGGCTTAATTGTCGCGATAAAATTTTCCTGCAATTTTTTTTGGTCAAAGGGAAAATAGGTGCAGTCAAAATTAAGTTCGTCCTGTTTAGCCTTGAGAATATTAAGACCTTGGGAAGTCGTGGCGGTAATGAGAACGGAAGTGGCTAAAGAGCGGTTTTGTAGAAGTTCTAAAGCCAAATATGCTTCACCAACGGAAGCGGCGTGTAGCCAAATATCGTAAGTTTTTGTTGGGCATTGTCGTAGCGTTCTTGCCTGCCAGCCTTGCCGTAAACGGCGGTTACAGTATAAAAACGGTATGGCTATTTTCCAGAGCAGTTCATAAAGAAAAAAAGCAAAGCGAATTTTAACGGGTAAATTTGTCATTTTGAAAAGCGGTTTATACCCAGCTCAATAAGACGGGCGATGAGTTGAGTAAAATTCATTCCGATGGCTGCGGCGGATTTAGGAACAAGGCTGGTCGGTGTCATTCCCGGTAGCGTGTTCGTTTCGAGTAAAAAAAGTTTTCCGTTTTCGTTTGTTAAAAAATCTGTGCGGCTGTAATCTCTCAATCCAAGAGTTTTGTGGGCAACAAGAGCCAGTTTTTGCAGCTCGGAGGTCATTTTGTTGCCTACAGGAGCCGGACAGATTTCTTCTGCACCGTCTGTGCTATATTTGCTGGTATAATCAAAAAAAGTACCGAGTTTCGGTTTGATTAAAATCGGCGGCAGGGCTTTTTCTCCCAAAACAGGACAGGTCAGCTCAAGACCGCTGATACATTGCTCGAGAAGTACATCTTCGTTGATTTTATTTTGTATTTTTTCCCAGGAAGCGTTATCGGAGACGATTGTAATACCTACACTTGAGCCGCCGGTGTTTGGTTTGACCACAAAGGGAAAAGGCGGAAGTTTTGTAAGTTTTTGTCCTTTTGCCCAAAAAATCCAGTCGGGCGTGGGAAGTCCCGCATTGCGATAAAGAATTTTTGTCGTGTGTTTATTTAGGGCAATCATTGACGAGGCGGAATTAGCACCTTGAAAAGGAAGTCCTATTTTTTCAAGCATCGCTTGAATAATCCCGTCTTCTCCGGGACTGCCGTGCAAATTGAGAAAGGCAAAATCTGCAGAAGCAGCTTTTTGCGGCAGGTCGGCAAGTTCGGTTGACGGGTCGAGTTGATATACTTCGTGTCCGAGTTCAATCAGGGCATTTTTTACGCCGACAGCTCCTTTTAGGGAAACTTCACGCTCGCTTGACCAGCCACCGGCTATCAAAAGTATGTTCATTTAGTTGTACTCCAAATCGCTTATTGAGGGCTTTTTCTATGTCAACGCCTTGTTGCATGGCGATTTTTATATTTTTTCTGTGTTCTGCGGTTGTGCCGTAGCGTACAAGTAAATCGTCCGTTCGTTCTTGCAGGGAAACAAGCGTATCGTGCCGTATCCGTTTGTCGGCATAAATGATTACCAGCGGTAAAAAATGTCGGTCAAGGTCGATTGTTCCCGGCCAATAAACATGGTGCATAATTCCTTGGGAAAGATAGGGATTTTTAGTGATTGCCTGTACCCAAGCCGCTCCGACTGCCGCGTGGTCGCCTCCGTTTTTGATGCAATAAATTTTTCCTAAATCGTGCAACAAGGCACAGGTTTGTATCGCCCGAAAATGCGGAGATTGTTCGTCTTGATAACGCATAAATGCCAGCTCGCTTGCGATACGGGCGACTTGGCAGCTGTGGTTTTTAATATGTTCCGGCATGGAAAATTGTTCCCACAAGTAAAAACAATCAGTAACCGACGGGATTTTTCCCCGTTCGGAAAGGGTTGCTTCCGGTAAGGTTATTGTTGATTTTGTAACGGGTATAAAAATTGAATTTTCCACAAATTTTTCCTCTATTGACATAAGAAGCATGAAAACAGTAGCAAGTATTTGAGAAAAAAGCAAAGTCGTAAGTTGGAGAAAATTTGGAAAAGGTGAAAATTTTTTGGATTGAGTAAAAATCGAAAAGTGAGTTTTTGATTTGTATGGCAAATAAAAAATAATTGATAGAAATATATGTTAATATGGTATAATTATTATGTTTTTTTATGAAAAGGAAAAAAGAAATATGCATTTAGAAAGTTTGGCAGAATTGGACATAATTCGTAAGGATACACAGGGCAAGAAAATTGTTTTTGTAAGCGGTTTATTTAATATTTTGCATCCTGGACATTTACGGCTTTTGCGTTTTGCATCGGAATGTGGAGATTATCTTGTGGTCGGAGTGCAAAAAAGTCCGGTAGAACGACAGCATATTTTGGATGAAAAAATTCGTTTGGAAAACATTCAGGCTGCCGTTTGGGTAGGGCATGCGTTTTTGTTGAATGATTCGCCAGAAGATTTTATTGCCGCCTTAAAGCCGGATGTTGTTGTTAAAGGAAGTGAATTTGAGGGCATGTATAATCCGGAGCTTGAGGTCGTACAGAAATATGGCGGAAAATTGTTTTTTAGTTCTGGTGAAATGAGCTATTCATTGTCTGAATTGCTTGCTTCCGAATCCGAACAACTCACTCCTACATTTTTTCAGGACAGAGAATTTATGCAGCGGCACAATTTTGATTTTACATCATTACAAAAAACCGTACGAGATTTTTCTGATTTGCAAGTTTTGGTTTTGGGAGAAATTATAGTTGACGAGTATATAACTTGCGATCCTTTGGGAATGAGTCGGGAAGAGCCGTGCCTTGTTGTTTCTCCGGTAACGACTAAGCGATTTTTGGGCGGAGCGGGTATTGTTGCTTCTCATGCACGGGCTATGGGGGCAGAAGTAAAGTTTTTTTCGGTTGTCGGAAGTGATGGAGACGGAAAATTTGCGAAACAAGCGTTGCAAAAATACGATGTCCGCTCTTTTCTTTTTCAAGATTCGAGTCGTCCGACAATCGTGAAACAGCGTTATCGATGTCAGGATAAGAGTTTATTGCGAGTAAATCGGCTTCGGCAACACCCGTTAAGTCGAACATTGCAAAAAGATGTTTTTGAACAATTGGAAAAGCAGATTGCTGATGTGGATTTGGTAGTTTTTTCCGATTTTAATTACGGAATTTTACCTTCGTCCTTGGTGAATAAAATCATTGAACTTTGTCGGCTTTCTGGAGTGATGATGGTGGCAGACAGCCAGTCTTCTTCACAGGTTGGTGATGTTTCCCGTTTTCACGATATGCAGCTTTTGACTCCGACCGAAAGAGAAGCACGACTTGCTTTGCGGGACTTTGAATCTGGTTTGGTCGTACTGGCGGAAAATTTGCGACAAAAAGCCGCCGCCCAAAATGTGATTGTAACTTTAGGTAATGAAGGAATTTTGATTCAAGAGGGAGCCGGAGCCGAATGGGTAACGGACAGATTGCGGGCGATGTGTGGAACTCCGATTGATCCTGCTGGAGCCGGAGATTCATTTTTGATTGCTTCGGCGTTGACTTTGGCAGCCGGCGGAACAATTTGGCAAAGTGCATATCTAGGCTCGCTTGCCGCCGCCTGTCAGGTTGGACGGGTCGGTAATATTCCTGTCAGCCAGCAGGAACTTATGAGAAATTTTTAATGAAAGTTTTATTGCTTGCCGCCGGAGAAGGGCGGCGTTTACGTCCGCTTACCGAGCGGTGTCCTAAATGTTTAGTGCCAGTAGCAAAAAGACCTTTACTCGCGTATTGGCTTGATTTTTTTTGTGTTCGTCATAAGCTGCAAGTCCTTGTCAATACTTCTTATTTGGCGGAGCAGGTACGAGATTTTGTAGGCGGATTGCCCGATTTTTATCAACAATATATTACGCTTGTGCATGAACCGAAATTATTGGGTACGGCAGGAACACTTTTGGTGAATAAGGATTTTTTTGCAGGCGAAACGGTGCTTTTCGTGCATGCCGATAATTTGTCTTGTTTTGCACTTGAGCAGTTTGTGTCAGCTCACGCACAAAGACCTAAAAATTGTCTGTTGACGATGATGACTTTTACAACGAATACTCCGCAATCGTGCGGAATTGTGCGTCTTAATGGAGAAGGAGTGGTGCAGGAATTTTATGAAAAAGTATCAAATCCGCCCGGAAATCTGGCAAATGCTGCTCTTTATCTTTTAGAACCGAATATATTGGAATATATGGCAAATTTGAATTTTTTGCCGTTTGATTTCAGTGTAGATATTTTGCCACATTTTTTAGGTAAGATTTTTACTTTTCATAATGCCGTTTATCATCGGGATATCGGCACACCGCAAAGTTATAAACAGGCGGAAGAGGATTTTTTCAGTCTGCGTTCCGCCTTTTTGCAAAACGGTTTTATTTCGACAGATATTTAAACCAATCTTCCGTTGCTGTTTTGATTGTATCTGGCGTCCAGACCGGTGCTTCTTTCCAGTTGTCGATATGTTTGAGCATTTCGCCCACACCTTTTTCAAAACTGACTTGCGGTTTCCAATTAAGCATTTTTGTAACTTTACTGATGTCTGCAAAGGTGCAGTCCGGTTCGCCCGGACGTTTGGGAATATATGTAATTTCGCCGCCCAGCAGTTCTACAAGTCGGTTAATGCTGTAGGTTCCGCCGCTGCCAATATTAAAAACTTCTTGGCGAATATCTGAATTAGCAGCTGCCAAAAATGCACTGACAATATCAGAAATATAAGTAAAATCGCGGGTTTGTTTGCCATCTCCGACAACCGTATAGGGTTTTCCTGCCAGTTTTTGGGCAAGAAAAACACCGAAAACCGCTCCGTATGTTCCGGTTGTTCTGGCTCTTGGACCGTAGGCATTAAAAAGTCGAAGTGATACAACCGGAAGACTGTAAACTTTTCCCCAATGTAAAATATATTGTTCCGCAATATTTTTTGTCAGTGCATATGGATATTCCGGTCTGATTTCTGCATCTTCCGTTGTTGGAGAAATATCTGGAATGCCGTAACAAGAAGAAGAGGCTGCATAGATAAAGCGTTTTATATTATGTTGTTTGGCAGCTTCCAATACACTGGCTGTTCCGTTAACATTTGAATGATGATAGTTGAGCGGATTTTGTATGGATGGAACAATATCCGCCAAGGCTGCAAGATGAAAAACCCAATCTACACCTGTAAATAACGGTAGAATTTTTTCGTATTGAGCAATATCTATTTCATTGACATACAGTTTTGGATTGTTTTTTTGATGATATAAATTGCCTTGATGTCCTGTTGAATAATTGTCCAGCACGACAACTTCGTGTCCCATTTCAAGCAAAGCATCAACAATATGACTTCCGATAAATCCGGCACCACCGGTTACAAGTGATTTTGGCATAATTTTTTCCTTTTTTTGTGTTTAAAACAGTTTGAATGGTTAAGATTATTTTTGCTAATTTGTTATGATTTTATATTTTTTTCTGTAAAAAAATTTAGATAGAGTGTTTCAATTACGGCGTGTAAAAGTGTTTCGTGTGTAAGTTCGACTATGCCGTATAGGTTTGACGGTGTATAAAAGGCGATGTCCGCAGGCATATTCCACAGAATATTGTTACTTTCAAAGCCGCTTAGGGTTACGAGGTGTACCTGTTTTTCGTGTGCTAGTTCAGCGGCATTGAGAATGTTGGCGGAGTTGCCGGAGCTGGATATGGCAATCAGTAGGTCGTTTTTTTCCATAAATTTAGATAATGGTTTTTGGTATATATTTTCGTAACCAAAATCATTCGCCATACAGGTTAGTAAGGCAGTATCGCTGCAAAAAAATGATTTTATTTGCAGTTTGTTGAGAATGTCTTGAGCGAGGTGTGAACAAATGGCACTACTGCCACCGTTTCCGACCCACCAGACCGAAGCATTGTTAAAATGGATTTTGAGGAGCAGATTTGTAAGTTCGTCCATCCCTTGAGTAAGGGAAATGTCATTTCTCTCTTTGCGTGCCGAAGATTGATGAACGGCTGTATGAAAATTTTCCAGCCAAAGTGAATGACTGTATTTTTGATTCATGTTTTTCCTTTTTGGGGTTGGAGTTATAAAAAAGAAAAAATATAAGTTTTGAGAATAAAAAGCAAGTTTGAGGTGAGAATAGGAAGGATAATTTTATTGTTGCAATTTTTATCTAAGATTGATAGTGTTTTTAGTTGCAGGGTGGTAAGGTATGTATTGTTATTGTTCAGAAATTTAAAAAAAAATAATTTTTAATAACTTGTAAATCTTTTTGTTATTATGTACTGTTATTTAGATTTTTATAAGTAAAAATATTTTTAATTATTATTTTATTGATGTTAGAGAATTAGATATTGATGATTTTAATAAAATGTTTAAAAATGATTATTGTCAATTTTTTTTAAAAAAAATATTGTTAATAAATTAAAAATTTATTTTTTTATTTTTGTAAAATTTATATAAAACAATAGTTGCAAAAAAATATTTGAGAAGATATATATTTTTTGTTTATTTATACATATATTATAAAATTTAAAATGAGGGGATTGAAATGGCAAAATATTTTTTTCTATTCATCATATTGGTGGTCGAAGAGGTACATCCGCTTTAAATCAAGATTATTTTCAACAAGATACTTGTTTTACTTTTTATGATTCAGACCCTGAGTGTTTGGAGCAGATTAAAACCATAACTAAAAATAAAAATACTGTAGTGTTACCTTATTGTTTTGGGGAAACTCAGCAACGAATTCCGTTTCATCTTAATGTTGATCCGACAACTAATTCTTTGTATCTTTTAAATGAAGATATGAAAGATGCTTATTTGTATCAATATTATCCATTGTATGGACCTTTTGATTTTGTTTTTGGCGATGTAATTCGTTCGGAAAAAACAATTGAAGTTGATGTTGTTTCTATGGATTATTTATATAAAGATAAAAAATCAGATTTTACCCCCCCCCCCCCCGATATCTTATCTATTGATGCTCAGGGAGCAAGTTATGAAATATTAAAAGGAGCTGAAAGAGTTTTACAGGAAACAACTGTTGCTGTTTGTTGTGAAGCTGAATTCTTACCGGTTTATAAAGGAGAGAAACTTTTTGGTGATATTGTAGAGTTGCTTGATCGTAATGGTTTTTTCCTTTATAAATTTTTACGGATGAATAAAATTTCTTTTTATCCATTGTCTATTGATTTAAGAGGAGATGGTGTTGAGTATTCTACAGATGCTTTATTTTTGAAAAAGATAGATTATATTGCTAAAGAAAGTGTTGAAATTGATGTATTGTCTCGTCTTTATAAATGTGCTTATATCGCGCTGGCTTATGGTTTTGTTGAATATGCTATTCAGTGTATGGAGAAAATACAGGATTTGTCAGAGAAAGAGAAGATCCCAAATAATTATTATACTAAATTGTTAAATAAATTTTATATTTTTGTACAGCAATCTCAGGGGGAAATTTTAAGACGTTTTCCCGAAGCTATTCCTGAAGATTCTAATAAAAGAAGATTTAGCTCTAATTTGGAAATTGTCGATTTTGATGCAAAGCAGGCTTTGAAAAAATGTTTAATTCTTGTTGCTGAAAAAGCTGTGAAAAATAATGTGAAAGAGATTGTTATTTTGTCATATAAAAAATTTGAATCTTGTATTCAGGAAGATAAAAATGTTGAGTTGGTGTATATCTTTTTGCCAGTGATTCCTGAATTGGAAAAAGTTGATATGCCAGATTTTTCTTATTCTTTTACAGAAGATCAATATGTACTTATAACAGCTTCACATAAAAATGAAATTTTAAAAAAAATGGTTCTTACTAAAGGAGGAAGAGAAGAAAATATTTTTTATACCGGTCTGTATGAACCGAAAAATGTTGAAGAAAAAACACCTATTGAACAATTTTTAGAAGATAATAAGTTGCAAGCAACTGCGGATATTATTAGGAAGAATAGAAAACAGCAATCTTATAAAATTAATAGACTTTTTGAATAAATATTTTTTATTCTTTCCAATATATATTTTTTCTTATTACTTTTGCTGGATATCCCGCTGCGAGGCTATTTTGGGGTATCTCTTTGTTTACAAAGGAATTTGCTCCTACAACACAATCTTTATGTATATGAGTTCCGTTTAGAAGAATGCATCCGAATCCAATCCATACTTTATCTTCTACTATAATATTTCCTGTTGTTCTGTTAAGTTTTTTATTGGTTTTTTTATCGAAATACGGGTGTCCCATTCCAGCATATACTTTTAAATCCCAGCTTAGCATACAATTTTTACCGATGGAGAATGTACAGTCGGGATTTATATTTATATTGTAGTTATCTCCTATTCCTGAATTCTTTCCCATATGAAAATTTGCGTTTATGCTAACAAGAATAAAGCCTGCACCTGAAAAATGTCCATTAAATTCTGCTTGAGCAAAATTATCAAAAAACCAGTCAGATTTTCTTTCATTCCAGTCATGAAGATTTACATGAAAATTATCTCCAATTTTAATATTACAATGAGAATGTATACGTATTCTTAATCTATGTGCTAGAAAGTTTTTTCCAAAATTGATTTTACTGTTTATTCCATGAAAATAAATTTCCGCATCATCAGGATCTCCAATTATTTCATTCCCTAATAATTTATTGATTGAAGCATCTCCTTTTATGCCTTCAAAATGTATTTTTCTTGGATAAAAATAATCATCGAATTCTTTGTATCCTAAATTTTCTAAATTTTTTACTAATTTTTTATTCCATAAAGATAAAAGCACGACAAAATATATTTCTTTTTTGTTTTGTTTTATTTCATTGGTATTATTTATAGAAATAAATTTTATATTAGGATATTTTTTTATTATGTTTTGGTAGAAATCGTTATAGATCTTGCTTTCACTAAATGAAAGTTCTTCTTTTTCATTTTCTGTGATACTTACAATCTCTCTCTGTCTCTCTCGCGCGCTGTCTGGCTCTCTCTCTCTCTCTCTCTCTCTTGTTGTAATAAAAAATTTAATATTTTAATATGTTGCATTATTTTTTCCTTTAAATGAAATTGATATGTTCTATATTTTTTCGCACTAACGTATCCAAATATTTGTTAATATGATGAAGACGACAACCCTTTCGGCAGGAATTGCATCCTTTTTTTTGTAATTTATTTAATATATCTTGTCTTTGCCTGCCTTTCCAGATTTCTTCAAAAGACTGTTTATAGAGATTACCGTAAATAAATTCATCGCTGTCATGAAATAAGTTACAGGGGATAATATCTCCTGTAGCTTCGATAAGAGCAAAAAAATTAACTCCATAACATTGTTCATAAGGAATTTCGTTTTGTTCGATTTCTTTGGCTGAAAGATTGCGGTAAATCAATTTGAAATTTTTTGTTGAATATTTTTGAGTTAGTTCGGTGAGCATAGCATCGTATTTTTGACGATTAAATGATAAATGGTTAATACTTTTGGGATGTTGAGAATAAGGTTTTAAAACTAAATAATCTAATCCTAAATTTCGTACTTGTATTGTTAATTTTTCAACGGTTTGAATGCTTTGTTCAAGCATAAGCATTTGAGCTCCGATTGTGCAGGACAGATTTTGTTTTTGTCGTATTTGGCAGGCAAAATCTAAATTGTTCATAAGAGTTTCAAAATCTTGTGGTTTACAGCCGTGTATTTTGCTGTATATTTCTGCATCTCCGGCATCAATGCTGAATTTAATCCAAGAAAGATGTGGAAGTATTTGGGTGCATTTTTGAGGATTAAAAGCAACACCGTTGGTAGTAATGGCAATATCAAGTCCGAAATTTTTTGCTTTTTGGGTTGCTTCTATAATATGTGGATAAATCATCGGTTCACCTTCTCCGGCAAACATAATAGATTTTACACCGAAATTTGCCATATTTTTTAGCAAATTAAACATTATATTTTTTTCCATAATTACTTTTTTAGATTTATCCATATAATCTAAAGCACAAAAAAGACAATGATGATTGCAAATATTGCTTGGTCCAATTTCTACATAAATTGGAGCAATATTTTTTCCGTCAAGCCAGTCTGATACTTCCTTGACATGATATATCAATTTATGTCCTTCGAGGTTAATATTATATTGTTTTTTATTCATAAAAATAATATTTTTTAATGTTTATAGTAAGTCTTTATGATCTACTTATTGTAGTTAATATTTTTTCCCATACCGGAACCATATTGTTTGCAGGAGGTAAAATAGAGTAAAATTCTCCCCCTTGTTGAATAAATTTTTTATGTTTATTTATAACTTTTTCTTCATTTTCAGCATTTACTCCTAATAAACATATATCAATATGTTGTTCTTCTAATTGTGAAGACGGTTTGTTTTCTAATCGTGAACCGGGACAAATAAGCCCTTGTTTTTCTTTTTGGTCATCTACATAGAATTCTATATATGAGGCTATATTTAAAAAGTTAATAAGACAATTTGAACGGGCCCCTGAACCATATACCGCTATTTTTTTTCCTTTTTGCTTTTTTTCTTGTATCCAAAGATTGAATTCTTTTTTAAATATTGACCATTGCTTGCCATATTCTTTGGTTTGAATGATTTGTTGTTGCAACTTATTGTAATTTAGTTCTCTCTCTCTCTCTCTCTCTTGTTGTTTGTATATCTTCCGTATACGACACAGGCTATTCCGGAAAAAAGAATTTTCTGTATTTCTAAAATTTCAATTCCTATTTTATTTAGATAAATTGTAAGAGTATTTATAGTAAAATAATTAACATGTTCTTCCCAAAAAGAATAATCAAGATTATCCAAATTTGCTTGAAAATCTGGAACTTCAATAACGACAAGAGCATTTTCTTTTAAAATATTTTTTAATCCGTTTCCAAAAGATTGTATATTTTGAATATGTTCTAAAACTTGTCTGCTAATACAAATATCAAATTTTCCATATTGGTTGATTATTTTTTCGCTGAAATCTTCAGAGAAAAAATTGTTGAGAACTTGATGTCCTTTTGAGGTTGCAGATTGGAATGCATCTTGAGCTGGTTCTATTCCTAAATTGTTTTTATATCCATTCATACACAAAGCATCTAAAAATATTCCATCATTACAACCGATTTCAATAATTTTAGAATCTTTTTGAAGTCCAAATTTTTGCATTTTTTGGATAAGAGAGGGGATATGCGGTTGGTTTTTCCAATTGCTCAATGTAAAATAATTTTTGTATAGTAAGATAGGATCGATAGGTTGTTTTATTTGAACAAGACCGCATTTTTCACATAAATGAATCTGAAAAGGATAATATGTTTCTTGTGAGTTCGTGTCTTGTAAAAAATCATGAACAATAGGTTGATTGCCAAAATCAATTAAGTCTGTCAATTCTTTATTATTACAAAGTCTGCAAGTCATATTTTCCCTCTCGATTTTTGATTTCTTCGTTTAGTTGCTGTTTAAATTTATTAATTTCTTCTGAATTTGATTGTATTTCATCCGGTGCCCAGTATGGGAATTGAGTTTGTGCCGGATTGAAAGGTCCATTTGTAGTTTCATGAAAAACAACAAAATTGGAACAAGGTAAAATGCTATGCCAGTAATCTTTTGAAAGGCGATATATTATTGAAGAGTTAGGAGTTTGTGTATTTGCATCAAGATAAAATATTTTTTTTATTTTTCCTTGTTCGTTAAAAATAATAACATACATACTTCCTTCGATAATATGAAAAGATTCAGATTTTCCTATATGTTTATGTGGTTGGATATAGGTATCTTTTAGTTGAACAATCAACATTTCATGAATCAGTTCATTGTTATCGCTGTGTAAACATATTCTGCTTCTTCCCAATTTATCTTTTTTTGCTTCTTCTTTTAAAAAAAGTATATCATTATTAGTAATATTACAAATACTGTCCGTTTGTATATAGGTTGTTGTTTTGGCATTTATTTTTTTGAGATTCATAAATATACTGCACTGTTAAAAAACTGTAATTTGAGGTAATATATTCATTATTTTTCCTTCGTTTTGTAAGAAATTGTTATGATTTTTTAAAATCGGCAGAATATATCGCCAAGCCAGATTGACGACGAAATTTATGTTTTGGTTTTTGAGTTCTGTTGGATTCAAAACAGGTAAATGATGTCCGGGACTGTATTTCCCGTGCATGTCAGTATTGTCGTCAATAATACAGGAAAAGAAGTGTCCGATCTCCAGCCAGTAGAGAAGTGCTGTTCCTCCAACTGATGCACCGAAAGCGGCACATTTTCCCTGTGCGGTGAAATTCTGAACAGCTTTTTGGATTTCCTGTTTTTTTTGTTTTGCTTTTTTTTGAAAAGCAATAAATGGAGCTTCTGTTTGAAATCCCAGTTCATTCTCCAGTCGAATAAGGCTTAGTACATTCCAAGGCATTTGAGGAACTATATTTTTGCGGCGTGCATATATTCGTAAAGAGCCACCTTTGGTATGTACTCGTTGAGCTTTAGCAACGACAAAACCGTATTTTTCCAGCCAGCCGTTGAGAGCTTGAAGACTGAAATAGGATAAATGTTCGTGATATATATTATCGATAACAAAATTTTGAATTAAATCAATAAGGTAGCCTGTTTCGATAATAAACCAACCGTCAGGGGATAAAAGTGTGTCAACTCCTTCAATAATCGGGGTTAAATTATCAATATTTGCCAGACAATTATTTATTGTAATAATTTTTGCCTGTCCTTTTTGGGAACAAATCTGTTTGGCTGTTTTTTCGTCAAAAAATGTACAGAGCGTGTCAATTCCCTGTTTTTGGGCAAATTGAGATGAGAGTTTGGAAGGTTCTATTCCTAATATTTTATTACCGTGGCGTTGAAATGAAGCGAGCAATGTTCCGGCATTTGAACCGATATCGACAATAAAATCATTTGTGGAAACATTCGGTAACTGCAAAACTGAATCGGCATATTCTTCAAAGTGTTTATCTAGTCCAAGTGAACGAGTTGTTAAATATAAATAATTATCTTCATAGATTTCTGTACTGGAGACTGTATGGCTGAGTTGTACTTGACCGCATGTTATGCATCGCATAAGTTTAACCGGAAATAATTCCTGTTTTTTATTTTTCTTTTCTTCCGGTAGAAAATCTTCTCCGATAGGGCTTGTTCCCATATCTAAAATGAGTTCAAGAGAAGAAGAGTTGCAAAGACGACAAGTTGTTTTTTCGTGTAACATAAAGATTCCTTTTAAATATTTGTTATTTTTCGGGCAATACTATCTGTGGTTTGGAGTGTAATTCCTCCGTCAACATAAATGTTTTGACCTGTGATATAGCTTGCATCTTCAGAACAAAGAAATTTTGCAACAGAGGCAATTTCTTTAGCTGTTCCCATTCTTCCCAGCGGAATAACCTGTTTGAATAAATTCATTAACTCTTTATTGTTTAAATAAAAATTTTGAGATTCTTCTTTTAGTACAAGATGAGGAGAAAGCATATTTACCCGTACTCCAAGTTTTCCGTATTGAACTGCCCAGTAACGCATCATTTGTTCCAGAGCTGATTTTGTAGCATGGTATCCAATTGGTTGATCTGCAACGATTTTGTTTGTTGCAATTGTTCCGGTTAAAACAATTGATCTGTCATCGTAAGAATTAGTTTTTTGTAAAATATTAATACATTCTTCTACAATGTATTTGGTTGAGTCCATATTGATTTTCCATTCTCCAGTCCAATTGTCTTCAGTCGTTCGTAAACGGTGAAAAAAAACAAGTGAAGTCCAAAGTCCATTTTTTTGACATATTTTTTGAAGAATAGCTGTTGTATGAATTTTATCCGTAATATCAGTATTAAAAACATTTATATCGCTGTTGCCAAGGGATTTGCCGTCAATATTATGCCGTCCAATAACAGAAACTTTTTCGCCTGTTGCAGCAATTGTATTGGCAAAAACTTTTCCGATACCTCTTGTTCCGGCAATAATAATTGTATGTTTTTTTTTATTTTTCATTTTATTCTTTTTTTATAAATGAAAGATACTGTTGTCCTCTGCCAAAAAAATTACAAAAGCTGCCGCAATCAGGTGAAGTATTTCCTTTGTATATTTCATATAGAGCTTTTATACCGTCTTTTATTTTTTGGGCTGTTGGTAAAAAATCTTCTCCGTAATTTTGTATTTCGTGTAGTACTTTTTCTAGCGAACTGATACTTTCCGGTAAAATTTCTTTATCTTTTTTATCTTGAAAAGCAATTACTTTTTTAAAAAAATCTTTTGCATTTTCATAAAGCTGAATATTGTTATTTATATTTTGACTATTATTTGTTTTTGTTATATTCGGATTAAGTGTATAATCTAAAAAATACGGTAAATACTGTATCCATTGTTTTTTTGCTGTATCGTTAATTGTATTGTTTCTGGTATCAATATTTTTATACCATCTCCAATCAGTTAAAAAAGAAGGAGAACTTCCATAAATATCTGCTATTTTATTTGCATCTTCGATTGCTTCTTTGATTGAATACATTTTTCCTAAAAAAGGTTGCGATACACTGTCTAGTATCCAGTCTTCCAGGGGACGACTCATTCCTGAAAGATTGGAAAAATGTTTTTCAAAAAAAGGAATAAGTTTTCTTGCCTGTTCTATAACAGATATATCTTTTTGCATAAGAGCCTGTCCCATTAGCCTGCGTATGGAATCCGAAAGATAACCAATTTCTTCTGCACAGGTAATGATAATCACCCCCCCCCCCTTAACAAATGAAAATAGCTTCTTGAAAAGGGTTGAGGGATTTTTTTGTCCTGGTAACATTCCTTCACAAATAATCAAATCAAATTTTGTGTCTGTTTCAAAATCTTCTAATAGGCTTTCATGTTTGTTGATTTGAGTCGGAAGAGAATTTTTTTCTTTATAATCTGTCAGTAATGTAAAAGTTTTTGTTGCTCCGAGGGGATTGCCTTCTACAAAAGTGTATTCCTGTGGAGAATAGGACAGAACAAATAAAGCATTATGTCCGACTCCTGGTCCGACTTCCAATATTTTTTTACCTCTTAGAAAAGAAGATGGAATGCCTAATTGACGATATAATCCATCCCTTCTGGCAAAATGCGGTTTTAAATCTGAAATATATTGTCGAATAGGTGTAATTTGTTCTTTATGGTAAAATGAAACAAATGGAATGTTGTCTTTGATAGGTTTTTTAGATAAATTGCTCATGAGCAGCTCCTAGATATTCTTGTAAAAAATTATTTTTTTGATTGGCAACACAGTGATGATTGCAGTCTGAAGACGGATTAAGTTTGAAAAAATTTTCTTTTCCGTTTTGGATAAATTGAGCAAGACTTTGTTCGTGTAAATCACCTAAAATCGCTTGGTTGTTATAGGCTTTGTCCTGACAGGGATAAATTCTTTGGTCTGCTCCGATGACAAAAAGCAGCTGAGAAAATGGACACCACGAGTAAGTTTTTTTAAATCGGTCGTCTAGCGTGTGCCAAGCATTGACGATTTCAAAATTTTCGTCTGCCAGTTCTGTTGTGCATTGTTCGATAATTTTTTCTACCTTGGTAAAATAGGGTTTGTGATAGTTGTTATTTATTTTTGCATCATTGGAAATAATGCAGGCGGAAATTTTAACGCTGGCAATGCCTATGTTTTTGTATTTTCTTAGCATTTCTGGAATATGTTGCCAGTTCATATTATCAACGATATAGCTAATGCTAAGTACGCATTTTCCGCCGATTTTAGAAAAATTTTCCAGATTGTTCATAATTTTGGTAAATTCTTTGTCAGATACGCCTCTGTATTGTCGGTAGGAATTATCGTCCCAACCGTCCATTGAAACTCGAAGCCATGTTGCATTGTGGGCAAAAAATTCTGCCCGTTCACCATATAGGGCGGAACCGTTGGTTAAGGTTGCCAGTTTGACTCCTCCGTCGTGTAAAATCTGTGATGCCTCCAGCAAATGTGGATAAATCAGTGGTTCACCTCCGCCGCTGTAAGTAATGGCTTTGACACCCAGATCAACCATATCGTGAGCGATTTCCAGCATTTTTTCTTTAGGAATACTGTCCGCTTCATGCATATCCTGCCCTAGTTGCAAATCAGGTTCGCGGTAAGCACAGTATCTGCAACGGTGGTTACACTTATTTGTAGGCTTGATACGCACATGTATGGGAACCTGAAGCGGATATTGCCTAGGCAAGCTGTCCAGCTTTTCTTGGTAGTGAAACATTTTGAGGGTAGAATACAGGCTTGCCATTATTTTGCCTTAGGAAAAATGGATAAATTCATAATCGCCTGTGTAGCCAAATTGTTTATACAGCCACAGCCATTCCTGTTCACTAAAAAATGATTCCGCGGTTAAAGCCCAGCACTGCAAAGCAAAAAGTTCTGCCGGATTGCGATAGCTTTCCACACAAATATAGGCATTTTTAGCTATTCGATTTATTTCCGGTAACACCTTTGCTAAATCGTAAATTGGAAGATTGTGCAGGGTTGCAATAGAAAAAACCAAATCAAATTCTTGATTGGCAAATGACCACGGTGTGTCTTCGGCTTTGTGAACAAAAAGATTGTCTTTGATTTCGTCTTTACCGCAATCAATGGCGTATTTGGAAATATCAAAACCGATTACCTGACAATTGGGAATCGCACGAGTAAATTCGTAGAGTAAATATCCTTTTCCGCAACCGACTTCCAGTATTTTTGTACCTGGTTGTAAATTGTAGGTTTGAGTTATTGCTTGAGCAACGGGTAGCCACCGACCGTCATAATGATAGCCACCGAAAC
Source organism: uncultured Desulfovibrionales bacterium (assembly GCA_963542765.1). Classification (GTDB taxonomy): domain Bacteria; phylum Desulfobacterota; class Desulfovibrionia; order Desulfovibrionales; family Desulfomicrobiaceae; genus CAUTYU01. The sequence continues at coordinate 199,809 of CAUTYU010000002.1, forward strand.
CGTAGCGACGTTCACCGTCAAAAAAATCTTTGCCATATTGTCGGGCGATTTCCATACAATGAATTTTATCGTCTATCATTCGCCCTAAAAAATCTCGACTTGTCGATTTATGCATTGATTCAAAAAAACATTGTTTTTGCATACTGTTCCTACGATTTATACAAATCCGAAATTGATTTGGCTACTTTATCGGCACTGAGACCGTATTTTTGTAAAATATCATTTTGGCTGCCATGTTCACAAAAAAAATGGTCTGGAAGTGCCAGTCTTTTGAGAGGATTTGGAATATGTTTGTCAATAAAAAGTTCTGCAACTGCCGTTCCAAGTCCGCCCGTGAGAATATGTTCTTCTACGGTTACGATTTTTTGAGATTGAGTGGCAAAATCTGCAATTTGTTCGGTATCTAGTGGTTTTATTGTTGGACAATGTAGAATTCGTACGCTGATGCCTTGTTTTTGTAAAATGGCGGCGGCATTGAGTCCGACTTGTGCCATAATGCCGGTGGTAAGAAGTAAAATATTGGTTTTGCCGTTAAGTTGTGGGGTCATATTTATAGCTTGTCCGATTTGCCATTTTGTATCTGGTCGGCTGATTACGGTATCATAACCTTTTGCAAAACGAACATAAACCGGTCCGTCAATATCAAGGGTTTGAAACATAAACGATCGCATTTCCTGTTCGTCGCAAGGGGCAATAATGGTCATATTCGGAAGAGGTCGCATGATTGCAAAATCGTCTGGCATAAGATGGGTCGGACCGAGCGGAGCATAAACCAAACCGCCACCTGAAGCCAGTAATCGAACTTTGGCTTTGGTTAGACAAAGGTCAAGATAAATTTGTTCATAGCAACGGCGAGTCAAAAAACCAGCGATAGTGTTGATATAAACAATTTTTCCGTCTAATGCCATACCTGCTGCCATACCGATGATATGCTGTTCGCTGATTCCTTCTCTAAATAAACGCTTAGGGGCGGGAAAATTGTCCATTACGCCAAAACCGAGGTCGGAACCAATAAAACAGACTCGCTCGTCTTGGGCTGCCAGTTCTTCTACGACTTGCAAAGACATTTTTCTCATTTTGTTTCTCCGCTGAGTTCTTTGCTCAACTTTTCATATTCCGCTTCGGAAAGTTTGGTTTTGTGATGCCATTTGAGGTTGTTTTCAAGTGAAGGAAAACCTTTGCCTTTTATTGTGTGACAAATAATGCAGGACGGTTTATTTGCAGATAAAGGAAGTTTGGAAAATATATTTTCCAAAGCAGCAATATCGTGTCCATCAACTTCTTGAACGGCAAATCCGAAGGATTCAATTTTTTTTGCATAAGGTTCAAGCGGTATGATTTTATTTACATTGTCCCAAGATTGCATTTTGTTGTAATCAATAATGATGACAAAATTTTCTAGTTTGTATTTGGCTGCCGATAAGCAGGCTTCCCAAAAACTTCCTTCGTTGCTTTCTCCGTCTCCACAGAGTACAAATATTCGTGTCGGACGATTGTCTAGTTTGGCAGCTAAAGCCATACCGACACCTAAAGACGGTCCGTGTCCGAGGCTGCCTGTTGGCACTTCTACGCCGGGTAAAATTCGTTCAGGATGTCCGCCCAATCGGGACTCAAATTTACAAAAAGTGCTAAGTTCTTCTTTTGGAAAAAATCCTTTGTCGGCTAAAAGTGTATAAAGAGCAATGCAGCCATGACCTTTTGACAGAATAAAACGGTCCCGTTCAACCCAAAAAGGTTCTTGAGGGTGAAAACGTAAAATAGAATCGTATAAAACACGTACAATATCCACGCAGGAACAGGCTGAAGGCAGATGTCCTCTTCCACCGTGATAAAGTGTATCTAAAAGAGTTTGGCGAAGTGTTAGTGAGCGGTTGTCAAAAGTCATTTTTTATCTTCTTTGTAATATTTTATATAAAATTTATTGTTAGCCATTTTGTTGTATTTGGGCTTGTTTTTATTTTATAATGCTAGGGATTTTGTGAGCATTATTTGTGCCTTTTCTAGTTGTATTGTCAAGCGATTCGGAGTGTCGGCAATATGATTTCGAGCGAAATCTCGCCGTTTATTTTCTTCTGTTAGAAATTCATTGCATAAGATACAACACCATTTTATTTTCCATAAAGGAAAAACATATCGTAATCGTTGTTCAACTGTTAAATCTTCTTTTTTTATAATTTCTAGTAAACGATATATAAAATTTTGTCGAAGATTCTTTTTTAGCTTCATTCCTGGATGAAGAAGTATGTCTGCCATAAGTTTTGTTGGATCGTCAAGACCGAAGTATTCAAAATCTAGAAAAATAAGTTGTCCGTTTGGTGTGGCAATAGCATTGTGCAGTCCGAAGTCTGATGGGCTTGGCATTCGTAGTCTGGCATCAAGTACTCCAAAATCTGGACAGGCGTTTAATGCTAAGTGAAATGCCGGTTCTAATTTTTGTTTACAAAAAGCATGCAGTGCCTTTTGTGTATCGGATAAGTTGGGAATTTGATATAGGCGGTCAAGACGATTTTGGATTTGTTCGGCAATTTCCTGTTTGCAAAAAGCAGCATCTGCAGCTGGCGGTAAGTGTTGAGCGAAAGTTTTTTTTTCATATAATTGTTGGATGAAAGTAAACATTTGATTGATATTTTGAGAATTTCCTTTTGGAGGTGAACCGGGAATATAAGATAAAATTGTGCAATTTTGTCGAGGAGAACAACCGAGTGGAATAGGAATTTGGATAAAATTCTGTTTTTTTAGCCAGACTAATGCTTGCCATTCATTTCGACAACGATTGCGATTATCCGTATGATAATATTTGAGAATAAAATCGCCTGTATGTAAAATTTTGCTGTTTCGACCGCCGCTAAGCAGTTGTCCTTGAAAGCGTTTAGGTTCGATTAGTGGTGGTAATGCTTGCCATGATGAAAAAGTCATATCCGTCCAAAAATCAGGATTGTTGCTGAAAAGTATGGGGCAACATGATTTTGGAAATTGTGAATGTGTAAGAATTTCTGGTAAATCATCAATAAAAATATCGCAATGTAGATCGGCAATGGCAGTACATTTTTTCTTTTTGTTTGGCAAAAAAAGAATTTTTTCAAAAAAAATATCAAGACCGAAAAAAATAAGAAATTGTCTGGCAGCTTTATGTAAATCAGTACCAAGTCTACCTAAAAGATTGGAGTAACGGGTTTTATGGCTGATGATAAAAAGTGTATGCCCTTGATTGCGGAGTTCTTGCAATGTTTCTTTTACAAAGGGGAAAATACGAGCTTCGTAAATTCGGTCTCCGTACGCTAAGGCTTGTAATTGTTGCCATTTTTTATCACCGTATTTTTGTCTGATGTGAACACGTAAAGCTGTTCGGTCGGAAAAATCCGTATTGGTCAGTTGCTTTTCTCTGGCCAATTTGGAAAATAAGGCTGTATAATCAATCAGCGTGTTGTCTAAATCGATTCCGATACGCATTAGAGTTCTATAAAATTATAATGTTGGAGAGCATGGGTAATGGAATTTCGATATAATTTTTCTAGTTTTAATATTATATCGTTTTCTGTATTGGGAGTTATATCAATTGTATCGATATAAATTAAAGGAATATCATTTTGTTGTAATTTTTGTAAATCTGGATTTAAATTTTTTGAAGGCAGGGAATATCCATTTGCATATTTAAAAATTTGTTCTATAAAGAATTGTTGTGGTTTAGATATAGTATTTTGAGTTTGATGTTTTATGGCTGAAGATGTATTATATAAATCTACAACTATAGGAAGTTTTGATGTAAGAATAAAAGGAAAAATAGTATCTGAAAGTTTTTGTGTAGTGTGGCAGAGAATAAGATCGCTTCCAAATGCAAGTGTCAGTTCATTTATTTCTTCCATATTAGAAAATGGATAACCAATAGGAATAATGTTATCAAATAAGTTTTTATTTATATTATATGGAATTCCTGAACCTTGTAGATGGTTGTATAAAAGTTGTAAACGGCAGCCATTTTTTCTGGCTAAAAGTGCAAGATGGTATAAGCGGCGATTGAATATGGAAGAAAAAATAGAAATTCGCAGGATTGCTTCTTTTGTTTTTTTATAATGATGGATTTTTGGGCGTTTGAATTTTTTTTCTGTAAGTATTTTTAAATAATTATTAAGAAGGATTTTAGTAGATAGATTCGGTGCGTTTTGTATATATTTTTTGATAAAATTTTGAGATTGGTAGTTTTGTAGTAAAAGTTTTCTGGAAAAGGTTGAAAAAAGATTTATAGTCATAATGTATTTCCTGTAAATAAAAATATTTATTTTTGTTATAGTTTTATTATTTTCCTTCTAGAAATAGCATAGTTAATAGTTTCTTTGTATAGTTGAATTAGTTTTTGTCCTATATCTTGTTCCGAAATCCCTGTAAGATTAAGAGGCATTTGTTGGAGAGTTTTGATTTTTTGTGGTAAAGTTTTCCAAAAAATAGGAGAAGTTATATCTTTTTCTGTATAACTATAGCCACGATTCGCTATATTGAGAATGTTATTCATATCTGTTCTGTATTGAGGCAACATTGTAATGCAATTGTTTTCAATACCTGAAATTACGGAATTTTGTCCATGATGAGGAATAGCATTTGTTTTACAACATTGTTCTTGTACAAGATCTGTTGTTGCTGTATTTATTAAAATATCTTTCGTTTTCATAAAATCGTAGAATTCTTTTCTTGGAAATGTGTTATAAAGTTTTATGTTTTTATATTTTGTTGAAAAATGTTGTATTCTTTTTTCAAAACGGTATATGTGAATTTGAGCATTTGGCAAATATGTATTGATATTTTGTATCCATTTTTCTAAATTTGTTGCCATTATTTCTAATTCTGAACAAACTCCATCTATGGCAATCTGTAGTGGTTTATCTGGATTGTATGTTTTATAATTTATAAATGATGTTATAACAGGGTCCTGTATATGTGCAAGAGGAGTTTTAATTTTCCATAATGGTTTAACATCTGGTAAATTAATATATTTTGAACGCATACAGCGACCGTCGGCATTGGTAAAAGCATATTTTTCAAAGAAAAGGCTGGCATCAAAAACATAACGAGGCATCCATGGAAATGATGTCATTACTGCATGTAATAGATCATAATAATCAACAACAGTAGGAATTTTTGCGGCAAATACAAAAGGAAATATGGTGTCTGATTGAGATTCACAGGCATGACAATGTACAATGTCGCTACCAAAATTAATCATTTCTGCATTTATTTTTTCTATATTGGAAAAAGGATATCCGACATTTATAATGCTTTCAAAAAGATCTTTGTTTATTTCTTTGGGAATTTGCGTCGAAGAGTTAAGGTCGTTGTATAGAAGTTGTAGTTTCGTTCCATTTTTTTTTGCACTGATAGCCAAACGGTGTACTCTGTCATTAAATCTTGTACAAAAAATACTGACTCGAAGCGGTTCGCATTTTTCCTTTTTACGCCAATAAACAGCTGGAAATTTTATAGGTTGATTGGTGAGCAAATTTAGGTAGTTCTTAAAAAGAATTGTTGTGTCGGCATCAGGTGCTGTTTTAAGACAATTTTTAATAAATTCTTTTGAATTGTAGTTTTTAATGATTAAATATCTTGGAAAAAGAGTTGTAATTTTATTGGGAATTTGTCCGCCTTTTCTTTGGGAAAAATTTATAATTGTTCGCACAATTATTTGCAGTTCATCTGTAGAGAGATGTTCTCCTATGGGCAATCCCAATTCTTCTTTATCTGTTTGGTTAAATGGGATGATTGTTTGTATTCCGTAGGCATGTAAGTACTTTTGCAGGGAATTCCTTTTTTTTGTTTTAATTATAAAGCAGTGATATGCAGGTTTTGTCCAAGGGCTTTGAGCAGGAAGAATAATTTCCGGTATGTTTTGTAATTGCTGAAAATAAAAATCGGCATTTGTTTGTCTGCTTTTTATCCAAAAATTTAAATGATTTAGTTTGATGTCTAAAATGGCAGCTTCTAAATTATCTAATCGAGATTGTAGTTGATGTGTTTTTTTGTTTTTAATGTCGTTCGGTTCTATAATTGCTTGGCATTGTTTAGCCAGATGGAGATTGTTGGTAACGATTGCACCGCCTTGTCCGTATGTTCCAAGAATTGTTTCTGGTGAAAATTCAAAAATTCCAATATCTCCGATTGTTCCTACTGCTTTATTTTTATATTTTGTTCCAATGGCTTGTGAACAGTCTTCTATAATTTTTAATTTATATTTGTTTGCTATTTTTAAAAGAGTATTCATTTCACAAGAGTAGCCATAAGAATGGATTGCTAAAATAGCACTGGTATTGGAAGTGATTATTGAATGAATATTTTTTATATCTATAGTGTTATATTCTTTTTCACAATTACAATAAATAATTTTATATCCGTAGTGAATAATTATGTTTGAAAGACTCTCATTTGTATTGTTTGGAATAATAATTTCACTTCCTGTTGGAAGATTAAGGGCATGCAGGGCTGTTATAAAAGCTTCTTTTTTATTACCGACTCCAATACAGTATTTACCTTGTAAATATTTGGCAAAATGTCGTTCAAATTTTTGAATAGATGTATTATCGGAGTATTTTGAATTTGAAAAAACAGTTTGAACAGCTTCATCTATTTCTTTTTTTAAGCTTTGATATTGTGCTTGTAGATTATGAAGTTGAATCATTTTTTTCTCCAAACAGTACAACTTGCTGGTAGAAAAGGATTATTTCCTAAGAAAAATTGTTCATTTTGTAAAATTTCAATCTTATCGTTTTGATGTAAAAAAGAAATAAGGGTTGTATTGTAGTTATTAATTTCCATATATTTTTTTATACAAAGATGATAAAAATTATTTGAATTCAGTTCGTATATACTTGGTTCAAAGGATATAATAACTTTGGGTTTAAGACGAAATATTTCTTGAATGTACAGTTCAGGGTTAAGATGTTTAAGGAAAACAGTTGCAAAAGATGTATAAATTATAGCATTTTCAGGTATTTTTTCTTCGGTAAAAGGGGTTTGTAAGAGATTGCAGTTGCCGATAGAAAAATTTTGTCTCGTTTGATTGTTTTGCTTTTCATCTTTTTTTAAAAAAATACGAAAAATTTCTTTGGCACTTGGCATCGGTTCCAGTGCGAAATATTTGATTTTTTCACTGTTTTTTAGATGGTGTTGGATACTAAGTAATGTCGTACCGTCTCCGCTCCCCAGTTCCACAATGGCGGAAGCCGGAAGATATTTTTGGATAACTTCGGAAAATCTCTGTCCGGTAACGGAAAAATATTCTTGTCCCGACAGTAGCCGAAATTCTTCTTGAATTATACAGGGAAATTTTTGTTCTGAAGAAAATAAAAGTTCGGATAATGTTTTTTCAGGATGATTTTTAATATATTTCAATCTGGGAGCGTAGTTTTCCAGTTCATATTCACGCCACGTCTCTTCAGGGGAACGTTCGGGGCATTTCCAATCCGTCAGTCCAAGTAAACGTTTTGGCCAATGAGAAAATTCTGGAATTTGATTGAGTGTAACTTGTGGTGCATTTTTTACTATTTCTTGCCATGTTTTATTCATTTTTACTACTCCTTAAATGATATAAATGTTTTTATAAAAAAATATTTTGAATATATGTTGTTATTTATTTGTTATAGTTCTTTTCTGTTTTCCCAAACTTTATAAAATGCAGTTAGAACGTCGTCTAAATCATTTTTTTGCATACATGGAAGCATAAATTCGTGCGAAAGTAAGATGTTTTGCAGGTGTTCACATACAGGACAGATTGTTTTTGTATAATCGTATTGTACACCGTGTACGGTTGGGTTTTGAAAAATCGGGAGTCGATATAGCGGCGTAACATAACCGATTCCGAATTTAGTTCCTTCTTTTTCCCGTAATGTAAAGGGCGGGAGCTCTTTTGAAAGGGCTTCTATAAAACGTTGGGCGGAAACTCCGGCTATTTGTTCATTAAAAATATTGGGGTGTGTATAATAAACATGCGTTGCGCCAGGACGAATTTGTGCCGCTTTTAGACAGGGGATATCTTGCAGTCCCTTTTCCAGATAGCGGACATTATGAAGACGTATTTCGTTTAGACCTTGAAGTTTTTTTAGTTGACAGCGAGCAACTGCCGCTTCTAATTCGGTCATACGAAAATTGTAGCCGCGCATATTGGTTAAGTTCTTAATTGTTCTGTTTTCAATTACGGCTTCGGCGTGATTTCTGATAAGTTGGAGGCGTTCGGCAAGATTGTCATCGTTGGTAACGATAATTCCACCTTCGCCGCAGTGAATATGCTTGTGATAATTTAAAGAGAAAATTCCTATATCTCCGAGTGTTCCTGCCGGTTTATTTCGTAGAGTTGCTCCCGGAGCTTGAGCACAGTCTTCAATCACGAAGAGTCCGTGTTTTTGGGCAAGAGCATTGATTGCTTCCGCGTCATATGGTTGTCCAAAAATGTCTACTACTAAAATTGCTTTGGTGTGAGGAGTAATTTTTTGGGCAATATCTTGCGGGTCAAGACAAAAATATTGAGGTTCGATGTCGGCAAAAATGGGGGTTCCTCCATAAAAAAGTGGGGCAGTCGCAGAAATACACATGCTCCATGGAGTAACAATTACTTCGTCTCCGGGTTGAATTCCTATAGCTCCGATTGCTGCAATAATTCCTGAGGTAGCTGAATTGACTGCAATAGCATGGCGGACACCATAATATTTTGCCCATTCTTTTTCTAGTGTTTGTACTTCTATGCCTCCCATAAACTGTTCATGTTCACATCCTAAGTAACGAGACAGTATTCCGGAATCTATCACTTTGGCAGTAGCTTCTTTTTCTTCTTTTCCAACAGTAATATGGGGCGGAAATGGGCGTGTACGAACTGGTTTACCACCTAAAAGAGCGAGTTTTGACATTTTTTCTCCCTTTTTTATTTTTGGGTTTTACAAAGGTTTTGAATAAGTTGTGTTATTTTTTTTGTTGCTTGTATGTGAAGTTGTTGTTCAGCTTGTATGACCCGTTTTGAGTTGTTGCAAGCACTAAGCCAGTTTTTAAGTATGTTTGTTGAAGGAGGATTGCTTGCTGAATAAAAAATTCCGTCCAGAGTAGCATAAAATTGTAGTCCGGCAAGCTTGCAATTAGGTTGCAGTGAACAAGTTGGAAAACCGTATAGCCAAGCTTCGTAAAGTAAAATTGAAGCCATACCAACTATGCCGTTTGCAACGGCAAAAAGTTCTCGAGGATCGGCAGGGCGTACAACTTTTCCATGTAGGTTGAAGTTTATTTTTTCCCAAAGTTGTTCCATTTCGTTGGGTTTATGTTTCGGATGCGGTAAAATGTATAAAAACGCATCGGGGGCTAGTTCGGAAAGTGCCATTGTAAGCTGTTTTAGCACTTGATATTCTGTAAATCCGCAATGTTCAGACGCAGATGTATCCGGGCCGCAAACATTATAGTAATTTTCACTGATAAAGACCAAAACGGGGTGGTTTTCAGAAATTGCAAATGGTGATGTCGCTTTTTTTTGAAAATGTTTTTTTATGTTTTGAACCGCTTGAGCTAGAGCTGGTTGTCCGGTAACTGCTAAACAATCTGACGGAATACCTTCATCTTTTGCATCTTGAAATGCTAAATCATTCATTACACAATATATGTCGGGTAGAAGTAGTTCGCCATTAAGTTCTATGCGGCTTTTATAGGAACTCCAATTATCACAGATGTGTATAGTGGGAATTTTTGCTTCTTTTGCTTGTTTGGCAAGATTAAGAGCCAGTGTGTCTGTAGAACTGGAACCGTATACGAGGCAATTTGTTTTGTACGGAGAAAAATCATTTTCTTCTACGGTTACGATGTTTTTACATGGTTGAATTTCATTTCCCAGGTAACCATGGCGGATAACGGCACAGGTATATCCTTTTTGGGCACATTCGTAGACAACTGGCAAAACTGCACGGCTTCCACCTGGATCTCCGGCGACAAAAGTTATATGCATATTTTTTCTCCTTGGAGTACATCGTATAAAACTCGTTGGGTTAGGGCTGCTGTTTGTAAAGAAGATATCGGCTGTCTGTTGTTTTTAAAAGCTTTTATTAAATCAAGTAATGAACTGTTCATTGGTCCGATTTCGTTGATTTTTTTATTCCATTTTCTGGAAAAATTGTAATCTTTTTTGCGTTCAAAAAATCCAGGAGTAATTGGATCGGGCACACTTCGTTCTAGTTCGATTTTGCTGCCGCCTTGTCGGATTGAAAAAATACCGTTATCAAAAATTGCCTGAATGTCGTTGGTATGATAGGGCAGATTGCAACCGCAAACTGCCGCCTTTTGTCCATTAGAAAGTTGTAACCCAAAATTGGGATTGATACGGTCTTGAGTATCAAGCCAAAGAAGTTGGTAATCATTGGAATCGGTTAGGAAAAAAAGTTGGTCAATTAGATGACAACCGTTTCTGGCAAGTCCGGGAGAATAAAGAACTTGTATAAGTCTACATTCTCCAAGTTGTTTTTGTTGTAAAACGGTTTTGAGTTGTTGATATGTCGGTTGTGTGCGGCGGAAATAATTGACACAAACTGTTGCTCCATATTTTTGGGCAGCATTTTGCATAGTTTGAAGCTCTTGTATTGTTGAGGCTGGCGGTTTTTCCAACCAGAAAATGCGAACACCAAATTCCAGTGCTGTCATAAAATTGGTAAAATGATGTTGCGGAGGCGAACAAATACCGATAAATTCTGGTTGAGTTTCTTTAAGCATTTTTTGAAGGGAAGGAAATGTCGGACAGTTCGACCATTTTGAAAAATCTTGTCGGTCTTTTGTTTGAGGGGAAAATCCGCCAACCAGTTGTAAATTAGGATTTTGTAATATCGCACCTGCCTGACTTTGGGCAAAAGAAGTTGTCAGGTTTGTTGCAATATCATATTTCCATGCAATATTTCCCAGTCCGATAAGAGCGGCTTTGAGTGGAAAATCTAGTATTTTGTCCATTATATATTACTATTTTTTGTTTAAAATAAAATTTTAAATTTTGTTTGTAAAAAATTAAAATCAATTAAGATGCTTTTTGCTACATCAAATGAATTTAATTATTATAAGAATAAATTGTAAAAAAGTCTATTTTTTTTATGAATTTTTTTAGGAAAGCTTGCAAATAGAATTGAGTTTTTATAAAATTATTTTTTTATTGATTTGCTAATTTGTTAGTTATTTTTTGATTTTTTTATATGGGAAATAATATGGTTTGATTGTAGAAATATTTTTTTGGGGTTAATGATGTTTTTATTTTTAAAAAGTATAGGAAATATTTTATGAAGAATAAAGAAAAAATGGAACTTATAGCAGATATATTGGAACTTGAACCAGATGAGTTTATTCCGGAAAGTGTTTTAGAAAATATTGAGGAATGGGATTCTTTGGCCGCTATTTCTTATATTGTGATGATGAAAGAGCAGTTTGGTAGGCAGGTAAAACCTGAAGAGATTCGTGGTTTTAAAACGATTCAGGATATTTTGAATACAATGCAGTAAAAGAAATTATTGGCAATTGGAATGTTTAATCTTCAGAATAAAAAAATTCTTGTTATTGGTGCGAGTGGAACACTTGGTTCAAATCTAGCCAGTATACTTAGTTCGCTTGGAGCAAAACTTATTATTGCTGGAAGAGATAAAAAACGTTTACAAAAACTTTTTTCTACGCTTGTTGGTGAAGGACATGAAGTTAGGATTATTGATGTTCTTCAAGTTGATAAGTTAGCTGAATTTATGCAGTCTTGTGTGAATGATGGAGTAAAATTGAGTGGATTGGTTTATGTTACAGGGATTTTTCCATATATTCCTTTACGAGTACAGTCCGTAGAGAATTTAGAGTACACTATGCGGATTAATTTTTATGGTTTCGTTGAAGTTGTGAAACAGTTTAGCAAAAAAACAATAAGTGAAAATGAGAGCAGTATTGTTGTTTTTTCTTCATATGCTGCAATTAATCCCGGAAAATCACAACTTGCTTATGGCGCAAGTAAAGCTGCTGTTGATAATGCGGTGATGGTTATGGCAAAAGAACTTGCAAAGCGAAAAATAAGGGTTAATTCTATTCGTCCTGCAGAGATTGAAAAGGAAGAAAGTATTGATGAAAATCTTTTTATACAAGATGAAGTAGAAGAATTGATAAAAGCACAAAACGGAGCAATAGAAAAAAATCAGATTTCAAAATTGGTCGCATTTTTGCTTAGTGATAATGCTATGTATATAAATGGTGAACATCTTGATATCAAAGGTCTTTTATATTGAATAAATTAATTATTTTGTAAAATTATAATAAATTAAAGAAAGATAAAGAATGCAAACTACACTTTTAGAATATTTACAACATTCAGTTGCAAAATTTCCCAATAAGATTGCTTTTGAGGATGAAAGTCGTGCGTTGAGTTTTCAGGAAGTGGATAAAGAAGCACGGGTTATTTCTGATGCGATTATTTCTCGGATTGGACGAATGAATAATCAGCCGGTTTTGATTTTTTTGCCGAAATCCGTTTCTGTTATTTCGTCCATACTGGGTATTCTTTACAGCGGAAATTTTTATACACCGACCAATCCATCTTTTCCTAAGTATAAAATTCAAGATATTCTTGATGTTTTGCAGCCAAAGGTTATCATTTCAGACAATAAAAATATCGAAAAGCTTGTGCAGTATGGTGTAGAGAAGGAAAAAATCATCAATTTGGACGAGCTTAATTTTTCACTTGCCTGCCCGCAAACAAATGAAAATTCTATTATTGATACTGATTTAGCGTATGTTTTTTTTACAAGTGGTAGTACTGGCAAGCCGAAAGGTGTGAGTATTTCGCATCGCAGTTTAATTGAATTTGTAGATTGGGCATGTGATAAGTTTCCGATTGATGAAAAAACTGTTTTTGGTAACCAGGCGGCGTTTTATTTTGATATTTCAGGACAAGATATTTATGCAACTTTAAAAAAGTCAGCTCAATTAATTATTATTCCTGAAAAATTATTTGCTTTTCCTGTTCGACTTGTTGAGTTTGTCGAGAAAAACAATATCAATTTTTTATCTTGGGTTCCTTCTGCTTATATTAATTTGTCGAAAGCATTGGATATATATACTTTATCAAAAATTAAAGCATTAGTTTTTAGCGGTGAGATTATGCCGGTTAAGTATTTAAATTATTTAAAATCCAAAATGCCGAATTTACAGTTCATTTGTAATGCGTATGGTCCAACAGAAGCAACGATATTTACAACATATTTTGTTTTAAATAGAGAATTTGGTGATGATGAAATGCTGCCTTTGGGAAAAGCTTTGGAAAATAAAAGAGTTTTTTTGTTGGATACAGAGAATAAGCAAATTTCTATATCAAATTTTATAGGAGAACTTTGTATTGCCGGAAATTCTCTTAGTCTTGGATATTATCGTAATGTAGAAAAAACGCAGGAAGTTTTTATACAAAATCCGTTTCATTTCGCTTATCGGGATATTATTTACAGAACTGGAGATTTAGCAAGTTATAATGAGCGAGGAGAACTGATTTTTCATGGTAGGATTGATAATCAAATTAAGCATTTCGGTTATCGAATTGAATTGGGTGAAATTGAAGCCGCCGCTTTGAGTCTTGATTTCGTTTCCAATGCCGTTGGTCTTTATCATCAGGAAAAACACCAAATTATACTTCTATATTCTTCTGATGATTTGAATATAGGGGATGGTGATGTACGGCGGGCTTTGGCAGGAATTTTGCCGAAATATATGATTCCAACATTATATTTTCGGTTGGAAGATTTTCCGCTTAATTCAAATGGGAAAATTGATAGAGCAAAACTTAAAAAGGAATATATTGAGGGATAAAAATGGAAAAAATCAGAGAAATTCTTATTGATATCAGACCGGAATTTGATTTTCAAGGTGATGATGATTTTATTAAAAGCGGCATGCTTGACAGCTTTGATGTTATTTTGCTTGTTTCCGAATTAGAAAAAGAGTTTGCTGTTAAAATTAAAGCTGAAGATATTATTCCGGAAAATTTTAGTAGTATTGACCAAATTGTTTGTTTGGTTGAAAAAAATAGAAAATAAAGAGAAAATATGCGGTTTCAATTTAATAATTTAAAGATTTCAGGTGTTTTTGTTGTTTTGCCGGAGAAGGAATATTTGTTTGAAGATGATATGCATTTTAATGCTTTATCTGAAAAAAGAAATCGGGCATTGGCAACAATGATGGGATATGAGCGGCATCGATTTTTTAAATCACGGAGTTGTACTTCTGAAGTTGTCGGTTGGGGATTAACTACTTTGTTTGAAAAGCAATTTTTGCAAAAAGATGAAATAGTTGCTCTTATTGTTTCAAATATGTCGCCTGATTTTATTATGCCAGGAACATCAAAAATTATTGCTAAAATTTGCGGATTACAAAATGATATTTTAACTATAGATATAAATGAAGCTTGTGTAGGATTTGTTAATGGACTTTTTCATGGATTTAATATTTTGAATTCTTTAAAAAGTAAGGGAAAAGTTATACTTGTTAACGGAGATTGTTTTGGAAAGGAACCGGATCGTTCAAATACAACATCTTATCCGCTTGCTGGAGAAGCAATTAGTTTGACTGTTTTAGAGCGAACAGAAGTAGCAAATCAAATATTTTATGATGGGAAGAGTGATTTTAAGTATTGGGAAGCACTTGTTTATCCCGATTATGGTTTTCGAAAATTGAGTAAACATGAACAGGAATTATTGTCAGGAAAAATATATGCAAATAATCCGGTTATTTCTAGTTTGCATATGGACGGGCAATCTGTGTTTAATTACGTTTTACAAGATGTTTTTAGGTATTTAGTAGATTTTTTAGACTGTACTCAAACGGAAAAAAAAGACATTGATTATTTTTTCTTTCACCAGCCCAATAATTTTATGTTAGAAAAATTGGCTCAAAGTTTTGAGATTATTTCTGAAAAAATGCCAAAAGATGTTGTTAAATATTATGGAAATTCTAATAGTGCAACGATTCCTGTCTGTATGGTACATAATGCACGTAATCAATTGCTTGATGATAAAATATATAAATGTTTATTTTCTGCATTTGGTGCAGGGCTTTCTTATGCAGCGATTTTGATGGATATTGGAAAAATGGATTTTTGTGAAATGATTGTAAGTGAGTTTTGAAGTATAAATATGAAAAGTAAAATTGAAATTGTTAATTTTTTGTATTTAACTGATGAAGAGTATTTTAAAATTATTGAATATAGAAATCAAAAATTTGTTCGTAATGCATCTTGTAATGTAGAGATGATTTCTTATGAGCAGCATTTAAATTATCTGGAATTATTAAAGAAAAAAGATAATTATTTTTCATTCTTGATAAAAAAAGACGGTCAGGACTATGCAGTAATTTCTTTTAAAAAATACAAAAATGGGAATTTTACAGTAGGTGATTATTTAGTTGATGAAAAATTGCAGTTTGAAGGTGGTGGAATTGTTATTTTAGTTTGTGAGATTTATCTTTGTAACTGTCTTAAGATTGAGCTGTTAGAGTATGAAGTTAGGTTGAATAATAAAAGAGGCTTAAGAAATAGTAAAAATTTTGGAATAAAACAAAAAAGAGAAGTCAAGGATGGTTTTTTATACGAAATTGTTAAAATTTTGCCTTTGGATTCATTAGAAATGCAAAATTCAAAAGTTAAAAAACTTTTTGATAAACTTTATGAAATAGAAACGGTTCGAATTTAAATTGTAAATTTATTTTTCTTTTTTGTAGATATAATAGTAAGAATAAGTACTTTCAGGATTGACCCATTGTTCTATAATTTCTCCTAGTTTTTCAGGGTGTTGTTTTATTAATTCTCTTTTTTCTTCACCGAATACTCGAAAATATCTGTCTAAATATCTTATGCTATGAGCATAATCTTTGTAACTTGTTATGAAATAAGATGTAAATTTTCCTTCTGTATACCATTTATAATTTCTGTATCGTGCCTGATACCAGTGGCTGGATTCATACCAATGACCTATTTGCATTACAGCGTCACGCACTAAGAAAATACTGTTTTTATCTTTTAATAAGGAAATGATTTTTGTAAAAAAATCCAAGACTTCTTCATCATTCATATATTCTAGTACATCAGATAAATAAATAAAATCATATTTTTTATTAGATGTAAAAATGTCTTCGCTGCTGAAGCTGACATTTTTAAGCGTATTTTTCGTTTGATTTTCTATAATTTGATTTTGATTTAAATCGTTGCCATGAACTGAAGTAAAAAAATTTGCTAAAAATTTTGTAGCATGACCATTACCGCAACCAATTTCCAATGCAGTATTTCTTGATGTAACATGTTTTTCTATAATTTTTTTGAGTATCATTTTGGTAAATGGTAATTTAGTTTCTGCTAATTGAGGGTCATTGCTAAGATTGCCACCGTCAATCCAACGTTCGTAAGCGGTTTCCCAACATTTTTGAATAATATATTTTTGTACTTGCCAAGTATCGTGTTGGCTATCCAAATATAATTGTAATTCATCTAGTAGGGATTTGTATTCTGTACTTCTTTTTTTACTTTGTCTTTCCAATTCATCTAGTCTGTCTTTTATTTTAATAAGTCTTGTATTGAGTTCTCTCTCTCTCTCTCTCTCTCTCATTTTTGATATAACTGTTTTTCATGATATTTACTCTATTGTTTTTTGGTTATTGCTAAAAAAAGGTTACAAGTTTGATTTGGAAAAAATAACATAAATATTTTCATTAAGTATTTTCCAAGAATGTTAAGTTTATAACCTTCTTTTCTGGCAAGATGTTCGTTAAATTGTTTGTGTGTTTTATGTCTAAAAAATTTCCATTTATATAAAATGGGCATATTAAGAATTGGTTTAATAAAAATTATTTGAAAATTATTTTTTATAAGTAATGTTTTAAATTCTTTCTTTGTTATATTGCATTTATGGAATTCTTTTTGCTCTCTCTCTCTCTCTCTCTC
>CAUTYU010000003.1:0-148438 GCA_963542765.1 uncultured Desulfovibrionales bacterium
AGCAGGTGGCTGTTAACCACCCTGTCGGCAGTTCAA
Source organism: uncultured Desulfovibrionales bacterium (assembly GCA_963542765.1). Classification (GTDB taxonomy): domain Bacteria; phylum Desulfobacterota; class Desulfovibrionia; order Desulfovibrionales; family Desulfomicrobiaceae; genus CAUTYU01. The sequence continues at coordinate 37 of CAUTYU010000003.1, forward strand.
GTCTGTCCCGGGGAGCCAGAAAAAAGATGCCCGTACATTGTACGGGCTTTTTTTTATGGATAATTTAAAATGTACAATTAAAAAAATTTGCTTTTCACAAAAATATACTTTATTTAATTTATATATTTTTTTAAACAATAATTTGTTTTCAAATAAAGGATTTTTGCATGCAATCTACGACTTTTTTATCTCGTCGCTCTTTCGGATTTACCCTTATTGAAATTATTGTTGTCTTAATCCTGTTAAGCATTTTATCCGTTACCGCCATCAACAGACTCACCATTGATAAAAACCAGTGGATAAATCCAGACATTTTCGCCTCCCATTTACGGTATTCCCAAAGCAGAGCAATGGCAACGAGTGAACCTTGGGGCATTAAATCCCAAGAAAAAGATTATTCAATGTTCAAAATACATGAAGGAAAAGAACAAACCGTTCCTCTGCCCGGAGGCAGTATAGCCAGTAAAACCGTACCGCGGGGAGTGTGGTGGTTTGACGAAATGGGACGACCGTATTATTCGAATTCAGAATATAATGAACAAGCAAAACCGGTAACAAAAGATATAAAAATCGACGTTTCCGGAAAAACATTAATAATTACGGCAAATACAGGGTATATTCAATAAATTTTTCACACAAAGATACCAAAGGAAACAATATGAAAACAAAAGGATTTACTCTGCCTGAAACCATTTTAATTATTATTATCGGAGCAGTTTTCGGGCTGATGATTTTTCGTTTTTCAGCCGCTTCCAACAAAACTGTTTCTCCCGTTATCTGGATGAAAAACGAATACATACTACAAAAAAAAATGGAAGATATTACCGCCCAATACGGTCAACTTGTTGGCGGCAAAAATTTCAAACTAGAACAGTTTTACACTTTTCTTCTTAATAATAATGAATTTAAAGAATATATCGACAAAGAAAAAAGCGGATTTTTAACTTTTAGCAAAACAGCTCCTAATATTTTTCAAGCGAACCCTCCCCAAGATTACCCTGTAACATCAAGCCTTTTAATAACAATAACAAACGAGGGACAAACTCTTACTGCTATTTTTTCCGGTATAGGTAAACTATGAATCAAAAAGGATTTACTCTCATCGAAATTATTGTCAGCCTTGTTCTAATGGGCATTGTCGGTCTTTTTATCGGACAAGCCATATATCAGGTCGTCCAATCCTATATTTTCGCCAAAAAAAATATCGAACTGACGGAAAAAACCCAACTTGCTCTGAGCAGAATGAGCTTAGAACTGCAATACGCCAATTCCATTCAATCCGTCACAGATAAAGAAATCAAGTATATTACAGCCAAAGACGATTCCACCGAAAAAACAATACACTATTTAAAAATTGATTCCGACAAAATTTTACTCGACGGTCATATTTTAATAGATCAACTGACCCAAAGCACAAATTTTGCTTATCGAAATAGACAAAATGAACCATGGAAGGCAGGAGATAATACAAATGAACTTACTGTTATAGATATTACACTAGGCTGCAAACATCATTCGGTAAAAAATATTTTATTTAAAACTTCCATAAATATCCGTAACAACAATACAGCCAACACGGCTGTTCCAATCCCAAACAAATAATCCGTGAGGTAAATATGCAAAAGAAAATCCATACCAACGGTTCGGCTCTTCTTATTATAATTATAACTATTATACTAATTTCCACTTTAGGACTTGCTATTTTTTCTCTAACTGGAACAGGTGCCTTGGATACAGTTGTTTATAACAACAACAAACAAGCTTATTATCTGGCGGAATCTGGTTACAGACACGCCGCCGGTTTATATTTAAATACAGAAAATAAAGACAAAGACGGTACGGCTGATGATGAAAAAGCTAAAATTCTGCAAGAAAAAATTGACGGCGGACAATATACTCTCCCGAACGGTGGTAAATTTTCACTGAACGTCTATCCGTACTGGCTAATGCCCGACCACGACTATATAGGAAAAACTTCAAACGCTTCCTTTCATTTTCCAGGTCAAATTCCAGAAGATTTCGGCATTCCGAATGAAGGCGTTATGGCTTATTCACATACGGAAAAAGATGGAGAAAAAATCGCACTTTTCAAATATTCCGATGCAAATATTTCAACTTCCAATAAAAAAATAACCTGTGAATTGGGTCAAAGGCTTGTTGCCGGACAATATTGTGATATCAAAAGCAAAGACACTCTTTTTTTAGCTCTGCCTCTCAAAAAAACATCAAGCAATCAAACTGCAGGCTTGCAGGGAGGAAAACTGACACTTGATATATCCAATGCAAAATCCAACAGATGTATCCCCCCATATAACGGAATTTTTATCTGGGGAGCAGAAAATAAAGAATATCTATATAAAAAAGCTGACTTTAAAGATAATAATATTATCTTGTCAGATATTACTACAATAAACGGTAAACCTGTTGGAACAAATTTTATAGAGAATATAACGACAAAACCGGCTAAAGGTTATTTGGTATTCAAACGAAATCTGACACTAATCTCCAAAGGAGAAACAGGAAACGGAGAACTAAATGCCGTTCGCACCATTAATTACAATATACCGATCAGTAACAGCAGCTCGGAAGATAAAGGAGAACTTGAACGACAAGATATTGTTATGAAATCTCAAAAAGACCTAATCACAAACTTTAAAGCCGTACAAGGCACTATTGCCGAATTTAAAAGTTACCTAACCACAAACTTTCAAGGTCAGCAAGTACAATCGCCATCAGCCACAATACTGAAAATCAACCCTGAAAATAATACCAAAATAGGACAAGTGGATTTACGGGTAAGAAAACAAGGTTCAAACGAACTGACTGATGCACAGCGAAAATTAAGAGCAGCATGGAAAAAAAACAATCACTTGCTGGAATATGATGTTCAGGCGAAACTCTCTTCTCTTACAAAACTATTATATGCAGCTACCGGTTTAAGCATACGGGTTAGCGGCAACGGAAAAGAATTCTTGGCATTATCTTTTATGAGCTTTTACACTCCGTCTATAATATATGAAGCGAACAATAATATAAATCCGGCAGGCGGAACTTTGACGGGCAAAAAAAACGGTAGGAAAATTTTTTCGGGTGTCCGTTGTTTGGGCAAACCTCAACCCAATCATTTATATCGTTACCAAAACCGTTTCTTAGATAAATATTATTTGGTACTCGATGAACGACAGGATGAAAAAAGAATACCCATTCACCCCGACGATTATCAACAAATTGCCAACAGTTTTTCCAAACTGGACGGTGCCGAACTTATTTTAACAGATTCTGAGGGGATACAGCATACTATCGGTACTGTAAAATATCCTCACCTCACTTCTAAAACTACTTTAAAACCTTATGATAGAGAAAAATTCGGACCATATGAATGGACGAACTATAACGACTTTATTCCACGGGACATAAAACCTTTAAAATTAGCGAACCAAGAACTGTATATGGGCAGTATGAATGACTGGCTAAATAACAATCATAATTCCAATTATCCCATCAGTTCTTACCATTTTTACCCTGGAAAAAACGAACATTTTGGTCCATATTCGCCGTATAACATTTTTCAACGCCTGGCTCTTGTATTATGGGAACAATATGAAGACTCAAACGGACAAATAAAAAGACGCTGGCTGGCAGCCAAAGATATGACGGATGATAAATGTATTTTAGGGGTTCAGGAATCTACCGACGGTCGTATCGTTCATGACGACACCGCACTTTTAATCAGAGTACGGGAAAATGAAATAAAAGGTATCAAAACAAATCTTATTGATGTTTTTTACGGAGATAAAACCAACAATAACAAAGAGCCAAACAGCATACCGTTTGATAAAAGAAGAAAGCGATATGACCCTACAACAGTTCATTGGCCACCGATTTCTTTAGACGACTGGTCAGAGCAAGAAGATTATTTTACACATATCCAAGCCTTTATTAAACCGGACGGTTCACTGAATAAAAAAACCAACTGGGATTTATTGAATCCCGATATTAAAAAAGGAACGGGAGGACCGGAAGAAATTGCAGTATTCGAGATAACCAACAGCGGCACACTCTTAGTTTCATGCCATCCCTCACCGATAGCCCCGCTCAACAATCAAACGGAGTTCAGCCCGGAAGAAGAAGCTGTTTGGCAAGACCGACCGGAAATCAGTTTTCATGCGGTTGGCGATATTGACAGTAGTTATAATAAAGTCGCCAGTATGAACGACTTCGGTCTGCGTACACTTATCAGCGGTGAAGAAGGATATTTAAAAGGAGGATTTTTACCCGGTATACAACGATAATCAATTATTAGTATTTGATTTAAAATTCTAAAAACTCAAAATTAAATAATAAACAATATAAAATTTAATCTTGCATAAACGAATGTTTTTATTGACAACAAGTCATAAAAATATCTATACATTTCCTTTCGTGGCAAGGGCCTATAGCTCAGTTGGGAGAGCATCCGGCTCATAACCGGACGGTCCCAGGTTCAACCCCTGGTGGGCCCACCACATAAAGAGTTTATCCATGTTACAACACACTACATTTTTTAAATTCTCTTCTCAAGCACAAACAACACTGGCAACTCTCGGACCGGTAGGTTATTTCCCGAAAGCTCCGGGAACAATAGGTTCTCTGGTGGCTGTTTTTCTAGCTCCATTTTGTTTTTTACCGCTTTCGATGCCGCTGCGACTTGCCGTGCTTACCCTTATTTTTCTTGGCGGCAGTCTGTGTGCAACCAAAGCAGAAAAATTTTTCCAACAAAAAGACCCTCACCAAGTCGTTATTGACGAACTTCTCGGACAATGGCTAGTTTTTCTTCCCTGCACACAACTTGCTTGGTACGAACTGCTCGTCGGACTTATCTTTTTTCGCTTTTTCGATATTTACAAACCGCGTCCAATTCGTGATTCTGAAATTTGGCTGGAAGACGGCTGGGGAGTTATGCTTGATGATGCAATCGCCGGAATGTACGCACTGCTTTGTTTGTACACATTTTTATTTATTACCCGACCGACTGCCCTATTCTTTTCTTAAAAACACAAACAAATCTTCAAGTTTCTTAAAACTTACAAAATAAAAAATACTTTTTGTCCTTACCTGTAAAATAAAGACAAAAAGTATAATTTCTTACAAAAATATTTTGACAATTATTTTATAAAATAAAATTCAGCCCTGCGATTTTCAGCCCACGCCTTTTCGTTATGTTCCGGATTAAGCGGATTTTCTTCACCAAAACTTAAAACACGCAATCGTCCCGGACTTACTCCCAACACAATCAAAAAATCAGCCACGGTTCTTGCCCTGCGTTCACCAAGAGCCATATTATATTCCGCCGTTCCCCGCTCATCACAAAAACCTTCAATCTGTAAATCCAATTTTTGAATACCGTGCATTAAATTTGCTACATTTTGCAATGTTCTTCTGCCTTCTTCATTTATTTCAAAAGAATCAAAAGCGAAATATACCCTTTGATTTTCAATCAACGAAACATCTTTTTGTTGCTGTTCCCGCTGTTTACGTTCTTCTTCAAGAAGAGCAAGACGATTTTGTTCAATTTCCTCCTGCTGTTGACGAATCAAATGCTCTTGTTCTTGTTCTTGTTCTTGCTCTTGCTTTTTCCGCAACTCTTCATCTTGAAGACGCTGTGCTTCCAGCTGTCCCTGTTCTTCCAAAAATGTCTGTTCCGCCTCTATTTGCTCCGTATTTTCGATTTGCGATACGGGCGGTGGCGGTGCAACTTCTTTTTTCCCGCAACCTACGAATAAAATCGCTACCAACATTATCAAAATCACTTGTTTCAAAATCCGTTTTTTCATTTCTTTTTTCCTCCTAAACTCACCATTTGCCAATTCGGTGCCATGGCTTCGCCTTCTCCCGTGGCAATATGTTGTGGCGTTTCACCATGAATATTTGTCAAATAAAGTTGATACTTTCCGCTTCGATTAGATGAAAAAACCAAAAAAAATCCGTCCGGCGACCAGCACGGTTCTTCATCATTTCCCGGACCGAAAGTCAACTGTCGTTCAAATCCGCTTTCTAAATTCAAAAGAAAAATCCGATGGCTGCCTTGTTCCATTCGGGAAAACAGCACACTTTTGCCGTCAGGACTGATTTTCGCTCCGGTATTATATTTCCCTTTAAAAGTTAAACGCTTGACTTTTCCAGAATCTCTATCCAGCAAAAACACATGCGGATTTCCTAACCGTCCGGAAACAAAGGTCATTTTCTTTTCACTTTTATCAAAACTCGGCGTAATATCAACAGCCCAACTTGCGACCAGCTCCCTGTCCACCTGAAAATTATCCTTCAACAAATAAATATTCAAAACACCTTGAATATCAAGACTTACAACAGCTTGTCCCGACGGCGTAAACGTCGGAGAAATGCAACTGTTGCCCGGCATTGACCAGCTTTTAATCGAATTATTTTTACGACTCCAAATTCCTAAGCGGTGTTCTTTATTGCCGATATAAGAAAAAAGAATTTTTTCACCGTCCGGCGACCAAACGGGACTCAGTGCCAAAGCGTTTAAAAAAGTCCTCTGTTTTAAACGGGTTCCCTGCGGACTGACCGTAGCGATTTCTTTAATCCGCCCTTTTTTTTGTACAAAAGCAATTTCGGATTCAAAAAATGAACCGCTGCCGGTAAGATAAGTCATCAACGCTGCACAAAAACGGCTCGCCGCTTCCTCGACCTGTTCAGGAACAAGAACCGTATATTCCTTGCCGAACAAAAAACTCCCACTTAATACATCAAAAACCCGCAACTCCAAAAAAGCATTTTTTTGTCCTTTTTTAACTGAAAATCGGCTCACAATCAGCATATCAACTTTAGAAAGTGAAAATTGCCGAAAATCAATATCCCGAATATCCAATCCCCGCAATTTTGTTTCGCCCACAATTTGCGATGAAGAAACCATTTCAAAAAAAGACAAATAGCCCAAAAAATGTTGCAAACTCATTTGCAAAGATTTCCCTGCCTGAACAAGTTCAGCAGAAGATTTTTCACCAATAAGAGAGGGGGCAATATATACATGTACTGTTTTTTGTCCGGCACCTAAAATATCAAGACTCAAAGTTTGGGACCGGGCAGGCATCGCCAAGAATAAAAATATCAACAAAAAATACCAGTTTTTCATCTTTTTTCCTGTTATTGAGCGGACTCATCAGAACTGAAATTAAGTTCCAGTGTCTGCAAATCCTGAGGCGGCTGCGGCAAATCTTGCGTTTCGTCAATTGCCCGCAAAACAGAAGAATCAAAATCAGCCCTTCCCGAAGAAACAGTCAAACGACGAGCCGTAATTTTCCCGTCTAAAGAAAGCGTAACAACAACCCGTGCTGTCAGAACCTGCTTATAAAACCCGGGCCAACGCCAATTTTTTTGGATACGGGTTTTTACCTGCTCACCGTAAATTTCTATAAGCATTGCCCGACCTTCCTGCCGCTCGAACGATTCGCCTGTGTTTTTTTGTAAATCTGCCAAAACGCCTGCCAGTTTTTCTTCGTCCGTCGCCGCTTGATTTTTTTCCAGCACTTCGCTTATTTCACCCAAAACCTCTTCAAGTTTAGCTTGTTCCGCCTGTTTTTGAGCATCTTTTTGTGCTTCTTCGATTTTTCTTTTTTCTTCGGCTTTTTGGACTTCCTCTTCAACTGTTTTCTGTTCTTCAATCTTTTTTTGCAATTCTTCTTTGTCTTTCTGTTTGGCAATTTCTACAACATTTTCTTTAATTTTCGGCATTTCTTGTTCCGGAATAACAACAGGCGACTTTTTAATTTTCGATTTTTCTTTTAAAGCGGAACTATTTTTTTTTTGCAGATTTTCCTGTACCAAAACCACGCTGTACACCTTTTTATTTAAATCCACTCGCATCTTGGGAGCAAAAGAAGCTCCGAAAAAAAACAATGCAACCGAAATATGCAAAATAAGTGTCAAAAAAAAGCTGACAGCACGAATATCAAACATATTTAACGCCTGTCTTCACCTTCGGCAATAATGCCCAATTGCCGGACACCACAGGCTTTTACAATCGCCATAATCTGTACCACCGTTCCATACGGCACGGTTTTATCCGCCTGCAAAAAAAGCGGTCGCCCCTGAACTACTTTAGGCAGCTTACGCTCCAATTCGTCCATTTCCACCACATATTTATCCAAAAAAATCTGTCCGTCCCGTTTAACCGTCAAAATAAGCTGTTCCTGCTCTTGAGGCAAAGATTCAGCAGACTTCGTCTGCGGCAAATCAACCTCCACACCCTGTGTCAAAAACGGAGCTGTAACCATAAAAATAATCAACAATACAAGCATTACATCGACAAACGGTGTAACATTGATTTCTGCAATCAGCTTGCTTCTTTTCACTTTATATCATCCTGTCTGTTTTCGTACTGCTTGCCGTCCGATTTGGCAGAAGCGGACAGCCAGCTTTGTTCCATCTCGGCTTGATTTAAAAACGCCGTGGCAAAAACTTTAAGATAATTTTCGATAGCGGCAAGCGTTGCACTAAAAGCGTTGTAGGCAACAGAAGCCGGAATAGCCACGGCAAGCCCGATTGCGGTTGCCACCAAAGCCTCGGAAATCCCGGGAGCGACAGCCGCCAGTGCCGCCGTTTTTTGCAAACCGATAGAATGAAAGGCATTCATAATTCCCCAAACAGTTCCGAAAAGACCGATAAACGGAGCGGAATTGGCACACATCGCCAAAAAAGACAGCTTTTTTTCAAGCAGTGTTATCTGCGTGCCGACTTCCTGCCACAACGCCCGTTTCAAAACACCTTTTGCCAACCTAAATTTCACACTCGGATGTAAAGGCGAACTTAATATTTTCTCAACTCCGATTCGCCCCTGCTCGGCAATCTTAAATGACGGTGAAGGCTCACGGCGAAATAAAGCTCCCATTGCATTGTCAAGCGTTGATTCTAAACGAAAAACGGCAATATCTTCGATGATATTTCTTTTAATTCGCCCGAGTGTCAAAAATTTATAAAAAATTATCAGCCAGCTCACAAACGACATACCAGCCAACAAAAACAACACACCTTTAACAACAGGGGTCGCACCGCTCAACATACTCCAAATACCAGATTGAAACATAAAATTCATTGTCCTGTCCTTTTTTTATTCTTTACCTTGCTTCAGCAAGCGTTCTACGATTTCACGGGAATTGTGTTCCGCCCAAGCGACAGCTTCACCGCTCATTCCGGCTCCCGATGCGATTTTTTGTCTCATTTCCTTGGAAATGAGATCTCCTGGAACATGCGTATCGTTATTGATAACCAGCTTCGCACCGTATTTTGCAGCCAGCCTCGCCACATGCCCATTCGTATAACTGTGTCCGCCTCTGGTCGTAATCTCCAAGGCAACACCTTTTTGAGCAGCAAGCTCCACTTCCACTTCCGTAATTAGACCGGGGTGAGCCAAAATATCCACTCCGGCTTCAATCGCCGCCAAATTCGTTCCGACCGCGACCGGTTCAACAACCGTTTCACCATGCACCAAAACAAGCTGCGAACCCAATTTTCTAGCTTTTTGTGTCAATTCTCCAATAAGTTGTGGCGGAACATGTGTCAGTTCAACACCAAAAAACAAATTGATATCCATATACGGACTGTAAAACTGCGTTACTTGCCGAATATTTTGCAAAATAAATTCTAAATTGGAACTGTCGGCATGGTCTGTGATTGCAAGAGATGAATATCCAGCCGCTTTTGCACGACGAGCAAGTTCTGCAGGAATTAAAACTCCATCACTAAAAACAGTATGCGAATGTAAATCTATCATAATTAAAATTTATATTTTATATCATCAAGAGAACAATTTGCCAAAATATCCGTCCATTTTTGTGCTTCAGGGTCATCTAAAACAGCTTGAAAATCATTTTGCGGATAAAAAATTGTTTTTAACATTTCTTCATCTGCCATAATCGGAACATTTGCACTCAAAGCAAGAGCAATTGCATCGGATGGACGACAATCTACACGCAGTTCTTTTTTCCCTTTTTGCAAAACAAGTTCGGCATAATATACACCCTCACGCACATCAATCAATTCCGAACGCAAAAGTGTACTGTCAAATTTTTGTAACAATTCCAAAATCAAATCATGTGCCATCGGTCTTGGCATGGAAATTTTATTCATCACAATGGAAATTCCCATAACTTCCAATGCTCCAACCCAAAGAGGCAAAGTATATTGTCGTTTTTTATCCTTCAAAATAATAATCGGCGACTGACTTTTTTCTTCTAAAGCAAGCCTAAAAACTTCCATTTCTACCATACAGCCCCCTCAACTTCCGCCTGCAAACTGTGTTTTCCTGCACGGATAATGCGTACAGACAAAATTTTTCCCGTCAAATCGTTACGCAAATCCGCAAAATGAACAATCCTGCCACCAGAATCTCGTCCCTGCCACAATGTTTTGCTGTTCATTTCATTAGGTAAAACAAGCAAATCGCCCTGTCTGCGACTTTTTCCTTCAACCAAAACACTGTCAATTTTGCCGACTCGTGCAGCAAGTGCCTTTTCGGTCAATTCCGCCTGCAACGCCTGCAATTCTGTCAACCGCCTACTTTTTTCAACCTCATCGATTTTGCCTGTCATTTTTTCCGCACGAGTTCCAGGACGGTCGGAATATTTAAACGAAAAACTTGATTCAAAACCGATTTCTTTAACCGCCGCAAGAGTTTGTTCAAAATCCGCCTCACTCTCGCTTGGAAAACCGACAATCAAATCCGTACTAAGTGCAATATTCGGAGAAACCTCCCGCAAATTATGAACAATCTGCATATATTTTTCTAATGTATATTTCCGCCCCATAGCTTTCAAAACCGTATCCGAACCTGATTGCAGAGGTAAATGAAGCTGTGGACACAAATTTAATAATTCACCGAAAGCGGAAATCACATCAGGAGCAATATCTTTAGGGTGCGAAGAAACAAATTTAAGTCGCATAAGTCCGTCAATTTCCGCCACCTGCCGCAATAACTGCGAAAATGTCGTACCGTCTGCATTTTTATCAAGCCCAAAACTATTTACATTTTGCCCCAAAAGCGTAATTTCCCGAACACCACGACTGACAAGTAAACGGCATTCTTCAACAACTGCAGCGGCTTGCCGTGATTTTTGCCGACCGCGAGTAAACGGCACAATACAATATGTACAAAAATTATCGCAACCCTGCATAATATTTACAAAAGCCTGAGGCGGAAGCATAGTCGGCAAAGACATTTTTCGTTCGGGATATGTCTTGTAAAAATCAAGAAAACTCAAACGAAGTTCACTATCTTCAGCCAACCGCTGCAAAGCATCGGGAACCAAAGGCAAACCATCCGTTCCGTAAACCAGTCGCACAAAAGGAAACTGCTGCCAAAGCTGCTCACCGATTTGCTGAGCGACACAACCGCCCACTGCCACAAAAATACGGCGATTTTTTTGCCAATATAATTTTTGCAGCCGACCGAGCAAACTATAAACCTTTTGCTCCGGCTTTTCCCGCACACTGCAAGTACTCAGCAAAAAAACTTCGGCTTCGTCCTCTTCGACATATTGCCAACTGCGAGCTTCCAAACTCAATCGTAACCAATCCGCATCGCCGACATTCATCTGGCAACCGAATGTAATATTATGAAAACGCACACCGCCACCCGTCAAAAAAATCCAAAATCCGTACAGTCGCCTGCTCAAGCGTCAAACCTACATTATACAAAACAAATTCAGCTTTCGGATTTTCCTCAAACGGAACATCAACGCCAATTACTTCACCCAATCCTTCAAATTGCTCTCCGGTTTTTTGCCGCTGCAAAGCCTTAGCATACAAATCCGCCATCACAGCTCCCTGCTCGCGACGACCTTCCCGTTCCATAGCGATGTCAACAGGACAGGATACAAAAATCTCGGCAAAATGAGCAATCCGCTCTCTAGCACATTCCCGCATCATAAGTTGCGGAGCGGTTCCGTCCAACACGACATTTTTACCTCTCGCAACCAAATCCGCCCCCTCCCCGGCAAAAAGTCGATACGCCTCAAACCGTTCTTCAGCCGTATATTTCGGCTGCGGAAAATATGCCTTTCGCCGCAAATCCATTTGCAACAAAACAGGATTTTCGCCTCGTTTTTCAAGCTCTGCCGTAAAATTTCGGGCAAGCGAACTCTTGCCCGAACCGGGAAGACCGACAAACCAAAGACACCAATTTTTCATCATTACCATGTTATTTCATATATTTATTGACATTTTTATAATCAAATTCATCGTCAGCAAGTACATTTTCCAAAAAGCGAAACAACCCTTTACGAACAGCTTCGGGATGGCTCGGATACCATTCGGGAGAGGCGATAACCAGCCCGCGAAAAACAAAATACGGAGCGACGACCTTAAGCATTTCCTTATCACCAGTTTTTTCCAAATAGGTTTCCCAAAAAGTGGAAAAAAGCTCGGCAAACGAACCTTCAAGCAGGGGCTTGTCGTACAAACCGAACAACAGATAATTACAGCTCATCGTTGCCACATCGTCCGCAGGTTCTCCCCATTCACCGCGACTAATATCCAAAACCGCAAACTCGCCGCCACCCTGCACCAACACATTCCACGGATGAAAATCACCGTGTGTAGCACTTAAACGGTGTGCATACCCCCTTAATTTCCAACGCCAATCGATAAGCCTTTTTTCTAAATCCTGAAAATGCTGCGGCGAAAAAAATTCGTACGGATGCGGATAGGTATCAATCAATCCCCAAATACATTCACTCGCTCCAAGGAGCTGGCGTACGCTTCGCCAATACAAATCAGGGTCTTTAAGTTTGCGGCTATGCACCTCAGCCAACCAAGTCGCGAATTTTTTAGCAAGCTCCAAATCGGACGGACGAAAATCGCCTTTTTTAATCCTGTCCAAATCCAAAAAATAATCATAACCGTCAACTTTTTCCGAAATACAAAAAAACTCCTGCGGTTTTTCTACCGAATGCAAGATACCATCCGTATCCATAAAACCAAGTGCCAACGATTTTACATGACGGGGCATGCGTTTTCCGGCTTCGTGCTGAAACATCAAAATCGCCGCTCTATCCCAATAAAACTGGTGTCCATAACGATCTCCGTTCATCATCGACAAAACCGCCTGCTGTTCTTTGCCGTCTTTTTCATAACGAACTAAAAGCGGTTTACCGTAACCAAAATCTTTCATTCCTTGTTCATCAAGTGAACCGATTTCTCCAACCCCCAACAAACGAGCGGAAAAACTTTCCTTCAAAAAATTCTGTAACTGTTCTAATTCCAAATTTGCCATTTCATCTCCCATTTTTAACCGACATTTTATCGACTGTTTATTTGTATAAAAATAAAAATCCTGCCCAATTTATGCAGGCACCACAAAAAAAAGATAGTATGTTTTAGTTGAAAATACAAGGAAAGAATACCGGTTTTCAGCGTTTATAAACAATATCTAAGACAATATTTTTTTCATCATTTTTTTACAAACATCCACCAATTTATTATTTCCATTCAAGCATATCACCGCTTTTATCAATCGCGTCCAAAATATCTCGCTGCAAATCTCCCGCCGAAATACCAAGTCCTTCCTCGAACAAACCTAATTGCAAATTTACCGCCCGCATAACAAGCGGTCGGTTAAAATCCGTAAATTTAGCCAATTCAGCAATTGCCGCTTCCACTTCATTTTCCGCCGCCAAAGCAAGAGCTTTATACAAATAAACAAACGGTCTATCCTGTTCGGCACTCATCTTTGCAAAAACTTCCAATGCTTCTTTTGCTCGCTGCAAATGATATAAACATATCCCCCAAAAAGCACGGGCAATATTCAATTCTTCGCATTCTTCACCGCCGGTTTCAACTCGACTTTGAAAACACTTTGCCGCTAAAGCGTAATTTTTTACAACAAAAAACTCCCGCCCTTGCAAAATATCATCATCTGTAATTTTCTCTTGCAACGACAACAACCGCCCGAACCCACAAAAAAAATCCCGTCTAGTACAACCTTTTTGTTTCATATTCCTTTTTTCCTAGACATCAGCCCGTTCTCATTTTATATATTTTTTGTCTTTTACATACGGAGAAATTATGATTTTACGTTTTTATATTATTTTTATTATTTTTTGTTTTTTTCCCATAACACTCACTGCCCAAACAATAAAAACATTCACAATTTTACCGTTTACACTGCACGGTCCACAAACTTGGCGTTATCTGGAAAATTCCGTACCGGATATGCTCAAAACCAGACTGACCATACCCCAAAAAATTATTTTACATCAAACTCCGAACGATACCAGCCCTTCAATAACCGATATAACCGATGCAACAGCCGATAAATTACGCAAAAAACTAGGCACGGATTACCTAATTTGGGGCACACTTACCGTTATAGGACAAAATTGCAGTCTGGACATTCAAGCAATCGGACCGAAAGGAGAAAAAAAACCATTTTTTGCAAACACCAAAATCGACAACCTTATCGACAATTTGGAAGGCATAAGCAAACAAATTAAAACGGAGCTTTTTTCCCTGCCTGCAACACAACAGCCTACAAATACCGACAACATTTTTCTATACCACGGTAAAACCGATAACGATGAAAGATGGCGAACCCAACCGCTTAATTTTCCAAGCCGCGGTATGCTTATAGGTGATGCCGACAACGATGGCAAACAGGAAATTTTTCTGCTCAAAGAAAAAAGTATTGCCGTCTATCATCTTCAGGAATATCAACTGCTGCCAATAGACGAATTTATACTCAATCACCGTTATGTTTGTGCAAATATTAATTTTTTACCGGATAAAAAAGGAAAACAGCATATAGCCGTTTCCGCCATAACAAATGGAAAAGCTTCATCTTTCATTTTTACTTTTACAAATGGCAAACTAAAACCGATAATTGAAAAAATCCCATATTTTCTCAATATTATCAAAAAACCGCCTCTTTATCGTCCGGTTCTTTTCGGACAACAACGAGGTATGGTTCAATTTTTAAAAACAAGCGGCATTGTCGAACTCACACTTGACGACAATCGTCTTATTCCAGGCTCCACGCTCAAGCTTCCAAACGGAGGTAATATTTTCAACCTTTCTTTTTTACCACAAGCTGAAAATTATAAAATATTAACAACAAACAGCAATGACGAAATAAATATCTTTAACTCCGATTACGAACAATTAGCAACGACCTCCGAAACTTTTACCGCCTCAAACACTAAGATTGAATACGATTCAACATTAGCCGGAGGAACTCCCAATGATTCCGACAATATCAAAAATTATTTTATTCCCACCCGCCTTTATATTCCGGACAAATCACAACAATTACTTGTCGCCCGAAATATCTCTACCGCCGGACAATTTTTTAAACGTTACCGCAGTTTTTCACAAAGCGAAATTCACTGTCTGGAATGGAACGGAATCGAACTTACCGCTGTTTGGAAAACTAAACCGATAAACGGCACAACCGTTGACTATTGTATAAATCAAATCGACGGAAAACGCACATTACTGGTTAATATCAATATATATCCCAATTCACTTGAAATAAATAAAACCAAAACTGTTATTTTAGGTTATCCGCTTGAACGACTGGAACAACTGCAAAAACAGACTCAAAATTTCAAAAAAGAGAAAAAATAATGGAAAAAACAGTTTATTTTATCGAAGGAGACGGAGTAGGCAAAGAAATTTGGCAAGCTGCCCGTCCTGTTTTGGATACCGCCGTCAAAAAAAGTCAGGAAGGCGAACTAAAATGGCAGGAACTGCTTGCAGGCAAAAAAGCTTATGCCGAATGCGGTGAATATTTGCCGCAAGCTACACTTACCACACTCCAAAATGCAAAACTGGCAATGAAAGGACCGCTGGAAACACCGGTCGGAGGAGGTATCCGCAGCCTGAATGTTACCATACGTCAAAGCCTCGATCTCTATGCCTGTATCCGTCCTATCCGCTATTTTTCAGGAATTGTTTCTCCGCTCAAATATCCGCAAGCCGTTAATATGGTTGTATTTCGAGAAAATACTGAAGACGTGTATGCCGGAATCGAATGGCAAGCCAAAACTCCAGAAGCCGTTCGATTAACAGAATTTTTACGAGAAAAACTAGGAGCAAAAATCAATAATGACTGTGCAATCGGCATTAAACCGATTACCGAATACGGCTGCAAGCGACTGGTTCGCAAAGCACTTGAATTTTGTATTGCTCAAAACCGCCCAAGTCTGACATTAGTCCACAAAGGAAATATTATGAAATTTACCGAAGGAGCATTTCGTTCTTGGGGCTATGAAATTGCGGCTGATGAATTTGGAGAACAAACTTGTACGGAAAAATCACCTCAGTCGAATAAAATCGTCATCAAAGACAGGATTGCCGATGCAATGTTTCAAGAAGCTCTGCTCCATCCTCAAAACTACTCCGTTCTTGCAACCACCAATCTCAACGGCGACTATCTGTCCGACGCACTGGCGGCACAAGTTGGCGGACTGGGTATGGCTCCGGGCGTAAATATGAACGACAATCTTGCTTTTTTTGAAGCGACTCACGGTACTGCCCCGAATATCGCGGGAAAAAATATCGTCAATCCCGGCAGCCTCATTTTATCGGGAGTTCTTTTACTACGGCATATCGGTTGGAATAAAGCCGCTGAACTCGCAGAAAAAGCAATTGAAACAGCCATTCAAAACAAAAGCGTTCCGGCAGATTTGGCAGAACAAATGGAAAATGCCAAAATCGTTGGCTGCCAAGAATTTGGCGAAATACTTACTAATCTAATTGAAAATTCTTAAATAACGACAATAAGATTTATCGTTTTAAAAATCGGACTTAGCTTTTTATTTTTCTGATTTTTGAACGGATTTATTCGGTAATGTTTCGAGGTCAAGAACTTCACGCAAATAAAGCTCTCCCTCTTTTACTTGAGAGACATCGCTATAATAATAGCGGCTAGGATCAATCTCATTTTCTTCAAGTGTATGAGCCATTTTTTTTAGCAAAGGAGAAGAATTGGTAAGTACAGGCAGCAATCCGTACACAAAAAAAAGAGCCAAACCCATATAGATAAAAAGTTTGACCCAACGACTTATTATACTTTCTTTTTTCATAATCATATAAAAGAGGCTGCCTAACGGCAGCCTCCATTTTATTTAGATACGAGCCGTAACATCAGGAAAGACCAAATAGAACATAATATATGCCATAAGCAAGGTTAAAACGAGGTTTAGACTCTGTCCGCAAACATACAAAATAACCGGCTTTCCGCCCTTAAAATATTTTGCCAGTTCACGAAAATTGGTAGAAAGTCCGATTGCCGCAAAAGAAAGAGCAAAGAACCATGCACGCAACAAACGAGTTCCGCCGCGTACAATACCTTGGTCAACCATTGTGTCGCCCAAAGCACTACCAAAGGAACTATATAATACCGAAAAGAAAATAGATGCAGCCAAAAAGCCGAGAACAAACTTCGGAAAACGAATCCAAATTTCGCCAGCACCGACACTTCGTCCTGCATCTTTTTCAACCGTTGTACACCAATAAACGGCAACACAAAAAGCAGTAACACCAATCAAAACATTTTGAATCATCTTGATTGTAGCGGCAACGTATAATGCTTTTTCACCCAAAAACGCACCGGCAGCAGCAACAGCACCGGTAGCGTCAATGGTACCGCCCATCCATGCTCCGCCGAGAATTTCCGGCATTCCAACCGCTTTAATAAATGCCGGCATAACGATCATCATAATGGCAGTAAAAACAAGAGAAAGCCCGATAGAAAGTGTCAATTCTTCTTTTTTTGCCCGACAAGCAGCCGCAGTTGCAATCGCCGCCGAAGTACCGCAAACGGACATATCCGCAGAAACAACAATATTTAAAGTTTTTGATTCAATTTTAAGCACTTTTTGCCCGAAAATAAAAGTTGTAATCAAAACAATCGGTGTTACAACCCAAGCTACAAAAATTCCGGGAACACCGATAGCAACAATTTTACTAAAAAGAACTTCCGCCCCTAAAAGCACAAGTCCGGTTTTAATAAAAAATTCCACCTGACTGGCTGCCAACACTTTTTTCGGAGTACCAATGGTATTGGCAATAATCATACCCAAAACAACACCCCAAGCTTCCGCCCCGATACCGTACTGCTTAGAAATTGCCTGTCCTCCAAGAACATAAGCAAGCAAAGTAACAAGAAAAACACCGCCAAATCCCTGAAAAAATGAAATCGTATCTCTTCCCATCAAACGAATTCCAAAACCGAAAAATAATGCCAAAAAGATACACAACACAATTAAATTAGGAATACGATTAAATGGTTTATTGCTAATTTTTGTCTTTGCTTTACTTTCTTTTGCATGAGCATCACGCCACTTACTAATAAGTAATTTTGCATGATTATTCAGCTCTTCATTTTTAAAAAGAGCAACAGCGGCTATTTCTTGAGCTTCTTGAGCCGCGGCTAAAGCTGCTTCTGTATCCGCTTTGGCTTGTTTATAAGCCGGCATCGCTTTTACATTCAAAGCATCAGCTTTTTCTTGAGACATATAAAATGCTTCAACAGGATTTGTTTTCCAATTACCCGGCTTATTTGTCCAATAACCGATCATCTTGCCAAAAGCCGATGACTTTGCCTTAAGTTTATTTTTATCATCGCTTGCCTTATACCAAGCAATCGTTTTAAAAGCAGGGCAACGCTCCATTTCCTGAGCCTGCATTTCATTTGCCGCTGCAATTTTTTGAATATATTCCGCTTTGGGCGTATAATTTAAATACCCGAACAGAAAAAACAAAATAACGGCAAAACCGAGCCAAATAGCCAGATAGTCTTCTGTTGTCCAAAGATTCCGCCAACTATTTTGCGGTGCCTGTACAATATCATTAGCCATATTTTTTTCCTCCATTTGTACAAAAATTTATAAACCAATAAACAAAGCATCGGCTTCGTTATAAAAATACAACGAAGCCGAAACTAATCATATCAACATACAAAAGCAAGTGATTTTTTCTTAAAAAGATCTTACTTTTTTTCCTCCTGCGGAAAAAGAGGCAGATAACGATATGACAAGCTCAAAATCAAAAATCCATAAGCAACAATCATAAATGTTGTCGACCATTCCGCCCAATTCGGCGTATATTTTTCCCACGAATCAAACGGCAAAACAGGCATAGCCAGTGCCTGTACCGTAAAAACAAAACGATTCACAACAACACCTATACAACCCAAAAAAGCAGCCGTATATAATACCCACGGTATTTTTCTCCACTTCTCGACCAAAAACATCACCGCCGGAACAATACCGCACAGTCCGAGTTCAAAAAACAGAAGTCCTTTGCCGTAACCGAAATCGGAATGAAACATCTGGTCAAAAGTAAGTCCCATTTCCGGCAACACAGTTTTTGCCCATACCCAGGTATCCAAAATCTTAAAAAAGAGATAAAAAGAAAGCAAAATACCGCAAATTTTTCCCAAAAGCATTTTTGTATCGTAATCAACGAGCTGCTTTCCTGTAATAATTTCCATAAATTTAGCAACAAGCATTGTAAATCCCGGACCGGTTGCAATAGCGGAGGCAACAAAAAGAAAAAATGTCCACGGCCAAATAAAAAATCCCTCACGAAAAACAAAAGGACGACCAAAAAGAACACCGTACATCCCTCCCAAAGAACCTTGATGAAAGCATGAAAGAAATGTTCCGATTCCTGCAAAAAGCGGCATATAAATATGTAAATTATGTGCCAAATGATGCAAGAAAGAATATTTATTGAGCTGTTTTTGTTCTAAAATTATCGGTAAATACTCAATAATCAAAACGATACAATAACAAGTAATGCAAAAAATAACTTCCGTCAGCATAGAATGAACATTCGGGTGCCAATATCCGAACCATGCACGCAACGGCTGTCCAATATCAAGAGTTAAAATCAACATTGCACCAGAATAACAAAGAAATCCGATAATCACGGCAAGATTGATAATATTTTTTAATTGGTCGATGCGTAAAATATACCGCAAAAATCCAGTAAAAAATGCTCCAGCACCAAGTGCGATAATCGCCAAATCAAAGGTAATCCAAAGCCCGAAACCGAAATAATTATCAAGTCCGGTAACTCCAAGCCCCGTCCAAAGAATGCGAAACGCACCGTACAATCCCCAAAGCAGGAAAATACTGATACTCCCAAGCCACAACAAAAACTTTTTAAACGAACAACGCTGCGTACCTTCCGGCCAAAAATCTTGTTCTTTTATCATTATTCCACCCCTCTGGTCTTCTCTCTTTGCAGATAATTATCACCCTGCCGATGTACCCATTCACGCCGTGAATAATAATAAACTTGCGGATCCGTTCCCAATCTTTCCAGCAACCGAAATGAATACCGACTCCGACTCAACTGATAAACCTTATGTTCAGGATTAAGTAAATCTCCAAAGATTATCGCTCCTGACGGGCAGATTTCCGCACAAGCCGGAATATATGCATCTTCAAGCAAATCAGCAGGATCATTTCCCGCTACACGTGCCTTTTCTTTAGCTTCATTCCAGCGATGATGACAAAACGTACATTTTTCAACAACACCGCGAGGACGAACCGATGTATTTGGAGTAAGAGTTTTATCCATTCCTTCCGGCCAAACAGGATCAAGCCAATTAAAATATCGTGCGTGATAAGGACATGCAGCCATACAATATCTACAACCAATACAACGGGGATAAACCTGACTGACAATTCCGCCCTCTTCATCTTTTGTTGTCGCTACAACAGGACAAACTGTAGAACAGGACGGATTACCGCACTGCATACACGGTCGCGGTAAATATGCAATTTCATGCTCAGGAAATTTTTTACCGTTTTCAAGTTTATAAACCACCATCCAGCTCAAAGCACGCAATTTATCCGAAGCATCTTGTACGGGAGCAACATTATTTTCAATCTGGCAACTAACGGTACATGCTCCGCAGCCGGTACATTTATCAATGTCGATAACCATTCCCCATTTTATTTTCAAATCTTTTTTGTGCATAATCTTTCCTTTTTTTACATCATCTTTTCCAGATGAACACCGGTAGACCAAAGTGTATCAAAATTTAAGCATGCTTCATGTTCATGACCGTACAAACGAAAAACATTTTCTCCTTTCTTCTTCGCAAACGTATCCCACGCAGTATGCCCAAATCCGAGTAAAGCCCAAACAACTCCGGGCATAACTTCTTCACTGATATGCACCCGCATTTTACAAGGTGATTCTTTTTCCGAATATCCACTCATCAATACATATTGTCCTTCCTGTAAATCGAACTCCTCTGCAGTAAGACCGTTAATATATACAAATGAATCATTCCCCTGCAAATCGGTTGCAGAAATTCCCGGCAAAGCATAAGGCGTAAAAGCAGTTTGAAAATTTCCTAAAAGCGGCAGCCAAGAAACAGTAAGCAACAATTCTTTAGGTTCCAACGGAGTAGGAGCTTTAAAATTTTGAAAACAATCCTGCCACAATTTCAAATTACCATTTGCAACAATTTGAGAATTTTCCCAAGCCTGTCCGGAAATAAGCTTATTCCATACAGCTCCGATACCAACACTTCTGGCTTGCAATACTTCAGCATAATCAGAATATCCCAGATCGATATGCATTTTTTTAGCAAGATTTAAAACAAAATCAGGAGTTGAACGAGTATCGAAAAGAGGTTTTATAACAGGCTTGGCGACTGAATAATTTGCCTTTCCAGAACCGTACGGAGTATAAGCATCGTCAAGACGTTCCAAAAAATAAGAATTGGGCAGAACAAGATCTGCCAAAGCTGCGGTCTCATCTAAAAAAGTACTGAAACTAACCAAAAAATTATTATCCAACAATTTTTCAACCGCCCAATTTGACTGCGGTAAGGCATATACCGGATTAGCCTCATACACGAACACAACACCTTGACCGACACCCTCTTTTCTTTTTTTATCATTCAAAAAAGAAAATAATGATTTTTTCCGAATATCGGCCCGAGACGGAATTTTTTTAAAAATATTTCCTATTTCAGGCAAGCATTGTATTCCGCCTTTAGTATTTATTCTGCCAAGCAAAATATTTAAAGACATAATCGCGATAAAATCAAAAGCCGACAGCCCCATTCCTGAACCGCTGCCGGGAATAACGAGAGGATATTTTGCCGTTACAAGCATTTTTGCCAAACGAGCAATCAAATCAACGCTTGTTCCGGTATCTTTCGCTACCTGTTCAGGATGAAATTGAGCTAGAACAAAATCTCTAAATTTCTTAAAACCGTCCGCTTGCGAAACGAACTGAAAATTATCTTGAAATAAATACCAACAAACACCAAGAGCAAGTTTGCCAAGTCCTCTAGGTAAACACGGAATCCACAAATCACTTAAAGAAGCAGTATTATTTTGCACAGGTCCGACATAAGCAAATGTTACTTTTTTATCCTTTCCGACAAGTAATCGTGTATTACGCAGCGTTGTTCCCCATGAAGAAAACAAATCCGCTCCAAAAGACACCACACAATCTGAATTTTCCAAATCGTAACCCAGCTGCCCTTTACCGCCAAGCGATTCATTCCAAATAACATTTGCTGCCTGCCATTCTCCGGGCATAAAAAAGATATTTTTCGACCCGAAACTGCCGACAAAAGCGGCAAGAACTTCTGTTGCACTACCTGTTTCATCTCCGCTAATAAGTGTAATATAATCATCAGCTAACTGTAACTTTTCAATCAAAATTTTTTCCGCCTCATCCCAAGAAACAGCTTCAAGTTTACCGTTTACTCGCTTAAGCGGATTTCGTACTCTAGCGGGACTGTACAACATCTGAACCGAAGCCGCCCCGAGCGGTTCAATACCGCCTTGACTCAAAATATGTTCTTTACTACCCCGTGCAGAAACCGGATTACCGCCAACAGTGGTAACGGAAATACCGTACACACCGCCGCCGAGCTTACACAACGAAGCAACTTCACTCTTTGCACCGTATTTCAAACGAGGAATCCACGACCAATTTTGCGACCAGATAGAAATATCATCAATTGTTTTCCAAATAACAGGCGTACATAACATACCTGCCGTACTACCAGCCAGAAATGAAATAAATCCTCTTCTTCCAAGTCCCATCATTCCTCTCCGCTTCTTATTTATGACAAACAAAACAGGCGTTACTTACACCATAACTTGCATGACACCGCTCACATTGCCACATTTTCATTGTATTCCGGCTGTATCCGGTCAGTTTATTTTCCTGATATAGCGGCGGCGTATCCGTTGAAGCTACATCCAAATGACATTCCGTACATTCAAAATCAGCGTGAGCAATATGTGAAAAATACACATTGTCAGGTTGTTTCTGATAAACATACCACGGCACGGGTTTATTCTTGTCTTTATCAATATATTGTTCGACAAATTTTTGTTCTTCCGGACTTTCGCCCAGCACTTCCGTATGGCATTCCGCACAGGATTCAGTAGTCGGTAAACCGGAAAAAGAACCGTCTTCCCGAAAAAAATGACATTGATCGCAGGTCATTCCCGCATCATTTACATGAACTGCGTGGCTAAAGGCAATCGGCTGAGCTTTTTGGCTATACAAAAGTTTTGGAAATCCCCACCAACCGATAAAAAGCGAAACGACAAAACCGCTCGCAAACACCAGTATACAAAAAACATTCTTCGCCACGATATCCTCCATACAAAACAGGTCAGGCGTTTTGATATAACAAAAAACGCTCCTTACAGGCAATTTGTTTTTTAGTAAATACGAGTTGAAAAATATGTCAAGCACAAACGAAAAAGTTCACAAACACTAATCCTTTTTTCCATAGTACATTTTTACAAAAACAACACAACTCAATATCCATAAAAAACAATAAAAAAGCTATAACTGTCCTTATTATTTAAGTATATTCAACAAAAAAACAAATTTATTTTTATTTTTTTTAATATTGTTGACAGAGAAAAAAAAAAAAATACTATAAATTTTCATTTTGTTTTTTTGATATTTTTCAAAAATCAAAATCAATATTTTAACAAAAAAACAACAAATTTAAAGGAGAAAAAAATGTACCGTAAAAATCTTCAAAATGGATTTAAAACAAACAAATCCCAATTTATCAATTACTTTATTACAAGCAAAAATCTTGTACTAATTTTTCTTTTAATAAGTTTTCTTACTCTGCAAGGATGTGCTGCAACAACTGCGGTTGTAGGTGAAAAAGATACCGATATATCTATCTTACAAAAAGGAGACAGCAAAGGAGCAGTACAGGCAAAAATAGGACATAAACCTAAAAAAACAGTAAAAAAAGATGAAAAAGAAATAGAAATTTACAAAATCGAAACAGGCAACGAACCAAGTCCAGGCAGAGCCGTTGGACACCTTGCATTGGATCTTGTAACCGGAGGACTTTGGGAATTAGCGGGAATTCCTATTGAACTTCTTACAGGAGACACATACTATGTAACAGTCTATTATAAAAATGGAATTTTAGAAAATTACACTTTAGGAGACAAAATTCCTGACGAATTTAAATAAAATAAATTTTTGACTGCAAATTATAAAAATACGAAATAACAACTTAACAAATAAGGACGACTACAATCGTCCTTATTTTATTTAGAAATTTTTAAAACGAAAAAACTCACTATCCGTAGCTTCAACGACCGTAAACATCATCAAAACGAACAATATCGTCTTCTTCAAGATACACTCCGCTTTGGATTTCAATAATTTCAGCAGAAACTTTACCGGGATTTGACAGGCGGTGTTGCGAAGTTTTGGGAATATCAACCGATTGATTTTCAACCAAAAGCTGCTTTTTTCCGTCAATTTCCACAAGAGCCGTTCCTTTAATAACTGTCCAATGTTCACTGCGATGATGGTGCATTTGCGAACTGAGTTTTGCACCGGGAGAAACGACAATTCGCTTAATTTTATATCCTTTTCCCTCTTCAAGCACCCGATATGAACCCCACGGGCGTTTAACCTGCACATGCGTTTCAACAAGTCGACTGCCCTGTTGTTTGAGAATATCAACGGCTGTTTTAACTTTTTGCACCTGATCAACATGACAAAGCAGTGTCGCATCTTTTGTTTGCACCGCAATAATATCTTTAAGCCCAATACAAACCAACTTGCCACCGTCGGAAAATAAAAAACTTTCCTTTGAATCCAAATTCAGCACATCACCTCGACAAACACAGCCCGAACCATCTTTGCTGCTTTTGCGAAACAACGCTTCCCAATTTCCCAAATCGTCCCACTCAAAACCACCGCGAACCATAGCAATTGTTTCAAGTCTCTCCATAATGCCGTAGTCAACCGACAAATTCGGCAAAAATTGGTAGTCATCGATAAGCGACCGGGTATCCCGTTTTTCCCACCAAGTAAAAATTTCAGGCTGAAACCGCTTCACCGCCTGCAAAAAAACATCGGCAAGAAAAATGAACATACCGCTGTTCCAAAAATACTTGCCGCTTTTGACATATTCTGTTGCTCTTTCAAAATTTGGCTTTTCTATAAAACCTTTGACCAAGCAAGCATCTTCGTTGATTTCGTCGCCTGCCAAAATATAGCCGTAACCTGTTTCGGGCTTGTCAGGCGGAATGCCGAAAGTTACACAATATTGCTGCCGTGCAAGCTCAACGCCAATACCAATATCCTGTCGCCAGCGTTTTTCCTGTCCAATTTCGTGGTCTGCCGGAAACACAGCAACCACGGCATTTTTATCAGCCTGACAAATTCTGTCCATTCCCAGCAAAATAGCCGGAAGTGTATTACGACCACTCGGTTCGCTCACGACCTGCTTGGCAAAATTTTCATCAAGCTCCATAAGCTGAGAGCGAACTTCAAAAGCGTGTTCGTGATTGGTTACAACCCAAATACGCTGCGACGGCACCAGCTCCAAGATTCGAGCCACCGTTTGCTGTAACAAAGATTTTTCACCGGTAAACGCCAGCAATTGTTTTGGAAAAAGAGAACGGGATAAAGGCCATAGACGAGTTCCCGAACCGCCGGCAAGAATCAAAGCGTGCAATTCACCTGTCGATAAATCCGCCTTTTTTCCGGCTTTTTTTTTGTCAACTTGCTCGGCTTGTTTCATTTCGTACAACCTTTATCCCTTACAAATTTCGACTAATTATCGGCTGAAATCGGTGTAAAAACTCGCCGAGCAAGTTCTCTGTCTATAGTCAGTAAAGCAGGAGATTTTTCTCCGGCAAAACGCAACTTACTAATCAGTCCTTCGACATTTTCTTCTTCTTCCACCTGCTCGGCAACAAACCACTGCAAAAAAATTTGTGTAGCATGATCTTTTTCTTCAATCGCCAAATTCATCAAATCATTGATACGAGATGTTACATACTGCTCATGCTTGAGTGACTTTTCAAAAACAGCCAAAATTGAATCCCAATCTTTTGGCGGAGCATCAATCGCCAACAAATTGGCACGACCGCCGCGTGAAGCGATATAATCATAAAGTTTCATAGCATGTGCCATTTCTTCCTGTGCCTGAACCCTCATCCAATTTGCAAATCCGTCCAAACCGGTATCTTTAAGGTAGGACTCCATCGACAAGTACAAATAAGACGAATACAGCTCGGCATTCACCTGTTCATTCAATGCGGTTTCCATTTTTTTTGAAATCATAATTTTCTCCTTTCATTAAAATTAAAACAATTATCTAAAAAGATAAGAATAAAAATAAACGGGTCAAGCCCGACAAACAATTTTTATACAACGAACTTACTCAGTATTTCTTTCATCTCTTTTGGAAATACAACGGGACGACCGTCGCAATTAACCATCACCAACTTAGTTGTTCCACTCGCCAACAAACAAGATTTTTCCTCATTTTTAATCTCATAATAAAAACTTAAACTTGCCGGACTCATAGCGGAAACCTGACTTCCAATCCACACAATATCATCATAGCGAGCGGACTGAAAATAACGGCAGCTCACATCTCGAACAGGCAAAAAAAATCCCTGCCGTTCCAAATCATAGTAGGCAAATCCTTTGGAACGGATAAATTCCGTTCGCCCCATTTCAAACCAGTGCAGATAATTGGCATAATACACAACCCCCATACGATCCGTTTCCTGATAAGTTACCCGGTGCGAAATCCAAAACAAATTATCCATTCCCAACCTTTTTATTACTTTTAAAAGATTATCGTCTAACTTTTAGCACTCTTTAAAACAAAAGGCAGCAGCTCATAGCCATCGGACAATACAAGTCCCGACTGGCGAGCATTTTGTTCAGAAAAAACCTGAGCCGAATCAGGCTCAATTCCCTGCCCACAAAGCGTAAACGGCACGGGATCGGAAGTATGTGTACGTACTTGTAAAGGCGTAAAATGATCGCAGGTAACAACAATTATCGCCTGCTCACCAAATGCCTGAAAAATAGGAACAACAATCCGTTCATCAAAAAGCTCAATCGCTCTTTTTTTCAATACCGGATCTCCCATATGCCCGCATTCATCAGGGGCTTCAACATGTAAATAAACAAAATCACCGTGTTGCAAAAAATCAAGGGCAGCCTGAACTTTTCCTGCATAATTCGTATCAATCAGTCCCGTAACTCCATCAACTTCAAGCACTTCCATTCCGGATGACCGACCAAGCCCCCGAACCAAATCCACAGCTGAAACAACCGCCCCGTGCAAACCAAAAGTTTGCAAAAAATCAGGTAATAAAAGCGGTCGTCCCTGTCCCCACGGCCAAACAGCATTTGCAGCCGTCGTATTTTCAGAAGCAGCAAGCAAGCAGGCGGCATTTCGCATTAAATTTAAAAAATCAGGTTCTTTTTTCATTTCCGCCAAATCAATTTCGATTTTCTGCCCCAAAATATCGTGCGGCGGACGAATGCTGAGTTTGGCACAGCCGCCCGATGCTCCGCCTTTTTGCACCAATAAATTACGATATTGCACACCGGGATAAAAACTCACCGTCTCATCGCCAAGATTCGCCTGCAACATATTCATAAGTACAGCCCCGTCCGAATTTGCAATATGTCCGGCGGAATAATCCTGCATAATTCCGTCTACGGCAAATTCTGAAAGCGAAACCAGATTGCACCGCCAAACCAAATCATCAGGAGAGAGTTTTAAACCTTGTGCAGCCGCCTCAATCGGACCGCGACCCGTGTGATATTTTATCGGATCAAATCCAAGCAACGCCATATTTGCCACATCAGAACCCGGCGGCATATCTTTAGGAACAGTACGGCAAGTTCCCATAATCCCCAATTGAGCAATTTTGTCCATTCCCGGAGTATAAGCGGCTTCGAGTGCGGTTTTACCACCAAAAGCCGCATTTGCCCAATCGCCCATACCATCTGCAATCAAAAAAATATATTTCATAATTTACCTATAAAATACGATAATGCACCGTTGGAGCTGAAATAAAATCAAAAGAATCCAACTTTTTAAGCGCCCGTTCCGCAGCCTCTTCCGAAGCGGTATGAGTCAAAAAGACTATCGGCACGCCGTCCACACCGGCAACTTTTTGCACTACACGAGCAATACTGATCCGTTCTTCTCCCAAAATCCCCGACAACATCGACAACACACCGGGCTTATCTTTAACAGTAAAACGAAAATAATGTGCACATTCCGACCCGCTGCAAACGGAAAAATCCGCCTCCGGCAAAACAGGAAGAACAAATCCGGTATTATTGGGTCGAACTTCTTTTTTCGCCAAAGCCATAACATCTGCCAAAACCGCATTTCCTGTCGGCAACGCTCCTGCTCCTTGACCATAAAGCATAATCTGACCGACCGCCTGACCTTCCAACCAAACGGCATTAAACGGTCCCATAACTTTTGCCAAAATATGCTCAAAAGGAACAAGCGTCGGAAAAACACCTGCCTGCAAAGACGAATTGCAAATTTTAACCTGTCCAAGCAGTTTAATTTGATAGCCGAAATCTTTGGCAAAAGCGATATCCGTCGCCTTAACCTGCGAAATACCTTGCACTCGCAATCGCTGCAACGGATAATGCTTGCCGTAAGCCAAACGAATAAGAACAACCAATTTGTGAGCGGCGTCCATACCTTCAATATCAAGAGTCGGGTCGGCTTCGGCAAAACCCTTTTCCTGAGCTTCTTTCAGGGCAACAGAAAAATCAATTCCTCTTTGTGACATTTCTGACAAAATATAATTGGCAGTGCCGTTCAAAATACCGGTCAAACTGAGAATTTTATCACCGGCAAGACTTTCTTTGAGAGTTTGGACAATAGGAATTCCACCGCACACGCTGGCTTCATAATACAAACCTACACCTTTTTTTTCCGCCATTTCAAAAAGGATATTGCCCTTTTCCGCCAACAATGCCTTATTCGCCGTAACAACAGATTTTCCTTTAGCAATTGCCTGCGACACAAAATCAAAAGCAGCGTCAATTCCGCCCATCAGCTCCACGACAATATGAATTTTCGGATCATTTAAAATTGCCTGTGAATCGGTCGTAAATTCCGTTTCCGCACCGAATTGTACCGCCCGTTTCTTTTTTAAATCACGCACCAAAACAGTTTTTATTTGTAATTTTCGTCCGATACGCTGAGCAATCCAGTCGCCATTATCCTGAATAATTTTTGCCAAACCGCCACCAACCGTACCGCAACCGGCAAGACCAATAAAAACAGTTTCCACTATTTCCTCCATCTTCAAAAATTTCTATACAAATTTCTTTAATCCCTTACAACGAGGGTATTTTCTCATTGAAAATAAGCAATATGGCACGCAAAAAAAAAATGTGCAATATCAAAATCAAAGGGATTTTTTCGCTAAAATACTTTTAACGCTGAATTCCAATTATGAAACAACTCATTTTGAAAAAATAAAATATTAATCTTCACATTTTAAACTTTACGAAAAATTATAATCTAAACAAGATCAAATTTAATAAAAAATATAAAGGTACCAATCAAAATAAATTAAAAAAATCCAACAAAAAAACCTTGCTCCTAAATTATAAAGAGCAAGGTTTTTTAACTAAAAAAACAGGACCGGTCTATTCAGCTTTATTTTCAGCTTCAGATTTTGTTTCTTCAACTACATCTTCGGCTTTTACAGCTGTTTCTTTTCCCTTCTTTTCATCTTTTATTGCTTCGGAAACTGCTCCAAAATCAACGAATTCAACCAATGCCATAGGAGCCGCATCACCTTTGCGAGGCAAACCAAATTTAACCACTCTGGTAAAACCGCCTTGTCCTTTTTTAAAACGAGGAGCAATTTCATCAAATAACTTTTTAACAAGTCCATGATTCTCTAAAACACGATATGCTTCACGCCGAGCGGCAACGGTATTTTCAAGTCCAAAAGTTACAAGTTTTTCTACAACCTTGCGAAGTTCTTTTGCCTTTATTTCCGTTGTCCGAATACGTCCATATGTCAAAAAAGATTTTGCCATGTTCCGCAACATAGCCTTTCTATGAGCCGCCGTTCTATTCAGCTTTTTTCCTCTTACTCTATGCCTCATCGTCTTCGTCCTTCTTCTTTATCCATTCTTGACGCAAAGCGTCAAAGTTGTCGATTTTCATACCAAAATCAAGCCCAAGATTACCAAGCACTTCACGAATATCTTCAAGCGATTTTCTGCCAAAATTTTTCATTTTCATAATTTCGCTTTCCTGATATTGAACAAGCTCACCAACCCAAGCAATACCTTCACCTTTCAAACAATTTGCCGCCCGTACCGGTAATTCCAAATCATCAATACTCTTAAATAAAAGAGGATTGACATCTTTAGAACTTTCTTGCTGTTGCTTTTCAATATCAGCACTGTCTTCATCAAAATTGATAAAAACACTCAGCTGCTCTTTTAAAATTTTTGCACTGTATGCAATTGCATCTTCAGGAGTAACTGAACCATCCGTATACACTTCCAAAACTAATTTGTCATAGTTTGTCATCTGACCAACACGAGCCGGCTCTATCCGATACGCAACTTTTTTTACCGGTGAAAAACTGGCATCTAACGGAATAAGCCCGATAACGGAATCAAGACCCTCATGCATATCCGCCGGAACATAACCTTTTCCGACCCGAACTTCCAATTCCAAACGAAATTCAACATTATCCGTCAAAGTCGCAATCAACAAATTTTTGTTAAGCACCTTAACATTTTGATTTTCTTTAATATCACCGGCAAAAACTTCACCTGCTTTTGTCGCAACCAGTTCAAGTCGCTGCGGCTCGTCAGATGCAACTGCAAAACGAACCTGCTTTAAATTCAAAATAATATCAGTAACATCTTCCACAACACCCGAAATAGTACTGAATTCATGCTGAATACCTACAATCTGAACAGAAACAATTGCCGCTCCTTGCAAAGAAGACAACAAAACACGACGCAAAGCATTACCGATTGTCGTGCCAAATCCTCTTTCCAACGGTTCACAACTGAATCTACCATAAGTATCCGTTGATTTAGGATCACGAACCAACTGTTTAGGCATTACCAAGACAGACCAGTTCTTGATGTTAATAGACTTGTCTATACTGTTTTCACTCATTGTCTGCACCTGCCTCATATTTTAGCTGTAAATCAAATTTATCAAAAAATTTCCTACCTTCCTGCTCTCGCAAAATCGGTTAGAAAATATCCTCTCCCCCTTCCTATCGCTGCCAAGCTAACAAAAAGCTAAACTCGACGCCGTTTCGGAGGGCGACAGCCATTATGAGGAATCGGTGTAATATCACGAATAAAAGCGACTTTCAAACCGGTAGCGTTAATTCCACGCATAGCGGATTCACGCCCAGCCCCCGGGCCTTTCACAAAAATTCCAACCGTTTTCATTCCCTGTTCTTGAGCTTTTTTAGCGGCAATCTCAGAAGCCTTTTGAGCTGCGAACGGAGTGCTTTTTCTCGACCCTTTAAACCCTGCCATACCAGAAGTTGCCCAGCTGACAACATTACCGGTCGGATCAGTAAAAGTAACGGTTGTATTGTTAAAAGATGCATTGATATGCACAATTCCAGACGGAATATTCTTTTTCTCTTTTTTTCTACTGACTTTCGTCTTTACCATAGATTTCTCCTCAATCCCCAACTGAATTATTTCTTTTTCTTACCAACTGCAGCACGCCGCGGACCTTTTCTTGTCCGAGCATTTGTTGAAGTCCGCTGACCGCGAGCCGGCAAACCTTTCCGATGCCGCAAACCGCGATAACAACCGATATCCATCAATCGCTTGATATCCGCCAGCACATCACGACGTAAATCACCTTCAACACGATAATTTGCCTCAATTTCATTTCTGATAAGGTTAATATCGTCAGCCGACAAATCATCGCTTTTTCGAGTCCAATCAATACCACAGTTTTCCAAAATCCGCAGAGATGTTACCTTACCAATACCATAAATACTGGTAAGTGCAATATCAAGCCGCTTATTCTTTGGTAAATCTACACCCAAAATTCTTGCCACATTACACTCCTAGCCTTGTCTTTGTTTATGCCGAGGATTTTCACAAATTACACGCAAAACTCCTTTGCGTCTAATCAACTTACATTTTGGACACATTTTTTTCACAGACGGTCTTACTTTCATTTCGACTCCCAAAATAAAATTATCTCTTCGATATGCTCAGTATTTCCGGTCCATCACCGGTAATAACAATCGTATGCTCAAAATGAGCGGCAATACTGCCATCTTTTGTTACAGCTGTCCAGCCATCATCAAGCACACAAACATCAGGGCTTCCCAATGTAATCATCGGCTCAATAGCCAAAGCCATTCCCGAACACAACGGAATTTTACTCCCGCCTTGAGGAACGAAATTCGGTACTTCCGGTTTTTCGTGCAGTTTTCTGCCGATTCCATGCCCGACAAAACGCTCCACAACACCAAAACCAAATTCGGAAACATAAGTTTCTATTGCTTCGGAAATATCATAGAGTTCATTTCCGGCAACAGCCTGAGCAATTCCTTTATACAAAGATTTTTCAGTAACCGACAAAAGCTGAACAACTTTTTCATCAATCTCCCCTACCGGAAATGTCCGGGCGGAATCACCAAAAAAACCTTTATATTGTACACCAAAATCAACACTCACGACATCTCCCTCCTGCAAAACTCTTTCTGAAGGAAAACCGTGAACCACCTCTTCATTAACCGAACAACAAAGAGCAAAAGGAAAACCATTGTACCCTTTAAATGCCGGAATAACATTATATTTTTCACACAAACCAATAGCCTGCTTTTCAAGCTCCAGCGTAGTAATTCCGGGTGCAACATTCGCCCCAATTTCATCTAAAACCAAAGAAACGATACGATTAGCCTCTCGCAAAAGAGCAATTTCATTTTGGTTTTTAATAAAAATACCACGAACTTTTTTCAACTCATACGACCTTTAATCTTCGCCTTCGTCAATAGTCCGTCATATTGACTAGAAATCAAATGTGATTGCAATTGATTCATCGTATCCATGGCGACACCGACTACAATCAATAAAGCCGTACCGCCATAATAAAAAGGAACATTAAACTGTTTTATTAAAAACATCGGTACGACACAGACTGCAGAAACATAAAGTGAACCCCAAAATGTTAGACGAGTTAACACCTTATCAATGTACTCACAGGTTTTACCGCCAGGACGAATACCAGGAATAAAACCGCCCTGTTTTTTCAAATTTTCCGCAATATCTTTAGGGTCAAAAATAATCGCCGTATAAAAATAACAAAAAAAGATAATAAATACGACAAATAAAATATTATACACTATCGAATCCGGACGAAAATATTGTGTAAACGACTTCAGCCATGATAACCATTCAACTTTAGAAAAATTTTCTACCGTAGCCGGAAACATCAAAATAGAGGAAGCAAAAATCGGCGGAATAACGCCGGCAACATTTATCCGAAGCGGCAAATGACTACTTTGTCCACCATACATTTTCCTGCCCATCATACGTTTTGCATAATGAATCGGTATTCTCCGTTGACCTCTTTCCATAACAATAATGCCCAACAACACACCAATCATAATCGCAAAAACAAACAGCATTACAAAAAGTGACATCTCACCGGAACTTATCAAACGAAAAGAATTACCAATTCCTGACGGTAAACCGGAAACAATACCGGAAAAAATAATCAATGAAATTCCGTTACCAAGACCTTTTCCGGTAATCTGTTCACCTAGCCACATCAAAAAAATAGTACCTGCTGTCAAAGTAATTATCGTAATAATACGAAAAGACATACCTGCCTCAAAAACAACAGGAACACCGGTCGGACTGGTCATATTTTCAAGTGCAATTGCAATTCCTAACCCTTGAAACAATGTAATCAACACTGTTCCATAACGGGTATATTGTGTTATTTTCTTTCGTCCTGCCTCGCCTTCTTCTTTTTTCAAACGAGACAAAGTTGGACTGACAACCGTCAACAACTGAATAATAATCGAGGCGGAAATATAAGGCATAATTCCCAATGCAAAAATGGACAAATTACGAAGACCGCCACCGGAAAACATATCAAAAAGACCAAAAAGCGTATTTTGCATTTCTTTAAAAAAATCTGCCAAAGCATTGCCGTCAACTCCAGGAACAGGTACATGAATCCCTACCCTATACACAGCAAGTAAAGCCAGCGTTACAAAAACAGCATTTCGAATCTTTTTAACCGTTTGATTTTCAGCCGCCACAATTAGGCCTCATTTCCTTCTATAATATTAACACTACCACCGGCGGATTGAATTTTTTCAATCGCTGCATTGCTGAATTTATGGGCAGTTACGCTCACAGCTCTTCCGACTTCACCGTCAGCCAAAATCTTAATCGGAAAATTTCGCTTGATATTCAAACCGACATACATATCTTCCAAACTAATTTCGGTCTTATCTGCAAATAAACTAACCAATTCTCCAACATTAATAATATTATATACTGTCCGAAACTTATTTTTAAATCCTCGTTTAGGCAAACGACGAGCAAATGGCATCTGACCGCCTTCAAAACCAAGACGAACACCCCCACCTGCACGAGCATTCTGTCCTTTATGACCTTTTCCGGCAGTACCACCTTGTCCGGTAGCTGTTCCGCGACCGATACGCTTTCTATTTTTTCTTTCCTCAGGAAAAGGATACAATTCATGCAAATTCATTACTTAACAACCTCAACAAGTTTATGGGCTCGACGAATCATTCCCCAAGAACAAAGATTATCAGGCAATTCACACACCTGACGAATTTTCTTCAATCCCATTGCAGCAACTGTTCTCCGCTGAACCGGAGTGCAGCAAATCAAACTTTTTACAAGCTTTACTTTTATCACACTTCACCTACTTTCTTTTTACGGTAATTTGTTTACCGCGAATCTTACTGACCTCTTCAGCAGAACGCAGGCTTTTTAAACCGTCAAATGTAGCACGAAGTACATTATGCGGATTATTCGTACCGATAGCCTTTGTCAAAATATCGGTAACCCCCAAAGCTTCCATAATAGCACGAACCGGACCGCCAGCGATAATACCCGTGCCTTTTGAAGCCGGACGCAACATAACTCTGCCTGCTCCGAATTCTCCCGTAATCTGATAAGGAATCGTTCCGTCTAAAAGAGCAAT
Organism: uncultured Desulfovibrionales bacterium; assembly: GCA_963542765.1. Lineage (GTDB taxonomy): Bacteria > Desulfobacterota > Desulfovibrionia > Desulfovibrionales > Desulfomicrobiaceae > CAUTYU01. Next base: position 35,573 of record CAUTYU010000003.1, read on the forward strand.
TTTCGACATATTTTTTCTTGCCTTGTCAGTCGCCTTACGAATAGCATCAGGTACTTGATTTGCCTTTCCCAAACCATAACCAACAGAACCGTTGCCATCTCCAACAACAACCAAGGCACTAAAACTAAAACGACGACCACCTTTTACAACCTTTGCCACTCGATTCAAATGGACAATTTTTTCATTTGTCTCTGCATTATTTTGCTGCATCATGCCCCCTTAAAATTTTAAACCCGCTTCACGAGCACCGTCAGCTAAAGCCTTTACACGACCATGATAAAGATAGCCATTCCGATCGAATACGACTGAAGATATATTTTTTTCAAGAGCCAATCGACCAATATCCCCACCGACCCGTTTGGCATTTTCAATATTCAATTTGCCGCTTTCCTGCTTAAATGCAAGTGATGAAGCAGCCGCAAGGACATTGCCTTTTTCATCATCTATAAGCTGAGCATAAATATATTTATTGGAACGAAAAACCACAAGTCTAGGGTTTTCAGCTGTTCCGTTAATTTTTTTACGCAACCGAATCTTTCTCCGATATCTTGCTTCTTGCTTTGTCAGTTTCATACGCTACCTGCTATTTTCCACCTGATTTTCCGGCCTTACGCCTAATTTGTTCAGTTGTATATTTAATCCCTTTGCCCTTATACGGTTCCGGCAAACGCACACGACGAACCTGAGCGGCGAATTCACCCAACAGCTGTTTATCAAAACTTGACAGAATAATTTTATTTCCATCAACACTCGCCTCAACACCGTCAGGCAACTTCATAAAAACAGGATGAGAATACCCCACACTAAGTTCCAAATCTTTTCCTTTCAGATTTACACGATACCCAACACCGTTAACCTCAAGGCTTTTACTAAACCCGTCGCTGACACCGATAACGGCATTGGCAAGCAACGTACGACGCAAACCGTGCTGCTCACGAGCCTCTCTCGATTCATCGCTTCTGGTCAAAGTCAATTTTATTCCATCTTGATTTATCTTAATCTTCGGATGAAGTAATACTTCCAATTTTCCTTTCGGTCCTTTTACATGCACTCTATCTTGCTCAATCTTAAGTTCAACATTGCCCGGAATGACAATATTCTTTTTTCCTATTCTGGACATTGCTCCTCCTACCAAATTTCACACAAAAGTTCGCCGCCAACACCGACTTTACGAGCCCGATGCCCGGACATTATTCCCTGTGAAGTGGACAAAATACAGATTCCAAGTCCATTATGAACAAAAGGAATTTCATCTTTTCCGACATACACTTTTCTTCCTGGCTTACTGATACGCTTTAAACCGGAAAAAGCTCCTTTTTTGCCGTCAACATATTTTAAAGTAATCTTTATATCTCTTTCAGAAGTATCGACTCCGGCAACATACCCTTCATTAAGCAAAATCTTAACAATATCCGACTTCATTTTACTTCCCGGCACACTTACTTCTTTATGCAACGCCATTTGACCGTTGCGTAAACGAGTAAGCATATCTGCTATTGGATCTACTATTTGCATCTCTCCCTCTTACCAGCTTGATTTTCTGACACCAGGCAATTCACCTGCAAGCGCCATATTGCGAAAACAAATACGACAAACACCGTATCTTCTCATAAACGCACGCGGTCGCCCACAAATAGGGCATCTATTATATTTGCGAGTGGAAAATTTCGGTTTAGCTTTAGCCTTATTCATAAGTGCCTTTCTCGTCATAATCCATCTCCCTTACTTTTTAAAAGGCATACCCAGCAAAGTCAGAAGAGTTTTTCCTTCTTTATCGCTGCTTGCCGAAGTAACAAGGGTTACATTCATACCCTTCACTTTTTCAATCTTGTCCATATCAATTTCAGGAAAAATCGAATGGTCTTTAATCCCCAGCGTAAAATTTCCCCGACCATCAAAACCACGGTCAGGAATTCCACGAAAATCACGCACACGCGGCAAAGCAACATTAAGAAGCTTATCAAGAAAATACCACATCTTGTCTCGACGCAATGTTACCCGACAACCAATCGGCATTCCTTCACGCAGCTTAAAGGCTGCAATAGATTTTTTCGCCCGTGTCAAAACCGCTTTTTGACCACTCACCAAGGTTAATTCCTTTACAGCATCTTGAATCATCTTATTATTATGAGCTGCTTCTCCCAGTCCCATATTTAGACTAATTGCTTTCAAGGTTGGAATCTGCATCGAGGAGGTGTATTGAAACTCCTTTTGCAAACTCGGGACAACCTGTTCCTTATAAATTTTTTGCAATCGAACCATTTCGCCACCTACTTCATAATTTCGTTGCATTTTTTACAAACTCTGAATTTCTTGCCTTCTTCCGTAATCTTATAACCGACTCTTGTTTGCTTCGTGCAAGCATCACAAATAACCGCAACATTAGAAAGCTGCAAAAAGGCTTCCTTTTCTACGATTCCACCGGCTTCTTGTTTGTACGGATTCGCTTTGACATGGCGTTTGATTTTATTCAAGCCTTCAACAAGAACCTTGCTTTTTTTCGGCAATACCTTCAAAACCTTACCAATCTTACCCTTGTCTTTCCCGACAAGCACAATAACCTTATCGTCTTTATGAATTTTACAACTATGCATAATTTTGCCCCTACAAAACTTCTGGAGCAAGAGAAACAATTTTCATAAAATTCTTTCCCCGCAACTCTCTGGCAACAGGTCCAAAGATACGAGTGCCAATCGGCTCCAAGTTCTTATTCAACAACACAGCAGAATTATTATCAAAACGAATATAAGAACCATCAGGTCTGCCTACTTCTTTTTTCGTTCTGACAATAACCGCTTTCATCACATCACCTTTTTTCACTTTAGAATGCGGCATCACATCTTTTACAGAAACAACAATAACATCTCCAACACCTGCATAACGCCGATGTGAGCCACCAAGCACCTTAATACAGGAGACTTCCTTTGCCCCTGAATTATCAGCGACATTCAATCTGCTTTCAACTTGTATCATACTCCGCTCCCGCTATTTCGCTTTTTCAAGTATTGAAACCAAATGCCATCTTTTCTTTGCACTTAGCGGTCTATGCTCAATAATCTGAACCTTATCCCCAACAGAACACGCATTTTCCGGATCATGTGCCATATATTTTTTATGGCGATGAATATACTTTTTTAACAAAGGATGCTTCACCAACGTCTCAACCCGTACAACAATAGTCTTGTCGTTCCGATCACTGACCACAAAACCGGTAAATGTGCGTTTAAACGCCTTACCCTGACTAGCCATTCTTTTTCATCCTCTTTTTTTCATTTTCAATAGTCAACATTCTGGCAATACTTTTTTTCACATACGGAATCCGCTGTGTATTTTCAAGCTGTGCCGTTGCATGCTGAAAACGGAGATTCATCAATTCACGACGATATTCCTGAATCTGTTTAGTCAATTCTTCGTCTTTCAGTTCACGAATTTCTTTTATTTTCATCTTACAACTCCCAAACAACTATCGCAGTCTTTAAAGGAAGTTTATACGATGCTTTCCGCAACGCTTCCTTAGCCAAAGTCAAATCAACTCCACGAATTTCGTACAAAATCTTTCCGGCACTGACAGGAACACACCAGCCAACCGGAGAACCTTTTCCTTTCCCCTGTCGAGTTTCAAGAGGCTTGGCAGTTATGGGTTTATCGGGAAAGACGCGAATAAAAACCTTTCCGCCTCTTTTAATATGCCGCATCATAGCGATACGGGCAGACTCAATTTGTTGATTTGTAATCTTGCCGGGTTCAAGCACTTTCAAACCGACTTCCCCAAAAGCAACAGTTGTTCCACGAGACGCAACACTTTTAATACGCCCCTTTTGCTGCTTTCTGAATTTTGTTTTTCTTGGGACTAACATGCACAACTCCCTTCATCTAAAATCTCACCCTTAAAAATCCAAACTTTGACGCCAATAACTCCATAAGTTGTATTAGCGACCGCTGTGCCATAATCAATATCTGCACGCAAAGTATGCAGCGGAACCCGTCCTTCTCTTGCCCATTCTCTTCGAGCAATTTCAGCACCACCCAAGCGACCGGAACAAGAAACCTTAATTCCCTGAGCTCCGAACTTTTGAGCGAAACTGATACTTCTTTTTATCGCTCTACGAAAAGCGACACGTCGCTCAAGCTGCAAAGCCATATTTTCAGCAACTAACTGAGCGTCAATTTCAGGACGACGCACTTCGTTTACCTCAACAAGAAATTCCTTAGCAAAACGTTGCTTCAACTCTTGACGCAACTTTTCAATATCTGCACCTTTTTTCCCGATAACGATACCCGGTTTGGCAGTGTGCAGAATCAAACGAACCTTGTCCGCTGCGCGTTCAATTTCAATACGAGACAAACCGCTAAAATACAATTTTTTCTTCACATAATCGCGGAGTTTTTTGTCTTCAAAAACATTTCTGGCATATTCTTTATCCGCAAACCATCTGGAAATCCAATTTTTGTTATATCCAAGGCGAAAACCTATCGGATTTACTTTTTGACCCAAAGTTCGTCCCTCCTATAGCTCGTCAACGATTATGGTTACATGACTTGTGCGTTTTAAAATCCGAAACGCTCTTCCCATTGACCTCGACTGAATTCTTTTTGCCGTCGGTCCACCATCAATCTTCACGAACTTTACATACAAATTATCAACATCGCTCCCATTTTGTTCGGCATTAGCAATTGCTGAATGCAAAACCTTGGACAAAACAGCTGCTGACTTTTTTGGAGTGAACTTCAGAATATTAACCGCATCTTCAACAGGTTTACCTTTGATATTAGCAGCAACCAGTCGTGTTTTTTGTGGTGAAATACTCACATATTTGGCAATAGCTCTTGCTTCCATTTCACTATCTTCCTTTCTTCTTCTCGGCAGTATGACCGTAATATGTACGAGTTGGAGCAAATTCGCCAAGCTTATGTCCAACCATATTTTCCGTTACAAAAACAGGAATAAACTTTTTACCATTATGTACGGCAAAAGTCAGCCCTACCATTTCAGGAATTATTGTTGAACGCCGTGACCATGTCTTAATCACTTTCCGACTCTTTTCTTCATTAGACGTGACAACTTTTTTCAAGAGATGACCGTCAACAAACGGTCCTTTTTTTAGAGATCTAGGCATATTTTCTCCTCACTACTTTCCACGGCGTTTAACAATCAATCTTGATGACTGCTTTTTCCGATTTCGAGTTTTATAACCCTTGGTCGGTTTACCCCACGGAGTAACGGGATGACGACCTCCTGAACTCCGACCTTCACCGCCACCCAACGGATGGTCAACAGGGTTCATAGCAACACCGCGAACTTTTGGACGACGACCCAACCATCTATTTCGACCGGCCTTACCAATAGCAACTTTTTCATAATCCAAATTTCCAACCTGTCCAACAGTCGCATAATTAGAAACGAGAACCTTACGAACTTCACCGGAAGGCAAACGTAAAAGAGCGTATTTTTCTTCTTTTGCAACAAGTTGAGCATAAGTTCCGGCAGCACGAGCCATTTGACCGCCACGCCCCGGATGTAATTCAACATTATGCAAAATCGTTCCAACCGGAATTTTAGACATAGGAAGAGCATTACCCTGCTTAATATCGGCTTTCAATCCAGCAACAATCGAATCGCCGACTTTTATACCCGACGGTGCCAGAATATAGCGTTTTTCACCATCACGATAATGTAAAAGAGCGATACAGGCACTTCTATTCGGATCATATTCAATGGTTGCAACCTTGGCAGGAACATCAAGTTTGTTACGTTTAAAATCAACAATTCTGTATTTTCTTTTTACTCCGCCACCTCTACGTCTTGCAGTAACCCGACCGTAATTATTCCGACCACTTGTCTTTGAATAACCGCAAACAAGAGACTTTTCGGGTTCAACATTGGAAATTCCATCAAAAGTTAAAACCGACTGATTACGTCTTCCTGAAGAGGTAGGTTTTAATTTGCGTACCGGCATCTTTATACCCCCTCAAAAAATTCAATTTTTTCACCAGCGGCAAGCGTTACATAAGCTTTTTTATATCCGCTGATTTTTCCTGTTACTCGTCCAAAACGCTTCCTAGCACGAGGACGAACCCGTACAACATTTACGCCACGCACGGAAACTTTAAAAACATTTTCCACCGCCCGTTTCACATCATGCTTATTTGCTGCGGAATGAATAAAAAAAACAACTTTATTCGACAAATCTTTCAACAAAGTGGCTTTTTCTGAAATCAGGGGCTTTATAAGAACTTGTGTATGTTCCATTATTTCAACCTCTTTTGAATCAAATTAACCGCTTCACTTTCAATAAGCAGATACGGACGACTTAAAATATCATAGGTACTCACTTTGTCCTGAGACTTCACTTCAAAACCCTGAACATTACGAGCCGAAAGAGCAAGGTTTCTACTCTCTCCTTTCGTAACAATCAAGGCTTTTTTAAGATTAAATCTATCTCGCAAAGCAACAAAAGATTTTGTTTTAACCTCAGCCAACTCCAAATTATCAACAACCTTCATATTATCTTCAACAAAACGAGCGGTAAGAGCCATTTTAAGAGCCAGCTTTTTTACTTTTTTATTTACCTTAAACGAATAATCACGAGCTACAGGACCATGCACGATAGCTCCGCCACGCCAAATAGGTGAACGTGAGCTGCCAGAACGAGCACGCCCCGTTCCTTTTTGCCGCCAAGGCTTTTTACCTCCACCGCTAGCCAACGACCGAGTCTTTACACCAACAGTCCCTGCACGCTGAGCAGCCAAATGAGCCCGAACAACCATATGAAGAATTTCAGGACGGATTTCCATTTGAAAAACCCCATCAAGCAAATCCTGCTCCCCTACTTCATGGTTTTCTTGATTAAAAATTTTAGCAGTTGCCATTTTTTCCTCTTAAGCCTGCTTACGGAGAATCACTACCCCATCGTTCGGTCCCGGAACCTGACCTTTAACGAGCAAGATATTATCCTCCGGTATTACATCCACAATAACCAAATTCCCACAAGTTACCTTCTTGTTCCCCGTCTGCCCTGCCATCTTTTTGCCCTTAAAAATCTTGGCAGGCCAAGCACATTGACCAACAGAACCGGTTGAACGGTGTACCTTTTCATGCCCATGGGAAGCCGGCATACCTCTAAAATTCCAACGACGCATCGGTCCCATAAAACCGCACCCCTTGGACGTTCCGCTTACACTGACTTTATCTCCAAGTTCAAACATATCAACAGTCAATTTCTGACCGATCTCGTATCCTTCGGCAGAAGCCAGTCTAAACTCTTTCAAATGACGATAAAAACCGCATTCAGCTTTCTTTTGATGACCAGCTTGAGGCTTATTCAAACGGTGGGCAGCCAACTCTTCAAAACCGACCTGCACAGCCTCATATCCATCAGTTTCTTTTACTTTTTTTTGCAAAACAGCACAGGGACCGGCTTGAATAACAGTTACGGGAACGACATTCCCGTCTTCACCAAATACCCTGCTCATACCAATCTTTTTTCCTATGAGTCCTATTGTTTTTCTCATTTCACCCTCATCTCTCGTACTGCAAATTCCACATCAACAGATTATTACAGCTTGATTTCAACATCTACACCGGCAGGCAAATTCAACTTTCCAAGTGAATCAACTGTCTGCTGAGTAGGATCTAAAATATCAAGCAATCGCTTATGCACCCGCATTTCAAACTGTTCTCTAGACTTCTTATCCACATGCACGGACCGTTGAATTGTTGTCCTGTGAATATGAGTCGGCAACGGAATCGGCCCTACAATATTAGCACCGGTATTCCGTGCAGAATCAACAATTTCAGCAACAGCTTTATCCAAAATACGAAAATCGTACGCCTTTAATTTAATCCGAATCTTATCATTGGTCATCGTTACCATATCTTCTCCACTTTCTCAGGCTTGCTACAATTGCAACTACCTTTTTTCTACAAGTTCTTCAGCCAAATTGGCAGGAACTCGCTCATAATGGTCAAACAACATAGAATATGTCGCTCGCCCCTGAGTCTTAGAACGCAAATCCGTTGCATATCCGAACATACAGCTCAAAGGCACGTGAGCTCGAATAATTTGCGTCCCCAAACGCGCTTCAAGATTGATAACCTTACCGCGTCGTCCATTCAAATCACCCATAACATCGCCCAAATAATCATCAGGCGTTAAAACCTCAACAAACATCATCGGTTCTAGCAAAACAGGTCCACCTTTTTTACAGGCATCTTTAATAGCCATTGAACCGGCAATAAAAAATGCCTGTTCGGAAGAGTCAACATCGTGATACGAACCGTGAACAAGCTTAACTTTTACATCAACTACAGGAAACCCTGCCAATACACCGTTTTTCAAAGCATTTTGAATACCGTTATCAACTGCCGGAATATATTCTTTCGGAATAACACCGCCAACAATTGCATTTTCAAAAAGATAGCCTGTACCAGGCTCCCGCGGCTCAACCTCAATCACAACATGACCGTACTGACCACGACCACCGCTTTGTTTGGCGTATTTCAAATCAGACTTACATGCTTTAGTAATTGTCTCGCGATATGCAACCTGCGGCTGACCAACATTTGCATCAACCTTAAATTCGCGAACAAGACGATCAACAATAATCTCCAAATGCAACTCACCCATTCCAGCAATCAACGTCTGCCCTGTTTCTTCATCGGTTTTTACCCGAAAAGACGGATCTTCCTTACCGAGTTTACCTAAAGCCTGACCCAACGCATCTCTATCGGTCTTGGTTTTCGGCTCAATTGCAACCTCAATAACTGGTTCGGGAAAATCCATTGCCTCCAACAAAACAGGTGCTTTCATATCGCACAAAGTTTCACCTGTTGCCGTCGCTTTCAAACCAACAGCGGCAACGATATCTCCGGCGTACGCTTCTTTAATTTCTTCCCGTTTATTGGCGTGCATTTTCAACAAACGACCAATCCGCTCTTTTTTACCGGTTGCGGCATTCAAAACCATCATACCCGATTCAATGCTTCCGCCATAAATCCGTAAAAAAGTTAAATGACCGATAAACGGATCGGAAGCCAATTTAAACGCCAAAGCACTCAAAGGCTTATTATCATCACATTCGCAGCTCACTTCCTCTTCCGTTCCAGGAACAACACCTTTAATCGCTTCCACTTCAACCGGAGACGGCAAATAATCAACAACCGCATCAAGCAAAGGCTGAACACCTTTATTACGAAAAGCCGTTCCACACAAAACAGGACAAATCTTAAGCCCCAAAACGGCACTTCGAATACCCTGACGAATTTCAGCTTCACTCAACTCTTCGCCGCCCAAATATTTTTCAAGCAAAGATTCGTCTTCTTCGGCAATCGCTTCAATCAATTCCAAACGGGCAGCATCAACGGCGTCCTTCATATCAGCCGGTATATCAACGATTTCAAACTTTTGCCCTTTGCTTTCATCATCATAAATAACAGCTTTATTCAAAACCAAATCTACCATACCGCGAAATGAATCTTCCGCTCCAATCGGCAGTTGCAACGGAACAGGTTTCGCCTTCAACCGTTCCTTAATCATCCCGACAACACGCATAAAATCAGCACCGGAGCGATCCATCTTATTAACAAAGGCGAGTCTCGGAACATGATAACGATCAGCTTGCCGCCAAACAGTCTCAGACTGCGGCTCAACTCCGCCAACCGCACAAAAAACAGCAACCGCTCCATCCAAAACACGAAGCGACCGCTCAACTTCAATAGTAAAATCAACGTGCCCCGGAGTATCAATAATATTAATCCGACAATCACGCCAAAAACAGGTTGTCGCCGCAGAGGTAATTGTAATGCCACGCTCCTGCTCCTGCTCCATCCAGTCCATCGTCGCCTGACCATCATGAGTCTCACCCAGCTTATGAGAAACTCCGGTATAAAACAAAATTCGTTCAGTCGTTGTCGTTTTACCGGCGTCAATATGAGCCATAATCCCGATATTACGCTGTTTATCTATAGGAACGCTTCTCGCCACAACATTCTCCTACCAACGATAATGAGCAAAAGCCTTATTGGCTTCAGCCATTCGATGCACATCTTCTTTTTTACGAATAGTTCCGCCGCGACCGTTAAAAACATCGACAAATTCCGCAGCCAAACGACTGGACATCCCTTTTTCTCCACGAGAACGGGCATAAGTTACAAGCCAGCGAATAGCCAAAGCTTCCTGCCGTTCAGGACGAACCTCCATCGGCACCTGATAAGTCGCACCACCAACACGCCGGGATTTTACTTCCATAAGCGGCTTTGCATTCTCAACAACCTGCTCAAAAGCCTTAATCGGACTTTCTCCGGATTTTTCTCCCAATTCGTCAACCGCTTGATAAAAAATCTTTTCTGCAAGGCTTTTTTTGCCATCAACCATCAAACGATTAATAAAACGCATTACCAGACGGCTTCCGAACTTCGGATCCGGCAAAACCTCTCTTTTTGCAACTGGACCTTTTCTAGGCATTCCTCAACTCCTCTTACTTCGACCGTTTAGAACCATATTTAGAACGACTCTTTCGTCTGTCCTGAACACCGGACGCATCAAGAGAACCACGAATAATATGATAACGAACACCGGGTAAATCTTTTACACGACCTCCGCGAATCATAACAACAGAGTGTTCCTGCAAATTATGCCCTTCACCCGGGATATACGAAGAGACCTCAATCCCGTTTGTCAACCGTACTCTGGCAACCTTACGCAAAGCCGAGTTCGGTTTTTTAGGCGTTGTAGTATAAACACGCACACAAACACCTCTTTTTTGCGGACACTGTGTCAAAGCGGCGTTCTTTTTTCTTTTTATCTGCCGTGTACGCTGGCTACGTACCAATTGATTTATGGTAGGCATCTTTCCTCCTTACCTGAACAATTTTCAAAACACTTTTATAAATCTCTTCAAAAAAAAGAGCATATTCAATGCTGATGAACTGAAAGTCAATAGTCGGATACAGATAGCTTGTCAACAAAATATTTTCGCATTTACCTTAAAAAATAAAAAACCTGTCGCCATTTTCAAAAAAATCAATAGCGACAGGACATTGCTTTATTTCAAATCAACAAGACAAGGATTGTTTTCCAAATCCTCCAAAAATTTATCTTCCCGTTCAGGCTGTTCAGGAACATCAATTTCAAGCCGCAAATACGGACGATACCCTGTTCCTGCCGGAATAAGTCTTCCGACGATAACATTTTCTTTCAAACCGTCCAGAAAATCTTCTTTGCCCTTCAATGCAGCCTCGGTCAAAACCTTAGTCGTCTCCTGAAAAGAAGCTGCCGAAATGAAAGAATCAGTCGTAAGCGATGCCTGAGTAATTCCAAGCACCAACGGTTCTGCAGAAGCCGGCTCTCTGTCTTTAGCAAGAGCCTTTTGATTTTCTCGCATAAAACGAAATTTATCGACCTGCTCGCCAAGCAAAAAGCCGGTTTCTCCCGGATCAACAATCGTTACCTTGCGAAGCATCTGCCGAACAATGGTTTCAATATGTTTATCGTTAATAATAACACCCTGTCCCCGATACACTTCCTGCACGCCCTCAACCAGATAACGGGCAAGAAATTTTTCACCTTTTACCGCCAACAAATCCTGCAATTTTGCCATTCCGTTGGTCAAAGCCTCGCCCGCCTCGATAAAATCACCCTCTTGAACAATAATATCCCGACCCTTGGGAATAAGATAAGTTTCAATTTCGCCAATCTCCGGCTGTACCATAATCTTACGTCTACCTTTGGTGTCAGGACCAAAATGAACAATACCATCAATAAAAGAAATAACTGCTTCGTCCTTAGGCTTTCTGGCTTCAAAAAGTTCGGCAACCCGCGGTAAACCGCCAACGATGTCTTTGGTTTTACTTGTTCCGCGAGGTTTACGGGCAAGCAGCTCACCAGCAGGAACGCTGTCGCCGTCTTTAACCATCAAAATTGCCCCAACAGGAAGCGGTAAAACAGCTTCTGATTCCGTTCCCGGACGCAACAAAACATTGCCTTTTTCATCTGTAAACACAATTCTCGGACGCAAGTTCGTAGAACGATAATCACTAATCATGCGTTCAACACGATTTGTTTCTTTATCTTCCCGTTCCTGCATACTTTTACCTTCAACAAGGTCTTTAATGCGAACGATACCACTGACATCAGCCACAAAAGGTTCATTGTACGGATCCCATTCAACCAGCAAATCTCCTTTTTTCACCTGCTGCTCATTTTTTACCAACAAATGACCGCCAGACGGAATCATATATTTTTCCTGTTCCCGTCCCTGATCATCAAGAACACGAAGCTGTCCGCTTTTACCCATTACAAGCGTTTCGCCTTTGCTGTTCTCAACCAAATGCACACGAGAAAGCAAAATCTTTCCGTCATGTCGAGCTATATACGAAGACTGTTCGATTTCTTTGGAAGCTGTACCGCCGATATGAAATGTTCTCATTGTCAGCTGTGTTCCCGGCTCACCGATGGATTGAGCAGCGATAATTCCTACCGCTTCACCGACATTGATTAAATGCCCTCTTGCCAAATCCCGACCGTAACACAGTGAACAAACGCCGTGTTCCGATTTACAGGTCAAAGGCGAACGAAATTTTACACTGCTGATTCCAGCAGCCTCAATCTGTTTTGCCTTTTGTTCATCAATCAGTTCATTTGCCTTTACAATAACCTCATTTGTTGTCGGGTCAACAACATCAATCATTGCCACCCGACCAAGAACTCGCTGGCTGATATTCATTATAACTTCCCCATCTTTATACAAATGAGAAAGTTCCAAATAATCAGCCGTTCCGCAATCAAGTTCGCTAACTATCACATCTTGAACGACATCGACCAACCGTCGTGTCAAATAACCGGAATTTGCCGTTTTAAGAGCCGTATCCGCCAAACCTTTTCTCGCTCCGTGCGTGGAAGTAAAATATTCCAAAACCGTCAGACCTTCACGAAAACTGGCTTTAATCGGCGTTTCAATAATACTGCCATTAGGCTTACTCATAAGTCCACGCCAACCGGCAAGCTGACGCATCTGATCGGCGTTTCCTCTCGCACCGGAGGTAGCCATCATATAAATTGGATTAAAACTCTTATCTTTTGCAGTTTTTCCGGTTTTAGGGTCGGTAACGATTTCGGTCGAAATTTCGTCCATCATATCCTTTGTAATACTATCGTTGGTTTTCGTCCAAACATCGACCGCTCTGTTATATTTTTCACTGTCGGTCAAAATACTTTCTCGACAAGCCTTTTCAAGCTGTGCAACCTGCTTTTCCGCTTCGTGCAACAATTCATTTTTGGTATCGGGAATTTTCAAATCCTTCACACCAACCGTAACCGCCGCCCTTGTAGCAAACTCATAACCTAGGTCTTTAATCCTGTCGCACAAAATAACTGTCGCTTTAATACCGATCAGCCGATAAGTTTCTCCAACCAAACGAGCAATATCTTTTTTGCCAAGATTTAAATTAACAGCATCAAACGGTACACCCTCCGGCAAAATATCACCGATAAGCACCCGTCCGGGAGTTGTATCAACTAATTGCGAATGACATTTAAGTATTTTACCGGCAAGCTCCACATAATAAACGAGCTTACCGTCTTCCAATTTTCTTTCCGCTTTTTTGCTAACCAGCACCTTTCCCGCTAACAATCCTTCGCTTACAACAAATGCCCGAATTTTAATTTTAGCATGCAAATCAACACAACCGGCATCATAAGCTGCAATAACTTCGGAAAAATCGGAAAAAACTCCGCCTTCACCTTTTTGAAACGAACGACTTGCCGTCAAATAATACAAGCCCAAAACAACATCTTGGCTCGGCACAATAACAGGTTCACCGTTAGCTGGAGCGAGAATATTGTTCGTGGACATCATCAAAACCCGAGCTTCAATCTGTGCTTCAACTGAAAGCGGTATATGCACAGCCATCTGGTCTCCGTCGAAGTCGGCGTTAAAAGCCGTACAAACAAGCGGGTGTAATTGAATAGCTTTGCCTTCAACCAAAATCGGTTCAAAAGCCTGAATACCGAGACGGTGCAAAGTCGGAGCACGGTTCAACAAAACTGGATATTCCCGAACGACATTTTCCAAAATATCCCAAACAACGACATCTTCCCGTTCAACCATTTTTTTGGCACTTTTAATTGTCGAAGCAAGCCCCTTGGCTTCCAACTCGGAATAAATAAACGGCTTAAACAGCTCAAGAGCCATTTTTTTCGGCAGACCGCATTGGTGCAATTTTAATTTCGGACCGACAACGATGACCGAACGACCAGAATAATCAACTCGTTTTCCAAGCAAATTTTGCCGAAAACGCCCCTGTTTTCCTTTAATCATACTACTTAGCGATTTTAATTCCCGACCGTTCGTACCGGTAATCGCTTTTCCTCGCCGACCGTTATCAAACAAGGCATCAACGGATTCCTGCAACATTCTTTTTTCGTTACGAATAATAATTTCCGGTGCTCCCAACTCCAACAAACGTTTAAGCCGGTTGTTCCGGTTGATAACCCGACGATATAAATCATTCAAATCGGAAGTTGCAAAACGACCGCCGTCCAAATGAACAAGCGGACGCAAATCAGGCGGCAAAACCGGCAAAACTTCCATAATCATCCATTCGGGACGATTTCCGCTTTCAAGCAAAGATTCCACGATATTTAAACGTTTTGCCAATTTTTTCTTTTTGGTCTGCGACTTGGTCGCTCTTGATTCTTCACGCAGCTGTTCACTCAAAGCATGCAAATCAAGTTCTTCCAGCAATTTTTTAATAGATTCAGCACCCATACCGGCTTCAAAGCTGTCCTCACCGACATGCTCAATCAACTGAAAATACTGCTCTTCGCTTATGACTTTTTGCTTTTCAAGCGTAGTGTTTTTCGGGTCGATAACCACATACGACTCAAAATACAAAACCTTTTCCAAATCGCTGATCGACATATCCAGCAAAGTACCGATTTTGGACGGTAAACTTTTCAAAAACCAGATATGTGCAACAGGAGCGGCAAGCTCAATATGCCCCATGCGTTCTCGCCGCACCTTGGAAGCAATAACTTCAACTCCACACTTTTCACATACGATTCCACGATGTTTCATGCGTTTGTATTTTCCGCAATTACATTCATAATCTTTCATCGGACCGAAAATCTTAGCACAAAAAAGCCCGTCCCGTTCCGGTTTAAATGTACGATAGTTAATAGTTTCTGGCTTTTTCACCTCTCCATACGACCATTCCCGAATTTTTTCGGGAGACGCTATATTTATCCGAATGCCTTTCAAATCCTGTCCGTTTATTCCGGCAGAACCACTTACTCTTTGACTAAACAATTCATCAAGACTCATTTGCTACCTCTTTTCTGTAAAACATTACAGACACAATCACGAAAACTGCACTAATTATAAAACACTCAAACACCGAAAAAACATTTTCAAGATTTCGTTTCCAAAGCTTTTTTCTCTTCTTCAATCAAAGAAATATCAAGCCCCAGAGCCATCATTTCTTTAATTAAAACATTAAACGATTCCGGCAAGCCTGATTCCAAAAAGTTGCCGCCTTTGACAATCTTTTCGTACATTTTTACACGACCCGCCACATCGTCCGATTTGACAGTCAAAAATTCCTGCAACATATGTGAAGCACCGTACGCCTCCAACGCCCAAACTTCCATTTCTCCCAACCGCTGACCACCGAACTGAGCCTTACCGCCCAGAGGCTGCTGCGTAACCAAAGAATATGGACCTGTCGAACGAGCATGAATTTTTTCATCAACAAGGTGATGCAATTTTAGATAATACATATATCCGACGGTAACCCGATTATAAAATGGCTCACCGGTACGACCGTCGTACAAAACTGATTTTCCGTCTTCCGGCAAACCGGCTTTTTTCAACCAGCCCCAAATATCGTCTTCACTCGCACCGTCAAAAATAGGCGTTTTAGCAATTAAACCGGAACGAAAACGTTTGACAACGGACAAAAATTCTTCTTCATCCATACCGTCAATCAATTCCGAAACAGAATTTGCCGTTGTTTCTGAAGAAAACAGTTCTTTTACTTCTTGCCGCAACTTTTCAGTGGCAACTCCGCTTTCCAGCATATCAGCAAATTTTACACCCAATTCTTTTGCCGCCCAGCCCAAATGCGTTTCCATAATCTGCCCGATATTCATACGAGACGGAACACCAAGCGGATTTAAAACAACATCAACAGGCGTACCGTCTGCAAAAAACGGCATATCTTCTTCCGGCAAAATACAAGAAACAACACCTTTGTTTCCATGCCGACCTGCCATTTTATCGCCGACACTCAGCTTACGTTTGACGGCGACATAGACTTTGATTTTTTTAATAACACCGGGCTGTAAATCATCACCCTCGGAGACCTTTTCTCTTTTTTCATCATAAGCGGCTTTAATAAAACCAAGTTGACGGTCATAATCGTCCAGCAAATCTTTGACTTCGGAATTGACCTCGCCGGTTACAAAAACACCTTTGAATTTTTTAAGTGGAATTTGCTCCAAATCTTCAAATTTTACGGTATGATTGGCTTCAACAATTACCTTGCCCTTAGTTGAACCGAGGATAGAATCTTTAAGACGTTTACCTTCAACGACTTTCCATATTTTTTGTTTGGTCGCAAAAACCAAACCGTCAATATGCTTTTGTTCTTTGCGTTCAAGGTCGGCAAGAGCCATTTCTTCAATAACTTTGGTTCTTTCGTCTCTATCTCCTGACCGGCGGTTAAAAACCTTAACATCAATAACTGTTCCTTCAATTCCCGGCGGAACTTTAAGCGAAGTATTTTTTACATCCCTTGCTTTATCACCAAAAATTGCATGTAACAGCCGTTCTTCCGGTGTCAGCTGTGTTTCACCTTTAGGTGTAATCTTACCAACCAAAATATCATCGGGAATAACATGAGCACCGATGCGAATAATTCCGCTGTCATCCAAATTACGCAAAATATCTTCACCGACATTTGGAATATCCCGCGTTACTTCTTCCGGTCCGAGCTTAGTATCTCTCGCCAACAATTCAAATTCTTCGATATGAACCGAAGTATAAATATCTTCTTTGACAACTCTTTCGGAAATCAAAACAGCATCTTCATAATTAAATCCGCACCAAGGCATAAAAGCAACAAGCAGATTTTTACCAAGAGCCAGTTCACCGTAGCTGATTGCCGGTCCATCTGCCAAAATGTCGCCTTTTTTTACTTTCTGTCCCGGACGAGCCAGCGGCTTTTGCCCAAAAGAACTGTTTTGATTAGATTTATGAAATTTTTGCAGTTCATAAACTTTTACTCCGCCGGTATCACGACTCATCGCTTCGGAATCATAACAAACAACAATTCTATCGGCATCGACCTGCTGCACAACCCCCGAACCTTCCGCCAAGATACAGCTGCCGGAATCTCTAGCAACAACAGATTCCATACCTGTTCCGACAAGTGGTCTTTCTGTTTGCAAAAGCGGTACAGCTTGCCGCATCATGTTCGACCCCATCAAAGCACGGTTGGCATCATCATGTTCCAAAAACGGAATCAGTGCCGCCGAAACCGAAACAACCTGACTAGGAGTAATATCCATCAAGGTAATATCGCTTTTATCTTCCGTTGAAAATTCACCTTCTCTTCGAGCCGCAACAAAATCGTCAACAAAATGCCCGTCTTCCGCCAACGGCACATTAGCTTGAGCAATAATATGACCAGTTTCTTTGGAGGCATCAAAATATTCAATCTCATCAATAACCTTACCGTTTTTCACTTTACGATACGGCGTTTCGATAAAACCGAAATCGTTCACCCGACCGTGCGTAGTCATCGACATAATCAAACCGATATTCGGACCTTCAGGAGTTTCAATCGGACAGATTCGTCCATAATGGCTGGGATGAACATCTCGCACATCGAATCCTGCCCGCTCTCTGGTCAAACCACCCGGTCCAAGAGCCGACAAACGACGTTTGTGCGTTACTTCCGAAAGCGGATTGGTTTGGTCCATAAACTGCGAAAGCTGTGATGTACCGAAAAATTCTTTTAAAACAGCGGTAACAGGCTTGGGATTGATTAAATCATGCGGCATCAGCGTTGTAACTTCTTGCAGGCTCATGCGTTCTTTGATTGCCCGTTCCATACGAACAAGCCCCATACGATATTGATTTTCGACCAATTCACCGACCGGACGCACACGACGATTACCCAAATGATCAATATCATCAGCAGCACCGTTTGTATTTTTTAAACGAGTCAAATATTTTACCGTTTCTAAAATATCTTCATTGGAAAGAGTTTTAAAATCGAGCGGCAAATCAAGCCCAAAACGAGTATTTAACTTATACCGTCCGACAGCGGACAAATCATAATAATCAGGATTGCGAAACAAATTATCAAAATAAGTCGCTGCCACCTCACTGTTTGGCGGCGAACTCGGACGCAAACGTTTATAAATTTCAATCTGTGCCTGTTCCGGATCAGCGACTTTATCAAGCATCAATGTATTGCGAATAGAGGCGGAAACCTCAGAACCGCTTGTAAACAAAGTAGCAAATTCTTTAATTCCAACCTGTTCAAAAGCCTGCACAATCTCAACAGAAAGTTCACCTCCGGCTTCGACCAAAATTTCGCCTGTTTGCGGTTGAACGACTTGAACAGCACTGTACAATTTATCGCAATCTTCAAGTGCAACTTCCATCCATTCGATACCGCTGCGAGCAATTTTTTTCCATCTACCGAGCTTTAAAACATCACCGGCAGCAGCCAAAACTTCACCGGCGGCATTTTTAACATCAAAAGCAAGCAAATTTTCTTTGCGAAAAAACTTTTCTTCGACTTTACGAAACAAACGTCCGTTTTCAATTTTGTAAATTTCTTTATCATAAAAATAATCCAAAATCTGCTCACCGCTCATTCCAAGTGCACGCAACAAAACCGTAGCGGGAAATTTCTTACGGCGATCAATCCGCACATACAAAATTCCTTTAGGGTCGAAATCAAAATCCAACCACGAACCACGCATCGGAATAATCCGGCTACTGTAAAGTCTCGAACCGGGATGCGTTTTTTCATTATCATGCTCAAAAACAATACCCGGGGAACGCTGCAACTGATTAACAATAACCCGTTCCGTACCGTTAATGATAAATGTACCTTTGTCCGTCATCAACTGAAGCGTACCGAAATAAATACCTTCTTCTTTTAAATCCCGAACAGAACGGGCTCCGGTATCTTCATCTATATCAAAAACGACAATACGAACCTGAATATATACGGGGGCTTCGTAACTTTGCCCTTTAGCAATACATTCATTTACATCATATTTCGGTTTCCCGATTTCATAACTAATATATTCAAGTTGAGCGGTTTCGTTATAATCCTTAATCGGAAAAACGGAACGAAAAACGCTCTCAAGCCCGATATCCGCCCTATTTACAGGGTCTACATCAAGCTGCAAAAATTTCTTATACGAATCAAGCTGTAAAGTCAGCAAATGCGGAACTTCAACAGCAGAAATAATAGAGCCGAACTGTTTAACTAAAGTATCCATTGAATCCTCGATACATAGGGACGACAAATTCCGGAATGTGTGCTTCTACGTGTCCGAACCGTACGTCTCTCACGGCAAGGCACTTCTGGCAACACAACCGCCAAGAAAAAGAGAAAAAATCTCTTCCAAAAAGGAAAGATTTCAAGCACAAACAGCACTTGAAAGATATGTTTCCGGAGACTTGATTTACAAAAACAGCACACCGGATAAGAAAAAATTCAGTCTACAAACACGCATTTGCAGACAAAAAAAGGGAGAGGCAAACAATGTTGCCACTCCCTTAAAACCAAATAAACTACTTGAGTTCGACTTTTGCACCAGCTTCTTCAAGTTGTTTTTTCGCGTCTTCAGCCTGTTCTTTCGGAGCAGCCTCTTTAATAACAGACGGAGCACCGTCAACTTTTTCTTTCGCTTCCTTCAAACCAAGACCGGTCAAAGCACGAACAACCTTAATAACACCGATTTTGTTTCCGCCAACTTCTGCCAAAACAACATCAAATTCGGTTTTTTCTTCCGCAACAGCTGCACCATCTCCACCGGAAGCGGGAGCAACAGCAACAGCTGCAACCGGAGCGGCAGCACTGACACCAAACTTTTCTTCAAGTTCTTTAATAAACTCAGACAGTTCCAAAACAGTCATATTCGCAATAAAATCAACAACCTGTTCTTTTGTTACATTAGCCATTTTTTTCTCCTTAAATAATTCTTTGACTCAAAGTTTCCAGCTACGCATTCTGCTCTTTTTGCTCTTTAATAGCATTCAAGGCATACAGCGTATTTCTGATAAGATTTGCAAAAAGACAGACAAAATTCGTCGGAACGGCATTCATCGTTCCAAGCGTTTTTGCCAACAATTCGTCCTTACACGGCAAAGTAGAAAGTGCTTTTAGCTCTTCAAGCCCAAGCATTTTTCCTTCAAGACTTCCTACCCGAAGCTCCAGACTTTTGCTCTTTTTTGCGTACTCGACCAAGATTTTTGCCGCCGACACAGGGTCGTCATATCCGAAAGCAACTGCACAACACTCTTTGAAGGTTTCCTTCATAGCATCATGTTCACTTCCATCAAAAGCGATCCGAGCCAGCGTGTTTTTGACGACCTGATAATCAACATTGCTTTCATGCAACTTTTTACGCAATTCGGTCATTTCTTCGACATTCATGCCTTTAAAGTCTGTAGAAATCGCAATACTGGCTTTTGCCACACGGGCTTTCAGATTTTCAATAACCTTTGCTTTTTCCGCCCTATTCACCTCTTTACCTCACGATACGAGCATCACTCGTTGTTGCGGACTGTTCGTCCGGGTTAATAAATGAGGAAAAGTGAGTCAAAGTTCGTCTCCACAGGCAATTAAGGCTTTTTATGCCACCTGTTTTCTCTGACTCTCACCTCTGTCCCTTTATATTAAGGAACTTGTATCAACTTTTACACCAGGTCCCATTGTCGTAGCAATGCTCAAAGACTTAAAATATGTCCCTTTTGCAGAAGCTGGTTTTAAACGAATCACAGCCTCTACAATGCTTTTAAGATTCTCAAGCAATTTTTCCGCTCCAAAAGAAACCTTGCCAATCGGTGCATGCAAAACACCGGCTTTATCGACCCGAAATTCAACCTTTCCGGCTTTCAGCTCTTCAACAGCCTTGCCAATTTCAAAAGTAACCGTACCTGTTTTAGCATTCGGCATAAGACCGCGAGGTCCTAAAAGTTTTCCGATTTTGCCGACATGAGCCATCATATCGGGAGTGGCAACAGCCTTATCGAAATCCAACCAACCGCCTTGAATGCGTTCAACCAAATCATCGCTACCTGCCATTTCCGCACCAGCAGCCTTTGCTTCGGCTTCTTTTTCACCTTTACAAAAAGCAACGACCCGTACGGTTTTACCAAGTCCGTGCGGCAAACTGACGGCACCACGAACCATCTGATCGGAATATTTCGGATTTACTCCAAGATTGACAGCAATATCAACAGTCTCGTCAAATTTTGCATACGAAGCCTTTACCGCCAAATCAAGTGCAGTCTTGGCATCATATTTATTTTGGACATCTATGCTTTCAATGACCTTGGTATATTTTTTTCCATGTTTGGGCATAATTCCCATTCCTCCTATTTTTCAACCTCAAGGCCCATACTGCGAGCAGTTCCCATAACACTTTGCATCGCTGCATCAATATCTTTCGCCGTCAAATCAGGCATCTTCAACTCGGCAATTTCTCTTACCTGAGCTTTTGTTACCTTTCCGACCTTCGTTTTATTCGGCTCACCGGAACCTTTATCCTTTTTGGCAGCTTTCAATAACAAAACAGCCGCCGGCGGAGTTTTGGTAATAAAAGTAAATGAACGGTCTTGAAAAACACTGATTACCACAGGAGTAATCATTCCCTTATTTTCTTGCGTCTTAGCGTTAAACGCCTTGCAAAATTCCATAATATTCACACCGTGCTGCCCAAGAGCCGGACCAACAGGCGGAGACGGGTTCGCCGCCCCTGCCGGAATTTGCAATTTTATTTTTGCCATTAATTTTTTGGCCATATCATCTTCCCTCTTTAAATGCGATTAGCCTCTGCTGACCTGCACAAAATCAAGTTCAACCGGTGTCTGGCGTCCAAAAATAGAAACCGACACTCTCAACTTGCCTTTATCGTAATTCACACCTTCAACCACGCCATTAAAATTAGCAAAAGGACCGTCAATAACCCGCACCTCATCTCCTTTTTCAAAGAAAAATTTTGGTCTAGGCTGTTCTTTTCTGTCTTCAATCGTAGAAAGAATTTTCTCCGCTTCTTTTGGCGTAAGCGGCGACGGACAATTTCGCCCTCCGATAAAACCAGTTACCTTCGGAATGTTTTGAATAATATGCCAAGATTCATCATTAAAAATCATCTTTACCAGCACATATCCGGGATAAAACTTCCGAGTTGTAGTTTTTTTCTGCCCTTTTACCAACTCAACAACTTTTTCCGTCGGAACAATCGCATCTTCAACAAGTCCATTTACCTGCTCGGTACGGATAAGCTCTTTAATTGATTGCTCCACCCGATACTCAAAACCGGAATAAGTATGAATAACATACCAACGTGCCTGAGGCTGTTGCTGCGTTTCTGTCATAATCAACTCGCTGTCAAGAAAGAATCATTGCTATAATTTTAACCAATCCCAAATCAACCAATCCAAGATAAATCCCCATAAACCCGACAAGCAACAATACCGCCCACGATGTAGCGATTATTTCTTTACGAGTCGGCCAGACAACTTTCTTCATCTCGGCTTGAGATTGCTCAAAAAAGGACTTCGCTTTTTGAAAAAAAGACTGCCCTCCAACAACTTCTCGATCCTTCCAAAAACTACTTTGTTTCTTCATTTTACTACCAAAGTTGGCAGGCCAGGAGGGATTTGAACCCCCAGCCCTTGGATTTGGAGTCCAATGCTCTACCGTTAGAGCTACTGGCCTGCACAGTTAAATGCTACTTCGACTCTTTATGCAAAGTATGCCTGTTACAAAAAGGACAGTACTTCTTCAGCTCAACCTTAGAAGTCGTATTCTTCTTGTTTTTCTCAGTAGCATAATTTTTCCGTTTACATTCCTGACACGCAAGAAGAGCATTGATACGCATTACTTACTCCAAAATCTCAGAAACAACGCCGGCACCTACAGTACGACCGCCTTCACGAATAGCAAAACGCAGCCCTTTTTCCATAGCAACCGGAGCAATCATTTCAACTTCAAAAGTAGTATTATCGCCCGGCATAATCATTTCAACACCTTCGGGCAAAGTTACAACACCGGTAATATCCGTTGTACGAAAATAGAACTGCGGACGATAACCGGAGAAGAACGGAGTATGACGACCTCCTTCTTCCTTGCTCAAAACATACACTTCAGCTTTAAACTTCTTATGCGGAGTAATGGTTTTCGGAGCAGCCAAAACCTGTCCTCTCTCAACCTCTTCTCGCTTAACTCCACGCAATAAAACACCAACATTATCACCGGCTTGACCTTGTTCCAAAATCTTACGAAACATTTCAACACCGGTACAAGTGGTCTTGGTTGTATCTTTAATACCAACGATTTCAACTTCTTCGCCGACCTTGATAACACCGCGTTCAACACGACCGGTAACAACGGTTCCGCGACCGGAAATACTAAAAACGTCCTCAATCGGCATAAGGAAAGGTTTATCAATATCGCGTTGCGGTTCTTGAATATAAGAATCACAAGCATCAAGCAATTCTTTAATACATTGTGCTTCGGCAGAATTAGAATCATCAGACTCCAAAGCCTTCAAAGCACTTCCCTTAATAATCGGAATTTCATCACCCGGAAAATCATACTTGCTAAGAAGTTCACGAATTTCCATTTCAACCAGCTCAAGCAATTCAGGGTCATCAACCAAGTCAACTTTGTTTAAAAAAACAACCAAGTACGGAACACCGACCTGACGAGCAAGCAAAATATGCTCACGAGTCTGCGGCATCGGACCGTCGGTAGCGGCACAAACCAAAATACCGCCGTCCATCTGAGCAGCACCAGTAATCATATTTTTGATGTAGTCAGCGTGTCCAGGACAGTCCACATGTGCATAGTGCCGAATATCTGTTTCATACTCAATATGCGAAGTAGAAATGGTAATTCCGCGTTCTTTTTCTTCCGGTGCCTTATCAATAGAATCAAAAGCAACGGCTTCAACGCCACGCATCAATGAATTCTGCTTGGAAATAGCAGCGGTCAGAGTTGTTTTACCATGGTCGATATGACCAATAGTACCAATGTTTACATGCGGTTTTGTCCGCTCAAATTTTGCCTTACCCATAATAAAAACCCCCTAAAAAATACATTTTTTATCTCAGTTTCACAAAGAAACACGCAACAAACACATACAAAAATTACTCTTTAACGAACTGTGGAGCCCACGACCGGACTTGAACCGGTGACCTCTTCCTTACCAAGGAAGTGCTCTACCGACTGAGCTACGTGGGCGACATGGAGCGGGAAACGGGACTCGAACCCGCAACCCTCAGCTTGGAAGGCTGATGCTCTAGCCAATTGAGCTATTCCCGCACAGGATTTTCACAGTAGTCAAACAGCAAAAATTTGCCTTCTACTTTTGTGGTGGAGGGGGGAGGATTTGAACCTCCGAAGACATACGCCGACAGATTTACAGTCTGTTCCTTTTGACCGCTCAGGAACCCCTCCGAAACACTGGAGCTGGCGATGGGACTTGAACCCGCAACCTGCTGATTACAAATCAGCTGCTCTACCAATTGAGCTACGCCAGCGAAAGAATAAGGACAATATAGATTTCCTTTTTCTTTGACAAGCTTTTTTTTAAAAAAATAAAAAATTTTGCTATAATCCTTTTTTTATTTTCCCAAAAAAATAAAAGCCGACCGGAGCAAATTACCAATCGACTTTCACTTCGTCTCGTATGCCGTTTTTTCGCCTATACCGAACAAAACCGTTTTGACAACCAAAACAATAAACATTTTTGGTAACCAAAACATCTTGCCTGCAATATGCCACAATCTCTTCAAGTCTGCCTTCTTTCCACCAAGCAAGAGCCTGCAAGCCATCGGCTGATTTTGTTTCCCCAAGCGTTTCTCCGGCAACATTATCCAAAGAAACCCGCACCCCTATTTGTCGATGCAAATCGACAAGTAAATCAAGACTCGACAAACTCTGAAAATCAAAATCACAATAACCTGAAAGTACCTGATAATCAAAGTGAATTGTATTAAAACCGACCACAAGCTCGGCATTTGCCAATCTCTCAATCAGCCTAACAACATCTTTTTCAAAATAAGTTTCAAACTCGTTCGTAGCGGAAGAATACAAAACACCGCAGCTCATTTTCATATCTCGAATATTTCCCCAGCCGCCGACTTCGGCAGCGGAAAGCTGGGTTTCCAAATCAAAAACAAGATATTCATCCATATATTACGCCACGCTCTTTTCCTTGGAAGTAAAAGCCAAATGAGCGGCAGCATCCGAATCATAGCAAGTCAAACCGCAACGCAAACAACGCATCGCCTCATTAATCGCTTCCCTGTCATTCAAACCTTCAGGCACATCTTCTTGAAAAGAATGTATTTTTTTATCAAACGACAATTCTTTAAGCTCAAACTGCCGTTTTAGTTTTGGCGGCATATCCATATTTTTAAGAATAGTTTCCGTCAAAATACGACTTTGCAAATTTTCCGGCACGCTGATTTTTCCCTCACTCAAATATTGCCAAATCGAACGAGCAGCCAACCGACCGTCGGCAAGTGCATTCATCAACTGACTTTCACCGCTTACCACTTCTCCACCTGCAAAAACGTTGCCCAGACTTGTTTGCAAGGTTTGCGGATCAACAACAATCGTGCCTTTTTTCTTATCAATTTCAAGCACAAACTCGCCATTTTTTTCATAACCGCCAAGCTCAGGTTTCCGCTCACTTGCCACAATCACCAATTCCGCCTGTAAAATTTGCGGTTCATCTTCACTGCGTATCGTTCCTGCCGTTGGCTTTTTGGGATCTTTCAATTTCAAATTGGCAATGGTAACTTCCTGCTTACCGCCTTTCGCTTCAACATTCAAAACTTCCGTCATCGGCATAATTTTTACGCCCAATTCTTCGGCTGCCCGAATTTCAGATTTTGCAGCTCCCATTTTTAATTTTTGGGCTTCACACAAAACCGCTACCAAACCTGCTCCTAAGCGAACTGCACTTATTGCAGCCGTAAAAGCCGTCGTCGAATCACCAAGCACACAAACATTTTTACCGCTAAGCGTTGTCAGACCGTGATTAACACTTGCCAAAAAGTCCGTCGCACTGAGTTTTTCACCACTTCCCGGGATAACGGAACAATCAATAAATTTTGCTCCGGTCGCCAGAAAAATCGCTTCAAAACCGCTTTCTCGCAATGAATCAAAATCAATATCTTTACCAAATTGTACACCACCTTGAAAAGCGATGCCCAGTGCCAAAATACCCTCAACTTCCCAATCCACAATTTTTTCAGGCAGCAGATATTCTCCCAGACCGTAACGCAACATACCGCCTGCTTTTTCATTTTTATCAAAAATTGTCGGTTCATATCCGATACGCCGCAAATAATAAGCTGCCGAAAGCCCTGCCGGACCGCCACCGATAATTGCAACCTTATGCCCGTTTTTAGGATTACACGGCTGCGGCAAATGATATCCCTGCCGCATTTCCCAGTCGCCGAGGTAACGTTCCAAACTCATAATCGCAACGCCCTGCTCCACAATATTTCGCCGACAAATCGTCTCGCACGAATGAGAACAAATCCTGCCGATACTCATCGGCATCGGATTGCGTAACTTAAGAGACATTAAAGCTTCTTCTGTCCGCCCGGTACGCAATTTTACCAAAAAATCCGGCATATCGATTTGAAGTGGACATTTTTGCTGACAGGGAACAAGACAGTCCGTATTTTTATTCAGATACAAAAGAGCATTGGTCAAACCACCAACACGAATAACACCTGTCGGACAAACCTCTTCGCATTTGCGACAGGCACGACATTTTTGCGGGTCAACCACAGGTAAACCATTCCGCCCCATAGATAATGCATCGAAAGGACAAACATGCACGCACGCCCCAAGCCCCAAACAGCCCACACCGCATTTTTTGTCGCCCTCGTAAAATTCAAATGCCGCTCGACAATCCTGCACACCCTCATAACGGTAAAGCTTTTCCGCCCGATTTCCACCGGCACAGGTCAAATACGCAAGTTCCGGTTCTTTGAAACCGACTTTTTTTCCTAAGACTTTAGCAATATTTTCAGCGATTTCCGCTCCACCGGCAATACACACTCCGGCATCGACCTCGCCTGCCACAACGGCGGCAGCAGCCGCTCCGCAACCCGGATAACCGCAACCGCCGCAATTTGCTCCCGGCATGCATGCTTCGACAGCTGCAATACGGGGGTCTTCTTTTACATACAGCACTCGAGACGCCACCGCCAAAACAACAGCCGCGATAAATCCAATGCTAAATAACACAAGCACTGACGAAAGTACCATTCTCGCCCCCTTTTCCGTTATGTGCAAAAACGCAATGCAGGCAAAAAGCCAAAAATATTACAACATCAAATCATTCCCTTAAAAACAACAAAAGTCATCGACATCATTCCTGCCGTTATCAATGCAATAGGAACCCCTTTTAAAGCCTCAGGAATAGCTGAAATCTCAAACCGTTCCCGTAAAGAAGAAATAATCAACAAAGCAACCAAAAAACCAACACCGGCGGAAAAAGTATAAAAAAGCGATTTCCAAAAACCGTATTCACTGCGTTGGCACAAAATCGCCAAACCCAAAACAGCACAATTGGTTGTAATCAGAGGTAAAAACAGCCCCAAAGATTTATAAAGCGGAGGAATGAGTTTTTTTAAAAACATTTCGACGAACTGCACCAACGAAGCGATAACCGCAATAAAAACAATAGTTTGCAAATATCCGATTCCCTGTGGATTTAAGATAAATTTTTGAATAGGCCAAGTCAGAGCCGTTGCCATACTGGCAACAAAGATAACCGCTACCCCCATACCCAAAGCGACATCAATAGTTTTGGAAGTCCCCATAAACGGACAGGTTCCCAGATATTGCACTAAAACGATATTGTTAATAAAAATTGCCGAAATAAAAAGCAAAAAATATTCCATCACTTCCTCCTATATACCGCAACCTTTACAGCCGATACAACAGGCATGAGCTTTTTTCACTTCTTCTTTTTTGCCAGCTTTTTTAGCCGAAGCGGCATTGTATGCATTCATTCCCGCCAAAATAAGCCCCAAGCACACAAAAGCTCCGGGAGCTTCAACCAAAAATGTAAACGGCTTGAACCAATCTCCGAAAACGGCATAATCAAAAAACGTACCCGCCCCGAAAATTTCCCGTAACGCACCGAGAAAAGTCAACGACAAGGTGAAACCAAGCCCCATTCCCAGTCCGTCGGCAAAAGAAAGCCAAACACTATTTTTGGAAGCAAACGCCTCAGCACGTCCCAAAATCAAACAATTCACAACAATGAGCGGAACAAAAATTCCAAGCTGTTGATATAAAGGATAGGCATACGCCTGCATAAGCAATTCCACCGCCACAACAAGCGTCGCTGCAATAACGATAAAACAAGCAATCCGCACTTTTTCGGGAATAATTTTGCGTACCGAAGAAATAATCACATTGGAAAACACCAAAACAAAAATAACCGCAAGTCCCATTCCCAAACCGTTATTTGCCGTTTTGGTAACGGCAAGTGTAGGACAAAGCCCGAGTACAACCCGAAACGGAGGCAGTTCTTCCCATAAACCTTTTATAAATTCTTTATAAAATTTCATACCTCCTCCTTACATCGACCACGCCGCCGCAATCTGTTCTTTCAATGCATCATAGAGCTTGACCGCATTTTGCACACCCTCTGCCGCTCCAAGCGATGAATATGAAGCACCGGCAATACCATCAATGTCGCCACCCTGACTTTTGAGTGCCACCGACAGAGCATGCCCGACAAACTGCTCAACAAAACGCGACTCGGTAATCTGCGTTCCAAGCCCCGGCGTTTCGCTCATCGTAGTCATACCAATTCCGACCAATTTATTTTCTTTCAAATCAACTCCGACCATAACGCCAAGCGGTCCGCCATAACCGTTTCCGTATGCTTCTAAACCGACAGCTACCAATTTACCGTCTTTCAAAACGGGAAAAACCGTAATATCCTTACCGTCTACAGAAAAAACCTTTCGTTCCGTAATCGGGTCATTTTCCAAATTCGAAAAAATTGATTTTAAGGACGGCCCCATCACATAAGTAAAAACCTGATCCTCAATTCTATTTTTCGTCGTTCCTTTTAATGAAGCCAAAACCACACCGGAAACAGAACAAATCACGGAAAGAATAACAATCATACGAACAATTTCTTTCATAGTTTACCCCCTTTGCCGCAAATCATAGGTTTAAACCGCAGCATATCAATAATAGGAGTCAACAAATTTGCCAATAAAACAGCAAATCCAACTCCGTCGGGATAAATACCGTAAACTCGAATAATGATAACCAAAATACCTGCCACCAAACCGAAAACAAAAGTCTGTAATCTTCCGACCGGAGTTGAGCCCCAATCCGTTACCAGAAAAAAAGCACCAAACAGAACCTGCCCCGCCAGAAGCTGAAAAAGCGGACTGGGATAAATATTCCCATCAATCAACCAGTATACTAACGAAAGCCCACCAACCCCGAGTAAAAATCCAAGAGGTGCATAAATCCGAATATAACGCCGGGAAAGTAAAAATAATCCTGCTGCCAAAACCGCCACAATCTGCACAGCTCCCAAACCTCCAAGTTGGCGACCCAAAAATAAATCCCAAAGCTGCACATGATTATCGATAAAAAAACCGGAATATTTGAGCTGACTCAAAGGCGAAGTCAGTGTAGTATCAAGCATAGACAAATTAATATCCATATATTTTGGCCATGACATTTTACAAATAGCCCAACCGACAAGCGGTGTACAAAACGGATTAGAACCCACTCCGCCAAAGGCAATCGCCCCAAGCCCGATACTGCAAATCGCCCCGATACTCACCAACCACCACGGAACAGAAGCAGGCAAAACAAAAGCAAAAAGCACACCGCTTAAAGCTGCGTACCACACACCGACCGGATGACTACGCCGGGTAACTTTTTCACAGACCAGCCAAGTCGCGATACTCACACCGACACTCATCGCCGTTACCCGAACTGCACCCAAGCCGAAATGAATAATTGCCAAAAGAAAAACAGGAAGAAGTGAAAGCAAAATTACCTGTATGGTTTCCTCGGCGGTTCGCTGCGTTCTCCAAACAGGAGCAGGAGAAACGGTCAACAAAGAATCAACACTTGCAAAATTTTTTATTATCTGTCGAGCCATAATCAATCCTTTTGTGTCTAACCGGCAATTTTCGGCAATAACTCCGCCTTTTGCAAAGCGGTTTTTGCCATTTGAATATATTGCAGCACGGGTCTTTGAGCAATACAAAAATACGAACATAAACCGCATTCCACACAAAAATGAATGCCGTGTTTTAAATCCTGTTCGAACAAATTATATTCCGCATAACGACTCAACAAATTCGGCATCAATCCGACAGGACAGGCAAGAACACATTCTCCGCAATTCAAACAACCGACATCTTGAGTCTCCGGAAAATCTTTTTGATGAACAACAATTACTGCCAAATCATCAGGTTGCGTTCCCTGCCCCGGATTAAAAAGACATCTTCCCCTAAACGCTCCTCCTAAAACAAGCCGATCTTCTGGGTACACTTCTTTCCCGGTAGACTGCAAAATATGTAAAACAGGCGTACCGTGCAAAATACGATAATTTCTCCCGAAAATACTCATTACCGTATGGTTGCAGGCAAGCCCCGTTAAGGCAATTTTTCCCAGTCGGTACAATGCCGACAACGACAAAACAGCGGATTTTTCCGCCTGTACCGCCTGCGATACAAATGCATCCAAACAAAACGGATAAAACGGCGGGTGAAAAAAATGCTCAAACCGACAAAATTCTCCGCTGTAGCCTTTAGGCAAAGCAAAAATAACGGCAGCCATTTTTTGTAAAATGCCAAGTCCCGCAAACAAAACCTTACTTTCTTCCCGTAAAAGTGCGGCATGCACAAAAATATCCGGTTCTACTTCAAGAGCATTTATCACCACGGTTTTGGCAGATGCAAACGAAGAAACATCAAATCCGAGTGAAGGCAGCCGCTCAAAAAGTTCTTCTTTGGAAAAACTTTGCAAATCGACGCTTTCAACACTATCGAATTGATATACTTCTGTAGCAAGCTCTTTGCTTGCTTCACCGTTCTTATCCAGCAATTCTTCTTTTGATTCATCTTTTGTTTCTTTTGCCGCTATCTTCACCTTAGAGGCATCGACCTTAATAACAATAAAATCGGAATCAACACTTTGTACCTTACCAGCAACCGGAGACACCAAAGCTGCCTGTCCAACAACCGCCGAATTCGCCAAAACATCGCCATGCAAAACCGCCGAACCTTTATTGACCTGCACTTTTAAATCCGAATTTAAAGCAAGGCGAATTTCTGTCGGTAAGTTTATGTCACAAATCGCTTCTTCCAAGACTGGCGAATATGCAACAGAAAACAAATTTTTTATCTGACATGACATGCTTTACACTCCCCTTCGCCGTACGGACCTTCTCCAAGTTCTTCATGACACCCCATACATTTGCTATGAAAAGCAACCGTGCGAGTCGGCACAAGTTCCGCCGGTGTAGCATCTTCATGACAAACCATACAATTTTGGTATTCATTGCCCGGAGTGTTCCGGTCTTCTTCGTGATGGCAACGCAAACATTGCCATTTTTCGGGAAACCATTTTTGATGTTCGGTGCGAAATTCTGGTGTGTAAGAAACGGGATGACACACACCGCAAGGCAGGACATTGCTTTGATCGCCACCTTCGTGATGGCAATCTTTGCAAGCGATGCTGTAATCGACAGTATGCGTCAGATGAGAAAACATAACATCGCCGCCTTTATTTTCAAAAAGAATTTTCGTCGGCATATCTTTTGCCGAAGCAGGCCACAAATAACCGCCAAAACCAACCAAAATCAAGACGATTGCGACCCTATAAAATGTCTTATGCTGTCTGTTCAATGACGCTCCTCCGAAAACAAAGTTTCATAAAAAAACATCTATAAACCGCTAAAAATCGACCAATTTTTTTATTGTTATAGAAGTAAAGTATCTTTTCTTTTTTTTGTCAACCCGTGAAAAATTAGGCAAAACTAACTCGTTCATTTCGTTTTATAACCAAAATACTTTAAAAAACAACAAAAAACAAGATAGCACCTCAAAATTACAAACTTAAAAAACATAAAATTAAAATCCTATTTTTACAAAATTATCAATCCGAATACGGCAAATTATGCCCCATAAAATTTGCGTTTTTTTTATTTCACATATACATTATATTTTTTCGGAAAAAAAGGAGAACTCAATGGAAATATCGCTGAACGATGCAAAACCGGGTATGCAGCTCTTACAAGATGTCCTAAACAGCAACGGACACATTTTAGCTCGCAAAGATATTATCTTAAACGAAAAAATCATTGCAGCATTGCAAAACAGAGGCATTACAAAAATAGAAATAGTTGAACAAAACGCTCCGATTAAGTTAACAAAACGAGATGTTTTGGCAGCGGAATCCTATCTCGAACCGATTTTTGAAGGCGTAAATATGCATTTTCCTGGCAATATGGTTCTCTATACCATTTATCTCAAAACAATTGCCATCAAAATCGCCGGCGGCTGGAATCCTAAACATATCGACCTTTCTTACAGGGGCGACAGCGACCGCAACGACATTTTTCTGAAAGAACAACAAAAAAACTCCGAACTGGAAAATCTAGTAAATCACGAAACACAAATTACCTCTTTCAGCCCGATATATTTTCAGGTAAAACAAGTTTTAGATTCTCCGCTTTCTTCGGTTACGGATTTGGCACGAATTATCAGCAAAGATGTCTCCCTAACAACCAAATTACTCCAGCTCGCCAACAGCCCGCTCTACGGAGTTACCAATAGAATCGACACCATAGAACGGGCGGTCAATCTTATCGGCAATGTCGAAATCGCCACTCTCACTTTGGGAATTTCCACCATGAAAACATTTGAAGGAGTGCCGAGCGACCTTGCAAGTATGGAAATATTCTGGAAACATTCCATTGCTTGCGGCGAAATCGCGGCACAAATTGCTCAAAAAAACGGAAAAATAAAACCGGAAAATGCTTTTGTGACAGCCCTTATGCACGAAATAGGCAGGCTTGTGATGTTTCGAAACCTGCCGCAAACGAGTATTGAAGTCATTTTATATTCCTGCAGCAACCGACTAGCGATTTACGAAGCGGAAAAAGAAATTTTTGGCTACGATCATGCCACCGTTGCAGCGGAACTACTTAAAAAATGGAATTTACCAACAAACATCGCTGAAGCTATACGCTATCAATATACTCCTACGCTAAATACGAATCCGAACATATTATTATCCGCCATCATCAACCTTGCCAACTGTATATCTATGGCACTCGACTATCCTCCGGCAGGAATAACAATTTTTCCCGGTCTCAATGAAGAAGCATGGAAAATCATCGGTCTGGAAGCTGATGACCTTAAAGACATTTCCAAATCGGCACTGGATAAAATTCAACAAATAACAAGTATCTTAATGTAATGTAAGACTTTCTTGCAGCCAGACAAGATTTCTAAAAAAGTTGGCAATCTTTGCCAACTTCTCAAAAACCTAAAATAAATTCTTAGTAAATATCCAAAGAATACGGTGTCAGGCTTTCCCAACCGGAATGGGTAATAACAATTGTTTGCTCGAACTGTGCCGATAACGACCCGTCTTTAGTAACCGCCGTCCAATCATCGGTCAAAGTTATCACTTCTTTTTTGCCGAGATTGACCATCGGCTCGATTGTAAAAACCATTCCCGGCACAAGTGTCAGTCCCTGACCGGGCATACCGAAATGCGCCACATGCGGCGGTTCGTGGAAATCCAAGCCCACACCGTGTCCGACAAAATCTCGTACGACCGAACAACCCTGCCCTTCGGCGTAGCGTTGAATTACGCTTCCGATGTCGCCCAAAGTCGAACCGGGACCCACGACCGCCAACGCCTTGGCAAGACACCTCGCTGCAACGGCGACAACTTTTTTGGCGTCAGCACCAACTTTCCCCACAAAAAAAGTTTTGTTGGCATCGGCATAAAAACCATCCAAAATCGGCGTAACATCAACATTAACAATATCGCCGTCCTGTAAAATCTGCTTGTCGGGAATACCGTGGCAAACTACCTCATTTATCGAAACACACACACTTTTTGGAAAACCCAAATAATTGAGCGGTGCGGGGATTGCACCTGCTGCAAGTGTTGTTTCGTGAACATAGCGGTTTATTTCCGCAACGGGCAACCCCGGACAAATCAGCTTTTCCACTCCGTCCAAAAGTTGCAACACGAGCTGACCGCAACGACGGATTTTTTCAATCTGTTCGGAAGTTTTCAAAATCACTTTATAACGGCTTTTGTATTCCTGCATAAGCCAATCATACGATTTTTCACCGTTTACATAACGTTCATATAGCTTTGTCGAATCGTGAAATACTGTTTTCATTTTTTTCTTAAGATTTTCACTTTTCACTCTAACAAAAAACACAATTATCTATCGCCGCTAATACAACGATAAACCACCGCTCCCAATCCGGAGCCGACAAACGGAGCGACCCAAAAAAGCCAAAGCTGAGAAATTGCCCAACCACCGACATAAAAAGCCACACCGGTACTGCGGGCTGGATTAACGGATGTATTTGTAATCGGAATACTAATCAAATGAATAAGTACAAAACAAAAACCGATAGCAATCGGAACAAAACCTTTAGATACCTGACTGTCATTCACTCCTAAAATAACCAGAAGAAACATCATGGTCAAAATCATTTCAGTCAAAAAACAGGCAACAAGACTATAATATCCCGGAGAATAAAGACCGTATCCATTAGCGGCAAAATTTTTTGCAACACTAAAATCCGAATTACCGCTTGCAATCAAAAACAAAACACCACCGGCAGCAACACCGCCCAACACCTGAAAAACCATATACGGCAAAAGTTCTCTTGCCGGAAACCGCCCTGCCAAAAATAATCCGAAAGACACTGCCGGGTTGATATGACAACCGGAAATATTCCCGATTGTATATTCCATCGTCAAAAGAGACAAACCAAAAGCAAAAGATACTCCAAGCAATCCGATTCCTCCCGAAGAAAAATCAGCTGCAAAAATTAAACTGCCGCAACCGGCAAACACCAACCAAAAGGTGCCAAAAAATTCTGCCAAATACTTTTTCATTTTTCTTCTCCGTTTTTCAATTTATAAAATATACTAAAACCGCATTTTCCACGCCCGTTGCCAAAGAACAAGATTTACCAACGGCCAAAGCGACATCGTAGAAAAATTTCCTGACACACGGGAGCGAAATTCGGGACGCAAAAAATCAGCATCGCTCAACACTTCGTCTGTCATTTCTTTCCAAATACTGTCAAACCACTGCAAAAACGGAACGGGAAAACTCATCTTGGGGCGTTCGATAATTTCTTTGGGTAAATCGTCCCCAAAAGCCCGACGAAGAACCTTTTTACTTTCCAACAAATCCGCTGCAACAATTTCACCGATATTCATATTTTTGGCGGTTTCTTTTCCCGTCTCCGTCCACCAATCTATATGATACTCGTCCGGCAAGGAAAAAAGATATTCTACAATACGATGGTCGGTAAACGGAACGCGTGCCTCGACTCCTGCCGCCACTGTCCCCAAATCGACACGACTCAACAATGCTTCCAAATTCACCAAAGCATGCACATGCATATAAGCATCAAAAGTCGAACACGAGGCAAATTTCCCAAAAAGCTGTTCATACCGAGCGAACATCTCCCCGTCATTTTTTAAAGCAGACCAAATATCCGGCTGCAAAAAATTACATTTTTCTACAAAGGGCATCCACGAATTGATACAAAAATGCTGATCCATTCGAGAGTGAAAATAATATCGACCATACGCTCTTTCAAGGGCCAAATCAAACTCGCTCAACTCGTCCGACCGTATCTGTTGTTTTGAACGATCAAAATCAAAACCGGCAAACTGCACAAGCGTATAACCGCCAAAAATTTCATCAGCCCCTTCACCGCTCAAAGCAACCTGAAATTCTTGGCGAAATCTGCGGGAAAGTTCATAAATTGGCACTTCATTCGGCGTAATCAACGGACTGCCTTTCAACAAAATCAACCGCTTCCAAACCGAAACAAAATCAGCCGCTTCAAGAGCGGATATTTTACAAGGAATGCCCATTTCCCGCTCGGCAATCCGTACAAAATCCCATTCATTATACCCTAGATAATCATATCCGACATTGTAAGTACGATACAAATCGCCCAATTTTTTTTGAGCAATGTAAGAAATAACGCAAGAATCCAATCCCCCGCTCAAAAAACCGCCAACCGGAACATCACTTTCCAACTGTTCTTCCACCGCGGCGAAAACAAGATCCCGTACCTGTTTTTTCGCCGCGGAAAAATCAACTTGCAATTTATCCTCAGAAGTAACGACAGGAATTTGCCAATAAGACTGTACAGTTACATTCTCACCTTGTTTCCATTCACCATATTCGCCGGGCTGCAAAGCAAAAACGGATTGCACCAGCGTTTTTTCGCCGAGCAAAATCCGGGTCGTGGTTAAATAATGCGAAAAAGCTGGCAAAAAAATTTTACGGTCAATCCATTCAAACTGTAAAAGTGCCGCAAGCGTTGAAGCAAAAGCACAACCGTCAGGAGTGGAAAAATAAAAAAGCGGTTTTACTCCAAGCCTGTCTCTGGCAAAAAAAACACTCTGAGATTTGGGATTATAAATAACAAAAGCAAACATGCCCCGAAAATAAGTAAGAAAGTCTTTACCCCACTGTACAAATGCTTTGACCACAACTTCACTTTCCGTTTCCGTACAAAATCTATGTCCGTGAAACTGAAGCTTTTTACGAAGTTCCCGAAAATTAAAAATCCTGCCGCTCAAAACCAGCACCAAACCCGATTCTTTATCAATAAACGGCTTTATTCTCACACTTTGATTCGCAACAAAAAGACAATTTCCCAAAACCGCCCGTTCATCCTTAAAAATATCATTAGAATCAAAATCACCAACAACTGCCGAGTAAACCATTTCCACCCGTCGCTGCAAATAAATATCCTGAAATCCGACACAACCGATAAAACCGCTCATTTTTCCTCCTCGAAGGCGAAAAAATATCTTTTCCTTTCATAACTGTAAATAAATTTTGCCAAAACAATTTTAGCTCTCTTCAATTTCCCTCAACATAGCGAAAACAAAAAACATTTATTTTTCTTAACCTTAAAAAAGAAAAAATCGCAACAAAACAAACACAAACAGACAAATTATTTTAAAAATATTTTTTATATCATATCTTTCCTCTATAAAAAACAAGCGACTATATCAAAAATTTCAGTACAGACTCCACCAAATCAAAACTTTTTGCCGATAAATTCTCTTTTTAATCAAGAAAAAACTTGCAACAACAAGCTCAAAGTTTCAAAATGTTTTTTTGAAAAAATGAAACAGGAGAAAAAATGCAATCTGAAACATGGAACAATTTTTCCAAAACAAGTCGCCGTATGTTCTTTTTTATACTCATCGGTATCGTTGCCGGATTGGGTGCAGTTGCATTTCATTTTCTTTGTGAAGTCGGTTTTTCTTTCTTTATGGATTTTCTGGCAGGATTCCACCCGCCTGCACCGAGCGGAGAAAAACATCTTTTTTCCTCTTCCGGCAACAGTTTTAATCGCTATATACTCCTATTTTTACCGGCTTTGGGCGGACTGATAAGCGGCGTTCTCGTTTACACCTTTTGCCCCGAAGCCGAAGGGCACGGAACTGATGCAGCCATCAATGCCTATCATAATAAAAAAGGACAAATCCGCAAAAGAGTGCCGTTTATCAAAACACTCGCCTCGACCGTTACACTCACCAGCGGCGGTTCAGGCGGACGGGAAGGACCGATCGCCCAAATCGGAGCAGGTTTCGGTTCATTTTTAGCGACCAAACTCGGACTTTCCGAACGGGAACGCCGTATTATGCTCGCTGCCGGAATGGGAGCAGGCATCGGCAGTATTTTTAAAGCCCCGCTTGCAGGTGCACTTTTTGCCGCTGAAGTTTTATATCGTGATCCGGAAATCGAATCGGAAGTCATAATTCCCGCCGGTCTTTCTTCGGTTGTAGCATATTGCATTTTTTGTTCGATTTTCGGCTGGCACGACCTTTTTTCACCTCCTGAATTAACTTTTTCCAATCCGCTCGAACTCTTTCCATATACAGTTTTAGCAGTTACGGTTACGCTTTTCGGTTGGTTATATGTTACAACATTTTATACAATTACCGATTTTTTCAAAAAGATGAAAATCAAACCACATTTTCGTCCAGCAATCGGCGGACTTCTGACCGGACTCATCGGTTTTTTTTGGCCGCACACACTTTCTTTTGGATACGGTTATATCCAACTCGCCCTGAACAGCGAAGCTACAATTTGGCTTTTGCTGACACTGGCTATAGGCAAAATCCTCACAACCTCGTTTTCTATCGGTTCGGGTGGAAGCGGCGGTGTTTTCGGACCATCCGTCGTTATCGGCGGAGCACTCGGAGGCGTAATAGGAATTATTTTTCATCAACTGATGCCCAATGTTGTTACCCAACCGGCAGCATTTGTCATTGTCGGTATGGCAGGATTTTTTGCAGGCGTGTCCAATACACCAATTTCCACAGTTATTTTTATCAGTGAAATGACCAGTTCTTATTACCTTTTACTGCCCAGTATGCTGGTTTGTTCACTGTCATATATCGCTTCACAACGCTGGACAATTTTTAAAAATCAACCTCAAAACAAAATGTCCTCTCCGGCACATTCCGGTGAATTTTTTGTAGAATTATTAGAAAATATCCAAATCAAAAATCTGCAAAACGAAATCAAAATGCCGATACTCATTCCTAAAAATATGCGACTGGGAGAATTTAAAAAAATTCTCTCCCAAAGCAGACAACATTATTTTCCGGTCGTAGATATAAAAGGGAAATTAAGCGGAATTGTTTCCAGCACCGACCTGCGAGAATTTTTATTTGACGACAGTCTCAATAATTTACTCATCGTGGACGATATTGCACAAAAAAATATACGAAGCGTTACTTTAGACGAAGACATCGGCAGCGTTATGAGAAAATTTACCCAACAAAATGTGGACACTTTACCGGTCGTCAATGCCAACGAACCAACAACTCTCATTGGAATGATTAACCAAAAAGCAGTCATCAACAGCTTTAACCGACAACTGGAACTGCAAAAAACAAAACAAAAAATAAAAAACGAAATTTTATAAAAATACAAAACAAAAAACAGTGGCAAACGGAAAGCTAACCAAACTTTCATTCCCACCATTTTATAAATTTAAAAAACCGCACTATATTTTTTTATGAATTTTATTCACATCCAAAACGACATTTTCCGTAAAAGTTTTACCTGGAATAAAAAAAGAACCTTGAAAACCGAATTCTTTTAAAAGAGGAAATGCACAAAGATAATTGTCTATATAACCGTCATCGAAAGTAAGTAACAAAGCATTTTTCGGCAAAATCACATTCCCTAAATTCCAAGCTTCAAATACCTCTTCCATAGTAACAACATTAAAATTCTGCTGAAAAAACGTAAGCTGTTTCCGAAAAAGGTCATAATCCATTCCTTTTATTTCCGGATAACGGCTATTTTTTAAATCACGAGTATAGTGATACATTACAATATATAATTTATTGGACATATTCATTCAATTTTTTATTTTTTTACTAAAAAGCACAAAAATATTTTTTTAAAATATAAATATCATATTCATTCACACAACAAACAACTTAAATCTAATTTTATATCACCATATTTTGCATCATATTCTATACTTCAACCAATTTATTCTTTTTAAATTGCATTTCATATAATTTTTTATATATACCATTTTCGATCTGCATCAGTTCCTCGTGTGAACCAATTTCCGCTATATTGCCTTCACTGACTACAACTATTTTCGTTGCATTTTTAATAGTAGAAAGACGATGAGCAATAACAAGAACCGTTTTTTTATCCATCAAATTATCAATAGCTTTTTGTACAACCGCTTCCGCTTTATTGTCCAAAGCACTGGTCGCTTCATCAAGCACAATAATCGGTGCGTCCTTCAAAAAAGCCCGTGCTATTGCTACTCGCTGCTTTTGCCCACCGGAAAGTAAAACACCCCGCTCACCGATTTGCGTATAAATCCCATCTTTCAGTGAAGCAATGAACTCATCTAAATATGCCATTTGCACTGCCTGCATAATTTGTTCATCAGTCGCATTTTCTTTTCCAATTGCAATATTTTCTCTAATAGTACCAGAAAAAAGGAAATTATCCTGAAATACGACAGCTATATTTTTTCGCAAAGACTGCAAAGAATAATTTCGTATATCCGTTTCATTTATTGTTATTTTTCCAGAAGTTACATCATAAAAACGAGGCAATAAACTTACTAGTGATGTTTTTCCACCTCCTGAATTTCCAACAAAAGCAATCGTTTCTCCCGAACGAATTTCCAAATTGATTTTTTTAAGTACAGGCGTATCCGGAAGATACTCAAAACAAACATCATGAAAAGCGATAGATGAAATAGTATCATCAATCTCTACTGCATCTTCTTTTTGCAATATATCCGGAACTCTTTTAAACAAATTAAAAACGGATTCGATACATACAAAAGAAAATTGCAAATCATGAATATCATTCCCAATAGTTTTAAGCGGTGTATATAAAAGCAACATCGCCGTAACAAAAGAAATAAAATCGGCAACTGAAATAATTTCTGTTAAAATAAGATGAGCTCCCAAAGCAAAAGAAATAGCCACCCCAACAGATATAATAATATGCATAACAGGACTAAGCCACTGCGTATGCTGCACCATTTTTATCTGCGAACGAAAAGCCTTTTGCAAAATATCCAAAAATTTATTCATTTCATACTGAAATAAATTGTAAGAAATAATTGTTTTATGCCCTGCAAAAACTTCATTATATTCCGTAATTATAGAAGCATCAATAAGAATTTTTTTTTGCATTACTTTTTCAATCCGTTTTCTTATTTTCATCGCAGGCAAAAAAGCACAAATAAAAACAAGTACAGCAATACTAGCCAACTGCCAAGAATTATAAAAAAGAACGCCCACCAACGAAACAGACGAAAAAAATTTTTGTACAAATGTACTCATATTTTTAATCAAACCACTACTTGCATTATCCGCCATATTATTAAATTGAAACAGAACATCACCGGAATTTTGACTTGTAAAAAATGCCGGAGAAAAAGTCAGCAATTTTTGAAATAAATCAAATTTTAAGGCATTTGTAATCTTATTTCCTACCCATGTAGAAAGATATGCGGAAAGATACTTAAAAAATCCTTGTACAATTGTAAAAATAACGATTCCAACAGGAATATACCAAGTAAAAACAGTAGACGATTCAATTTTTGCCAATTCCATATAAGGTTTTACAGCCATAACCATCACTGCATCCAAAAGCCCAATAGGAATAGTAACCAAAATAGAAAGAACCGCTCGTCCCCAAACAGGCTTTACATACTGCCACATATTACGATAATTAATAAATGCCCTAAGATTTTTTATAAATCCAAACAAATTCATTTTATCATCCTATTTTATACATTTTTTCATTATTTTAATAACAAAACAACAAGTAATCACTTTCATACGAATCAATCTATACAACAAGAATTTAATTTTCCATTTTAAAATTATTTAATAATAAAAAATAATTATATTTTCAACTAAAGTTATAATATAAATCAAAAAAATACTACTTAACCTACACATTAAACAAAAAGTGCATAATATCGCCGTCCGCCACGATATATTCTTTACCCTCGACCCGCAAAACCCCTGCCGCCCGACAGCCTGCCTCGGTTTTATGTGTGATATAATCATTATAACCGATGACTTCCGCCCGAATAAATCCCCGTTCAAAATCGCTATGAATGACACCTGCCGCCTGTGGAGCTTTACA
This sequence comes from uncultured Desulfovibrionales bacterium, assembly GCA_963542765.1. Lineage (GTDB taxonomy): Bacteria > Desulfobacterota > Desulfovibrionia > Desulfovibrionales > Desulfomicrobiaceae > CAUTYU01. The sequence goes on from CAUTYU010000003.1 coordinate 77,809, forward strand.
GCCTTGACTGATTGTCCATGCCTTCACTTCTTTCGGTCCGGCGGTAAAATATGAAATCAGCCCCAAAAGCCGATAACCGCTTTGCACCACCTGCTGCAAACCGCTTTGTTTCAATCCGTACGAATCCAAATATTCCTGCCGTTCCTCATCAGACAATTCACCCAACTCTTCTTCCATACGTGCACAAATCCGTACACAAACCGCATCCCGTTCAGCTGCCAATTTCTCAACCCGAACTATATGTTCATTACCTTCCGTCGCCCCTGATTCATCAACATTTGCACAATAAATACATTTTTTCATAGTCAAAAGACCAAGTTCTCGCCGCAAAATTTCCAGTTCATCACTCGGCGGAAAACTCGCAGCCATTTTTCCCTGTTCAAGATGGGCTTTTAATGCCAAAGCCGTATCTTGCAATACCTTCATTTTTTTATCGGCTTTAACTTGTTTAACCAATTTTTCCAAACGGCTTTCCAAACTTTGCAAATCCGCCAATAAAAGCTCGGTTTCAATAATCTCAATATCCCGTATCGGGTCAACACTGCCATCAACATGCACGATATTGTCATCTTCAAAACAGCGGACAACATGCAAAAGTGCGTCCGACTGCCGAATATTTGCCAAAAATTTATTGCCAAGTCCCTCGCCTTTACTCGCTCCTTTAACAAGACCTGCAATGTCAACAAAATCAACTGTTGCCGCCACAATTTGTTGCGGTTCAACAAGATTACTCAATTTCTCCAACCGTTCATCCGGCACAGGTACAACCGCCTTGTTCGGCTCAATTGTACAAAAAGGATAATTAGCACTCTGAGCATTCTGTTCCCGAGTAAGTGCATTAAAAATAGTCGATTTTCCGACATTCGGCAAACCAATAATTCCTATAGCTAAAGCCATAATTTCCTCACAAACAACAAAAACCGACTTTAATTTTTACTCATCATATTCAATTTTAAGATTTTTTTGTTTCTGCAAACGTGAAAAAATAAAGCATTTCACATATTGACGAGTAGGCGGAAAAAGCAAAATAAATCCTACTCCATCCGTAAAAAACCCCGGTGTTATTAACAAAAAACCGGCAATTAAAATAAAAAGAGTGTCAAACAGTTCATCGGTAGGCATAATTCCGGCATTCAGACTAGCCTGTATACGAACAAGAGTATGCAAACCTGTCCGTCTTGTCAGCCACGCTCCAAGAATCGCCGTCAACAAAACAAGTCCGACGGTAGGCAAAACTCCCAACAAAGCACCGATATTAAGCAAAAGATAAATTTCAAAGGCAGGAACGGAAACAAAAAGCAAAAAAAGACGAAAAAACATTCAAGTCTCCAAAATCCGACTTTGACAAAATTATATTAAAAAAATTCAGATACTTTCGCCCTTTCCAAATAAAAAAAGCCACGCTACAAAAAGCATGGCCTCAAACGAAAACACGCTACAAGTTACACTCCGCGTGAATAAAATTCCACAACGAGCTGCTCCGTAACCTCGATTGGTACTTCACTCCGCTCAGGAAGACGTTCCATAACACCGGTCAATTCATCCGTATTCTTTTTCAAATACGGTAAAAAGATTGGATTATTAACAAACGTATCCTTAAACCATTCATTTTTCTTGGATTTTTCTTTCAAAGAAATCACTTCTCCCGCACCAACACTGTAAGACGGACGATCAACACAACGACCGTTTACAAGAACATGACCGTGTGAAACCATCTGCCTGGCCTGCCGAATAGAGGTGGCAAATTTCAAACGATAAACGATATTATCCAATCTGGTTTCAAGCATTTGAATTAAAATTTCACCGGTCGTAGCATCACCAAAAACAGCTCCGCCTTTCATTGCTTTTTTAACATAATTTCTAAACTGTTTTTCCATGACTTCATAATAACCGCGTAAACGCTGTTTTTCCAGCAACTGCGTTCCATAAGGAGACAATTTTTTACGAAAATCACGTGCCTGACCGTTCTCTTCACGCTTCATAGCCTTAATATGACCACAAACATTCAGTCCCAAACGACGGCATTTTTTAAATCGGGCTTCTCTCATTCTTGCCATTTATAAACTCCCAAAAACAAAAAAAATAGTTTAAACACTGTTTTGCCTGTTTTTTCTGACAAAACATATTCCTGAAACCGACACGATTCAGGAAACAGCCTGCCAGCCGCGGCAGAGGAAAAAAGTGTTTAGCCAAATTGTAATTCTTTGTCCAGACTTTTTAAAAACAAAAAATAATTTTCTCTTTGATTTTTTATCTTGCTTTTCCAAAACTTTATCTATAAAAATATATTTTATTTAATTTTCTTTTTCAATTTATCTTTCAGGAGGTTATTTCCATGAAAAAAATCTTGTTTCTTCTTTGTGCAGTTTTAGTCGCACTAACCTTTTTTGCCGGCACTTCCACTGCCGCCAAATACAAACCGGGAACTTACCGCGGCACAGCCAAAGGATACGACAAACCGAAACACCCGGGTGAAATCGTAGTTGAAGTTACCGTCGATGCCAACACCATCAAAGACATCAAACTCATCACCTACAAACAAACCGACAAAGGTGAACAAGGAAAAAATGCCGACAAAGCAAAAACTGAAATTCCTGCCACTATCTTAAAAAAACAATCATTGGCTGTTGATTCCGTCGCCAAGGCGACCATATCTTCCATCGGTGTCGAACTTGCCGTTGCCCAAGCATTGGAACAAGCGACTGTACTCTACAAAGACGGAACATACACCGGAAAAGCCAGAGGTTACGACAAACCGAAACACCCGGGAGAAATTGAAGTTGCCGTTACCATCACGGGCGGTAAAATCAGCAAAATTGATCTTGTCAAATTTAATCAAACCGACAAGGGCAAACAAGGCGAAAGTGCTGCTCAGGCAAAAGCCGAAATTCCATCAGCTATTATGAAAAAGCAGTCTATAGCTGTTGATGCTGTCGCTAAAGCTACCATATCTTCCAACGGTATCCAAATTGCCGTTGCCAGAGCGTTGGAACAGGCACGCTAAGACTTAATTATCTTTAAATATGGAGGAAGGGCGAAATAAAATTCTTTTTTCCTTAATTGGCGTATCATTTCTTTTTACGCTCGGAATCGGAGTTTTTACCTTTGCCTTTCCTCTTCTTGTTTTTCAAAAAGATATGCCGGGCGGTTTACTCGGCATTCTTTTTTCCGGCTATTTTCTGGCAAAAATCTTGCTCTCGCCTGTAGCCGGCAATTTGGCAGACCGTTTTTTTCCACGTCCTTTTTTGCTTACCGCTCTTTTTATCGCGACACTGCTGCCGTTTTCATATTTTTTTCATGCCGACATAAAAATCCTCTATGCCATTCAATTCGCATTGGGACTGTGTGCCGGTTTTGTTAAACCGATTACTCTGACAATCATAGCCGGACAAGGAAAAACCGAACAACACGGACGGTTTTTTGCGTGGACAAATACTGCCTCAAATATTGCTTTTTTTCTCGGACCGCTTGTCGGCGGATTGCTTTTTTATTCAATGCAAATTCGTCCTGTTCTTCTTTTTCTGTCCATCGTAATGTTTCTTTGTCTGCTCCTCATTTTTACTTTTATCCCCCCAAAAATATACACTCAATCACGGCTAGCGAACAATCCAATTTTTCAAAAACGCATCGGCGATTTCGCCCTTTTTCTTGCCGTTGCCGGTCGCTCGCTCGGCATTGCCGGTTTAATTGTTTTTTTCCCGATTGCTTTAAACCACCAATTTGGTTCAAACAAAATCCTCATCGGCGTTTTAACGGCAATTCCGGCACTCACAAGCTGTATACTCCTGCCACTTGGCGGAAAACTCGCCGACACGAACAGACGGGACATTTTAACCTTACTCGGTATGAGCCTCAGTGCCTTAGGACTTTTTCTTTTAGGACAAATTTCAACACTTCCGCTGACAATATTCATTGCGATAATCTTAGGAACGGGAACGGCAATTTCCTTACCGGCGGCGATGGCTCTGAGTGCGAATTTCAACAACCAAACAGGAAAAAATATAGGATTGCTGCAAGCCGCCTCCGGTACGGGTCTTATCCTCGGTCCGATTCTTTGTGGAATAATTATCGAATCTCTTTCAAACATCACACCGGCTTTTGCCATACTGGGCATACTCGGACTGCTGAGTTGCCTGCCGTTTGCTTTACAACTTCACGATATTCAACTGAAAATAAAAATTTTAATTTGCTCGCTTTTATGTATCCTATGTCTACTGACAACTATTTTCGGCTTGCAACACATTCCAATGCAAAAAATTTTTCAAAAAACAAAACCGCAAATCAATAAATCTTCAGATACCACTTCGTCGCAACCATACGCCAACCTCGCCATGGGCGGTATTATTCGCCTACAACTTTACGGCGAACCTCAAAAAACAGACCTCGCAGCCCGACAAGCTTTTGCCACAATCGCCGAGCTGGAAAAAGATTTCGGACACCGCACGGCATATGGTTCTATCGGAAAAATTAACGCTGCTGCCGGTGAAAAACCGGTTATCGTTACACCGCAAGCCTTGTCTTTACTTGAACGGGCTATAGAAATAGGAAAAAAAACAAACGGAATTTTCGACATCAGCATTGGAACGGTTACAATTTTACCATACTACTACCGACAAAAAGCAAGCAAAGAAAAAAAGCGACTTGTAGATTATACAAAAATTCAACTCGAGCCTAAAACACAAACCGTCTTTTTACCGCAAAAAGGAATGGCTCTTGATGTCGGCGGACTAGCGAAAGGCAGCATTATTGATGCCGCTGCCGAAACTATACGTCAATACGGAATACAAACCGCTCTTATCGAAGGAAACGGAGATTTTTTTTGCTACGGAGAAAAAATATGGCGAATCGGCATTCAAGACCCCCGTTCATCAGAACTGCTGGGGGTAATTGAAGTCAAAAATGCCGGAGTATGCGGTTCGGGCGATTATTATCAATATACGGACGACGAAAACGGTGAACGCAATCACCATATTCTCAATCCCGAAAATCTAGAATCAGCCCGTGCCAGTATAGGAGTAACCACCATCGCCCCAACAGCTGAACTGGCGGACGCACTGGCAACAACGCTTTTTATTACAGGTCCGCAAAAAGGAATAAAATTGCTTAAAAATTTTCCTAATTGCTCGGCTCTTTGGGTCAAACCCGACAAAACCCTTGTATTCAGCCCGAACTTTCCGAAATTTCTCCCGACAAAAAAATAATATTTTTCAAACTCGCAAAAATTAACATTAAAATACGATTTCAACCGCGGGATTTTGTAATTTTTTCTCAACAATTTCACCAACAACCCATGCTTTTTGTCCGACTTCCTGCAAATACTCACAAACAGCTTGCCGCTCTTTTTGAGAAACAACCAGTACAAAACCGATTCCGCAATTAAAAATCTGCAACATTTCTTCCCACGACAGCTCACCTTCTTTTTGCAGCCAATCAAAAACAGGCGGCATCTGCCAAGAACCGAATTGAAAACGGGCTGCCGTTTGCGGCGGTAGGACCCGATTAACATTATCGTAAAAACCGCCGCCGGTAATATGCACCATTCCTTTTATCAGAAATTTGGAAAGCAGCTTCAAAATCGTCTGCACATAGATTTTGGTCGGAGTGAGCAAAACTTCCTGCGTACTCAGCTGCGTTCCTGGAAACGGACTGTTTGCCTGCAAAGTAGATTTTTCAAAAATCTTACGAACCAGCGAAAAACCGTTGGAATGAATGCCGGACGAAGCAAGCCCGATCAGCACATCTCCACTTTGAATTTGCCTGCCGTCAACAATTTTTTCCTCATCGCCCAGACCGACACAAAAACCGGACAAATCATATTCGCCTTCGGCATAAAATCCCGGCATTTCAGCGGTTTCTCCGCCCAAAAGAGCACAGCCTGCCTGCTTACAGCCTTCAGCAATACCTCGCAAAACAGCCACCGCCTTTTCTTCATCCAATTTACCGCTTGCAAAATAATCCAAGAAAAAAAGCGGCTTAGCCCCCTGCACAATAATATCGTTGACACTCATCGCCACAAGGTCAATACCAATCGTATCGTGGCAGTCAAATAAAAAAGCCAGCTTAAGTTTCGTTCCCACGCCATCTGTCGCTCCGACCAAAACCGGCTGTTTTAAACCTTGTAAATCCGGACGGAATAAACCGCCAAAACCGCCGATACTTCCCAAAACTCCGGGGATTTCAGTTTCACGCACCAAAGGTTTTATTTTGGACACGAACCTATTCCCTGCCTGAATATCAACTCCGGCTTGTCTATACGCAAAATCTCGTTGCGACATACCGCACTCCTCCGTTAAAATTTTCAATTAAATTAAGATTGGATACCGACAGCACAACAAATTTCCTACTCTTGTCCACAACATAAAAAAGCCCCGAGAATTGGAGCTTTTATAAATTATAACAGACAAATCCCAAAAATTACGGCAGATATACGATCAGGTTTTTTCCCGCTCGCAGTACTTCGTTTTCTTTCATTCCGTTCCAACTCAACAAACTGCCGACCGAAACCTGAAAACGTCTGGCTATATCCCAAAGTGTATCGCCTTGTCTGACACTATAGTTAATTCTTTGCGATGAAAGAATTTGTCCTTCACCCATATTTTTATTATCCACAATATTATACAAAGAAGTCTGCAAGCGATTAGCAACGTCCTGAAAATCTCCCTTCTGTATAAACTGATATGATTTTGAAATCGGTACAAATTCATCTCTTTCTTTTGCAGTTACTCCATCGGGAATATAAAGTTTGTCTCCTGCACGCAAAACAGATTTTTTGTTCAATCCGTTTGCAACCAGCAAAGTTTGTGTAGAAGTACCGAATTTACGAGCAATTCCCCACAATGTATCACCGTTTTTAACTCTATAATTTGACCGGCTGCGTGCAATCATCTGCTTATTTTTTCTGCTTGTCCGCTTAGCACTAACAGTCGGCGAATTTTCATCCATCGCTACCAAAAGCCACTGCCCGGGACGAATAATATTACTTTTCAAACCGTTTAAATATCTCAAATCCTGAACGGTAGCGTTATATATACGGGCGATTGTCCACAAAGATTCTCCTCTGCGAACTTTATAACGTTGAATACCCTGATTTTTCGCCACACGCAAAGTTTTAATTTTTTTCTGTGCTACCATTGCCTTAGCAGTCGGAACACGCACAAAACCTTTATAGGTCGGAGCGGAAACGGAACGACGAAATTCCGGATTAAGTCTGGTAAATTCTTTCCACGATATACCGCAGGCAAAAGCCAATTCTCGCAAATTTACAGCTCCGTTTAACGGAACAGAAGTCATTTGAAACTGTGCACCATCTTCCAAATTAAGCGGTTCAAAACCGAGTTCTTCCAAATTACGGATAATCTTCAATATAGCAATAAATTTCGGGACATAATGCTTGGTTTCTTCGACAAAATATTTCTTTTTACTCCGAGCAAGCGAAAAAAAATCACGTTCTCCTCCGCTTTTGGCAATCGCCCGCCGTACAGTTCCCGGACCGGCGTTATATGCCGCTAAAGCAAGCTGCCAATCTTGAAATTGATCATACAGATATTGAAGATATTTTGCAGCCGCAAGCGTAGACTTACGAGGATCCCGACGCTCATCAATCCACCAGTTTACTTGTAATCCGTATCCGCGGGCAGTTCCCGGCATAAACTGCCACATACCACCGGCACCGGCTCTGGAATATGCCCACGGATTAAAACCGCTTTCGGCAAACGGTAAAAAAACAAGCTCTTCCGGCAATCCTTTCTCTCGAAAAATTTCTATAATTTCAGGCAAATACAATTTTGCCCTTTCTAACCAACGAACAAAAGTCGGACGCTCTTTTTGTGTAAAATATTCATAATAAATATCAACAATCTCGGATTGCGGTAAATCAGCTATACAATCCGTTTCTTCTTCAACCTTTTCATTAAATTCTTCCAATTCGGCGGCTACATCGGCAAAAGAATCAAAAGATTCCGCTGTTTCATTCAAAGAATTTTCAACACTAATCTTTGAACTTGTCGAACTGCACCCAATACAAAATAAAAAAACATAAAAAACAATCTTTTTCATCTACCCAACCTTTATAAAATCGACAATCCTACATTTTCATTTCCGCATAAAGCAAACTCTTTTTCTATAAAAAAAACAGGATAAAAGCAATTTTTTCTCAATCCCGTTTTTTAACCATCTCTGCCGAAAACAGCTAACATATTATAAATATTGAAAATATCGAAAAAAAAAAAATTGATTTTTATAATTCCATAAATATAATTAAACGATAAATTTACAAAAAAAAGGAATAAAAAAATATGAATAAATCTCTAAAATTAAAAATTATAATCGGGCTTTTAATACCAATTTTGCTAGTATTTTTTCTTATTTTTATATTAACAGCGATAAATACCGCAAAACAAACAACGCAAATGCATATCAATATAGCATTCAACACAATTAAAGGACTTAATTCCATAATCACAAGCTTTTTAAACGAAAGTAAATTAAACGCCAAAACACTGGCTGCGGACAAACGAATACAAGATCCTAAAAAGATTCTAACAAATTATCTGGGACCGGAAAAGACGACAAGTCCGGGACCGTGGGCACACGATTTGATAGGACAACAATTATACGATGCTTACAGTTCTTGGATTAAAATCCGTCCGACATATATTGATGTTTATTTAGGTACAAGCACAGGCTCAGTCATTATAGGTTCCAACGACATATTGCCGCCTAAATGGGATCCCAGAACCAGAATCTGGTACAAAACCGCCGTTGCCGATCCTCAAAAAACAATTATTTCTCAAGCTTATGTCAGTGACGGGAACAATGAAACCATGATTACCGTCGCTCAGGCAGCCATACATAACGAAAAAATTGTCGGCGTTATCGGCATTGATATCACGCTTAAAGATTTAACCAATTATTTCAACGAGATTAAATTAGGAAAAAACGGTTTTATAGTTTTATTTCAAAATGACGGTACTATATTAACCAATCCGCACGATCAAAAAACAAACTTTAAAAATGTCTCCGAACTCGACCAAAAAGCCTATTCCGCTATTTTCAATCACACCTCCGATGAACCTATTTTGCTCAACTTGGACGGACAAAAATATCAAGCTGTTCAATATATTTCTCCAGATACGGGCTGGAAGTTCGCAGGATTTATCCATCAAAACGAACTTATGGCTCCGGTCAAAACCGAACTTACAATACTTCTGATTACTTTTAGCATCGGACTGTTATTTATAATCGTCATCATATTATTGTTACTGACTAAAATCGTAATAAATCCGATGATACGCATCAATACATTTTTACAAAAAATTAAAAATGGAGAATATTCCAACCGTATTTCTTGTACACGAAAAGATGAAGTCGGCAAAATCCTTACAGCACTCAATTCGATGTCCGAAACGCTAGAAAAGAATATAGAAGAAATTTTGGAAAAAACCAAAGATGCCGAACAAAAAACCAAACAGGCTCAAAAAGCAACCGCTCAAGCAGAAGCTGCCGCCCAAAAAGCGGAAACAGCCAAATCGGAAGGAATGCGTCAAGCCGGAAATGAACTTGAAAAAATGGCAGTCGATATTAAAAACGCCAACATAAAAATAACACATACCGCCGATTCCATTCACCAAGATATGAATACTCAAAAAAGCAGCATCGAATCAACCGCCGCGGCAATGGAAGAAATGAACTCCACCGTGCTGGAAGTCGCCCGCAACGCTTCAGATGCAGCCTCAAATGCTCAATCCGTCAAAGAACTTGCTATTCAAGGAGCAGAAGCGGTCAATGATTCCATCGCGGCTGTACACTTAATACAAAACGAATCCGGCACATTAAGCAAAAATATGGAAAACTTGAAAGAAAAATCCGAAGCGATAGGCAATATTTTAAATGTTATTACCGATATTGCCGACCAAACCAATCTGTTGGCTCTTAATGCCGCTATCGAAGCTGCCCGGGCGGGAGAATACGGACGAGGATTTGCAGTAGTCGCCGACGAAGTACGAAAATTAGCGGAAAAAACAATGACAGCCACAAAAGAAGTGGAAAAATCCATAGTTTCCATTCAGGAAGTTACTCAGCAAAATGTTTTGGCAATGAACAACTCGACTGCCGAACTGAAAAAAGCTACCGAATTGGCGAATACTTCGGGTGAAATGCTACAAAAAATCGTGCAGGGAGCGGAACTTTCCGCCGATAAAATTCAAAGTATAGCAGCGGCAGCGGAAGAACAATCCGCCACCAGCGAAGAAATCAACCGCTCTTTATCCGAAATCAATCAAATCGCAACGGATACGGAAACAAGCTTAGAGGAAGCACAACAACAAATAAACGCACTCAACAACCAGATGGATGAAATGAACAGATTGATCACAAATCTCAAAAAAGCATAACCGAAAAACAAGTTAATTAAACAAAAAAGATGCGAATTTACATTCGCATCTTTTTTTTATCCCAATCTCCCCAATAAAAAAAGCGAGTAAGGACAAAAGATGCTTTGCTCCAACTCGCTATTTTTTGTGTGGTGCCGAAGGGGAGAGTCGAACTCCCACCGGGAAACCCCGACTAGACCCTGAACCTAGCGCGTCTACCAATTCCACCACTTCGGCATAAAAAATTTTTTTTAGACATTTTTATTTTGCTTGGCAAGCCTTATCTTGCCCTTTTCATCATCTTACTTTTTAATAATCAATCACCGGACAATAAAGAAAGCCTTTTTTGAATCCACTCTTCCAGAACTTCCGCTCGTTGCGGACGACAAATAAAATATCCCTGCCCGACATCACATTGCATTTTTCCCAATGCATCATAGGTTTCCTTATCCTCAATACATTCTGCAACAATTTCCAAATTAAGAGAATGTCCAAGCTGAATAATGGTTTCCACTATCTTGCGACAATTTTCATCCTGACGCATAGGAATAACAAACGAAGAATCAATTTTTAGCGAAGAAACAGGCAACTGAGCCAAATAGCCAAAAGTCGAATAGCCAGTTCCAAAATCATCAATATATATTTTTATACCCAAATCTTTAAAGAGCTTCAAATGCTGAACACTCTTACTTGGAGCTGCTATAATAATACTTTCCATAACTTCAATTTCAATCATCGAAGGCGGAATTTTATAGGTTTTAATCAATTCAACAATACGATTACAAAACTCGGTATCTTGCAAATTAAGCATGGAAAAGTTAATGGCAATGGGCAATTCAAGCCCTTCATAATACCATTTTGCTGCTTGAGCCACCGTTTGACGCACAACCATCATTCCCATTTTCTTAATATTACCGGTTGCTTCCGCATGCGGTACGAACAAAGCCGGATTCATTTCACCGTAAGCCGGACGGTTCCAACGCAACAATGCCTCCACTCCGACCACCTTGCCGGTTTGCAAATTAACCTTTGGCTGATAAGCAAGATAGAAAAAACCGTCAGATTGAAGATTCTTTTCCATATCGGCAATGGTTATTACCCGTTGAACCGAAAACGGTTCAAAACTCTCTTCATAAAAACAATATTTCAAACATTCTTTTTTAGCACGATACATCGCAACTTTGGCTCTTGCAACAGCTTCATCGGCATTTGCAGCTTCATCAGGCAAAAGTACCAATCCGATACTTGCATCTAAAAATAACTGCGTACCCGAAAGCATAAACGGTTTTTTAAAACATTCACTTACCTGTTCCGCAAGCAACTGTGCGTCTTCAAAACAAGTCAAATTTTGACTCAAAATCGCAAATTCATCACCGGAATCCCGTACAACAAGCCGAGCATAAGGAAATTTCTGCTCCAAACGCTGAGCAATCAAAACCAACACATTATCGCCTTCAAGATGTCCAAATGAATCGTTCACTTCCCGAAATTTATTTATATCCAACATCAACAAAGCAACAATTTCATCATCTCCAACAAAATATGCTTCCAACTCTTGTATCAAACGAACACGATTACCCAAACCGGTCAAATTATCCTGAGAAGAACGCAAAAAAACATTTTTTTGTTCTATAAAAATATCCTGCAACTTCTGACATTCTTCACAAGAACGCTTTGTATAAAAATTTGTTCCCAAAACAAGAGTACAATGTAATAAAAAAAATGAAATAAGAGATAATTTTTCATCTGAAATATGTACATTATGCGGTACTACACCAATAAACATATTCTTTTGTCCGTACATACGATGCAACGAATAAACAAAAAAATCGCAATTATATTCAGGGAAATGCACTAAAATACCGCGTTCACTTTTTACAGCCAAAGGCATTGAATCGGATTGAACAAAAAAAGCGATATGCTGTTTAATTTCTTCTTGCTTATCAGGACAGGAACAAACAATATCCCGGTCGTTAATTCCTTCTTGAGCAAAAATAGCTGTTATTTCAAAAATTTTTAATATATCAATACAATTTAATATATCAATATACATTTTTTTACGACAAAACTCATTTTTTTCAGATTTATCTTGAGTAGAACGAAGCACGTCAACAGCAAAATTTAATGCATATTCGACAAATTTCTTCTGATTTTCAAAATCTGAACTATTTATTGAAGAGTTTTGTTTACACATTTATATTCTTATAATCTGTTATTATTCAAAAAATACTTTCATAAGCGGTTCAAACTGACACGAAGCTTGTTCCATTATGACGGATAAAATATTTTTATCAAAAGACAATACTGACATGGCAAGAGAAGAAAGAGGAGGAACTTTCATATCTCCACTCTCACCAACACCCAATGCATGCGTAACGACATCGGCAAAATGAATAATACTTGATTCTACCGGACTTTGTGCAAAACAGGGCTGTAAATAATGTGAAATATTATCAATTAAAATTGGAGAAAAAGACCATTTTTGAGCAAGCTCTCCCATCAATTTAGCATGATCAATTCCCATATTTTGCTCAACTTGAGTAAGCAATTTATCTTTATTATATGTTTCAGCAATTAAATATTGAGCAAGTTCAGAAAAACGAGAAAAGATAAGAAGTCTTCCAAGCTTATGAATCAATCCATAAACAAAAAATCTTTCTGCATTTTTAAGTCTTTTATTCATAGCAATCACTCGAGAAAGCACTCCACAATATAAACAATGCTGAAAAAAACTTTTTATATCAATTCCTTTTATTTTAATATTTTTAAAGTTTTCAAAAACAATTAAACCGATTGCAATTTCGCCAACTTCTTTTGTTCCGATAACCGTAATTGCACGGGAAACAGTTTCAACTTTAGAATAAAAACCATAAAAAGGACTATTAGCAAGACGCAAAAGCTTTGTCGTTAAAGAAGGACTGAGTTCAATAACATTGGCAATATCCCGACTTGTACTCCGTTCATCAGCCATAACCTTTTGCAACTTACTGATAATTTCAGGAACTTCAGGAAAAATATCATCATTCCAATTTATTGCTTTAAGATTAGTATTGGGTCGTTCAACTTCGGGCAAGCACTCTGTTTTCATTTCAGGCCAGCCGGCAGCCGCTTCTTTTTCAAGTCGCAAATCAAAAAGCATCTTCATAACCGGCTGATTACAATCATTAGCCTGAAAAATATAATCAAGCTTTTCCTTTGTATTCAAAGGCACTTCTTCTATATTTATTTTTTTCTTTTCTTCTACAATTTCCAAAGCGGAAATTCCCCAAGTTTCCAGCAAATCGATATGCCTTTCCGTCAACGGCTGTCCGGCTTTCAGCATAATCGCACCTGCCTGATTTTGTATATCATTTTCAACAATCATTCCGACACACAAATCTTCAATATTCAAAATAGCCATAGTTTTTCCTCTTCATAAAAAATATAAAAACTACTCATTTCCTCTGCAGAAAAAAAGTGAGCGTTCCACCAATTCTAATGCACACAAAAAACTTTCCCGACTCAAGCCTTCATTTTGCATAAAAAGCTGAATATAACCAGATAAAATCCGCAACTGCGGCACGCATTCCCGCCAAAAATCAAAATCAAGCACGGCACTTGGTTGGCGGCGACATAAATTCATCCGAGTTACGAGCTGAACAAGACCGCTACTCATTTCAGTAAAAAGCTGGGGAAAATTATCCCGAATTTCCCGTCCTGCCTGCAAAACCATATCTTCGTCCGCCACGGCAAAAATATGACAAAAAAATGCCTGCCAAAATTCGCTACATGCCATATCCGCCGTTTTTTCGAATAAATGAAAAGCCTTTAAAGCATACAATCCCGAGGGAAAACGAGAAGTCGTAAACAAATCAAGCTTTGGCGGATTTATTTTTTCCAAACGGCTTCCATCATTTTTTATGATTTCACCAATCAAGGCAGCAATACGAGTCGGCACAAAAGCGTCCCTGCAAACAATACTCTCTTTGTCGCATTCCCAACAACCGCGACAGGAAAGTGAAGAACTCAAAATAAAATGTCCGCTTTGATACGGTCCCGTTTCCCACGGCTTCACAGGACCAAGCGACAAATTCAATACCCGAACACCTACCCACGCCGCAAGATGCATCGGACCGGTATCGGGCGTAACGAATAAATCAAGCGTTTTGCAAAAATCTGCCAATCCTGAAAGAGAGAAATGACCGCAAAAAACAGGAACTTTGGCAATTTCGGAAGTAACAATTTCCGCTGCCAATTCTTTTTCCGCCTCTCCACCCAACAAAACGGGAAAACAGTTTCGCTTTATCAACTCGCTTGCCAATTCTCGCCAAAAAGTGGCATCAGGGCGTTTTTCCGCTTGGCTTGCTCCAATAAAAAGCCCGATTTTCTTGCCAGATAAGCTATTTGGACTTTGCCAACGAGTTTGTTGCAAAAATGAAAGCGGCACACAATCAAGAGCATTCATATCCGCCCAGTGCATAAGGTTATAGCGATTATTATGCACCAAAGATGCCCGATAAAGTTGCCAATTACCAAGAATCCGCAACGAATTATTTTCATAAATCGGACCAAATTTTTCTTCCGAACGAACTGCTGCGTGTATTTCTGCCGCATCTTGACCCAAACTCAAATTCACGCTCAAAAAATATTCGTCTTTACAAAAACGAAACCAAAAATCAGGGTCAATATAATCAACATCAGGGCTTATTGGCAACAAGCCTTCAAAAAATATTCGCCGAGCCAGCACCCGAATCCGCCGCCCTTGATAGCGACGAAGTAGCCACAAAAAAAGAGGAAATGATAAAATCAAGTCACCCATTCGCTGCAACTGAATAACAAGAATCGGTTTATTCAAAAAAACTCCCGTACCAGCCGACTTTTTACCAATCAACCGTAAATTTGCCGCATGGTTTGACAAATTTTTTGCAACCGCTGTCCGTAGCGATGTGCAGCCCGTACCCTTTTTAAAGCGGCATTAACAATTTTTTGTCTGGCACCATCATGCCGCAAATAAAAATCAGCCAGTTCACAGGCTTCTTGCGGCGAACGAAAACAAATCACTTCTTTATCCGGCTCAAACAATTCTTCAAGCTGGCGACGATAATCCGTCAACAAAAACGAACCGCTCGCAGGCACATCAAAAACCCGCTGATTAACCGCTCCTTTCATCTGCATACTGGTACAATTAAAATTTACAACCGAACCACAATAAAAATGTGGCAAATCTTCATAATAATTAAGTTCAGCGTGATACCGCCAATTCTTCTCATCACCAAGCAGCCGTTTCCAACCGGGGTCGCCCACAATAAGCGGCTTAAGCGGCAAAATTCCTCTCACGCAGGACAAACGATATTGAAGCGTTGCCTGCCAAGTAATCAATGTTTCATAAGCCAGCTGCCGCTCCATATCCTTAAGAGCGACAAACGCAGTCTGTACATCTGCAAATTTAACAAAATACTCCCGAACAGACACATCATCGGCGTGCATAAATCCGTCTGCCAATTCTTTGTAACGAGTAAATAAACAACCGTGCGGAGAAGCGGCACGCAATCGCCCTGCAACCTTGCTGCGCATAGAATTACCTACAAAAGAAATTTGGGCTTGCAAGGATTTTGCACAGGTTTTATCAGGAGTAAAACGAGAACAGTCAGCCGCCAACGGTAGATAAAAAACATGCTCAAACCCAAGAGCCTGCAAAGATGAAATATTGTCTTCGTCCCAAGTAAAAAGCGTTGCCCACGGCGACACCAAACGGTCATACAACGATAAAACGAGATGCGGATTGTCAACAAACCAGGAAGCAAGCGGCAACTCAAGCCGTTCCAAAAGCTGCATCAAAACGCCTTCACGATCGAGTCCAAGATGATTAATAGTCAGAACGAAATCGGGATGAAACTCCAAAACGCTTTCCAAAAACTGACGAACAAATTCTTCCTGTCCGACTTCCTGTTGCTTAAGTTGTAACAAATGATATGCAATACCTTCCAATTTACAGGCGGTTACAACCTCACCAATCAAAAAATATGTGCTGGTAATCAATAAAATTCGCGGCTTTGGCGAAGTAAATTTTGGATATTTTGCTTTTTCCCAAAAATTTGCCTCTTTGCTGCGAACAAGCAAGATATGCAAATCTCGATAATACGACGGGTCAAGGCGAAAATAAGCGGGCAAAGCAAGAGGCAAAAACGGCAGACCTCCATTTTGCATCTGCCAGCGGGTTAAAATTTTCATCGTCTCGGAAACGTTTGCCATTTTTACCCACAAAACACGCTCTTTGAATTTTTCTTCCACTCCGCTCAGAACTAAAATCTCTTCTTCTTTGTCAACAACTGCAACGGGGCCATTTGTTTTTCGTAAAATTTCCTTCAAAGCCAGACCAAAACCGCTTCCAAGCAAAACAGGCAATTTGCCCGAAAAAAAACTTTCATCTTCGGACAAAATATCAGTTTCGCTTACAACTCCGCGTCTTCCAAAAAAATGCCACGCTTTTCCGTCCTGTTCTATCCGTAAATTATCAGGACTGCCGTCATCGGCATAAACAACAACAGGGCGATATTTCACTACCAAGTCTCGGTTCCAGGACGATGAAAATAAAATTCCACCCGACGGTTAATAGCACGATTAGCAGGAGTATTATTGGGAACAATCGGTCGAGTTCCGGCGTATCCCACAGCTTTCATACGAGTTGAGGAAATATCTTTTCCGACCAAAAAACGAAGTGTCGCTGCAGCTCTGGCAGCGGAAAGTTCCCAGTTGGAGGGGAATATTTTACTGTGGCGAATCGGAATATCATCGGTATGTCCACGCACAATAACATTATAATTAAATTTTTTCATAATATCGACCATATTTTGCAACACTTGTTCCGCCTGTGGCTTCAAGGTTGCAGAACCGCTTTCAAACAAAACACCGGAATCAACCCGCAATAAAACTCCTTTGTTGTCCGGTGAAACCTGAATTTCATTTTCACTTTTTTCATCAAGCGATTCTTTAATGGAAAAAACCATTTCCATAACCTGCTTGTCTTCAGCTTGCAGATCCAGTTCTTTTTGTTTTTCAATTTCGGTTGGAGACCAAGCAAGTTGTCGAAATTCTTCCCGTTTGCGTTGTACACCGAAAGCATCTTTTAACGAACCAATACTTTCTTTAAATTTCACCACATCCATATTGGCAAAAGAAAGCAGCAAAACGAAAAAACATAAAAGCAGCGTCATTAAATCGGAAAAGGTCGCCATCCAAAGCGGCAACCCCTCTTCACATTTGCATTCTTCCTGTTTTTTCGCCATACTAAGAACCTCCTCCCGTCCGTTTGGCTGGCATTAAAAACGCTTCCAATTTATCCTGCAAAAGACGAGGATTTTCTCCATGCAAAATAGAAACAACTCCTTCAACGATAATTTCCATATATAAAACTTCTTCTGCGGAACGTGCTTCCAATTTTGTCGCCATCGGTAAGAAAAAAACGTTTGCCATAATCGCACCGTAAAATGTAGTTAAAAGTGCTACAGCCATCGCCGGACCGATATTAGACGGATCATCAAGTGCACCAAGCATATTGATAAGACCGATAAGCGTACCTATCATTCCGAATGCAGGCGACATATTACCCATAGCTTTCATAATACTTTGTCCGTAAGAGTGTCTTTGCCGCATAAATGCAATTTCCGTTTCTAAAATAGAACGCAAAAGACTTTCTTCTGTGCCGTCCGCAACCAACAAAATACCTTTATTTAAAAAATCGTTATCAACGGAAGCCTTTTCCAAAGCCACCAAACTTTCCCGACGGGCAAGATTTGCCAAATCCAAAATCTGATTAATAATACGGGTCGGATCGGGTGCGGAAGAAAAAAGTGTTTTCATCGCCACTTTAAAAGAATTAAACACCGTTTGCATCGGAAACATAACAAATGTAACCAAAACAACACCACCGATAACAATCAGAATTGACGGAACATCGACAAAAGCAATAAGACTTCCGCCCATCATAATTGCACCGAGAACCAGCCCCAAACAGCCAAAAATACCAAGTAAAGTTCCTACATCCATTCCAAACTCACCCGTTTTCTATTCTAAACTCCGTTTAAATCATCCCAAAGGCTTCCATTTCACTTCCCTGCCATCAAGATAAAAACAAACTTTTTGCAAATAATCGTTTATTTTCACTTCGGCACCACAGATATTCACAACAACACCAGGACGAACCTCACCCGCGACAACAACGGTCGCCTGCAAATTCAACCGTTGATTTATTTCTTTCCGAATTGTTTGTAAATGTCCGCCAATAATTGCAATATCTGCAACCAAATCGGCATGCCGTTCTTTATCAACAACCCGATTTTTTCGTATATCCGCTTCAAGTACGAACAATTCCTGCTTTCTTTCCGCCAAGTCCTGTTCAATTTCCATTTTTTTGGCAAGCAATTTAGGATGATAACCCAAAACAAGCGAAGTAATGGTAGAAATGCCTCCTCCAAGTTGCCGCCCTACATAAACAGAACCGTTCGTATAACATACTCCGCCAATCAATTTTCCTTGTACCGCAATCCCTGCCGAAGCATACAAATAACAATGCATCGAAGCTGTTTCCAATAAAATTTTATCGGCACGCAATTCTGCATTTTCACAAAAATCCATTTTTATGGTTTCTTTAGCACACAAAACGGAGGTTTCCGCTCCTTTCACACCGTGGTCAACCACAAGCGAACCGTTCGCCACAACCCTACAATTCGATGCAACCCGTCCCATAATCCGAATCTGCTGCCCTCGCACTTCAAATCCAGCTTTCACATCGTTATGTACAACCACATCACCCACAAAAGCAATGTCGCCGGTTTTTGAACCGACATCGCCCCGAATATTAAGCAATTTTTTTACATTGATTTTGCCGTCAAGATACAAAACAAAACCATTTGCCGCCGAAACTATTTGGTTAGGATTATTTTTGGGAACAAAACAGTTTTTCCCCACAAAATCCTGTTTTGTTTTAAAAACAAAATCCGGATTAAGCTCACTTGCCTCTTCTTCGCTTACTTCCTGCCACTGAGCCAGAACCTGTCCCTTTAAAACATTTTGTGTATAACTCAAATCATGATGATCAACACCGCCGTCTTCTTCTTGAACAGGATGCAAATCGGTATAATCAAAATGAGGATCGAAATTATGCTTTAGATAAAACATCGTATACCCTCCATAAACTAAAAAATTTTAACAACTTTCTTCATACCAAGCCAAGGAGCTTTCTTTTTCCGAAACCATAACACGCTTCACGCTCACATTCGACGAATATTTTAGCAGTCTGTATTGTACCTGTTTATACACATATTGTGCCAAATGCTCCGAAGAAGGATTGATTTCTAAAAAAGGATCAAGTTCATTTAAATTTTTATGGTCAAGCTCAACAAGCACTTCATTTAAAATTTTTTTCAAAAGCTTAAAATCAATCAGCATTCCGGTTTTTGTTTCAAGTTTTCGTCCACCGACTTCCAAAACAACTGAAAAATTATGTCCGTGCAAATTTTCGCACTTACCCTCATAATGCCGAAGCTGATGAGCGGAACTAAAATCGGAACGAACCTGCAATGTCCAAAACGGCGTAACTTCCATTTATTCTTTAACCAAAAGTAAATAATATACAACAATTTAGATATGTCGTGAAAATCCTTCTTTCCACGCTTGCATATCCTGCCAAAACTGCGGACAGACCTCGATTTGAAAATCCGAACCTAACTGAAACAAACAGCGACTTTCCTCCAAATTAAGTTCAAGCGTAACCGGTCGCGAACCCGAATATTTTTCAAACAAATCCAAAAGTCCACTTTCCCAATTTTGCGGCAATTTTTTTGCCTCAAGCTGAATGGAAACTGGCGGAATTTCAACATAAATATTTTTAAGTAAACTCGCTTCCTGCAAAATCAATTTTACCTCCTCGCCCTCTTCGTCTTTTTCCCGTGAATTATTAATTCGTGCCGTAACCAGCAAAGGCTGGTCGGAATGGATTAAATCCCGATACTGGGCATACATTTTCGGAGGAACAACCAACTCGCCGATTCCGGTCAAATCCTCAACCTGACAAAACGCCATTTTCCCTTTTTGCCCGACATATTCTTTTATGGAACCTATTAACAACCCGACTTGCACCGACCTGCTCCGTTGTCTCAGCTGCCAAACATTTTCAACCGATTCGTCCACTTCGTCCGGCTCCATATCCCGACAGGATTTAAGCGTATCAAAATGATTTTGAAAAATAGCATCACGATATTCAAGCAAAGGATTACCGCTAAAGAAAAATCCGAAAACTTCTTTTTCCAAACGGTATTTTTCCTGCACGGAAAGTTCTGGATTTTCCTCCGGAACAAAATCGAAACCCAAACCCGATTGAGCCGGTTTATCTTGTTTAAGCATATCTAGAAAGTTTAATTGTCCGCCGGTCGAACGTCTGGAATATTTTTGAGCGATTTCCATTGCCGTTCCCATTCCGGCAAGCAACATTCCACGAGAACAGCCAAGACCGTCCATTGCACCGCATTTTACCAGCTGCTCCAAAACTTTTTTGTTACATTTTCTCAAATCAACCCGTTCACAAAAATCCAACAAGGATTCATACGGCTTGTTCTTTCGTCCGTTGACAATCGCTTCAATGGCACCGCCGCCGATTCCTTTTACGCCCAAAAGTCCGTACCGCATTTTACCATCTTCCACACTAAAATGACTGAAACTGGAATTTATATCAGGTGGCAAAACAGTAATTTGCATATCCAGACAAACATTAACATGATTAACGATTTTATCGGTATTGGTAACCTCGGAGGTAATCAATGCCGCCATAAATTCCACCGGATAATGAGCCTTTAAATATGCCGTTTGATAGGAGATCAAAGCATAAGCTGCACTGTGCGACTTGTTAAAACCGTAACCGGCGAATTTTTCCATCAAATCAAAAATATACGCCGCCGCTTCAGAAGGATAACCGTTTTCAGCCGCACCCTGCATAAAACGGGAACGCTGCTGTGCCATAACCACAGGGTCTTTTTTGCCCATTGCTCGCCGCAATATATCGCCCTCGCCCAAAGAATAATTTGCAAGCTTCCCTGCAATTTGCATAACCTGTTCTTGATACAAAATAACGCCGTATGTATCCGATAAAATCGGGTGCAACGGCTCTGCCAAGCAATCATATTCATAAGCGATTTTTTTAGTACCGTGTTTACGGGCGATAAAATCATCAACCATACCGCTTTCGAGCGGTCCGGGACGATACAAAGCAAGCAGGGCAATAATGTCTTCAAAACAGCTCGGCTTTAAATTCCGCAAAACCTTTTTCATACCGCTGCTTTCCAATTGAAAAACACCGTCGGTTTCCGCTGAGCTTAACAAATCATAAGATGCTTTATCATCAAGCGGCAGTGTTTCTATATTGGGCGGAGTTTTGCCGCTTCCTGCAATCAATCTCAAGGTATCGCTGATAACAGTCAATGTTTTAAGACCCAAAAAATCAAATTTAATCAGTCCTGCCGCCTCGACTTTATTTTTATCATACTGAGTAACAACTTCACCTTTTTTCCCTGCATACAACGGCAAATATTCACTCATCGGCTTATCGGAAATAACAATTCCGGCAGCGTGTGTTGAAGCGTGCCGAGAAAGACCTTCAAGCTTACGGGATATGGCAAATAACTGCTTTACGCTCTCATCTTTTTCCATCAACTCAACAAGTTCCGATTCTTGAGAAATAGCTTTATCAATCGTCATATCCAAATCACTGGGAATAAGTTTGGCTATCTTGTCCACATAAGAAAGCGGAATATCAAGCACTCTACCAACATCCCGAATAACCGCTCTGGCTTTCATTTTTCCAAACGTTGTAATCTGAGCGACATTGTCCTGACCGTATTTTTCCGAAACATAACGAATAACTTCTTCTCTACGGTTATAACAAAAATCAACATCAATATCGGGCATACTCACCCGTTCGACATTCAAAAAACGCTCAAAAAGCAAATTGTACCGCAGCGGGTCAAGATCGGTAATCCGCAAACTGTATGCAACCAAACTTCCGGCTGCCGAACCACGTCCCGGACCGACAGGAATTCCCTGCCCTTTTGCCCAGTTAATAAAATCCTGCACGATTAAAAAATACGGGGCAAAACCCATTTGACAAATAACATCAATTTCCAGCTGCAAACGGTCAGTATATATTTTTTCGTCAACAGGATAATCAAAATTTAAAAGCCGCTCTTTAAAACCTTTGTAGCATAAATCAACAAATTCCTCGTCTGTACTTTTACCGGAAGCAACCTCATACACCGGAAAAAAATGTTTATTAAGCTCAAGTTCAAGATTACAGCTTCTAACGACCTCTCCGACATTTTCCAGAGCTTCCGGGCAATCGGCAAAATCTTCTTCCATTTTTTCAGGAGATTTAAAATACAGTTCCCGCGTTCCAAATCGCATTCTTTTTTCATCAGACTGTTTTGCCCCTGTTTGAATACAAAGCAAAACATCATGAGCGTCCACATCATCGGCAGTCAAATAATGACAATCATTTGTGGCAATAAGTGGTAAACCGGTTTCCGCCGCCAGTTCTTTAAGTTTGGCATTCGCTGCGGTTTGTTCGGGCAAACCGTTTGCCTGTAATTCCAAATAAAACCTACCGGGAAAAAAATCGGCATACTCCTTGGCACAGGCAAGTCCTGCTTCAAAACCGTTATTCATCATCGTATACGGCACTTCACCTTTTAAACAAGCGGAAAGAGCAATCAAACCGTCGTTATATTTTGCCAACAATTCCTTGTCGATACGCGGCTTATAATGGAATCCTTCCAAATATCCTTTGGAAACCAAACGAAGCAAATTGCGATAGCCTTCCTGATTTTGACACAGCAAAACCAAATGATACCCACTCCTAATCGAACCTTTTTTATCTTTACAAAAACGGCTTCCTGGAGCGACATACACTTCACAACCGATAATCGGTTTGATTCCGTAACTTTTTGCCGCATAATACAAATCCAAAGCACCGAACATATTACCGTGATCGGTAATGGCAACGGACGACAAACCGAAATCAACCGCCTGCTGACAAAGATCGGAAATTTTAATAGCTCCATCCAAAAGGCTAAATTCTGTATGACAATGCAAATGAGTAAAATCATTCATAAAAAAACCAAAAAGGGCATTCAGCTTCTGTTTATAAAACAAAAACCAAACGCCCGTTTATTTAAAGGACTAAAAAGAAGCCGCGACTTTTTTAAGCAAACGTAAAAACTGATTGGTAAAACCGGCTTCGTTATCATACCAAACAATCAATTTCGCCTGCGTGCCGTTCATAACCTGTGTACACAACCCGTCAACCACACCGCCGTAAGTCGTACCGACATAATCAACGGAAACCAAAGGTTCGGTCGAAAAGCCCATAATGCCTTTGAGTTCATTTTCAGATGCTTTCTGCAAAATACTGTTTAATTCCTCAACGGTAGTCGGCTTTTCCAATTCAACCGTCAAATCCACGAGCGAACAATTTGGAGTCGGCACACGCACCGCCATTCCGTCCAATTTGCCTTTTAAGCTCGGAATAACTTTACCAACGGCTTTTGCCGCACCAGTCGTAGTCGGAATCATAGAAACGGCTGCCGCCCGTCCACGCCGCAAATCTTTATGGCTGCCGTCCAAAATCCGCTGGCTCATCGTATACGAATGAATGGTCAACATAAGACCGTGCTTAATACCAAGGGTGTCATTCACTATTTTGGCAACAGGAGCAAGGCAGTTGGTTGTACAAGAAGCGTTGGAAATAATTTTATGTTCACCGGCTTGAAACTCACTATCATTCACGCCCATAACAATCATTTTGTCGGCATCGGAAGCTGGAGCACCAATCAAAACGGCTTTTGCTCCACCGGCAAGATGCTGTTCGCAGCTTTTGCGGTCTTTGAATTTACCAGTTGTTTCCAACACAATATCTACACCGCTCCAATCCCATTCACCCGGAGCATTCCGAGTAACCTTGACCTGATTTCCGTTAATTGCCATTCCATCAGCAGTTGCTTCCACCGTACCGGAAAATCTGCCGAAAACGGAATCATATTTCAGCAAATGTGCCAAATTTTCATTATCAGCCCGTGCGTTAATTTGTGTTAAAACCAAATCTTTTTCGTCCGCAAGCAAACGAGCCATATACCGACCAATCCGACCGAATCCGTTCATTCCTACTTTAACAGCCATAATTCCTCCTTAAAATAAAAAATGTATAAAAATTCCGCCAAATTAAATTTTGTCGGAAGAACCCAAAACTGTTTTAATCTTATGCTGTACCATATTTTTCACAGCTTCTCTGGCAGGTTTGAGATACTGCCTGGGGTCAAAATCGCCCGGATGTTCATGCAGATATTTACGAATACTCGCCGTTACCGCCAAACGAATATCCGTATCGATATTGATTTTACACACCGCCATTTTTGCCGCTTTTCGCAACAAATCTTCAGGAACTCCTTTTGCTCCGGCTATATTTCCGCCAAATTCATTTGCCATTTCTACAAATTCAGGCACGACAGAAGATGCTCCGTGCAAAACCAGTGGATAATCGGGCAAAAGTTTGCCTATTTTTTCCAAACGAGAAAAATCCAATTCCGGCTTACCAGAAAATTTATATGCCCCGTGGCTTGTACCAATTGCAATCGCCAAAGAATCACAACCTGTCCGTTCAACAAACTCCACCGCTTGATCGGGATCGGTATAAACTGATTTTTCCGCGCTGACTTCATCTTCCACGCCTGACAACTGCCCAAGCTCCGCTTCAACCCAGACATTTTTATCGTGGGCATACCCGCAGACTTTTTTAGTAAGAGCGATATTTTCTTCAAACGACAAATGCGAACCGTCAATCATTACCGAACTGAAGCCGCCGTCAATAACATCTTTACACAGCTCAAAAGTATTGCCGTGGTCAAGATGCAATACGACAGGCAAATCACAATCCATCAAAGCCGCTTCAACCAGTTTTATAATATAATTCTGTCCGGCATATTTTCTCGCTCCTGAAGAAACCTGCAAAATAAGCGGCGACTTTTCTTCCACTCCGGCGGAAATAATTCCTTGAATAATTTCCATATTATTAACATTAAATCCACCCACGGCAAATTGCTCTTTATAGGCTCGTTTAAACATTTCTTTCGGTGAAACCAACGGCATAAAAATCCTCCTTCCGTTTTTTATTTTCTATTTTTACTTTTACAACTTGTTACAACCTTTTTCATTTCAATCTGTCTGCAAAACGGCTGCAAGCGTTTGCAAATTTTCCCAATGCGTAAAATCAAAACGAAGCGGCGTAACGGTAATGAATCCTGCCGACAACAACGCCCTGTCAGCTCCGTCTTCCACCCGTTCGCCCGGAA
The DNA here is from genome assembly GCA_963542765.1 of uncultured Desulfovibrionales bacterium. Taxonomy (GTDB): domain Bacteria; phylum Desulfobacterota; class Desulfovibrionia; order Desulfovibrionales; family Desulfomicrobiaceae; genus CAUTYU01. Next base: position 103,547 of record CAUTYU010000003.1, read on the forward strand.
TTTCTCCGTCCAGCCAGTAATACTCCTGACCGCGGGGGTCCTGACGACTCTCATAAAAATCATCATAAACCGCGGCGGTTTGCCGACAAACCCGTACACCTTTTCCTACTCCATCCGCCACAACGGGAAAATTGATATTACAAACCGTACGGGCAACAAAATATGAAAGACAGCCTTTTTGCAAAAAATCACGAATCCAAACGGCTTGTGCGGTTAAATCCTGCGGCTGAAAATTATCAAACGAAACCGCCATTGACGGAATGCCAGCCAAAGCTCCTTCGGTTGCAGCGGAAACCGTACCGGAATACACAATATCCACACCCACATTCGCACCGCTGTTAATCCCCGAAATCACACAATCCGGCTTTTTTTCCAAAAGCGTTCCGAGTGCGAGCTTAACACAGTCCGCCGGAGTTCCGAAAACACCTATTCCCGAAAAATTGCTTTCTTGGATTTTTCGCACCCGAAGCGGCGTAAAAACAGTAATCGAATGCCCGACAGCACTTTGTTCCGTCATCGGAGCAACAACGGAAACCGTATGTCCGGAAGCACACAAAACGGCGTACAACGCCCGCAAACCGACGGCATAAATTCCGTCATCATTTGTCAGCAAAATATGCATTTTCCCAAAATACTAACTAAGATCAACGCCACAGCGGATAATTGCAAACAACTGCTCCGTATCAGCAGCGATTTCATCCAACAAGGAAACAGGATTTTCACCCGACGGTTCGTCTGCAAGAGCCGCCTCCAAACGAGTATACAAAGAAAAAAGCGACTTCGCTCCAACATTTCCCATTACGCCTTTGAGCGTATGAGTCAAAAATTTTGCATCCGCCTGTGAGCCACTATCTAAAAAATTCCGAATTTCCTGCACGGACTGCCCGTAATCCGCCACAACTTTTTCAAGCACCATCACATACAAATCTTTTTGTCCGGCAAACCGCGGTAAAGCATCTGCGGTATCCAAAATTGTTTTATCCAAGTCCGCCATTTTCAATCCTTTTTTTCTGTATTTTTCGGAAACAAACCTGCCAATCCCGAATTTTTAAAAATCAATCTCGTTGCAATTTCATCTGCCAATTCGCCTGCATCCATAATTGATTCCAAAAATTCCAAAATTTCATATCGCCTTTCCTGCGAAGCAAAAGAAAAACTTTCTTCTATTTTGCCCAAACGAAGAGTTTCAAAAAGTTGTTGCACACAAGCCGCATCAGTCATACAAAATCCGTCTTTTTAAAAAAACTTCCTCAAAAAACAAGTCAAAAACTACCAAAAGCAAAAAAAGATTGCAAACACAAAACCGAAACGAAAATTCATTTCCTAAAAAATCACCGCCACAAACAGTTTGCCAAACGAAAAACTTTATTGCAAAATGACTCGTCTATGAACACAAAAAACACTTACGCTGCAAATCTTCAAGAAAATCAACTCGTTGACGATATTTTTCTTCTTAACGAGGCAAAACTTGCCGTTGCCAAAAACGGACCGTTCTGGAATCTCATTTTTGAGGATAAAACCGGCAGCCTGCCTGCAAAAATCTGGAGTCCTGAAAGTACGGCGTACACCGATTTGGCAAAAGGACAATTTTGGCACATTCAAGGAAAAGTCGGTTCATATAATGGCAGCCTGCAAATAACCGTACAAAGCATGCAAATCGTTGCACAGGAAACTGTAGACCTTGCGGATTTTTTACCGATAAGCGACCCGCCGCCGCTACAATTACTCGAACAACTGGAACTTTTACTCCGCACGGAACTTTTTTATTCACCGTGGAAAAAATTTTGCAAAAGCATTTTGTCCGATAACGAAATCCGCTCCGCCCTGCTAAACGGCATCGGCGGTAAATCCATTCACCACGCCTACATTGGCGGCTTATTGGAACATACACTCAGCGTGTGCCGCGTTTGTTCGGCTCTTACTTCCGTTTATCCGCAAGCCGACAAAGATATTTTGCTAACGGCAGCGGCATTTCACGACATCGGCAAAGCTTTTGAACTGTCGGGCGGAATTGTTCGAGACTATACAACCGAAGGACGACTGCTGGGACATATTTATATAGGACTTGAAATTCTTGTGCCGTTTCTCAACAAAACCAAAGAATTAAACGAAGAATTAAAAATGCACTTTAAACATCTACTACTTTCCCACCACGGCGAATTTGAATTCGGCTCTCCCAAACGTCCCAAAACCCTTGAGGCGTTTTTATTACATTATGCGGATAATATTGATGCCAAAGTCAATTCTTTGGACATCGCTCTTGCCGAACAAAAAGACGGCGAATGGTCGGAGTACCAACGCCCATTAAGCCGTATGCTCTACAAACGAAAAAAAACTCCGCAACCGCCTGTCGAAAAAAAGCAGATTCACAAAGAAATCCAACCGCCGCTTTTACCTTTTTAAATCGGGAAAAAACAATGTTTATCACTTTTGAAGGAATGGAAGGTTGCGGCAAAACAACACAAATCGAAAAACTGGCAGACTATTTTCACAAGCAAAATATCCCGACACTTTGTACTCGCGAGCCGGGCGGAAGCAAACTCGGACAGAACCTGCGACAGATTTTGCTCAATCCCGAAAACAGCGACCTGCACCCGATAAGCGAACTTTTTTTATATCTGGCGGACAGAACACAACATATCAATTCCGTCATCAAACCTAACCTGCAAGCAGGAAAAGTCGTTATTTCCGACCGTTTTGCCGATTCGACCATTGTCTATCAAGGATACGGCAGGAAACTGGATAAAAAAATGCTGCTGCAACTCAACAAAATAGCCATTGGAGATTTGAAACCGGACATCACGATTTTACTCGACATTGAACCCGAAATCGGACTTGAACGTGCCCGAAAACGCAATCAGGCGGAAAGTATACAAAACAAAGAAGGACGCTTTGAAATGGAAGCTCTTTCTTTTCATCGCACAATCCGTCAAGGTTTTTTGGACTGGGCGGCACAAAATCCCGACCGTTTTGTCATTATTGATGCTTCACAAACACCGGAAGCAATCTTTTCTCAAATTTCCCGATATTTCAAAAATATCTTATAATCTAAGAAATAAAAAATAACTCAAATACAACTCAAATATAAATTTAAAAATTTTATTTTACAAAAAAGGATTTTCTATGTTAAACAAAAATATTTCCGTTTCAGAAAAAGTATATTTATTAACAGCTGTGATTTCATTGTTATTCTTAGGTGTCGTCTATGCTTGGTCTATATTTAGAACACCGTTGCAACAACTCTTACCAAGTATAACAAGTACAGATTTGTCGTTAACTTTTACTCTATCTATGATATTTTTCTGCTTAGGAGGATTACTGAGTTCTTTTGTAGATAAATTTTTAGATATTAAAGGAAAGATACTGTTTGCAATGACAGCTATTGTCATAGGATTGTTACTTATGTCCACACTACATACTCAATCATCAGTAGCAGCTTTAAAAATTCATCTTTATTACGGTGTATTGCTTGGCTGCGGAGTTGGTTTTGCATATATTCCTATAATCAGCACTACTGTAAAAAAATTTCCAAACAAAGCCGGACTCGTTTCAGGAATTTTAACAATGTCATACGGCTTCGGCTCTATTACTATCGGTGTATTTGTAAATAAATTGGAACAAATTTACGGCATTACCACCAGCTTTTTTCTGCTGGCTTTAATATTTATTCTACCACTTACTATCACTGCCTTTATTTTAAATTTAAAAGTAAAGAAAAATAAAGACAAAAATGCAAATAATAAAACTTTTAACATAACTAAAACTTCAAATATAATAACGGATAAATCGGATTTTTCTCCAAGACAAATGCTAACACACAATTTCTTTATCGGCTTTGCATTATGGGATATTTTAATTTGTTCAGTGGCTTTTCTTATAATATCCAATGCCGCACAAATCTCACAATATTTTGGAGCACCTGCCGTTATCGGCTTGGTAATAACTTTGGCAAACGGTATTGCACGCATTATTTTCGGCAAAATATTTGATTCAATGGGGAGAACAACGGCTATGCTGGGAGGAAGTTTCGCTTTATTTTTTGCCGGTTTGCTCTTTATATTGGGCTTAAAATTCAATATTACCACAATGGGAATAATAGCTTTGATACTAACAGGAGCAGCATTTGGCTCAACACCAAGCATTTCTTCGGCTGTAATTAAACAACAATTCGGCTCGCGTTATTATTCCACCAATCTGAGCATAATTAATCTTCAAATAGCAATTTCTGCAAGTCTAAGCTCTATTTTTCAAAGCTATTTTAAAGCAGAATCAGCACAATCTTTTGCTGCAATATACACTTTAATCTTAGTATTCGGTATTCTTACCATTTATGTCAGCATCATTTTAAAAAAATTTGAAAGATAACAAAAAAATTTACGCTGTTTCTCCTGTTTTTCAACATAAAAAAACCGACCTGTTACAGTCGGTTTTTTGTATTTTATTTAAATTTTAGTCTTTAAAAAATTCAGGTGCTGAAATCGTAATTTTCGCTTTATTTCTCAAATGTTCAATCGTAGCTCGAAACAGATCCTGCTTTTTATTTTGCAAAAGCATCTGCTTAAGCTGTTCCTGTTCCGCTTCCCATTCTTCGGCTTTGGGCTGCATCAATGCGTCCAAACGAGCAACCACAACACCCTGCCCGATTTCATAGGCTTCGGGCAACCACGAACCGACTTTGGCGGTAAAAAGCTCATTGGTTAATTTTTGATTGACCCCCAAATTTGGAATATAGCCCTGACGGGAAATATTTTTTTGTTCTTTCAGTTTTGTTTTCGGCAACTTCCCGTTTTTAATATTTTCAACCATTTCCTGAGCAGCGGCAAGAGCCAATTTACGACCTTCTTCCTGACGCAATTGCTGCTCAATCGATTCTTTTACCGTTTCAAAAGGAATAGAAGTTGACTCGACGACCGCCGTCTTACGAGCAAAAAGATAACCACCCTCAAAAAGAATCGGTTCGGTTGATGTTTTGTCTTTTTCCAAAGCATGCAACGCGGCTAAAGCCTTTGCATCAAGTTTCAATCCAACAGGTGCTTGCCCTTTATTCAACAAATCAGTTTTACGAATTTGCAACCCGATTTTTTTTGCCACCATGTCCAAATCCGAACCCGTCATCAAAAGTTCTACGACCTCGTCCAGTTTTTCTTTCAAATTCTTACTTGCTTTTTCCTGTTGCAAATAACGATAAACTTTATCTTGCACCTCGTTTAACGGTAAAACTTTCGCATCGGCGTAATCTTCCTGATAAATAATATGATATCCGAAATCTGTCCGTATCGGCTGGCTGATTTCTCCCTTTTTCAAAGCAAATACCGCTTCTTCAAAAGGCGGAACCATTTGTCCGCGACCGAACCAATCCAAATCACCACCACGAGATGCCGTCGGACAGGCAGAAAACTTTTTCGCCAGTTCGGCAAAATTTTTAGCAGTAATCTGTTTACGCACCTCAGAAGCTTTCTCAAAAGCTTTTGCCGCTTCTTCTTCCGATGCATTTTTATTTAAAGGAAACAAAATATGGCGAGCATGCACCCGTTCTTCCTGCTTAAAATCGTCAAGATTGCTTTCATAAAACACCTTCACTTCATCAGGCGTAATTTCCATAAGTTCTGCCAAATCCTGAGCCGTCAATTGTAACAAGTCAAAACGAGCCTGCTGCGGTTTCATAAATTTCTCTTTTTGACTTTCATATATAGCTTTAGCTGCATCTTCAGGTAACTTTACCTTTTTTTCGTACTCACTATCACTAAATTCAACATAGCTCATATTTACATTGCTGCGAACAAAATCAAAAATCCCCCGAGCTTCAACAGTATCAACAACTGCCGGCATAGAAAACGCTTTTTGCAATTTTTCAAGAATCATACCTTGACGCATATCCCGTTCAAAACCCGCCGGCGTAAGCTGATTTGCCTGCAAAATATTTTTATACACTTCGGGATTAAATTTCCCGTCTTCTCCGGCAAATGTCGGAATTTTTTCAATCATTATTCGCAACTGCTTTACGGAAACGCTTTGATGTAATTTTGCCGCTTCCTGTAAAAGTAGTTTTTTATCAATAAGCTGATTTAAAACCTGCTGTTTAAGCTGCATTTTTTGTAAATCGTCCTGTCCGAGCTGTGGATTTTGACGGTGTAAAAACTGAACAAATTGCTCATAAGCTTCACGAAATTCCTGTTGAGTAATCGCTTCTTCATTGACCGTCGCCCCAATCGAACCTTTACTGTTATAACTGCCGACTCCCCAAAAAATAAAAACGATAACAATCAGGGCGAAAATCAATTTGACTGCCCACGATTGGGAATGATTGCGAATTGCATCTAACATTTTTTCTCCATCTTTTTATACCGCCATGCGGCATTGTTAAAATTATTTATTTTTACGTACAGTATTAAGCAGTCCACCGGCTAAAATGACTTTAAGTTCATACGAACTCAGATCATTTCCTGCCGTAAAAATTCCTGTTTGACAAGATATTTCTATATCTCGCCCAGCAATAAGCAAACTTGTATCAATTTCTACAATATCGCTCAGCTGCAAAGCGGTATAATTTTTTTCATCTATAATCAAGGGCAAAATACCGAAATTTATCAAATTAGACCGATGAATACGAGCAAAAGACCGTGCCAAAACAACACGTATACCAAGATGACGAGGAGCAAGTGCGGCATGTTCACGACTCGAACCCTGACCGTAATTTTCCCCAGCCACAATAATTCCCGAACCGGCTTTATCGCATCTGCCGACAAATTCGTTGTCCACACGAGAAAAAACATAACGACTGATGGCTGGAATATTGGAACGCAAAGCCGTAATTTCCGCACCGGCAGGCATAATATGGTCTGTTGTGATATTATCGGCAACCTTTAACAACACTGGCAACTTGAGTAATTGCGGCAAAGGGTCAAAAGACGAAAGCGGCACGATATTCGGACCTCGCAAAACTTCAACTTGCAACCGAACAGATTCTTTTGCCGAAAAATGAAACAAATCACGAATAGACGGAGCTTTCTCAGGTAAATCCGCTTTTATCGGAAATTTTCCCCAAGTCGCCGGATCGGTAAATTTACCGTGCAAGGCACACATTGCAGCGGTCAGCGGACTGACCAAATAAACCTGTGCGTCCAGCGTTCCGCTTCTGCCCTCAAAATTACGATTAAATGTTCGCACGCTCACACCGCCCGAACAGGGAGAACCGCCCATTCCGATACACGGACCGCACGAACTTTCTAACAATCTGCCGCCAAAATCCAAAAAAGGAGCAAGCAGATTTTCGTCCATCAGCATTTTCATAACCTGCTTTGAACCCGGAGAAAGAAACATTTCGCAATCTTTTGCAATCCGTTTTCCCCGTACAAGTTCTGCCACAGCTTTTAAATCAGAATAAGACGAATTGGTACACGAACCGATCGCAATCTGATTAACTTTAAGTCCGTCCAGTTCACGCACCGGCACAACTTTATCGGGCATATGCGGACAGGCGGCAAGCGGCTCCAGCTCGCAAAGATTGATTACTATTTCACGGTCATATTTCGCTCCCTCATCCGCGGTAAGCGGCAAAAAATCCTCTTCCCGCCCCATTGTTGCCAAAAAACGCCGTGTTTGTTCATCACTTGGAAAAATTGAAGTCGTCGCTCCAAGTTCCGCCCCCATATTAGTAATTGTCGCCCGTTCGGGGACACTTAAACTGGCAACACCCGGACCATCATATTCCATAATCGCTCCAACTCCGCCTTTTACGGACAGAATTTTAAGCAAATATAAAATTACATCTTTTGCACTGGCAAAACCCTTCAACTCACCAGTAAGCCAAATCCGAAAAATCTGAGGCATTGTCATTTTATACGGTTCGCCTGCCATTGCCATCGCAACGGAAAGTCCGCCCGCCCCGATTGCCAACGCTCCCAAACCGCCTGCAGTCGGCGTGTGGCTGTCGGAACCGATAAGCGTTTTGCCGGGTTTGGCAAAATTTTCCAAATGCAACTGATGACAAATCCCCGTGCCCGGCGGCGAAAAAACAAGACCATAACGGGCGGCAACCGACTGCAAATAGCGATGATCGTCAGGATTGCGAAATCCCATTTGCAAGGTATTATGGTCAACATAACTGACAGAAAGCTCGGTTTGCACACAAGAAAGTCCTATCGCTTCCCACTGCAAATATGCCATTGTACCGGTTGCATCTTGTGTAAGAGTTTGGTCAATTTTCAATTCAATTTCCTGCCCGGCTGTCGCCGCTTTGCCGTCCAAATGAGCAAAAATAATTTTTTCCGTTAAAGTTTGCGGCATTATTCCTCCCTGCCGAGCTGTTCCAACTCAAGTTTACCAAGAGCTTTTTCGTAAAACAAAATTTGCGTTTGCAACTCCAACTTCTTTTGTTTTAAAGCAAAAATTTCCTGTGCATAATTTTGCGACAAACTTTCCGTCTCAAGCAGTTTTTTCGCCTCCTGCTCACAACTTTCAACTCCGCTCCGCAATAAATCGAGCTGAGCATACAGAGTTTTACTGTCAATCAAGGCGGATTCGTTTAGCTTTTTTTCCACTATCTGCCTCCGATATTTTATGCTGTCGTTTTTCCAAAATCGGCTTTGGAAGTGAATTAAAAATATTCCAAAATTCCGGCCAAAAATTCAAAAGCTGTCCAGGATTTTTAAGCTGCAAACCGGGACAAGCAAGGGAAATCAAGGCATACGCTAATGACCATTCCGCTTGAGGGCTTGTCCACGCTACCTGAGGCAACTGCAACTTTTGAGCTTCAAATTCCAAAACGCCATTTTTCTCACGATATGCAAACCCCAGAAAATTAAGTAATTCCAACCCAATCGAAAAACAAAGATTTTCATCACAGACAAAACAAACATCTTTTCCCGTCAAAATTGATGCTGCCAACGCCAACGGAAAAAACTGCATTTTTCCGCTCAAATCAAATTCAATCTTATCACTACTTTTTGCCTGCCGGGAAGAAACAAGAGTGGACGAGGTGCGACTTATTACAATGCCGAGCCGCTCCAACAATTTAAGAATTTCCTGAGCCTGCTCACCAGTTTGCCATTCACCGCGAACACAAAAAACACCTCCGCAACCAAGCGGCATAGCAAGCAAAAAAGCTGATAAAATCACATCAAGCGGTGTGTCTAATTCTGCAGTCGCAACATGCGGACGACAGGGAACAATACCAAGACGGCACTGCTCGTCCGTATCTTGATTTTGCAAAACAATGCTGAATTTTTCGAGCAAAAAACAAACAGTTTGAATTTTTGAATGACGCCTCAATTGAGGTGAAAAAACAAAATCGGTTTTATGCGAAAAAAGCGGAGCAACAAGTAACAATGCCGCCACAAAGTCAACAGGTAAATCGTCGGTAAGAAAAATTTCATCAGGAACAATTCCGCTGCATTCCAGACGGGCAGGCAAGGAAAATCCGGCAGGTTCAACAGGAGTCAACCTCGCTCCCAAGCGAGGCAAAAAGACAGAAAGATTTTGAATATTCAATTGTCGCAAATACGCCGAACCAACAAATCGCAAACCGCACGGTTCAAGCAAAGCAAGTGCGAGCAATATATAAAAGGTAAAAGGATAGCTGCCAACAAAAACCAAATCTTCAACTGGTGTTATTTTCGCAACTCCGCTAACTTCAAGCGAACCTCCCTGCCGAGAAATCGCAGCCTTCCAACCGTTTAGTGCAGTTAAAAAATCAACAACATTGTGGGCTTGTGGAGCATGTAACAAACGAACATTTGTATCGCTCAAAGCAGCCAAAAAAAGCTGGCAACAAAAATAAAAATTGTCCCGCGGTCCGGGCAAATCTGCTTGCAACGCTCGCAAATATGGTAAAAGCGTAAATGATTCTGTAAAATTTTCTTCACATTGCACATAAGACAAAGCATTAAGCTGAAAAAAAAGTTCCCGAACTGGACCCGGGGTTTGCAAACAATCATACAACTGTTTTTTCCACACAGCCCACAAGCGTTTTTCCTGCTTCGGATCAGCAAGAGCAATCCGCTTGTTTTTTCTTGCACTTGCCGCCTTACCCAGCAATCGGGTTCGCTCCAAAATAAGTCTCGCCAACTGTGTATCCAGCTCAACCAGTTCTTCCGAAATGCTTTTCTCTCTTTCCATTTTCCAACCTATTTTTTCATTAAATATAGTCATTCAACGAAGCAAAAATACCTGCCACAATTCATCTTGTTTTACAATACAACAACAAAAAACAGATAAAGCAAAAAACAGGCGGATACAAGCTGAAAAAAAGCGTTTTATTTTTTATCAAAGCTAAAAAAATTAGTGTAAGCTATCGAAAAAAAAACAAAAAACTAGCTTGACACTTTTTTCACTTTATTCTATTTTGTATGCAGTTGAAATTTGAAAAACAATTTTTCATCAACAAAAAAACAGGAGGATTTCGTTATGGCACTACTCCCACCGCATGGAGGCAAAGGTTTGGTTTGTTGCTTACTGGAAGGTTCAGCTCTTGAGGCAGAAAAGAAAAAGGCAACAACCCTTCCACAAATAGAAATTTCCGCTCGGGCAAAAGGCGACTTGATTATGATGGGAATCGGCGGTTTCAGCCCGCTTAACGGCTTTATGGGCAAGGCAGACTGGAAAAGCGTTTGTGAAAAATTTACTTTAGCAGACGGTACTTTTTGGCCTGTTCCGGTAACCCTTGATATTGATGACGAAAATATCAAAGCCGGAGACGAAATTGCACTTGTTCGGGAAGGAACAATCTACGCTACAATGAAAGTTACGGAAAAATACGAAATGAGCGAAGAAGACAAAAAATGGGAATGTTACCAAGTCTTCAAAGGTGCAGGCGAAGACAGTGCAGATGATAAGTTTTGGGCAACCGCTCTTGAAGACCACCCCGGTGTAAAAATGGTTATGGCTCAAAAGAAATATAACCTCGCTGGTACGGTCAAGGTTTTGAGCGAAGGCGATTACCGCGACCGTTTTCCCGGAGTTTATATGACTCCGGCGGAAGCTCGTTCCACCTTTGAAAAGAAAGGCTGGAGTCGTGTTGCCGCATTGCAACTCAGAAACCCGATGCACCGTTCACACGAATATTTGGCAAAAATTGCCATGGAAGTCTGCGACGGTGTTTTTATTCATTCCCTTGTCGGAAATCTCAAGCCCGGCGACATTCCGGCTGAAGTCCGTATCAAATGCATTCAAACCCTAATCGACAAATATTTTGTCGGAGCAAATGTTGTCCAAGGCGGTTATCCGCTTGACATGCGGTATGCCGGACCTCGTGAAGCTTTGCTGCATGCCACATTCCGTCAAAATTACGGTATTTCCGATATGATTATCGGTCGCGATCATGCCGGTGTCGGAGATTTCTACGGCATGTTTGAAGCACAGGAGATATTTACCCGTATCCCTTATCAAACGGAAGAAGAAAAAAGAAACGCTGGCGGAAAAGCTCTTTTGTGTCAACCGCTGAAAATCGATTGGACATTCTATTGCCACAAGTGTGACGGTATGGCTTCTATGCGCACCTGTCCGCACTCCAAGGAAGACCGTGTCATTCTAAGCGGAACCAAACTGCGTAAAGCTCTGTCTGAAAAAGCCGAGGTACCGGACCATTTCGGACGCGAAGAAGTTCTTGTTATTTTGCGTGAATACTACGAAGGACTTACCGAAAAAGTTGAAATCAAGATGCAAAAAGCTGCATCCGGTACTGGAATGAAATAAAACCCCAAAAAAGAAAGGGAGGTTTTATCCTCCCTTTAGCTTGCAACAAGCAACTCATTTTTAACCAAACAACGGAGGAAATTATGCCAACATTTGTAAACCCTGCAAAATGTGACGGCTGCAAAGGCGGCGAAAAGACGGCTTGCATGTACATCTGTCCAAATGACCTGATGATTCTCGACCCTAAAGAAATGAAAGCCTACAACCAAGAACCCGATGCCTGCTGGGAATGTTATTCCTGTGTCAAAATCTGCCCACAAGGAGCAATTACAGCTCGTCCCTATGCCGACTTCGCCCCGATGGGCGGTACCAGCATTCCGCTTCGCAGTGCTGAAGACATTATGTGGACGGTTCAGTTCCGCAACGGAGAAGTTAAACGTTTTAAATTCCCAATTCGCACCACACCAGAAGGTCAATTAAAACCGTTTGAAGGCAAACCAGAAGCAGGCGACCTCGAAAACGAACTGCTCTTTACCGAAACGGAACTGGTCAAACCGAAAGAAGCTTTAAACAAAAAATTTGACATTCAAGATGCCGACACAAGTAAGTGCTGGAAGCTGGTAACAGCCTAGACTTACTCAATACATTTATAAACTAAAAAAAGGAGTAATAATATGCCTCAGATTCCAGTAAAAGACGAGATAAAGGGTTTAGCTTTAGCAGAACCAGAAATCGTTGAACATGATGTCGATATTTTAATTATCGGTGGCGGAATGGGTGCTTGCGGAGCGGCTTTTGAAGCTGTTCGCTGGGCGGACAAAGTCGATAAAAATATGAAGTTATTGATGGTTGATAAAGCTGCTTTGGAACGCTCCGGTGCAGTTGCTCAAGGACTTTCCGCTATCAATACTTATTTGGGCGAAAACGATGTAGACGATTATGTTCGCATGGTTCGTACCGATTTAATGGGAATTGTACGTGAGGACCTGATTTTCGACCTCGGTCGCCATGTTGATGACTCCGTTCATTTATTTGAAGAATGGGGACTTCCCTGCTGGATTAAAAAAGACGGAAAAAACCTTGACGGAGCTCAGGCCAAAAAAGCCGGACTTTCCCTGCGTAACGGCGACTCTCCGGTGCGTTCAGGTCGCTGGCAGATAATGATTAACGGCGAATCTTACAAATGTATCGTTGCCGAAGCAGCAAAAAACGCTCTTGGTGAAGATCGCTATCTGGAACGAATTTTTGTTGTAAAGCTTTTGCTTGATGCCAATACTCCCAACAGAATCGCCGGTGCGGTCGGTTTTTCCGCTCGTGAAAACAAAATTCATATTTTTAAAGCCAATGCCATGCTCGTTGCCTGCGGAGGTGCGGTCAACATTTACCGTCCCCGTTCCACCGGTGAGGGTATGGGACGTGCATGGTATCCAGTTTGGAATGCAGGTTCCACCTACACAATGTGTGCTCAGGTCGGAGCGGAAATGACAATGATGGAAAACCGTTTTGTTCCTGCTCGTTTCAAAGATGGTTATGGTCCTGTCGGAGCGTGGTTTTTGCTTTTCAAAGCAAAAGCTACCAACTACAAAGGCGAAGATTACTGCCAGACCAACGCCCCGATGCTCGCTCCGTACGAAAAACGCGGATACGCTAAAGGTAATGTCATTCCGACCTGTTTGCGAAATCATATGATGCTGCGTGAAATGCGTGAAGGCCGCGGTCCTATTTATATGGATACCGCTTCCGCTTTGCAAAATACCTTTAAGAATCTGGACAAAAACGAACAAAAGCATCTTGAATCCGAAGCGTGGGAAGATTTTCTCGATATGTGCGTCGGTCAGGCAAACCTATGGGCAGCTCTTGGCGTAAAGCCCGAAGAACGGGGTTCAGAAATTATGCCGACTGAACCGTATCTGCTCGGTTCACATTCCGGTTGCTGTGGAATTTGGACTTCCGGTCCGGACGAAGACTGGGTTCCTGAAGAATATAAGATTAAAGCCGACAACGGCAAAATCTACAACCGTATGACAACCGTCAACGGACTTTTCACCGCAGCCGACGGTGTCGGAGCTTCCGGTCATAAATTCTCTTCCGGTTCTCACGCCGAAGGTCGTATCGTCGGAAAGCAGCTTGTCCGCTGGGTTGTTGACCATAAGGATTTCAAGCCGACTCTCAAACAAACTGCGGAAGAATTGAAAAAAGAAATCTACCAGCCGTGGTATACATTTACCGAAAATGTCGGTATTTCAACCGACCCTGTTGTCAACCCGAACTTCATCTCTCCCAAAAACTTCATGATGCGTTTAATTAAATGCACGGATGAATACGGCGGCGGTGTCGGAACATACTACACAACCTCCAAAACTCTTTTGGACACAGGTTTTAATTTGATGGATATGCTGGAAGAAGACTCAGCCAAACTTGCCGCCCGTGATTTACACGAACTGCTTCGCTGTTGGGAAAACTACCACCGCCTGTGGACTGTGCGTTTGCATATGCAGCACATCGATTTTAGAGAAGAAACCCGTTACCCTGGCTTCTACTATCGTGCCGATTTTATGCCGCTTGATGACAGCAAATGGAAATGCTTTGTCAATTCTGTATACAATCCGGATACCGGTGAAACAAAGCTCTTTAAGCGTGCTTACTATCAAATAATCCCTGACTAAACTCAAACCGGAGTTCACGGACTTTCGTCCGTGAACTCTTTTTCGCAACAAGTACAAACTTTTCGCTTGCAACCGAACATTTATTTTGTGGACTGTTAGGAAATTTTTCAATCAGCAAAACAGATTGTTACCGACAAAACTGCAAAAAAAACCATGTAAGCGACTTATTCCGGGAGGATTTATTGATGACCAGCACAATCTTGGTTATTGGCGGAGGTTTTAGCGGAATTACCGCTGCTCTTGAAGCCGCCGAACTCGGTCATGAAGTATTTCTCGTTGAAAAAAATCCTTTTCTGGGTGGGCGAGTTGCACAGCTTAATAAATATTTTCCTAAGCTGTGTCCGCCTTCCTGCGGATTGGAAATTCAATTTCAAAGAATAAAGAAAAACCAGAATATCACCTGCTTTACTTTGGCGGAAGTTGTTTCGCTAAGCGGCGAAACTGGAAATTTTACAGCACGAATTAACATCAAACCCAGATTTACAGCTCCGCAAAGCATTGATTTCAGCAAGCTTGCTCAAAAACTTTCCGCTCAAACGGTCAGCGATTTTAATTTTGGTCTTAATAAACGCAAACCGCTTTATATGGATATGCCTTTTGCCTTTCCGCACCGCTATGTATTACAAGCTGACGAATTGAACGAAACGGATTTACAGAAAATCAAACAAAATCCTTTTATTGATTTGACGGAACAGGAAAAAACAATCGAATTGCAAGTCGGCAGTGTTATTTATGCCACAGGTTGGAAACCTTACGATGTAACCAAACTGACAAATTTAGGAGCCGGACAAATTCCCGATTGTATTTCCAATATGCAAATGGAACGGCTGGCGGCAGCAGGCGGTCCGACCAATGGTGAAATTATCTGCCCGAGCAGCGGACGACGACCGCACCGAATTGCCTTTGTACAGTGTGCCGGTTCGCGAGATGAAAATCATCTGCCTTACTGTTCTTATATTTGTTGTATGGCTTCGCTCAAACAGGCAAACTATTTACGAACACAAAATACAGATTGTGAAATAAGCATTTTTTATATCGACCTACGTACGCCGGGCAGATACGAAAATTTTGCCCAAAAAATTTTAGCGGACGAAAAAATTCACGCCATAAAAGGCAAGGTTGCCGAACTCAATGCGGGTAACGGCGGTCAAGGCGTATGGGTTACGGTTGAAAATATTTTGGGCGGCGGAAAATCCACGGAATATTTTGATATGGTTGTTTTGGCAACGGGTATGCAACCCAATTTGGTAAATACCGCACTTCCTAGCGGTATAAAACTGGACGACAACGGATTTATTATCGACAGCGAGCAAAACGGAATTTTTGCAGCAGGCTGTGCCGCCAAACCTTTAGATGTAATGAAATCGGCTCAATCCGCCACTTGTAGTGCCATGAAAGCCATTCAAACAGTGAGGGGGAAATAGCGATGTCTGAAAAAATAGGAGTCTATTTCGATGCGTCGAGCATCGCGGAATTTTTTAATCTTGACGACCTAATTCAAGGCGTTCAACAAAAATGGAATACCCTCTGCCCAATTATCAAAACGCTTCCCTGTGCAGCTTCCGAAACAGGCAAACAGGAAATAGAAGCAGACATACAAACCGCCTCTTTGGACGCTGTTTGTATTTGCGGCAGCAGTCCGCGGGTTGACCGGGAATTTTTTAATTTCGGCAACAACATTTTGGTCGAACGGGTCAATTTACGGGAACAATGCGGATTTGCCTTTAAAAATCCAGATACAGCACAATTAGAACAAACACCGCAACTCTTGCTGAGTATGGCAACCGATTATATCAATATGGGTATCGTCAAACTGCAAAAATCAGTTCCACCCCAAAAAGAAATCGTTGAAGCGATACGGGCAGTGTTGGTTATCGGCGGCGGTTGGACAGGTCTAACAGCAGCAACAAGCATTGCCGAACTTGGCTACGATGTTTTTTTGATTGAAAAAAAACCGACCCTCGGCGGTGCAGCGGCAACCATGTACAAAACAATTCCACTCGCTCCACCGTATAACAAACTGCAAGATACAGGGATAGAAAAGAAAATAGAAGCCGCAACAAATAATGACAAAATTCAGATTTTCACTCAATCAACTGTAGAACGACTTGCAGGAATGCCGGGAAAGTACGCCGTTACAATCAAAACGCCCAACGGAGAAAAAGATTTTGCCGTCGGTTCAATCGTCATTGCAACAGGCTGGGAAGCTCAGGATAAAAAATATCTCGAACCGCTCGGTTACAAACGTCTTAAAAATGTTCTGACAGCCGGAGAATTTGAAGCTCTGGTAAAAAATGACAATCTCGTCCGCCCAAGCGACGGGAAAGCTCCAAAAAGCGTTTTGTTTTTAACAAGTTTTGGAGACAGTCTGAATGATTTTTCCAAAACGGAAAAAGAAACGAAAACGTCTCCACCCGAAGAAGCAAAATCAGAGAACGCAGAAAAGCCGAAACAACAATTTAAAGAAAACAAAACCTACAAACATCTGCTTTATACTTCAGAGCTGTCTTCACTGGCTGCCCTCAAACAGGCAACTTATGTACGGGAAAAACTGCCAGATGCCGCTGCCTACATTATTTATGAGCAGATGATGGTTCCGGGAATAAACGAGCTTTTTTACAAATCCGCTCAAAACAACCCGGGAATTATGCTCAGTAAGGGTGAAGTGCTTTCCGTAAGCGGCACGAAAAATGATACAATTATCGTTCGTCTGCAAAATACCTTTTTGGGTGAAACAATTGAACTGGAAGCGGATATGCTGATTTTACCAACGGCAATCACTCCTTCAACAGCAGTTGCTCCTATTTTACAACTTCAATACCGCCAAGGTCCGACATTTCCCGACTTGGAACTTTTTGACGGTTTTGCCGACTCCAACTTTATCTGTTTTCCATACGAAACCCGTCGTACCGGAATTTATGCCGCTGGTTGCGTTCGCCAACCGATGACGCTTGCTACGGCAGAAGCAGATGCCCACGGAGCGGCACTCAAAGCCGTACAATGTCTGGAATCCGCCAACCGCGGTATGGCTGTCCACCCTCGTTCGGGCGACCGCAGTTATCCAAAATTCAACTTAGTTCGCTGTACACAGTGCAAACGCTGTACGGAAGAATGCCCCTTCGGAGCGTTGGACGAAGACGAAAAAGGCAATCCGATTTTAAATGTCTCCCGTTGTCGCCGTTGCGGAACATGTATGGGAGCCTGTCCAGAACGAGTCATCGCTTTTGACGATTATAATATAGACCAAATCGGCTCAATGATAAAACAAATCGATGTGCCGGACGATATGGAAACAAACGGCCCGCGAATCCTTATTTTAGCGTGCGAAAACGATGCCTATCCGGCTCTTGATATGGCAGCTCTTCGCAAAAAAACGTGGAGTCCATATATTCGCATTATTCCCGTTCGCTGTCTTGGTTCGGTCAATGCCATTTGGATTGCGGACGCCATGTCAAAAGGCAACGACGGTTGCCTGCTGTTGGGCTGCAAATATGGCGACGATTATCAATGCCATTTTGTAAAAGGTTCTGAACTTTGTAACAAAAGAATGGACAATATTGCCGAAACACTGGGAAAACTTGGAATTGAAACCCAACGAGTACAACAAATGCAGATTGCCATTGACGAATACGACCAACTTCCGAAAATGATTGATGATTTTGTTGACAATATCATTAAACTCGGTCCGAACCCGTTTAAAGGATATTAAGGAGAATATTATGTCTGAAATACCAAAGATTCAACCTAATCTGCAATTTATTCAGGAATTGCAAGCAGTTGGCGGTACAGACCTTAAAAAGTGCTACCAATGTGCCACTTGCAGCGTCATCTGTCCGCTTTCTCCTGCCGATGCTCCCTATCCCCGAAAAGAAATGATTTGGGCTCAATGGGGTTTAAAAGATAAACTGGTCAACGACATTGACATTTGGCTTTGCCACAACTGCGGTGACTGTTCCGACCTTTGTCCGCGTGGGGCCAAACCCGGCGACCTTCTTTCCGCCCTGCGAAATATGAGTTACCGTAAACTTGTCCACCCAAAATCTTTAGGAAAATGGATGAGTTCCCCCAAATATCTGCCGATTTTATTCGCCATACCAGCAATATTGTACGCCATTATCTGGTTTATTCGAGCAAAACAGCTGGGCGATTTCTTTCCGCTGCTGGACGGCAAAGTCGTCTACGGACATTTGTTTCCGGGCGATTATACCATTGACCCCGTTTTTTGTGCAGTCGGTTTATTTATAGTTATCAGTTTTATCGTTGGAATAAAAAATCTGTTTGACGGATTTCAAAAACATACGACGACCACATTCGTTATCGGATACAAAAAACCGCCGACCCTGCTACATGCCTTATTTTCCGTATTAAAAGACGAAATTCTGACCCACAAAAAATGGCGAAGTTGTGGCAAGAAAACCGCTGCCGATACCACGAAAATGTGGGGACATTTAACACTATTTTACGGATTTATTGCTCTTTTTATCGTTACCAGCATTGTTGCAATTACACACTGGGGCGGCAAACTCGTTCCTTTGGTTGCTCCGCTCGGACATACACCGATGCCGCTACTCAGCCCCGTCAAAATTCTTGCCAACACCGGTGCCGTATTATTGATAATTGGCTTAAGTCTGCTCACCAAAAGACGGCTCAGCGAAGATTCGTCCAAAACGGTTTCCAGTTATTACGATTGGTATCTACTGGGTGTCATCTGGGTTGTAACCATCACCGGTATCTTGGCACAAATCTTTCGTTTACAAGATTTGGTTGTTGCTGCTTATTCGATTTACTACCTACATCTTATCTCGGTTTTTATGCTGATTGCGTATCTGCCTTGGTCAAAACTCGGTCATTTAGTTTATCGCACGGCAGCTCTAGTTTATGCTCGTTATATCGGTAGATTACCGATTTCGGAAGAACTTATTAAACAAGACAATGTCTTGGTTTTATAACAAGGAGAAATACTATGTCTGAAGCCCGTAAAATATTTACTATGGACACATTTGTCGCCTACCTCAAAGAGGAGGGTAAAGAAGAACACCAACAGGAAATCAATGCTCTTCTGTTTCATCTGACGCAGCAGGAAATTGATGCGGAATCAGAACCGTTTGCCGCCGCCCTCACAAAAGCGTGGTTGTACGAACAACACCCCGAACTGACTAAAATGAACAAAGCACAAATCGCCAAGCTCGGAGAAAATGTTTCCGTTGCTCCGATTCCGCTGCGAGCCCAAGAAAAAGTCAACGAAATTTTGGAAAAATTAGCTGCCTATCGCCGAAAAATCGCTGACAGTGAAAAGAAAATCGCTAATTTGGAAAGCAACTTGACGGACAAAGAAAAGAAACTGGCGGAATTAGAAAAAAAACTGACCGCATACGAAACTGAAAAAAAAGGCGAAGCTGAACAACTATTTATTACAACGGAAAAAAGAATTGAAGAATTTACCGAAAAACTTGAAACACTGCTTAAAGAAGTAGATAAAGTCAAAAAAACCGGCGTGGTTGTCGGTGTTACCGCAGGGGCCACAGTCGGCAGTGCAGAAGCTGCAACCGAAACCACAACAACTTCCGACGGTGCAGCAGGAGACGATTTCGGATTTTCAGGTGGAGCTGCAGACCCGTTTGCTTCCGAAGACTGGTAAAACAAAAAAACGGCGAAAAAAACGCATCGGTCGTATATTTCCTACTTTTCCGCTCGTATATTACACCGTGCAAAAAAGTATTCATGTCTTACCGCTGCATTCTTGTTCGCCGTTTTTTTTATTTAATAAATAATAAAAAATAAATAATTGAATTAAAAACTTACTAAAATTATCAATAATTCAAAAAAAACTATATTTATTTTCAATTTAAATTTACTGTTTAAATCTTTTTAAATGAAATTTTTTATAAAACTGAGCTTTTATCTTTTTTAAATAATTATCAAAAAGATAACCAAGTTTACTTTTTTGTTTATCAATATCTGCAACTCTTCTATGCCAGCCTAGATGTCGCACGCAAGGTGTTAACAAATTTACGGAATACATTCCTTCGGATAAATAAAAATTACTTATTTCCATTTCAAACTGTGTATTAAGAAATTTTGTATAGGAACCTATTCTTTTATAATCTTTTGTTCTTCTCAATCCAGGATTAAAAGATAAAATTTCATTATATACTTTCTTAAAACGTGTACCTTGAGAAGATATAAAAACCTCATCGGAAAATCGAATTTTTTTAAATTCATTTATATCTCGCAGCCAAACAGAAAGAATTTTTTCATCGCTTTCTAAAATTTCAATAGATTTTTCTATAAAACCGCTTTCTAAAAATTCCCAATCATCTTCACAATGAAAAATGTATTCACTTTCAACTTCTTTATATGCACGGTCTATACTGGCAAGCTGTCCAAGCTTTTTTTCATTTATAATAATTTGAATATTATAAAATTTAAATTCTTCAAGCGTTTTTAAAAACGATTTTTTTCTGCCGGAATCTTCAATAATAATAATTTTATCAAGATTATATGTATTTTTACTAAAAAAACTGTTTAAAGTCTGCGCAAGCAGATCAAATCTATTACATGATGTAACAACAAGAGTTATTCCTTTCATTTTTCCTCCAACAAACCATACATATAGATACAATTCAAACTGAAAATATCAATCATATAATAAAAAATATATTTTTTATTTTTAATATTAAAAGCGTTCATAAATCTACTCGTTTAATATTTAAAATAATAAAGAAAAAAAAAAAAACACAAGTATTTTTTAAACAAACTTTTTATTTTTACATAAAAAAATAAACCTTGACACCCCGAACCGACTTATCTAAAAAAATAAATCAACCTATCTTGATATGTAAAAATATAAATATGTATATTGTTGATTTACTCAAAGCACTTGCCGATCCTACAAGAATACGGCTTTTTCATATCCTGCTTACTTTTGAACTGAATGTCGGAGAGCTGGTTGAACTGTTTCAAATGGGGCAGTCCCGAATTTCCCGACATTTAAAAATATTGGCGGACTGCGGACTTATCCGTGCCAGACGAGACGGACAATGGACATTTTATTCGGCGGCAGAAAATCAAGAACTGCAACCGTTTATACAAGGGCTACAATCCGTTTTAAGTGAAGAAAACTGTCTCAAAGAAGACCGACTGTGCGGTACGGACATTCTCAAACAACGAACCAGACGCACACAACATTTTTTTGAAAAAATGGCGAATCAGTGTCCCAAATTTTCCAGACAGGATTTGGGACATTTGGATTTATCAGATGAAATTTTTGCCCGCATTCCGCCCAAATCAATCGTGGCGGACTTGGGTTGCGGTCAGGGAGAAATGCTTCTTCGGCTTTGCGACAATGCAGATTTTGTTATCGGAGTGGATAATTCGGCAAATATGCTGCAAGCAGCGGAACAAAACCTGCCGTCCAAAGCAAAAGTCAGCCTGCGAATCGGCGAAATCGACTATTTGCCGCTTAGAAACGATGAGGCCGATGTGGCGATTTTGTCTATGGTTTTACACCATTTAGCAAATCCGCAAACCGCTTTTTTGGAAACCGCCCGCATTTTAAAATCCGAAGGAAAAATTCTCATCGCCGATTTTATGCAGCATGAACAGGAAGATATGCGGGAAAAATATGGAGATTTATGGCTCGGATTTTTACCGGAGCAAATAAAAATATGGTTAAACAAAGCCGGTTTTCAGCCCTGTTTTGAAAAAAAATTATCCGGCGGCAAAATCGACGTTTTGTTGCTTGAGGCTAAAAAAATCATATAACTAAAGGAGTTTTTATGACACAAACATTAGATACCAATCTTCCTTACAAAATTGCCGACATCAATTTGGCAGACTGGGGGCTTAAAGAAATGGCACTTTCTCACAAAGAAATGCCCGGATTGGTCGCCCTGCAAAAAAAATACGGCAAAGAAAAACCGCTCAAAGGATTAAAAATTGCCGGCAGCCTGCATATGACCATTCAAACTGCCCTTTTAATCGAAACCCTGTATAAACTGGGAGCTGATTTGCGTTGGGCTTCCTGCAATATTTTTTCCACGCAAGACCACGCAGCGGCAGCCATCGTCAAATCCGGAATGGCAAAAGTTTTTGCATGGAAAGGAGAAACTCTGGAAGACTACTGGTGGTGTACCGAACAGGCTCTTACTTGGCCGGACGGTTCAGGTCCGGATTTAATTGTCGACGACGGCGGAGATGCCACCTTGATGATTCATCAGGGTGTAAAAATAGAAAAAAATCCCGACCTGCTCAAACAAAAATCCGATATCAAAGAAGAACAGCTGCTCAACGACCGAATTGCCCTTTCCCTGCAAAACGACAAACAAAAATGGACAAAAATTGCCGCCAAAGTACGGGGCGTTTCCGAAGAAACAACTACCGGCGTTCACCGTCTGTACCAAATGGCAAACAAAAATGAACTGCTGTTCCCGGCAATCAATGTCAACGATTCCGTTACCAAATCCAAATTTGATAATCTATACGGCTGCCGTGAATCACTTGCAGATGGCATCAAACGAGCAACCGATATTATGATTGCGGGGAAAGTTGTAGTCATTGCCGGATACGGCGATGTTGGAAAAGGCTGTGCTCATTCAATGAAAAGTTTCGGTGCAAGAGTACTGATTACAGAAATCGACCCGATTTGTGCATTACAAGCAGCCATGGAAGGATACGAAGTTTTACCGATGGACGAAGCCGCACCGCAAGCGGATATTATCGTTACCGCTACAGGCAATTATCATGTCTTAACAAGCAAACATATGGAAAGCATGAAAGATGAAGCGATTATCTGCAATATCGGACATTTTGATAACGAAATTGATATGACATACTTGGAAAATAATCCGAAATGCAAAAAAGACGAAATCAAACCGCAAGTTGACCGCTGGACACTAGAATCAGGACGCAGTGTAATTATTTTGGCAGAAGGACGACTGGTCAATCTCGGATGTGCTACAGGTCATGCCAGTTTTGTCATGAGTAACAGCTTTACCAACCAAGTTCTGGCTCAACTTGATTTGGCAAAAAACAACTACGAACCCAAGGTAATGATTTTACCCAAAATTTTAGACGAAGAAGTTGCCCGTCTACACCTTGAGCGTATCGGAGTACGTTTAGACACTCTTACTCCGCAACAAGCTAAATATATTGATGTCCCAATTACAGGACCATACAAAGCCGAACATTACCGTTACTAATTTTAACCAAAGAGGAAATAACCATGATTTTTCAAGCTGATCATTATTTATTTACATCAGAATCCGTTACTGAAGGACACCCCGACAAAGTTGCCGACCAAATTTCCGATGCGGTTTTGGACTGTCTACTCGCTCAGGACTCCAATGCCCGTGTTGCCTGCGAAACACTGGTTACAACGGGAATGGCATTTATTGCCGGAGAAATTTCAACAAATGCTTACGCTGATTTTCCGGAAATCGTACGAAATACGATACGGGAAATTGGCTATACCAGCTCGGATATGGGTTTTGATGCTGAAACCTGTGCAGTGATGTCGTCCATTGATAAACAATCCGGAGATATTGCCCGAGGCGTTGACAGAAATTCACCAGAAAGCCAAGGAGCAGGTGATCAGGGAATGATGTTCGGTTTTGCCACCAATGAAACCGAAACTCTTATGCCTTCTCCAATTTATTATGCTCATAAACTTTCAATGCGATTGGCAGAAGTCCGCAAAAACGGCACACTTACTTTTTTACGTCCGGACGGAAAAACACAGGTTTCCGTAGAATACGACCGCGGCAAACCCGTTCGTTTCAACAATGTTGTCATTTCCACCCAACACACACCGGATATTGCCCAAGATGATTTGGCAGAAATGGTTAAAACAGAAATCATTTACAAAACATTACCGCAAGAAATGTTAGACAAAAATACAAAAATCCTGATCAATACCACCGGACGCTTTGTTACCGGAGGACCTGTTGCAGACTGCGGACTGACAGGACGAAAAATTATTCAAGACACCTATGGCGGAATGGGAAATCACGGAGGCGGAGCATTTTCCGGCAAAGACCCGTCTAAAGTTGACCGTTCTGGAGCATATATGGCTCGCTATATTGCTAAAAATATAGTCGCTGCCGGACTCGCTCCAATTTGTGAAGTTCAAATTGCTTATGCAATCGGCGTAGCTGACCCGGTTTCCGTACTTGTTACCAGCGGCGGACAAGGCGAAGTACCGGACGAAATCCTGACCAAAGCCGTCAAAGAAGTTTTTGATATGCGACCGTATTTTATCAGTAAACAGCTTGATTTGTTACGTCCTATATACAAAAAATCTTCATGCTACGGTCATTTCGGCAGAGAAGATGCAGAATTTACTTGGGAAAAAACAGATAGAACAAAAGATTTGCTAACAGCGGCAAAAATGTAAAAATAACGAAAAAAGTAAAAATCACACTTGATTTTTCACCTTTTCAAAACAAAAAAGACGGTCAAAATACATATTTTGTCCGTCTTTTTTTACTGAAAAAAACATTTTATTTTTCAGGCAAAATTGGCTCAACAAACGATAAAAATCAACAAATACCGCTCAAAAAAACATTGACAAGCACAAACGCCGTCTGTACAAACTTTTTCTTTGGAATTTGGGCGATCGTTCAACGGCAGGACAGCGGACTCTGACTCCGTTAATCTAGGTTCGAATCCTAGTCGCCCAGCCAGAATATTTGCGTCCCCATCGTCTAGCCCGGTCCAGGACACCGGCCTTTCACGCCGATAACAGGGGTTCAAATCCCCTTGGGGACGCCACTTTTCAAAAGGCAAATCACAGCGGAGCAAACGCTCCGTTTGCTTTTTAAGCGGCTGATTCACCAAATCCCTTCCATTACACACAGCCGATACAATCACAAAGCGATATTATTTTACATAAAAAAATCATCTTTTTAACCGACAAAACAATGAAAAAAGAACCCAGAACCAACAAAACACTTTCGCTTGCCCAAGGTATTACAATTTTTTTGGCACAGTACAGCGACTCACTTCAGCCCCAACTTTTACAACTTTGGAAAGAATGGGACACTCTTTTCGGAACGCTAGGAAAAGAACTCGTACCTCTCGGACATACCGACAACACGCTGATATTGGGCGTTTTTTCCTCAGCTGCCCTACAGGAATATCTTTATTACGCCGAACAAATTTTAGAACCGGTCAACCGCTTTTTGCAGCAAACAATTTTTCAAAATATCCGCATCGAAATGGTCGGCAAAAAAACACCACTCAATCGCCTACCTGCCAAACACACCGTACGACAACGTCCTTTATCTATCCCCAAAAATCTCGGTAAATTAAACCTACCCCAAAATTCTCCTGTCGGAAAAGCATATACGGCGTATGTCAAATATGTCCAAAGCCAAAATTCAACTTACCAATAACCTATAACTTACAAATAAAACGATGAAACTAATAAGCCATTTTCAATACAATCTAAGTTTAGAATTTAACAAATACAACACCTCTCGTTTTTTTAAAGACGTTTTGGCAGGAATTACAGTCGCGGCGGTTGCATTGCCGCTGGCTCTCGCTTTCGGCATAAGCTCCGGAGCTTCGGCTGTATCGGGTTTGGTAACGGCAATCATAGGCGGAATCGTAATTGGCGGCTTTTCCGGTGCATCTTTTCAAATCTCCGGACCAACAGGTGCAATGTCGGCAATTTTAATCACGCTAGCAGCCCAATACGGAATGCAAGGCATTTTAATCTCCGGATTTTTAGCCGGAATTTTACTTTTTTTATCAGGAATTTTCCGCCTCGGTCGTATGATTCATTTTATCCCCTCTTCGGTCATCACCGGTTTTACCTCAGGAATTGCCCTTGTTATCGTCCTCGGTCAGATTGACAATTTTTTTCAGGTTAAATCATACGGCGACCTTGCCATCAACAAGCTAGCTTCTTATTTTACCTATGGTTTTTCACCACATATACAAACAACGCTAGTCGGACTGTTTGTCATTTTGCTTATGATTTTTTGGCCAAAAAAATGGAACGAAAAAATACCGTCTTCGCTGGCAGCATTGATTTTAGTCGTAATCGGCAACGAATTTTTACACTGGGAACTCGAACTTGTTGCCTCCATTCCGCAAAGTCTGTTACTTGAAGACCGCTTACATTTTTTTGCTTTAGGAGATTTATCTTTACGACCGTTTATTATGCCATCGATTTCAATTGCAACCCTGGCAATGGTAGAAAGCCTGCTTTGCGGAGCAGCAGCTGGAAAAATGAAAAATGAAAAACTCCACGCCAATCAGGAACTCGTGGCACAGGGACTGGGAAATATTTTGCTGCCGTTTTTCGGAGGCATTCCGGCAACAGCCGCTATCGCCCGTACAAGCGTTGCCATCAAAGCCGGCGGACAAACCAGACTGACAGGTATTATCCACGCTTTTATTTTAATGCTGTCGATGTTCGCACTCGCTCCGCTTATGTCCAAAATTCCGCTAACGGCTTTAGCAGGCGTACTTATGGTTACAGCATGGCGAATGAACGACTGGAAACAAATCAAATTTATTTTTTCTCATCGCTACAAATCGGGAATTGCCAAATTTACCATCACCCTGCTGGCGACAGTTATGCTCGATTTAACACAGGCAATTATTATCGGTGTTTTATTTTCATCTTTTTTACTGGTCATCAGACTGCGAGAAATTGAAATCAATATCAGCGAAGTGGAAAACAGCCGCCTCAAACGCATCGGAATCGACCTACCGGAAGTTTCCAAACGCATAAAAGTCGCCTACCTGACCGGTCCTATTTTCTTCACCGTTGTGGAAAAATTGCTCTCCCAGCTTTCCGACCTCAAAAATACCGATGTACTGATTTTATCCATGCGTGGTGTTCCCGATATTGACCTGTCGGGAACACAGGCTTTCCACGACCTGTACTCAATTTTGCACCTACATCACACGGAAGTGATGATTACAAGTGTACAGCCCAAAGTTTTAAAAGCCCTACAACGCGGTGATGTAATCAAACTTATCGGCGAAAAAAATATTTTCCCCTCAGCCGAGCAAGCCATTCTTGCCGCTCATAACAAAAACAACAAATAAAAAAATAATTTTTCTTTTTCTCCATAAAATTCAATCAATAAAAAACTAAAAAGGTTGCAACTATATAACCAACAAGTAAATTTTTAATATTTTTATCACTATTTCCTAGAGTTATTGACAGGAGACAAAAAAAAGAATACTTGGTCGTTAAAAATTTAGTTCAAAATAACAGGAGCAAAAATGATAGATCTGAATACAACCTTTTTTATTCAACTCATAAATTTTCTGCTTCTTCTTTGCATTCTCAATTTTGTTCTGTATCGTCCAATTCGCAACGTTTTGAAAAAACGAAAAGAACATTGCGAGCAATACCTGCACGAAACCCAAAATTTTCACACACAAGCTCAAAAACGATTAAAACTCTATCAAGCCGAACTCAGCAAAGCTCGCCAAAATAGCATGGATTTGCAACAGGAATGCAAAGATAGAGCATACCTAGAAGAACAAACACTTTTATCAAAAGCAAACGAATCAGCCACGACATCTTTACAAAAAGCAAGGCAGCGTATTGCAACAGAACAAAACGAAACTCTTTTAACCTTGCAGACAAAAACACAAAACTACGCACAAATAGCTGCTCAAAAGATATTGAATCAAGAATAAATTAAGGAAAAGGAGGACAAATTTGAAACAACGAATATATCTTTTTTTCGGAATTTTTCTGCTCTTTCCTGCAATAACTTTTGCCTCCGGCGACGGACATTCTCCCAACTGGACAAATCTACTTTACCGCACAATCAATTTTATCATTATTGTCGGTATATTATATTATTTTCTAAACAAAAAATTTATTGCTTTTTTCTCCAAACGCACAAATACTATCAAAGCCGAACTGCAAGAACTTGATGACAAACGACAAGAAGCGGAAAAAAATCTCAACTCCATGGAAACAAGTATTGCAAATCTGGAAGCAGAAAAAACAAAAATTATTGAAGAAGCTCGTTTGCAGGGAGAACGGATTAAAAACAAAATACTCTTGGAGGCAAATCAAACAGCTGCCAGAATCCAAGAACAGGCAAAAAAGACTGCCGAACAAGAAATTCGTCAATCTCTTGCAACAATTCGTGAGCAAATTGCGGAACAAATTATTAGCGAATCGCAAGCTCTCATTGCTAAACAGCTGACTGCACAAGCTCAAGAAAAACTTATTCATGACTCTTTGCAAAAGGCGGTACTGCAATGACCGAAAATATTGTATCGAAACGCTACGCTCAGGCACTTTTTTCTCTGGGACAAAAACAGGGGGAGAAGCAACTGCTTATTTTCGGGCAAGACCTTAAGCGACTGACAGAAATTATCTACAATTCCGACAAGCTCATTTATTTTTTTCACAATCCGATTTTTATGGCAGAAGAAAAAAAATCAGTTTTGCTGGAAATTTTTAAAGAAAATACAATATCACAAGCAGTAAAAAATTTTTGTTTTTTACTAGCAGACAAAAACAGATTGTCTTGTTTAATTGTAATTCAAAACCATTTTTCCGAACTTTTAGATATTTTTCAAGGCATTATATCCGGCACACTAACCAGTGCGATACCATTATCTAAAGAGTTGGAAGACAAAATTCAAAATACGCTCAAAGACAAGACGAAAAAAGAAGTTCGACTTGCTTTTTCTGTTGACAAGGGACTTATCGGCGGATTTAAACTCAAAATCGGCGATAAGGTTATAGATGCCAGCATAAAAACACAGCTGGAAATTTTGAAAGAAAACATCAAGAGGGGTGAATAGTGACTACGCAAATCAAAGCTGAAGAAATTAGTCAAATCATCGAAAGCCAAATTAAAAATTACGAAAAACGGATTGAAATGAACGAAACAGGTGTCGTTTTATCCGTTGGCGACGGAATTGCCCGAGTATACGGTGTTGCAAACGCCATGTCCATGGAACTGCTAGAATTTCCCGGTGGCATTATGGGTATGGTTCTCAACCTTGAAGAAGACCATGTCGGCGTCGCCCTGCTCGGAAGCGATACGGAAATCAAAGAAGGCGATGAAGTCAAACGAACCGGCAAAATATTTCAGGTTCCTGTCGGCGATGCAGTTATGGGACGAGTTATTGACCCGCTAGGCAATCCTCTTGACGGTCTCGGTCCGATTGCAACGACAAAAACTCGACTGGTCGAAATCAAAGCTCCCGGAATTATCGCTCGTAAATCCGTTCATGAACCGATGTACACAGGCTTAAAAGCTATTGATGCGATGACGCCTATCGGACGAGGTCAACGAGAACTCATTATCGGCGACCGCCAAGTCGGTAAAACGGCAATCGGTATTGATGCCATTTTGGCTCAAAAAGACAATGATGTTCGTTGTTTTTATGTTGCAATCGGACAAAAAAAATCAACCGTTGCCCAAGTTGTAGAAGTTTTACGCCAACACGGTGCGATGGAATACACAACGGTTATTTCTGCCACCGCAGCCGAACCGGCATCACTGCAATTTATTTCTGCTTACGCCGGTTGCACTATGGCTGAATATTATCGGGACAACGGCAAACACGCCCTGATTATTTATGACGACCTTTCCAAACAGGCTGTTGCTTATCGACAAATGTCTCTCCTACTTCGCCGCCCACCGGGACGAGAAGCATTTCCCGGTGATGTTTTCTATCTCCACTCCCGCTTGCTGGAAAGAGCTGCAAAACTCAATGACGAACTCGGTGCCGGTTCTTTAACAGCCCTACCGATTATTGAAACACAGGCAGGCGATGTTTCCGCTTATATTCCGACCAATGTTATTTCTATTACAGACGGTCAAGTTTATTTAGAGCCGAATTTATTTATGGCAGGCGTCCGTCCAGCAATCAACGTCGGTCTTTCAGTTTCCCGTGTCGGCGGAGCCGCTCAAGTTAAAGCCATGAAAAAAGTTGCCGGTTCTTTGCGGCTTGATTTGGCTCAATACCGTGAACTGGCAGCCTTTGCTCAATTCGGCTCCGACCTTGATAAAACAACGCTGACAAAACTTGTTCGCGGAGAACGACTGGTTGAACTTCTCAAACAAGCTCAATACAAACCTGCTCCGGTAGAAGAACAGGTTGTAACGCTATATTCCGGAACTCGCGGATTTTTAGACGAAATCGCCATTGAAAATATTCAACGATTTG
This sequence comes from uncultured Desulfovibrionales bacterium, assembly GCA_963542765.1. Taxonomy (GTDB): domain Bacteria; phylum Desulfobacterota; class Desulfovibrionia; order Desulfovibrionales; family Desulfomicrobiaceae; genus CAUTYU01. Next base: position 134,011 of record CAUTYU010000003.1, read on the forward strand.
ATACGGAATTACTAGATTTTATGCGAAATACAAAAAACGATATTTTACAGGCGATCAAAACTTCCGGTGATATTAGTGAAGAAACCGACCGAAAACTCACGGCAGCAATTAATGAATTTAAAGCAGGGTTCAAGGCGTAAACAAGATTTACCAATAATCCGAAAGGGCTAAGCAATGACATCATTACGGGATATTCAGCAAAAAATACACGGAGTAAAAAAAACCAAGCAAATTACCAAGGCGATGAATATGGTTGCCTCTGCAAAATTGCGTGGAGCTCAAAATAAAATTGAGCAATTTCGTCCGTATACTGAAAAATACTTGGAAGTTCTCTTAAATCTTTCTGTCGGTACGGACAGCAGCAATCATCCGCTATTAGCAGTTCATCCTCAGATAAAAACGGTGGCAATTATTCTTATCACTTCCGATAAAGGTTTGTGCGGTTCTTTCAATGCCAATCTTTGTACGGAAGCGAAAAAACTTGCCGAAAGTAAAAAAGCTAAGGGAAAAAATGTCAAATTTATCTGTATCGGAAAAAAAGGACGAGATTTTATTCGCAAAACCGAGTTTGAAATAATGGAAGAGTATTCAGACATTATGAGCGATATTGATTTTCGACTGGCAACAACGGTTGGAAAACAAATTATTCACAAATATCTCAAAGAAGAATTAGATGAAGTTTTTGTTCTTTTTGGTAAATTCGTCAATATTATCCGTCAGCAACCGCAAATTACGACAATTTTGCCAATGCGGTACGAAACCGAAGAAAAAAATTCCTCACAGAAAATCAACAAAGAATATACTTTTGAACCTTCCGTACAAGAACTGCTGTCGGAAATCCTCCCCCGATACGTCAATGTCCTTATTTATCGGGGGCTACTTGACACTTCTGCAAGCGAACATGCCGCCCGTATGACGGCAATGGATAATGCAACCAAAAACTGTGATGATTTGGTGAGAAATCTCACCCTCATATATAACAAGGCACGCCAAAGTAGCATTACAACCCAGTTAATGGATATTGTTGGCGGTGCTGAAGCTTTACAAACGGCATAAGGGGACGACAAATGAGTGAAAATACAGGAAAAATTGTTCAGGTTATTGGACCTGTAGTTGACCTTGAATTTAATGAAGGAAAACTACCCAATATTCTTAATGCGATTACAATTACCAATCCAACTATTGATGATACCGAAGACAATCTTATTGTAGAAGTTGCCCAACATCTCGGCAACAATATCGTACGTTGTATCTCCATGGATTCAACAGACGGTTTAGTTCGGGGAATGAAAGGAAAAGACACGGGGCTTCCTATTCAGGTTCCGGTCGGCAACGCCTCACTCGGTCGTATTTTAAATGTTGTCGGTCGTCCGGTTGACAATCAAGGTCCTGTAAAAACGGAAAAATATTATCCGATTCACCGTCCGGCACCAAATTTTACCGACCAATCAACCCAAATTGAGGTTTTGGAAACAGGCGTAAAAGTTATCGACCTGCTTGTTCCTTTCCCAAAAGGCGGGAAAATGGGTATGTTCGGTGGTGCAGGTGTCGGTAAAACCGTTATCCTAATGGAAATGATTAACAATATCGCCAAACAGCACGGTGGAATTTCCGTATTTGCCGGTGTGGGCGAAAGAACTCGTGAAGGCAACGACCTGTATCACGAAATGATTGAAGCCGGAGTTTTGGAAAAAGCCGCTTTGGTTTACGGTCAGATGAACGAACCTCCGGGAGCTCGTGCCAGAGTCGCTCTGACAGCTTTAACCGTTGCGGAATATTTCCGTGATGAAGAAAACCAAGATGTCTTGCTCTTTATTGACAATATTTTTCGTTTTACGCAGGCAGGATCGGAAGTTTCCGCTCTACTCGGTCGTATGCCTTCCGCTGTCGGATACCAGCCGACTTTGGGAACGGATTTAGGTGCATTGCAAGAACGAATCACCTCCACCAAAACCGGTTCAATCACATCCGTACAAGCTGTTTATGTACCTGCTGACGACTTGACCGACCCTGCTCCAGCAACAACATTTTCGCATTTGGACGGAACAATCGTTCTTTCCCGTCAGATTGCCGAGCTTGGAATTTATCCGGCAGTTGACCCGCTCGACTCCATATCTCGCATTCTTGACCCGAACATCATCAGTCAGGAACATTATACTACCGCTCGTCAAGTACAGCAAATTTTGCAAAAATATAAAGACCTGCAAGATATTATTGCCATTTTAGGTATGGACGAACTTTCCGATGAAGACCGTCTGACTGTCAGCCGTGCCAGAAAGGTGCAACGCTTCCTGTCACAGCCGTTCTTCGTTGCCGCCCAATTTACCGGCAAAGAAGGCCGTTATGTCAAACTGGAAGATACCATTCGCGGATTTAAAGAAATAATGGAAGGAAAACACGACAGTATTCCCGAAAGTGCATTTATGTATGTCGGAACAATCGAAGAAGCACTGGAAAACGCAAAGAAAGCCAATATCTAACAGGAAAACAATATGGCACAAACATTCAAACTCGAAGTAGTAACACCAGATAAAAAAGTTCTCTCGACAGATGCTCACTACGCAGGAGTCCCCGGAGTTGCCGGTGAATTTGGAGTTTTGTCGCAACATATTCCGTTCCTTTCAGCTCTTGGCATTGGAGAATTATATTACAAAAACGCCGACAAACACGGTCGAATATTTATTTCCGGAGGCTTTGCCGAAGTCGGAGATAATTCCCTCTCTATTTTGGCAGAAGCAGCGGAAAAAGCGGAAGATATTGACAAAACACGAGCGGAAAAATCTTTGGAACGAGCAGAAAAACGCCTGCAAAATCCGCAACAAAATATAAATATTTCCAGAGCAAAACTGGCAATGGCTCGTGCTTTAGGACGACTTAAATGTCTGGCAAACTAAACACAAATTAAACCAAGCAACTCCCGGTAATGTTTTTACATTGTCGGGAGTTATTTTAAAAATAAATATATGCACAATACAAAAATCAGTGTTCTTATTTTAGCAGCGGGCAAAGGCAGCAGGATGTTTTCCGCTCGTCCCAAAGTTTTACAGGAGCTGCTCGGTCTACCACTGCTTTGGTATATTTATCGCACTGCTACCGAAATTTCAGAACAAATTTGGACAGTTATCGGACATGGTCGAGATGAAATAATTGCCCGTTTTCCCGAACGCCAGTTTATTATACAAGAACAGCAATTCGGAACAGGTCATGCCTTGCAGGTCGCCTGGGATAAAATTATGGCTGGTTTTCCGGATTACCTGCTAATTTGTAACGGCGATACTCCACTTGTCAGCAAAAACACACTGCAAAATTTTATCAACCAATCCATCACGACTCAAAACGATTTGACATTTTTAAGTTTAAAACTTCCTGACCCCGGTAATTACGGACGAGTAATCAGAACACAAACCGGAAAAATAAAAGCCATTGTTGAAGCCAAAGATTTACAACAATATCCGACACCATCTAATGAAATCAACAGCGGTATTTATTTTTTACGCCCTCAAAAAATCGCTCCGCTTCTGTCACAACTCAACAATAATAATGCCCAGCAGGAATTTTATATTACACAGCTTATAGAACTTGCCTTGCATGCAAATTTACAAGTTAACGGTATTTATAGCAATGAAACCAGTGAACTACTCGGCATCAATACCACCCGTGAACTCATTGAAATGGAAGAATTTTTACGCGACAAAATCGTACAGGGTTATATCAATGCAGGCGTTCGTATTCACAACCACACACAAGTTCGCATTTCACCGCAAAGCAAAATTGAAGCCGATGTTGACATTTGCGGCCCTTGCGAAATTTATGGAAAAAGTCATATCGCAGCCGGAACGCATATTTCATCGCACTGCTTTTTGCAAAATGTCCAACTCAAAGCTTGCCAAGTTCGGTCTTTTTCTCATATAGAAAATTCGGAACTAGCCGAAGGAGTAACGGTCGGTCCATTTTGTCGCATTCGTCCCGGAACAATTCTCGAGCAAAATGTTCATATCGGGAATTTTGTTGAGGTTAAAAAATCTCATTTACGCAACGGAGTAAAAGCCGGACATCTCAGTTATCTTGGCGACAGCGACATCGGAGCCGGTGTCAATATCGGAGCAGGTACAATTACCTGCAATTATGACGGAAAAAATAAACATCAAACCGTCATCGGCGAAGGTGCTTTTATCGGCAGCAACAGCTCACTTGTGGCTCCTGTAGAAATCGGACAAGAAGCTATTATCGGAGCAGGAACGGTTGTAACCAAAAATGTTCCAAAACAAAATTTATGCGTTGCTCGAATAAAACAAAAAAATTTGCCCCACGGCAATATGTTGTATAATGATGAGACAAATGAATTAAATGCAAAATAATTTGTAACAAACGAATTTGTCTTATGGGAAAAAATAACATAAGTAAAAGGCAAAAATGATGAATCTTCTTGAGCAGTTACAAAGCAAAATAGAAACCATACTCCAAAAAATGGAAAATTTGGAGCTGGAGAATATGGAACTTCGGGAAGAACTTGTAAAAACAAAACAAGACAAGCAAGAAGCTATGACAAGTATCGACAATCTTCTGGAACGCCTACAACAGGTAAAATGTCTGCAACAGGCTGCAAATAACAAGTAATGGCTTCCGTTACAATTCAAATTTTAGGGACAGATCTTACTTTTACAACAGATGTCAGTCCCGGAGAAGTTGAAAAAGCCAAAAAACTTGTAGAAGAAAAATACGACAACTTGGATCTAGAAAGTTTTCATTTGTTCATCGGTCGAGAAAAACTGATGCTTTCTTTAGCCTTAAGTTTGGCTGACGATTTAATAAAAACAAATGAAAAACTTGAGCAATTGCTCCGACTGCTGGAAGAATACAATCAACAATAAAGTTTTTTACTTCCTGAAAAGTTTGTGTTTGTTGAGCGTATTTTTAACCAATATAACAAGCCAAGGAAGTTGCTTTTGACAATGCCTGTGTGCAAGCCTTTTTCATTAAAGGAAGCCTAACGGTTTTGCAGCGACTCCCACCTCAACAAACGAGGTTTAAAATTGCCGGCACACGGCTTTTCGGGAAGTAATCTTTGCCTTCTTTCTTCTTTTTTTTTCCCTATACTCATTTCTTTTCTGCGGTTTTACCGCAAATAAAAATTGACATTATTTTCGGCTTGCATTGTCATAAGTAATGTTTTACCGAAAATACTAAGGAGATTTGTATGGGAGAACTGATACTCATTGCCTGTAGCAGCTTGATTTTAGGTGTCTGCACAGGTGTTTTTTATCAACGGAAGATAACAAAAAAAGAACTTCAGGGGGCAACCAAAATCAGCGAAAAGATTTTGAACGACGCTCAAAAAGAAGCCGAAGCCTACAAAAAAGAATTAATTTTGCAAGCAAAAGGTGAACTTTTACAACAACAAAAAGAATTAGAACGGGAAGCCAAAGCACAGGAAAAGGAACTTCGCAAACAAGAAAGCCGCCTGCAAGACAAAGAAGAACGACTGGAAAAACGACTGGAACAAATAACTCAAAAAGAAAATGAAACAATAGCACTTGAAAAAAGATTAAATAAAAACGAAAAAAAGCTGGAAGAAGATCAAGAAAAAATTGAAGAAATCTTACAGCAACAAATAAAAAAACTGGAAGAAATCTCCGGTCTCAGTATTGAAAATGCCCGCAACTTGCTTTTACAAGACATCGAAAGCCGCACTCGCCACGAAGCAGCAAAAATGATTCGTCAAATTGAAGAAGAAGCAAAAGAAACCGCCAACCGTCAAGCACAGGAAATTTTAGCAACAGCAGTGCAACGATACGCCGGAGATTATGCCAGCGAAAATACGGTTTCCACGGTCGAACTTCCCAGCGACGAAATGAAAGGTCGGATTATCGGTCGGGAAGGTCGCAATATCCGGGCATTAGAAGCCGCAACAGGTGTAGATTTAATTATCGATGACACACCTGAAACCGTTGTACTTTCGTCTTTCAGTCCGCTGCGACGAGAAATTGCCAAACGCTCACTGGAACGGCTTATCAGCGACGGTCGCATTCACCCTGCCCGCATTGAAGACATTGTCCAAAAAGTACAACAGGAAATGGACATTAAACTGCGAGAAATCGGTGAACAAGCGACATTCGATGTTGGTATACACGGCATTCACCCCGAACTTGTCCGTCTTTTAGGGCAACTTTACTACCGCACCAGTTTTTCCCAAAATGTTTTACACCATTCTCTTGAGGTCTCTTTTCTCTGCGGCATTATGGCGTCGGAATTGGGACTTGATGTCAAAAAAGCAAAACGAGCAGGACTGCTGCACGATTTAGGTAAAGCCGTTGACCACGAAGTCGAAGGACCACACGCTCTTATCGGTGCAGACCTTGCCAAGCGACACAACGAATCCAAAGAAATCATACATGCCATTGCCGCCCATCACGAAGATGTACCACCAAAAAGTGCTATTGCCGTTTTAGTACAAGCAGCGGACAGCCTATCGGGAGCAAGACCCGGAGCAAGAAAAGAACTGTTAGAAAGTTATGTCAAAAGATTAGAAGATTTGGAACGCATTGCCACCAATTTTCAAGGAGTTGAACAAGCATACGCCATTCAAGCCGGACGGGAAATTCGGGTTATGGTTGACAGCAAAAAAGTCGATGACGACTCGATTTTTATGCTCAGCAAAGATATTTCCAAGGAAATTGAAGACAATATGAGCTATCCCGGACAAATCCGGGTTACGGTTATTCGAGAAAAACGAGCTGTAGGCATCGCCAAATAAATAAAAAACAGTCGCAAATTGGAAAAAGAAAAAATGAAAACTCCCAACGAACAAATTGCTCTGATAAAACGAGGCTGCAACGAACTGATCAACGAACAGGAACTGCGAAAAAAACTGGCAAAAAATATCCCTCTTCGGGTTAAAGCCGGTTTTGACCCGACTGCACCGGATTTACATCTCGGACATACGGTTCTTTTACAAAAAATGAAACATTTCCAAGAATTGGGACACGAAATTATCTTTCTTATCGGCGATTTTACGGGAATGATCGGCGACCCGACCGGAAAATCGGAAACCCGTAAAAAACTCTCTAGAGAAGATGTCCTCAAAAATGCCCAAACCTACAAAGAACAACTTTTTAAAATTTTAGACCCCAAAAAAACACAAGTTCTTTTTAATTCCAAATGGCTCAACGATTTTTCGGCAGCTGATTTTTTGGAACTTTGCTCCCAATACACCGTTGCCCGAATTCTGGAACGGGACGATTTTGAAAAACGCTTTAAATCCGGTCAACCTATTTCCATTCACGAATTTATTTATCCACTTTTGCAGGGTTACGATTCCGTTGCCATAAAAGCCGATGTGGAACTTGGCGGCACGGACCAAAAATTTAACCTGCTGGTCGGACGCAGTTTGCAAATCTCTTACGAACAAGAACCGCAAATCGTCCTGACCATGCCGCTGCTGGTCGGACTGGACGGCATACAAAAAATGAGCAAATCACTTGGAAACTATGTCGGCATTACCGACTCGCCCAAGGATATGTTCGGCAAGCTGATGTCAATTTCCGACGAACTGATGTGGAATTATTTTGAGCTGCTTTCCGACCTGAGTATAGATGAAATCGAAACTCTTAAAAACGATGTCGCTTCAGGCAAAGCCCATCCCCGACAGGTCAAAGAAAATCTGGCAAAAGAAATTATCACCCGTTTTCATTCCACAGAAGAAGCGGACACAGCAGCCCGTGAATTCACAGAAGTTTTTACCAAACAAGGTATTCCAAAAGACATTCAAACCACCACGGTCAAAACGGGTGAACAACTACTTGAAATAATGACAAAAAACGATCTTTGCGGCTCCAAAAGCGAAGGACGGCGGCTTTTTACACAAGGTGCGGTTTCGCTGAACGGCGAAAAAATCAACAATATGGAATTTTGCTTGCCTACTGGAGAATATATTCTAAAGGTTGGTAAAAAACGATTTTTAAAAATTCAAGCCCAATAAAATAACGGCAAAATAATATTTTTACAAAAACAAACAAAAACATAACACATAAAGCAAAAATACAACGCAAGGAGAAAGTATGAACAATTTTCCAACTTATCGGGGAAAAATGGAATATCATTGTTTGCACTGCGGCAAACGCTACGATGCCGACAATCTTCTTTACACATGCCCCGAATGCAAAGGCGTGTTTTTGCTGGAAAATATTTGCGAAAACGAGCTTGCCAAAACAAGCGGCAAGGACTGGCAATCCCTTTTTGACAACCGAGCCGCAACTCGCCGTACCGCCCTTAGGGGAATTTTTCGTTTTTACGAACTGTTGGCTCCGGTTATGGAAAATGAAGACATCGTTTATCTGGGCGAAGGGAATACACCGATTATCGACGCTTCTCCTGCTCTTTTTGCCAAACTAGGCGTACGCTTTGCCTATAAAAATGACGGCCAAAACCCCTCCGCCTCATTCAAAGACCGCGGCATGGCTTGTGCTTTCAGCTATTTAAAACAACTTACCCGCAAAAATAACTGGGAACAGGTTTTAACGGTTTGTGCCTCTACGGGCGACACTTCCGCCGCCGCCGCACAGTACGCCGCTTATGTCGGCAAACCGCTTACTTCCATAGTTTTGCTGCCACAAGGCAAAGTAACGCCTCAACAACTCGCTCAGCCGCTAGGAAGCGGTGCTACCGTACTGGAAATCCCCGGTGTTTTTGACGATTGTATGAAAGTTGTTGAATTTTTGGCAGACAATTTTCGAGTTGCCCTGCTCAATTCCAAAAACGCTTGGCGAATTTTGGGACAGGAATCATACGCCTACGAAATCGCCCAATGGTACGGCTGGCAACTCGGCGATAAAGCGATTTTCGTTCCGATCGGCAACGCCGGAAACATTACGGCAATTATAAGCGGTTTTTTAAAACTCAAAAAACTACATATTATTCCCGAATTACCTAGACTTTTCGGTGTTCAATCAAGCCACGCCGACCCTGTTTTTCGCTACTACAACCAAAATAAAAATTCCAGACACTACGAAGCAGTTTCAGTTCGTCCCAGTGTGGCTCAAGCAGCAATGATTGGCAATCCGGTTTCTTTTCCTCGTGTTCGACATTTAGTCGAAAAATATTTGGCTGAAGGCGGAGATTTTCATGTTATGCAGGTCGAAGAACAGGAAATCATCGAGGCGATGCTACTAGCGAACAGCCACGGACATATTGCCTGCACACAAGGCGGAGAATGTTTGGCAGGACTTTTGCGAGCCAAAGAAAGCAAACTTTTTGATTCCAACGAAACAGCGATTTTAGATGCAACCGCCCACAGCCTCAAATTTTCCGGTTTCCAGCAAATGTATTTTGAAAATACTTTTCCAAGCGAATATGAAATCACGCCCAAAACACATATGGTCAATCACCCGCAACAAATCCTTGATATGCGATACAAAAACGGCAAAAGCGAAGCGGAATTTATCCAAACGGCGGCAAACGAAATTGTCAAAAAACTCGGACTCCAACAAAAATAGGAATTTTATGCAGGACGAAATAGCTCCATATTATTATCCCAATCCGAGCAACCACAAAGAACGAATGTATGTTCGGGAAGAAGAAGGCGTTATTCAGTTTCGGCTTTGGAATCAGGACATTCCAGAAATCTGGGAAAAACACGGCTGGCTTGATTACGACCTTATCAGTCGGGCAGCGGCACTATATTCAGGAGACGGACCCAATCCTCTTTCTTTATACGATATGGACAGTGCCAGCTTTTTACTCAAAGAACAAAAAAAGAAGAACTAAAAAGATTTTTGTAACGAGGGAACTATGAAAAAAAATTTTGTCCAAATCATTGATGAAATTCGCGGTAAAAAAATACTTGTAGCCAACCGCGGTATTCCTGCCCGAAGAATTGTCCGTTCCATCAGCGAAATTTTCAAAGGTATTCCCGCCGTTACAGCAACCGACATCGACAAAACCGCTCCTTTTACCTCAGGTGCTCAAGAACTTTTTTTACTCGGCAGCGACCACCGAGCTTATTTGGATGTAGATAAAATTATCCGTATGGCAAAAGCTCGTGATATTATCGCCATTCATCCCGGTTGGGGATTTGCCTCCGAAGACGATACTTTTCCCGATAAATGCGAACAAGCCGGCATTTTATTTATCGGACCTCCGGCAAAAGGCATGCACATTTTGGGCAACAAAGTACAAGTACGTCAACTGGCACAAAAAATCGGTGTGCCGGTTGTTCCTGGTTCTGACGGAGCCGTTACACTTAATGAAGCCCGAAAATGTATCGAAAAAATCGGGCTACCCGTTATGCTCAAAGCCGAAGGCGGAGGCGGAGGACGCGGTATTTATGAAATTTATACGGAAGAAGAACTTGAATCGGCATTTTCCAAAGCCTCGGCTCTGGCACAGGCATCGTTCGGCAATCCCAGACTTTTTGTAGAACGCCTGCTCACTTCTATCCGCCATATTGAAATTCAGGTCATTGCTGACAGATACGGCAATGTTTTTGCTTTTGACGAACGCGATTGCACCGTACAACGAAATCACCAAAAACTGATTGAAATCACACCTTCGCCATGGTCCCTAATGACGCCGCAGTTAAGAAAGAAACTCAAAAATTATGCCAAAAAACTCGTTCGAGCGGTTGATTACCATTCTTTGGCAACAGTCGAATTTCTGGTTGACGAACAGGGTTCTCCCTATCTCATCGAGGTCAACACCCGTCTGCAAGTCGAACACGGTATTACGGAATGCCGCTACGGCGTTGACCTTGTAGAAGAACAAATCGCCGTTGCTTTCGGAGCGGAACTTCGCCTCAACGATGAAACAACTCCGCCATATTTGCACGCCATGCAGGTACGAATCAACTGCGAAGACCCTCAACAAAATTTTTCCCCAAATTCAGGACGGATTACCCGCTATCTTTCTCCTGGCGGTCAAGGCGTACGAGTCGATTCCTGCGTTTCAGGCGGCTATGAATTTCCCAGTCAATATGACTCCGCCGCATCACTGCTTATCACTTACGGCAAATCGTGGGAAAAAATTCTGGCGATTATGGAACGGGCTTTGCGAGAATATACAATCAGCGGCATCAAAACGACTATACCCTTTCACCGCCAAGTCATTGCTCACCCGACTTTCAGAAGCGGAGATTACAATACGAATTTTATCGGTATGACTGCCGAACTTTTGCATTATTGGGACAAAGAACCGGAATCAATCCGACTTTCCCACCTTATTGCCGAAATATCCGCCAAAGGACACAATCCATATTTACAACTGGGCGAATACAGACGACAAAACGACAAGGCTTTAGGGCGTTTTGAACCGTCTCTTCCGCGTATCGAACCGGAATATTGCTCTTCGCCGTATCCACGCTATGACAGAGACGCGACACTTAGCTATATTCGGGACAGCGACTATATACATTTTACGGACACTAGTACCAGAGACAACACGCAATCCAATAGCAGTAACCGTTTTCGTCTGGCAGAAGACCGTCTTGTCGGTCCGTATCTGGACAATTGCAAATTTTTTTCTATCGAAAACGGCGGCGGTGCTCATTTTCATGTGGCAATGATGGCAAATATGACCTATCCATTTTCTGAAGCACAGGAATGGAATAATTTTGCCCCCAATACACTCAAACAACTGCTGATTCGTTCAACAAATATTCTGGGCTACAAACCACAACCTAAAAATGTCATGCAAAAAACCGGCGAAATGATTTGCGAACATTATGATGTCATACGGTGTTTCGATTTTTTAAACCATATTGAAAATATGCGTCCATTCGCCGAAATTGTAATAAACTCCAAAAAAAATATTTTTGAACCGGCAATTGCTCTCACGCAAGCTGCAGGTTTTGATATAAAACACTATTTACAGGTCGTTGAAGAAATTTTAGCAATGGTCAAAAGTGTAAGCGGATTTACAAACAAACAAACCGAGCGTTCGATTATTCTCGGTCTCAAAGATATGGCAGGTATGTGTTCGCCGACTTTTATTCGAGAACTTGTTACCGCCATTCGCAAAAAATACCCCGAATTACTTTTGCACTATCACCGTCATTATACGGACGGACTGTTTGTTCCCGCAGTCGGTGCGGCGGCACTGGCAGGCACACAAATTCTCGATGTTTCCATGGGAGCTACCGTTCGCAGTTACGGACAGGGAGAAGTGTTAAGTACCGCGGCATATTTGGAAGAATTGGGACTCAAAACCAATCTGAACAAAGATATGATTCGCTCCTGCAATTTTGTCTTCAAACAAATTATGCCTTACTACGACCGTTATGTTGCACCGTATTTTCAGGGCATTGATTACGATGTAATCCGACACGGTATGCCCGGCGGTGCAACTTCGTCCTCACAAGAAGGAGCAATGAAACAGGGCTACATTCATCTTTTGCCGTATATGCTCAGATTTTTGGCAGGCACACGACAAATCGTTCGCTATCACGATGTAACGCCCGGTTCGCAAATCACATGGAACACGGCGTTTTTAGCTGTAACCGGGGCATTTAAACAAGGCGGTTTACAGGCGGTGCGGCATTTACTGCATATTTTGGAAACAGTCATCAACACTCCCGAAAACGAACTCAGCGACGAAAATAAACAAAAACGGCTGATTATTTACCAAAACAGCAACGACGCTTTCCGCAATCTGCTGCTTGGAAAATACGGTCGATTACCGCTCGGTTTTCCGCCGGAATGGGTATATGAAAGTGCCTTCGGTGCAGAATACAAAGAAGATATGGCAACCAGAACGGAAGAATCACCGCTTCAAAATTTACCGCCGGTTAAACTGGAATCCGAACGTCGCCAACTGGCTGCAACATTGCGACGTGACCCCACGGAAGAAGAATTTGTTCTTTATCTCAATCACCCCGGCGATGCTTTAAAAACAATCGACTTTCAAAGCAAATTCGGCGATCCCAACCAGCTTCCGCTTGATGTATGGTTTGAGGGACTACAAACAGGCGAATCGCTTTTGTTTAAAGATTCTACGGGCAGACTGCACCAAATGACAATACTCAATATTTCTCCTGTCGACACCAGCGGTATGTCGGAAGTCCGCTACTGTCTCAATTCAGAATTTTTTACACAACAGGTACAAATTCAAGCGGCAAGCGAACACGCAAAAAGTACTTTGGAAAAAGCCGACCCGACAAACCCCTATCATATCGGCTCGCCCAGCAACGGCGACCTGTGGGTTACGCATGTCAAAGTCGGTGATACGGTCAAAAAAGGTGAAGAAGTCTGCAATGTGTCGATTATGAAACAGGAAAAAGCCGTACTTGCACCAATTGACGGACGGGTTAAACGGGTACTGAAAACAGCAGCCTACCAAACAGATAAAATTATGGTACCGGTCAAAGAACAGGAACTGCTTATCGAACTCGAACCGCCACGCAAAACCTGTCCAAACTGTAATCAATCGGCAGCTACGGAAAATGCGACTTTTTGTGCTTTTTGCGGACAAAAAATGTAAAAACAAACTGTCAAAATACCAATGAAACAAAATTAAAAAATCTGAAATTACATAACTCTCAAACTTTTAATTCAAGAAAAAAACGGCGACTTCGTTTTTAAAAAATATTAAAAAAATTATTCTTTTTTTCTTTCTTGCTTGTAAGTGTGCAATTTTCCTTTATTTTTGGCAATTTCTTTTCGTCTTTTTTTGCAGATATTTTCTATTTTTTCGAAAAAAGCGGCTTGCTCTTGAGTGCTTGCGACACTCAAGCCGACTTTTGCTTGCTCAAAAATGCTTTTTTCTAAACTTTCACACAAACGTAAAAGTGCAATCTGCTTTTTGAGATAATCAAACTCACCGACCGACATTTTTCGCGAGCCGATTTCTATTTTGCGAAAAGTTATGTTTGAAATTTTTAGCAAAAAAGCAGCTTCGATTTGAGTCAAACCGGCTTCTTCTCGAAGTCGAATAACATCTTGACTTGTGATTGAGTTCATTTTTTTCCTTTTTTTCGTTGTTTGACCACTATCTGAAATTACACAACTCTCAAACCAGCCAAACGTCCCCGCCGCCGCCCCTGCGTTTGACCACTATCTGAAATTACACAACTCTCAAACCTACTCGTAGAACTCTATTATAGTCGAATGTTTGACCACTATCTGAAATTACACAACTCTCAAACTGTTCATTTTTAAAATGAGAAATATGAGAGTTTGACCACTATCTGAAATTACACAACTCTCAAACACTCAAGCAGTGTTGCCGAAGAAAGATTGAGTTTGACCACTATCTGAAATTACACAACTCTCAAACCCGTCTTACTTTGCCCGTGATACGGCCACGGTTTGACCACTATCTGAAATTACACAACTCTCAAACACGCACCGAGCGGCAAAGTTCGACTTTTAGGTTTGACCACTATCTGAAATTACACAACTCTCAAACAGCTGCCCCTTAAAATCGTCAATCGCACAGTTTG
>CAUTYU010000004.1:0-142229 GCA_963542765.1 uncultured Desulfovibrionales bacterium
TCGCTATTTAATTGTCAATGAACAAAAAAGAAACTCTCAATCAAACAAGACCAAACCAAATATATATCCAAAATCAATTTGTCAAGAAAAAAATTAAAATTTAAAAAAAATTATAAAAAAAGACCAATAGGTACAAAAACAATATCCGAAAAAACAAAAAAAGTATTTTTATCAACCAGTTGCAATATATTCTTTTCGCTTTTCGAAAAAGAAATTTTTTCGTCTTTTTGTAACAGACGACCATTAAAAAAACAATGAACTTCGCCGGCTTTACCTGCCCAGCCCCCACCAAAACGATATTCACCAACAGGAATTTCAATTTCTCCCTGCCGCGGCGTATAAAGCAAAATTCTTTCCCGCTCACCGCTCAAAACAAAAACCGGCACGTGAGACTCCTGCACTTCAAAAACAACCGGTCGAACCTGTATACCACTCGTTTCCCGTTCCACCCAAAAAGCCCAGTTGTCGCCGTTTTTTTTCACATACCTGGGTAAAAACATATCCTGACTCAGCACAATCTCTACGCCCATATCCTGTCCGCTATTATATACACCGGGCGGATTTACTACATATCCTTTAACATTTAGCACTTCATCTTTTTTACCGCCCACAACTCCTTCCAGCACAAGCCGGTCTCCGGCCTGCACTTTTACAACCTCACCGAAAGCGGCAAACAGCGTTTTGCCGTTTAGTTTATAAACCATATCACCTTTTTTGCCGTTTCCAGATTTTGCTTCTTGCCACAACACCGAACAAGAACGAATTTTTTTTCCGTCAGCATAAATATCAAGTGAGCGAAACGGCTGTAAAAGATACCGCGAACTTTTAAGCAAATCGTAACCGGGTCTGTCTGATGCAAAAACCGCATAACACGCTCCACCCTTTTTTCCTCCAAGTTGCACGACAAGCTCCGTTCCCAATTGTAACACACAACTATCCTTCACTTTTTCGCCGTTTACCTGCAAATCTGGTACAAAATCCGTCCGCGTTTGTAATCTGTCGCCAATTTCACATTGTGCTTCCACACCCATTTCTCGCAAAAAAGCCAACGTCAATCCCAGCTGTTGTCGCACTTTCCATTCTAAATCGCCAATTGCCTTACTCAGTTCAATCGCCACCGCCGGAATTTTCAACTGTGTCAACGCATAATAGCTTAACGATTTTCGCTGCTCCAAATACTGCGAATTATTTTCGATTGTCCTTGTATTAAAAAGAGAAAAAACATATGCCTGCGGTTGAACAGTAGGATTAAAACGCTTCAACACCCGACGGCACATTTCCCCAAGCCGAATATCCTGATATTCTTCGGCATCAATAATAACGGATTGCCCATAGCGTTTGGGATTTTTACTCTGATTGATATATGTCGGACAATAAAACCCACTTCCCTCATGCAAATGAATAAAACCGTCACATTTTTGCAAAAGACGGCGAACGGCAAGAGCCACAATATCTTCATAAAACTGACCGTACTGACGATCAAAACGCCGATTCATATCAACATTAATCTGCCGCCTACGCAAATGAATCGACGGCACATTCGCACGAGGTATAAGAATAATTCGTCCTTTTTTCACCTGTGCCGAAACAAGCAAATCCGCAGTCATAAAACCGGACAGTTCATCGCCCTGAATGCCGCCCTGCACCAAAATTGTCGGACCGGCTTCTTTCCCTTCAAGGACATAGACTTCAAGCGGATATTGCGTTTTTTCAAAAAAAACGAAACGGCTCACATTCGTATCAGCCCAAACCGAAGTGCACAAACCGCCAACGAACAAAACAGACAACAAAAATCTCATAGTTTTTTCCAATCTTCCCGTACGATTTTCCAGTTTTTCGCTCCGGCAGGATACAAAAGAAATTCTTTCATACCCTTGTCCTCATATCCGCTTTCATCAACAAAATGCTGCACGGCACGCACCAAAACGCCATCTGCCACTTCACTAATTTCAAACCCGTCCAATTCGACTGATACGGGTTTTGCCTTTTCCCATACCTTTTTTTTATACTCGGCAATAGCTGCCGCACCTCTTCGCTTACCCTGCACCGCCTGAGAAGCATAAAAGCTTTCATATTTTTCAGCATCTCCGCTAATCCACGCCTGCCGCCATTTTTCAAACCACGCCAACAAATGCGGCTTACAATTTTCCTGATAAATTTTATTCAAACCCAAATCTTGTTTTTTCCATTCTTCACCAACAATTTTCCACTGCCCGTCTTCATTCTGCCGCCAATAAAGACGCTTCAACCCTTCCGATTGCGTCCCGTTCGCCTGATAAAACTGACCGAAACTCGTTACGGCATATGAACCGACACACGCAATCTGCAAAGAAAAAAGATTAACATTTATCCATACATAACGCTGAAAAAGTTGCCGTTTTTGCTCCGAAAAAGCGGCAAATGATTTTCCCGAACGATTATACGCTTCCAAATCATAAGCAGCAAAAAAATCTTCACTTTTCGCCGACCAGTTTTCTGCCCATTTCTGCACTTGCTCATACAACCGAACAAGCTCATCTTCTTTACAAACAGACACATTTTCATCAAGAGAATGAACAATAAAAACAGGTGTCCAGCCGAACCTGCTCTTTTCTCGTACGACATCGAGGTTTTCATTTTTCAAGGCTACACAACCCCGTGTATCTCTGGGGACAATAGAACGCCCTCTACCGTGAATCCAAATGCCGTAACCTGTTTTTTGAAAAATTTTATCGACGGGATTAGGAAAATTCAAAACCAAGGCTTCACCGCCGTACAGTTCGAAATCAAGCCCCTTTTGAATTCTTTTTTCAATAAAATAAACACCTTCCGGAGTACGCAAATCTCCTTCAACCAATTTATCGCCCTCAATCTGTCCTGTCGTACAAACAAATTCCTGCAACACGGTATATGTTTTTCCGTCATAAATAAAAAGCTTTTGCCGACTTTTATCTACAACAATAACCGCGCCCTCAACATCTTTCCAAGCAGGCATTTGACCGTCAGCTTGAGCATATAACGAAAATAAAAGAAAAATAAAGAAAAAAAGACCGACCGTCTTAAAAAATTTCATGCACAATTCCGCATCGTTTTTTAGATAAAAATTCTACAAATACAATTCCGATTTAAATATTTTGCCAAGAAAAAACCGTTTTACCGTATGCTCCGGTCAACAACAGCGAACAATCCTTAGGCGGATTAACGACGAAATGAACGGTATACACCTGCTGCCACGGTGTCCAAAAAGGAAAAAAAGCAAGAAAACGCATTTCCGACCATTTTAATTTCCGAATACTGTGCGGTAAAATCCTCTGTCCGTCCGTACACAAATAAAGCCGCCAAAGCGAATTCGGCGAAGCAAAATCTTCTGCCGAAGTTCCGCTCACGGCAACGATACAGTCAACACCCTCACGCAATGCCTTTTGATCTTCTGCCAACAAAGGCTGCCACTGCTCCTTGGACAATACATTGTCCTGAATGGATTTTTCCAAGGCATACCGCCGCCACTGCCGCGATTTTAATAAAACAAAAACATCAAGAGCGACTTCCATTCCGTCATAAAACACATCATGCCGAGTCCACTCGTGAGTCGCCTTTTCGTAAACGGATGACTGCCAAAAAAAATTGCTCATTTTTCCATGGCAACCGATACTTAACAACAACAAAAAGAACAAAAATGCTTTTTTCATGTTACTCCGCAAACGCAGTGCAAAACCGAAATCCACTTCGTTTCAACTCAACCTTTGTTAAAAACCCGCTCAAAAATCAAATCAACATGCCGCAAATAATACCTGGCATCAAAAACTTCACTTAACCGTTTTTCACCCAACAACTGCACGATTTTTACGTCTTTTTGCACCTCGTCGGGAAACGAAATTTGTTCATTCCAACACCGCATAGCTATTTTTTGCACTTTTTCATACGCTTCTTGCCGGGCAAATCCGCTGCCGACTAAAGCGAGCAAAAGCCGCTGAGAAAAATACAATCCGTAAGAAGCCGCAAGATTTCTTGCCATATTTTCCGGCACAATCCGCAATCCCTGCAAAACTCCTGTCAAACGAGCCAACATATAATCAACCAAAATCGTGGAATCAGGCATTATCACCCTCTCAACCGAAGAATGACTAATATCACGTTCGTGCCAAAGCGTCATATTTTCCATGGAAGCCATGGCGTTTGTCCGCACCAATCGTGCCAGTCCGCACAGATTTTCCGCAGAAATCGGATTTTTTTTATGCGGCATGGCAGAAGAACCTTTTTGTCCAAGATGAAATCCTTCTTCTACTTCCAAAACTTCAGTTCGCTGCAAATGACGCAACTCGGTACAAATCCGCTCCACTCCGCCGCCAAGCAAAGCCAAAGCTGTAAAATATTCCGCATACCTATCTCGCTGAATAATCTGGGTTGAAACGGGATCCACCTTTAACCCCAAAAGTTCGCAGGCTCTGACTTCAACTTGCGGCTCAAGCTGGGCATACGTTCCGACCGCACCGGAAATTTTTCCGTATGCAATGCCGTCTAACGCCCGTTCAAAACGAGTCTTGTGACGACAAAATTCCGCATAAAAACCGGCTAACTTCAAACCAAAACTTGTCGGTTCTGCGTGAATACCGTGCGTACGACCGATAACCATTTGATTTTTATGCTCAAATGCCATCTTCCGTAAGATATCAAGCAATCCATCAAGTCCTTGCAAAATAAGCTGCCCCGCCCGCACAAGCTGCAAAGCTCCCGCCGTATCCACAATATCCGATGAAGTACAGCCAAGATGAATAAAACGGGCAGCCGGACCGACTTTTTCTTCAATAGCAGTCAAAAAAGCGATCACATCGTGACGAGTTGTTTGTTCAATTTCCAAAATCCTCTCAAGGTCAAAATCCGCCTTGGTGCGAATAATTGCCATATCATCTTTGGAAATTTCACCAAGCTCCGTCCAAGCCTCGCAAATTGCAATCTCAACTTCCAGCCACGCACGATAACGGGCTTCCAATGTCCACAACCGCCCCATTTCCGCACGAGTATATCTGTCAATCATTTCCTGCTCCGTTTATGAAGCTGCCGCTTTTGCAGTACCTGTTGCCGATTTTTCTTTACTTTTTACCGGTTTATCCGTACCTGTTGCCGGTTTAACGGCATCATCATTTTTAACCGCCGCTTTTGTAGCGGAATCATCAGAACTTCCCGACGATTTTTGACCGGCATAATCGGTTACATACCAGCCCGTTCCTTTTAAAACGAAAGAAGTGTTGGACATAATCCTGTATGATTTTCCTTGACAAAGCGGGCACTTTTGCTCTTTTTCTTCAAAACCGGACTGCCAATCTTCAAATACATGCTCGCATTCATTACATTTATATTCGTAAATAGGCATTTTCTTCTCCTGAAAAACTCTCCTTTTTCGTTTTCACTAAGCGGATTTTGCAGCTTCTTTTGCCTGTTTGATACGCAGTTTAATGCGTTTTTCACGGCGTTTACGACGACGATCGAGTTCTTTTTTTCTTTCAATTTTTTTATGACTTCCCATAATTTCCTCCAATTTTTATAAAAAAAAACAGACAGACTATACTTATTCCGCCCTGACTCAAGAAACAAAAGAGGCTTAGAGTTTTTTTTTTCGCTTGTCCAGACAAAAAAAGAAGCGATTTTAATCTTTTTCACTTTTTTCCTTCTTTTTACAGCCATCAAAAATAATTACCTAAAAATCCCCTTGACCTTATGTTCGTCAAAATTTATTGTCTTCCTCTTTGAAAAAAAATCAGTTACGCTCACAAGTATAGAGCTTTTTTTATTAACAAAAAAAGACCGCACAAACAAATCGGTCAAAACAAAAAACAAACTTTATGACGGTACATCAACATTACGCCACTTCCAACTCAAACCAACAAAATATTGCCGCCGAAATCAAAACTATTCTGTGCGAAAAAATGAACAACACCCATTTTTGTCAAAGCTTTTCAGCAATTGACTTTACCTGCAAAGGCTCAACACTCCGTCTAACTTTTCCGCATGAAATTTTCAAAAACTGGTTTATGGATAATCACGCACAAACCTTACTTAAAACCGTCAAAACCTACGAAAATATCACGCACATAGACTATCTTGTCAATAAAACCCAAAATCCAAAAACATTTTTACTTCCAACTGCAAATGACAAAAACAATACTTGCGAGCAAAATTTTGCCAATTTTTTAACCAACGACAAAAACAATTTTCCGTTTATGCTTTGCAAATCCATCACGGAACAAACTATCCCCGAATACAACCTAATTGTTTTGTACGGCAAGCACGGACACGGCAAAACACATCTACTAAAAGCCATTCACCAAAAATTTACAGCCAAGGCTCTGAGCGGTTTTTACGGCGATGTACATGAGCTAAACAGACTTTTTTGCAAAGCGAAAACAGATAATTTCGCTTCAACCTGTAGTAAATTCGACTTCTTTTTACTTGATGATTTTCATACAATTGTAAACCATGTCGAACTCCAAAATGAACTTATTCCGCTTTTTGATTTTTTTAAAACTAAACCAACTGTTTTTACCTCATCGGTCAAAATTAACGATTGCAACCAACTCTTACCACAGCTCAAATCCAGATTGCTCGGAGGAGTCTTGCTTTCTCTCAAAAAACCAGATTTAGACATCAAACTCCGCTTTGTAAAACGGGAATGCAAACGCCATGGACTCGAATTAAGCGAAGAACAAATTTTATACCTAGTTCGACAATTTCACGATTTTCGCTCACTGGAAGGCATTCTTCTTAAAACGCTCGCCTACAAACAGTTTTCAAATAAAAACATTTCTTTTAACCATTTTCAAAAAATAGTCGAAGACACCTCCGATATGGACAAACCGCCCAGTGCAAAAATGATTATAAATGCCACTTGCGACCGTTACCAAATTTCCTTAGAAGACATTTGTTCACCCAAAAGGAAAAAAGAAATTTCTTTCACGCGACAAATAGCAATGTATCTTTGTCGCAAACAACTCGGAATTTCGTTTCCTCAAATAGGTTCTCTTTTCGGAAACAAAAACCATACAACGGTTATGTACAGCATTCAAAAAATTGAGCATAAACTCAAAAAAGAACCGGAACTAAAAAAAGAACTGGAAATTATTTACGAAAAAGCAAAAAAACAACGGGAGTAATCATGCATCTTCAAGTAGAAAAAGACGAAATCATCGACGGTTTGCAAAAAGCGGCAAATATTTTGCCGATGAAAACAGGAGCAGCCTACCTGCGTACCATTTGGTTACGAAGCAATTCCGGCAGACTGGAAATTTTGGCAACTGACTCCAGTTTTGAATTTACCGGAACATACTCAGCAAACATTATGAAACCGGGAACCGTCGGCGTACAGGGTAAAAATTTTAGTGAACTGATTCGCCGTTTACCGTCAGGCGAAATCACGCTGCGACAGGAAAAAGAAGGCGGAGTACTTTCTATCGAACAAGGACGCCGTAAATATAAACTGCCCACCAGTGATGCCAGCTGGTTTCAACCGTTCACGCCATTTCCGCAAGAAGAATCCGTCTTATGGTCTGGCGATTTTCTTAAAGAACTTATTGAACGCATTGCTTTTTGTACCAGTGATGAAGAAAGTATGATGGCAATGTCCTGTGTTAATTTTTCCCGTTTGGAACAAGACGGAATCGAAGTATGCGGCTTAAACGGACATCAGTTTGCCACCGTAGAATTTAAAAACCCCGAACTGTACGCACTCATTCCCGAAAACGGCTTTTTAATCAGCAAAAAACATCTTTTGGAAATTCGTCGTCTAATTTCCGGCGATGAGATTGAAATCAACTTAAAAGATAGCAAACTCTTTATCCGCTCGGATAAACAAAAAGAAGTATTGAGCGTTCCACTCAGCTCTTATATCTTTCCCGATTACAAAAAGATTTTGAGCCAATACGAAAACCAGTTTAAATCCGTTTTAACCATTGACCGACAAGAACTTATTAACAGTCTCAATCGTATCTTACTCTTTAATACCGCTGCAAATAAAGCAACAATTTTGCAATTACAATCAAACAACATTGCAATTTCAAGCCAAGGACAAGATGCAGGCGAAGCATGCGAACATATTACTGCAACATATGCAGGAACACTTAATTCTATTGCCTTAAACACCAAGTCAATACTTGATATTTTGTCTCATTTTACCGGAAAAGAAATTCGTTTTGAATTTTCAGGAATCTTCAGTCCCTGTCAAATTAAATCAGAAGAAGAAGAAAATTATATTGTTGTAACCATGCCGGTAGAGATTGTAGAAGAAACATTTTATCCAACAGAAGAAGAGAAATAATTTATGTCTGAGCAAAATTACGACGCTAAAAGTATTACTGTTTTAGAAGGGCTTTCTGCTGTCAGAAAACGCCCTGCTATGTATATCGGCAGTACAAACAGTTATGGACTTCATCATCTCGTTTATGAAGTTATAGACAACTGTATTGACGAAGCGATGGGCGGATATTGCGACCATATCACCGTTACTTTGCATGTTGATAACAGTATCAGCGTAAAAGATAACGGTCGCGGTATTCCGGTTGATATGCACCCTAAAGAAAATCGTCCGGCGGTCGAAGTTGTTATGACTGTTTTGCACGCCGGCGGAAAATTTGACAACAACGCCTACAAAGTTTCCGGCGGTCTACACGGTGTTGGAGTTTCTGCCGTCAATGCCTTGTCGGATTATCTGGAAGTTACAATCAATCGCGACGGACACCGTTACCGTCAACGCTACGAACGAGGCGTTCCGCAAACCGAGCTACAAACTCTAGGCGAAAGTGATACTACCGGTACGACCATTCATTTTTTACCGGACGACACTATTTTTGAAACCATCGATTTTCAGCACGATATTTTAGCACGGCGATTTGAAGAGCTAGCGTACCTCAACAGCGGAGTGCGGATTGATTTTCAAGATGAAAAAAACCAAAAAAATACCAGCTACCACTATGAGGGCGGTATTGTTTCTTTTGTGGAAAACAAAGACCAAGAAAGCGGACTGCACCAAGTCATTTACGGTCAAGGTGAAATGGAACATGTCCTGATTGAATTTGCCATGCAGTATACAAACGGCTATCAGGAAAATGTACACACCTTTGCCAATAATATCCGTACCAAAGAAGGCGGCACGCATTTGCAAGGTTTTCGCACCGCTTTAACCAGAGCAATCAACGGCTATATTCAAAACAATTCCGATGTACCGCAAAAATACAAAGAAAAATTGAGCGGCGACGATGTTCGGGAAGGATTGACCGCCATCATCAGCGTCAAAATTCCCAATCCACAATTTGAAGGACAAACCAAAACCAAGCTGGGAAACAGCGAAGTTGCGGGTTATGTCAACAGCATCGTTTACGATAGTCTGAGTACCTTTTTTAACGAACACCCTAAAGAAACGCGGGACATTCTCGACAAAGTAGTAGATGCCGCCAGAGCCAGAGCCGCCGCCAGAAAAGCACGAGATTTGGTACGACGCAAAGGAGCACTCGGCGACCATTCGCTACCGGGCAAACTTGCCGACTGTCAAAGCAAAAAACCCGAAGAAAGTGAAATTTTTATTGTTGAAGGTGACAGTGCGGGCGGTTCCGCCAAACAGGGCAGAAATTCCAAATTTCAAGCAATCTTGCCGCTGCGAGGCAAAATCCTCAATGTCGAAAAAACCCGTTTTGACAAAATACTCGAAAACAAAGAAATAAAAGCGATGATTACCGCCATGGGAGCGGGAATCGGCGAAGACAATATCAATTTAGAAAAACTCCGTTATCACAAAATCGTGATTATGACCGATGCCGATGTAGACGGAGCACATATCCGTACACTTTTACTGACATTTTTCTTTCGCCAATACAAAGAACTCATCGAAAACGGCTATTTATACATTGCCCAGCCGCCACTTTATCGTGTCCACAAAGGCAATTTTGAACGTTATATTCACAACGAAAATGAACTGAACGAAATTTTGTACCAACAAATCTGTTCCGATTTTGCACTCGTTTCCTCAAACGGTAAACGGATTGAAGGCGACACACTCGGCACGGTTTTAAAACAAGCCGAAGATATAAAACGCTGTGTACAGGAAGGCATTAACGCAGGACTCAGCAAACGCCTGTTTTATAAACTTCTCGGTTATAATGAACGGCTAACACCAAATGAACCGAGCGATGAACAAATCAAGGCTCTTAAAATACAACTCGCTCCTGAATACGAACTTGATCTGTACACGGAAGAACACAACGATACAACGCGTCATTTTCTGCTTTTTTCCGACAGCAATTTGCAAAGCATAAAACTCGGACTAGAATTTTTTAATTCCAAATTGTACAAAATCGGATACGAAGCATTTCAAAATATGAAAACCAACAGTGACGACCTGACTTTTACGATTCTCAAAAAAGACAGCAATACGGAACTCGGCAGCACCCAATGCCCGGTCGAACTGCTTACCCTGCTTTCCGAGCTGGGACACAAACAGTTTAATATCCAACGCTACAAAGGTTTGGGGGAAATGAACCCCGACCAACTTTGGAAAACAACTATGGACCCGGAAAAACGCACGATGTTGCAGGTAACAATCGAAGATGCAAGCGAAGCAAGCGATTTATTTTCCAAACTTATGGGCGACAAAGTTGAACCCAGACGGGAATTTATTGCCAAAAATGCCCTGCGGATAACGGACTTGGATATTTAATCCACTAAAAAAATATTAACAAAAACACGAAAGGAAAAAACCGTGTCCAACGAAAATCAAATCAGCATAGAAAAAGAAATTGAAAAATCCTATTTGGAATATTCTTTAAGCGTAATTGTAGGCAGAGCCATTCCCGACATTCGGGACGGACTCAAACCCGTACACCGGCGAATTCTTTTTTCCATGCACGAACTAAATAACACCTACAACCGCCCCTACAAAAAATCTGCCCGCATTGTCGGTGATGTCATCGGTAAATACCACCCACACGGAGATTCTGCCGTTTACGACGCACTGGTTCGCTTGGCTCAAGACTTCAATATGCGGGACCCGCTTGTTGACGGACAGGGAAACTTCGGTTCAATCGACGGTGATTCTCCGGCGGCAATGCGTTATACCGAAAGCAGAATGTCCAAACTGGCAGGAGAATTTTTAACGGATATCGAAAAAGATACCGTAAATTTTCGCCCCAACTACGACAACTCCCTGCAAGAACCAGAAGTTCTACCAAGCCGCGTACCCAACTTGCTAATTAACGGTTCATCAGGAATTGCCGTCGGTATGGCAACCAATATTCCGCCTCATAATTTAGACGAAGTCATTCAGGCGACTGCACATCTTCTCAACAATCCCGAGGCAACAATCGACGATCTAATCAACTTTATTCCCGGTCCAGATTTTCCGACCGGAGCATATATTTACGGAAAAAGCGGTATCAAAAGTGCCTATCACACCGGACGAGGAACGGTTAAAATTCGGGCAAAAATCGAAGTAGAGACCAGAAAAAATAATCTGGAACGAATTGTTATTAAAGAAATACCATATGCCATCAACAAAACGGCTCTTTTGGAAAAAATTGCCCAGCTCGTGAATGACGGAAGAATCGAGGGCGTAAGCGACCTGCGAGACGAAACCAGTCTTAAGGGCATTCGCATTGTTTTAGATTTGAAAAAAACCGCTTACTCAGAAATTACCATCAATCAACTTTACAAATATACGCCTCTGCAAAGCAGTTTCGGTATCAATATGATGGCGGTTGTCAACAACAGCCCACGACTGCTCAATCTCAAAGAAATACTGGAACTCTTTCTTGAATTTCGCAAAGAAGTTATTTTACGGCGTACCCGTTTTGATTTAAACAAAGCGGAAAGACGAGCACATATTTTGGAAGGTCTCAAAAAAGCCCTTGATAAAATTGATAAAATAATCGCCCTTATCCGTGCTTCCAAAACGCCGACAGATGCCAAAAACGGACTGATGCAAGACTTTGAATTCAGCGAAATTCAAGCCCAAGCAATTTTGGATATGCGACTGCAACGACTCACCAATTTGGAACGGGAAAAACTGCTGGATGAACTTAAACAACTTATTGAAACAATTGAATATTTAAACAGCATCCTGTCCAACAAAGAAGTTCTTAAATCGGTTATTCGTACCGAGCTTGAAGAATTGCGGACAACATACGCCACCAAACGCCGTTCTGTTTTTCTTGATAACGACCCCGAACATTTGGAAGCCGAAGACATTATTTCCGATGACGATGTTGTCATCACGCTTTCCAAACGAGGCTACATGAAACGCACGGCACTCAGTAACTACCAACAACAAAAACGGGGAGGGAAAGGCATAACCGGTGCACAGGTCGGCGATCAGGATTTTATTGCCAATATTTTGGCAACCTCCAATCATCAATTTTTAAATATGTTTACCAATCGAGGCAGAATGTTCCAAATCAAGGTACATCAGATTCCAGAAGGCAGCCGCACCGCAAAAGGTATTCATATCGCCAATATTATTCCGCTTGATAAAGAAGAAAGTGTAGCGGCGATTATGACATATCGTGAAATGCCAGAAAACCGTTCTTTTTTCTTTGTTACCCGTAACGGTATCGTTAAACGCTCCCTTATGAGTCTTTATAAAAATATCCGAACAAACGGACTGATTGCTCTTAATATGCGGGAAAATGATGAACTTATCTGCGTTAACGAAATTGACGAAAATGATGAAGTCTTGCTCGTAACCAAAGACGGTTTCGGCATTCGTTTTGCCTGCAAAGAAGTCCGAAATATAGGACGGGCTGCCAGTGGTGTAAAAGGCATTGCCCTACGACCGGGAGACCATGTAGTTACAGGTGTTATCGCCAACGACGACACGAAAGCGTTGATGACCATTTCTCAAAACGGTTACGGCAAACGCACCCAACTTGAAGAATTTCGGGCACAATCTCGCGGCGGAAAAGGCATTATCAATATGCGAGTTACTCCCAAAACCGGAGCGGTTCTCGGAGCGGTAATAGTCGATGACGATAGCGAAGTTCTGCTTTTGACTTCCGCCAACAAGCTAATTCGTATCAGCGTAAACGAAGTTCGAATTGTCGGACGGGCCACACAGGGAGTTATGCTTGTCAGACTAGATGGCGACCAACAGGTTATCTGCTTTGATTTGCTACAACAAGAAGATGTGGAAGCCCAACCAAGCCACCCTGAAACCAACGAAACTGAAGAATAAAAAATAAGGAAAATCGTATGGTTACAGCACCAATTATCACCTCTGACGGTCAACTGACAAATGTCGGCGACATTCATTTTGACGCACAACAGGGAGTCGCCAGACTTAATGCCACGATGCAATTTTGTTCAGCTGATGATAAACTGCGTGGACTGATGCGTGATATTGCCGCCCGTATGAAAGCTGAAAAATGTCCACTGGAAACCTATTGCCAAATCAGCGGACGAAGCGGACATTCCCGAATCGGGCTTGATGTAACATTTACCGACGAAGAGCCACAAATTTCCGACAAAGATAAAACTATCTCGCTGGGTGTAACGGTTTCCGCACTCAATCCCGACCTCGGAGCGGCTCTTTCTGATTTGCAAAATCTGGTGGAAACACACTCGATTGACATCGGACGACTTTTTATTCCGCTCACACCGGCACTCAGTAAAAAAGAAATCGAAGCAGCCGTTCAAGCCGAACAAATTTTATTACCGCCCACAACAAATATTACAGATGACGGTTGTATTGAACTTTTGCTGGAAGATTATCATTTTATTATGTCCAAAAAACTGCTCAATATTCCCAAAAACTTTACGGAAATGATTGTACGAGGCAAGCACGGACTCAGCACTTTTCAACACCCGTCGCCATCGGGACTACCATCAGAAATGAAAGGACACCAATTTCTGGTCTCCGCCGTCCATATCGCCCTCGGACCATATTGTGCCTTTATTCAGCGAGAACTCAATAATCCTAACATTTGGCATCTGGCTTCCAGACTGCTGGACGGTATTCGCACCACAGGCTTACAAGTTCCCCGTCATGTTGAACTGTTTAATATTTCCGAAAAAACCGCTACTACAAAAAATCTACGAGTACGTCTCAAAATTTATCACGGCAGCGAACAGGAACAACAGATCGCAAACAGACTTTTTACAACCCCCGAACAAACCAAAACAATTTTGCAACGCGGTATCGACATAACCGAACTGACCTCACTTTTTGACCCGACAGTTTGCGAAAACCTGTTTGATGAAATCTCTCCTTCACCCGAACTCGGCGGAGCATACGGACGACTAATTATGCCCGGCAAATTGATTACAATTCCATGGGAACAGGAAGACAACCACTGGATGCCGGCTTTTCAATGGCGGCTGTTGTACGAAACCGCCAGAGGCACAATTTCCGCCTTTGTTTTAAGCGACAACAAAATACCCAAACGTTTTCAACCAATTACCGGCGACCTTTCTTATGTCGGTGGCGAACAGCGGCTTTCCAAAATCTTTTTAGCAGACAGCCTGCCACCGATTGATACGCTCAGAATGCTCAAACAAAACGATTTCGGCGTTGTATTACTAAAAAGCATCAGCAGCCGGGTCAGTAAAAAAGATGCCGCTGTCAATGTTTATCTCGACCAAAATATCTATGAAGAACTTGTCAATCTGACCGAAGGCGGTATGCGGTTTTTTCTATTTATCGAAGAAGGCGAATACCCTGCACATGTACGGGAATTTTATAAAGGCTTTTGGGTTACGGATAAGGGCAAAGAAGAGCTTGACCGCATTCACACCACGATTGCGGTTTTCGGTTCCGCCATCGACCAAACTAAAGACAGCCTGTTACAAGAATTTAACGACTTTTTACAAAAGCTCAATAATGCTCCCGAATTGCGGGGGCATTTCGCGGTTACACACGGAAGCGGTCCGGGAGTAATGAAAGCCATTGACGATGCCGCCGCCGAAATTGGCATTGCACGCATCGGAGTCGGTATTGATGCGGAAAAAATAGGACAAAAAATCAATATGGCTCCCGAAATCCTTGTACATTTTATCAGTCTCGCACTCAACACCCGACAAGACATTATGGACAGGCGTTCCATTTTCAAGATTTTCAATGTCGGCGGTTTCGGCACAAGTTACGAAATCAATATGGCTTTGACTTTTATGAAAATCGGACATTGTCTACCCGCTCCCTATATTTTTGTTGACCCGTTCGGCTTAGGACCAAACGGCAAACCGCTATGGCAACAAACCATTGACCAATTTAAAACAATTACTACTCCGCAAAAAATTAAAGGAGAACAAATCCCGCCGCTCGGACCGAACTGGGTCATCAACTGCTGCCATTTAGTACGTTCCTACAGCGAAGGACTGGATTTAATTTTAAATTTTATCAACGACCCGTGCAGTTATTGGGAAAAAGCCGGTGTCAAAATCGAAAATGTTTTGCGAGCGAGAAATAACCTCAAAAATGCAAAAGTTGCAATCCCACCTTATATCGAACAAGCTTTAAATAAAAAATGAAAAAACCGAAATTCAATTTTTTTACCTTTTGGGACAACAAAAGTCTAAATGTGAAAATTTTTTCCCTTCTAACAGGGTTATTTCTAATTTTAACACTCGCCACAATTTATGTTATTTTTTTTGGAATTACCTCTTCCATAACCAGTTATGAACAAAGAACTATAAAAACGAATGTCGAACAAATAAAACAAACCGTTCAAAATAATTTAAACGAACTGAAAACGATAACATCTTTGTATGCTAAACAGGAATCCATCATCAATTTTTTACAAAATGATTTCAAATCATACCCCGAAGAATTCACCGCCTCTCAATTCGCATTGCAATCAATCAACGCTCTTGTCTTCTCTCGACCAAACGGAGAACTCTTTTTTTCAATAATGCATCAGGCAGACAAATATCAAATGCTGATTAGCCCCGCCAATCAAGAATTTACGGACTTCGTCCAAAAATATTTTTCAATAAATACTTTCAAAAAAGATTTTTCCGGCATCGTCCCCATAAACGGCGAACTGTATATGATTGCCTGTAGCTCGCTTAATAATTCAAGTAAACAAATAGGAAAACTCTGGACATTTCGTAAATACAACAACATACAATACTCCAATATTGAAGAAAAAGTTCATATTTTACCATATACTGGATTAACAACATTTGACAATTTGGCAAAAAAAAATTCCAATATTAACTGGACGCAATTGGTAGAAAAACTTATTCCTAACTATCCAGTTACAATTTCAAATAACAACAATCTTACTTCTGCAATGTTAATTAACAACTCTTTTGGTTCCATTGTAATTGTAATCATAAAACAATACCAATTAAAAAATCTTGCTCCTTCCATAATAAAATCTCTTGCGGCTTTTTATATTATAATTATTTTAACTTTTTTCTATATACTATACTTTTTTATACACTATCAAATCATTCATCCGCTAAAAAAAATATATTATATAATAAAAAAACAAATACCGAATGAAATTTCTATAAAACATAATAATAATAATAATAATAATGAAATAAAATATATTGCAAAACTTATTCAAAAATTAATCGAATATTGGCAAAGTACAGAAAAATATCTAAATAAAATAGCATTTATTGATACACTTACAAATCTATATAACGAAGCAGGCATTCAAGTTGAAATCAAAAAATTCATACAAACTTTCGACAAAGTTGCTATCTTTTTTATTGATATTGACGATTTTAAACTAATCAATGATGCACTCGGCAACAAAAGAGGAAATGACATTCTTTGTTATATTGCCGGCAGGCTTTCCAATTTTTGTGAAAAAAATTCATACAAAGTCAGTCGAGTCAACGAAGATAAATTTGTTCTTATTGCTCCGCTTACGGAAACCAATAATATAGCCACGGAAATAGCTAACCAAATTTTCAAAATTTTTACCGCACCGATTTCAATAAACAATTATGAATTTTTTCTCAAAATTTGCATCGGCATTTCCATAGCCCCCGAACACGGAACAAATCCTAACGAACTGGTTTCTTTTGCAAAATTAGCAGTACACAATATAAAACATACGGAAAAAAACACTCCTAAATTATATACGACACAACTTTCCGATTCAGTCAAAGAACAACTCCATATCGAATCGCAATTGTACAACGCACTTATAACAAATGAGATTTGTCCTTTTTTTCAGCCGATTGTTTCTCTTAAAGATAAATCCATTGTCGGTGCGGAAGCCCTTGCCCGATGGAGAAAACCAGACGGCACATTTATTTCTCCCGCATCTTTTATTCCCATTGCCGAACGAACAGGAATGATAACCAAACTTGACATTTTAGTTTTTGACCAAGTTTATAATTGGCTTGAACACTGGAAAAATCTCGGTCTCAAACAAATTTATATTTCTTCAAACTTTTCAAGAATACATTTTCAAAAAAATACAATTATAAAAGATATTATACAGATTTTAAAAGCACACCCGACAATTTCCTCCGATCAAATTAAACTGGAAATAACGGAAACAACCTACATACAATACGGAGAACAAGTACAAAAACAAATAAACAAGCTAATTGAACTCGGCTTCAAAATCTTTATTGATGATTTCGGAACGGGCTACTCGTCGCTGTCATGCCTGCAAGAAATTCCATTTTCAACACTCAAAATTGATGCCTCCTTTGTTTGGAATTTGCCCGATCCCGCAGCAATAAAACTGCTAACAATAATTATTAACCTTGCCAAAACATTTGGCTTTACTTCTCTCGCCGAAGGAATTGAAACCGAAGAACAACTCAAAATCGTTACCGAACTCGGCTGCGAACTTGGACAAGGTTATTTGTTTTCGCCACCAATACCCGGTGAAAAGTTTCAGAATCTTTTATCTTGCAAGAATGAATAAAAAATTTTGTCGGGTTTAGAAAATTTTCAACCGTCAGTTTCCAATGTCGTGAAAACAAATATAAAATTTGCTCTGTCGCCAATATCCCATGCCAAAACACACTTTTTATCTCTCGACTGTGTTGCTACATTAAAAAACTGACCATAAAAAACAATAAAAAAACCTCAAAGGTTTTTCCTCCGAGGTCTTTAATTTTTTCTTTTTTCCGTTTATATTGCCGATTTTATATATAGAATAAAATATTTTCTATTCCTGATACGATATTAAAAGACTGCATCTGACTTTTGAGGCAATTCTTCTTCAACTTTAACACCAAAACCCAACAATATTGTACTGGCGATATAAATAGAAGAATATGTTCCGATAATGACACCCAAAAGCAATGCAAGAGAAAAGTCGTGTATTACACTGCCACCGAAGAAAAATAAAACCAAAACAACAGTCAATGTTGTTCCTGAAGTAAGCAGTGTACGACTCAAAGTCTGATTGACACTTTTATTGACAATCTGCGGTAAAGGCATACCCTGCATTTTACTATGCAAATTTGAACGAACTCTATCAAAAATAATAATTGTATCATTCAAAGAATATCCGATAATAGTCAAAAGAGCTGCAACAATTGTTAAATCAAACTCTTTATCAAGCACGGAAAAGATACCAACTGTAATCAGAACATCATGAATAAGTGCCGTTATCGCTCCCAATGCATAGCTCAATTTTAAATACCAACATAATCCCAGCGTGATAAGCATTGCCGCTACAACCAAATATTCCTTCGGTAAAGAAAGAAGCTGCAAAACATACAATCCGCCTGCAAGTCCGGCTGCCATAAATCCTGCCGTCCACCAACGTTTTTCAAAACGACCGGAAATATAAATCGCTATCAGCAAAACGGAATAAAACATCGCTTCCAACGCTTTGGAACGCAAGTCAGCTCCAACTTTCGGACCGACCATTTCCATTCGCTGGATTTGGTATTTATCGCCATATTGCTCATCAAGCACTTTTTTAACCTGTGTACGAAATTTCTCCGAAGTATTGTCGCCGGTCAAAGCCGAACGCAATAAATATTCATTTTCCGCAGCATTTCCAAACTGCTGCACGGAAATCCCGTGAACATCGTTTTTCACAAGAATATCTTTTAGTTGTTCAATTTCAATACCCTGCTGAAACCGAACCTGAACGACAATACCGCCGGCAAAGTCGATGCCATATTTCAGCCCGCCTTTAAAAACAAGAGAAGCCAAACCGATTAAAATAACGGAAAGCGACAAAATAAATGCAATTTTGCGTAATCCGACAAAATTGATATTTGTATTCGGTGAAATAAGTTGCAATCCCATAAAAAACTCCCTAAATGGAAAGCGTCGCGTTGCGACGAGACAACCAAAGGTCAAAAAGAATTCTGGAAACAAAAATAGCTGTAAACATCGAAGCCAAAATACCCAGAACAAGCGTTACGGCAAATCCGCGAATCGGTCCTGTTCCGAATTGATACAAAACAATGGCAGCAATAATCGTGGTTACATTTGCGTCAACAATGGTCAGCATTGCTCTTGAAAAGCCTTCCTCCACCGCCGCCCTTGCCGGCAATCCTGCCCGTATCTCCTCCCGAATATGCTCGAAAATCAACACATTAGCATCAACCGCCATACCGATTGTCAAAATAATGCCAGCAATACCGGGCAAGGTCAGCGTCGCCCCAAAACCTGCCAAGCCTGTCAAAATCAGCAAAATATTAAAAGCCAAAACCAAATCAGCAAACAATCCGCCGATACCGTAATAAAACAACATAAAAAGCAAAACGGCTACACCACCGACAGCAGCCGCCTTTACACCGGCTTCGATCGATTCCTGTCCCAAAGACGGACCAACCGTCCGCTCTTCAAGTACGGAAACCGGTGCGGGCAAAGAACCGGCACGCAAAACTATTGCCAAATCTCGAGCCTCCTCCGTTGTAAAACGACCGGAAATACTGGCTTGACCACCGCTGATTTTTTCCTGAATAACCGGTGCTGAATGTACTTTACCGTCCAACACAATCGCCAAACGTTTGTGTACATTGTCCGCCGTTACCCGTTCAAACAGTTTGCCGCCGCGCGAATTAAAATTGATAGAAACATACGCCTGCCCGTAAGAATCGAACGCAACACGAGCATCGGTAATATATTTTCCCGAAAGTACGGTTGCCGATTTCAAAACAATCGGTTCACGAATTTCTTTACCATCAGGCATTGTTTTAACCGACCACGAAAGTTCGCTGCCACCGGGCAAAATGCCCTGCTCGGCTTTTTTCGGGTCGGCTCCTTCGTCAACAATTTTAAATTCCAAATGAGCCGTACGACCAATAATGGCAATAGCTCGCTGCGTATCGTCAATACCGGGCAGCTGAACCTGAATACGATTATTTTGCTGACGACGAATATCAGGTTCGGCAACCCCAAACTGGTCAATCCGGTTGCGAATAGTTTTAACGGCTTGGTCAAGCGTCATTTTTTCCAAATAATTACGGTGTTCAGGCGTAAAAACCACAAAATATCGCACTGAGCCGTTTTCATTGACCTGCATATCTTCTATAACAAGCCCCGGAAACTCTTTGCTCAATATCTTTTGTAATTTTTCCTGCCATTCTTTTTTAAGCAATAAAAAAGAAAGTGTCTTTATTTGCTCGACTTTCGGATGCAAAATCAAAATACCTTCATCTTCCGCCTCGGCACGTAAATCTTCTCCTATTTGTTCCAAAGAATTTTTAAGTGCAGTATCGACATCAACTCCTAAGGTAAGATGAATACCGCCTTTTAAATCTAATCCGAGATGAATTTCACTTACACCCAGAAGCCGTGCGAAGTATGATTTTTGCATTCCAGGAACAGACGGCAAAACATACAAAACAGCCAGTAAGCCGACAACAAAAGTAAATCCCGCTTTCCAGTATAATTTTTTCATTCTTTTTCCTTCAAAGAGTTTTCATAATTTTTTATGAAGACCTACAAATAAATGTTCTTTTCACGAAAAAACAATTAACATCTTCAACCTTTTACCGCAGGTTTTTCTTCAACCTTTGTTGCAGCACTCGGATCAGCTAAAGAAGCGACAAAAGCCCGATTGATTTTAACTTCTGTATTTGCCGCAACTTCAATCGTTAACAAATCACCTTCAATCGCCGTAATCCGACCATAAATACCGCCGGTGGTCAAAATGCGATCACCTTTTTTAAGTGCCGCTAAAACTGCACGATGTTCCTTTGCCCTTTTTGATTGCGGACGAATCAGCAAAAAATAAAAAATGGCAAACATAATAATCAGCGGCAAAAACGCCATAATCGGATTTCCCTGTTCGGCTCCTGCCTGAGGTTGAGCCATTGCATACGCTATACTTTCAAAAAACATATTTCCTCCTCAAAATTTGATAAAACAACAAACACAACAACACCGCAAAATTCCCTGCGGCATTACAAAATCATATACGATTCTGCCGATTTCATTTGCCGACAAAAATCAACAAATACAAAAATTAGCTTTCGTTCCACATTTCCCATTTTTTTTGAAAATCAACAATCATCTGCTTTTCCTGCTCAGTTTTTGCCTCATTTTTTACTTTTTCAAGATGGAAATGTGCCTTTTCAATTTCACCTCGAAAGAAAAACGAAGAAGCTAAATGCAAATGAGCCAAAAACATTTGTTTTTGCAAACCATAATAACGACCGAGATAAAAATGAACTTCCCAATCAAACGGTACGGCTTGCAAAACCGTTTGCATTTCCTGAATTGCCAAAAAAAATTTTTCCTGCTCCGCCAAAATTCTTGCCAAGAAAAATCTAGCAACAAAGTCCTTAGAATTACGCTTTAATGCCTTAGAAAGCAAGGAAAATGCTTGTTGACTCTCAGCTGAATATTCAAACAAAAACCGTCCTGTTTCCCGCAAAAAAAGCGGATTATTCGGTTCCTGTTCAAGCACTTTTAAAAAATACGGTTTAGCTTCTTGAATACGATTGAGCCGCGAAAGCACAATCCCCGTTGCCAAAAGCTCCATAGCTGTCGACAATTTTTTTCCCTCAAAATATAAAAGAGCGTTTTTTGCATCGCCATAACGCCCCCGAATAAAAGTTTGTACACGCAAAAACCGTTCGTTCTCATATAATTTTTTTTCTTTTCCCTCAACTCTTTGCACCTGAAAAGAAATAATACCGATTCGCTCGTCCAAAGCAGGATGTGTACTTAAATATACAGGCAAGGCTTCACCAGCCAACCTACTTTTTTTTTGCATAATTTTAAAAATCTGTACCATGGCTTGCGGCGGATAGCCAGATTTTGTCAGCAAACGCAAACCGACTTGATCCGCTTCCCGTTCATTGTCTCTGGAATAACTTAACATCGAACTTTTAGCCCCTGCAAGTGAACCGAAAATAAAGGCATTACCGCCTTCACCGCCTATAACCGCTCCGGCTAAAACGCCAAACAAAGCCGCCAAATTCAAAGTAACTCCCTGTTCAAGCCGTTTGGCAATATGACGATGCATAACATGCCCCATTTCATGGGCTAAAATTGACGCAATCTGTGCCTCATGTTCTGCCTGCAAAAGTAAGCCAGTAAAAATATAAACATGCCCGGCAGCAATGGCAAAAGCATTCAAACTCGAATTAACAATAACTCTTGCCTGAAAAGGAAACGGCTGTGGTGGAAGTTCTTTTGCCAAACGGTCAACAATATCTTGTACAAAATCGGTAACATACGGGTCATCAACCAAGTAAAAATGTTTTTTAATTTGTAGGGAAAATTTTTCTCCCATTTTCTGCTCGTCCTGCAAAGAAAATTCACCAAACAAAGCGGAATGTACCGTCAGCGGAATAAAAATCAGAAAAAAAACGAACAAACAAAAAAAAGAAAACTGCCGCCAGCTCATCAAATTTCCATATCAAAAAACAGGCTTCCGTGCCGCTTAAATGCCGTTTTAAAAAACCTCTGCACAGCAACACTTTTTTGTAAAATTTCTAAACGGGCAATATCTTCCGCCTTGCATTTTCCGTCCACCTGCCTTTGCCTCAAAATAAAATATTCTTCAAAAATCGCTTCCAATTCCACATAGGACGCAACACCCAACTGCTCCAAGCTAGAACCGGTAATACCCAATCCGTCCGTCGGAGTCGCCGCAATCGCCGCCCGCAAGGGTTCCGGATTTTTCAGTTCCGTCAGCAGCATTTCGGCAAGAGCGTATTCTGTCGTTTTCGGTAAAAGCTGAATCGGACTGACATCACCGACATCACCATGAACCGTCCAAAAACCGGTCAAAAACTCATCGAGCTGGTCGGTACTCAAAACACAACCGCCAAGTGAACCGGCGATATGATACAAAAACATCATTCGCAAACGAGCCTGCAAATTGCCACCCGTAAGCGGAGTCGCTGCCATAACGGCAGAAAAACGAGCATAAATATCACCATACAAATCAGAAAAATCGCAAACGGCGGGCAAATCTCTACCAATCCCAAAAGAGCTGCGATATTGCATCGCAATCATTTCGGCTCGTTTTTTTTCTTGTGAAGAATTTGTAGTCAAAGGCAGGCTGAAAGAACAAAAAGGAATGTCTCTACTGTGCAGCAAAGCTGCCAAAAAAGCGGAATCAATTCCGCCTGAAATACCAAGAACAAAACAGGAAAGCCTATTTTTTTGTAAATAATCCTGAAGAGTTGCGGCGATACTTTCCAAAAGCTCTGAACTTGGTTTAACCCGAAGCAATGCAATCCATTTTCGCCAATCGGTTTCGATAGGAACAACAGCCGGTTGTAGAATTTTCATTTTATTTATTCATAATGTCCAAAAAGATTTTATTATTTTTCGTCCCTTTCATCTTATCGACCAAAAAAGGAATATTGTCGATAGAATTCATTGTTCCCAAAACTTTTCGTAAAATCCAAACACGACTCAAAACTTCTTCGTCCAACAATAATTCTTCTTTTCGAGTACCGGAACGGTTTATATCGATAGCCGGAAAAATACGTTTGTCGGACAGCACGCGATCAAGGTAGACTTCCATATTGCCAGTTCCTTTAAATTCCTCAAAAATAACTTCATCCATACGAGAACCGGTATCAATCAACGCCGTTGCCAAAATAGTCAAACTGCCACCCTCTTCAATATTTCTGGCAGCACCGAAAAAGCGTTTTGGACGTTGCAATGCGTTAGAATCCAAACCACCAGAAAGCACCCGACCCGACGAAGGCGAAACCGCATTATACGCCCGTCCGAGACGAGTAATACTGTCAAGCAAAATAACCACATCTTTCTTGCGTTCAACCAACCGTTTTGCCTTTTCAAGAACCATTTCCGCAACCTGCACATGCCGCTGCGGAGGCTCGTCAAATGTCGAACTGATAACTTCCGCCCGAACCGTACGTTCCATATCTGTTACCTCTTCGGGGCGTTCATCAATCAATAAAACAATCAGATATACTTCGGGATGATTGACATTTATAGAATTGGCAATGGTTTGCAACAAAACGGTTTTTCCGGTTCTGGGAGGAGCAACAATCAAGCCGCGTTGTCCTTTTCCAAACGGAGCAAGCAAATCAAGAATACGAGCGGAATAATTTTCAGCCCCATTTTCCATACACAGCCGTTCATCAGGATAAATCGGAGTCAAATTATCAAATAAAACAACATGTTTTGCTTGATCCGGACGACTAAAACAAACATCTTGAACTTTCAAAAGAGCAAAATAGCGTTCGCCTTCTTTTGGCGGACGAATTTCACCAGAAATCACATCACCGGTACGCAACCCGAAACGACGAACTTGCGAAGGAGAAACATAAATATCGTCAGGACCGTGCATATAACTGTAGCTTGGAGAACGCAAAAAACCGAAACCATCAGGCAAAATTTCCAACACGCCCTCGCCGTAAATCGAGCCGTTTTGAGAAGCACAAGCCTGCAAAAGAGCGAAGATAAGCTCCTGTTTTCTCATACCGCTGACATTGTCAATCTCATATTGTTCTGCAAGTTCAAACAATTCAGCCATTGTTTTGGTTTTCAAATCAGAAAGATTCATCTTAAATTCCTTGAAATAAATAAAAAAGGTTAATCAACGACACAAAAACAATCCATCTTTATAAAAGTTAAATAGCTTTATAAAAAACAAAGATATAACTCACAATTTAAACATATATTTTTATTTTTAAAATCGACTTACGCACAAAAAAACATTGGATATATAAAAGAAAAAAGGAAAGAAAAGACACCCGAAAAAGCATCTCTGTCAGACTTCTTACGCTCAACGATAAATAATAATCCCTTCTTAAAAACAAAAAATCAAAAAATTATTCTTCTTCATCTACTTCCTGATCGATTTGTTCTTCTTCATCAAAATCATCTTCTTGCATTTGTCGCTCTTTCAAAACATCAGCATACATATCTTCAATCTGCATCCTTATATCGGTCTGTTCGCGTTTCAAAGCAAAAGAAAGTTCCAAAGAAATAAGATTTTGAGCCTGCTCCAGCAAGCAGCGTTCCCCAAAAGACAAATCTTTATCTCGACCAATTAAAATCAATTCTTTCAAAACATAAGCAACATCACGTAAATCGTTGCTTTTCAATTTATCGGAATATTCCCTGTAACGACGATTCCAATTTTGCCCTGAATAACCGGAAAAATCGGAACGATCTTCCAAATATTCAAGAATTTTCAATCCCTGTGCCTTATTATAAATCGGTCGCAAACCAACTTTTTCGGCATTACCTACAGGAACAAGCAAAGTAACATTGTTGGAAAGAATATGAACAATATATAATTCAACTTGAATACCGCCAACAACCTGTGTTTCAATTTTTTCAACTTTTCCGACACCTTGAGCAGGATACGAAACTAAAGACCCGATACTAAACACACGTAACCTCCGAAAAAAATATCAAAAGAAACAGCGTGTATCTTACTTCAAAAAAGAAAATCCGTCTATGAAAGATGCACGACCAATTTTTACTACCGAAACCAACAAATTCGCTCATTATTATCTTGATTGCGAACTATATCTACCTATACTCCGGTATGCACAAGCTGCATTGCATAATCAATTCCGTTTTCCAAATATTTTTGTAAAGCAAAATCTGCATCCGCAAGCATTTTTTGCACAAAAAACTTTTCTTCGGGACGAAAATGAGCAAGAACATAATCAGCCACATCACTTCCACCGACAGGACGACCAATTCCAAGACGAAGACGAAGAAAATCACGACTTCCCAAAGCATCGGCAATTGAACGCAAACCGTTATGCCCTGCTAAACCTCCACCACGCTTTAACCGCACAGTTCCTAAAGGCAAGTCGAGTTCGTCATGAATCACCAAAATTTGTTCAGGCAAGAAATGTTGATTACGAAGAATAGCGGCAACACTTAGACCCGAACGGTTCATAAAGGTTTGCGGACAGACAGACAGCCACAAATCAGACCCGAATCGCACATCAAACAAAAGTGCCTGTGCCGACTTTCGTCCACGCAAAAGCGGTTCGGCAGCCTGATTTTTACAAAAAGAGAGTAATGCGGAAAAACCGAGATTGTGGCGAGTATACTCGTATTGTTTGCCAGGATTTCCCAAACCGACTAAAAGTCCACGATATGCCATTGACAGCAACAAAAAATATACAAAAACGGCATGCCAACATTTCGACATACCGCATAAAAATTCTATTATTTTGCTTCCGAGGAGGCGGCTGTTGAGGTAGCTGTTTCAGTATTTTCTTCATCAGCCTCAGCACCCGGATTAATTACTCCAACAACGGCAAAAGAAACAGCCTCGTCAAAAACCACTTCTACACCAGCAGGCATTTTCACTTCTTCTATCAAAATATTTTCACCAAGCTCCAAATCGCTGACATCGATTTGAATGGTATGGGGAATATTACTCGGTTTACAACGAACTTCCACCGTCTTACGAAAAAGTCGCAAAATCCCGCCTGCCTCTTCGCCCTTTGATTTGCCAGTCAATTCTACAGGAACGGCAACAACAATATCGTGAGACATATCCAAACCAAAAAAATCAACATGCACATACATGCTTTTTACAGGATGCGGCACAAGAGATTTGATAAGCACCGATTTTTTTGTTTTTTTACCGTCTTTTTCAATTTCAAGTTCCAAAATCTGAGAAACACCAACTTCCTTAAAAGCACGAGAAAGCGGCAATTCGGCGACCTGAATAGGAATATTTTCACCGTCATAACTATAAAAAATCCCGGGAACAATGCCTTGTTTCCGCAATTGTTTATTTATACCTTTTCCGCATTCAGAACGGTGTTGAACCGCAAGTCGTATTGATTCCGCCATTTTTTTCTCCTATTATCGTCATATTTTTGGCATAAGACTGATTGTAATTTCTCCCTGCCGAACCGTAGCCCGCGGGTTCATCAAATCAACATAAAAAACATCACACTATCTTGAAAACAAAACGCTGACCGATGTTTCTTCATAAATATTTCGTATCGCACTCGCAACAAGCCCTGCAACACTAATAACTTTAAACTTATCGCAAGCCGCTGCCGCTGCATTCAAAGGAATGGTATCCGTTACCACAACACTTGAAAAAGGCGACCTTTCCAATCGTTCAACAGCCGGACCAGAAAGCACGGCATGCGTTGCACAGGCAATAACATCTTTTGCACCATGCCCTAACAAGACCTTACTCGCTTCGCACATCGTTCCCGCCGTATCAATCATATCATCAAGCACGATAGCCGTTTTCCCTTTAACCTCGCCAATAACTTCCATAGCTCTGGCACTTCCGGGAGCATCACGCCGCTTATCAACAATCGCCAAACCGACATTCAACCGTTTAGCATACGCTCTTGCTCGCTCCGTTCCGCCTGCATCGGGAGAAACAACAACAATATCATCTCCGAGCGACCCCATATAATCAATCAAAACTTCGGCTGCAAACAAATTATCAACCGGAACATCAAAAAAACCCTGAATTTGCCCTGAATGCAAATCAACGGTCAAAACACGTTCTACACCGGCAGCAGAAATACAATCGGCAATCAGCTTGGCACTAACAGGAACTCGAGGTCCGACCTTTCTATCCTGACGGGCATATCCGTAATATGGTACAACCGCTGTTACCTTCCCTGCACTGGCTCTTTTGAGAGCATCCAGCAAAAGCAACAGTTCCATAACACTATTATTAACCGGCGAACAAGTAGGCTGCACAACAAAAACATCATCGCCACGAACATTTTCACCGATTTCAACCCGAATTTCCCCGTCGCTAAAAGTTGTAACCAAGGCAGGGGTCAACGAAAGTCCGAGATTTTTAGCTATATCTTCAGCCAATTTCGGATTTGATGTCCCTGTTACGATTCGTAACTCTTGTTGTCCTGCCATACTCAACACCTCTTTTTTGCTCAAATTTCCCAAAAAGCAAACTACCTACCAAAACAGTCAATCAAAAAAACAAAAAAATTATGGAAAATTTTTTGGCTGGGGCGGAAGGACTTGAACCCTCGAATGACGGGACCAAAACCCGTTGCCTTACCAACTTGGCGACACCCCAGTATTTAACCGGACAATGGTAAACAAATACCCAAATTGTTGAAAATACATAACAGCTTTTTGTAAATTCTGTCTTTTGGAAAAACGGGCAAAAAGACTTGCCCCCGTTCCGCTTAAAACACAACCGTTACACCCAAAAACCAGCAACTTTTCTTTAATCTGTTGCAACTGCGGATACTTACCCAGAACAAGCGGTTCAAAACTGTTATACATCCAAGTTCCGCTAACGAGTTTGTCTCTATACTGTTTGTGTAAACTGCTTGTCAAGCAAAAACCTTGCTTCTTTCGCATTTCATCCAATTCTGCATAAACAACCGCCGTACTAACTTGAAGATTCGGAGAAACTAAAAGTCCCCAACCGTCTAGAACCGTTTCACACGGTGTAATTTTCTCTCCCTTGCCTTCAACCAAAGCCGCTTTTTTTTGTAAAAAAAATGGAACATCTGCTCCCAATTCTGCTGCTAATTCACGCAACTCAGACTCTAAAAGAGCTTTTTTACCTGCAACGCTATTGAGCCAACGCAAAAAAACAGCGGCATTCGCACTACCGCCGCCAAGCCCT
Source organism: uncultured Desulfovibrionales bacterium (assembly GCA_963542765.1). GTDB lineage: Bacteria > Desulfobacterota > Desulfovibrionia > Desulfovibrionales > Desulfomicrobiaceae > CAUTYU01. The sequence goes on from CAUTYU010000004.1 coordinate 28,944, forward strand.
GCTCCTACCGGAACATTTTTTTCCAAATAAATATATATTCCACAAGAAAATCCCGTTGCCTGAAAAAATTTATTATAAGTTCGGACAAGAATATTTCCATCTCCGCTGAGTTCTTCTCGCGAGCAAGAAACATTACAATTTTCATCTTGAGGAAGAGGAAAAAGAAACAAGCGATCAAAAGGACGGGAAAGCGGATAAAACAAACTAACTAAATTATGAAAACCGTCGGAGCGTTTTTCCCCGATTTCCAAATACAGATTGACTTTACAAGAGCAACGCAGACACACTGGAAAATTTTGACCGGACAACCTAAAAGTGTCCGATTTTTTTTGCATTTTTTCACTCACAATTTATTCAAAAGGTATGGTGATAAAATAATTTTGCAAATTTCGACGCAGCAAAAACATTAACACCTGCTTTTTCTTGGCTTCACCGTGCAAAACAGCTTCAAAATCCCTAATATTCATAAGCGGCTTTTGATTTGCCTCAAGCAAAATATCACCGGGACGAATACCATAACGAGCAGCCAAAGAACCTCGCTGCACCGCATCAACAAAAAGCCCTTTTGGAACGGACATTTTTGCTTCGACAGCTTCTTCTGGCGTTACTTTGTGAAGTGCAAGTCCAAGAGCGAACTGTTCCTGCCCTCCCTCACTGCCCGTCGCAGCCGACTTTGCGTCTCGTTCATGCAAAATAATCCTAAATTTCCGCTTTTGCTGTTTGCGAATAATTTCCACTATTATCGTATTACCGGGCTGTAATTTGCCAATTTTACGGGTCAAATCGGAAGCATCTACAACCGGTTCGTTGTTAATAGAAATAATAACATCGCCCGAAAGGATACCCGCCTTCGCTGCCGGAGCATCGGGCAAAACACTTGCAACCAAAGCCCCTTCTTCCTTAGGCAAACCAAGTGCCTTTGCCGTATTAGCATCAAGTGGCTGCACAGAAACACCAAGCCAGCCACGTCGCACTTTTTTATTTACCCGTAACTGTTCAACAACATTTTTTGCCAAATTCGACGGGATGGCAAAACCGATTCCATGTCCCGAAGACAAAATTGCGGTATTGATTCCAACAACCTTACCGTCTCTATCAATTAACGGTCCGCCACTGTTTCCGGGATTGATCGAAGCGTCCGTCTGTAAAAAATTATCATACGGACCGGCTCCAATTGTCCGCCCTTTAGCACTAATAATACCGGCAGTTACGGTATGTTCAAGCCCGAACGGATTACCGATAGCGATAACCCATTCCCCAACACGCAACCGAGTCGAATCACCAAACTGCAAAAACGGCAACACTCGATTAGCCTCAATTTTTAAAAGTGCGATATCGGTATCGGGGTCAGTGCCGACAATAAGAGCATTGTATTCCTTTTCATTTCGTCCTTCTTGAATCCGAACCGTGATTTCATCCGATTTTTCAACAACATGATTATTGGTAACAATAAATCCGTCACTTGAAATCAAAAAACCCGAACCCAAAGAAGTTTGTGTTCCTCCGGAAGGTGCTTCACCCGGTCGTCTGCCAAAAAAACGATCAAACTGCTCAAAAAAATCATTAAAAGGAACTTCCTGCCCATAAAACGGATTTTGAAACGGCATATTTTTAACCGTTTTAACGGTACTGATATTTACAACTGCACCGGCACTTGCCTCCGCCAAATCAACGAAATCTGGAACTGCAGCCAAAGCCGTTTTGACACAAAACAACAAACAAAAGAAAAAAAGAAAAAATTGTCTTCGCATAAAAAACTCCGTTTCAGCAAAAACATTGCCGAACAAAAAAATCTTTTTCAAAAAGAAAAAGCACACCGCCAAATTTACATTTAAAAGCAACCTCAAAATCGCCCCAAACCATAATTTAATTAGTTAATCAAACTTTGCAGCGGTCCGGGAATAAGTCCGCCCCTGCCGACAAAAGCATCGCTACAACCGTTACTACGAACCGGCAAAATTTTCGCCTGTCCGAGCAATCCGCCGAACTGCACGCTGTCGCCTGCTTTTTTTCCCGGAACGGGAATAAGCCGACATGCCGTTGTTTTTTTGTTAATCATACCGATTGCCATTTCGTCGGCAATAATCCCTGCCAGCGTTTCCGCACTTGTGCTACCCGGCAAGGCAACCATATCAAGCCCAACGGAACATACGCAAGTCATGGCTTCCAGCTTTTCAAGCGGCAAAACTCCTTCCGCTGCCGCCATCGCGATATTCAAATCTTCACTGACAGGAATAAACGCTCCCGAAAGTCCACCGACATTGGAACTGGCAAACGCACCTCCTTTTTTTACGGCATCGTTAATCATTGCCAACGCTGCCGTCGAACCCGGCACACCAATCCTTCGCAGCCCAAGGCTTTCAAAAATTTCACCGACACTATCACCAACATTCGGAGTCGGTGCAAGCGACAAATCAACAATTCCAAACCGTACGCCAAGTTCTGCCGCCACTTCGCGACCAATTAGTTCGCCAACTCGAGTAACCTTAAATGCCGTGCGTTTGATAATCTCTGAAAGCTCGCCCAAAGAAGCTCCGGCATTTGCTTCTAATGCCCTATCAACGGCTTTTTTCACAACACCAGGACCACTTACGCCGACATTGATAACCGCCTGCGGCTCGCTAATTCCAAGATACGCCCCTGCCATAAAGGGAATATCCTGCGGAATGTTGGAAAAAATAACAAGTTTGGCACAAGCCAATCCGTCCCGATCTTTTGTCAGTTCAGCAGCTTTTTTCATCGTCTGTCCCATCAAAAGCACGGCGTCCATATTGATGCCAGCCTGTGTTGATGCCACATTAACAGACGAACAAAGACGATCAGTTACCGTCAAGGCTTCGGGAATGGCGGCAATCAAATTTTTGTCTCCATTTGCCAAACCTTTTTCGACCAAAGCGGTAAATCCGCCGATAAAATCGACTCCAACTTCCTTTGCTGCCTTATCAAGCGTTTGAGCGATTTTAACCATTTCATCAACATCAAAAGGTGCAGCACAAACGGCAATAGGACTGATAGAAATCCGCTTGTTCACAACCGGAATACCATAGCGAACACCAATATTTGAACAACTTTTCACCAGCGGCTCGGCAAGCGTGGTAATACGGTCATAAATATTGTTCCGAAACCGTTCCAAATCGTCGGAAACACAATCAAATAAATTTATTCCAAGCGTAACCGTACGAACATCTAAGTGCTCGTTTTTCACCATTTCAAAAGTTGCAACAATTTCTCTTTCTGTCAGCATATCCATTCCTTAAACCCGATGAATATTTTCAAAAATATCCCGATGCTGAATACTGACCTGCAAATCAAATTTATCCCCAACACCTGCCAAATCGACACGCAAATCATTAAGTTCAACATCTGTAGGCACATCAATTTCACAAATCATAATAACATTGTCCGGCCCCAATTCCTTGCGTTGCAGCGTCCTAAGCGTATTGATGTTTGCCTTGTATTTTTCCATAACCGTTGTTATTGCCGAAATCATCCCTACACGATCAATACCAGTAGCAATCACAACAAACGGTTCGGTTTTTTCCGCAACCGGCAAAGCTTTTGCCATTACTTTTACCCGGGCAATCAATTCCTGTCCGGAAAATTCAGTGTCCAAACGCTGCTGTAAAGTCTCAACATTTCCCGACCAACTATTCGTTATCAAAAAAATTCCGGCAAATTCGGTCTGCAAAATAGTTTGCGTCATATCTTCGATATTCCAACCGTCAGCCGCAAGAATTCGAGCGGTAGAAGCAACTATTCCTGGACGGTCTTGTCCAAGAACAGAAAGAATATATTTCATTTTTCCCCAACCTGCTTTTACTTATAAAATACTTAAAAAAAGAAAAAATTAAATCACAAGCAGACTACAAAGGTCAAGACAAAAAACCGGAAAACGAAAAATGCCGTTTTCCTATGAAATAAAAGAATAAAAAAGAAAACTCTTTTCTTGCAATACAGACAAAAGAAAAAATAATTTTTATAAAAATTTTACTTGCCTTTTATTAAGTCTTTCTCTATCAATATCTTTCCTGAACGGGCGGTTAGCTCAGCTGGGAGAGCACTTGCTTGACGTGCAAGGGGTCATAGGTTCAATCCCTGTACCGCCCACCACACATTGCGGGGTCGTAGTTAAGTTGGTTATAACGCCGGCCTGTCACGCCGGAGGCCGAGGGTTCGAGTCCCTTCGGCCCCGCCACGACAAACAAAAGTGCTGTAAACTTTTTGATTTCAGTGCTTTTTTGTTTTCATCTATTTTTCAAATTCATTTCAACATTTTCGACAATATTTTTTTTACGTCCAAAATTTAATCATAAACATCAAAACAACCTAAAAAAAACAAATTATAAACATTATATATAAACGAAATTATAAAAAGATTTCATTAAGTATTTCATTGAAGAAAAATAAAAAAATATTATAAATGTTACAAACCACAGAATAACGATTTATAAAAAACTTTAAAAACCAGATTAAAATCAAAAATAAAAAAACAGACAATGTTATTTTAATAGGATTAAAATAAAATAACAAAAATATTTAAAACAACTAAAACAATTTTATAAAATTTTCATTTCAGATACCGCATATATTCTATTAACTAGCAAGTAAAAATTTCCATGCGAAACCGGACAAATCCATCGCCCTAAGCAATCGAAAAAATTCCGTTTCACACCCCTGTAAACGAGCAGTTTCCAAGGCAAGAAGCAATTCTTCCAAGCCTTCACGCTTGCGAAAAATCCGCAAATTCGTCAAAGCTAGTTCAAGTCCAAGCCGCCAATCTTGCCTCCGCCGCAATCCGAGCCACGACAAATGCCGCAAACGAAATTCATCGTAACCCGGCTCTTTTCGCAACAAAAACTGCATTCTTTCAATTACCGCCGTCGGTTCGCTCGTCAGCGAAATTGCACACAGCACACACTCTACAGCTGTTTGCGGCAAATGATATTTTTCGTCAAAGAAAAACCCGGGGCGACTAATTTGCGACCGCCGCCGTAACTCTTCCGCCCATGCGAGCAACAGTTCTTCAGGATTTGCAAGCACACTCGGTCTTTTTTTCTCAAGATAACTATATTTTTGCCAAAAAAACCGTGCCAAATCAAAACGATTTAGCCCGAGCAACGCCGCCACAGAACAGGTTTGCAAAAGAAAAAAATCAGCAAAATCACCTTGAGCCGTCTCCATCAACTCCACATCCAATTTTGCATATTGCTTCACAGCATACAAATGCTGCAACAATGCCCGTCTGACCTGCATATCAACATCTTTAAATTCAAGTAAAAGTTGCAACATATTTTTAGATGACAAAAGCGGCGTTCCAGCTTGACCAAGGGCATGCAACGACAAAACGAAATCCGCCCTGCCAACTTCAGACAAACGGTGATTTTTTTCAAGCAAAGCAACCAGTTGCAACAATTTTTTGCCGCGATGTGAAGGCAAATGTTCCGCCTGTATCCGCCGCCACGCCCGATAACCGATTTGTTTTGCCTCGTCCGGACTGGCGAGCAACTTAGCAATCTGATTTTCCAATTCCAAAACATTTTCAAAAAACAGCACTTCTTTGTTCGGTTCAAACAAAAATTCTGTATCTTCCGCCGTTTTTTGCCCGACCACAACACAGCCGCAGGATGTCCCCTCAAAAAGTCGCATATTCACTTCGCCCAAAATTGCTTCATTCGGAACAATTTTTGTCTGAGAATATAAAGAAAACATTGCAGAACGCTCCATATTTTCCGCCTGCAACAAACCAAATCGCTTCTGCAAAAAATCACATAAATTGCGGCGAACAGGTCGCTCAGCAAGTCTTCCGACAAATGCCAACTCATTTGTTCGCTCACTCCACGGCTTAAACGGCAAATTCATTCCTGCCCACGGCAGCCACGCCGCTTGCGGCACTCCATTTTGACGAAACAATTTTGCAAAACGCTCCTGTGTGGAACAAACCAAATCAAACTGCCGGGCGTAAAAAACCTGCCAATAAAAATTCAGATGCGGGTCTTTTGCCCAAAAAACGCTGCGACATTGCAAATTTTCCAAACCTTGCAGCAGAACTCGCCGCCCCAAAACTTCCTCCTGCAACAAAATATCAAAAGGACGAGCTTCCGTAAGTTCAGAAAAAACAGAAAAAATATCGTAAATACCGCTGTCAAGCGAAACAAAACAGCAATTTTCAACTGCAAGCGGAAGCGACACATTAACGCAAAAAAATCGAAAATTTGAAAAATTAGACTGTATCATTATAAAAACCAAATCTAAAGGAAAATAACAATCAAACACAAAACAAAATAACCGTTCCACAAATAAAAAAATCCATTCCCGAAAGCAAACAAAAACCGAAATGATTTTTCCCCAAAACACCTTTAAACGACCTTGTCTTTCCGTCAAAACTTTGTCGTTTTACTAAACGGAAAAACTTGCCGTTTTACGACAAGCACGCCCTTTCGTCCAAGATACGACACATTTCCAACAAAACAAATTTTTCCGCAACCAATCTTTTTCAGTTTCCTTTTGTCGCATTTATTTCATCAACCCATTTATTTTTTTATACTTTTTCTGAAAAAGCTACATGCTTTAATTTTTTGGCATTATCATTGCAAAATGTTTTTACATATTTCAAGGCGAAATAAAATTGGCACGAGATTTGCTAATCAGGTTATTTGCAAAATGCAACCAACTCGCTCTTATACAAGAGCCAAATTTTAAAGGAGGAAAATATGAATAACCATTTGGATTACGAAATCAACAAGGAATTGGGTGAATGCTATTTGTTCATGGGAGAATTGGACAAAGCTGAAGATTATTATATCAAAGCGGCAGACAGCACCCAAGATAAAGCTGAACCTTTTTTGGGTTTGGCGGCTATCGCCGTTCAACGTGGCGAACTCGACAAAGCTCTTACTTTGTACCGCAAAGCTCAAGACACCGTTCCCAGCGACAAAGCACTGGCAGGAATGGGGCTTATGGAAATGGAAATCGGTTCAAAAGAAAACGCTCTTTCACTTTTCAGTGCTTCTCTTGAACAAAACCCGGAAAATATGATTGCTCTGTTCGGTCTCATTCAAGCAGGACACCATCTGAACCGCTTGGAAGAAGTCGTTACACATTTGCAGAATTTCTTGAAACTCAATCCCGAAGAACACAAAGTACGCTATTCTTTGGCAGGTTGCTACTTCAGCCTCGGTCAAAACGACAAGGCAAAAATCGAATTGGAAACAATTTTAGCTGCTGACCCTGAATATACCGATGCCATCGAACTAATGCAACAACTTTAAAAACATTTAACCAACCATTTATGTTCGGCTTTTGCAACCCTGTTAATTATTTTCAAGGGGTTGCAAAAGCTAAAGATACACACAAATAAGTTAATATTATTTTTATAGTTTAATAAAAGTATTTATCGATTGCAATTTTAATACTTTTTGCAACCAATTACAAAAAAGAATATAAACATACAGGATTTCAACTTTCATTATTAATTATCAATTTCCTTATAAATTATAATTTCAATTAATAATTTTTTCATTTCTATCTCTTAAAATAGATACACGCTCAAGTTATGTTTGAATTGCATAAATATAATCTCTCATTACATCATTGAGTGGTCCATTTTATTTTAATATTTTTTTGAGTTTCTTCAAGAAATACACAAAATTTATCAAACTCTTTTTTTAACAAAAGACAATATTTCTAAAACTTCACTGATTATTTTAAATTACAAATATTTTAAATTACATTTGCAAGCCATTAAAATAACTGCAAATATATCAAACAACACAACTATTATTTTATAATTTAATTAAAAAACTTCCAACTACTTAAAAACACATCACAACCCAAATACAAATTTCTTATAAAATTAAAATACTATTTAAAATTTATAATATCATAAAGATAAATATATTTTTATATACAATTTTTTATTTTATTTATATTTTTTACCTGCTAAATATATATTCTTTTTTTTAACTTATCTAATCTCACTAAGCTTTAAATCATTTTTTCATTTTAATTATAAATAAAATATTTATTATTTTATCAACTATTATTTTCATATTTTTTTTCGCTATGTAGATAAAGAATAAACATATCGGCGAGAGTTAAACTAACCATTGCTTTTAAAACAGGAACAATTCTTGGAATTGCACAGACATCGTGCCGTCCTTTTACAGTAATTTCTGTTAATTCACCATCTATTGTAACGGTTTGCTGCGAAAGAGAAATTGACGGAATCGGTTTGACCGCAACTCGCAAAACAATATCCTGTCCGCTGCTGATTCCACCAAGAATGCCACCGGCATGATTGGACAAAAATCCCTTTGCTCCGATTTGGTCATTGTGCCGACTGCCACGCATACGGGCAGCAGCAAAACCGTCTCCTACTTCCACGCCCTTAACCGCTCCGACACTCATCAAAGCCGCCGCCAGTCTTGCTTCAAGCTTATCAAAAACAGGTTCGCCCAATCCTGCCGGAACTCTACAGGCAACGATTTCAACTATTCCGCCTACAGAATCCCCAAGCGAAGCGGCATACATAATCTCTTTTTCCCAAAACGGAACAATCCCGTCTTCGGGAGCAAAAAAAAGACGACTTGCCGCCTTATAAAAATCATTTCCGCTTGCCGCCAATCCTGCAATTTCTCTTGTACAAGCAAAAACTTCCATACCTGCCGTTTGCAAAATCCGTTCGGCAATCACTCCGCCAACCACCCGACACACGGTTTCACGACCGGAAGCCCGACCACCGCCGCGATAATCCCGAATACCAAATTTTGCCTGCCACGAAAAATCACCGTGTCCCGGACGAAAAACATCTTGCAAATTGTCATAATCCTCTGCCCTTGCGTCCTCATTGGCAATTAAAAAACCAATCGGCGTGCCTGTTGTTTTTCCCTCAAAAATTCCCGATAGCAGCTGTACTCTGTCACTTTCATTTCTTGCAGACGAAACTTTTCGTCTTCCAGGTCGACGAATATCCAATTCAGCCTGTAAATCCTCCTCATTCAAAACAATCCCCGCAGGACAACCGTCCACAATACCGCCCAAAGCAACTCCGTGCGACTCGCCGAAAGTCGTCAACCGCAACATTCTACCGAAAGTATTCATTTATCGCTCCAAACGGCAAAAATCCGCTCCCGTTCCGACTCACTCAACTGTGCTTTATCATACATACCCTTTAAACTTCGCTGCCGCCACGCTTCATATAAAAAAACCGCCGCCGCCACGGAAACATTCAAACTCTGTACCATACCCTGCATAGGAATATACAATTCGCCGTCCAGCAAAGGAAACAAATCGTCATCAAGTCCGCGATGCTCATTTCCAAGCACAATCGCCGTCGGACAAGTGAAATCAAATTGATGCAAGGGCGTTGCCGACCGACTCAACCCCGTTCCAACACACTGCATACCTTGAGCGTGAAAATCCTCAATCATCTGACGGGCATTGTCATGTCGCTTTTGTTCCACCCATTTTTTAGCGGAAGCAGATGAACCGTGTCCCAATTTCGGAAATTTTTCTTTTGTATAATACAAATGTACCTGCTGTACGCCAAAAGCATCACAACTGCGTAAAATAGCCGAAACATTATGCGGATCGTGGATATTGTTAATAACAATCGACAAATCATTTTGCCGTCTGGATAAAACCTGCCACATGCGTTCCTGCCGTTTTGGAGTTCGTTCTTTCATTTTTCTTCCGCCTGTTTTTGCAACAAAATAAGATATTCCTGATTACCTTTCGGTCCTTTGATTGCAGCGGCGACACTGCCGAGCGACAAAAGTCCGAGTGAATTTTGAGCAAAATCTTCTATTTTTTTAACAGCCTGCATTTGCAGCTCCTTACTTTGCACCACACCTTTCACATTACAATCCGCCCCAAGCTCAAACTGCGGTTTAACAAGAGCCACCACCTGTCCGCCAGGTCGCAAAAATTGAAGACACGGCGGTAAAACAAGTGAAAGCGAAATAAAGGAACAATCCAAAACAACAATGTCAACCAATTCCGGCAGCAAATCAGGCGGCATATTTCGTAAATTCATTCGTTCAATATTAACAACCCGCTCGTCCTGCCGCAGTTTCCACGCCAGTTGTCCGTAACCAACATCAACGGCATAAACTTTTTTAACTCCATTTTGCAACAAACAATCCGTAAAACCGCCTGTCGAAGCTCCGCCGTCAAGAGCAGTTTTACCGCTCACGACAATAGAAAAATGCCGCAACGCCGTAAGCAGTTTTCCCCCTGCCCGACTGACAAACGGATACCGCAAACGAATTTCAAAACAGGTTTGCTCGGAAAATTGCTGACCAGGTTTTGAAACAATCTGCCATATTCCTTTTTTTTCAAAAAAGACCTCGCCTGCCAGAATGTACCGCTCGGCGGCAAACTGATTTTCAGCCAATCCTTGCAAGGCAAGCAATTCATCTGCTCGTTTTTTCATAATAAAAAACCGATTTAAAAAAGAACACAAAACACCGCATCTCTTTCAAATCGGGAGTAAAAATTATACCAACTTTTCAGCAAGCAATTTCCAGTTCGCTCACATCAAATGCAATGAAGTGGCACAAGTTCCTCGCCAATCAGCACATTTATCAAAGAACGAAAATTATATTTACATTTTACAATCCAAAATAAAAAGCTTGAAATCCACCGAATTTTTCTTTTTTGAAAAACAAAAAATATAGACTTTTCGAGGATACTTTTATAATATTATCGTTGTTTTGCTTTTTATGAAATAATTTTATGGAGATTTACAATGCTTTCAGGACTTATTCTTATTATCGCTCTTTCTTGTCTTGGTCTTATTCTTTTTAACCTTAACTGCGAACACGGTCCGAAAACGAAATAACGACACTATATTTTAGGCTGCAAATTTTCTTCAACACGCACACCGACGATACTAATTCCTTTTGCTGCCGCCAATTTAAGTGCAGCAACACTATCAAAAAAAAGTGTTTTTTCCGATTGTACCGCCAAGCAACTTGCTTTAGCTTCTACCATTTTTTCAATAGTTCCAAGCCCGATTGACGGCAAATCAACCCGTTCATCCTGTCCGGGTTTACAACATTTTAAAACCACGCAACCTTCACCACCGACCTTGCCTGCCCGCTCAATCGTCGCGTCCGTTCCATCAATACCTTCAACAGCAATCACACAGCCTTTTTTCACGACCAGACACTGTCCTATATCCAATTCGCCAATCCGTAACAATTGCTGCCAACCATAAGTGATAGCTTCTCGTTCTTCGAAACTTGGCTTACGAACACTCAAGATACCTTCGGGAACACGTAAATCCGGCAAAAATTCCACACTTGATAAAACAGGAAGTCCCTCATTTTCCAACTCAGCAATAATCGCCGCAAAGATACTATCGTCTCCCCGTTTTCGTAAACGAAACAGGATTTTTGCCGCCAACCAATCAGGGCGAATATTCAACGCACGAGGCTTACTGATACCGCCAGCAAAAACCAACCCGTCCACTTTATTTTTTTGAAAAAAACGAATTAAACGACGAAACTGTCCAAGATAAACAAAACGAAAATCATCAACCAGCGGCTCAATTTGCGGGTCGGTATCGGAATAAAATCCGACAGCAACGACATGAATCCCTTGTTTTTTAACAGCCTGAGCAAGCAAACGAGGAAATTGACCACAACCGGCGATAATTCCAAGCCGCTCAATATGCTTACCGCTCTTCAGCTGCACCAGTTACGCCTCTTTGACTGGAACGAATAAAATCAAGCAATGTCTGAAGAGATTCGGTAACCGGCAATTCCGCCTCAATACGAGACAAACTTTCTTCCCGCCCCAAACCAAAACGCCATAAAATCCGATACGCCTGCTTCAAACCCCGAATTTCTTCTTTGGAAAATCCGGCACGGCGTAACCCAACCAAATTAAGACCGTGCAGTTTTGCCCTGCTACCTGCACACAACATAAACGGCGGAATATCCTGCACAACTCCGCTCAGTCCGCTCACAAATGCAAATTTGCCGATATGGGAAAATTGGTGAACAGCAGACAAACCTCCGACAACAACGTTATCTCCAACATGCACATGTCCTGCAAGAGTTGCGGAATTTGCCAAAATGACATTGTTGCCGATCTTACAATCATGAGCGATATGACTGTACGCCATAAACAAACAGTTTGAGCCAACAACCGTCCGTTTTTCTTCGCTGCCCCGATTGAGAGTTGCAAATTCCCGAATGGTATTGCCGTCGCCGATTTCAAGAGTAGTATCGCTACCTTTGTATTTCAAGTCTTGCGGATCGCCGCCCACACAGGCAAAAGAATGAACAATATTTTTCTTGCCCATAAAGGTCAGTCTTTTAATCTGAGCATGCGAATGAATTTGGCACCCGTCGCCAATTCGACACGGACCTTCCACTACGGCATAGGGTCCTATTTCAACATTTTGTCCCAGCTCGGCTTCTTTAGAAACAACGGCAGTTTCGTGAATCGAACTCATTTACGCTTCCTCCCGATCAATCATCGCCGCACTCAAATCCGCCTGTGCAACAAGTTTATCATCAACCGTTGCCTTGCCTTTAATTCGCCAAAGGTTTCGTTTGTGCTTATCATATTCCACATATAAATGCAGCTGATCACCCGGAATAACAGGCTTGCGAAAACGAACATTTTCCAAACCGGCGAACAAAAATATTTTGCCTTTCACTTCTTCGGGATAACTTTTTATAACGAGCAATCCCGACGCCTGAGCCAATGCCTCCAAAATCAAAACACCGGGCATAACCGGATAACCGGGAAAATGTCCCTGAAAAAACGGCTCATTAAAAGTTACGCATTTCATAGCATGAATATACTTTTCTTTTTCCAGCTCCAAAATCCTATCTACAAGCAAAAAAGGATAACGATGCGGAAGCATTGTTAAAATTTCTTTACTAAATACCGGTTCCATCTTGTCCTTCCTTTATTTCTAACATATTGCAATTTTTTACAATATATCCAAATTTTAAAACTATTCTGGCAATCTGTCCGAAAGCTCAGCCACTTGTTTTTCCAATTTTTTTAGCTGCTTGGCAAACTCCGGTAAACGGGCAAAAATAGTACTAGAACGCAGCCACTTTTGATGCGAAAAAGCAGGGATACCGCTCACAACAGCTTGCTCATCAACCGACCCGACAATTCCAGATTTTGCTCCGACTCGACAACCGTCGCCAAGAGTCAAATGACCGTTCACACCGACCTGACCACCCAAAATAACATTTTTCCCAACAACGGTACTGCCGGCAATCCCGACCTGTGCAACCAAAATCGAATTTTCCCCGACCTGCACATTGTGTCCGACCTGCACCAAATTGTCGATTTTGCACCCTTGACCGATACGGGTTATCCCAAGAGCTGCCCTGTCTATCGTGGTATTAGCCCCGATTTCGACATTATCTTCCACCACAACTTTACCGATTTGAGGAAATTTAACCGAACCCTGTGCGGTTTGAGCAAAACCGAAACCATCACTTCCAAGCACAACTCCGGGGTGCAAAATCACATTATCACCGATTTCAGTATCCGCCATCAAAACAACTCGCGGATAAATCAGACAATTTTTACCGATACGAACATTTTCACCAATATACGCTCCAGCAAAAATACGACTACCAGCTCCAATACTCACACCGCCTGCAATATATACATGCGGATGCACACAAACGGATTTGTCGAGTTGTGCCGACGAATCAACATAGGCAAGCTCGCTCACTCCCTGAAATTCGTCCTGCGGTTTGGCAAAAAACTGTACCGTCTGCACAAAATGCAAATACGGCGACGGCGAAATAAGAGGATTTTTAACCAGTTCAGCATGCTCTTTATCAACAATAACCGCGGCTGCACCTGTTTTTTGCAGCTGATCTTTATATTTAACATTTGCAAAAAAAGACAGCTGTGAACCGTCTGCCGCATCAAGAGTATTGACTCCCCGAATTTCACAGTCCGTTCCTGTCAATTTAAGCTTCAGCCGACTTGCGATTTCCGAAAGCAGCATTGTTATTTCCTTTTTTTCCAAGCCTGATTCAATTCTTTAATAATCTCTTCCGAAAGGTCTGAAGTGTCATCTGCATACAAAAGTCCGCTTGAAGTGGAATCAAACAACATCGTATAATTATTTTTCTTGCCGTAAGTTTTAATAATACTTATTAGCTGCTGCAAAATCGGCGTACTCAAACGCTGCTCTTCCTGTTTCATACGCACCTGATAATTCTGAAGTAAATCTTGATAATCACGCACCCTGCGTTTAAACTCAAGCTTTTTGTCCATTTTGGCATCTTGACTCAAAACGAGATTTTGCTTTTGTAAACCGGCTTGCAACTCCTCAATTTCTTTTTTTTGCTTATCAAGGTCTTTTTTCATACCTTCAAATTTTTGCTGCAACTCTTTCATTGCCTTTTGTCCCGGCTCGGACTTAGCAATCACTTCCTGTAAATTGATATATCCGATTTTGACATTTGCCGCCAAAACCGACATCGGAATAGCCGTAACCAAAAAAAATATCATAAAAAACCGTATCATATCCTCCTCCCGAAACTAAAAAAATTGTCCTATAGAAAATTCAAAACGACCCTTTTGCATCGTTCCTTCCAATTCATCAAGCGGATAACCGTATTCCAACCTAAGCGGTCCCATCGGCGAAAACCAACGCAAACCGGCTCCTACACTTTTATACAGCGTCCCGTTTATTTTCTCACTGTTGTTCCAAGTATTGCCTATATCAAAAAAGAAAAGTCCAACCAAGCCGACTTCTTCGCTTAAAGGAATAAGAAACTCGACATTAGTAAAAAATTGTTTATCACCGCCGATAAGCTCTTTGTCTATAGTATTCTTATCTCTGGGAGCAATTTCCCGATTCGGATAACCACGAATGCTGTTCATTCCGCCCAAATAAAAGCGTTCAAAAAGCGGAATCGAACCTTCGCCGTTTTGAGCGACATAGCCAAGTTGAGAATGCAAATGCAAAACCGTTGTCCAAAAAAGTGAATGATACCAACTACCATCGGCAATATATTTGACAAAACAATCATCACCACCCAGCAAATTTCCGGCATACTCCACAGACAGAGAAACATTTGTTCCGTCAGTGGGATTGATTCGCCGATTTGTAGTGTCTCTGGAAATTGAAACAAAAAGCGAACTCGACCAATGATGACCTTTCATCTCCTTTATACGTTCGGAAGCCGTTGCAGCAACATTGCTAATATCATATTCTTCCAAACGATAACGACTATAAACGGAACTGTACTCTCCTACGGGAATCCCCGCTTTCAAAGCTCCGCCAACGGAATATTTATCGTAATCAAGCCAATTGTTCTCCCGAATATAAGCATCAAATCCCATACCTAAATCAGAATCATATACATTCGGATTCCAAAAACTTATATCATAAGTCGTCGTTCTGCTGCCAAAATTTCCTTTCAATCCAAGCGAATAACCTTTACCAAACAAATTACGTTCTTGAATTTGCCCAACGATAAAAAACTTCTCAAGACTCGAATATCCGGCTCCAGCACTGACGGCTCCGGTACTTTTGTCCTCAACATTCACAACCAAATCGATAGCATCTTGGTCTTGAAAAGGAATACTTTCGATGTCTGCGGTTTTAAAATAATCAAGTTTCAAAAGCCGCTCTTTAGAACGCCGCAAAAGCGAACCGCTATACAGCTGCCCATCATTCAAACGCATTTCTCGTAAAATAACATTATTTCTGGTTTTCGTATTCCCCTGAATGAGAACTTGACGAATGTAAACCTTATTTCCCTTATCAAGGAAGTAAGTTACATTGACAATATCGCCATTTTTTTCAAGTGAAGGGGACGCCGACGCAAAAGCATAGCCGAAATCAGAATAATACTCGCTCAACCGCTGTACGTCCGCCTGCAAAACGGAACGGTTGAAATATTTACCGTCCTCATGTAGCTGATCAAATTGAACAACTTCCAGCAATTCACTGCCCGTCGTCAAAATATCACCGCCGAAAAAAACCTGCCCGACCTTATAACGTTTCCCCTCTTCAACCTTAAAAACGATGTAAATTCCGTCTTCTTTAAAATCTACATTCGGCTGACCGACTTTAACATCAACAAATCCTCTATCAGCATAATATGCTTCTAAAATACCAGTATCGTGCATCAACATATCGGTTTTTAAAATTCCACTACCTGTCAGCCACGAAAAAAAGCCTTTTTCTTTGGAGGCAAAATTCTTTTTTACATCTCGCTCATTAAGCTGCTTCGCCCCTTCAATACGAATGGAACGAATATACAACTTCTTTCCCTCATCAATAACGATTTTTAAATTAGCCTGCCGGGGCGTATATTGTTCGGTTTCAAATTTAACTTTGGCGTTATAATAACCTTTTTTCCGGTACAACTCCCTAATTTTTTCTATATCTCCGACAGCAACTTTATCATTTAAGACCGCACCTTTTTTACTGGACACAACCTCCAAAATACTTTTGGATTTGACCTCTTTTGCTCCCAAAACCGTTATTTTTTCAATAAGCGGTTTTTCTTCAACACGAAAGGTCAAAATACGACCTTCAGATGTATCATCAACAAGAATCGTAATGTCTTTAAAATATCCGAAATCATACAGACGATGTAAGTCTTCGTTTAATTTTTGTGCATCAAAAATATCACCGACACCAATGCTTAGACGCGTCAAAACAGCATCTTTTTCCAAAATCCGATTCCCTTCAACTCGAATTTCCGCAATCCGCTCTTTTCCCTGCTTAAACTGCATTTTATTATGAATTTGTTTTGCAAATTCCCGAACCGCCTCCAAAAGCGTTCCCTTTTTATTTACTGTAAGCGATTTTTGTCCACGCAAGCCGTAGGCTTCAATCAGTATTGCCTCAAAAGAAATCAACTCGCCACTTTTCGTAAGAACTCCATGCACAGCAAAATCCGCCTTGCCGAGCAAAGCCAAATCCCGTGCAGCAGCAGCTTCCATTTCAGCAGTTGCATATTTTTGTACCAACTGCTCCACTTTTTGCGGCGAAACAAGTCCAATTCCAAGTTTAGACAATTCCGCCATCAGCATTTTGGACAAATCGGATGAAAGCAGTTCTCCGCCTTCTTTTATCTCAAAAGGCAAAACCATAATCGTCGGGGACTTAGCAGCGGCAACACTTGCCCACAACAAAAACCAGAAACAAAGAATATATTTTAATTTTCCAAACATGATAAAATTCCAAAACGCAAAGAAAGACAATGTCGCATGCGTTGTGCGAGTTCAGAATTGTGTGTAACAACAACCAGTGTTGTTTGTATCGTCGAATGCAAATTATTTAAAACATCGGCAATTTTTCTGCCATTTTTCTCGTCCAAATTCCCTGTCGGTTCGTCTGCCAACAAAACTTTGGGACGAAAAAAAATAGCCCGTGCAATGGAAACTCGCTGCATTTCACCCCCGGAAAGCGTTTGCACACGCCTCGTAGCAAAATCCTGCATACCGACAAGTTCCAAAGACTCAAGAGCTTGCTCCTTGGCGTTTTTAATGGACATTCCATTGATAATTCCCGGCATTGCGGCATTTTCCCATACGGAAAATTCCGGCAACAAATAATGAAACTGAAAAACCAGTCCGATTTCCCGATTGCGAAAATCAGCTTTTTGCATTCCGTCCCACTCCGCCATATCCATACCATAATACAAAATATGACCGTGAGTCGGACTATCGAGCGAAGCAAGCATATACAGAAAAGTGCTTTTTCCGGAACCCGAAGCACCGACAACGGCATAAGTTTCGCCGCCCATGATATCAAGTGAAAACGGCTGAATGACAGGAACGGTTCCAACCGGCGTAAAAAACGATTTTTCCACCTGCTGCAAGGAATACATCACTTCACTCATACCGCAAAGCCTCAACAGGACTCAACTTTGCCGCCTGACGAGACGGATACAAGGTCGCCAAAAAGCACAAAACCAAAGCACAAACACCAATCCAAACCAAATCCGCCGTATGCAAACTCATCGGAATATGATCCATATAATAAATACCAGCAGGCAGTTCAATAAACCGGTATTTTTGCAACAAAAAGGCAATCCCCAAACCAAGGACATAACCGAGTACCGTACCGATAAAGCCAATCAGCATTCCCTGCAGAATAAAAATACGGCGAATACTTTTAGCCGTCGCCCCGATAGACATCAAAAGAGCAATATCTCTTGTTTTTTCCATCACGAGCATTACCAAAGTCGTAACGATACTAAATGATGCCACCAAAATAATCATCGTCAAAATAATGCCCATAGCCGTTTTTTCAAGCTGCATGGCGGAAAACAAATTTTCATTCATCTCAAGCCAGTTGCGAATAAAAAATCGCTCTCTTGGCAAAACTTCCCGCAACCGCGGCAAAATCTTTTTCACACCGTAAATATCGTCAAGTCGCACTTCCAAACCTGCGACCGCGTCTTCTTTTAGCCCAATAACCTTTCGAGCCGTTGCAAGCGAGGTATAAACAAGAGAAGCATCATATTCGAACATTCCTGTTTTAAAAATACCGACCACGGTAAACGCCATCACTTTAGGACGAAAGCCTCCGACACCTTTTGAAGTCGAAGGTGTTAAAATATGCACCTGCGAACCAAGCGAAAGCCCCAGTAAATCAGCCATTTCCGAACCAATCAACACGGAATTTGCCTCACCCAACCCCTCAAAAGAACCGAGCTTTATAGATTTTTGCAAAAAAGAAAAATCTGCCGCCTTGCCAATATCAATTCCACGCAAAGCCGAACCTTTTACCCGACCGCCAGAACTCAGTATAACTTCGGTATATAAAAAAGACGACACACTACGAATGCCGTCCAATCTTGCAATCTGTTTTTCCACCAGTCGATAATCAGGAATAAAACCGTGCGTGGCGTTAATAATCACATGCGGATTCATTCCCAAAATTTTATCCCGCAAATTTTCACTAAATCCGGTCATCACGCCCAAAACAACAATCAACGCCGCAACACCAAGCCCCACACCAGCAATAGACAAAAAGGAAATAACGGAAATAAACGCCTGTTTGCGTTTAGCCAGTAAATAACGACCGGCAACAAAAAACTCAAACGACATTATTCCATTCCAGCCGTTTCAGGACGCAAAAGCGGAAAGAAAATGACTTCCCGAATGGAAGGAGAATCCGTAAGCAACATCACCAAGCGGTCAATACCAATACCCTGTCCTGCCGCCGGCGGCATACCATACTCAAGTGCCCGAATATAATCTTCGTCCATATTATGCGATTCTTCATCTCCGGCAATTTTCTCCCGAACCTGAGCTTCAAAGCGTTGCCGCTGGTCAACAGGGTCATTCAATTCCGAAAAAGCATTTGAAATTTCCTGTCCGCAAATAAACAGCTCAAAACGGTCGGTAATATTTTCATTTTCGTCATTTTTTCTGGAAAGCGGCGAAATATCGGTCGGATAATGATAAATGAAATGCGGCTGAATAAGTTTTGGCTCAACCAAAGCATCGAACAGCCGAGCTTGAATTTTTCCAAGCGATTCACCATCCGGCACGCTTTCACCCAACTGCCTAGCTGTCGCCAAAGCACGTTCTTGTGTTTCAAAATCTTCGGCTTTCAAACCACCAATTTCCATCAAAGAATCATGAAACCGCACCCGTTTCCAAGGAGCGGCAAGTTCGATTTGGTGTCCGTTATATTCAACACAAGTTGAACCGACAATTTCCGAGGCAAGAGAAGAAAAAAGCTCTTCGGTCAAATCCATCAAATCCTGAAACCGTGCATACGCCCAATAAAACTCAAGCATCGTAAATTCAGGATTATGCGTTGTATCGACACCCTCATTACGAAAATTACGATTGATTTCATATACTTTTTCAAAACCGCCCACCAACAAACGTTTAAGATAAAGTTCCGGGGCAATCCGCATATAAAGAGGAATATTGAGTGCATTATGATGCGTGATAAACGGACGGGCAGCCGCTCCACCGGGAATGGCTTGCATCATCGGCGTTTCAACTTCCATAAAACCGCGAGTATCCAAGAAATTGCGTAAAAATCGCACAATAGCAGTACGCCGCTCAAAAATCATACGGGATTTAGGAGTTACGATTAAATCAACATAGCGTTGCCGATACCGTGTTTCAACATCTTTTAAGCCGTGATATTTTTCCGGCAAGGGACGCATGGATTTTGAAAGCAAACGAATAGATTCCGCCTTAATGGTCAATTCATCAGTTTTGGTACGAAAAAGTGTTCCGCTCACGCCGACAATATCACCGACATCAAATTTTTTAAAAAACTGATACGCCTCTTTTCCGAGCAGTTCGCGCTGGGCATAAACCTGAATCTGCCCACTTTGATCTTGCATATGAAAAAAAGCTACGCGTCCAAAAGAACGTAATGCCATAATCCGACCGGCAACAACGATTTTGGTTTCTGCTTCTTTTTCTTCCAACTGCACAGTATTCCAAGTCGAATATTTATCCAAAACCGAACCAATCTTATCTTCTTTTTTAAAATCATTCGGATAAAGAATAAGCCCTGCCTGTTGTAAAAACTCGGCTTTTTCCCGCCTTTGCTTCATCACCTGATTTTCATTTGACGCAACAACGTTTTCGCTCAAAATTACCTCTCTTCAACATCTTCACAAAAAGAAAAAAATTAAAGAAATTTTCCCGTTCAGTCAAGAAAACCCCTTTAATCCGAATAAAAATACTCATTGCCGAGCGAAAATTTTTATTTGCAAAAATAAAACAACAAATGTTAATTAGACTAAAAAAACAATTATTTTAAAATTCTTACAAAACTTTAAAACAAAATATATTCCTATTAATTCAACATTATGCACTGTCAACAACAACCTCAGTATCAATCTATTTATTACTCGAAACACAGATTTATACCATATAAAAATAAACAACATGATATAAACATATTTTTAAAATAACAAAAAATCTGAATTTTTTTTCATTTTTAAATAAATATTTTTCCATGCTATTCACAAGGTCGTAAATAAATAATTACAACATTCCATATCAAAAACAGACTTTTTATCACTTAATACATCTTTATAATAAATTCAGATTGCAGAATAATACATCAATACCAACTATAAAATATCATTCAGAAAAAACAATCAAAAAAACAATTCATAAAAAAACATAAATATAAAAATGAATTCTAAAAAATACAATATACAAAATTCAAAATAATTATTATTTTATTTTTTTATATTTTGTATATTAAAAATAAATCTATAAACCCCATAATTATAATTTTTTTAAAATATAATTAAAAATTTATCCATAATTTCATTCTAACAAATCAAAATATGCAATATAATAAATATTTTTAATTATATTAAGATATAAAAATAACCATCAACACTCCAACAGTAGATACAAAATTAAAGCCAAAGAAAATCCTATAAATATTATCAATGCATCATTTTTTTTAACATACAACAAACAATGTAATTATCAATTGAATTTTATCATTAAATTCTACAATAAAAATTAAAACTGCACTTAATACTTTACAACCATTTTTTTACTTTCAATCTTCTTCCCTAGAAAGTATAACACAAAATTCATCGACAATAGCAACGAATCCGAAAAAAAACAACTAACCCATTAACAACGATGCTTCAGATTCTTTTTTAATAATATTGAGCATTATTTTACGAATTAAACCGCTAAACGGTTTTATGATTGGCCAGTATAGCCCAAATGTAAACTTGGTTACTGACGCTACACACAATACCCTGGTTTCTGTACTCACTCTTGTTTTACCTGCTTCCAGTTTTTCAAATTTAAAATTCCAGACAGCTTTCAACCGGGGAGAAATTGAATCATTAGAAAATGACTCATAATCTGGAACTTTTTCAATTTTTGCCCTTGTCCAAAAACCAATTAGGTTCTCATATGGATAATTTTCTTCAAGATTCGTGAATCCGATATCAGTAATGAAATCTTGCAAATTAAGTCTTTTTGCCGGTAATCCTCTGATTTTACATAGCAGAATAATAAGTTTCGATTTAGACATATTAAAGTCTTTCGCCACATGGTACACATTTTCAATCGGGCAATTTACCACTATTTCATGAAATTCACTAAATGTATATTTCGGTAAATATTTGTCTATCAGAGAAATCTGTTTCATTTGCTTGTTCCGAATTAAAAATCTATAAATTATTCAATTTTAAATTTAACACGAAGTCTACAAAAACTAAATACAAACCGTACTTTCCGGCAAGTAAACAGTATCAAGTGTGGGTACGATAACAGCCGGCGGAACAATGTCCTGTAAATATTTCTGCCGATTGAACTGCAAAAAGCGTAAAAATTCATTGTTTACGCCATGACCGGAACAATAAACGGAAAAATCTCCCTGTAACGGCAAGCCTATCATTGCCATATCGCCGATAAAATCAAGAATTTTATGACGCACAAGCTCATTTGGAAAACGTAATCCTTCAGGATTAACAATTCCGCTACCATCAAGCACCACAACATTTTCAAGCGAACCGCCAAGAGCAAGACCTTTCTTCTGCAACAAAGACACATCGCTCAAAAAACCGAATGTCCGAGCAGGAGCGATTTCTCTGGCAAAGGAAAAAGGATTAAGTTCAAAAGAATATGTTTGTGTACCAATCAGTTCATGATCGAAATTAATAGTAAATTCAACCCGAAAACCGTTATACGGTTTCGCTTCAATATATTTGCCGTCTTTTTCAAAACGAACAGTCTGCCGAATACGAAGCATATGTCGTTCAGCATCTAATTCTTCAAGACCGACAGAACGAATTAAAGACACAAATTGTGCGGCACTACCGTCCATAATCGGTACTTCCCGTCCTTCAACCCGAATAAGCACATTATCAATCTGTAAGCCCTGCAAAGTCGCCAACAAATGCTCAATCGTAGAAACACAACAAATCCCATCGCCAAGTGTCGTAGCAAGCCCTGTGCTGACAACCCGTTTTGGATCAAGCTCCAAAATATGCCGTCGTCCACTCTCCAACATCTCAAACCGTACACCACTATTGGCAGGCTGCGGCACAAGTGTAATATTAACATTTTTACCGCTATGAAGACCGACACCCGAACAAATGATTTCTTTTTTGATTGTTGTTTGTTTTTGCATACTTCTCTCCAAATTTTGCAAGAAAAAAGCATATTGTATGCCAGAAAAAGTATAAAAAAGAAAAAAGGAAATCCCCACAAAATATAAGGATTTCCTTTATTTTAACAAGAAAAAGCGAAATAAAAAACAAGATTTATGTATTGTTTTTTAAAAACAGTCTTGTTTAAAAACAACACAAATCAAACTATTTTCGAGCAAGAAGAAACCTATCTTTTCCGGCTAAATCCGCCAACACTTCAACTTTTTGCCAATGCGAAAAAATTTCCAAAATAGCATTTTTTTGCTGCCAACCGATTTCGGCAAAAAAGATTCCACCACGCCGCAAAATACCAAATGCCTCGCGGCTCAAAACCTCATAACATTCAAGACCGCTTTGACCGGAAACCAACGCAAGATGCGGTTCAAATTCCGCCACCGTCGGCTCAAGCCCTACAAATTCCGCCTGCGAAATATACGGCGGATTGCTGACAATACAATCAAACGAATCTGCAACAAAAGGAAGGGAAAAAAGCGTTGCCCGACAAAAAGATAATCTTCCCGCTACGCCGTTTTTCCTTGCATTTTTGGCGGCAACCGCCAACGCCTGCGGACAAATATCCAAAGCGACAGTAAAACTTTTAGGCAGTTCTGCCGCCAGTGTAACCGCAATAGCTCCGCTTCCCGTTCCGATGTCCAAAAACCTAATCTGCATATTACAAGAAAATTCTGTCAAAATTAGTTCTACCAACTCTTCTGTTTCGGGGCGAGGAATCAAAACGGACGGACAAACCGCAAACGAACGAGAGAAAAACTCTTTTTCTCCGACCAAATATGCTACAGGTTCGTGCTTGGCACAACGGTCAAGTAAATCTTGGAAAGTAACAAGCTGATGATTTTCAAGTTGGAAATCGGAATGAATAACAAGCCAAGTCCTGTCTTTTTGCAAAACAAAAGCAAGCAAAACTTCGGCGGTAAGCCGAGGAGAAGCGATTTTACAATCCTGCAAAAAATGAGTTGCCTCTCCAATCGCCCGGCAAACCGAACTAATAGAGGTCTCCACTGCTCTGCAAAGCCTCAGTACGATAATGCTGAATAAGAGCGTTTAAAATCTCACTCAGTTCTCCCTGCATAACGGCATCAAGGCTATATAATGTCAAATTGATACGGTGGTCGGTAACCCGACTCTGGGGATAATTATAAGTACGAATGCGTTCGGAACGGTCGCCGCTTCCGACCTGAGCACGACGGTTTGCGGCATTTTCCTCCTGCTGCAAAGCCTGCTGCTCCTGTAAAAGTCGAGAACTCAAAACCTTCAACGCCTTGGCTTTATTTTTATGTTGAGATTTTTCGTCTTGGCAGGTAACGACCAAACCGGTCGGAATATAAGTAATTCGTACTGCAGAATCGGTTGTATTGACACTTTGTCCACCAGGACCGGAAGAACGAAAAACATCTATCCGCAAATCCGCAGGATCAATGTGCAAATCGACTTCTTCGGCTTCCGGCAAAATCGCCACGGTTACGGCAGAAGTATGAATCCGCCCCTGACTTTCCGTTGCTGGAACACGTTGTACGCGGTGAGCTCCCGACTCGTACTTCAAAAAACTGTATACTTTGGAACCAGAAATAAGAGCGATAATTTCTTTATATCCTCCGCCGCCCGTTTCATTTGAACTGAGTATTTCGACCCGCCAGCCTTGCGATTCCGCAAAACGAGAATACATACGGAATAAATCCATTGCAAAAAGTGCCGCCTCGTCGCCCCCTGTTCCTGCACGGATTTCAAGAATAATATTTTTTCCATCCAGCGGATCTTTGGGCAAAAGAGCGATTTGTATATCTTTTTCCAAAACCTCTTTTTTTTCTTCAAGCAAAGCAATTTCGGATTTTGCCATTTCCCGAATTTCCGCATCGGAATCATGTTCGAGTTGGCGACTTTCTTCCAAATTTTGCAAAACAGCTTTGTACTCCTGAAAAATACTCATCACATCTTGCAACTCGGCATGTTGCCGAGCAAGTTGCGTGTATCGTTCTTGATCGCCGTACACTTCAGGCGAAGCAAGGTCTATTTCAAGGTCATGAAATTTTTCTTCCAACCTTTTCAGTTTTACAAGCATATTTTTTCCTTTTTACAAAATTTTTTAGGTATTTAAAAAGCCAAACAAACCAAAACAACAAAAGGGAGCGAAACTCCCTCTCGTACAGTATATGGTAATTATCCGAAAATTTATTTATTCGAAGAAAAACTTGCGTATTTTTTCCGAAAACGGTCGATACGACCAGCGGAGTCAACAAACCGCTGCTCGCCTGTAAAAAAAGGATGACAATGTGAACACACTTCCACATGAATGTCCTGATTTTTTGCGGACTCGCTTTCCATTTCAAAACCACATGCACAGCGAACCATAATCTTGCTAACGCTTGGGTGTATTTCTTTTTTCATTTTTAACCTCCAAATTTGCAGAAAAAGGACAGTAAGCAAAAATAAACCGACTGGCAAGTAAAAATTCAAAGACCTATTTTTTCCTCCAAATAAACAAAAACTAATGATTTTCTGCCCAATCTTCACAGGCGACAAGCAAAATCTCATCTTCCGTTTGACGAGCATATTCAAACGTTCGGACATATTTTTGAAAAGAAAAATGAGTAAGTTCTTCAAAATCTGTAAGATATTTACTAAACGAAGCAAGTAAATCCTTGCGTCCCAATTTGGTCGCCATTTTTAAAATTTCGACCAGCAATTCTTTGGAATAAAAAAATTCTATTTGAACAAGTAAAATATCCAAAACTTCCTGCCACATTTTTTGTTGCCGAAAATGCTCTGCCAAAAGTTCGTAACCCTGTTCCCAAAACGGCTCGTTTTGCACCCGCGATAAAATTTCGCCCAACTCATTTCCTTTAAAAAAAGATTTACAAACATACTGTGGCTGAAAAGCAGCATTAAAATAAAGCGAAAATCCGTCTTCCCGTGCAAAAATATGTTCATCAGGGAAAAAATCATTCCCGCACCGAGATGTAAACAAAGCGGCATTTTCCCTATCGGCGGCAAATCGCCCCTCGCTTTTGCTGGTTAAATGCACGATTTCCGATTTTGTTTCACAGCTCAGTTGCAATCCGAGCCTCCTAATTGAGGCACACAAATCAAGGTCCTCAAATCCGTTCTTATATTCCTCAAAAAATCTACCCGCCTGCTCAAAAACCGTCTTCGGAATCAGCATCGCCGCCGCGGTAATTGCCTGCAAATTCCGTTTTTTTGATACCAGACGGTGTGTTTTTGGGAACTGATGATACAAATGCAAAACACTACGGCTCGGTGAAAACCCCACACCCAAATGTTGCACCCTTCCGTCTTCGTAAGTCAAAAGCGGACCGACTGCCCCCAATTTTGAATTTTTCTCAAAAGCAGCAAGCAACGGTGGAAGCCAATTCGGCTGTAAAATCGTATCGTTATTTAAAAAAAACAAAAAATCGGTTTTTGCTTGCCCTGCTCCAAAATTACATGCCGGAGCAAAATTTCTGTTTTCCTCAAAACGAAAAAAACGAAATCCGTCTCCAAAAAGCGACTGTCCGAATTCGGAACAGGAAGGAAATGTGGCATCACTTGAACCGTTATCTACAACAATCACTTCCGCAGCACCACTCGGCGTTTGTACCTGCAAAGAACGCAAACAATTTTTCGTCAGCTCCCATTGGTTATATACAGGAATAATAATTGAGACTTTTTCCATTTTCACTCCGATTTTTTTACCGAAAATAAAAAATCACAAACAGCATTTACAACCAATCAAAAAATTTCCACTTGAGCAGCAAGCGAACAGATTTTTTCCGCATAATTTTCCCCAAACCGCTTGCTCAAATATGTCTGTTCGGCACAAGCAGCACACTGTAAAAATCCGTCCACACTTTTGGCGGTACTGTGATACGAATGCCGAATAACAAGACGATGATCAACCACAACGCCCCAACCGGCACGAGCCGCTTGATGGGAAAACCAAATATCAACGCCATAACCGTACACATTATCGACAAAATCCAATCCGATTTCCTGCCAACACCGCAAATCAATAAGCGGAGCGATACCGTCAATATATGCCGTTTTGGAAAATTGTGCTTGCGGCAAACAGGTCATTTGTAAATGATAGGGATTGCGAGTTATCGATGGAGAATATAAGCCGATTTTTCCTACCTGCCGCTCAATCCACGCATAACGAGATTTAAGACGGGAAAATAAATCCTGCGGTTCAACAAAACGAATATCATTATTTAAAAACCAAAGATGGGAAAATCCCTGTTTTTGCATTTCCGCCAAACAAAATGCCAACGCTCCTGCCCAATACAGATTTTCATCAGCTCGTTTCCACGCCCCCGCAAATGCCTGCGGTGCGTGATTATCAAAAACAAAAACATCGCTTTTGCCAGCCAACTGAGAACATACTTTTTGAGTCAACTTCGGCTCGCCGTAATGCAAAATTACCGTTGCCAGTCTATCCACAAAACCGCTCCCGTAAAACCGCTGCCGCTCGCTGCAAACGATGCTGATAACCGTGTTTTTGCAAAATACGCTTTCTGGCTTTTTCACATATTTTACGACGGAGTTCGGGACGGACAAGATAAAATCGCACCAAATCCGCTATCTCTTCCGGATCCGAATAGCATACGACTTCCGAACCTTCCTCAAAAAGCTCCAAAAGCTGCTCCCGCCTGTCGGTCAAAAGAAAAGACCCCGCAAGCGGTACATCAAAAACTCGCTGATTCACCGCTCCTTTCATCTGCATACTGCCGGTATTAAGATTGCACGCCGTAGCGGCATAAAAACCGAACAAATCATCATAATAACCGAGCGGTACATGATATTGCCAAGTTTTTTCACCCTCAAAAATATCTCGCCAAAATACATCTCCTGCAACAGTCGGGAAAAAAGGTAAAAGCGAACGAACACACGCCGTACGATATTTTTGCGTAGCAAGCCAATAAAAAAGTCCGTCAAACGCCGCCTGTTTTTTCCCAAGAGTCTGTCTCTTAACAAAAAGTTCAGGAAATCCGGCACATAAAAATTCACCAACACTTCGCTGACTGCTTGCAGTAAAAGCCCATACAGCTTCATAAAAATCAGCAGGCAAATCTACAGACAAATTTTTTTCGGCATTTTTAACAGCACTTTGCATTGAATTTCCGACGAATCCGACTTGACGAGCAAAATCCGTCGCAATCGGTTGTAAACGGCTCAAATTTCCACCTAAAGGTAAATAAAAAGAAAAATAATCTTTTTGCAGCAAAGAGACATAATCCGCATCCCAAAGAGCAAAAACCAGATACGATGACGAAAGCCCCTGATATTCAGGCAAAAATAAAAATGGATTATCAACGAACCAAGATAGGACGGGAATTTCAGCCTGTGTAAAAAAATTCAAAACCAGCCCTTCGCGATCGAAACCAAGATTATTGAGAGTTAAAATAAAATCGGGACGAAAATCGGCAACCGTTTCAGACAAACGTAAAATCAATTCGGCTTCGTCCGCAATCTCGCCAAGCAAAAGTGTCCGCGTAAAAAAACCTGCTTTTTGACACCCCAAAACTAGGTCGGGAAGTAAATATTGGCGGCTAAAAACCAACAAAACCCGCAAATCGGGCGAGCGAAATTTGGCATATCGGCAATTTTTCGCCTTCAATTTACAGCCCTGCCAACCAATTTTTGATTTCCTGTTTTTGGGCTAGAAAAGAATACTGCTTAAGCATCGGTTGAGCTGCAAAAACAGGCATTTTTTCCCGACACGCCGCCACCGCATTTTCAAGTGCCAACGCTGCTCCCAAAACATCACCATCCGCCGTCCACCAACCGTTTCCACCCCAAGGAACTGAGCGAAGCGTGTACGCATGCGGCTGCCAATCACCGGCAATTTGCCGCATATAATCAAGTCCGCCAAAACCTGTAAATCCGACACAAAAACAACCGCTCGCCATCGCTTCAAGCGGCGGAAGAGGACAACCTTCAGGAAATCCGCTAACCAAAAAAATATGCGAACTGCGTAATTTTTGAGCGACACCGTTACGATCAAGTTTTTCAATAGCAACCCATTCAAGCGACAAATGTGGATTTCGCTCCGCAAAAATCCGCATAATCTGCTCGGCAAGAGCTTTATTTTTTCGAGGCATAAAAGCGACACGAATCGGCTTTTCGGATAAAGAAGACGGCGGATAAAACATTTCGGTATCAATCGCCGGACGAATAATAACAGGCTTTTTTCCCAACACCTGCTCCATATACCAAGCAACCGGATCGGAAACCGCCACCCACTCAACCGGCAAATCACGCCAGCAAACAGCGGGCGGCAAGCCATGAAACAAATACGCCCAATTTTGACAATAAACAAAAACACGACAACCTGCCTGCATGCCGAGACTAATGGCATTCGGCCAGCCATCAGGAACAAGCAAAATATCTTCGGAACGAATTATAGCTTGCGAACGCTCAAAAATGGGCAAATCACACAAATCAATTTTTTCCCAAACAACAACACCGGCAAGACAACCAAGTTCTTGTAACTGATAAGCGATTTGTAAAAGAACAACCATACCGCCAGACATTTTGGAAAGAGGCGGATAAAAAATCCAAACTTTAGACATTTTTATTCCGGCTTGAGACTTCGTTGCATCAGCTCCGCCAACGCCACACGAGGGTCTTTATTTTGATACAAAATTTCATACACCTGTCGGGTAATCGGCAAATCAATTCCATATTCACGAGCGAGCAGATAAACAGCCTGTGTTGTTTTTACACCCTCGGCAACCATTTTCATTTCTTTGAGAATTTGCTCTATTTTCTTGCCTTGCCCCAACTGCAAGCCAACTTGACGGTTGCGGCTAATATCGCTCGTACAGGTCAAAACTAAATCCCCCATACCGGAAAGCCCCATAAATGTATCCCGTTTTGCCCGAAAAGCTATACCGAAACGGGCAATTTCCGTCAGTCCTCGAGTAATAAGTGCCGAACGAGCACTCGCCCCAAAATTAAGACCATCGCTCATTCCGGCGGCAATCGCCATAATATTTTTCAACGCTCCGCCCAATTCTACACCCTGCACATCAGTATTAACATAAACCCGAAAAAAATCCGAAGAAAAAATACGCTGTATTTCACTGCCGATACGCTCATCATCGCAGCCCAAACTAACAGCCGTAGGCAAATGGCGACTGACATCAAGAGCAAAAGACGGTCCGGACAGCACGGTATAAATCGGTTGCAATTTTCCCAAAGAATGCCGCACGACTTGTGACATCGGTTCAAGAGTGCTGACCTCAACACCTTTACTTGCACAAATAAAAACAGGACAAGGCGGAAAAATCCGTATATTTTCCTCCAAAAATTTCCGTAAAGATTGACAAGGAACAGCCAATACAAAAAATTCAGCCTCATTGCACGCCCTCAAAATATCAGCCGTACACAAAAAAGGCGGCAGGGAAATATTCGGCAAAAATCTGCTATTACAGGCTGTGGCAGTAATTTCATCGGCAAGTTCCTGCCGTCTCGCCCAAAGACGAACATCATGACCGTTATAAGCCAGCACAGACGCAAGTGCCGTGCCCCAACTTCCGGCTCCCAACACCGCAATTTTTCTTTTTTTCACGCCGTTTTTCCTCCAAAAATCAATTCCAAGACCAAAACAAACATCATTTTTTAACAGGACATTTTTCAAAAGTCATCTTCCCAAAATATCAGACAAAAGACGACCGATTTTTGGTAAAACTACATAGTTTTACAGCCTTGCCAAATAATCTTGCACCATTTTTCCATGGTCAAAAGCAAGCGACTCAGGAAAGTTGTCAAACGAAAAAATTCGAGCTTGCCGTGCATCATCGCCGCTTTGAGGCAAAATTTGCGGATTATGAGGACAGGCAACAAAAACCGTACTAATCGTATGTTGACGACTGTCTCGTGCCGGGTCCGAATACACACCAAGAAGTGAAACCAGCTCTACGACAAGCCCTGTTTCTTCTTTAGCTTCCCGAACCGCCGCCTGCTCAACGCTTTCTCCATAATCCACAAAACCGCCCGGTAACGCCCAGCCAAACGGTGGATTTTTCCGCTCAATCAACACAATGCCTTGTTCGTACACAATCAAAATATCAACCGTAGGCACGGGGCTTTTATACATATTCAAAGAACTTCCGCAATTTGAACAAACAATTCCCATTTTTTCTCACTTTTTCACTTTCACCAAAACAGTTCGTTTTTATGATAAAAATCACGCTACACAAGATTTTTCAAGTTTTTATTTTTCGGTCTAAAAAATAAAACAAAAAAACTGAACTGTTCAATTTTTTAAACTTCTTTCTTTTCTTTTTTGATACAATTTTCGTTTCAAAAAGCAATCAAATAAAATTTTTTCAACAACAAACACACTCCCACAAACAAAAGCCGGTTTACGCCCAAATCACGCAAACCGGCTTTTACAAAAGGAGGAAGCATTACATTATATATTATGTAGCAAAATACGATCCGGAAATATTTTTATAACATCTTGAAATTATTCATAATAAAAATAAAAAATATTTTTTCTTATCTTAACAGTTCAATTTTTTAAACTTCATTTTGTATGCATTTTCTAAAATATAATTTTATACTCCAAAAATCCGTCATCACGAAAAAAACATTTGTGCCGGAATTGCTCCTTCTCGTAAAATAACAATTTGCTCTCCGTCAATTCGTACCAGAGTTGACGGCTTTTCACCGGAAGGAAACGGCTCTTGCACAAGATAGCCGTCAAGTACCGCAAGCAAATCCATATCACAATCTGCTAAACGACAAGCAGGCATTTTACCGGCAAAATTTGCGCTGGTCGCAACAAGCAGATTTTGAGTTTGC
The DNA here is from genome assembly GCA_963542765.1 of uncultured Desulfovibrionales bacterium. Taxonomy (GTDB): domain Bacteria; phylum Desulfobacterota; class Desulfovibrionia; order Desulfovibrionales; family Desulfomicrobiaceae; genus CAUTYU01. The sequence goes on from CAUTYU010000004.1 coordinate 60,896, forward strand.
AAACACAAATTCCGAGCTACGGGATGCGAACTGACACGCACGGCAATAAAACCACTCTCATCACAAAAAACGGGAAAAAACGGTTTCTTGCAAGGAAGCAAAATTGAAAGCGGTCCCGGCCAAAACCGCTTGGCAAGCAACTCCGCCATTCCTCTAAGTTCGGCAAATTCCCGCACCTGTTCCAAACTGCCTGCGATAAGCGGAAACGGTTTATCAAGCGGACGGTTTTTTATGGCTACAATCCGCCGTACCGCGATCTCATTACTGCAAACAGCCCCAAGGGCATAAAAAGTTTCCGTGGGATACATAACGACCTGTCCTGCTTGCAAAGCAAGCACTGTAGCTGCAAAATCAAAAGGCGTTCCTTTTTTCATATTACCAACCAAAACGGAAAATTTTTCCTAGCGATACAAAATACAATTTTAAACTTCAAAAAATAAACTCAATAAAAACAAGATATTACAATCCATTTTTTGGCAAACAAATTGCTATAATCCAAAGAAAAGCGGAGGAATTATGAAAATACAAAACGAACAACTTACAGCTTTACAACACCAACAAGAGGCAAAACAAAAATCATCTATAAAAGACAACAACCTTTTTGCCAATCTGTTGAATGAAAAGCTCGGGGAGCAATCTAAAACGGAAACAACCAACGGACAAATTCAAGTTCCTTTGGTCAACCGACTTACACCGGCAGGAATGCTCCTCCAACCCAATGCAGAGGCCCAACTTATGAACCGACTCGATAACCTTTTAAACCAATGGGAAAATTATGCAGGTCAGCTCGATTCACCGCAAAAATCCCTGCGAGACATTTATTCTTCCTTTCAGGCTCTCGCCTCTGACCTCAAGCAGACCAAGGCGGATGTTACTCCCGAAACACATACAATTCTACATGATGTACTAAACGAAATCGAGGTCTTGGCAGAAACGGAAAAAATAAAAATCAACCGCGGCGATTATTTAGCCTAACCTTTAGCTTTTAATAAACTAAAAATTCGCAAGTGTTTCGGAAAATCTTTGTAAACACCGAAACGCTTGCAAATTTAAGTCAATTTTCCAAACGAATATCTGAACAAGAAACTGGATTTTGATGAAAAATTCGTGCCGCACGAACAAAATTATCTGCCCAGCACGGAATCCCCAAAACGTGCAAATGCGTATAAGCAGCAAAAACATTTTTATAAACCAAACCGTCAAACTTATTACTGATTCCTGTGCCTCGAAGCATTTCAAAACCGTAGGTAAATTGAGTAGCTGTTTGCGATAAATCTTTTACTCCAACGATTTCACAACTTGAATAATGAAATTCGTGTCCGTTTATTTCCTGTCCAACCGAAAAATAAGGATTGAGACTACTGACTCGCACCTGAACATAACCATGCCCCTGTGGTCTTGCATGCAAAGTCGTACAAAGTGGCAAAACCCCTGACATTATATATGTTTTTCCCTGTGAAACGATATTTTCACCGAGATATATCAAACCGCCGCATTCGGCATAAATCGGCAGACCCTTTTCGGCAAGCTCTTTTACTCCTTGCCGTATTTGTACATTTTCCTCCAATTGTGCCGCCAATATTTCCGGAAAACCGCCTCCCAAATACAGACCATCAATTTCCTGCCAAGGCTTCGTATCCAAAAGCGAAACCGAAACCAGCTCCGCTCCGGCAGTTTCCAAAGCAAGTAAATTATCTTGATAATAAAAACAAAATGCCTTGTCGCTTGCAACGCCAATCCGAACTTTTGCAGAAAAATTTTGCTGAATGAAATTTTTATTCGCCGCCTCGTTTTTTTCCGTTTTTTTATCTTGAGAAAAATTTGAGACTTCATCTGATTTTTTAACCGAATACTGAGACCAATCAATCGACAACGGAGGAGCAGAAAAAGCAATTTGCTGTACAGCGTCAATATCAACATTATCTTTCAGCATTTCTGCCAAACTCAAAAAAATCTTCTCATTATCGACTTGTTCCCGATTAGAAACAAGTCCCATATATCGCTCAGGAATAGGATTTTTACTTTTTTTAGGCAAAGTTCCCAAAACGGGAACATCAGTATAGCGTTCAATACAATTTCGCAAAATTTGTCGATGCCGTTCTCCAGCTGTACGATTTAAAATAACTCCTGCCAAATTCAAATCCGGTTCAAATTGCCGACAACCAAGCACCATAGCCGCGACGGTTCGGGTTACTTTCGTACAATCAACAACCAAAACAACAGGAGCTTGTAGCATTCGGGCAATTTCCGCACTCGAACAACTCCCCTCAATGTCCATACCATCAAACAAACCTCGGTTGCCTTCAATAAGCCCAAGGTTTTTACCTTGCATATGTTGAACAAAAAGCGGCAAGATGTCTTTTGCCGGAAAAAGAAAAGGATCCAAATTTATTGCTGCCAAACCAGCTGCATTACTCAGCCAATTTGCATCAATATAATCTGGACCCTTTTTATACGGTTGAACTTTTAGACCGTTTTGGGCAAAAATCGAACATAAACCAAGTGAGATAAATGTTTTTCCTGAACTACCCCCCAGACCTGCAACAAACAGCCGTGGCAGCTTATCAGCATTTTTACTCACAAAAAAAATGCACAAAGAACTAATCTTCGCCTTCAGTATGAGCCTGTTTACCAGAACCAGCCAATCCATACATGGTAGTGCTTCCGCTTGACCAATACTCAAGTACTCCGTCAGAAACTAATTGATTAATAATCTTTTTCACTTCACGCGGTTTTTCTTCAGGGAAAAGTCCCGACAAATCATTAAAATAAAACTTACTTTTACTTTTTGCCTTAGATTCCATAAATTCAACGATTACTTGTTTATGATCAGCCATGTATGCAACCTCACTTGTTTGTGGGGCGAATTACCGCCCCAATTAAATTAAAACTTAAAGTTCGTCGTATGACGCCACGTATAGTAGGCGGGATCTCTGAAATCGTCAATCATATGTTCAGAGAATTCCAAACCGCATTTTTCGAAAAAACGCTCCCAACCGATACGCTCTGCCCAATCTCCAAGACGTTCATATTTATGAGCTCCAGCAGAATAGGCATCAACAATCTGACGAATAACTTTTGCAAGAGAAGGCCAACGCGGCGGCTCATTCGGAATAAAAGCCACAACAACTTTGGAAAACTTCGGATTGCTGATTCTGTTAGAAACCTTTCCTCCTGCCATAATAACCAAACCGTCGCCATCTTGGTCAGAAAGCGGCATAGAAGGACACATTGTGTAGCAGTTACCGCAGAACATACACCGTTCATTATTGACGGCAACAGTTTTAACCGTCTTGGTTTCTCCGGCTTCTGTTGTGATTTCCTTTTTAGTCGGACGAATAGCACCGACAGGACAGGCAGCAACAGCCAATGGAATTTCACACAAATTATCCAACCATTCGTGGTCGATAATCGGCGGTTTCCGGTGATAACCCAAGATAGCAATGTCAGAACAGTGAACGGCACCACACATATTCAAACAACAAGCCATAGAAATACGAACCTGAGCAGGCATACGCATTTCCTGAAATTCTTCAAAAAGCTCGTCAAGAACAACCTTAACCGTACCAGAAGCATCTGTAGCTGGAGTATGACAGTGTATCCAACCCTGAGTATGAACGATATTGGTAATACCGGCACCAGTTCCGCCAACAGGAAATTTATAGCTACCGCCACTCATTTTCAAAGAATTCAAATACGCTTTCAATTTTTTTGCTTCATCAAGCGTCTCAACCATAAATTCAACATTATTTCTGGTTGTAAAACGTAAATGACCATTACAATATTTATCCGCGATATCGCAAATTTCACGAATCATACCGACAGACATCAAACGAGCCGCACCGCAACGAACGGTAAAAACATCATCGCCACTTTCGGCTCGATGTTGCAAAATGCCAGGTTCGATAATTTCATGCCACAACCATTTACCTTTATTTTTAGCAATAACAGGCGGCAAAAACTTACTGTAATGTTGAGGACCGATATCGGTAATCCGATTTTCCATCGGCTTTTCTGGATTATATCCTGATGAAATAAATGCCATGATTTTTCCCCTTATCTCTGGTGATTTTTACGGAATTCAACAATGCTACGATCCCATCCGCCCTTAACATCTTCTTCTTTCCAGAAGATATACGGGTTATGACGAGGTTCTTGTACATGTTGCGGAAGCGGTTTCAAGCCAACAGCTTCAATACACTTATTAAGACCTTGACGCTTAATCAATTCACCCAAGCGTTCACGGTTTTTTCCTTCTTCCATCCACCAATCCCAAATATTTTCAACATATTCTTTAATTTCATCAAACGGCTCTTCGACTTTAACAAACGGTACAAGCAAAGAACCCATCTGAGCACCGTCAAGAATAGGAGCTTTCGCACCGACCAAAATAGAAAGTCCACGGTCGTTTCCAATACGCAACGCACGAGGCATAACGGAAATACAATGCATACAACGAGTACATTCTTTATTGTCGATAATCAATTTGCCATTTTCAAGACTAATACATTGAGTAGGACAAAGATCCAAAACTTCTTTTTGAATATCGAAAGGCCCCCAATCACGACCGGCATGAGCACCGCCGTTCGGCTTCAATTCTCCTCCGACATAAGCGGCAACAGCTTCCTGATCAATGCGAATTTCATCTCTCCACGTTCCTATAAAAGACATATCGGAACGAGCGATAGAAGCAACGCAACCATGAGGACAACCGTCAAATTTAAATTTAAACTTATACGGAAATGCCGGACGGTGCAATTCGTCTTGATATTCCATAGTCAGCTGATAACACAGTTCTTGCGTATCATAACATGCCCATTCACAACGCGAAGCACCAAGACAAGTTGCTGGAGTTCTTAAGTTGGAACCGGAACCACCCAAGTCATTATCAAGTTTATGAGTCAATTCGTAAAAAATTTCTTCGAGCTGCGGAGTTGTTGTTCCAAGTAAAACAATATCACCTGTTGCACCGTGCATATTAGTCAAACCGGAACCACGCATTTCCCACAAGTCACAAATATCACGCAAAAACTTGGTCGTATAAAATTTTCCAGCAGGCTGGTTCACACGCATAGTATGAAAATGTGCAACACCAGGAAACTTTTCCGGCTGATCGCAATAACGACCAATAACACCACCACCATAACCAAAAACACCAACAATACCGCCGTGTTTCCAGTGAGTTGTGCCGTCTTTGTACGAAAGCTCCAAAATACCAAGCAAATCATCACAAATATCTTGTGCGACCTGATACGGAACATTTTTCTCGTTTTTGCTACGCCGTTCTGCTTCTTCCTTTATGTCCGTCACAAAACTTGGCCATGGCCCGTTCTCCAACTGATCAAGTAAAGGAGTTGGATGTTTTGCCATTATAAATCCCCCTTGAAGTTAAACCGTTATAAAACAACACCCACCTCCAATAGGCACGGTGTTTATTATCATCTCTTAAAAACCAACACTCAACATTACGATTTCTATAAAAAGTAAACCGCATGCATACTTACATAAATAATCTACCAAAAAAAAATTCTTGTCAACCCATTTTTGTAATTTTTTCTACTCTAACTTACTTAGAGTGCAGGCGAAAACTAGAAAAAACAGCTCTGATAAACAAAAATCAAAAAAGTAAAATCAATCAAGACCAAGACTTTTCAATTCAGCTTTTATCTGTTCATGTACTTCAAAACCCATTTCTTCTGCTTTTTGAAACATTTTTTTTGCTTGAGCGTTATCTTTTTTTTCCAAGGCAATCAGCCCCAACCCGTTATAAGCAGGACCAAAATGCGGCTCAAGCTCGATTGCTTTTTTATATTCTTTTTCCGCTTCCACAAGATCATTTTGAGCAAAATAGGTATCTCCAAGCGAAGAATGTGCCTGAATAAATTGCGGATCAAACGAAATTGCCTTACGAAACGCCGCTCCAGCTTTATCGTAATCGTGTCTTTGTAAATGGACAAAACCAATATTACTGTGCGGAACTGCAAAACGAGGACGAATCTTTGAAGCCGTCTGATTATAAGCCAAGCAGGTATCCAAATCGCCCTGTTGCATAGCAATCCCGCCAAGCTGCACATATCCTTCCGCAAGCTCAGGCTCAAGACGAACTGCCGCCAAAAATCGCTCTTTCGCCCCATCAAAATCCCTTTTTCCGAGTAAAGCATTGCCTAAATTATACAAAACCTGTGCGTCTTTGGGATCTTTTTTATGTTTTTCTTCCAACTCCGCAATCCATGCTTTTTTATCAAATTTTTGTTCCATTTTTTCCTCTATATAATTATATATAACACTCTATCCGTGCCAATACGCTTCTATATCCAATCCAACTTTTTTCAGCTGTTCATTATACCACAAAGCAAAATCGAACATAGCAAGGAATTTATCGTCTTTATTAACCATACCCATTGCAAATTCAAAAGCACCTTGACCATAAGCGTTGCTATATTTTTTCTCTCTTGATTGATACAAAAAATCCCGCAACAAATCTTTTGTTGTCCGTTTTGTCGCATCCATACGAATTTCAATCGGGTGCTTCGGTTCCTGAAAAGGCTCCCATTTATCATAGCCGACTCGATCAATAAATTTTTTCCGCCGGGGAGAAAGAGCTTCGTAAATTTGTCGTTTCCTTTCACTTGCCTTTTCCGTCAAATCTTCCATGATTTTCTATTCGTCCTTATTTTGCGGTTCCGCTATGCCAAGATATTCAGCCGTATATTCCGTAAGTAAAGCAGCGGAAACAGGAACAAGCACTTGCCCCAATTCACTATAACGACTCCCGATATCTTCCGCTAAAGCCGAACTGATTTGCTCCAATCGCCCTTGAATTTTTTCCAAATGAACGGTCGGATACGCTCCTCCGGTCTGAAATCTCGACAAACCGCAAGTATGACTGACTCCGGAAATATTCACCGGAATCCCGTACAATCGACAAGTAATAGGACGACAATCATACAAAACACAACAATCACTATCATCCAAAAGCGGACAACGAATACGAATCTCGGCTGCCTTTTGCAAAAGCATATCTTCACTCGTACCACTACTCGCCTTTTTTCCCATCTCCCGCTTAATTTTATAAGCTTGCCTGTCAGCAAAATCGGCTCGTTTCAAAATCTCATTTCGCTTAAACTCGGGCAACTGCAAAAACTTATGATTTAAATACAACGCTTCAATTAAAAACAAATCAAACACGGCATGACAACAAGAAGAACAACCGGACTTACAAACTACTTCACTTGAAAATTGTCCGGCGACCCGAGAAAAAACAGCATCTACGCCAACAACCAGCTTTTCGTATTCGACAAAATATTCTTCAAAATGAAGGGGCATGCCCTTAATCTCCTTATCTTCCTATAAACACGCAAAAAATTAAGTTGTTTTTCATAAAAAAAGAAAAAATGCAAGGAGAGGAAACAAAAAATTTGAAAGGAACAAATTTTTGCTCAGCTCCGAATAAAGCTGAGCAAAAAAAATTACATCTCTTCGACCTGAATAGCATCAGCCTCACAAACTTCAACACAAGACTCACAACCCAAACAGCTTTCCTGCTCAACTGGTTCAGATTTGCCGTCTTGCATTTCGTAAACTTCTACCGGACAAATATCTACACATTCGCCACAGCCGACACATTTCTCTTCATTAACAGTAACACTATAACCCATTTTAAACCTCCATAAATTTCTTTTTTATATAAAAAAAGACATATATCTCAGAGTTTACATTGTGTCAAGATATTTAATAAAAAAACAACGGAAAGTTGTATTTGAAAAACAAGCTTCATACATACGCAAGGTATCTATACATTATAATTTACAAAGAACATATTGTCCCTTATTTTCATACTACAATACAGTAACAAAAAAATACTTTCGGACATTCTTTATTTATTTCTCAACTTCCAGCTTTATATCAATTGCAACTTTATATAATATGGTCAGGATAAAAAATCCCGTTGCATATATCCCGAAACTCACTCCAAGTTCAAGAGCAGTAGGGACATATTCAACTATTTCCCCTAAAGGTGAAGGCGTAAATCCACCAGCAATCATTCCCAATCCTTTATCAATCCATGCAGCAATAAAAATAAATAGACAGGCTACAATAAGCATATTATGATTTTCTCTATTGGCAGGAAACAATAAGATACCGATTCCGACAACAGCAAGAAACATTGAAGTCCACATCCACGGCACATAAGTAGAATATCCTTCCAAACCAAGAAATAAATATTCCAAATGATGCAAATGAGACGGAATCTGGCTATACGAAACAGTAAAGACTTCGCAAAGCAGAAAAAACAGGTTTAAACACATGGCATAAACAACAGTCTTCGCCAGTGTTTTAATTGCTTCCTGCCTCGGATCAAACTTCGTAACTGCCCGCACAATATAGCACAGCAAAATCAAAAATGCCGGACCTGCCGCAAACGCAGAAGCCAAAAACCGGGCAGCCAAAACCGCCGTCAGCCAATAACCACGACCGGGCAAACCGGCATACAAAAAGGCGGTAACTGTATGAATACTCACAGCCCACGGCACGGACAAATAAATAAAATATTTAATCCATTTCGGCGGAGCGATCTGTTTGCGTTCCGCTTCCAAAGTAATCCAGCCGACAAAAATATTTAAAAAGAGATATCCATTCAAAACAATCATATCCCAAAACAAAATCGAATTGGGAGTCGGATGAAAAATCATATTCATCAATCGCTGCGGAGAACCAAGGTCGGCAATAATAAACATCAGACACAGACAAATCATCGCTACTGCCAAAAATTCACCCAAAATCAAAATCCGACCGTATACCTCATAATGATGAAGATATTTCGGAATAACCATCATAACGGCAGAGGCTGCCACACCAACCAAAAAAGTAAACTGAGCGATATAAAAACCCCACGAAACATCTCGACTCATTCCCGTAACCGTCAGCCCATCCCGCAACTGAAATCCGTAACAAATCGCACCGACCAGCATACCCAAAGAAAGCAAACCCAGCCAGCCCCAATAGTATTTATTTCCCTTTAACGCCTTTTCAAGCATAGCTCTCTCCTATATCAAATAATAAACACAAGGTTCGGTTCCAAGTCCCGGAGTTCGACGAATGGAATAACGAGAACTTAAAGCTTTGCGAACATCGGAATTCGAATCATCCAAATCACCAAAAAGCAATGCACCATCAGACACTTCCACACAGGCGGGAAGTTTGCCTTCTGCCAAACGCTCCGCACAAAACTCACATTTTTCCACAACGCCTTTGGTTCGACTCGGAAAATCACTCGTCAGATCTTTAATGTACGGACGCGGATTTTGAAAGTTAAAACTTCTGGAACCATACGGACAAGCCGCCATACAATAACGACAACCTATACAGCGATGAAAGTCCATCATAACGATACCGTCTTCCCGTTGAAAAGTCGCCTTTGTCGGACAAACACGCACACACGGTGGATTATCGCAGTGGTTGCACAAAGCAAGAAAAGATTTTTGTTCCAAATCTTCCAAATATTTATGTGTCTGCTCGGGAAACAAATGATTAAATTTCACTTCCCAAATCCATTTAATCCCTTGTCTTCCGGCAATTTCCGGCACGTTATGAACGGAATGACAGGTTGAAACACATTTTTGCATAATTTCCGGTGTTAATTTCTTACAATCAACAACCATTGCCCAACGACCGGCATGTAAGCCATTTTCACTTTTGGGAACAGAATGCCGACTGGCAAAAAGTAAATTTTCGGCGTGAGCTTTTCCTGAAGATAAAAATCCTGCCGGACGCACACCCCAACCAATTGCCGCCAAACTTGCGAGCTTCAAAAAATGTCTTCTGCTACGCATTTATTTGTCCTCCTTCGGTGTCGGGACGACATGACAATCCCAACAATACGGCTTCACGGAAACCGAATTATGACAGCGATCGCAAAACGCTTCTTTATTGTCGTGGCAATCCATACAGGTTTTGGTCAAACTCATATGATAAGTTTTTCCAGTTTCTTTATTCGTATACTCATGGATACCCTCTCGAACACTTTGGTCTCGCCACTCGTTCAATAATTGCATATGCTCCTTTCGCATCCATTCCGCCGAACGCACGCAAACAGTTTGATTCTTCGGCATTTCCAATTTCGGACGAATATAAGCCGCACTGCCGACATTGTACCAAAAAGGGAAAGTCATAAAAACAATAAATACAAACAGTCCAAAGCCAATCGATACTTTTTCGAACATTATTCATCCTCCTTTCCCGGAAGCGGTTCACCACGCAAATTGGTTTCCCGTTCCTGCTCACCGGGCAAAACAAGAGCATTGCCAACCAGCTCATGCAACCCCGTTACCTGCACATCAGGAACCCAATAATTCATCAAATTCGGCAATACCGCTCTGTCAATTGCACAAATACAACCAAGCATATTTACTCCGTGCCGCTCATGCACATATTTAACGGCATTGGCTCTGGGCAAACCACCCATCATACGCAATTCATCATTCTCACCGGCATTCAGCCCGGCACCGCCGCCACAACAAAAAGTCTTTTCCCGAATCGTTCCTTCAGGCATTTCAAAAAAATGATTACAGACATTTTTGACTATATAGCGAGGTTCTTCCAACATTCCCATTCCACGAGACGGATTACAGGAGTCATGCCAGGTCAAACGGACATTGTCGTTACGGCTTTTATCAAGATTCAACTTGCCGTGCTTAATCAAATCAGCCGTAAATTCGCAAATATGAATCATCTTTGTCGAACGAGCATTTTCAAACACCGTTCCGGTTATCGGAGAAACAGGAGTTTCCATATTTGCACTTTGAAAATCAGCACCATTAAGCGTATCCATATATTGATGAATAACGCGCCACATATGTCCGCATTCGCCGCCGATAATCCATTTTACACCCAAACGGTCAGCTTCCATATACATCTTGGAATTAAGCCGCTTCATTGTTTCGTGTGAAGTAAAAAAACCGAAGTTTCCGCCCTCGGAGGCATAAGTTGACCAGGTAACATCAAGCCCATACTCCCGTTTCAGATATTCAAACAACAGCAAATATCCCATACAGGTATATGTTCCAGGGTCGGCAAAAACATCACCAGACGGCGTAATAAACAAAATATCCGCACCTTTTTTATTAAAAGACGGCTCAGGACGAATGCCTGTAATATCTTCAAGATCGTCGCAGAAAAAATCAATCATATCACGAAAAGCATGTGGCTGGATACCAAGATGATTTCCAGTGCGGTAACAATTAGCAGCCGGAGTCGCAATCCAGTCGATATTCAACCCGACCAAATTCAACAGCTCACGACCCATAATCGTAATTTCTGCGGTATCGATACCGTACGGACAAAAAACCGAACAACGGCGACACTCCGAACACTGAAAGAAATAATACCACCATTCTTTCAAAACTTCTAAAGTCAATTTCCGACCGCCGACAAACTTACCCAAAATCTTACCGGCAAGAGTAAACTCGCCCCGATAAACGGAACGCAACAATTCCGCCCGCAAAACCGGCATGTTCCGTGGGTCGCCCGACCCGATAAAATAATGACATTTATCGGCACATGCTCCGCATCGTACGCAAACATCCATAAAAATCTTGAACGAACGGAATTTATCAATGCGTTCACGAATACCGTTTAATAAAATCTCCTGCCAATTTTTCGGTAATTTCCAATCCTCTTCCAAAGGATTCCACGCTCTGGCATTCGGAAGTCCGATATATTCGACACTTTTGGGATTGGAGGCATAACAATAACGCCCCTCTTTGATATTGAGCGGCAAATCCATCCAGTCCTTATACGACGGAATATGATCAATTTTGCTCAATATTTCTGACTCAGGAAGGTTAGACATTTTCGACCTCCTCCTTATTTTCAAGCGGTTTATCAACGGGCAAACCGGCTTCTACCATTCTTTCTCTAAATTCGTCCTCATATTCGGCATAAGTGTGATATTGAACATTTTGATACTGCCAAGGACTGACATGACGATATTTTCGTGTACAGGCAACCATATTACGTGTCGGACTCAAAAAAACTCCGCCCATATGCATCAATTTGCTCATAGGGAAATAGGCAAGCAACACACAAACCAAAAACAAATGAATATAAAAAATAACCCCGATGCCGTCAGGAGTAACGGGACGAAAAGTTACAAGTCCCATTGCCAATTCTTTTATGCCAATAATATCTACACGAATAAAATATCGCATCAGCATTCCGGTAATTCCGATAGCCAAAATCAAAAAAAGCGGAAAAAAATCATTCACCAAAGATACATACCGAACCTGCGGAATAACAACACGACGCAAAAATAAAAAAGTTACGGCACCGACAAAAAGCATATCCGTTACATACAACGCCGGAACGCCGAGTTGCAAAATACCGTCAAGTTTATCCAAAAGTTCCACCCCGAAAGGAACAGGTTCAGTAAAAAACCGCATATGCCGAACGGCAATAACCAAAAAAGAATAATGAAACGCCAATCCCCCCATCCACAACCATTTGCTAGAACTGAACCGCAAAGTTGGACCGTCGCTACTGTAATCAATTTTGGTATTGCGAAACAACGAACGGAAACACAAAATCTCCAAAGCCATTCTTCCAATAACCCACGGCTTGGAACTCGGGTTTTCCAATTTTGCCTGTTTAATCCACGGAAGCGACTCCTGCTGGCCACAAGTCGTAGGAATAGCAAAAGGAACGGCAGACTTTGCCCAATTAAGCACCCGACAACAAAAACCGACAACAAACATCAAAACAGCAAGATACGGAACGATTACTCCAAATAAAAAATAAAGTTCGCCCGCTCCTGCCCCCAATAATGCTATCAGGATAAGAACGAAAACAAGAAACAAAGAGTGTAACGCTTTCATAACCTTTACCTTGTTGAGATTATAACAACACTAAACAAATCCGCCTATTTTTTCACTCTCGCCCGCATCAACCAGCAACCTGTTTTTTTCAAGTAAACGGTGTGTTCGATCGTAAAGCGAATTTGCCTTGTGCTGCCAAAGAGTTTCCCTGCACGCCATATATTGATCAAAAGCCAAAAACAAAAGCTGTTCCAACCTTTTGTCCATTTTTTCATCAAAACCGTCTTCACCCAATCTTGTTTTGACAATTTTTTTTATCGCAAAAAAAGGCGAAAGTGCCTGCGACGGTAAAAAACCCTGCACCGCCCGAATACGGACAATTCCGTCCACGGCATCTTTACCGCCGACAATTTCCTCTTCACCGACCAACAAATCGAACAAAATGGCAATGCTTTTTTTAAAAGTACTGCCGACCGGATTACTAAATTCGTTCGTTCCTTTTCCAAAAAACTTTCCGCCTTCCGCCGGATACGAATCAAGCAAAGCCTGTACCCAATCGTCAATAATCCGCTCCTGTTGCTGTGAAGATATTTTTGTTGAATCCATCTTTAATATACCAACCTAAAAAATAAAATACTTTTGTCCGTACGCTTAAATCACACGAAAAATCTCGTCAAGTATCAAAGAAAAATAAACATTCTTCATATATGCCTACTTAGAAAAAATAAGCTAACTTTCTCCGATTTTGTCTAAAATTCAAGATGATTAACCGTTCGCGGAAAAGGCAAAACATCACGGATATTGCCAATTCCCGTAACCAACATCAAAAGCCGCTCAAATCCAAGCCCGAAACCGGCATGCGGAATCGTGCCGTATCGCCGCAAATCCGTATACCACCAATACTCATCAAGGTTCATCTTCTGCTCAACCATTCGCTGTTCCAAAACGGCGAACCGCTCTTCTCTTTGGCTGCCACCAATCAATTCGCCGATTCTGGGCACCAAAATATCTACAGCCGCAACGGTTTTACCGTCATCGTTAAGCCGCATATAAAATGCCTTGATATCTTTGGGATAATCATAAACAGCAACAGGTTTGCCGAAATGTTTTTCTGTCAAATAGCGTTCGTGTTCGGTCTGCAAATCAAGTCCGAACTGCACGGGATATTGAAATTTTTCTTTTGCCGCCGACAAAATTTTAATCGCCTCCGAATATGAAATGCGAACAAATTTGCCATCGGCAATATTTTCAAGTGTTTGCCGCAAATCCCTATCTACAAAATTGGCAAACAAAGCAAAATCTTCCTCACACTCATTAAGCACGAAACGAATCATTGATACGACCAAATCTTCGCCAAGGTCGATAATATCGTGCAAATCAGCAAAAGCCATTTCCGGCTCAACCATCCAAAATTCCGCAGCATGTCGAGCGGTATTGGAATTTTCCGCCCGAAAAGTCGGACCGAAAGTATACACATTACCAATCGCACATGCTAAACATTCCGCACTGAGCTGTCCTGAAACTGTCAATGCCGCCTGCTTTCCAAAAAAATCTTGGCTCAAGTCCGCCACACCATTTTTAAAAGCCATTTTATCAGAAAAAAGAGTCGTTACCTGAAACATTTCTCCCGCACCCTCGCAATCCGAGCCGGTAATGAGCGGCGAATGCAAATAAAAAAAATCCCGACGATTAAAATATTCATGAATGGCAAATGCCAGCCTGGAGCGAATACGATTTAACGCACCATATTTATTCGTTCGCGGTCGCAAATGGGCAATCGTTCGCAAAAATTCATCGCTGTGCCGCTTTTTTTGTAGTGGAAAACTCCCTTCTACCTCTCCAAAAATTTCCACTTCACTTGCCTGAATTTCCCATTTTTGCCCTTTTCCAAGCGAAGCGACCAGCCTGCCCGTAATGCGAACCGCCGCTCCGGTTGCAATATTTTCAAGCGAGCAACCGCTTTTTTCACTTACCAGCACCTGTATATTTTTTAAACACGAGCCATCATTTATTTCCAAAAAAGAAAAATCTTTGGAATCCCGTTTTGTCCGCACCCAGCCCATAATTGTAACATTTTCCATTTCTTCCGTGGCTGCCAAAACTTTTACAATACGTATTCTTTCCATTTTTCCTCCCAAAAGTGAAAATTTATAACATTGTCAGCGGATCGGGGTCAAAAAGAATCCGCACACTTTTTTCTTTCCGAAAAAGATGTTGCACCCGTAAATATAAAGAACGAATATCTTGCCAACTGTGAGCCTTGACCAAACATTGAAACCGCAAACGCCCGCTGAGCATCGCAAGCGGCGACGGCACCGGTCCCAAAATTTTCAAATTTGCCGTATTGCCGAGCCGAACCTCTTCAAAAAAACGCTTCTGAAACACCTCGCCGTTTTTACTACCAACCGGAAAACTCATGCGGATTAACGCCAAACAAATAAACGGCGGATAAGAAAATTGCCGACGAAGTGAAAGTTCGCGTTCATAAAAACCTAGATAATTATTTTCTCGAATGTATTGCCAACAATAATGTTCAGGGTTGCGGGTTTGAATCATCACCCTGCCTTTTTTTCCGCCTCGCCCCGCCCGACCGGCAACCTGCACCAAAAGTTGAAAAGTCCGCTCCGTTCCACGATAATCTGGCACATTCAACCCCATATCGCCGTCAACAACCAGCACTAGCGTTACATCCGGAAAATCATGTCCTTTGCTCAACATCTGCGTTCCGATTAAAACCTGTGCCTGCTTTTTACCGAAACTGTCCAAAATATCTTCAATCTGCCCTTTTCGCCGGGTCGTATCTCTATCCAACCGCAAAACCCCTGTTTTTTCAGGCAAATGTTCTCGCAAATATTCTTCCAGTTTTTCCGTTCCCTCACCGGACGGCGAACAGGTCAATCCACCGCATACAGGGCAGGCTGACGGAAAAAACACACTAAAGCCGCAATAATGACAAACGAGCCGTTGGCGTTTTTTATGATAAGTCAAAGTAATTTGGCAATGCGGACATAAATAGGGATTTGCACACGCCTGACAGTATACAATCGGAGCATATCCCCGACGGTTGTGCATAATCATTACCTGTTCTCCCCGTTCCAAACATTCTTTTAAAGCCTGATGACACGAACGGGAGAAAATTCCGCCAAAAATCGGCTCCTGCTCTTTCAAATCAATAATTTCAATTTCCGGCAAACTTCTATCCGCCACACGTTCATGCATTTGCACCATTTCAATCTTGCCTGTTTGGGCGGCAAAAAAAGTTTTAATATCAGGCGTTGCAGAACCCAAAACCAATGTACCGCCAGTACGGCGAATAAGATACCACGCCAATTCCTTCGCCTGATAAACCAACCGTTCTTCCTGCTTAAAGGCACTGTCATGTTCTTCGTCAAGAATAATCAAAGTCGGCTCAAATAAAGGCAAAAACAAAGCCGAACGGGTACCGACAATGCACACGGCTCTAAAGCTTACCGCCCTGTCAAAAAATTTTTCTTTTGTCCGTATGCCTTGATTGCCGTGAAATAAAAAGACCTTTTCTTCTCCCAGCACGCTACGAATACGAACAAAAAGCTGTAAGGCTATCGCCACTTCGGGAGCAAGCAAAAAAACATTTTCTCCCCGACTTAAACTTTCCCGAATCATTTCCAAATAAACCCGTGTTTTGCCGCTACCGGTTACACCATGTACCAAAAACGTTTTACTTTTTTGTGAAAAATGAACGCGAAAAAATTCTTGTAAAACTTCTTGTTGCCGAGCGGTCAGAGGCTGCAAATTATCACTTGGAATTTCGTCAAAACTATCTTCATTTTCTTCCGGCTGACATTCACCGACCAAACCCTTTTTTTGCAACGCCACGAGTGCGGTTATACCGCTGCTTCCGAAATTTTCTCTGATTTCACTTTTGGCAAGAATGCCTCTATCCCACAACAAATCCAGCAATTCAAGCTGTCGTTTGGCAGCCGGACGAACTTGCCACGGCGGTGAAAGCAAAACTTGAAAAAATTTTTCCTCCCGTCCAACAACGGAACGAATCTGCATTTTGTCGTCGGTCCACAATTTCCCCAACAAATGCAATTCGTCCGAAGTGAATTTTTGCAAATCAGCAGGTTTCAAAGACAACAAAGCGGATTTTTGGAACGAATCAAAAAACGAAAAATCATGTGAATACAAATCAAAAACAAAAGAAGATTTTTTCCACGCAGGCGGAAAAATACTCGCCAACACATAACCCAATTCTTTTGCTTGCCTCATTCCCAAATCCTGCAAAAAATCCAGATAATCAGGCAAAAAAGACGGCGTTTTTTGTACCGGCCACAAAATTTCTTTATAAACGATATTTTCAGCAGGAGACAAATCTTTTTCCAGTAAAAAACCGATACGGATACTTTTTCCCAAAGGCACAAGCACCCGTAAGCCGACTTGCCAAACAGTATAAGGCAAATAGGACGGACATTGATAAGTCAAGGTCGCATACGGCTGCACCGGCAGCGTTACTCGCCAAAAAGAAGAAGCCATGCTTACCCGAAAAATAGTTGAAAAATAAAAAAGATTAAATCAGACCTTTTATCTGATTTTGCTGAATACTAAAACTGGCACTAAAAAGATGATGAATAAAATCAACCTGTTCAAAAGCGATATGTTCAGGAACCCTAACCCTTGCCGGCGTAAAATTGATAATTCCTTTTATACCGCCCTCAATTAAGTGATCAACCGCCCGTTGAGCTCGCTCCTGCGGCGTGGAAATTATGCCGATTTCGATATTCAATTCGGCAATTTTTTCTTTAACTTTTTGTGTACACAGCACATCAAGCCCTGCTATTTCTTCACCGATTTTAAACGGATCACAATCAAAAGCCCCGACGATCAAATATCCGCGACGACGAAACATACGGGAACGCAAAAGTGCCCGCCCCAAATTACCTACTCCGACCAAAGCAACATTCCAAATTCGATCAACACTCAAAGACTGCTTTATCGCCGTACTAAGATCTTGCACATAATAACCTATTCCGCGTACACCGAACTCTCCGAAATATGCAAGATCCTTACGAATTTGTGAAGAATTAACCTGACAAAGATGAGCCAATTCTTCGGAAGAAATAACCTTTTTTCTTTCCTGCAATAAATCATCAAGTACTTGAATATAAATGGAAAGGCGTTGAATGGTAACTTGAGGAATATGAGAACTTTTCACTGTTTACCTGCAAAAAAGCGGGAAGATACAATACCTTCCCGCCAAATATAATTAACCGATAAAAGGATTGGCAAAAAGTAAAATCAAATTAACGACCAGAGCATAAATACCAAGAGACTCAATCATCGCCAAACCAATCAACATAGTAACTGTGATTTTACCGCTGGCTTCGGGATTACGAGCAGTACCTTCACAAGCACCTTTCAAACCAAGCCCCTGACCGATACCGCAACCGGCAGCAGCAATAGCCATACCGATAGCAGTTGCCAAAGAAGTCATGGCAACAACTTCAGAAGTTGCCTCAGCAGCAAAAGCGACACCGGCAACCAACACCATTCCCACAGTCATCAACATTGTTGTTAAAATTTTACGCATAAAAACCTCCAAGTAAAATGTATTATAAAGTGGTCAAAACCATTTTCCCGAAACTAATGTGCTTCCTCAAATGCTTCTTTTAAATAAAGCATCGAAAGCATAAAAAAGACAAATGCCTGAATAACATCTGCCAAAAGAAAAAGAAAATACATCGGAACGGTAGATATAATCGGAGCAAGGATAAAAAGCAAAGCCAAAACAATATCTTCTCCCATAATATTACCGAATAAACGTAAAGAAAGCGAAAGCATTCTGGCAAAATGTCCGATAATTTCTATAGGCAGTATCATTGGCGACATCCACCAAACAGGACCCATAAAATGTTTAATATACTTCAATCCATGTAATTTTATTCCCCAATATTGATAATAAACAAAAATAAATACTGCAAGAGATGCCGTTGTATTCAAATTTGCAGTAGGAGCATCTCCACCGGGTATCATACCACCGATATTACAACATAAAATATAAATAAAAAGCGTACATAAAACAGGAAAAACTTTACGACCGTTTTCTCCCATATTCAACACGACAAAATCTTCCAACGATCCGATTAAAAACTCAAAAAAATTCTGCAATCCCTTAGGAACAAGCGAAATTTTCTTGGTTGCCGCTATCGACACAACAATCAAAATCGCCATAACCAGCCACGAGTACAAAACCTGTTTGGCAACGAGACTTTGTCCGTCAACACCTACCAAACCAAAAACCTTCATTGCCTCGTCCAAAAGAAGAACAGGGTGCAAACTAGCATCCATCTTTCTGCCTCCTTATATTTCTTAAAAAAGCCACTCCGCCCCAAAGTAAAATGCTCAAAACAACCGAACTCAAACCAACCAGTAAGGCAACGACCGACGCATTGAGCCAAACAATCAAAGCGACAACAATACACGCTAAAAATGCCAGCCGCAAATAAAAACTAACAAGCAACATTGCAACAGCTCCCTTACGAACAAAAATAAGATTTTGAATGAACTGTGCTAAAAAATAAAAATTTACCGTTGCCAGTACCGTCCCCAAAAAACAATCTCTGACAAAAAATATCCCCCAAATAAAAGCGAAAAAAGGCAAAAATAAAGCCGTCCAGAACTGAAAGCATAAAAGCTCTCGAATCTGTGCAAGTCGAAAACCCCGCCCATACAATTCGCTGTCAATTCGCCGATTTATCGTTTTGAGAGCGTTCAATTTTTTTCAGTTCCCGAAACATATTCATAAATCCGGCTATAATGCCAAAAATCAAAAAAACCAGCGTAAGCCACGGTTTTGTTGCCAGCTGTTTATCAAGATAAATACCCATAACCAGCCCGACCACCGTTCCCGAAACAATGTGCAGCCCCATAACGGAAGCCGTACCTAAATTCTGCCAGTATTTTTTATCCGCTACTTTTTTCTTTATCATTATTACATTATTTACAACACAAACACTTATAATGCACTATTACTCGGTTGCCTAGCATACAACAACCGACAAAGTCAACGCAATTTTTGAAACAAACCTTAACGCTTCTTAAGTCAAATAGATTTTAAAACAACAAAAAATCTCTTTTTTCTCACATAAAATTAAAAAAATATTTTTTTGCGACTTGACAATTTTTTTATCGTTATCATTATTTACTTAATTGATAAATCAAAGATTTTGCCTTTTTCGGTCTTCAGATTAGGGCAAAAAGGAGCGAAATATGAAAAAAGAAGAACAAGACGAAATAAAAAATACTCCAGACGATTATGATCGCGAACAGGAATGCACGGATTGCAATGAAGAAAACATAAACGAAGAAAAAAACTTGCAAGAATTATACGATGAAAAATGCCAACAACTTGAACAGGAAAAAGAACATGTTTTACGGGTTATGGCGGAATCGGAAAATTTGAAAAAACGGCTGGAACGGGAAAAAGAGCAGTTTTGTCGCTTTGCCACATCATCACTGATTGAAGAACTGCTGCCCGTACTCGACACGCTGGAAATGGCGATAACCCACGGAGCAAAAGACCAAGCCTGTGCCTCGCTTTTAGAAGGCGTAAAAATGACGCTGACAATGTTTTTTAAAGTTTTGGAAAAACAAGGCGTGGAAAGCATCGGCGAAGTGGGCGAAGAATTTAATCCGAATCTTCATGAGGCAATGGGACAAATGCAAAATGAAGAGCTTGAAAATGACCGAATCGGCAACCTCCTGCAACGGGGCTACCGACAAAAAGACCGGTTGCTGCGACCGGCAAAAGTTTTAGTCAACAAATTAGCCGAGTAAAAAATCGGCACATTTTAAAGGAGAAAATATTATGGGAAAAATTATCGGAATCGACCTTGGAACAACCAATAGTTGTGTGTATGTTATGGAAGGTAAAGATGCCAAATGCATCACCAACCCCGAAGGCGGCAGAACTACCCCGTCAATCGTAGCTTTTACCAAAGAACGGCTAGTTGGCGAACCGGCAAAACGACAAGCCGTTACCAACCCCGACAAAACGGTTTTTGCTGTAAAAAGATTGATGGGCAGACAGTTCAGCGACTCACAAATTGCAGGCTGGGCAAAACAAAGCCCCTATAAAATCGTTGATGGACAAGGAGGAGATGCCTATGTCCAAATTGACGACAAAAAATACAGCCCTGCTGAAATTTCAGCTATGATTTTGCAAAAACTCAAAAGCGACGCCGAAGCTTATCTGGGAGAAAAAGTAACTGAAGCCGTCATTACCGTTCCAGCATATTTTAATGATAGCCAACGCCAAGCTACCAAAGATGCGGGACGAATTGCTGGACTTGAAGTCAAACGAATCATCAACGAACCGACAGCCGCTTCTCTTGCTTACGGTGCGGACAAAAAAGCAAATGAAAAAATCGCTGTTTTTGACTTGGGCGGCGGAACTTTTGATATTTCCATTTTGGAAGTTGGCGACAATGTCGTTGAAGTCCGTGCCACCAACGGTGATACTTTTCTAGGCGGCGAAGATTTTGATGCAAGAATTATCGACTATCTGGTTGCCGAATTTAAAAAAGAAAACGGCATTGACCTTTCTCAAGACAAAATGGCTCTCCAACGCCTGAAAGAAGCCGCTGAAAAAGCTAAAAAAGAACTGTCTTCAGCACTGGAAACCGACATCAATTTACCGTTTATCACCGCCGACCAAAACGGTCCGAAACATATGAATTTAAAACTCACCAGAGCAAAATTGGAAACGATGGTCGAAGATTTGGTACAACGGGCAATCATTCCCTGCGAAAAAGCACTCAAAGATGTTAATTTGCGTGCCTCGGAAATTGACGAAGTAATTCTCGTCGGCGGAATGACCCGTATGCCGCTGGTACAAAAAAAGGTTTCTGAATTTTTCGGCAAAGAAGTCAATAAAAGTGTCAACCCAGACGAAGTTGTTGCCATGGGTGCAGCCATTCAGGGCGGCATTTTAACTGGCGATGTCAAAGATGTCTTGCTGCTTGATGTTACTCCGCTTTCTTTAGGAATTGAAACAATGGGCGGCGTGTTTACCAAATTGATAGAACGAAACACCACCATTCCTACCAAGAAAAGCCAAACTTTTACCACGGCAGCCGACAACCAGCCTTCAGTTTCCATTCATGTTTTACAAGGAGAACGCCCGATGTCCGCCGACAATATGACTCTCGGACGTTTTGAGCTTACCGGTCTTCCGGCTGCTCCCAGAGGCGTACCGCAGATTGAAGTTACCTTTGATATTGATGCCAACGGTATCGTCAATGTTTCCGCCAAAGATATGGGAACAGGCAAAGAACAGTCTATCCGTATCACGGCTTCCAGCGGACTTTCCGAAGCCGACATTGAAAAACTCATCAAAGAAGCCGAGGCTCATTCTGAAGAAGACAAGCAAAAACAAAAACTTATCGAAGTCAGAAATAATGCCGACAGCCTGATTTACACAACGGAAAAATCCATACGAGATTTAGGCGACAGCGTGGACAATGTTCTCAAAGGCGAGATTGAAACCAAAATCGAAGAATTGAAAAAAGCAATGGAAACCGACAATTTGGAAGCTATTTCCAAAGCTCACGAAGACTTAGCTACTGTTTCGCATAAACTGGCGGAAAAATTATATGCTCAACACGGACAGCAGCAAGGTCAACCGGAAGCAAACGCTACAGGTGAACAAGCCGGCAAAAATGACGACGATGTCATCGATGCCGACTACACCGAAAGCAAATAAACGGGTTGACAGCGATTAAGCTCTCATTTTAGACAAAGTGAACCTTCTCTTTTCGGGAAGGTTCACCTTTTTTTAATACCCGAAATGTCATTTTCTCGGAGACATAATGGTCAAACGCATCAGTCTTATACTTTATATATTTTTTCTAGCAGCAAGTTGTACGCAAAAAATGCCGCCCCAGTTTGACCCCTCGATACCGACAGATACACTCGTAAACGAAGCGAAAGCGGCATGGAAAGCAAAAGAATATTCCAAAAGCAGTTATCTTTACAGACAACTTTTAACCTCCGACACACTTTCTAAGCATAAACGCCTCATAGCTTGGCAAAAAATGACTTACTCGGCACTTTTCAGTGGTAATTATGAGCTGGCTCAATCAGGCGTTCAAGACTGGGCAAAAGAACATCCCCAAGCAAACTATGATGTTTTGTGGCTGCAAGCAAATATACTAATCGACACTTATTACACCCCTGAAAATCAATACGAACAAACAAAAAATTTCTTTTTACAATCACAAATTCCATGGAAAGACAAAGCAGAAATAGTTTCTTTTGTAGCTGATTTTTTATGGAGAGAAAAAAATTATTTGTACTCGCTTCAGTTTACCCGCCTGCTCTATGCTTTTTCTCCCCAAAACGAACAGTACTCCATTCAACAAAAAACCCTTACACTTTTGCAAACACTGACCGACCGACAAATCCTTGCACTTGAGCCGCAAACCGTTACCGTTTTTCCCGACAACTGTCTGGCTACCGTTGCCGCCCTTAATATTTTACGCAACCCTAAAGCCCAAAATAGAAGAACTGCCTATGAAGATTTACTCGGACTTTCTTATTCCGATTCTTGGCAACATTTCTTTCCTTTTCAAAAAGAACTGGAACAATACAAAAAAGAATTTGGTCGCCCCAAACAGGAAATCGCTCTGCTTTTACCGCTTTCAGACAACTATGCCAAAATAAGTTACAAAATTATTCAAGGTGCGGAAGTCAGCTTAAAAATGTTGTTTAAACAAAATTTTGACACCCAAATCAGGATTATCAATTCCAATGCCGACGACTGGCTTGAACAACTGCAAACACTGCCCAAATCCGTTACCTTTGTCGGTGGTCCGCTTCGCAAAACGATTTGGAAAGAAATTGTCAAAACAGGTCTCAACAACCGCTACATTTTTTTCACATTCCTCGCCCAAATAGAAAACGAAGGCGAACAAGGCTGGCGTTTTTTCAGCAGTCCGCAAGACCAAGTGCATTCGCTTATCAGTGTCTGCCTACAACAAAATCCGGAAACGCGATTTGCAGATTTATATCCAAACGAACAATACGGCAAAAAAATGCACTCTCTTTTTAAAGAAGAACTGCAAA
Source organism: uncultured Desulfovibrionales bacterium (assembly GCA_963542765.1). GTDB lineage: Bacteria > Desulfobacterota > Desulfovibrionia > Desulfovibrionales > Desulfomicrobiaceae > CAUTYU01. The sequence continues at coordinate 84,811 of CAUTYU010000004.1, forward strand.
AAAACAAACTAGACCTAAAAAATTCCCAATCGTACCCTGCCGAAAACCATAAACTTTGGGGAGCAGCAGTTGCCAAGTTGCTCACTTCCGTATCTTCTGATGAAAAAGAAAACCGCTCAACAAAATTAAATAAATATGATTTGGATGTTGTATTTTTACCTGATTCTTTTGCTGCTGCTCGCCAACTCATTCCCAACTTTTTTTACAACGATGCCAAAAATTTACTCTTTCTCGGTTCACAACTCTGGGAAACAGGTGAAATTCACAAAGGCGAAGAAAAATATTTTAAAAAAGCCATTTTTCCCGCAAGTTGGTGGAAACAAAAACCTACAAATACAACAGTATTTTTAAACAGCAAAATCCAAAACAACAATGCTGATTTTTGGAATGCTCTAGGCTTTGATTTTGTTCGATTTTTTAGCAGAATGCCGGAAATCTCATCAAAATCTTCAAGTGAAATCAACGAAATTTTGCAAAAACAAACCGGTAAAATGGATTGGACACTTGCACCGCTTTTCTGGGACAAAAACGGTAAAGTGCAACAAAAAATGTATGTTTTTAGCTTCAAAAACACCGAAAAACCGCTGACGCAATAAAAAGAGGGAAAAAATGCTCTTACCCGAAACAGTACACAAAATCGCAGGTCTTACCAAACTCGCACTGAGCGAAGACGAAGCTCGTCTCTTTACCGACCAACTCGACGAAGTTTTACAATATATGAATAAACTCAACGAACTCGACACAAGCGATATCGAACCGCTCTATTCTCCTATCAAACAAACTTCCGTATTACGGGAAGACACCGTTTTTCAAGAATACAATAAGCAAGATTTACTCAAAAATGCTCCCAAAACGGACGGCGACTATTTTATCGTCCCCAAAATTTTATAAACGGCGGAAACTATGTCTGAAATCACTGATAAAAATCTTACGGAAATAGCAAATCTTCTCAAAACAAAACAGGTTTCGGCACAAGAAACAGTTCATGCCTGCTTGGACCGTATTCAAAAAACTGAAGAACAAATCAAGGCACTGCTCTTTTTAAACAAAGAAAATACCCTAGAACAAGCCCAAAAAATGGATGAAAAAGGTCCACAAAAAGATCTGCCGCTGTGGGGCGTTCCGCTCACGCTCAAAGACACACTGGTTACCAAAGACATCAACACAACCTGTGCATCTAAAATGCTAGAAAATTTCGTTCCCTGCTACGACAGTGAAATCGTACGCCGTCTCAAACAAGCCGGAGCAATTATTTTAGGCAAAACCAATATGGACGAATTTGCTATGGGTTCGACAACGGAAACCTCCTATCGGGCAATAACTTCCAATCCATGGGATTTAAGTCGAGTTCCCGGCGGTTCAAGCGGCGGTTCTGCCGCTTCAGTGGCAGCCTGTCAAGCTTTTGGCTCAATCGGTACGGATACAAACGGTTCCATTCGCCAACCTGCCGCTTTTTGTGGTATTGTCGGTTTAAAACCAACCTACGGCAGAGTTTCCCGTTACGGACTTATTTCCTACGCTCCCTCCTTTGACCAGGCAGGCACAATAACCAGAAGCGTCGCCGATGCTGCCCTGCTTTTAAAAATCATCGCCGGACACGATAAAAAAGATTCAACCTCTGTTCCCCATACCGTTCCGAACTACAGCGAACTTCTTAACCAACGGCAGGATTTACAGGGGCTGACTATCGGTATTCCCACAGAATATTGGCAGCAATTACAAGGAGAAGTTCAGGCGGTATTGCAGGATATGCTTGAAAAAATCAAAAATCTGGGCGGAAAAATTGTAGAAATTTCCCTGCCGCACACCGAATACGCCGTTGCGACATATTATATTTTATCTTCAGCTGAAGCGAGTTCCAATATGGCAATGTTTGACGGTATTCGTTACGGTTTTCGAGATTCAGAAGCAAACGAACTGCATGAACTCTACACCGGTTCCCGCAGCAAAGGATTGGGACAGGAAGTCAAACGCCGAATTATACTCGGCACTTATGCACTTTCAACAGGCTGCTACGATGCCTATTACAAAAAAGCGGCACAAGTACGCCGTCTTATTTTACAGGATTTTGAACAGGCATTTCAGACCTGCGACCTACTTTACGCCCCTGTTTATCCGACAGTTGCCCCCCAAAAAAATTCACAAGCTAAAAATCCGCTCATAAATTATATGACGGATATTTTTAGCGTTACACTGAATCTGGCAGGACTTCCCGGACTGAGCCTACCTGCGGGATTAGGCAAAGAAACCAAAATGCCTGTCGGAATGCAACTTATAGGCAAATCATTTGACGAAAAACTGCTTTTACAGGTCGGGCATATCATCGAAAAAAATCACCCTTGGCAAATGCCCGTCTTATGATTGCGGTCGCTTTCAGTGGCGGAATCGACAGCCTGATGGCTCTGCATATCTTGCAGCAACAAGGTCATCAGGTTTTTGCTTTATACGGACTTTTTTTGGAACAACACTCCGATTTTTTACAACACCTGCAAACAACCTGCGACCTACTAAAAGTACCGCTGCATATTGTTGATATGCGGCACGAATTTCGCGAACTTATCATCAAGCCGTTTTTGCAAAATTATCTTTCCGGTCTCACACCAAATCCCTGCGTACACTGTAATCGGGAAATCAAATGCAAACTACTTCTTTCACACGCCCAAAAACTGGGAGCTGAAAAAATGGCAACGGGACATTATGCAAGACTGCTTTCCACGCCGCACGGAATCGGGATTTTTCAAGGAGCGGACGAAAAAAAAGACCAAAGCTACTTTTTATCACTCATCAACCGCGATACCTTGCCACAACTCATTTTTCCTCTAGGTGAATGGACAAAAAACGAAATTGTAACAAAAGCTAAAAAACTCAACATCTCTCCGTTCACTCCCAAAGAAAGTCAAGAAATATGTTTTATTCCCGATAACTACAGAGATTTTTTACAACGGGAAACCGGAATAACACCGCAAAAAGGCAAAATCATTACAACTGACGGAACGATTTTGGGTGAACACCAAGGACTTTGGCAATATACAATCGGACAGCGAAAAGGACTGGGCATTGCTTACGCTTTTCCGCTGTATGTAACGGGAAAAGATTTTGCCGACAATACACTTTTAGTCGGATCAAAAAAAGAACTGCTGGCAACAACCTGCGAAGTCAAACAAATCAATGTACTGCAACCGTTTAACGAACAAAAAGAAATTTTTGTCAAAACCAAATACCGACATCAGGCGGAACGAATAACAATGCGACAAAACGGAACAAATGCGATACTACACTTCACAAATCCCACAGAATGCCCGACAGCCGGACAAATTGCCGCCTTTTATACTGCATCGGGATTACTTTTGGGCGGCGGCATAATCGCCTAAACAAACCGGATAATTTTTTCCGTTCCTTACCGCTTTTTACTCAATTCCATAAAATAAAACCCGATATTTTCCCTCAATCCTGCATTATTTTTCCCATTTTTATTCTTTTTTACATTGCAAAAAATCAAAAACAGTATTTTATTTTCTCCATTTTCTCAAAACAATTTCAATTTTAAAAATTTTGTTGACAGAAAAAAAAATGAGATTGTCTAAACTTTATTTTTTACATTTTGTAAATAATGGAGGAAAAAAATATGAAAAAAACAATAATTATTTTTTTAACTTTTATATTTTTAATAATCGGCAACACAGTTTTTGCATCTAACTATATGCAAGAAAAAAATGAAAAAAAAGAACTGTTCCAACAAAAAAATACATAAAGAAAAAATCAATTCCCAAATTCAATATTCAAAACACAAAAAAGGAAAATAAATTCTTTCCATATTACTTCAGAGTAGCATTAGGTCGACTTTGGAGCAAAGACATAGAGATAGCTGCAAAAGAATATAATAGCCAAGGAATGACACCTCTTTTTGACATAACTACAAAACCAGGTTTTATCTTTTCCGCAGCTTTCGGACAACACTACCAATCTACTCAATTTTTCCGTTCGGAAATTGAAATTCTTATACAAAAATACAACTTAAAAGAAATAACAAATATAGAACCAAGAATCAAAAATGAAATCGAAAATCTAACAGGACTAAGCATACAAACCATTCCGCTGCCCGGCGGTTCAATGACTACAATCGGCTTTATGCTCAATGCGTATCTTGATTGGCAAAATGACTCTGAATTGACACCATATATTATGGGAGGAATAGGCTTGACTTCCAATAGTTTCGAAATACCAATTCCACTGCCTGCACTACGATCAAACTGGCTCGGAATTGGTTTACAAGCCGAAATAGGTTTAAATTGGAAAATAAATAAACAAACAAGCATTAATGCCGGCTACAGATATTTTATAACAACAGGTCCGTTATTTAATGAAGAATCAGAAGAAATACAAGCCATACCTAGCAGCACAAGCAATTTACTACTGGGTATACGCTATAATTTCTAAGCAAAAAATCAAAAAATTATTTCATCTGCCATAATTTATATTGCCATTTAAAAAACAACCTGATATACGAAAATATCTTTTCTGTTTTAGTTGTAAAGGAGGAAAAAATGAAAAAGATAATATTCCTTGCATGTATATGTGCATTGATTACGGCAAGCGGCTGTGCAGCCAAGAAAAACAAACCGGCAGAAGAAGTACAAGCCGCTCCAGTCGAAGAAACAATTGTTGAAACAGAGGTCGAAGAAGAAGATTTGGTAAATAACCATACCGTTAAAAAAGGCGAATGCTTATGGTGGATTGCCGAATATCAACAGGTTTACAATGACCCGTTTATGTGGCCGCTCATCTATAAAGCCAATCGAGACCAAATCAAAAATCCTGACCGTATTTTCCCGAATCAGACTTTTGTTATTCCGCGTCAATTTACCAAAAGTGAATTGATTAAAGCTCGAAAACAAGCCGGTGCTGCCAATCCGTATTTGCCACCTCAAAGTGCAAATATCCCATCTACATTGAAAAATGAATTGGGCTGGAACTAATACAAAAATCAAAATGGATTTAAAAAAAACAACGCTCCTGCTTTCCCAAGTGGGAGCGTTGTTTTTTTTGATATTTTTTATTATAAATTCCATCTTTCCATTTTTCTATAATTTCCATATACGCTTCTTTATTTACAGGAGAAAATAATGCTCTACGAACCGACGGAAATCCCTGATGTTTTCTACCTTACTCCCAAAATCTTTCCCGACCAACGCGGAACTTTTATGGAAACTTGGCGGGAAAATGATTTCATCTCTCATATCGGCAAATATTCTTTTGTCCAAGAAAATCAAAGCTGCTCCTGTCGCGGGGTTTTACGCGGACTACATTTTCAAATCCGTCAAAGCCAAGGAAAACTCGTCCGCTGCGTACAGGGTGAAATTTTTGATGTTGCCGTCGATCTTCGTCCTTCATCACCGACACGCGGAAAATGGGTCGGAAAAATACTTTCCGAACAAAACAACTGCCAGCTTTGGCTTCCACCCGGTTTCGCTCACGGATTTTATACCCTCAGCGAACAGGCAATCCTGTGCTACAAATGCACAAATTATTACGCCCCCGAACACGAACGCACCCTTCTTTGGAACGACCCGACAGTTGGCATAACATGGCGTGTAGAAACACCTTTTTTGTCCCCCAAAGATTTAAATGGTATGTCGTGGAACGAAGTACAAGAAGAATTTTTAACACTCGAACAACAAACCGACTAAATGAAAGTGCTTAAACAACTTTTAAATTTGGCAAAACACCGCAATGCTCAGTCGATACTTGCAGGAGTCAGTTTTTGCGAAGCGATTTTTTTCCCCGTACCACCTGATTTACTACTTATTCCCATGGGACTTGCCCTGCGACAAAAAGTTTTTCGCTTTGCAGGAATTTGTTTACTAGCATCGGTTCTGGGCGGTATTTCCGGATATATCATCGGCTCTTTTTTTATGGAAACGGCAGGTAAATCAATTATCCATTTTTACCAACTTGAAAACCAATTTTCCTCCTTGCAACTCTGGTATCAAAAATATAGTGTTTGGGTGGTTGCACTTGCGGGACTGACACCGTTTCCGTACAAATTATGCAGTCTATCGGCAGGAGCGTGCAATCTTAATCTACCGCTTTTTATATTGGTTTCCGTTATCGGTCGAGGATTGCGATTTTTTTTAATCGCGACACTTTTATATTTTTACGGAGAAAAGGCAAAATATTTTTTGGAAAAAAGATTTAATCTACTGCTTACGGCGACATTACTGCTGGTAATGGCAGGATTTTTTATTTTACAATACACTCCGTAACGACACCAGTTAACATTTATTTTTCACCAAACAAGTAGAGGCTAAAAATGACACAAAACAAAAAATCTTCTTGTTCCGGTTCAGGCGGAGACTCAATTGCAGCCCAAATTCAAGACAGGGCGATTGCAGCAACTCTTGGCAAAATTCGCCACAAACTTTTTGTTATGAGCGGAAAAGGCGGAGTAGGCAAAAGCACGGTCGCCGTTAATTTGGCAGCTGCTCTTGCCAAAAAAGGCAAAAAAGTCGGTTTGCTAGATGTTGACATTCACGGCCCGAATGTACCGCGACTGCTCGGTTTGGAAGGCGGACTGGAAGCAAGCGGCGAACGTATTTTGCACCCTAAACCCTGTTTTGACGGCTTGAGCGTTGTTTCGATGGATTCGCTTTTACGGGACACCGACCAAGCAATTTTATGGCGGGGACCAATGAAAACAAACGCTATCCGCCAATTTATTTCTGATGTGCAATGGGGCGAACTTGATTTTTTGGTCATCGATTCGCCTCCGGGAACAGGCGATGAGCCTATGACCGTTTTACAAACCGTACCGGACTGCCAATCAATCGTTGTTACAACGCCGCGGGAAGTTTCACTGGCAGATGTTCGCAAAGCACTAAATTTTTTACAACATGCCGAAGCAAAAATCCTTGGCATTGTAGAAAGTATGAACGGACTTGTTTGTCCGCATTGTAACGAAATTATTTTTCCTTTCGGCAAAACAAGCGGCAAAGATTTTGCCAAAAAATACGACCTGCCACTTCTAGCGTCCATTCCGCTCGACCCAAAAGCTGCCGAAGCGGGCGACAAAGGTACTCCGGTTGTTTTGCAAGAAACCGACAGCCCGTCCAAAAAAGCACTCTGGAAACTGGCTGAAAACATACTCAAACGGTGTCAATAAAAAACGCATGCGACATTTCGTTTTTTTTGTTTTCTTTGTCCTTTTAGGAATTGCGACAAATTCGGCTTTTGCCAAAGGGCAAATTTATTTTTATGAAGACGAATCGGGAGGTTTACATTTTACGGACAGTCCGGACAAAAAATCACCTTTTAAACCTTATTTGTTTTTCAATACGGCAAGAAAAGAAATGCCTGCAAGCGAATTTGCGAGTCTTATTACAACCTACTGCGATTTGTACGATATGGACAAGGACCTTGTTCGTGCCGTTATCAAAGTGGAATCCAACTTTCGCCCCAAGGCGGTTTCCAATGCCGGAGCTCAAGGACTGATGCAAATTATGCCCTCTACGGCAAAAGAACTGGGACTAGACCGCCCGTTTGAACCCGAAGACAATCTGGAAGCCGGTATTCGTTATCTACGGATTTTACTTGATTATTTTGTCGATATTCCACTTGCACTTGCCGCTTACAACGCCGGACCGGAAAATGTCAAAAAATACGGCGGCATTCCGCCTTTTACCGAAACTCAAAATTATGTCCAAAAAGTTCTCCAACATTATCATTTAGCAAAAAGTCGAAACTGAAGTGAAAAATGAACACCAAAAAAATATTTAATCTTGCCAATAGCCTTTCTTTACTGCGGATTCTAGGCGTGCCTGTCATTCTCGCTTTACTCTATTTCGGTTCACAATCAAAAATCATCTGTTTACTAACCTTACTGCTTTTTATACTTATTTCTTTAACGGATATGATTGACGGCTTTGTTGCCAGAAAATTCAACCAAATTACCAATCTGGGAAAATTTCTTGACCCGCTCGCCGACAAGATTCTCGTCAGTTCCGTTTTGATTATGCTTACCTATTTGGAACGAGTAAATCCGTGGATTACAATTATCATCATCATTCGGGAAATTGTTGTTACCGGTTTAAGGGCAATTGCAGCCGAACAGGGAAAAGTTATCGCTGCCGATATTTTCGGCAAAATTAAAACAATTTTACAAATACTTGCCCTTTGCCCGCTGCTTTTACACCACAACTGGTTTGGATTAAATCCTGCTGCACTCGGAACTTTCATTTTATGGCTGGCACTTTTTGCCACAATTTTTTCCGGTTGCAACTACCTGCGAAATTCATACAAAGTCTTACGAGACTAAGGAGACGATATGGCAAAAATTGACGCATTTTTCAAAATGATGAACGAAATCGGAGCATCCGACCTGCATTTTTCCGCCGGTTCACAACCAGTTATCCGGCTGCACGGTGAAATGCAACGAGTAAAATATGCGGTACTGAGCAACGAAGACCTGCTCAATATGCTTTATGAAATCACACCAGAAAAAAAGAAAAAAGAATTTGAACAAAGCGGTGATATTGATTTTGCTTATGAACTGCCCGGTATTGCTCGTTATCGTGCCAATTTTTTTCAACAAAGGCGAGGAGTTGCCGCCGTTTTTCGAGAAATTCCGCAAAAAATTCTTTCCATTGACGAACTAGGACTACCTGAAATTTTAAAAAATCTCGCACTGCTGCCCAAAGGGCTGGTACTCGTTACCGGACCGACAGGAAGCGGCAAATCCACCACCCTGGCTGCAATTATCAACCACGCCAACCAAATGCGAAAAGACCATATCATCACCATCGAGGACCCGATAGAATTTGTCCACGAACCGCAACAATGCCTAATAAACCAACGAGAAGTCGGACGGGACACCAAAACTTTCAATTCCGCTTTGCGAGGAGCGCTTCGAGAAGACCCCGATATTATTTTGGTCGGTGAAATGCGGGATTTGGCAACCGTTCAACTCGCTCTTGAAGCCGCGGAAACGGGACATTTGGTTTTTGCAACACTACATACGATTTCCGCTGCCAAAACGCTTGACAGAATTATCGAAATTTTTCCTAGTGAAGAACAGGGACAAATACGTTCCAGCTTAGCTGATTCTCTGCGAGCAATTTTAGCACAAAATCTTTTTAAACGAATCGACAAACCCGGTCGAGTTTGTGCTTTGGAAATCTTAATTGCAACGCCAGCCATCCGTAATCTAATCAGAGACAACAAGGCTTTTCAAATCAATTCAATGATTGAAATGGGCAAAAAATACGGTATGCAAACTCTTGATGACGCCATTATGGATTTGCTACAAAAAAATATCATCGACCCCGAACAAGCGTACAACAAAGCGGTTACCAAATCTAAATTCAAAGATTTTGTAACCACTCCGTTGCAAGATTTTACCGAGGTTTAAAATGTCGGCTTTATCAACGATATTACAGCAGGCAACAACGAATTTTCCCGAGTTTTCCGATATTTTATTTACCGCCGGAAATCCAGTTCAAATTGAAGTCAGCGGCAAACTCAATCCTCTCAAAGGAAGCGACATTCCGTCCGTTTTATACCCGTTCCACCTCGAGCTGATAGGAAACGAAATACTCGGACGCAACCGCAAACTCCTACGAGATTTACTTTCATCTGGAGCATGCGATTTTTCTTTTCAACTTCCCAACCAAATCCGCTTTCGGGGCAATCTTTTCCGCCAACGGGAAAACTTGGCTCTTGTTATGCGAAAGCTTTCAAGTGAAATCCCTAGTGCCGAAAAACTCAACCTGCCGCCAGTTTTTGTCCAAATGGCAAAAGAAAAAAACGGACTTGTTCTGGTAACCGGTTCGACCGGAAGCGGAAAATCCACATCTCTGGCAGCCTTGATTGACACCATCAATTCGACCGAAGCCAAACATATCGTTACGCTGGAAGATCCGATTGAATATCTGCACCCAATCAAAAAAAGTCTTATCAATCAACGCGAACTGGGAAGCGATTTCAATTCTTTCGCAAACGGTCTTAAAGCGGCATTGCGACAAGCTCCGAAAGTTATTTTGGTCGGTGAAATCCGTGACGGAGAAACACTGCGAATTGCACTGGAAGCTTCGGAAACTGGACATTTGGTTTTAGGAACGCTCCACACCGCCAACTGTGCCCAAACCATTCACCGCATCGTCAGTATGTTTGACATTACAGAAGAACGACAGGTTCGTACACGACTGGCGAACTCGCTTAAATGTGTTTTGTCTCAACGCCTCCTACCGCAAGAAAATGGCAAACGAGTAGCGGCATTTGAAATTTTGACCCAAACTCTGCATGTACAGGATTTAATTATAAACGGCGAAACCGAACAGGAAACATTTTACGACTTACAGGAGCAAGGCGAAGTTTACGGAATGCGTACCTTTGACGGTTCGCTGGCTGAACTTTTCAGGCAAGGAAAAATCAACGAACAAACGGCTCTGCTTAATGCCTCAAGCAAAGGAACGCTCAGACAGGCTCTTGATAAAATTAAACACGAACAAGGTTTAGCCAGCGATAATACCAAACTGGAGATTGACGACGAATATGGACAAGACAACTGAAAAAATGCAACTATTTTTTGCCCAAATCCGAAAAAATCTACTGGTGTTTGCAGAAGATGAAATCCTTCAACAAAATATACAAGCGGAACTGCAATCTTCCGTTCAACGGCTCGTTATTTATAAAACACCGGAAGAAAGCCAAAATGGACTTCGCAATTTTGATTTTCACCAAGTTATACTTGAAGATTGTCCGGCAGGGCATCAGGTTTTAGCGGAAATCAACAACTGGACGGGAGAAAAACGGCGTTTTACTCATACCGTTTTCATTGGCGACAAAGCCAAAAGTTTCGACAACAAAGCCGCCTTTTTACTCGGTGTAGATAACTATTTGCACAAAAGCAGTATAAAACAACTGGGAAAATATTTCGAGCAAAGTCAAAAACAATTCTTATTTCGCAACCGTCCTTGGATTCAAGAAGGAGATTTTTTCTAACAAAAGATTTATCAATAAAAATAAAAAGTTAAAAATAAAAAATGCCGCTTATTTTGATTTAAGTCTTTATAGTTGTCAGGAAAAAATATTTTTTTTAAGATAAATAAAAAATAACGATAGGACTTACAAATATGAACAAAATTTCTTCTTTGCGAGTACAAGCCAGAATACGCAGTTGTCTTGATTTAATTTTAGAATTGGAAGACAATCTTGCCGAACTTCCGCAAGCAGACAGTTTTTTTGAAGATTTTGCACAATTCAAAAAAACAGCTCATAATTTACAACTTCATAATGCCAAAGAAGAAGATGCAAGACGAATAGAAAATGCAACAACTTTGCTTTTAGAAGAACTGCATCCTATTTCTTTAAACAAAAATCTATTTCAAATACCGTATCAACAATGAAGTGGATACAATATTTATTTATAACACTAGCAGCATTAAATATGATGCTTTTCGTACAACTGTTTTTCAGTGAATACGGCATTCAAAACTATCTTGAACTCAAAGAAGTTTTTGCAAATACAAGCATACAAAAAGAACAATTAAAAGAAAAAAATCAAACAATCAGCAAACAAATACGCTGGATACGCAATCAAACCTGTTATCAGGAATATATTGTACGAAAAGAACGACGATATGCAAAGCCGTCAGAACGCATTTATATTTTAAAAAAATAATAGGGTATGGAGTATTTATGAAAGAAAAAATTCATTTTTATGAAGAAATATTACGACTTGAACCGGAATCTCGTCTTTTTTACTCTTTGGCAAAATTATATGTCAGTGAACAACGATATACCGAAGCAATACATCTTTTACGACGAGGCATTGAAGCCCACCCGTCCCATTTTGAAGCCAAACTGCTACTCATCAGCACCTTAGCAAGCTGCGGCGACAGACAGGGAGAACTAGCCGCCGAAGTACAATCAGTTTTTCAAATTATACAAAAAAATATCTCGCTCTGGATTATTTTTAGTGATGTCATCTCGGAACACGACCCGAAACTGTCACTTGCCCTGCGACTTTTAACTCTTGCCCTGCAAGAACGCTCCGTTGATTGGAATCAGGTTTTGGAAACAGGTCTCAAAATGACCCTTGCCACTAGCAATATGCCTCAACACGATTCAAAGCCATTTCTTCCTCCTGAGCCGCAACCAATCAAGACAAATGTACGAACACGTACAATGGCAGATCTACTTTTACAACAAAACGACCCGTATCAGGCCAGAAAAATTTATCAAGAACTTTTGCAAACAACCGACAACGAACTCGAAAAATCCGAACTCAATTTTATGCTAAACAAAACAATCACCCCTGAAGAAAAGCAAAAAAACGAAACAAAAAATAAAGAAAAAGACGAACTAAGTCTTATCAACACATTATCAGCACTCGCCGATCGTTTTGAATCCAAGGCACAAACAAACGAAGCCGAGTAAAAAGCTATGAAATACTTCATTTTCCTCTTCCTGTTCCTGCTACCCGCTTGTACATTTCTTACAAAAGTCGGAAACTTTTATTACAAATACATCAATCCGAGTCCGTCTATATCACTTGACAACAAAAAACTTATCAACAAACCGGACTACCATTTTTCTCAAGCAATTATGCCCGTAGACGAACCGCTAACAGCAATGCTCGAAAGCATGTCCGCCAAAGACCATATTACAAGCAAAGAAAACCTAAAAGAATTTTTACTACAATTTTCGTGGTTAAAAAGTATGGGGATTTTCGATTCAACAGGACGATTACTCGAACAAATCGGCGAACCGATTCAAATCGATTCCGCCACTTTGCTTGCAATAGAAAATCTGGACGAACGCCGCCTACGGCTCGTTCAAGACAAAGAGGGCAATTTTCTCCTGCTTTATCCGCTCTATAAAGATAATGTTTGGATAGGACTCAAGGCAGCCGTTTTCAGCCCTCAAAAACTTATGCAGCGAAGTCCGCAGGCAAAGCAACTGGCACTGTTTTTTAACAACCGACCGCTTTTTTACGGCGAGTCCTTTTTACACCCCGAAAAAATACAAGAAAAACTTAAAAAAGATGACTCCATTTTTTCTTGTTTTAAAAACGATAAAAGACATTATTGCTGGCTTCGCCGCTACCTGGGGGACCGCTGGATTGTGTACGCTTTTATACAAAACGAACAAAATACTCCATAACTCCAATAAATTAAGCGAACACACAAGGAGAATACTATGCAGCAAATCACCGTAACCGAACATCTTTTGCTGATGGAAAAAGCGTCCCCGATGGCAAGCGGTCGCTTTACCCGACTTTTAAACGAAATCACTTTTGCCGCCAAAATTATTTCCAGAGAAGTTAATAAAGCGGGACTAGTCGATATCCTCGGACTGACCGGAGAAATCAATGTACAAGGCGAACGGGTACAAAAACTGGACGAATATGCCGACAACATTCTTATTCACCGTATGCAACAATCTGGCGTTTTATGTGCAATGTCCTCCGAAGAACATGCCGACTTAATTACAATTCCTCCGCAATTTGAACGAGGAGAATATTTTTTAACTTTTGATCCTCTTGACGGTTCATCTAATATTGATGCGAATGTCAGCATCGGCACAATTTTCGGTATTTATCGCCGTAAAAATCCGAACAGTGCAACTGTTTCTCTCGGTGATGTTTTACAAAAAGGTGCAAAACAAGTTGCAGCCGGTTATATTATTTACGGTTCATCTACAATGCTTGTCTATACAACAGGCAACGGAGTAAACGGTTTTACACTCGATCCGAATATAGGAGAATTTTTACTTTCTCACCCCAATATGAAAATACCAGAACAAAGTCATATTTATTCCGTCAATGAAGGCTATAATGCATACTGGAAACCGGAAATACAAAAAGCTGTAAACTATTTTCGTTCTAAAGATAATGATACAGGTGTTCCATACAGCCTGCGCTATATCGGTTCTTTTGTTTCCGACTTTCACCGCAACTTAATTTACGGCGGAATTTTTATGTATCCTGCCGACAACCGCGACCCGCACAAACCCAACGGCAAACTCCGTTATCTTTGCGAAGCAGCTCCGATGGCAATGATTGTTGAACAGGCTGGCGGTATGGCAATTGACGGAAAACAGCGGATTTTAGACATAGAACCAACCGAACTGCATCACAGAACGCCGCTATTTATCGGCTCAAAAAACGATGTCCGCAAAGTTCAGGAAATCATAAACGGAACGAAATAATGCTCTGCTTGGGTGTGGAATCTTCCTGCGACGATACGGCTCTTGCCCTCGTAGAAAACGGAAAACTTCTCGCCCAAAGTTGCTCTTCCCAAATTCCGCTCCACGCCGTTTTTGGCGGCGTTGTTCCTGAAATCGCCTCTCGTGCCCACCTACAATTTTTGCCCTCACTCTGGAAAGATTTACTCACAAAATCCGGTTGCAACGAAAACGACATCAACGGCGTGGCTGTTACACGCGGTCCCGGACTACTCGGCAGCTTGATGGTCGGAATATGTTTTGCCAAAGGATTCGCCTTTCGCAAACAGCTGCCGTTTGTCGGAGTTAATCATCTCCACGCCCATTTACTGTCAGCCGGACTGGAACGAGAACTTTTTTTTCCTGCACTCGGTCTTCTTATTTCCGGCGGACATACTCAACTTTACACAATTCGCTCACCATTTGAATTTGAACTATTGGGAAAAACACTCGATGATGCCGTCGGTGAAGCTTTTGATAAAGCCGGAAAAATGCTCAATTTACCTTATCCGGGCGGTATTTTTATCGACAAACTAGCCGCTTACGGCAGCCCTCTTCCCGACCTGCTGCCCAAGCCATACCTTGCCAACGACAATTTGGATTTCAGTTTCAGCGGTCTTAAAACCGCAATTTTGCTCCATATCAAAAAACATCCTGAACTTCTGTATAAAAATATGCCGACAAGCGAAAATTTTATGCCCGTTTCAGGAGACCGAGCCGATTTTTGTGCAACAATCAACCAAACAATCGCCGTAACGCTTGCAAGCAAAACTCGACGAGCTTTAGAAAAATTAAGCGGTTTTCGCTCACTCATCATTGCCGGAGGAGCAGCCTGCAACAGCCGAATACGGCAAGTTTTAACCGAACTGGCAGAAGAAAAAAAACTCCAAGCCGTTTTTCCTTCGCCACCGCTTTGCACGGACAACGCCGCCATGATTGGATTTTTGGGCGAAAAACTCCTGCAATCCGGATACCGACACGGCTTTGAACTGGACGGAATTCCTCGAGGCAAAAAAATCCCAAATGATTATCACTTTGTATAGCACACTTTTTTGCACGCAAAACATCACCGAACAAATCTAATAAAAAATACCTCATAATTTGAGTAAAAAAACAATTTTCCGATTACAGTGTTCCTTTACAATTTGGACATATCAGATTAAACAAATATCTTTTTATCATTTTGCCATAAATTGCAGATTTTTTACAACTTGAGAAAAAAAATGAAACATTTTTTAACCATAGCGGATTTACGCCCCGAAGAAGCCGTTCATCTCGTCAACAGAGCCGCCGCCATGAAAAGGGACAACTGGCGTTCATACCTGCTGCGAGGCAAAACCGTTCTTTTAATCTTTGAAAAAGCTTCCACCCGTACCCGTATTTCTTTTGAAGTAGCGGTCAATCACTTGGGTGGCAGTACAATTTTTATGACCGCCGCCGAATCTCAACTCGGACGAAACGAACCGCTACGCGATACGGCAAGAGTGGTTTCCCGTTACGCCGATGCTCTTGTAATGCGAACATTCGGACAGGAAAAATTAAACGAACTGGTTCGTTACGGTTCGATTCCGATTATCAACGCTCTAACCGATTTGGCACACCCCTGTCAGGTTATGAGCGACATTTTAACCATCAAAGAACTAACTCCCGACCTTTCCGCATTAACGGTTGCTTGGATTGGTGACGGAAATAATATGGCACATTCGTGGATCAGTGCGGCTGCGGTTTTCGGTTTCCAACTTCAAATCGCCTGTCCGCAAGGCTATATGCCACAAACAGAAATCATCAACAAAGCTAAAGCGAGCGGTGCAAGAATCGAAATAACCCACGACCCCAAAATTGCCGTCAAAAATGCACATTACATCAACACCGATGTTTGGGCTTCAATGGGACAGGAAGAAGAACAAATTAAACGCCAACAAGCATTTACCGGTTTTTTAGTGGACGAAACTCTCCTTGCCCTTGCAACGCCGGAAGCAAAAATTATGCACTGTCTTCCTGCTCATCGAGGCGAGGAAATTTCCGAAACTGTTTTAGAAGGAAAGCAATCCATTGTCTGGGAACAGGCGGAAAACCGTTTACATATGCAAAAAGCCATTCTTGAATGGGTGATACTTGATGAAATAAAAGAAGAGGGAAAAAATGAGCCAAATTAAAAAAGTCATCCTTGCCTATTCAGGAGGTCTGGACACATCGGTTATTCTCAAATGGATTAAAAATACCTACAACTGTGAAGTCATTACACTAACCGCCAACCTCGGACAAGACGAGGAACTGGACGGACTGGAAGAAAAAGCTCTTAAAACAGGAGCGTCCAAAGCCTATATTCTTGATTTACGAGAAGAATTTGCCAAAGACTATATTTTTCCCGCTTTTCGCTCCGCTGCTTTATACGAAGGACGTTATCTGCTCGGTACTTCCGTTGCCCGTCCGCTCATTTCCAAAAAACTGGTTGAAATCGCCCACAAAGAAAATGCCCAAGCCATTGCCCACGGAGCAACCGGAAAAGGCAACGACCAAGTTCGTTTTGAACTGTCCGCACTGGCTCTTGATCCCGGTCTTAAATGCATCGCACCGTGGCGTGAATGGAATTTGCATTCCCGTACGGAACTAATGGCATACGCCGAAGCAAACGGCATTCCCGTTACTTCCACCAAAGAAAAACCGTACAGCTGCGACCGTAATCTTTTGCATCTCAGTTTTGAAGGCGGAGAACTTGAATTTCCTGAACAAGAAGCCGGCTCCGGAACATATTTACTTGTAAAACCGCTTGACCAAACTCCAAACGAACCGGAAACAATCACGCTTGATTTTGTAAGCGGCGACCCGGTTGCCCTAAACGGCAAACAGCTTTCTCCCGCAACGCTGATACATGAACTTAACATACTTGGCGGTAAACACGGTATTGGCAGAGTCGATATGGTGGAAAACCGTTTTGTGGGAATGAAATCACGCGGCATTTACGAAACACCAGGCGGAACAATTTTGTACCATGCCCATCGGGACATGGAAGGAATTTGCCTTGACAGAGAACTGCTTAATCTCAGAGATTCACTTATTCCTCGCTACTCCGCTAGCATATATAACGGCTTTTGGTTTTCTCCCGAACGAAAAGCCTTGCAAGCATTTATGGATAAAGCCCAAGAACGGGTTTGCGGAACCGTTCGCTTACGCCTTTTCAAAGGAAATGTTCAGCCGCTTTCCAGAACTTCACCCTGTTCTCTTTACAATCCGCAACTGGCGACTTTTGAAGCAGAAGATATTTACAACCAAGCCGATGCAGCCGGTTTTATCCGTTTGCAGGGTTTACGATTAATGAGCTTTTACGGCGTAAAAAATAAATAATATGGAAAAAAATCAAAATATGTGGGGCGGTCGTTTTGCAAAAAAAACCGCAGCTCTCACCAAAGCATATACTGCCTCGATAGATATTGACAAAAAACTTGCCAAGCAAGACATTTCGGGTTCAAAGGCTCACGCGGCAATGCTTTTTGCACAGGGAATTTTAACGCAGCAAGAAAAAGAACAAATCTTTGACGGGCTAAATAACATTGCTAAAGAAATCGAAGAAAAAACCTTTGTTTGGCGTACCGATTTGGAAGATGTGCATATGAATATCGAAAATCGCCTTACCGAACTAATCGGCGAAACCGGACAAAAACTGCACACGGGTCGCAGCCGGAATGACCAAGTTACGCTCGATTTTCGTTTACTTGTTTCGCAATCGCTGCACGAATGGAAACAACTTTTTAAAGAGCTTATCAATTCACTGGTGAGTGTAGCAAGCGAGCAGAAAAACACACTTTTACCAGGTTATACGCACTTACAACCGGCACAACCCGTAAGCCTTGCCCAACATCTTCTTGCCTATGCCCAGATGTTTCGTCGGGATTTTGACCGCACGAAAGACGCCCTCAAACGAATCGAAGTTTCACCGCTCGGAGCAGCAGCTCTTGCCGGAACAACCTATCCGCTGCGTCCCGAAATAGTGGCGGAAGCTGTAGGATTTGGCAGTATTTTTGCAAACAGTATGGACGCTGTTTCCGATCGGGATTTTATATTAGAAGCACTTTTTATTGCCTCTACAGCAATGATGCACTTAAGTCGGCTATGTGAAGAAATCATTCTTTGGGCAAATCCGAATTTCGGTTTTATCCGCCTGCCGGAC
The DNA here is from genome assembly GCA_963542765.1 of uncultured Desulfovibrionales bacterium. GTDB lineage: Bacteria > Desulfobacterota > Desulfovibrionia > Desulfovibrionales > Desulfomicrobiaceae > CAUTYU01. Next base: position 103,199 of record CAUTYU010000004.1, read on the forward strand.
GAATTTTCTACCGGTTCTTCCATTATGCCGCAGAAAAAAAATCCTGATGTCGCCGAGCTAATGCGTGGAAAAACCGGACGGGTTTATGGAGCATTAACAACGCTTTTGACAATTATGAAAGGATTGCCGCTTGCATACAATCGGGACATGCAAGAAGATAAAGAACCTTTTTTGGATACCGACCGTACACTTTGTATGTCTTTGACAATTATGTCGCAAATGCTACAAAAAATCGAATTTTGCAAAGAATCTATGCAACTTGCACTTAAAAAAGGTTTTTTAAATGCAACGGAATTGGCAGATTATTTAGTCGGCAAAGGTATTCCCTTCCGCAAAGCTCACCGCATAACCGGACAAGCAGTTGCCGAAGCGGAGCAACAAGGCTGCGGACTGGAAGATTTACCACTTGCAACACTGCAAACTTTTTCAGATAAAATCAGCGATGATATTTATACCGTACTTGATTTTACTACGGCAGTTTCCAGACGGCAGACAAGCGGAGGAACAAGTATACAATCCGTGCAAACCCAGATTTCAGATTTAGAAAAATTTTTACAGGCAAAAGAGGCATAAAGACAAAAAATGGCGGAAGCGTATAGGAGTCGAACCTACCAACGACCGCAAAGCCGTCCACTGAATTTGAAGTCCAGGCGTTACACCGGTAACGAAACGCTTCCGAAGAAATAAGACTGTATGCCATTTTACCTTAAAAGACAACATAAAGACCTTGCTTTTTGTCAATATCGACTTATAAAAAAATATTGCTTTATGATTTAGTCGACAAGCAAAACGCTTTTCGATTTATAAAAAATACTTGGTGATTTTCACCGCATTCATAGGAGAGTTTTCTTTGAGCAATTTTTCCAAAAATCTCATGTTATGGGCAGTTATTTCCCTCATTATGGTTGTGCTGTTTAACCTTTTCAATCAACCCCAAAACGGTCAGTCCAAAATAAGCTACAGCCTTTTTCTAACCAGACTAGAACAGGGACAAATCGCATCAGTCAAAATTCAGGGCAAAAAACTGACAGGACTGACAACAAACAGCGAACATTTCGTAACCTACGCTCCGAACGACGGCAATTTGGTTGACCGCCTCATTAAATACAAAGTTCAGGTTACAGCGGAGCCGGAAGAAGAGGCACCATGGTATGTTTCTGTTTTTATTTCATGGTTTCCAATGCTTCTGCTGATCGGAGTATGGATATTTTTTATGAGACAAATGCAGGGTGGCGGAGGAAAAGCGATGTCTTTCGGTCGTTCTCGAGCCCGTATGCTTTCAGAAGAAGCGACCAAAGTAACTTTTGCCGATGTTGCAGGCGTAGACGAAGCCAAAGAAGAATTACAAGAAGTTGTTGATTTTTTAAGCAATCCGCAAAAATTTACCCGTCTTGGCGGTCGTATTCCTAAAGGCGTTTTACTCATAGGCTCACCGGGAACAGGTAAAACCTTACTGGCCAGAGCAGTTGCCGGAGAAGCAGGAGTACCGTTTTTTTCCATTTCCGGCTCAGATTTTGTCGAAATGTTCGTCGGTGTCGGTGCTGCCCGGGTACGAGATTTATTCATACAAGGCAAACGTAACGCCCCGTGTTTAATTTTTATTGACGAAATTGATGCCGTGGGTCGCCAACGTGGAGCAGGACTCGGCGGCGGACATGACGAACGCGAACAAACCCTCAATGCCATGCTGGTCGAAATGGACGGTTTTGAATCCAACGAAGGCGTTATTTTAATTGCCGCTACCAACCGCCCCGATGTTCTTGACCCTGCCCTTTTACGTCCCGGTCGATTTGACAGACAGGTAGTTGTTCCCAATCCCGACCTTGGCGGTCGCAAGCGAATTTTGGCAGTGCATACTCGCAAAACGCCGCTCGCTTCCGATGTCGATTTGGATATTTTGGCTCGCGGTACTCCTGGTTTTTCGGGAGCAGACCTAGAAAATCTGGTCAACGAAGCAGCTTTGCATGCAGCCAGCCACGAACAAGACAATGTTACAATGACAAACTTTGAAGAAGCCAAAGACAAAGTTTTAATGGGCAAAGAACGCCGTAGTATGATTTTAAGCGAAGAAGAAAAGAAAACTACCGCCTACCACGAAGGCGGACACGCTCTGGTTGCCAAGCTGCTGCCCGGTTCCGACCCAGTACACAAAGTTACCATTATTCCCCGCGGTCGGGCTTTAGGCGTAACCATGCAGTTGCCGACAGACGACCGACATTCTTACAGCAAAACATTTTTGGAAAACAATCTAGCAATTTTGTTTGCCGGTCGGGTAGCCGAAGAATTAATTTTTGACCAAATTACGACCGGAGCAGGTAATGATATTGAACGGGCAACCAAGACCGCCAAAAAAATGGTTTGCGAATGGGGAATGAGTAAGGCTTTAGGTCCAATCAATTTTGCTGAAGCTGATGAAGTATTTCTCGGTCGAGATATGAAACGACACAACGACTACAGCGAAGAAACAGCCCGACAAATTGACTCCGAAGTGCGGCGAATTTTAAACGAAAGTTACGAACTTTCCAAAAAACTGCTGCAAGAAAATATCGAAACATTACACCGTATTGCAACGGCTCTCTTGGAACGGGAAACGATTAGCGGAGAAGAAGTAGATTTACTGATTGAAGGTAAAGATTTGCCGCCACAAGAAGAAAAACCGCAAAAAACACAGGAAAAACAAGCGGACAAAGAAGACGATAAAGACGAGTTCACCTTGGAATCCAAAGATGAGTAATATGCGAAGCTGGCATATAAAAGGGGGAGAAAGCATACAACTTGCCCCCTTTTTTCTTGTCGGCATTCTTAATATTACGCCGGATTCCTTTTATGACGGCGATAAATATTTTATTCCCGAACAGGCGATAGAACACGCTTGCAAACTTAAAGAGGACGGAGCGAATATGCTCGACATCGGAGCGGAAAGTTCCCGTCCCGGTTCGGAGCCGATTTCCGCCCAAGACGAACTGCAACGCCTGATACCGATTTTCAAACAGTTACAAGAAAAACAGCTTGGCATACCGATAAGTGTTGACACTTACCGGGCAAGCACCGCAACCTACTGTCTGGAACACGGAGCAAGCGTAATCAACGACATTTCCGCTTGCAGCATTGACCCCGAACTGCTTCAAATCCTTATAGATTACAAACCAGGCTATGTCTTGATGCACGCTCAAGGCAACCCGAAAACAATGCAACACGACCCTAAATATAACAATGTCGTTGAAGAGGTCTATTCTTTTTTGGAAGAAAAAATGGGAATGCTCGTACGCTCAGGTTTTCCGGAAGAAAATATCGTGCTTGACCCCGGCATCGGATTTGGAAAAACACTTAAACATAATCTTTTATTGCTACAAAATATCGAAAAATTTGCTCGTCTGGGACGACCAGTTTATATAGGGCTTTCCAACAAATCATTATGGTCAAAATTACTTCAAGTCGATTTACACGAACGGAAATCGGCAACACTTACAGCAACCGTTTGGCTGGCGGAACACGGCGTTTTCATCCACCGCCTGCACCAAATCAAACCTGCTAAACAGGCTCTTACCGTATTGCAGGCTCTCAATCAACAACACAAGGAAATATTATGAATACTTTTTTCGGCACTGACGGCTTACGCGGACAAGTTAATATTTTTCCGATGCAACCCGATGTCGTTTTGCGACTCGGTTTAGCGGCAGGCGAATATTTTAGAAACAAAAACCGACACAATCGGGTTGTTATCGGCAAAGATACCCGACTTTCCGGATATGTTTTTGAATCCGCCCTACAAGCCGGTTTTTGTGCAGCAGGAATGGATGTATATCTGGTTGGACCGATGCCCACACCGGCAATCGCTTTTTTAACCAGAGACATGCGTGCCGATTTGGGCGTTGTCATCTCCGCTTCACACAATCCGTTTATGGATAACGGAATTAAATTTTTTGACCGTAACGGCTTTAAACTCGCCGACGAAACGGAAGAAGCCATCGCCGACATGGTTCTTAATTCCGACCAACAATGGGAACATCCCGCTCCTGAAAAAATCGGACGAGCATTTAAAATTGATGATAGCCTCGGTCGCTACATCGTTTATCTCAAACATTCTTTTCCTGTCGGGCAAACGCTTGAAGGACTGCAAATTGTTCTTGATTGTGCCAACGGTGCCGCTTACAAAGCCGCTCCTCTCGTTTTTACCGAACTTGGGGCCGATGTCGTACCGCTCAATATTGCCCCCAACGGTCTTAATATTAACAAACATTCCGGTTCGCTCTATCCCGAAATAACAGCTGCCAAAGTCGTAGAAACAGGCTCAGACATCGGAATTTCATTAGACGGCGATGCCGACAGGGTAATTTTGGTCGATGAAAAGGGACATATTCTCGACGGAGACCAAATTTTGGCAATCTGTGCCTTAGATATGATGGAACACGATACTCTGCCCAACCGCCGACTTATCGCTACGGTTATGAGCAATATGGCTCTTGAAATTTTTATGAAAGAACACGGAGGAGAACTTATCCGTACCGATGTCGGCGACCGCAATGTTATGGCACATATGCGTGCAAGCGGAGCAAGACTCGGAGGCGAACAATCGGGACATCTGATTTTTATGCCTTACGGTACAACAGGCGACGGTTTACTGGCAGCTCTTAAGGTTTTGCAAATTATGCGGGAAAAAAACTGCTCACTTTCCGAACTCGGCGGTCTTCTCACACCTTTTCCGCAAAAACTCACCAATGTTCATGTACGACGCAAACTGCCCTTTTCCGAAGTACCCAGCGTGCAAAAAGCTCTCAACGATGCCGAAAAACAACTACACGGCAACGGCAGAGTTTTACTACGGTATTCAGGCACAGAACCTGTTGTTAGAGTAATGGTTGAAGCACAAGACCAAAACCTCGTTGAAAAACTTACACAAAACTTAGTGGAAGTTTTGGCTGAGCATATGAGCTAAATAAAATAATAAATTATTCAATAATATAAAAAATAAATCCCACACCGTTTTTCAAAGGTGCGGGATTTTTATTTATAAACAAATTGGCGGAAGAGGTAGGATTCGAACCCACGGAGCCTTGCGACTCAACGGTTTTCAAGACCGCCGCCTTCAACCACTCGGCCACTCTTCCTTGTGGCGGAGAGAGAGGGATTTGAACCCTCGATAGAGTTTTAAGCCCTATACACACTTAGCAGGCGTGCGCCTTCAGCCAACTCGGCCATCTCTCCCTTAATTCCCATATAGGAAACAAATTTTCTATAAAGTTTTTTTTTTACTGTCAATTAAATTCTTTTTGCTTTCTTTAGACTACACTCAATAAAAAGAGCGACTCCTCTTATGAAGTCGCCCTTATTTGATTTTGCAATCAGATAAAAACACCCGAATTTTAATGTTTAAACAGTTTTTTTTGCGTTTCCAAATCCCAGACTTGAGGATCTGACAGCTGAGAAATCCGTTTAAAAACCTGCAAAGCATGCTGCGAACGTTTTCCCCAAATACCGTCCACACGATATGTGTACAGTCCGAGATCTTTAAGCCGTCCCTGCACCCGACAAATATCATCAGGCACATTCAAGCTCAAAAATATCCGTCCAGATTCATACGGACCTTGCAAAAGTTCGGATGACATTACAGATGCGACTTCTTCTTTCATCTTTTCTTCTGCAACTTCCATCGCTTTTAATTTTTCCGCACTTTCCACAACTTCAACAGTTTCTTGTTTTTCAACTATTTTTTCTTCATTTTTTTCCGGACGAACGGCAATTCCCGAACCGGCAAGATCACGAATCGCCTGATTTGCTCTGGAACTTACAAGTGCTGAAGACAAAATCGTCCCGTCTTCACTGTCAACCAATCGTGCAGTAAGATAAATCCGCTGGTCAGGACTAATGGTATATGTTCCAACCAACAGCACTTTGCATTGCGGACTACTATCTAATTTACTGACATTTCGAGTCAAAACATATTCTCCGGTTTTAGGCTCAATAATCATATTGGTCTGGTCAAGACGAATTTCTTTAACTTTATAACCGAATTTTGTCAGACCGCCGGAAACATAATCTCCGATCATAACACCCAACGGCGAACCTTGATTAAAATCATTCAAATTTACAAAAGAAGTTGATAAAATTGGTTCGCTGCGATGCAAAGGACGAGTCAAATTCTTTCTAAGTTCAGTAACAACTTGATTGGCAATATTGGCAACCATTCCTTTTGCATTAGCAATCCCGGGGATTACAAGACAAAAAGTAAATAATAAATAAAAAAATGTTTTTCTTTTCATAATATCACCTTAATTAGTAACGAGCTGATATGTCTTAAAAGGTGTTGACCCGGTATTTTCATTTTCAACATATTGCAATAATTCTTCACCGGGGATAGCATAAATACTTGATTTACGATACATATATCGTCCATGTCTGGAAATAGATGTATTAATCATAATCTGAACAGGATTTTCTTTTGCATCGCCCAAGAAAAAAGAAGTCTGTCTTCCTTTTGAAACAGGAAGTACATCAAATTCCAAAACAGGTACATCACCGTCCGCATCCACAACACTCAATCCTCGTCTAGAAAGAGTAGTTATCAAGAGTTCACGAAATCCTTTTTTAAATGGTGTAATACCGGAAGCAGCAACGCTTACCATTCCCTGATTGCCAAATCCCAAAAAGATTTCATCGGCAACTTCCAGTGCCAACTCCTCCCACTGCTCCATATAAAGCATTTTACACCGCATACTTTTAGGCAAATTTACATTTTGCCAACCGTCTTTTTTAAAATACTTTCCCTCATCTTTTTTTTCTACCGCTTCGTCGGAATTTTCCATACTTTCCGTTTCTGCCCGCTTATTTTGAGCAACTGCCGTTTTGGAAGACTCGTCCTGCAAATGACTTGACGGCTGTACGGGAACATATCCTCGCGGATAAACAGGAACAACATATTGAGGCTCAGCCTGCGACTGCGGAACAACATACTGTGGCTGAATTTGTTGTGGTACGACATACTGAGGAATAACATACTGCGAAGCATTGCCATACTCACATTGAGGCAAATGCCGTCTATGCTCTTTTCCCTGAAAACATTCGCAATCATAATCCTTAACAGGAACTCTCTTATCTGACGGTCGATAATATGAATCTCTATCGCGTCCATATTCATAATAATCGGTATTTTTATGCGAATTATGCGAAGAACTGCACCCCAAAATCCCGACAAGCGATACAAGAAAAAGAATTTTAAAATAATTAAACATACACCCTCCTTCAAATTTTCTTTATAGTCGGTTAAAAAATAAAAAACTTTAATCTTTAAATCCAACCAAATAGGCTAAAAGCAACGACACCGAACTTGCAAATATCAATCCAATCTCCAATTTTTATTTTTATTTAAAAATTACAATATATTGCAATCTTTTTCGCCCGACTAAAATTGAATGAATCATAAGGACAAACATTTTTTATCCAAAAAAGGAAAAATTTGCCTATCCACGAAAGCCCAAAAACAAAACCACAACGAACGTTTGTGTAATTGACTTTTAAAAAAAAGCTGACTAAACAATTTTTCGTTCGGGAAGTGGCGCAGTTTGGTAGCGCATCTGGTTTGGGACCAGAGGGCCGCAGGTTCGAATCCTGTCTTCCCGACCATTTTTTTTGTACAATTACAACCTTTTTTTTCAAATAACCAAATTTTGGTTCACAATTTGCATTATAAATTCCATGCAAAAATATTTTATTCTTTTCTTTCTTCTTTTTATATCGACTCTGTCTTGCAGTTGTACTCATCTCAACAAACAACAGGACAGAGTTGATATTATCAGTCTTTGTATCAAAGCGGGAAATCATCTCAGCAAGCAGCTTGACGCGACAAATGTCAAAAAAACGCCTATTTATCTCACCACTTTTGCCGACCTCGACGACCTCACTCTTTCCAATTCACTAGGTCGTCTGCTGCCGCACCAAATTGGTTCAGCTCTTCGTGATTATGGATATTATCCTGTAGATATTCGGCTACGGTCGGACGATATTTTAGTACAACAAAAAAACGGTGAATTTATCCTCACAAGAGACATCGGTATTTTGGAGCCGGAATACCGTTCCGCCCTGTTTTTAGTCGGAACATATTCCCGTATACGGGATATGATTTATGTCAATGTCAAAGTCGTCAGTGCTGTTGACGGTGTGGTGCTAGCCTCCACGGATTTTGAAGTACCCGAAATCTATGGCAGAACTCCAGAAGATGAAAATAAAAAAGAAAAACCCAAAAGCAAATTACAGCTTGTCCCGAGTACCCGTACAAGAATAACCGACCCTGTTAATGAACAGCCGCTTCCTGAATAAATCTAAACCGACATTCTCGCTTTCTATAAGCACTGTCAAAAAAATCTTTATCCAAAAATGTGCTTTTACAATTCTCAAATAAATATTTTAAAAAATTGACAGAAAAAAAATGAGAAATAATAAATATTTATTATTCTATATTTTAACAAGAGGAGACAAAATGAAAAAATTTATCATTCTTATTTCAACTATAGTATTTTTATGGAACAGCAGTATAACTTTTGCCCAACCCAAAGCAAAGAAACCCAACATGTATTTCGGTCTACAATTAGGAAAAGCCAATGCCTGCGATGTCCGATACGATAACTCCGACGCTCGTCATCCTTTTAACCAAATTGTCAATATTTCCGCAAAATCCGGCAATACATGGAGAATATTTTTTGGCGGTTGGTTTGAAAGCACTCGGAATATACGCGGAGATGTGGAACTGTCAGGACAATCACACGATTTAAAAAAAATAACAACCGATATTGATTCTGAAATTGCCAAAGGCACATTAAATCTATTAAATATTATGGGTAATTTTTATTTTGATATCAAAAATGAATCAATAATCACACCATTTATTTTTGGAGGACTGGGATTCAGCATTGGCACCCTTAAAGACTTTTCCTACGCCCAATGGCAAGGACTGGATAAAGACCCGAGCTGGTTGACACTTGGCTATCAAGTCGGAGGCGGGCTTGCAATCTCTTTAACGGACAATTTATTACTCGACTTCAGCGGAAAATATTTCGGTTCCACCGAAGGTACACAAAAAGTAATCGGCGTAAAAAATTATGAAATAAAAATTAAACACAAAGGCAATACCAGCATCCTTGCCGGTATTCGCTTCCTTTTTTAACAAAAAGATAAAAATACATAAATACAAATAAGCCGGCGTTTCGACTTTTCGTAACGACCGGCTTATAATTTACAAAACCCAATCCATATCAAGAAAATAAACCCGCAAAAAACGGCGGATAGTTTATTTCAAAAACAATCTTTATCCAAAAACACGCTTTCAATTCTCAAATAAATATTTAAAAAAAGTTGACAGAAAAAAAAAAAATGAGAAACGATAAACATTCATTATTTTATTTTTTCATATTTTAACAAGAGGAGACAAAATGAAAAAATTTATCATTCTTATTTCAACTATAACATTTTTTCTGGTTGGAAATATGGCTTTTGCCGCCAACGAATATCAACCAAAAATACAAAAACAGCGACCAATGAGAACAATCGTCGAACGGGAATATGAAGAAGAATATGAAGAATACGAAGAAGAATATGTCAAGCCAAGACAACAATACAGAGAACCGAGACAACAATACAATTACAATAATCAACAATATAAAACAAAAACGAAACCGAAAAAACAATACAATGCACCAAAATATCAAACAACAAGCAATCAATATATAAATTTTGAACAGAAACCCAACATGTATTTTGGTCTACAATTAGGAGTCGCCAATTCCTGTGATGTCCGATACGATAACTCCGACGCTCGTCATCCTTTTAACCAAATTGTCAATATTTCCGCAAAATCCGGCAATACATGGAGAATATTTTTTGGCGGTTGGTTTGAAAGCACTCGGAATATACGCGGAGAAGTGGAGCTATCAGGGCAATCACACAATTTGGAAAAAATCACAACCAATATTGATTCAGAAATAGCCAAAGGTACATTAAGTCTATTAAATATTATGGGTAATTTTTATTTTGACATCAAAAATGAATCAATAATCACACCATTTATTTTTGGAGGACTGGGATTAAGCTTTGGCATTCTTGAAAACTTTTCCTACGCCCAATTGCAAGGACTGGAGGGAGACCCGAGATGAATAGCACTTGGCTATCAAGTTGAATTCGGAGCAGCTATCCCCCTGGCAGACAATTTATTACTCGACTTCAGCGGAAAATATTTCGGCTCCACTGAAGGTACACAAAAAGTAAAAGTAATAGGCGGACAAGATTATAACATAAAACTAAAACACGGAGGCAATACCAGCTTCCTTGCCGGTATTCGCTTCCTTTTTTAACAAAAAGATAAAAATACATAATACAATAAGCCGGCGTTGCGACTTTTCGTAACGACCGGCTTATAATTTACAAAACCCAATCCATATCAAGAAAATAAACCCGCAAAAAACGGCAGATAGTTTTCCGAAAACAAAGAGCGGAGTGGGGGAAATATGCGGAATACAATACCGCAACGACACGGTTAACGGGTAATTAGCCGCCGTTTTTTCGGAAGTTTTATTCGCTGCTCGGCAAGTGCCGCCAATTCCTGCAAACGCTCGTCCACTCTTGCAAAAATTGAACCCGACGAAAAACCGCCGCGGCTCAAGCGTTTTCCGGCTTTTACACCGGTCAGAAGCTGCAAAGCTTCGGAAATCGTCCGCACTGTATAAATATGAAACAAACCGTCTTTGACCGCTTGCACGACTTCTTCGTTGAGCATCAAATGTACGGCGTTATCTTCCGGAATCAAAACCCCCTGTTCACCGCTCAAGCCTCGCTGCTTACAAACCTTAAAAAAACCTTCAATCTTGCGACTGACTTCGCCAACCGCCATAATACCGCCCGACTGACTGACCGCACCGGTAAAAGCCAAAGAAAATTTAACCGGCACTCCCGACAAAGCGGAAAGCAACGCCACCAGCTCCGCCCCCGAAGCGGAATCACCGTCAACCTGCACATAACTTTGTTCAAAACAAATGCTCGCCCCCAACACCAACGGTTTATACTGAGCAAACATTCGCATCAAATAGCTTTTTAAAATCATCATTCCTTTGGTGTGAATCGGACCGCCCAGCTCCGCTTCCCGTTCCAAATCGAGAATACCGCTATGCCCGACTCCGACATTTGCCGAAATTCGATGCGGCAACCCAAGCACAAAATCCCCGATTTGACTGACGGAAAGCCCGTTGACCATACCGACTCCTTCGCCGACGGTTTCCAGCTTGATAATCTGGCGATTATATTCGTCCAAAAATTCCTGTTCGTATAAATTATTGCGATATTCGCGTTCCGCCAACGCCGACAAAATATCCGCACGGTCGAGCGTTTTTTGTCCGCTTTTTGCCATACAGTTCGCCTCACACACGATTTCTTTCAAAACGGCGAACTGCAAGGACAACTTTTCCTGATCCTGTGCCATATCCGAACCGTAATCCACCAGCTCCGCAAATGCCGCAGCCGTAAGCGGCCGCACCTCGGCATGTCGTGCAAGCTGCCGCAAAGCCTGCACGAACAAATCGATATTTTCGGGCGTACGGGGACAGGTTGATTGAGCGTGAGCCTTGAGTTTAAACAATTTACGAAAGCGGTCGTCCTGCCAAAAAAGTGCTTCGTGAACATCATCATCGCCAACCAAAATAACCCGAACATTTAAATCAACCGGCTCGGGCTCAATGGTTTTTATCCGCACAGTTGCATAGCGGTCGGGAGGGTCTTCAACTCCTGCCTGACAAAGACGCAAACATCGCACCAAACCCTCCCACGCTGCGGGGTGCTGCAACAAATCTTCGATACGAACAAGCAAAAATCCGCCGTTAGCCCGATGCAAACTGCCCGCTTTGATTAAAGAAAAATCCGTAAAATATGTTCCCCATTCCGTTTGCCGTTCAATTCCGCCCAAGAGACTAAAATATTCAGGATTGCTTTCAATCACAATCGGAGCACCGACCGTAGCGGAGTTGTCCACAAAAAGATTAACGGCATAGCGAGCAAAAAAATTCTCACTGAAAACCGCCTCTTGCTGTGTAGTTTCTTCTTCCCGACCCGCTGGACGAAATCGATCAAGATTATCTAAAATATCACAGCGTAAACCGACAAAATATTTTTGTACCTGCTCGTTTTTTGCCCATATCTTTTCAAGTTCGGCAAACAGTTTTTTCAAAACACCGTCCGCCGTATCGCGAACAAGTTCTTTTTCTTCCTGTCGCAAAGCCTGTTCAACCTTTTCCACCTGCCGAGAAGTGGAAAACACCGTATCCATTAAGCGGTTGCTTTTAGCTTTCATCTGCCGCCGCAAAGCGTCAGGCAATTTTTCGTACTCGTCCGCCGTCAACACCTTGCCTTCCACGAGCGGAAACAAAGTAAGCGTACCGTTTTCTTCCACCGTCAAACTGAAACCTTTTTCTTGAGCGAGACTGCTCATTTTGTCCAAAAGAGCTTCCCGTTTGGCAGTAAATTTCTGCAAAAGCGAATCGGATTTTTGCGTGTAACCGTCCTGCTCAAAGGCGTATGGAATTTGACGAATAACTTCTTTGATACACGCCGCTAAACGGCTCCGAAGCTGTCTGCCTTCACCTGCACGCAACCTAAGCAATTTTGGACGGTCTTCATCTTCAAAATTATAAACATAAACGAGGTCGTCGGGACAGGGCAAATTCGCCACATGTTTTTCCAAAAAATCTCTGACCATATATGTTCGCCCCAACCCCTCATCACCTGCCAAATAAATATTGTATTCGGAGTGTTCAAGCTGCAAAGCAAGCTGCAAAGTGCGAAGCACTCGTGGTTGAAAATCACAAGGAGACACGATTTTGTTACTTAAATTGCGAACACGCGACTTTGGCAAATTCGCCCGAAGACGAGTAAAAGGAAGTTCTTTCATACCAGCTTCTTCATTAAAAGGTTATATTATCGGCTTATTATCAAAAATAAAAAACAAAGTGAAAATTTTCGTACTTTTTCGCCTGCAAAAAGCATTTAAAATTTTACACTTACAAAGCAAATTTTCCTGTTCAGGTAGCCGAAATCCCCCAAAAAGGCAATCTTCTTGCCATAGTCGGATTAAAACAAAACGAAAAAATCCTACCGAAAATGAAAAACCCAACCTGAAAAAATAAAATTTTTGTTTATGATTTTTTTACAACAAAATCCTTTACAATCTTTTTAAGCAAGCATATAGAGCATTTTTATGATTGATTTTAACTTCAAAAAATTTAAGGAGTTTTTCATGCGTTTCGCCGGTTTTATATTTTTTATTTTGTCATTATCGTTTTTTTACTCCCCGTTACAAGCAGGACAAACTTATGACAATGTTATGAAAAATAAAATTATACGGGTTGGCGTTTTAACCGATTCCATACCGAATGCTTTTTATAACAAACAAAAAAATCTCGTCGGTTTTGAAATTGACCTCGCCTCCGCCATCGCTAAACAACTCGGTTGCACAGTAAAATTCGTCCACCTTAAAAAAGACGACAGCCGTATTACCAAAATCAAAGACGGTACAATTGATATGACAATTTCCAACCTGACACATACCCGCGACCGCGACGAAGATATTGATTTCTCTTTTACCTACTTTTTGGACGGACAAAGAATCCTCGCCCCAAAAGGAAAATTCAACAAGATAGAAGATTTTATCGGTAAACGTATTGCAACCGTCAAGGGAACAACCACCGAAAAAAACCTTAAAATTATCCTCAAAGAACTGGGCATTGACAATGTCGATAATATCGTCATTTCCTATTCAAGCGATACCCAATGCTTTGAAGCTCTTCGCAACGGTCGAGTTTCCGGTTGGACGGCCGACAGCGGCATTTTAATCGGATTTGCCGGTGAATACCCCGGAAAATTTGAACTTGTAGGCGAACTCATGAGCAAAGAACCGGTTGCCATCGGTCTGCCGGAAGATGATTCCAACTGGCGGGACGCTATCAATTTCGCCCTGCAAGATATTTGGAAAGACGGCACATTTCATCATATCTACAACAAATGGTACGGAGCGGATACGCCGTATTTTTATCCACTGACAAATCAATTTGGAATCTGGAAAGATATTTATGAAGGTCGTCGTTCATCGGATTTGCCTATCTAATCTCATTTCGTTTTAGGAGCATACAAACGCCGATTCTCTTTTGAGTCGGCGTTTTTTTACATATAAACAACAATATTAACTATAAAAATATCTTTACATAAAAGATTTTTCTGATAAAAAAGAAAAAAATTAAAAACCTGAAAAAAGGAGCCGAGTATGTCAAACACAATACTTGAAAAAATATCACTCATTCCCGGCAGAACAAGCAAACTTGTTGTGGAGGCTCCCCAAATCGCTTCCAAGGCAAAACCGGGCAACTTCGTCATCTTGCGAGTACACGAAAAAGGTGAACGCATTCCACTTACCATCGCCGATACCGATACAGAAAAAGGCACAATCACAATGGTTTATCTCGTTATGGGAAAAACAACCGCAATGATTGAAGATATGAAAGAAGGCGACAAACTGCACGACCTGTGCGGACCGCTCGGACATCCAACTCATATCGAACCGGGCGGAACGGTTATTTGTGTCGGCGGCGGAACCGGAATTGCCGCCATGCACCATATCGCCAAAGGGCATAAAATGGCAGGCAACAAGGTTATTTCCGTCATCGGAGCGAGAAGTAAAGACCTGCTTCTTTTTGAAAAAGAATTACGAATAATTTCCGATGAAATGCTTATTTCTACGGACGACGGAAGTTACGGACACAAAGGTTTTGTAACCGATCTGCTGGTAGATCGTCTGAAAAAAGACAAGGAAGTACAGGAAGTTGTTGCAATCGGTCCGGTTCCGATGATGGCTGCCGTTTCCAACGCGACCAAACCCTTCGGTGTAAAAACAACGGTATCGCTCAACTCCATTATGGTTGACGGCATCGGAATGTGCGGAGCATGTCGAGTCAGCGTTGACGGAGAAACCAAATTTGCCTGCGTTGACGGTCCCGAGTTTGACGGACACAAAGTCGATTTTAATGAACTTCGCACCAGACAGGCGGCATTTAGAGATTTGGAACAAAACTCTTTGGAAGCATACCGTACCTGCACCTGCCACAACCAAGAAAAAACGGAAAATAAAAAGCCGACCAAACTGCCCAGAACACCGATGCCGGTACAAGACCCGCAGCAACGCATCAAAAATTTTGACGAGGTTGCTCTCGGCTATACCTTTGAAATGGCTCAACAGGAAGCAAGTCGTTGTTTGCAATGCAAAAAACCGACCTGTGTCAAAGGCTGTCCGGTCGAAGTTCCAATTCCACAATTTATTCAAGCTCTTGCCGAAGGCGATGTAGAAAAATCCTACAAAATTTTGCGTTCCACCAACAGCCTGCCTGCAATTTGCGGTCGTGTCTGTCCTCAGGAAATGCAGTGCGAAGGCGACTGTATTTTGGGCAAAAAAGGCGAACCGGTTGCCATCGGACGCTTGGAACGATTTGTAGCCGACGAATATATGCACCGCGATGCCTGTGATCTGCTATCCGAAACCATGGCTTGCCCGATAATTGATGACAATCTCAAGGTCGCCTGTATCGGTTCCGGTCCGTCATCGCTGACGGTCGCCGGATATTTGGCAACCAAAGGTTGCAAAGTAACAATTTTTGAAGCTCTGCACGAACCGGGCGGCGTTTTGGTTTACGGTATTCCCGAATTCCGTTTGCCAAAACGAAAAATTGTCTCCAAAGAAGTCAACGCCCTGCAAGATTTGAAAGTGGATTTTAAGCTCAACCATGTCGGCGGCAAAACAATCAAAATTCAAGAGCTGTTTGACCAAGGATACAAAGCCGTCTTTTTGGGAATCGGTGCCGGTCTGCCTCGTTTTATGGATATTGCGGGCGAAAATCTCATCGGTGTTTTTTCCGCCAACGAGTATCTGACAAGAATAAATCTCGGCAAGGCTTACGATTTTCCGAACTTTGACACGCCGATTATTCGCGGCAAAAAAGTTACGGTTTACGGCGGCGGCAATGTCGCCATGGACGCAGCCCGTACCGCCAAACGGCTGGGAGCAGATGTCCATATTATTTACCGCCGTACAATGGAAGAAATGCCTGCCAGAAAAGAAGAAATCGAACATGCAATCGAAGAAGGCATCAAAATGGAATGTCTGGCAAACCCGATAGAATTTTTCGGAGACGAAAACGGCAAACTGGTACGAGCCAAATTGCAACGCATGAAACTCGGTGAGCCTGACGCTTCAGGACGGCGGAGTCCTGTTCCAATCAAAGGCGACACCTTTGAAATAGAAACCGACCTTGCGGTCATTGCCGTTGGCACAAAACCGAACCAAATCCTGCTGGTCAACGAACCCGAACTCAAGCTAAACAAACGGGGCTATATCGAAGTCAATGAAGAAACAGGAGAAACCAGCATTCCCAATGTCTTTGCCGGCGGCGATATCGTTACCGGAGCAGCCACAGTTATTTTGGCAATGGGTGCAGGACGAAAAGCCGCTAAAGAAATGGCAAAACGACTTGGCTTATAAAATAGAGGATTTTAAAATCATCATTACAATATAAAAACAAATATTGTGGTTACCCTTTTTAAATTCCGAATTTTATAATTTTTTTCTTTTTCATACCCCAAAATAAAACCTCAGGGATTTTCAACCTCCCTGAGGTTAAACATAAAAAACTATACCGATATTTGCTCGCATTATGGCAATAAAATTTTCCGTCGACATTGCACCGTAAAAAATTGTCAATCTTGAAAAGCCTGCCGAAAAAGATGCAGAGAAAGTCCGCCCAAATCCGTCGGACGGTATCCAAAGACATCTTTCCACATTTCATCGGATTCCATACAAAAATAAAGTTGCCTGTCCATTCCTTTTTGCCGCAATTTTTCTACCAAAAATAAAAACTGAGCCAAGCGAAGCGGTCGCAAAAGCCGTTGTTTACCGTCAATTCCGCTAATAAATTCGTTATAAATATACGATGAATCCGGAAAGTTTTTTTGCATCGCCGTTTTGAGTTCGGGCATAAAACGAAAGGACCCGAGACTCATATAAGCGATATTTTCAGGTTGCAGATAATCAAAAATCATATCAATTGTTTCAGCATATCCTTTTTCCCAACCGGAAAAAGCGATAATCGGGTCAAAATGCAGACAAACCCGAAAACCAAGCTCCGCACAAGTTTTGGCTGCTTCAAGCCGTTCTTGCAAACTTGCACTGTCTCCCTGCTCTTCGGCAGCAACAATTTGCGGAGCATTCATCGACCACGCGGGCAAAACTCTATCGGTTCTTTTTGCCACCGAAATCCAGTCCAAATTGACAACTTTGGATTTAAGTTCCAAGCAAACATTGTCAAAATTTCCCAAAAATTCCACCAAATCCCGACTATAACCAGTTAGCGGCTCAAGCACCAAGGAATCCGTAAATTCTCCCGTTCCGACACGAAACCGTTTTTGCGTATTGGCAAAGTTTTTTTCAAGTTCTGCCCACAAATCGTCTTGATTTGCCCACACTTTTAGCACTCTATCTTGAAAATACGCCTGCAAAATACAATAACTGCACTGCAACGGACAATTTTCTCCGATATGAATAATTCGATAACCGCAACAGCGATAATGACTTGTTCCCGGACAAAACCGCAAAAACCGCCCTTTGTAATTTTTCAAATACAATGTTCCGGCTTGCGACCATAAACGCTCTTCTCCGTCCAAAACCGTTATCGGCACATTCGCAAGCCGCTTTCGTACCCGAAGCGTCATCGCCGAATTTTCCACTTCTTTATCAACAACAATACGAGAAATCCCGTGCAAATACGCAGGCAGATTATACACGCTCGTCCTCCCAAAAATTGGCTAATCGCCACAATTCCTTACTCGCTCGCTGTACATCTTCAACAGAATAAAAGCGACTGCGGACAAAAAGCGAACGCCTTTCAAAATTTTCCTCATGTTCCGCCTGCCACAAACTGCCTTTTGTCAAAGCACTGAGCCTTTTTTGCAATTCATCTTGCATCTGTATCAAATTCGGATACCGCAATTTTTTAGCATACCGCAAAAGCATTGCCGTTAAATCTTTGGGCGAAAGATCTTTTTGTAAAATCGCCACGGCATCATTCAATAACTCCTGCACACTTTTTTCCTGAAACCGTCCCGCTTCAAAAAGCCAAATCAAAAAATACTCTAAATTACTTTTTGACCAATTTACCGCCTGCAAAAACGGCATCATCGCCTGCCGCTCACATTCTGAAAATTGTGCCAGCACGGAAGTACAGGCAAGCGGCACATTGCCGTTTTGAAGCAGACAATCAAAATCAGGTGAAAATGCAAGCCATTCCTGCCACCATTTCCAAACCCGAGAAGGGAAAGCAATTCCAAGCAGCGGCAAAACTTCATTTTCCAACTGTATAAGAGAAAATTCCTCCTTTGCCGCCAAATCCATAAAAAAACGCAACGCCGTAAGCCGCATTCCATCATCACACACTCTTCCGCAATTTGCCCGCAAATAAAAAAGTCCGCACTCGGCATCAGAACCTGTCAATTCCACACAAACAGCTTCTTTTTTACCCAATTCCTTTAAAGCAAGCAGCCGACTGTAACCACTTACCAATTCTTTTTTACCTTGCACGGTTCGCACAAAAAGCGGTTCAATTTGACCGATTGCCTCAAGCGAACGAAGAAGTAAGGCTTCTGGCGGCTTTTGCCACAAAAGACTCGTTGAACATTTTACAATTTCATCAAGCGGAAAAATAAAATTTTTTGATTGCAAGAGCATAGACATCTCCATAAAAACAGGTCAATATTACTGCGTTTTTACTTGAGATGTCAGTATAACAATTTTTTCCTATGGGCAATTTTCGCCCCGAACGAAAAATACGCCGCTCACAGGGAAAGATATTATCAACTCCCTGACCTGACAAACTTTCGGGTCGTCAATTTAACGAGCAAAGGAGAGATTATGAACGAACATCTACAAAAACAAAGAACATACGCCCTCATCGGACACGGCGGAACAGGAAAAACCTCTGTCGGCGAAATGCTCCTTTTTCGCCAAGGTGTTATCGACAGATTGGGAAAAGTCGATGACGGCACAACCCTCCTTGACTTTGAACCGGAAGAAATCAAACGGACAGGCAGTATTCAGCCCTCGGTTGCCTCATATATTTTTGAAAAAAACCGTCATTTTTTGCTCGATATACCGGGTGATGCAAACTTTCTCGGCGACCTTGAATATATGCTCAATGCGGTTGACGGTAGCGTTTTCGTCATTGATGCCGTTGATGGCGTAAAACCTCTCAGCAAAAAAATATGGACAAGTTGCAAAAAACACAATTTGCCGAGCCTGATTTTCATCAACAAAATGGATAGGGAACGCGCCGATTTTGAAGCGGCACTTGCAAGCATCGAAAATATTTTTGCCGTTCGTCCAGTTATTTTAACCCTGCCAATCGGAGCAAAAGACAGTTTTCGTGGTTATATTGATATACTTACCAAAAAAGCGTGGTTTTTTAACGAAGACGGGAGCGTAAACGAAAACGAAATCCCGACAGAAATGAAAAACAAAGTTGAAACCTTACGAGAAACCGCCATCGAAAATATCGCCGAAAGCGATGAAGAACTTATTGAAAAATATCTGGAAGAAGGCGAACTCTCTCCCGAAGATGTTGGCATCGGGCTTCGCAAAGGAACACTTTCCGGAACGCTTGTACCGGTTTGTGTCGGCTCGGCATTAAAAAATCAAGGCGGCGAATTTTTGTTACGGACAATTTCCGATTTGCTGCCCTCTCCGCTTGAACGCCCTGATTTTCAATTATCAGACGGCAACAAAATCTCTCCAACAAAAAATACAGCATTTAGCGGCTTTGTTTTCAAAACCCTGACCGACCCTTTTTCCGGACAACTTTCACTTTTTCGGGTGGTTTCAGGGACGGCTCAATCCGAGATGCAAGTTATCAATCCAAATCAGGACAACAAAGAAAAATTCGGGCAGCTGCTGCTTTTGGAAGGCAAAAAACAATCACCTTGCAAAGAAGAAATGGGAGCAGGTGCGTTACTTGGCGTCGCCAAACTCAAAAACACCAAAACAGGCGACACCCTGTGTGATGAAAAAGAACCAAAACAAATAGCCTTGCCAAAACTGCCGCCGACAATTTTATCTTACGCTCTTGATGCCGAAGAACGAGGTGAAGAAGACAAAGTTTTTGCCGCCGTCAACAAATTGCAGGAAGAAGATATTTGCTTAAACTTAAGCCGCAACGAAGACACGGGCGATATTTTGCTTTCCGGTATGGGACAGCTGCATATCGAAACAACCGTTGAAAAAGCCCGTCGTCGCTATAAAATCGGTATCGCCCTCAAGACCCCGAAAATTCCTTACCGCGAAACAATCAAAGGTCATGCCGAAGTACAGGGTCGCCACAAAAAGCAATCTGGCGGTCGCGGACAGTTCGGAGATTGTTGGATTCGTATCGCTCCCAATGCTCGCGGAGCCGGCTATGAATTTAATAACCAAATCGTCGGCGGCGTAATTCCCAAACAATACATTCCCGCTGTTGACAAAGGCATTCAAGAAGCTGCCGAACGAGGAATTTTGGCAGGCTATCCGGTCGTAGATTTCAAGGTTGAATTATACGACGGCAGCTATCATAATGTCGATTCTTCAGAAATGGCGTTCAAAATTGCCGGTTCTTTAGCATTTAAAAAAGCTGTAGAAAGTGCATGTCCCGTACTTTTAGAACCGATTATGCACATCTCGATTTTCACGCCGGATGAATTTATGGGCGACATTATCGGTGATATTTCCAGTCGTCGCGGACGAATTTCCGGTTCCAATTCACAATGCGGCATTACGGAAATACAAGCCCAAGTGCCGATGTCGGAAATTTTAAAATACGCTCCCGATCTGCGTTCCATGACGGGAGGACAGGGGACATTTACAATGGAATTTGACCATTATGAAGAATGTCCCGCTCAAATCAGTGAAAAAGTTATCGAAGAAAGCAAAGTGGAATAAACCAACACGACACCAGATTTTTCACCAATGCAATCTGGTGTTGATTTTTTATTTTTACAAAATCGGAAAATAAAATGTCTGAAAAGCCTGTAACTCTTACACCACTTGGCGGACTGGGCGAAATAGGTCAAAACTGTACGCTGCTGGAAACGGAAGATTCTCTTGTCGTTATCGACTGCGGACTGATGTTTCCCGACGAGTTTTTACTCGGTGTTGATGTGGTCATCCCCGATCTAAATTATATTTTACAAAAAAAAGACAAACTCAAAGGTATCGTCCTGACACACGGACACGAAGACCATATCGGAGCTTTGCCTTGGCTGATGCCACATTTACCCGACATACCGCTTTTTAGCTCACGCTTTACCCTCGCCCTTATCCAAAAAAAATTGCAGGAATACAGCACCGTTGAAAATCCTGTTTTATGTGAAGTGAAAAAAAATGAAAGAATTGAACTCGGCGATTTTGCTTTTACTTTTCTTCCTGTTTGCCATTCCATTATTGAAGGCTTTGCACTTGGCATCGAAACACCGATTGGAAAATTTATTCATACAGGCGATTTTAAACTCGACCCGACACCTCTTCACAACCAACAAACCGACCTGCAACTATTTGCCGATTTTGCCAAAAGCGGAGTCAAACTGCTGATGTCTGATTCCACAAATATCGAACGAGAAGGTCATACACTTACCGAAAGCGATATTGAAAATTCACTCAATGCAATTTTTGAAAAAAGCAAAGGTCGCATTCTTATCACCCTGTTTTCCAGCCATATTCAACGAATTCAAGAAATCTTCGACCTCGCAGCCATTCACAATCGCAAAGTCGGAATCAGCGGCCGCAGTTTGGCAGGAAATATCGAAATCGCCAAAGATCTCGGATACCTCAACATTCCTTCCCAGACTCTTGTTAACCTCGAAGACATCAACTCAACTCCTGACGAACAAATGATTTTGCTGCTGACCGGTTCACAAGGCGAACCGCTTTCAGCTCTAACACGACTGGCATACGGAGAACACCGCAATTTAAACATTCATGCAGGCGACACGGTCATTATGTCATCCAGAATAATTCCGGGAAATACACGGGCAATAACCAAAGTTATCAATCAACTCTACCGTCAGGGTGCGGAAGTTTTATATGACAATGTTCGCGAAATCCATGCCTCAGGGCATGCCCACAAAGAAGAACTGCGACAAATGATCGAAACCGTCCGACCAAAATTTTTTCTGCCGGTTCACGGAGAATACCGCCATCTGGTCAAACATTCACGATTGGCAAAAGAATGCGGCGTAATGCCCGAACGCTCTCTGGTCATAGAAAACGGTCAACCTCTGACCTTTACGGCAGACGGACTACGGCTTGAAGAACAAATCTCCGCTTCGTCGCTATTGGTGGACGGAAAAGGTGTCGGCGATATCGGACAAAGCATATTACGAGAACGCCAAATTTTGGGCGACGAAGGTCTGGTTATTATTTTAATAGCATTGCAAAAACATACAAATGAAATCCTCATCGGTCCCAAAATCCTAACCAAAGGCTTCATCTTTGAACAGCAATGTTCACATATTTTAGACGATACCCGTTCAATTATTATGGATATTTACAATGACCTGCACACCGAACCAGAAAAACTGCAAGAACGAATTCACAGCTCATTACGACGATTTTTCCGAAAAGAACTCGGACGCGACCCTGTTATTATGCCGCTTGTTATTGAAATCTAAATAAAAACACCAGACAACCTACGTCATTCAAAGTCGGCAACCTGCTTATTTTTTACACTGCATAAAATTATCGACTTTTCATTCCTTGTTATCCTACCAACTATCCGCCATTTGTAAGGTCGGTGTAAAAAACCCGTTCCAAACAAAGTCCCCGTGCAGGGGCGGATGCCGGTGCAAGACGGCGGTCTTTTGCCGCTAAAAGTTTTTTGGTTACTTCGGGAGCAAGATTTCCTTTACCAATTTCTTTAAGCAGCCCGACAATATTTCGCACCATTTGTTTCAAAAAACCGCTACCGTAAAAATACCAAACCCGTTCCTGCGGATACATTCCCGGCTCGTCCCAAATCTGAAAAATATTTCGTACAGTGGATCGAACTTCCGTACCGCTGTTTTGAAAACAAGCAAAATCGTGTTGACCTTGCAAAAATTCCGCCGCCTGTCGCATTTTGGCAAAATCCAAATTCCAAACCTGCCAAACATAGGGAACTCGTTGTGGCAACAAAAAATTTTTTTCCGTCCAAAAAGTATAAGAATAACATTTACCGCTCACGCCAAAACGGGCATGAAAATCGAACGAAACTTCCTGTGCTTTTAAAATGGAAATTTCTGGCGGCAACTGAGAATTAATTGCCATTTGCCAAGGAATATGGGCAAATCTCCGCTCCACATCGAAATGAGCAACCTGCCCCACAGCATGTACACCGCTGTCGGTTCTGCCCGACCCCTGCACAGAAATTTTTTGTCCAGTAATCCGCTCCAAAGCATCCTGCAAACAGCCTTGGATACTGCGACACCGACCAGTTTGTGTTGCTTGCACCTGCCAACCGCAAAAATCAGTACCGATATAAGCGATATGCAAACAAATTCGCATCATCGACTGCAAATTTTCCATCACTCCGTAAAAGGAATTTGCAATTTTGTCAGTTGTTCCGAAAGCACGGCTGCCCGCTCCGCTTTTGCATAAGACAAAATTTTTCCAGCAGTACGACCATCCATTCCTGCCAAAATTTTGACCGCCAATTTATCTTCCAATGTTTCCAAAACCTGTGCAGCCTGTTGCGGTTTCATATTTGCATACACACTAACCAAATGAGCGACTTTTTTATCCTTGGTAACATCAGCTTCGTCCAACATTTTTTTGACACTGACTTCCAATTTTTTCAACTCGGTAATTTTTATTTCAAGATTGGCTTGCAGAGCCTTTAAATCCGCTTCCTGTCTGTCCAACTCTTGCCGACGGCGTTTTAAAACCTGCAATTGGTCAGTATATGAAGTTTCACCGGCTTCAACAGCTTCTTTTAAAGAGGATTGTTCTTTTGCTTTTTCAGCTTCGGCAGCCTCGGCAGTCGATTGTTTTACGGCATCACGCATAGCCTGCAAAGCGACCAAAATATCTTCACCTTCAGATTCTGCAACCGGTGCCAATTCTTGCAACATTTCACCTGAAATTCCGCCAAGAAGCAACAACGAACCACCTTTGACCGTTGCCAAAAAAACAAGACAGATAAAAATTTTAGACAAACTCACGCGTACGCCGAAGCTGTGTGATTTCGTCAAGTTCTTTTTGTTCAAGTTGTTTTTGCTTGTGTTCATAAAGACTAGCCTGATTTTCCTTGAGTTTTTCCAAAATTTTATGTTCTTTCGAACGTTGAATGACATTTTCACGACAACGAACAACTTCCTGCCCGATTTGTCGCAGCAACAACTGTGCATCTTCGATGCGTTTCATCATACCTGCTTTATAATTTCCCCATAACCAAAAATCATTTTGGCTGATACTTTTTTTATATGCCAGCTCATCTTGTGCAGCTGTAAATTCTTCTTTCAGCATCGCCATTCGACGATTTTGGTCCCGGTAGCGGGCAAGTGCCTCGGCAAGTGCCATCTGTGCCTGTTCCTCGCGTTGCTTCCGATACGCCAACACTTTTTCCAATCGAAAATGAAATCGTTTTGCCATATTCGACACTTTTGCAAAATACGAGCCGTTTTTTCAGCAAATCTCCAAACCGATTTTTTTAATCCAAGCCCGAACCGCCTTAGCAAATCCTCCATCCGCACACGAAGCCGTAACAGAAAATTCCGCCAGCAGCTCTGCTGCACTGTCCGCCACAACTGCCCGTTCTCCTGCCCAACGCAACAAATCGACATCATTATAATCATTGCCAATTGCCAAAACTTGCTGCGACGACAGACCGTATTGATGTGCCAAAACCGCCACACCACTACTTTTACAAACTGTCGACGGAAAAATCTCCAACCACAAGCTTTTTCCGTCAATCGGCGAAGTCGCCCGAATAACACTCACACCGACAAGACTTGCTTTTAATTCTTCAAATAAAGAAATCTTCGACGGCGGCAACACAACCAAAAACTGCGAAGCGAAATCAGGCAAATCTTCCTGCCACGGAAAAAATTCCGAATTATGCAAACAGCGACTGTCCATATCGGGATTGTCCGCACCGGTACGATAAGCCCAAAATTTATGATTATCCGGCACAGAAAAATGCAAAGAAAAATCAACTTGCCGCTCAATCAACAAAGCGGAAATTTCCCGAATTTGTTCTTTTGAAAGTTGCTGAGTAGAAATAATCTGCCGACTTTTCGGAATAAAAATCCCAAGTCCCGACGAAAAAATAACAGCATCAAGAGCAAGCGACACATACTGAGAATGCAAAAACGAATGAAGTGACCGCCCCGTTACCGCTACCCGCAAAATCGGCAGTGCTGCAAGCGATTGCAAGATTTCAGCATTTTCCTGCGGCACTCCGAGCGAAGTACCGACAGTACCGTCCAAATCAAAGGCAAGCAAATGAGACGGATTCATAAATTTTCCAACAAATGACAACGGCTCGTAACTGAAGATTCCTGCAAAACATGCAGCATTCTTTCAAGCACGATTCCGTCTCTTGGCGGTAAATTCCCATAACCAAAAGTCTGACGAATTGTCAGCGAAATAAATTGTTCCGCACGGTCAAGAGCAATCGGTAGGCTATCTCCCTGCAACAAACTCCCAAGTAAAACACTTGCAAACGCATCACCCGTTCCGGGATAACTGACAGGTAAAAATTCATTGCTGATTTTCCAAACTCTATCCGCCGTACGGTCGAAAGCATAAACAGCGAAATTCCGCCCTTCCTCAGGTACGCTGGTTACAATAACCTTTTGCGGTCCCATATCCGCAAGAGAACGCAACTGTTTTTGCATTTGAACAGGAGAAGGAGAAGTACTGTTTTCAGTTCCAAGCAAAAAACACGCTTCGGTATAATTGGGCGTGATAATTTGTGCCGAACCGATAAGCCCGCGCATGGCATCAACCATTTTTTCATCAATTCCCTGATAAAATTTGCCATTATCCGCCATAACGGGGTCAACCAAAACAAGACTGCCGCTTTTCGCAAAAGTATAAATAAATTCCGACACGATTTCGGTCTGAGCGGGAGAACCGAGAAATCCGCTATATACGGCATCAAATTGCAGATTGAGGCTTTTCCAATGCTGCAAAAAAGCCCGCATACTGTCCGTTGCGTCTACAAAAGAAAAATCGGGAAACAGCGTATGTGTAGAAAGCAATGCCGTCGGCACGGGACACACCTGTACAGACATTGAAGATAAAATCGGAATAACTGTAGTCAGCGAACTCCGCCCGAAACCCGATAAATCATGAATAGCAATAACCCGTGAACTTGAAAGTGGCATATAATTTTCTCCTTTTCATATCTTTTAATATTTTTTTGTATATATAAAAATTAAAAACCGCATTGCAGGCAATGCGGAAAACTAAATAACACTATTTTATAAAAAATACTTTACCGTAAAAACTGCATTTCTTTTTTTTTCGTTTTACAGTATATTTTTATTTTTTTCATTTTTTCTTAAATTCAGCTCCATAAACATCGACTCCGTTCCGTAATCTTTTTGCAAGGGAATTTGTCTGTTGGAACAAAAACCAAATTTATTCCAAAACGGCATGGCATTTTGCACCGCAACAAGCGATATCGTTACAAAACCTCTTTTATTTGCCACCTCCAAAAGCGAACGATACAAAAACGAAGCCACACCCTTGCCACGATAAGTCGGCAATACTGCCATATCGTGAATAAAAAGATTATCACTATCGGGCGAATTAACAATCTCCTCGTGCAAAGGCGGAACGGACTCAGCCTGCCAAGGATAAGCGAGACAACAACCGACAACCTGCTCATTATCTACAGCGACCATACAACTTGACGGAGACAGAACAAATTTGTTTCGCAAAACGGATTCGGATTCCGGTTCAATTTGGATATAGGCTTTTTGTTGAATGCTAAGAATAGCTTGCCAATCATTTTCTTGAATTGAACGAATTATCATTGTTTTATCATCTCGCAAAATACGAAAAAACTTATACTTCAAAAATCAGTTTTTTTCACTTTTTCCGTTTTGTTCGGGAAGCGTAATATTGAGTTCCAAAACTTCGCAATTATCCTGTTGTCCCAAATTAACATACACCGCATCTTGTTCAACCATGACATATCTGCGGACAACTTCCAATATTTCTTTATGCAAATTTTGCAAAAACTCACTTCGCCCGGACCAAGCTCCGCGAGAATGTTCATGAGCCACGATAATTTTCAGGCGTTCTTTGGCAGTACAGGCACTTGTCGTTTTTTTACCAAAAATATTGGAAAAACTCATTTTTCAGCTCCAAAAATTCGGGACAAAATCCCTTTTTTCCTGTTATCTAAAAAACGCAACGGAACTTCCTTTCCCAAAAAGCGATCAATGGCATCGTTGTAAGCTTTTCCGACAAAACTCTCTCCATCCAAAGTAACAGGTTTTCCCTCATTCGATGCCAACAAAACATCGGGCGATTCGGGAATAACACCGAGCAGGTCAATACCCAATATTTCCTGCACATCTTCAATGCTCAACATTTCACCTTTTTTTACCCGTTCGGCATCATAACGGGAAATCAGCAGACATTCTTCCACCGCTTTTTCACCTTCTTCCGCCCGACGGGTTTTACTGGCAATCAACCCAAGCACCCTATCCGAATCCCGTACGGAAGAAACTTCGGGATTAGTAACAATAATCGCCGCGTCCGCATAATACATCGCCATCAACGCACCTTTTTCAATACCGGCAGGCGAATCGCAAATAATAAAATCAAAATCTTGACGCAATTCATCTATAATTTCTCCGACACCTTCAACCGTCAAAGCATTTTTATCTTTGGTTTGCGACGCAGGCAAAATAAAAAGATTTTTCACCCGTTTGTCTTTAATAAGTGCTTGGTGTAAAGTCGCTTCTTTGTTAATAACATTAATAAAATCAAAGACAACGCGACGTTCGCAACCCATAATCAAATCTAAATTCCGAAGCCCGATATCAAAATCAAGAATGGCAACCTTATATCCACGCAAAGCCAAACCGGTTGCAATAGCGGCACTGGAAGTCGTTTTTCCGACTCCGCCTTTTCCTGAAGTAACAACTATTACCTTCCCCACATTTCCTCCCCAAAAACATTCAATTTGTCATCACATAAATTAAACAAGTTTTTTAATCACCAGCTGCTTTTTATCCTGTAAAAAAATCTGCACGGGACAATCTCGCAAATCCTGACCTATATTTTCACATAAAAAATATTGTCCGGCGACTGCAACCAACTCGGCATCAAGCGAAAGACAAAAAATTCTGGCATCCGTATTTGTTGCACCGCCCGCCATCGCCCGACCTGAAAGCGTACCGTAAATATGAATATTGCCGTCCGCAACGATTTCCGCACCATTGCTGACAGAAGAACAAACAACCAAATCCTGTCCTTTGGCATGAATCCGCTGACCGGAACGAATTTTTTGGTCAATAAACATCACCGAACCGGACCGGACACTCTGAACACTTTTTACAACCTGTTTTGCAACAGACGATTTGACACCGCGAGTATCGGAAAAAATCCCCAACTGCAAAGAAGCCGCAACCTGCATTTGCTTTTCATTGCCGCCTTTTATACCTACAGGACACAGCCCCAACTCACGAAGACTGAAAACTAAACTGGCAAGGTCAAATTCTTGCGAAATTTGTAATTCCGTTAAATCAAGCACGAGTGGCGAGTTTTTAAAAAAAACAGGCGATTCATTGATTTTTGCCTGCAATTCAAGCACTACTTCTGAAATTTGAAAATGAAGCAGCCGAAGCTCGGTAAGCGGAGTCATTACTCCTTTTAATTCAAAATTTACCACAACTTATCTCATACAATCATATCCAACAAAACACGGTCAATATCCTGTGCGGTTTTGATAACCTGCGTATTGGCGACAAAAGCGTTTTCGGTCTCAATCAAATTTACCATTTCATTTTCCAATTCAACTTTATTACCTTCAACCTGTCCTTCAAAAATATGATTAACAACATCAGGCTCAAACGCCGTCTTGGGTGAAGTAACGATTTCACTAATCTCAACGCCGAATCCACCTTCACCTGTTTCCAAATCCACCCGTTCGGGAACGAAATCATCAGTGCTGATATTGGCGATATTATTAGCGATAACCTGCAAAGAAACAGAATACACATTAAGCGCTTGTACGGCGATATTGCTTATATCCATTTATTTTTCCTTATCTTTACGATATTCGATACAAGCGTAAGCATTATGATTGTGAATAGATTCAAAACTGGTAACTTCCACCTTAAAAGACATAACCGCTTCAATCTTCAACAAAGCTTGAGCCGCACTGCGAACGACATCTTCCACAAAAGCCGGAGCGGCAAAAGCACTTTCTGTTACCTGTTTTTCATCGCTACGTTTCAAAAGTGTATATACAGGAGAAGAACCGGCTTGTCGACCGACAGCAATCAAATCTTCCAACCATACAAAAGTACTCAATTCCGCTTTGATTGCAACCAAAGAACGTTGACTGTGTGCTCCGATTTCGGCAATTGCAAGTGAACACGGACAAACCGTCATCACCGGCACGATTACGCTTACGGCAAGTTGAAAATCCTCGCCAACCAGCTCTCCACTGCAAGTACATTCATACTTCATCGTTGACGACAAACCGCTCGCCGGAGCATTATGCCGCATAAAATACGGAAACGAAAAGGAAAATTCCGCTCGTTTCGCCTGTAAACGCTCCTGCAATCCGACAAGAAAATCCCGACAGGCAAAATAATCCAAAAAAAACGGTTTATCACCAAGAGCCTCCAAAAAACGGCTCATATGCGTACCTTTGTTCTGCGGCGACAAATCCACATATAAATCAAGTTCGGCAACCGTATTTTGTGTCCCGTTTTCCCTGTCCCGAACCACAAGCGGAACGGTCAAATCACAAATTCCTACCCTGTCAATCCGCAGCTGATGAAACGGACTCATATTCTGCACATCGAGCATAAATAATCCTTCACAAACAAATCCGCCCGTTTTCTAAAAACATACAAAAAAATCCCGAAACAACAAGCAGTTATCTGCATGTTCAAAAACATTTGTCAAGATAAACCCAAACGGCATTTAGCGAAAAAGCCGCCAAGTCTCAATAAAAAATTTTTGTCGCGAATAGACTACTTCAGTCTCTTCCACCGTTTCGATTTGCCATTTTCGCTCTTGCAAAAATTCTTTTATTTTTTTCGAAACTTCGCGTCTTGGTTGAGCAAGCCAAATTTCTCCGTTTGCAGCAAGCACAAAATCAAGCATTTTACAAATAGGTTCGGCAAAACGGAGTTCATACAAAATATCCGCTCCCCAAATCAGCGAAAAACTCCGCTCCCGAAAAGCGATATGTCGCCAATCCGTTTGTACTCGCCACGGAAGCGGCAAATTATTGCAAACAGCATTTTCCCCTACAAAATATAAGGCACGCATAATCGCATCAATACCGCAAACTTTCGCCCCCGCTTTCACACCGGCAAGTGTCGTCAACCCTTGTCCGCAACCGATATCCAGGCACCGTTTTCCCCACACCCTTTTACTACGTAAAATTCGGTTACTCAAAGCAATGGCGGCAGGCCAGATTTCCGCCCAATACGGGATTTTGTCCTCGTCCTCGTCAGACATATTTTCCCACAGCTCTTCCATGCTTTCGTGCGACCGTAAAAGCCAAGTGCCGTCAATAAGTTCAACTTCAACAAACGGCTTTGTTGCACAATCTCTCATTATAAATTTTCCTTGCCCGTTTCATTTTGCCGTGCGAATTTTCCGCCGTATTCACTAAATTGCACCGTTTTTTTATAAGCGGCAATTTCATCAATACCCGGTTCTTTCCAATAAGGCGATTTTTCAGGAAAAATGCTTATCGTTTTTTGCAATTCATTTTTCTGACAAACAACTGCAACAACCTGTCCGCGAGCTTTGGAAGAAAACCATGCCGTTTGCCGGGCGGCGGCAAACACAATTTCTTCGGCAATTTCACCACGATAATTCTGTCCACAACGCAAAAGACCAAGCGACCCGGGAATATTTTGCAAACGAAAAAGCACATCATTTTTTTGAACCGCTTGCAAAATCAAAACATTGTCCGCCTGATTTCGCCCCACGGTCAAACAAAAATTTTTAAACCAAAACTGGCGACCGCAACCTGTCAAAGTAAAATCTTCCGTTTTCGGGTCAATAAATTTAGTCAAAATCGGAGCGTAACGTTTTGCCCGTTCCGCTTCCGTGAGTAAACAGCCACCACCAGCATTCGGAATTTCGATAATGCCGAACTCGGCTGCAAGCTGAAATTGAATTTTACGGTCCCGTCCTGAAATTTGCGGCAATTTTTCTCGTTCAACAAGCCCAATTTTTTCGGGAAAAGTCAATTCCTGTGAAAAAGCACAAAGCGGACGCAAAAGTCTGTCGCCAACTTCGGCTTCATTTTTTATAGTATTTAAAGCCTCTTTTCGTTGCGACATCGGGCGTTGCCCGACAATTTCACCTGAAATCAAAAAGTCCGCTCCATATTTCGGCAAAAGCGACATCGCCCTGCGGAGCATAAAAATTTTGCAGTCGATGCAAGGATTAAGCGTTTTTCCAAAACCGTACGCGGGCGAGCGTAAAAGTTGTAAATATTCCGCTCCGACATCGCAAGCGACAAGCGAAATTCCGTAAGTACGTTCCCAATACGCAATCTTGTCTTTATTACCAAAAAACGGAGAAATAAAATGCAGCCCTAGAACTCGAAGTCCTTGCCGCTCAATAACTTTTATCGCCAAAATACTGTCAAGACCACCAGAAAAAAGAGCAAGTGCATGATATTTTTTTTGCATATTCGGCTGGCTAATCAAAACTACCGTGTATGGCAAGCAATTTTTAAGGCAGTTTTTTAAGTTGTAAATTATAGACCATTTCGTCTTCCTCGCTTTTTTTATTTTTTTACCCAATTTGTCATTTGCACTGCCGAGTTGATTTTGCTAGTAGTTTTTGTTTGTTAAATTTTTCAAGTAAAAAGTTGCGAACATCGCAATAGGAGGAAATATGGCGAAAAAAGGAGCTTCCCCTGAAGAATTGAGAAAAGAAGCGTTGGAAACCGCTTTGGTAACAATTGAAAGAAAATTCGGTCAGGGTTCGG
This sequence comes from uncultured Desulfovibrionales bacterium, assembly GCA_963542765.1. Classification (GTDB taxonomy): domain Bacteria; phylum Desulfobacterota; class Desulfovibrionia; order Desulfovibrionales; family Desulfomicrobiaceae; genus CAUTYU01. The sequence goes on from CAUTYU010000004.1 coordinate 135,475, forward strand.
TTATGCGACTTTCTGACAATGCACATCAAGCTGTTCCGGCGATTCCGACCGGCTCAATTGGGCTTGATTTGGCTCTTGGTGTAGGCGGAATCCCTCGCGGCAGAGTAAACGAAATTTACGGTCCTGAATCTTCGGGAAAAACGACGCTAGCACTGCATGTTATTGCTGAAGCCCAAAAACAGGGTGGAGTTGCGGCTTTTATTGATGCCGAACATGCACTTGATGTTAATTATGCACGCCGTTTGGGAGTCGATACTGAAGCATTGCTTATTTCTCAGCCGGATTACGGAGAACAGGCTTTGGAAATTGCCGATTTGCTGGTTCGTTCGGGAGCGGTTGACATTGTTGTTATCGACTCGGTTGCCGCTCTCATTCCGCAGGCTGAACTTGAAGGTAGTATGGGCGAAACTCAAGTCGGTGGACAAGCAAGACTGATGTCGCATGCTATGCGAAAACTCACCGGTACAATTCATAAATCCAAAACCTGTGTTCTTTTTATCAATCAGGTTCGTATGAAAATCGGTATGACCGGCTACGGTAGCCCGGAAACAACCACCGGAGGAAATGCTCTTAAATTTTACTCCACGGTACGAATGGACATTCGCCGTATTCAAACCCTCAAAGACAAAGAAGAAAGTTTCGGAAACAGAGTTCGGGTCAAAGTAGTTAAAAATAAAGTAGCTCCGCCGTTTCGGGAAGCAATTTTCGATATTATGTACGGTACAGGAGTTTCCCGTGAGGGCGAAATTATCGACCTCGGTGTAGAACTCGGCATTATCGATAAAAGTGGTTCGTGGTTCGCTTTCGGTTCCGAACGGCTTGGGCAAGGTAAAGAAAATGTACGGGTGATGCTGCAGGAAAATACCGAACTGCGGCAACAAATTGAGGATAAGCTCCTTGAACATTTGGGAGTAAACGGTTTTATCAAGCCTCCGACGGTTGTCGAAGAAATGGAAGAAGAAATCGGGGAATAAATATGAAAGCTGCCGAAATCCGCTTGGGATTTTTAGATTATTTTCGGCAAAACGGACATACGCCCGTTGTAAGTTCCGCCCTCATTCCCAAAGATGACCCATCGCTTTTGTTTACAAACGCCGGTATGGTTCAGTTTAAAAAAATATTTTTGGGACAAGAAAAACGAAACTACAAACGGGCAACCAGTTCACAAAAATGTTTACGTGCCGGTGGTAAACACAACGATCTTGAAAATGTCGGTCGTACTGCCCGTCATCATACATTTTTTGAAATGTTGGGAAATTTTTCTTTTGGCGATTATTTCAAAGAACAGGCGATTGAACTGGCGTGGAATTATGTAACCAAAGAACTCAAGCTGAATACCGATCGCCTGTACGCTACAGTTTATCGGGACGATGATGAAGCTTTTCAACTTTGGAAAAAAATCTCTTCGCTACCCGAAGAACGAATTTTTAGGTTGGGCGAAAAAGATAATTTCTGGGCAATGGGCGACACTGGACCGTGTGGACCGTGTTCGGAGCTGCATGTTGACCAAGGCGAAGATATGAAATGTGGAGCGAATTGCGGCATAGGTAAATGCGATTGCGACCGCTTTTTAGAAATTTGGAACCTTGTTTTTATGCAATTTGAACGGGACGCGAATGGTAAGATGACTCCACTTCCAAAACCGAGCATTGATACCGGAATGGGACTTGAACGGATTGCGGCGATTAAACAGGGTGTTTTTTCCAACTATGATACCGATTTGTTTCAAAATTTAATCGGCAAAATGGCAGAACGTGCAAAAGTCAAATATGGACAAAACCCGGATATTGATACGGCTTTGCGAGTTATTGCCGACCACAGTCGCTCGATTGCCTTTTTGATTGCCGACGGGATGCTGCCCTCCAATGAGGGCAGGGGATATGTTCTTCGTCGCCTTATCCGCAGGGCATTGCGTTTCGGACGGCTTATCGATTTGCAGGATCCGTTTTTATATAAAAGCAGTATGGATGTTGTTCAGGAAATGGGCGATTTTTATCCTGAACTGCACGGCAACAAAGAATTTATGATACGGGTTGTTCGCAAAGAAGAAGAAAATTTTAGTGAAGCTCTGGATAAAGGTCTTTTCCTTTTGCAGGAAGAAACCCAAAAATTATGTACGCTCGGCAAAACCTGTCTTAGCGGTAAAACGGCATTTAAACTTTACGATACCTATGGTTTTCCTCTCGATATTGTTAAAGATGTGGTTGAAAAACAGGGTATTTCCGTTGATGAAATCGGCTTTGAAAAGTTGATGAGCCAACAAAAAGAACTTGCCCGCAAAGCATGGTGCGGAAGCGGCGAAAAAGACATCATCTCCAAATTTTCCCCTTTTTTGGAAACAGGTCTTAGCTGTTCTTTTTGCGGATATGAACACGGTGAAATTCAGGGTCGGATTCTGGCTCTGGCTGACTGTGATATGCAACTTATAAACGAACTCAGTGCAGAGAAAAACGGCTATATTATTACCGATCAAACGCCGTTTTATGCTGAATCTGGCGGACAAATTTGTGATAGCGGCAAAATAGAAAGTTCTAGCGGAAAAGCCGAAGTCAAATCGGTCTTGAAGGTTTGTGATAACCTTATCGTTCACGAGATTTGCGTTATACAAGGCATTTTACAAAAAGGACAAACCGTCGAGCAGAAAATTGACTGTAACATACGAAAAGCGATTGCCGCTAATCATACTTGCACACATCTTTTACACGCCGCTTTACGGAAGGTTTTGGGAACACATGTCAAACAGGCTGGTTCGCAAGTTTGTGCCGACAGACTGCGATTCGATTTCAGTCATATTTCACCGCTTACATCTGAAGAACGACAAGAAGTCGAACGGCTGGTCAATAATGCCATTGCCGCTGATTTTGCAGTCGAAACAACGATTACAGACTACGAAACGGCTGTCAAAAACGGTGCGACGGCTCTTTTTAGCGAAAAATACGGTGATACGGTTCGACTTGTAAATATTTCGAATATTTCTTGCGAACTGTGCGGCGGTACGCATCTGCGTTCAACGGCACAAGCATTAAGTTTTTGTCTTGTTTCCGAAAATGGTATTTCTTCTGGTGTACGACGGATTGAAGCCCTGAGCGGACAGGCAGCTCTTAATTTTTGGCAAAACTGTCGCAACGAATGCGATAAATTGGCAAAAACGCTCAAATGCGGTGTCGCCGATTTAACAGACAAGGTTTTTGCCATCCAAGAAGAAAATAAAAATTTAGCAAAAGAAAACAAAACATTGCAAAATAAAATCACTTCCACGGGAAGCAGAGATTTAGCAAAGTCCTGCGAAAAATTGGGCGATATGCAGATATTGACTCATCGTCTTGACGGAAGCGATATGCAAAGTTTGCGGTCGCTGATGGACGATTTGCGTTCCAAAATTCCTTCTGGAATTATCTGTTTGGCAGGAGAAAATCAGGGCAAGGTGATGCTTGTTTTGGCGGTTAGCAAGGATTTACACGGTTGTTTTACCGCTCCGCAACTCATCAAAGAAATTGCCGTTCATATCGGAGGCAGCGGTGGCGGCAGACCTGATTTGGCACAGGCAGGCGGTTCCAACGCTTCGGGTATCGAGGCGGCTTTTACCTGTTTACGCCAAGTGATACAAACCCGAAAGAGTAAAGACAAATGAATCAAATTATCGGACTGCAATTCAACAGCTATCGTCCTGTCAATTTTTATCGGGCAGCTCCATATCTACTTGAAAAAGGAGCGTTTGTACTGATTAAGGAGGAAGAAGGATTAAATCTGGGAAAAATCGTAAGCATTCGCGAACAACAAGAAAGTGATACCGAACTTGAACCGATTTACCGTCCCGCGTCACAAAATGACATTGAAAATCAAAAAGAAAATAACAAGTTAGAAAAAGAAGCCTTTTCTTTTTGTCGCCAATGTATTCATAATCAACGTCTCAATATGAAACTGGTCAGCGTAGAAATTTTTTTTGACCGTACTAAAATGATTTTTTATTTCACAGCTCCCGGACGGATTGATTTTCGGGAACTGGTCAAAGAACTGGTACAAAACTATCACAGCCGTATAGAATTGCGGCAAATCGGTATTCGCCACGAAACACAAATGGTTGGGGCGTTGGGAAGTTGCGGCAGAGTTTGCTGTTGCCGCGGTTTTTTACGCCAATTCAGTCCGGTTAGTATCAAAATGGCAAAAGACCAAAATCTGTTTTTGAATCCGGAAAAAATCTCCGGCACTTGCGGGCGATTGCTTTGCTGTTTGGCTTATGAAAAAGACACTTATATCGAGTTTCAAAAAAAACTTCCCAAAACTGGTCGCTGGGTACAAACTAAAGAAGGCAAAATGCGACCGCTTCGAACTAATATGTTCAATAATTCCATAATCGCTCAAACCGATCAAAACAAAGAGCTGGAAATTACTTTGGACGAGTGGCAGGAAATACTGATACACGACAAAGATGCAACAAATGGAGATTTTCTTGAATAATTTTTATGTTAGTACACCGATTTATTATGTTAATGCCAAACCGCATCTCGGACACGCCTACACAACCATTGTGGCGGATATGCTTAACCGCTGGAACAAATTGCAAGGTAAAGACACTTTTTTTCTGACGGGAACGGACGAACACGGTGACAAAATCGTCAAGGCTGCACAGCAAAATAATCAGAGCCCACAAGAATACACCGATACAATTAGCGGCATTTTTAAAGATATTTGGTCTCATCTGGGTGTAGAGCATTCTCGTTTTATCCGTACGACAGATGCCGACCATATCGCTTGCGTGCAGGATTTTTTGCAAAAAGTGTATGACAAGGGTGATATTTATTTTGCCGAATACGGCGGACATTATTGTTTTGGCTGCGAACGGTTTTATACGGAAAAAGAATTGGAAAACGGACTATGTCCTGACCATCAAACAAAACCGGAATTTATTCAGGAAAAAAATTATTTTTTCCGTATGCAAAAATATCTTGAACCGCTTAGGCAACATATCAATGCTAACCCCGATTTTATTCAGCCCGTTCAATACCGCAATGCTGTTTTGGCAATGCTGAACGAAGATTTGGGAGATTTGTGTATTTCCCGTCCCAAATCCCGTCTTACTTGGGGAATTGATTTGCCGTTTGATAATAATTTCGTAACTTATGTTTGGTTTGACGCACTTTTAAACTACATTACGGGAATTGGCGGCAGCAAAAGTGAAAATTTTCAAAAATTTTGGCAAGCATCGCACCATATCGTTGCCAAAGACATTATCAAACCTCACGCCGTTTTTTGGCCGACGATGCTGCTTTCCGCCGGACTGCCACTTTACCAAAAACTTTTGGTTCACGGCTACTGGACAATAAATGAAACAAAAATGTCCAAATCGTTGGGAAATGTAGTTGCTCCGTTGTCGCTGGCAAAAAAATACGGTCTTGATTCATTTCGCTATTTCTTGCTGCGAGAGATGACTTTTGGGCAGGACGCTTCTTTTTCAGAAGAGGCATTGGTCGGACGGCTCAATGCGGATTTGGCAAATGATCTCGGAAATCTGTTTAGTCGTACGTTAACGATGACGCACAAATTTCTCGGCGGCAAAATTCCCGCAGTTGCGGCAACTGAACTTAAAAAAGATGAATGTGCCATCAAAGGTGAAAAGACATGTCAGGTGTTTGCAGAACTTTTTGCCCAAAATCATTTCTCCAGAGCATTGGAAGAACTGTGGGGATTTATTCGCTATCTTAATAAATTTATCGACCAAAAAACTCCGTGGACATTGTACAAACAAGGCAAAACCGATGAACTGGCGGCGACCTTGCGACTTCTTTTGGAAGGAATGCGGAAAATTGCAATTCGCCTTTGGGCAATTATGCCAGACAGCAGCGAAAAAATGCTTGCCCAACTTGGTGATAAAAAAGGCATTTTTGTTGATTTGAAGTATGATCAAGAAGCGTGGAACGAATTGCCAGACGGGGAGGCGGTAGCTGAAAAATCAAATCTTTTTCCCCGCTGCGAATTTACACCTTCCTTAAACTTTACGCCTAAACAGGAACAAACGGTAAATTCTAAAAAACAAAATACCAAATCGGACGACAACAGTTCAGCAAATTGTATTAAATTTTCCGATTTTCAAAAAGTCCAAATGAAAGTCGGAACAATACTGGAAGCCACCGCTCATCCTGATGCCGACCGTCTGTACATTTTACAGGTTGATTTGGGTGAAAAAACACCGCGACAAATCGTATCTGGACTTGCTAAACATTTTTTGCTTGATGAGCTTAAAGGAAGACAGGTTGTCGTTGTTACCAATTTGCAACCAAGAAAACTGCGAGGACAAATTTCCGAAGGAATGATTTTAACCGCTCAAGACGAAAATGGGCTTACTCTGTTGACCGTCAGTAAAAAAATACAAAACGGAGCAATTGTCGCTTAATTCACTCTGTTAAAACAAAAAATTGCAATTTATGCCTTGACTTCTTTTGGGGGCTGGCATAAAAATTTTTTCTTTATTCGGGGCTGTAGCTCACCTGGGAGAGCGCTTGAATGGCATTCAAGAGGTAGTCAGTTCGATCCTGATCAGCTCCACCAAAGACAACAGGGCTTTTGGAAAAACCAAAAGTCCTTTTTTCTTTTTCATTAAAAACGAAAATTTGACAATTGATAATTCAAAAACAACACTTTCAATACGCCATCTAATAATTTCCCAAATTTAGCCTCTTAAATTTTTGAACATACTTGTTTTTTCCCTATCATACCAGATTTACGGCAAATTACAAATTTAAATTGCCCCACCAGCC
>CAUTYU010000005.1:0-133426 GCA_963542765.1 uncultured Desulfovibrionales bacterium
TATCAGAAGCTTTTGTTAGCTGATTGAGAGGATTGCCGATAGAACGGGCGAGAAAAATGGCAACAACAATAATCAATAGAAAAATAATTATACCTACCAATAAAATATTTTGTACAACTTTCCAAACCGGAGCATAAACTTCGTCTGCATCAATCATAGCTATAATCTTATAGCCATGTATACCGGAAAGCATATTCATAAGCATTTTTTTTCCGTTATATTCAATTTCTTGCAATGAATCTTTACCCTTAACAAAAGAAATCAATTTTTGTTCTTGTAATTCTTCAATTTTTTTAAAAACACTTTGAGAATCAACTGGATTTACTAAAATTCGTCCATTTTTTTCCAATAGCATAAAATGACCTGTTTTTCCGAAATCCATAGATTTGATTACATTTTCCAAGGTGGACAACGATACATCCATATTTTGAAAGCCGACAAGACCTGACTCATTTTTAATTTTACAGGTTACAGCCGCAACCAATTCGCCTGTAAAAGAACGATAAGCTGGTGAAAAAGTGTAGCGATTTGGATTTTGCATTCCTTCAATAAACCAAGCCCGTTTACGACTATCAAAACCCGCTCCGATTTCCACTTCCAACGAGGAACCATAGCTGCCATTTGGAAAACCGGCAAAAATTTCGGCATATTGCGGATGATTTTTTTGCATTATCTGCCACAAATCAAATAATCTCTGCCCAACAGGACTCATATCGCTGCGTTTGTTCAAAGTTGCACTGGAAGTATTGCTGAAATTCGGAAAAGCCTCCTCTGCAATTTTTGTATCTGACAAATCAGCCATAAAACCGGCGTTCTTTTCTGCTTCTGACCAAAAAAGTGCAATATAATTATTGGTCATATTTAATGCCATATCGCTCATTTTTTTATATTCAGTAATAGCCTGATCTTTGATTTGCCAACTTAACAAAATCAATAAAAATAAAAAACCAAAAAATGTTGAAGACATAAATACCAATAAAATTTTTGTTCCAATTTTCATTTTTTCTCCTTAAAATAAAGGGTTAAGAGTAAAATAAAAGATTTTTTAATTGACGAGTTAATAAATTTCTCGGCAAAAGATATTTTTTTAAGGCGGCAATGAAATGATGCTCAAAAAAATTTTTGCGGGGGGGGGGTAGTAACATATTGTTTTTATTGGATAAAAGTGTTGATTTTGAAAAATATCAAAATTTATTTGTTGTCTTGACAGATAACTTTGTTAAAAATAATTTTTTTGGCATAATAGTTGATAATAGTCAATTTTTTATAAAAATCAACTTGTACTGAATTATAAATTTAAAAATAATATTAGGAAAATTTAGAGATTAGATATGTTGGAACTGAAGAAATACGGAATTGTTGGTTATCCGCTTGAGCATTCACTCAGTCCTCAGCTGCATAATGCGGCATTTGCTTTTTACGGCGTGTCGGGGTGCTATGAGGTGTTTACAGTTTTGCCGTTTGAGTTTGCGGATTTTATGCAAAGTGTTTGCAGGCACGAGGTAAGCGGTTTGAGCGTAACGATTCCGTACAAGCAAAAAATTATTCCGTTTTTGGACGAGATTACGCCGCTTGCTCGAAAAACGGGGGCTGTAAATACTGTTTTTTGGCAGGACGGCAAATTATGGGGCGACAATACCGATGTCGGCGGATTTTTATCGCCGCTTGAAACTTTGCCGTCTTTTCCGAAGTCCGCTCTTGTTCTCGGTTCGGGCGGAGCGGCGTGTGCCGTTTTGTGCGGACTTGCGTTAAATGGTTGTCGGGTGTGTCTTACCGCTCGTAATGAACAAAAAGGTAGGGTTTTGGCGAAACAATTTGCTGCAGATTTTTTGCCGTGGTACAAACGAAAAGAGGTCGAGGCTGAACTTCTTGTCAATGCCACACCGCTTGGTATGAGCGGAAAATTTGCAGGAAGGTTGGCTTTTGATGGAAATGTGGAAAATTTTGGTATTATCTATGATATTATTTATTCGCCGCCGCTTACGCCGATTTGTAAACGGGCGAAGCAGGCAGGAGTGCCGTTTATAAATGGACAGGAAATGTTTGTCGTTCAGGCTGTAAACCAGTTTTTTCTCTGGACAGGAAAGAAAATGAGTGTAAAAAAGGCGACAGAATTTGTTTTTACAAATAAAAGGAGAGAAAAATGTTGCTCAAAGAATGGATGACCAAAAATGTTGTGAGTGTTACTTCGCAGGCGTCGCTGATGGAGGCTTTGGACTTATTAAAAAAACATGGTTTTCGTCGTTTGCCCGTTGTTGATGAAAATAATCGTCCTGTTGGAATTATAACTGATAGAGATATGAAAGACGCTACACCTTCCAAAGTGACGAATCTTGATGAACATGAGCTTAATTATCTGCTTTCTTCTATCAAAATTGGTAATATTATGACCAAAAATCCAGTTACTTTGTACGAAGAAGATACAATCCAGGCAGCTTCTTCCATTATGCTCGAAAAAAAGTTTGCGGGGTTGCCGATTGTTGATGAAAACGGGATTTTAATCGGTATTATTACAGAAAGTGATCTGTTTCGGGCATTGCTGGAGATAACGGGCGGTAATCGGGGTAATTTGCAGATTTTGCTTCTTCTTAATCAAAAAACACAAAAAATTCAAGAAGTTATTGATATTTTTTCTTCTTTGGACGCACAAATTGTGAGCGTGCTGGCAACACCGTTAAAAAATGGTTTATTCCATTTGTATGTGCGTTCTTTTGTCCCGAAAGACCTAAGCAAAGAGCGGGAACTCAAAGCGAGGTTGAGTGCCGGTCGGGAAATGCTTTATTGGATTAAGGATAAAATCCTCTAAGAGCAAAATATCTGCAAAAACGCCTGATTTATTTTATGCAATTCTACGGTTTATCAGCATTTGTACCCGACTGGGATTAAGAAAACCGTGTACTGTACTTAAATCTTTGCCATTGATTTTTGCAAGAGTGTTATTGGCATCTTCGTTTGTCCATTTTTCAATACGATCAAAATCTTCTTGCGAAACATGGTGAAAATTTCTTTGTACCTGAACGGTGTCATTTTGGATTTCCCGTTCCCGTACGGTATTTTTTTCCTGTTCGTTTTGTTGGGCAAAAAGCGGTGTCGCTTGCCGGTGTTGATGAATTGATGAAATTGTGTTCATTTTTTTGTTCTCCTTGTTTTTGTTAAAGCAAGTTTTGTGCCGAAAATCAGATTTTTTTTCCGAAATTTTTAAATGATACCTAAATTGGAGTACAGTATGTCTTTTACCGCTCAAGATGTTTTTGAGCTTGCTGAACAAAACGGAAAAAAATTGACACTGCAGGAAAGTGAGCGTCTTTTTTTTTATCTTGATTTATTGGTGCAGTGGAACAAAAAAATGAATCTTGTCGGTCCGCTTTCGTGGGATAGAATTTTGACGGAACTTATTGCCGACAGTTGGTATTTGGCAGATTTTTTGAGTGAGTTGCTGCTTCCTGAAAATCCCCGTTCGTTTGACCTTGGAGCAGGAGCTGGCCTTCCAGGAATTCCGTTGCGTTGTTTTTGGGCAAGCGGTGAATATTATTTGGTCGAACCGCGAGAAAAGCGGTCGGTTTTTATGCGGCGTGCGTTGCGGGCGTTGGAGCTTTCGAAAACGTTTGTTTTGCAAAGCGGATATGAACAAATTCCGCTTCATTTGCTTCCTGCGGATATCGTTTTGAGCAGGGCTTTTTGTCCGTGGAAAAAATTTTTGGAAATTGCATTTTCTTTGTTAAAAAAAGGCGGACGGGCAATTGTGCTGGCAAGTGAAATAAAACCTGTCGGTTATGATGATTTCATTTGGCAGTTTGAAACGGAATATCCGTATCGTGTTCGGAAAAAAGATTTGGCGTTTTGGTCTTTTGTGCGGATAAAATAAAAGGCTGCAAATTTTATGCTTGCAGCCTTTTTTATTTATTTCGGTCTGACATGGCATTCGCCGCAGGCAACTGGACCGGCTTGGCGTTCATGACAGCCGCGGCATTGTTTATGGTATGCCATAATGAGATTTGTGCCGCCTGGTTTATCTTTCGGGTGGCAGCTTATGCACGGTTCGTCAGATGAATCTTCAGTTGTTAGTCGTCCGTCGATGTATGAATGATGGCAACTTACACAGGAATTGTTGGTTAATTCAATATGCAAATCGTGGTCAAAAGTAACATACGGTCGAGTTGGATTGGGAAATGCTGTTTTGAACGGTTCAAAAACTTCATTCGGTTCGTTTTGTGAAAAAACCGGAACGAGATAAAAAGAATATGCCAGTAAACAAGTTAAAAAAAAGATATATTTTTTCATTTTTTCTTCCTGTTTATGTTATAGATTATACCATTTCCGGTTTTTCCATACATTCATAAATAAGATCGCCAAAATATTTTAGTTCCATATTGAGTTCGTATTTTTTAAATAAATCTTCTAAGCCGCCATGACAGTTGTGGCAGGGGGCGATACAGGTTTCAGCACCTGTTGCTCTTATTTGTTCGGCTTTGATAGAGTTGCTTTCTACACGGGCGTTTTTGTAGGTTGGACCGCAGTTGATAACGCCACCGCCTGCTCCGCAGCAGATATTTTGTTCTCTGTTGGGAGTCATTTCTACAAAATTTTCGCACAGGGCTTTTGTCAATTCTCTGGATTTTTCGTACAAACCGCGACCGCGAGCGATATTGCAGGGGTCGTGCAGAGTAACCAGCGGTTTGTATTTTTTGGCAATTTTAAGTTTGCCGGTATTGAGCAGTTCCCAGAAAAATTCAACGGAATGTACCATTCTGATCGGTCCTTCTTTCCAACCCAGCCAGCGGTTTCCGGTGTCGTAAACGGAACGAAAGGCGTGTCCGCATTCGCCCATAACAATATATTTTACCCGAAGTCTTTGGGCTGCTTCATAGTGTGTTCGTTTGATACGTCCCATCATTTCCGAGTCGCCGCTGAACATGGCAAGGTCGGAATTGTCCCAGCCTTCATTCATCGGAGCTGTCCAGTTACAACCGCAGGCGTTAAAAATATAGGCAGCCTGATAAATAAGTTGGGTGCTGAATTTCGGTTCCGGTGCAATAACGGAATACATAAAATCCGCTCCTTCTTTTTCAATCGGGATTCGCAGACCGGGCAGCTCGTCTCGTGCTTCGTCTTCCTGCCATTGTAGAGAATCAATCCATTCGTCATTTTTTACCCACATTTGGTTCATCGTGGCGGAATGGCTGTGAGCGGTGTCTTGGAGGTATTGCGGTGTAACGCCGAGCTTGTGGCAAATTCGGCGAATAATGCTCATCATATAACCGATATCAATGCCGAACGGACAAAATGTCGCACAGCGTTTGCAAAGGTTGCATTGTGTATAAGCAATCTGGGCACATTGTTTAATAAATTCAATAGAAACTTTGCCTTGATTTTTAATTAGAATGTCTAGTGTTTGTTTTACTTTTCCGGCAGGGGAAAAACGGGGGTCTTTGTCATGTGAAAGGTAGTGATGGCAGGCATCTGAACATAGTCCGCAATGTACGCAAGTTTGAGTATAGATTTTAATTCTGGCACCGGTTTCTTTGTCCAAAACTTCGTTGACCGTTTTTTCTATTTTTTCAAGAGTTAATTTTTGAACGCCTTGTTCGATTGCCAAATCTTCGATGATTGTTTGTTCGATTTTTTCTTTCATATTTTTCTCCTATACCTGCTACCAATCTCGAGCTTTTCGGATTGCACCGAATTCTGAACCGATATACGCTCGAGTAAGAGGAGCAAAAATCATATGACTGAGGCGTGTGCAGGGAATTGCCATAAGTAAAATTTCACCGCTGAAAATATGTAATGAAATCATAAGGGTATAATTAAAAAATTGATGATAAGCCAAAATGCCGGTTATAAACGGACTGACCGTAATGAATAAAATGACAAAATCCATAGGGCTTGTCAGATACTTTACGACCGGAATCGTCAGTCTCCGCCACAGAAAAAAGAGACAGGAAAGCACAGCCAAAATCGTCATTACATCGGCAACTTTATCCGGTATGGTAAACCATGAAATGCCGAAATTTTCTTCTAAAAGTAGGATATGTCCGGAAATAAAAAGAGGCGGAATAATGGCACAAATATGAAATAAAAAGAAGAAAAATGTCATAAGCGGTTGTTGTCGCATACTGTAAGTGGCAAACGGCGTACTCCAATGGATTATGGAACGCAGAGAATATTTGAGACTGAAGTACTGCAAAACCGTTTGGTCTTTTGTTTTTGCCCAAATATATGCTTCGTAAAGTCTGAAAATAACTCCGCTGAAAAATATAAAGGCAGCTAGCCATGCAAAAGGTCCTGTAACCAAATCGTAAAATGCTTTCATCGTTTTTCCTATTTGGTAAAAAGGCTTAACGGTTCGACAATGCGGATATATTCTCCGTTGTCGTTTAAAGCCTTGATTAAAATTTTGTTGTTTTCCGGGCTAAAAACCGGTTCCCAGACCTGTCGAAAATCTTCGCTGTAGGGTTTGTCGTTGACAACGATTGTTTGGCGACCGTTTTTTTCCATTTTGACGGCGACATATTCTCCGTTGTCGGAAATAACCGGAGGATATGCCATTTCGCAACTTGTCGTCCATACTTTGTCGTTGACCATCACCGACCAGCGGTTGAGTTCGTTTTTGGTGAGTGCGGTAATGGTCGAACCGTCTTCGGACATGGTTAAATCCGTAACCATATACGATGCTTGTGAATGCCACGGTCTACCGTTGATAACGACCGTCCATTTTCCGTAACTGGGTGAGCCGATTGCGGCTAAAATCGAACCTTCGGCGTTAAATTTACAGTGCCAGAGCTGGGAAAAAGATGGTTGCCAAGTCTCTGTAAGATGACCGTTTCGGGCTATGCCCCATTTGCCGTTTATACGCACAGGTGCGTAGACATCGTTTGTTTTCGGGTGAAAAATTGGTTCCCAGACCATGGAAAAATCTTGATGCCATGCCATGTCGTTGACGGCAATGGAGTAATGGTAAAGGTCTTTTCTGATTTGTACAGCAACAAGTTCGTCATTGTTGCTGACAGCGGGAGTCCATGTGTTGACAAATTTGTTTTTCCAAGGCGTACCGTTGACGGCAACGCTGAATAAACCGGATTGAAATTTTTGAATATCGGCTTGTCCAAATTCTTCGGTTTGTATGCAGGCGGCTGTTGTTTTGCCTGATTTGCTAAGAACAAAGTTGTTGGCGTTAATAAAAAGATTATCCCAAACCTTTCCGTCGTGATACATACCGTATTCCATATCATTTTGAATGGCGGCTGCAAGAGTACCTTTAGCAAACATAGGCTGCCACACAAACCCGAAACGCTCTTCGATTGCTTCACCGTCAATAGAAATGGTCGGTTCTTCGTCCAGCGTAACCAAGCAGATGAGTTGTCCGTTTGGAGCAAAGTGGAGTTTCCATGCCCGTTCATAGTGTTCTTCGAGGATTTCGTCATTTACGCAAAGACCGAAATCCATTGCATCAATGTTAACAATAGCTGCAATTTTTTCGCCGTCCGGGCTGACCTGTGATTCTTCACGCCACTGAATCTCAGTCTCGGATTTGGCGATATGAGCTATGTGTTTTTTGCTGATTTCCCAGTTCCATTCTATTTTTTCGCTCATTTACAAGCCCTTTTTTTCAGATTATAGGATAAAAGCTGTTTTGCCGAAGTATGTATTGTTGCTGCAATATTTTTTTAAAGTGATGTGAATATAATAAAACGAAAGAAAAAATCAAGTTGTACTTTTTTGAACAGCAAGTAAAAACTGCAAACAATGTTTAAGTAGAAAAAAAGAATAAAATTTATAAAAAAGCAAAAGATAGAAAAAAAGAAAAAATATTTTAAAAAAGGATAGTTATGGAATCAATTCGTCAAATAAAAGAAGAAAGTATACAAGAGGGGGTGAATAAGTTTACTCTTGCAAATCTTTCTTTATTTGGACAGGAATGTTGCAAAAAAATGGGCCGGGAAAAGCTGACACCGGTTCAGAGTATTGCGTGTCCGTATATTTTGGCAAAAAAAGATATAATGATGCAGTCTCGTACGGGCAGTGGAAAAACCGGAGCATATTTGTTGCCGATTTTGGAGCAAATTGAAGTTGAAAAAGACTGTTGTCAGGCACTTATTTTGGTGCCGACCAGAGAATTGGCTTTACAGGTTTGTAAAGAAGCGATGTCGCTTACAGTCGGCAGCGAAATAAAAATTGTATCGGTGTATGGTGGAGTCGGGTATAAAAATCAGTTGGACAGATTGAAAAACGGTTCGCAAATAGTGATAGGAACGCCAGGACGCGTGCTTGATCATTTGCTTCGTCGTTCGCTTCTTTTGGACGACCTTGATTTTTTGATTTTGGACGAGGCGGATAGAATGTTGTCTATGGGATTTTATCAGGATATGAAAGATGTAAAATCATATTTGCCGACAAAAAATTATCAATGTGCGTTGTTTTCGGCGACTTATCCGCCGCAGGTTTTACGATTGTCAAAAGAATTTTTGTATGAGCCGGAGATTTTGAGCTTAAGTACTGACCAGATTCATGTAACTGAAACCGATCATATTTATTATAAAGTTGACCAAATGGAAAAAGACCGTGTGCTTGTGCAGATTATTGAGCATGAAAATCCGGCTTCGGCGATTATTTTTTGTAATACAAAGGAAAATGTACATTATGTTGCGACCGTGCTTGGGCGGTTTGGTTACGATGTCGAAGAGTTGAGTTCGAGCTTGAGTCAGGGAAAACGCGAACGGGTGCTGGCTCGATTGCGTGCAGGTAATTTGCGATTTTTGGTGGCAACTGATGTGGCAGCCAGAGGCATTGATATTCCAGACTTGTCGCATGTTTTGCAGTATGAGCCTCCAGAAGATTCGGAAATTTATATTCATAGAGCAGGGCGTACCGGACGAGCCGGAGCGAGCGGACGAGCGATTTCGCTTGTAAATATTATGGAAGAATTGAAATTACAGGCAATTAGTAAAAAATTTTCCCTACCCCTTGAAAAAGCAACACTTCCTTCCAAAGACGAAATTGAAGATTTAATCGCACAACGCCTCATTGCTTCGCTTGAAACCGCTTTGCGGCAAAAGGGATTTTTGCAAAAAGAACGTATTCAATCATTTGCACGGCTGGCGGAAAATTTGAATGAAAGTGAGGAGCAGCGGCTTTTGTTGGCTATGCTGCTTGATGCGTATTATACTAATATGCTGTGGGAAAAAACTGCCCTGCCTGAAGAAAAGTTTGTTTATATATCGGGAAAAAATAAGAATAAAAATCGAAACCGTCCTCGGCGAAAAAATAAAAAAACCGAGAACTAAAATAAGCAAAAGGGCACCCCGCTTTTTTTGATATGTGTGAAAAATTTGCTAATCAATGTTTCACTGAATCTCGATTTTTATATTTTGACCATTAACTTTTAGTATAAATAATATCTTTTATAAATACATCATTTGTTTAAATCTTGTTGTTTGAGCCATATATTAAACTATAATTTAATTATATTCTCTTGATTTTTTATATTTATCACCCTTTTAACTTTTACTTTATAAATTTCTTTTTAGATAAATCATATCTACCAATTGGACATTTCCTTCGTAAATCTGATTTTTATAATTATCTATAAAAAAATTTTTGATGATATGAGAACGAATAAATCCACATTTCTCATAAAAAGAAATAGTAGTTTGACTTTCTCCTGTTCCCACTTGCAATATGGAATATTGCCATTTGTATTTTTCTATAATAAAATCAATGAAAGCCTGTCCGTATCCTTTTCTTTGATAATTCGGATGAATGGCGATATTTTTGATTTCAAGAGTATTATTCCCCACATTTAGGATAACACACTCGCCTTTCAAATACTACAAAGGAATATTTTTAGTAAATCTGATATAAAAAATTGGTAAGCGTTTTAAGTCTTTTTCTAGACTTTGGTTTTGTACTTAAAGTATATATAAATAGATTGTTTACATTGTATTTTTAGAATTATATTGGAAAGAATGCCCAATTCTTGGCATTTATTGGTTTCGATATAAGGTAGCGGTCGTAGGCATTCACCTGTATTTATAGCAATGACTGTAATACAGACGATGTATCATTTAGGTTAAAGCTTTGGCTTGTTTAACGAGCTTTTCACCGTTACCGTTTTTAAGGCGGTAGCGGTGAAAAGTGTTGTGGTTTTAATTTTATGCTTTTAAGCCTAGAACATTCATTGTTTCTCTGGCAATTTGCAATTCTTCATTTGTCGGTACGACCCAGACTTGTACTTTACTGTCGGTGCTGTGAATGGCGGTCGGTTCTTTGAAACGGTTTTTATTTTTTTCCGTGTCGATTTTGATGCCGAAGATTTTAAGACCTGCACAGATATGTTCACGGGCTATGTCGTCATTTTCGCCAATTCCGGCTGTAAAAGTAATGGCATCGACTCGTTCTAAAACAGTACTGTATGCACCGATGTATTTTGTAACACTGTAAACGAATACGTCAAAAGCGAGCTTGGCTTGTTTATCACCTTTTTCTGCTTTAGCGTGAATGTCTCGCATATCATTTACACCGCAAATTCCTTTAAAACCGCTTTGTTTATTTAACAGTGTATCTATTTCTTCAAATGAAAGTCCTTTTGTCCTGTGTAAATAAAGTTGAATTGCGGGGTCAATATCGCCTGAACGGGTTCCCATGACAACACCTGCAAGCGGAGTCATACCCATTGAGGTGTCAATACATTTGCCAGCCTTAACTGCGGCAAGACTTGAACCGTTGCCGAGGTGAACGGTGATAATGTTGCAATCTTCTTTATTTTTGCCGAGCAATTTTGCCGTTTCGGCTGCAACATATTTGTGGGAGGTTCCGTGAAAACCGTAGCGGCGAACGGAATATTTTTCGTACAGTTCGTAAGGCAGGGCGTATAAAAATGCTTTGGGCGGCATTGTTTGATGAAATTCGGTATCAAAAACAACTGCTTGTGGAATGCCGGGAAAAAGTTCCTGAGCAACTTCAATACCGCTTAAGTTGGCGGGGTTGTGTAGCGGACCGAGCGGAATGCAGTCTTTAATTGCTTGAATAACTGTATCGTCAACACGAGATGGCTGTGTAAATGCTTCTCCGCCATGCAAAACTCTATGTCCGATAGCATTGATTTCTGCAGTATCTTTAATAACTCCTTTTGTAGTATCAGTGAGCATTTTTACAACGGTACGCATCGCTGTAGCGTGATTTTCAATCGGTTGTTCTAAATTCGTTTTTTCTTCTTTGGCTGTGTCTGGAAACTTTTTATATGTAACTTTTCCTATTTTTTCGCCAATTCTTTCTACAAGTCCTGAACAAAGAACGGAATTGTCCTGCATTTCTATCATTTGAAATTTCAAAGAAGAGCTGCCGGAGTTGATAATAAGTATTTTCATAAATGTACCTCGTTGATAAAGTGTTAAAAAAATTGTCAGAGACGGTGTCCTCTGTTTGGTTTATATAAATTAGTTTTTTCTGCCGTATTATTTTTCTTTTTCCGCTTGTGCCTGTACTGCTGTAATGGCAACGGTGTTGACGATGTCGGCAACCGTACAACCGCGGCTCAAATCGTTGACTGGCTTGTTCAAACCCTGCAAAACAGGACCGATGGCGATTGCCTGTTCGGCACTGCGTTGGACGGCTTTGTAAGTATTATTGCCGGTATTGAGATCGGGGAAAATGAAAACTGTAGCTTGTCCTGCAACTTTGCTGTCGGGCAATTTAGTTTTTGCAACGCTCATATCAACCGCTGCATCGTATTGAATTGGACCTTCTAAAAGCAGGTCGGGAGCTTTTTCTTTGGCAATTTTGGTTGCTTCGATAACGCGGTCAACATCTTCGCCTTTTCCTGAAGAACCTGTAGAGTAAGAAAGAATTGCCACTCGTGGTTCAATTCCGAAAATTTTGGCGGTATGAGCGGAGCTGATGGCGATTTCTGCCAAGGCGGCGGAATCAGGATTAGGATTAACCGCACAGTCACCGAAAACCAGCACTCTGTCTTTGAGGCACATCAGAAAAACACTGGAAACAATCGATGCTCCTGGTTTAGTTTTGATAATTTGAAATGCCGGACGGATTGTATGAGCTGTTGTATTTTGTGAACCGGAAACCATACCGTCGGCATCGCCTTTATGCACCATCATCGTACCGAAATAGGTCGGGTCTGACATAGTGTCTCTGGCAACTTCTTCGGTCATACCTTTTTTCTTTCGCATTTCAAAAAGAGTTTGGGCGTAATCTTCAAAAAGAGACGATTTTGTCGGGTCGATAATTTCAATGCCGTTTAAATCAAGTTGGTATTGATTGGCATTGGCTTTAATTGTTTTCGGATCTCCAAGTAAAATCAATTCTGCCACATCACGTCTGTGTAAAATATCGGCTGCCTGCAAAATCCTTTTACCTGTTCCTTCCGGCAGAACAATCCGCTGTTTGTTGCTTTTTGCTTGTTTGATGAGATTAAATTCAAACATTTTGGGTGTGATTTTTTCAGAACGGCTGGAAATGAGCTTTTTGCGTAAATTTTCCACATCGACATTTGTTTCAAACATGGCAAGTGCGGTTGAAATTTTTTTGCTTTCGCCAGGTTCGAGCAGACCTCGTAAGGAATTGAGTTTTTCCGTTGTTTTGAATGTATGGTCATGTACCAGTAAAATAGGTAGCATCGTACCCGACCAGCCGTCGATAAGTTTGGCAACATTGTCGTCTAGCCTTATTCCGCCGGTTAATAAAATGCCTGAAATATTCGGGTAATGAGCAGAACTGTGCATAATTAACGCACTGAGGATGATACCGGCACGGTCTCCGGGTACAATAATGAGGTTGCCTTCTTGTACATATTCAAGAAAATGCGGAATTTGCATTGCAGCGGTAACAAAATCATCGACCTGTGTATCCATAAATTTATTTCCGTATAGGACTTCTGCATTAAATGCTTTTTGTACATCTTTGATTGTCGGGCGAATAAGAATCGGTTCTTCCGGTAAGACAAAAGAAAGTGCGTTTATTGATTTTGTTTTTTCTTCTATTTTTTCTAGGATTTCTTTTTTGTCGAGTTGTGGATTGGTACGGTTGACAATGCTGCCGAAAATATCAACACCTTTATTTAAGTAAGAATCAATCGCCATGTGAACGGAGCTTGCTATTTCTTCGACTGTATTTTTTTGTCCGTTAGAAATAAGAAGAACTGGAGATGAGAGGTTGAGTGCAATTTCGGCATTTATATCAAATTCAAGAGCGGAAATTCCACTGTCAAAATCTGTTCCTTCGCATAAAATAAAGTCAAACTTTTTTTCCAGTTCTTTAAATTTGTTTAAAATGCCTTCGATTAAAATGGAACTTTGTCCGTTATTGATTAAATCTTTTGCTTCTTTCATCGTATAAGCGTATGTTTCTTCATATTGCATATCCAGTTTATATTCTGAAAGAATGAGATTTATATCGTGATCTCTTTCATTTTCTTTATCCAAAATAATAGGACGGAAAAATCCGACCTTGTTAATATGCCGAAGCAGGAAATACATAAGACTGATAATAACGGCGGATTTTCCGCTTTTTGCATCTGTTGCCGTAACATAAAGATTTGTAGCCATATTTTTCCCTCACTATAAAAAGTTGTAAGAATGGAGGAACGTAATTGTTCCGAAATTGTTAAAACGGATTATACAGATTGCATATTTTGTTTATTTTGACAAGAAAAATCAAAAAGTATGCGGATTGCCTGTATTGCTGTTATTGGTGAATGGTAGCAGGGCAGTCCTGTTTGCAGAACTTGGCGGGTTTGTTTGAAATGAAAAGGTGCTACGAAACAAAGATGTAATCTGGAATTTGTTTCATTTGTCATAAACGGCAAAAAAAACGAAGCGTCTTGTTCCAGTTTTTGCCAAATTTTTCCAAGCGGAGCTAGAAGTAAAATGAGGTTTGCCGTGTGTTTTCCTGCAAGTAGTTTGCTTAAAATATTTTGTAGTGCTGCCGTGCCGGTTTGGGGCGGAAAATAAATCGGATTGTAAAGCGGTATATGCCGTGAAAGGAGCATTTGCAGTTGCTGGAGCGTGTTTTCGTCGGGAAGAGCTTGATATAAACCTGCCGTTTCGCAAATGTCGCTGCCTAAAATTCCCAAACTTCCGGAATTGGTCAAAAGTGTAACTCCCGGTTCGCAAACTTGTTGTGGCATACAAAAGGCTTTGGCAAGGTTGAACATCGCGGGAAGAGTTTTACAAAAAATCATACCGTTTTTCATTTTGAAAATTTCGGGGTGTAGGGGATTTTTTTTGCCGCCAGTCATACCGAAAACCAATACCGGTTTTTGTTCTTTTGTTTTTTGAACAATAAATTGTTTTATTTTAGCGACACTGCCGATGTCGGTCAAAATGATGTCGCTTTTTTCTTCTGCATTTATTTCGTTTAAATTCTGCCCATCGGCTATTTGCAATGCACGCAGCGACAGTCCCATATCTTTCGCTAGTTGTAAAATAGATGGCGAGATTTGAAAAAGAGAAAGAAAGAGGATTTTTTTCATATTTTTTAGGGTATCATATCCGCGTATAATTCAATGCTGTGACGAACCTGAATATTATCGTGATTTTTGGAAAGCATATCTGCAATTTGCATCATACAGGCAGGGCAACTTGTCGCGGCGATTTTTGCACCGCTGGCAACGATATTATTTCTTTTTTGTTGTCCGATTTTTGTCGACAAATCGTAATGCTGAAGATTAAAACTTCCACCGCAACCGCAGCAGCGATCGGATTCCGTCATTTCTTGAAAATTGTAAGCAGGATTGAGGCGAATAACGTCTCGTGGTTGAGATTTTATACCAAGCGTTTTGCCAAGATGACATGGTTCGTGATATGTAACTAGCGTACGTTTTTCCTGCGTTGCAGGTTTTGGTTTTACCTGTAGTTTGTCAATGATAAATTCATGAATATCAAGCGTTTTTTCAGCGAGTTGTTTTATTTTTTGTTGTAGTTTTGGTTGATACTGTTCAGTCATTTTCGGCCAACATTCTTTTATTGTAGAAGTGCAGGAGGCACAGGCGGTAACCAGATAATCAAATTTAAGGTCGTCAAACGCTTGTATATTGATTTGAACTAATTTGTCATAGGCGTCTTTTGCTCCTGAAGCTAGAGCAGGAATTCCACAGCAGGCTTGATTTTGCGGTATAATAACGCCGACTCCGTGATAATCAAGCACTTTTAAAACAGCTTTTCCGATTTGCGGAAACATTTTGTCCACCAAGCAGCCAGTGTAAAAAGCTACTTTTAGACCGCTTTTACCGGTAGCCGTATTCAAAGACGGTATTTCTTGATGCAGTTGTTTTTTGGCAAGCGGCATATAATAGCGGTCGCCAATGATTGGGGATAAGAAAGCCGAATGCTTTGAGCCGATATTTTTATCTTTGTCCGTAACGATCAGGTCTTGAAATATTGAGCTGATGCCGATAAGGGCGTTAAATAATTTAGGTCTTGTAAGAATCCCTTTTAGCAGAGTTTTTTTTGTCAGTGAAAGCCCCATATAGGTATTGACGATGATTCTCGCTTCCAAAAAAATATCCATAATGCTGACACCGCTTGGACAGTTCGCTTGACATGTTCCGCAAAGCAGGCAGCGGTTGATTTTTTCTTGTACACCGTTGGCATTTTGAATCATTTCGTTTGCTAGATTTTGTAAAAGAGCAATTTTGCCACGAGTAACATCGCCTTCTTGTAATGTTTCGGCAAAAATAGGACAAACGGCTTGGCACATACCGCATTTCATACAGGTTACGAGCAGGTCATCAAGTCGTTGCAGACGAAGTGTTAAGTCATGCAGATTCACCATTTCATTCTCCTATAATGTTACCGGGGTTAAAGATATATTTCGGGTCAACGGCTTTTTTGAGTTGTCTTGAATATTCGAGTGTGGCGGATGAAGTTTCTTTTTCCATCCATTTTGCCTTGGCGATGCCGATTCCGTGTTCTCCGGAAAGTGTACCTTGCAGACTCAAGGCTTTGTCAAAAATTTCATCAACCGCTTCTTCTACTCTGGCAAATTCTTCTTTGTTCCGTTTGTCGGTTAAAATTGTCGGGTGCAGGTTGCCATCTCCGGCGTGTCCGAATGTGCCGATGGTGAGGTTATATTTTTTGGCAATAGCGTTGATTGCTTCAATCATTGCCGGAATTTTGCTGCGTGGAACGGTGGCATCTTCTAAAATTGTTGTCGGACGCACGCGGGCAAGGGCAGGCAGAGCGTCGCGGCGAGCTTGCCAAATGATATTTTTTTCGGCTGTATCTTTGGCGAGTTGAACTTTTTGGGCTTTGCTTTTTTTACAAATCTCAATGACCTTGTCGGCTTCGTCTTCGACTTGAGCAGGGTGCCCGTCAACTTCAATTAAAAGCATTGCCGCTGCTTCAATCGGAAGACCGGCTTTTCTAAAATCTTCCACAGTGCGAATGGTGAAATTATCAAGTAGTTCCAGTGTGCAGGGTAAAATTTTGGCGGCAATAATGCTTGCGACTGCTTCAGAAGCATCGTTGATGTCGTTAAAAATTGCCATCATTGCTTTGGAAGCTTCCGGCGGCGGAACGAGTTTGAGAATTATTTTTTCAAAAATGCCGAGTGTGCCTTCCGAGCCAATCATTAAGCTTGATAGATTGAGTCCGGTAACACATTTTACCGTACGGGAGCCGGATTTGATGAGTTCGCCGTTGGGATTGAAAAAATCAACACCCATAACATAATCTTTGGTTACGCCATATTTAAGACCTCGCAAGCCGCCTGCATTTTCCGCTACATTACCTGCTAGTGTGGAAACGGCTTGACTGCCAGGGTCGGGTGGATAAAAAAGTCCGTGTGCCGCGACTTCTGTGGCAAACTTGGCAGTAACGACCCCAGGTTCAACAACGGCATACAAATCCTGTTCGTTGATTTCTAAAATTTTGTTCAGACCGTTGGTTAAAATAACAATTGCATTTGTTTTTTTGGGGACAACGCCACCGCTTAAATTTGTTCCTGAACCGCGAACAACGAGCGGCAGTTCATTTTCATTACAAAGTTTGATGGTTTTTCCAAGAGCTTCGCTGCTAAGAGGGCGAACGACAAGACCGGGAACAACAGCGTTCAAAACCGCTGAATCGTAAGAATAGGCAAAGAGGTCGGATTCTTTTTCAAAGACATTTTCAGCTCCGACGATTTCTTTGAACGCTTTAATAACGGAGTTCGTAAGCATATTTTTTTCCTTTTGTTGGAATTATTTTGTGGGCAGTAAAAGAAAAAATTTTTTGAAAAGTATTTAAAAAATCTGAAAGAGTGAATAATCCTGCCCGGCGAACCGGGCAGGGCTGTTTGTTAGTTAGAATACGTTTGGAAAGTATCCGATTAAGAAAAGGGTAATAATGCCGACGATAATGCCGTACAGCAAAAACGGCCAGAAAGTCCGTCTGAGAATAAGACCTTCACTGCCGATAAGTCCGGTAACGGCACATGCTGAAACGATATTGTGAATGCAAATCATATTGCCCATCGCACCGCCGACTGCTTGAGCTGAAACAATAAGTTGATGCGGCAAATGGAGCTGTCCGGCAATATCCCATTGGAAGTTGGCAAACAGCATATCCGAGACAGTGTTCGAGCCGGTGATAAATGCACCCAAACCGCCAACATAGGCAGCCAATACCGGCCAAAGCGAGCCGGCAAGTCCTGCCATTGCTGTAGCCATAGCAAGCGGCATAGACGGATAATGATTGGGATTAAGCATTTCGTTGGCAACACCGGAACCCTTGAAAATTGAAACCAAGGCAACGGCTGACATCAAGGCGATTGCCGGAGCTTTGAGCTTGCTGAATGATTCTGTCCAAGCCTTGCGGACTTTGTCGCCTTTCATACCGTGTAGCCAAATGGTCAGGATTGAAACCAAAATAAACGGTGTTCCCGGCAGGTAGAGATATTGGATAGAAGCGGAGACTCCGTTAAAATCGGGAAGAATGGAATTTAAATTCAAAATATCGTTAAAAGGAATTTTTTGAGCGGTTAAAAAGCCTTTTAATCCCAAAGACGGAATGCGGGTTAAAACCAGTAAAATTCCTGTCAGGATATAGGGAAACCAAGCTTTGAATTGGCTCATATGAGCTTTAAATTCTGTGCTTTCGGAGCTGGAAATTGTGCCTGTCCATTCTGCCAACCAAGAAGAGCGGGGAGCAAAATCCCAAGTATCTTTGGGGACACAAAAACCTTTTTTGGCTCCGGTAACGATGATGCCAAGTCCGATAAGTCCGCCGATCATTGCCGGGAATTCCGGTCCGAGTATCCATGCACAAAGCAGGTAAGGAATAACAAACGCTACAGAGGCAAAAATACAAAATGGCCAAGCGGCGAAACCTTCTTTCCAAGATTTTTTTTCTCCGTAAAAACGGGTGAGAAAACCGAGCATAACAATCGGTAAAATAAATGCCATCGGAGTGTGCATAATGGTAACCCACTGACCGATAATTTTGGTGAATGTTTCATAATTGGTGAAATTAACACCTGCTGCAGCCGCTGCAACGGTGCTATCCACTAGCGGAGCAAGTGATTGAAATCCCATGATAATCGGTGTTCCGACCGCTCCAAATGTAACCGGAACGGAATTAAAAACAAGACAAATAATGGCAGCTGCCAATGGCGGAAAACCGAGAGCCAGTAAAAGAGGAGCTGCCAATGCCGCCGGTGTTCCGAATCCAGCTGCACCTTCGATAAAGGCGGCAAACATAAAACCGATTATGATTGCTTGAATCCGTCTGTCTTTGGTTACATTCTGCATACCGTGCTGAATGGTTTCCATTCCGCCGGATTCCTGCAAGGTGTAAAGAATGAGAATTGCACCGAATACAATGATTAAAATGCCGATGGCGTTGACGACGCCTTGCAGCGAAAGAGCTACAATGTAAAAAGACGGCAATTTCCATGCAGTGACGGCTACAATTGCACAGGCAAGCCAAGCCAGTGGCATAGCTTTGGTTGACGGCCAACGAAGTCCTGCCATCAAAACGAGGGCAAGAGCAATAGGAATAAAGGCAATAAGGGCAAGAAGTTGAACAGACATGTACCTCTCCTAGGGTTAAATGGTTAAAAAGACCTATAAAGGCTTTGCCAACATAATATTATGAAAACTTTTGCTAGCGAAATTCGCTTGTTTAAGCAACCATATTTTTTCAGTTCGCAAAATTGAAAAAGGCGGTTTTTCTTAGAAAAACCGCCTTTCTTTTTAATCATTTAAAATAATGTAGGTTACATTGATTGGACCGTGAACACCGACCACTCGCACAAGTTCAATATCCACCGTACTGGACGGACCGGAAATATGTACCAGCAGAGACGGAAAATCCTGACGGTTTTCCTGAAAACGTTTTCCCAGTTCTGCCATTGTTTGTGTCATACGAGGTAAAATCGTACTGCGGCGAATAATTGCAATATGTGTTAACGGAAGCAAGCCGACACTTCGACCGCTGCCGCTTTTTGCCGGCTGCATTACTGTACCGGTTTCAGCAATAGCCATCATCGGAAAAGTAATACCGATATTGGCATCTTGGGCGTTGTTGATATTGTGATTACGTCCTTTTTCGCTTTCCCAAGGTACAAAATGCAGTCCGTCTTTTCCTTCGTTTTCTGTAAAAACGGTATCAATATGAAAATCCGTAATTTCGGAAATGAGAGGATAAATTACTTTGCCGCCGCCATTTTCTTTAATAACGGTTATGAGTTTGTCCGCTAATCCGTTTGAGTCTGTTTCGTAGAATTTAATAGCCAGATTATTACATTCTTTTTTAAAGGCTTCGACAAGTTGTTCCTGAGTGAGACCGGTCATAATCCTGTGTTGAGGTCCTGAGGATAAATCAAGCGGTTCAACGCTTTTCGGAATTTCTTGTCGTCCTAAAGCAGAGGAAATTGTTTGAAAAAATTCCTGTCTTTTTTGTTCAGTTGACATATCGACCTCTTATTTTTCTTTTTGTTTTTTTTGATGCTTTTTAAACCAGTCGCGGAACTTTTCTTTTTTGAGAATCGGAATATCCCGGCTTTGCATCCAATTTTTCATAACAGGAATGAAATGACCTTTGTCGTGAATGATGCCGTCTTTACTCGCCATCAAGCCCATAAATCTCGCTCCGATTTTTGTTCCGATATTGTACAAAAAGGAATGTGCTAATCCAATTCCTGCTATATCGAAAATTTTCTTTTCCAAAAATGAAGTTTTGCGTTCTTTGTCGGCAATATTTTCACGATGTTTGAGTAAAAGTTCATGTAGTGGAATTTTGACAGGGCAATGGTCTGTGCATGCTCCGCATAAAGTCGAGGCGTAGGGTAGGTCTTTGGCTTTGTCATAGCCGACCAAAAGCGGGGTTAAAACCGCTCCCATCGGACCGGGGTAAATCGAGCCGTAAGCATGTCCCGTGATATGTCGGTAAACGGGGCAGATATTGAGGCATGCTCCACAACGAATACACCGCAACATCTGACGAAATTCGCTTTGTAGGATTTTGCTTCTGCCGTTGTCGATAATTACGATATGCAGGTCTTTGGGACCGTCAACCTCATTTTCTTTTCGCGGACCGTTGGTCATGGAAAAATATGAAGTGATTTTGCTGCCGACCGAGCTGCGTATAAGCAGTTCCATCATAACGCTTGCCGATTCCAAATCGGGAACGAGTCGTTCCATACCCATCAAAACGATTTGAGTTTCGGGAAGAGCCGTAACCATTCTACCGTTTCCTTCGTTGGTAACGATAAAAGTGCTGCCTGTTTCGGCAACGCCGAAGTTACAACCTGTAATTCCAATGTCGGCGTTGAGGAATTTTTTGCGAATATAGGCTCTGGCAAATCTTGTCATTTCTGCCGGTTCTTCCGAGCCGGTATAACCGTAACGGGAAAAAATTTTTTGAATGGCATATCTGTCAAGATGTAGTGCCGGAACAACGATATGAGACGGTGGATTCCAATTATCAAGTTGCAAAATAACTTCAGCAAGGTCGGTTTCGCTGACATCAATGCCGACATCAATCAAGGCGTGGTTGACATCAATTTCTTCACTGACCATGGTTTTGGATTTGACAACGGATTTGGCGTTTTTGCTTTTAAAAATTTCGACAACCTGTTTACAGGCTTCCTTGTCCGTTTTGGCAAAATGGATTTTTGCACCGTTTTTTTGGGCATTTTCCACAAAACGGTTGAGATAAAAATCCAGATTTTCTATTGTATGGTCGCGTATTGTGGCGGCTTCCGTGCGAAATTCTTCCCAATCTTTGACCGTATCGACCTGAATTTTCCGTTTGCCGTGAAAAAGATCTTGAGCCGTTTTGATTGCATTATGCTTAAAGCTGTCCGCAATTGATGATTTTACTCGTTCTTTAAAAGAGTGCTGTTGATCGTATAAGATAGCCATGCAAGTTTGCTCCCTGTTGCTATTGTCGAGAATTTAAGATTTCGGCGATGTGCATTACCTGAATGTCGCGGTCAAGTTTTTTGCGATCTTTTAATCGTTCCAAACAGCCTTCGATATTCATTAAACAGGCTTGGTCAGCTCCGCAGACAATATCGGCACCGCTTTCGATGATATTTTGTGCTTTTTCTTCTACGATTTGTTCGGAAATATCGGGTTGTTTCACAGAAAAAGTACCGCCAAAACCGCAGCAGCGATCCGCATGTGTCATTTCAATATATTCAAGCCCTTTGACCGCATTTAATAATTTGAGCGGTTGTTCTACTACACCCAACAAACGGGTTGCGTGGCAAGATTTATGAAATGTTACTTTTTGATTAAGAATTGCCCCGACATCGGTAATATCCAAGACATCAACGATAAACTGCGTAAATTCATATAATTTACCGGAAAACTGTTCGGCTTTTTTTATCCATTTAGGCTCGTCTGCCAATAATTTGGGATATTCGTGTTTGATTGCAAATGCACACGAACCGGAAAGGCTGACAACTGTTTCAGCATCTTCAAACGCACTGATTGTGTTTTTTATCGATGCTTTGGCAGATTTGATGTAGCCGGAATTGATAAGCGGTTGTCCGCAGCAGGTTTGTTTGTCGGGAACGGTAATTTCGCAACCGAGTCGTTCCAGTACTGCAATAGCTGCTTTTCCCACTTTAGGATAAAACATATCAACCATACATTGTGTAAAAAGATGAATTTTCAAACGCTACTCCTGGTCAGAAAATAAAAACAAAATCTACTTTTTTACCTAAGAACAGAAAAAATCACCGGAGAATATTTTTTTCCGGTGGTTTTTTTGTTATTTTTGTTCGGCTAAAGTTGTTAATTCTTCAAAGCGTCTTGCACATTCTTCGGCAAGTTCCGCACGAAGTTTTTTGGATTCTTCGGGAAAACTTCTTTCCAATTGGGCATATCTGTTTTCTCCGCTGAGAAATTCCTGAATATCCCCGGTCGGTTTTTTGGAATCCAAAATAAACGGATTCTTGCCTTCCTCTTTGAGTTGCGGATTAAAGCGGTACAAAGGCCAGTAACCGCATTCTACAGCTAATTTAGCTTCAAGCTGGCTGTGTCCCATGCCTTTGCGGATTCCCTGGTTAATACAGGGTGCGTACGCAATAATCAAAGATGGTCCCGGATAGCTTTCAGCCTCAATAATAGCCTTTAACAGTTGCTGCTTGTTTGCACCCATAGAAACTGTTGCGACATAGACATAACCATAGCTGGTCATCATCATTCCGAGATTTTTCTTGTTAGTCTTCTTACCGGAGGCGGCAAACTTGGCAATTGAACCTAGCGGAGTCGCTTTGGAGGATTGTCCGCCTGTGTTGGAATACACTTCGGTATCCATAATGAAGATATTGATGTCTTCTCCCGATGCCAAAACATGGTCAACACCGCCAAAACCGATGTCGTATCCCCAACCGTCGCCACCGAAAATCCAAAATGATTTCTTGACAAACAAATCTTGCATTGAAGCAATTTCTTTGAGTGCCGGAGTTGTAGCTTCGCTTGTAAGCAGGGTTTTCATCTTGTCGCCAAATTCTTTAGAACCGTCGGCATCTTTTTGATTTTCCAACCAACCTTGCATAGCTGTTTTGAGGTCGTTGGAAAGTTTTTCGTTTTCAATTGCCTGTGTAATCAACAGAGCGAGTTTTTTTCGTCTTTGAGTGATAGCCATTTGCATACCATAGCCGTACTCAGCGGCATCTTCAAACAAAGAGTTGCCCCAAGTAGGACCAAAACCGTCTTTGTTGGTGCAATACGGAATGGTTGGAGCAGAAGCACCCCAAATCGAGCTGCAACCCGTTGCGTTGGCGACAAACATTCTTTCGCCAAAAAGTTGGGTCAGCAATTTAATATACGGTGTTTCACCGCAACCTGAGCAAGCTCCTGAGAACTCAAGCAGCGGTTGTTGGAACTGGCTGCCTTTGAGTGTCGTACGTTTGATTAAATCGTCTTTGATTGTAACGGTTTGGCTGAAGTCAAAATTCGGAACCTGTTCGGCAGTTTGTGTGCTAAGCGGCTTCATAACAAGAGCTTTTTCCTTTGCTGGACAAATGTCTGCACAGTTTCCGCAGCCAAGACAGTCAAGAGCGTTGACTTGAATGCGGAATTTGAGTCCTTGCAGTTCTTTGCCTTTAGCCTCATCGGCAGTAAATGTTGCCGGAGCTTTTTTCATCTCATCTTCAGTTAAAAGAACCGGACGAATGGCGGCGTGCGGACAAACAAAAGCACATTGGTTACACTGGATACAGTGCTCGGAAACCCATTCGGGAACCATTATTGCCACGCCTCGTTTTTCGTATTTGGTCGTCGCAACTGGAAAAAGACCGGCAGGGTCAAAAGCACTGACCGGCAGTTTGTCGCCTTGTTGTGCTAAAATAGGACGGGCAACTTTGCAGACAAAGTCAGGTTCGTTTTGAGTATGACATGATGAGTCGTGGCTATCGCTTAATTTGCTCCAAGATTCAGGATAGTTGACTTCTTCAAGATAAGTAACGGCATTATCGACGGCGGCGATGTTCATATTAACGATTTTGTCGCCTTTTTTGCCGTAGGTTTTGCGGATAGATTCTTTGAGCAGTTCAACGGCTTTTTCAAACGGAATAACTTGTGCCAATTTGAAAAACGCTGTTTGCATAATCATATTGATACGACCGCCCAGTCCGACTTCGGTGGCAATTTTCACGGCGTTGATATTGTAAAATTTGAGCTTTTTCGTTGCAATTTGTCGACGCAAAGAAGCGGGAAGTTCTTTTTCCATATCTTCAAGCGACCATTGTGAGTTCAAAACAAAAGTTCCGCCATCTTTCATATGTTCTAGTAGGTCGTATTGGTGAACATAGCTAGGATTATGACAGGCTATATAGTCCGCAGCCCGAACGAGATAGGTTGACTGAATTGGAGTTGAACCGAAACGCAAGTGGGAAATGGTGATACCGCCTGATTTTTTGGAATCGTAGGCAAAGTACCCCTGAGCGTACAGGTCGGTGTTGTCGCCGATAATTTTAATGGCACTTTTGTTTGCACCGACCGTTCCGTCAGAACCCAGCCCCCAAAACATACACTGAATTGTACCTTTTGGAGTAGTGTCTAATTTTTCGGCGACTGGTAAGGAAATGTGCGTAACATCGTCTTCGATACCGACCGTAAAATGATTTTTGGAGCTAGCTGCCGACATATTGTCAAAAACAGCTTTAATCATACTCGGAGTAAATTCTTTTGAACCCAAACCATAACGACCGGCAAGCAATTTTGGGGCGTTTCCTTTTTCCATAAAAGCGGTACAGACATCAAGATACAGCGGATCGCCGATAGCACCGACTTCTTTGGTTCTGTCTAAAACGGTAATAGTTTTAACGGTTTTGGGCAGAGTTGCCAAAAATGCTTCGGTAACAAAAGGACGATAGAGACGAACCTTGATTAGACCTAATTTTTTACCGTTTTGGTTGAGGTGATTAATGACTTCTTCGATAGCTTCACAACCGGAACCCATAGCAACGATGACTTTGTCCGCTTCCGGGTGTCCGACATAATCAAAAAGATTGTAGGTGCGACCTGTGAGTTCGCTAACCTGTTTCATATATTTTTGGACGATTGCCGGTAATTTGTCATAGTACGGGTTGGCGGCTTCTCTTCCTTGGAAATAAATATCCGGGTTTTGGGCTGTTCCGCGAACATTGGGGTGTTCGGGATTCATTGCATTTTTCTTGAATTTGGCAACGGCATCAAAATTGACCAATTTTGCCATATCTTCGTAATCTAATACTTCGATTTTTTGAATTTCGTGTGAGGTTCTGAAGCCGTCAAAGAAATGTAAGCAGGGGACACTTGATTCGATTGCGACCAAATGGGTAATCAAGGCAATATCATGGGCTTCTTGTACGGAGCAGGAACTTAACATGGCAAAACCTGTTTGACGGGTCGCCATAACATCTTGGTGGTCGCCGAAGATTGATAGTGCGTGTCCGGCGACAGCTCTGGCGGAAACATGAAAAACGCCGGGCAGAAGTTCTCCGGCGATTTTGTACATATTGGGAATCATTAATAGCAAGCCTTGAGAAGCGGTGAAGGTGGTTGTCAATGCACCCGCAGCCAAGGAGCCGTGAACCGCACCGGCTGCACCGGCTTCAGATTGTAACTGACGAATATTAACGGTTTGTCCGAAAATATTTTTAGTGCCGGCACTTGCCATTTCATCGGCAAGTTCTCCCATCGGAGTCGATGGGGTAATTGGATAAAGGGCTGCCGTATCGCTTAAAGCATAAGCAACATATGTGGTAGCGGCATTTCCGTCCATGGTTTTTATTTTTTTTGCCATTTTTTTCTCCTTTCGGTTGAATGATTTGGCAGCAGTTTTGCCTAAAAAATGTAAGTATATTAAAAAGTTGTGTGAAATTAAATTTTCACATTCATATAAAGAAGCATCTCTATCCTAAAAAAAAAGTTTTGGCAATACAAAAAATAAAAATACATTGTTGCTTTGTGCAAACAATATGAAAATAATTTAAAAATGGTAAATAGAAATATAGCGGTTGGTATTATTTCATATTTTCGTCCTGTTTGTGTATTTAATATACGGTATGGGAAAAAGTATTTTTGTCTTACCGTAGTATTTTTATTTGTTGTTTTTTAAAAAAGTATAAAAAGAAAGGAAAAAAAGAAAAAATTTAATTACAAAAGGTATAAAGATTAAAATTAGAGAATTTTATAATAAGTAATAAAATTACCTGATTTTTTAAAATTTTAAAGGTTTGCAATATAAACGGTATTACTAGTGTTCCAAGGCTGTTTTTTTTCTTTTTTCGGAAATTGTTGACAGAAAAAAAATATTTTTGGGGAGTTTGTTCGTTGATTGGCAAGATTTTTTGGAAAGTAAAACTCGTTGTCCGTTCAGAGCGATTTGAAAACCGAGTTCGCCTTTAAAATAAAAATTCTTCAAAGGAATTCGTTGTTCATTGTATAATTGACGGTAAAGTGCAAGTCCTTTTTTATAAATGGTGGTAATATTTTCAGTTTGGACAAAAATCCGTCCCGGCAGGCGATAGTATTCGTCGATTGTGGAAAGGAGTTTCCAAGCACATTGACCGTTAAATTCACCTGTAATTGTAATATGCAGATTGCCAGCATTTTCTCGGTGTGTGATAGTAAAAGCGTTCATAAATCTTTCCTTTTTGCTGGTTGGCGGGAAAATCTGCCGACCGAAAATTTCGATCGGCAGAAAGGGGAATCGGTTTACAGACTGCCAGCAGCACGACCAGCCCATTCTTTGATTTCGGAATCGGAATCGGAAGGGTCGCCCTCGACTTTCAAGCCTTCGAGTACAAGACTTCCGCCGAGTTCTTCCAGCTTGTTTTCCAATAAATTGACAGAGCCGCAGAAATGCTGGTAGGAGCTGTCTCCGGGGGCAAAAACGGCGAATTTTTTTCCGTCCAGTTTTTGTTCCATTCCTTCATAGAAATCAACAAAGTCGTCTTGTAATTCCACTTCATCGTCGCCGTAGGCAGGGCAGCCGAGCAAGACGAGGTCAAATCCTGCCGTCAAATCTTTGGGGTCGGCATTGGTAACTTCTTTGAGTTCGACTTCCATTCCTGCACCTTTTAAGCCGTCGGCAACGATATTTGCCATGGTTTCCGTGTTTCCGGTGGTTGAACCGTAGATAACGAGTGCTTTCATTTTTTTTCTCCTTTCGTGGTTAAGTTGATAGAAAAAACCTGCATTATGCAGGATTGCTCTTTTGGTTTTTGTTAAATTTTTTTTCTTTGTTCGGTTTATTGGAAGCAAAAAAATTGTTAAGAGATTTTTTTAAAAATTGTTTACCGTCGTTATTGCTGGAAATGGAACTGCAAATCGTCATTTTTTTCTCCTTGATGTAAAATGTTTTTAAACTCTTTGAAATTCTTCATTTTTTTCCAATTCAATCAAGCTTCGTTTTAGGCTCGATAGACTTGAGCTGCGAATAAATTTCAGCGGTTTTACTCGCTGTTTGCATACATTTTTTACCAGCAAACAAGCATTATGACTAACACAATCAATTGGGCAGATAACCGAATCGACAGTTCCTAGTAGCTTTGGCAGGCTGTTGTTGGTGTCTTCAATGCCGCCGTCATGATAAATAAAACTTGCACCATGTCTTTCAACCAAAGAACGGTAGTGGTGAACAAGATTTGTTCTGCCGCCGACATACAGAATTTTTTTACCGCAAAGGAGTTGACCGGGACATTTGTTGGTACCCGCCATTTCACAATCGTCAGGACAGGTGTGAGTTATATTTTGTAGTTCCTTTTCAAGCAGCAAGAGTTCTTGTTGTTTGGTTTGAAGTTCCTCTTTTAAGAGGTTCATTTCGTTTTGTTGTTTAAGTAAAATATCTTGTAGTTTTTTGTTTTCATTTTCATATTTTGTACGAAGGGTTGATTGGGTTTGAAGCTGTTTGTGTAAAAGCAGATTTTTTTCCGATAAAGAGATGGAGCTTGGGGTGTCAAGTTGTTGTAAACGGTTTAATTCAAGCTCTGCCGCTTTGAGCATTTTTTTCTTTTCGGCATTGACTTTACCCAGTTCTTTAAATCGCATACGGTAAAGTCGCTTGAACCGTGTTGTACGTTCGTTTTCGGCTTGCAGATTTTTTTCAAGCATAGCGAGAGTTTTAATGTCCGCCCGATTTGCCGCTCCGACAAGGTGTGAAAGCATATGTACTTCGCCAAAAGCTCGATTGCGGAGTTTTTCTGTAGCTTGCGGGTGGCTTAAAATTGCCCAGTACGGACCGGGAATGTCGCCGCTGGCAAGTGCTTCCTGCCACGCTTCGATTAGTTCATTTTCGCTTTGAAGCTTGGAGATTTTGTGTAAATAGGCAGCATATTTTTTGTTGAGCATTTTTTCGGTAATTTTGCCGACAATGCTTTTGTTGCTTGCACCGGAAACAATCGCACCATGAAGTTCAAATTCGGAAATCGTTGCCGGTAAAACAAGATTGGCTTGTCTGGCAATTTTGTGCAGCTCTCTTATGTTGAGGCAGGTTCCGATAATTGAGCATTGATAGTGTTTTTGTTCCCATATCCTTTTTTTCATTTTTTCTCCAAAAACAAATCAAGTAAACTAATTTTTATTTTTTATAAAATAAAAATAGGCTTGTCAAACAAAAACGCGAAAATAAATTTTTGAAAAGTTTTTATGAATAAAAAAATATTTTCAAATATATTTGGTATTTGTTTTTTTATTTTTTATTACAGTTTGAAATGTGTTATTATTGCTTTATTTTTGACAGCTATTATTTTCTGTGGATGTTTTTTTGTTGTTGCAACCGCAGCCGCAGCCACATCCGCCGCCTTTGATTGTATTTTTTATTTTTCTTACCAAAAAGATAATAGCCAAAGCGATAATAACGCCTGTAATAATGTATTGATAAGTTGTTTCCATTTTTTTTCCTTTTTTTGAGGTTAAATATTGTTTAGAAGAACTAAGAATGAAAGATGTTGTTTGGGAAGTCAAGGATATTTAGCAAGAAAATAGCGGGAAAGTTTTTTTGAAAATAAGCAAAAAAAATTTTGAGGTGAGGTAATAAAATTCTCGTGGATTGAAAAAAGAATTTTAATAGCAAAAGGTACGAAAAAGGTGCGAAATGAGAATATTTTTTCGTACTTTTTGTTTTTGGGGTTGATTATTTTGGGGATACAAAAATATGTTCGCAATTTTCCAAGGGCAGATAAAATTGCATTTTGTCTTTTGTAATCAGGCGAATTTGCTCTTTTGGATCTTGGTTTTGAGGTTCGTTGCATGGTTCGACATGGTCGAGTAAAAGTTCGCCGCCGATATGCACGCCAAACGAGTGCAGTCTTTTTTGTGCTTTTTCACAGCCAAGAAGGGTTGTGATTGTAAATTTTCGTCCTTTGCCCGCCATGGGAAATTGAACGGTTTCGCCGTCCATTTTGCCCAGAATTTTGGATGCCATACCTTCGGTGAGTCTGATTTTTTTGTTCTTTTCGTTAAAGGCGGTGTAGAGCATGGGCGGTAGCCGCCGTAAAATCTTGAAATCGGTTGTGCCGACAGTGATGCCGAGTTTTTTCAAGTCTTCGGCAAGATGCGTGCTATCGCTTGTAATACTTTCCAAATGTGCTTCGCTGCCGATGGGGATTTCTGCCAACGAGATTTTTTTGTCATCGGAAGAATGTACCAGCATTTGCATTGTCATATCTGGTGAAATGAGAATGTCTTTTTTCTGTCCGACAAGTCGCATTTTAACGGGAAGCGTTTTTTCATAAGGTTCAAGTACCATC
The DNA here is from genome assembly GCA_963542765.1 of uncultured Desulfovibrionales bacterium. Classification (GTDB taxonomy): domain Bacteria; phylum Desulfobacterota; class Desulfovibrionia; order Desulfovibrionales; family Desulfomicrobiaceae; genus CAUTYU01. Next base: position 29,683 of record CAUTYU010000005.1, read on the forward strand.
AGTTCCGTGCCGATATCGACTCCGATTTTTTGTAATTTGGTTTTAAGGCTCGGTTCGGTGATTCGACTGACTTTCCAAAAAGTATTGATTGCGGCTTTTGCAAGTGTGGTTGTCATATATTTTTTTCTTTTCCGTATTGTTGAGGGGAAGCGGCATAGCCGACGAGTCCGATTGTTGTGGCATTGTGTAACGTGGCGGAAACCGCAGCCGGTAAAATTCCTCCGGTTGCCAGAAGCAGCAGCAAGGAATTGATACCGACCGAACCGTTAAAACATCTGTTGAGAACGGTATAGGTTTTGTCGGCGACATCTTTGGCAGCCCATAGGGCGGTAAGTTCGTCTTTGAGTAAAATAACCTGTGCCGATTCTCGTGCCAAATCCGCACCGCCTGCCATACAAATACCTACATCTGCCCTGACCATTGCCGGTGCATCGTTGACACCGTCGCCGACAAATGCCGTAGTAAAACCGTTTTGCTTGAGTTTGTCCAAAATTTCGGCTTTTTGTTCGGGTTTCAATTCGGCGTGAATTTCATCTAGTCCGGTAAGATTGTTTTTCAAAAATTCAGCTCCGCCGGCGTGGTCGCCCGTGAGAACAACAATCTTTTTTATGCCTGCCTGTTTGAGTTTTGCCAAAACCTGTTCCGCTTCGGGACGAACCTGATCGCTTAGAGCCAGTACTCCGAGCAGCTTTTTTTCTTGGCTGATATAAAGCAGGTTGTATCCTTTTGCCCGAAGTTCGACACTTTGTTTTGAAGTGGCGGAACAGTCAATGCCCTCGTCCTCGGCAATGAAATGGTAGCTGCCGACCAAGGTTTGGCGACCGTCGATATAAGCTGAAATGCCGTGAGCAACAACAAAGTCGACTTGACCAGTTTTGGGAAGTTCTAAATTTTTGTCTTTGGCGGCTTTGACAACCGCCTGTGCAACAGGATGGCTGTAATGTTCTTCCGCTCCGGCGGCAAGAGCTAAAATTTCATCGTTGGTAAGTGAACTCGTAGAAATAATTTTTTTCAATTTGAGTTTGCCGGTTGTCAATGTGCCGGTTTTGTCCATAACCAAGGCATTGACATTGTGCATATTTTCAAGAGCCTGTCCGCCTTTGAGTAATGCACCGCGAACGGCAGCCTGTCGCATTGCACTTTTTATCGCAACCGAAGAAGCGATTTTGATTGCACAGGAATAATCGACGGTTAAAACTGAAGCTGCACGAGCCGGATTGCGAGTAATAGCATAAATCAGCAGCCCGAGACCAAAAGTGAGCGGAACGAGTTTATTTGCCAAAATTTGACTTTGGCGTTGACTTTGCGATTCTCTTTCCAAACTTTGGCGAATGTATTTTGACATCCTGGCAATGGAAGCGTCTTCTCCGACTTTGTCCGCTCTGATGATAAGCTTGCCTTCTTCCACGACCGTACCGGAAATGGCATCGTTGTTTCTTTGTAAATGTACGGGCAGCGATTCGCCTGTGATTGAACTTTGGTTGACCAGTGCTTCGCCATGAAGAATTTTTCCGTCAACGGGAATCAGTTCACCCGGTCCGCAAACTACTTGTTCGCCTTGTTCCAGTTCGTCAATCGGGATTTGCAATTCGATGTCGTCACGAAGAACGGTAACCTTTGAAACAACAGGGCGGAGCAGGCTTTTGAGCAGTTCCGTCGATTTGTTTTCTGTGCTTTGTTCCAGATATTCTCCCAAAGAAAGTAGAGAGGTAACGGAAAGTGCCGTAAAATAATCTCTCCTGAGTAAAGAAAATCCGATTGCCGCTGCATCTAAAACTTCGATTTTGATTTTTTGGTTCAAAAGCGTTGTTATACCTTTGGCGACATAAGGAAGTGTCAGGGCGAGCGAAAGATATTTTTTGGTATTTTGCGACAAAAACGGATAGCAAAGTGTTGCTCCTATTCTCGTGCCGAGGGAGTACAAGTCAACTTCTTCAGATTGCTTGGTTTGATTTGTAAATGAAAACGAGTGGCTTTGCATAAAGTTGAGAATATTTTGCCGTGTGCCAGTATTACCGTTGTATTCAATGATAATACTGGCTGCCGGCGGTGATATTCTAACTTTTCGTACGCCCTGCATACCTTCAAGATATGCCTGAAGTTCCGCTAAATCAAGTTCGGGGTGCGTAAGCAGCGGTTCAAACAGGCGAAGTCTGGTTGCGGTTTCGTGTTTAATCTGAATTTTTCTGAGACTGCACACTTGCCGTTTCCTTTTTCTTTTTTTGATACAAAGAATAGTGCCAAACACTAAAGGCAATAAGGGCAATTCCGCTTGCCAAATGAAATTGGCGAAAGAGCTTGCCTTTATTCAGAGCCGTTACAATCAAAGAGCCGAGGCTCGCTGTCATACCGACTTTGGCTGCTGTCTTTTTTTCTATAGAAGTCATATTATTTTTCTGCAAGTTCTGCTTTTACATCTTCAATTTTTTCTTTTATTTCTTCAACTCCGCCGCGAATAGCGTTCCAAAGGGCAACAGAACCTTTTACAACCGCTTTTTGAACAGTTGGGTTGGTTGCAATAAGCGTTACTCCCGCACCGATTAAAAGACCTTTGAGGTAGGTATTATTTTTATAATCAAACCAAGAAGCTAAAATAGATTTATTCTCGCCTGCATATTTAGCATTTGGAGAATTATACATATTTTTTTCGTATTGTAAATCCTGTCTATAGTTACTTGTTTGCATCGGTTGTTGAACCTGAGCGTATTGTTGTCCTTGATTGTAGTTTGTTTGTGCATACTGTTGAGCTTGATGATTTTGTTCCATGATTTTTTCCTTGTTTGTTATAGATTTTTTGTGTGCGGAATAATAAGTTTTTATTCCGCTTTTATGTTTTATATAGCGTTTATGCGGTTAGTTTTTTGGTTTTTTTGGTTGTTTGCGTTTCGACTTTTTCATCTTCATCATCTTTGCTGTTGATGTTATCGAGCCAGTATTTGATACCGCAGCCTGCGGCGGCAAAAGCGACTGCTCCGAAAATGGACGGTAGTCCTAAAACACTGGTGAGAATAGCGGCACCGCCCGTGGCAAGACCCGTTTTTCCGCCTTCTTTTAAAGATGCCGAGATGGCTTGGGCTTTATCCATTTCTCCATTTTTGACCTTTTGAATATTTCCGGCGGCGGCGTAAATACTGCCGACCAAAAAACCTGCAAAACCTGTGTTGAAACCGTTTGCCGTTGCCGGGCGTGAAGTTGTAGTTGTATGTGTCATTTTTTTCCTTCCTTATTTTTTATTTTCTTTGTTGGTAAAACTGTTAAAAAAATTGCCGATAACTTTTTGAACGTTCTGGTTGCCGAGAATAAAGGCGGCACCAGCTCCGATTGCCGCACCTTTCCAAAATTGGGTGTCGGTGGATTTGATTAGCCCCGATATTTTTTCTATATCGGGATTTCCTTTCATAATACCGTCCAAAACTTCCAGAAACTGTCCGTTTTGAAACATATTGGCATCGTGTTTCAGTTCTTGACCGTGGTCATTGGGTTCGCCGCCTGTTGCCGGTCCGAATGGCGGTTGAGGGTTTTGAGCTTGCGTATAAACGGTTTGGCTCGATTGAAATTGGTAGCCGTTGTTTGGTATTTGTCCGAAGTTGGCTTGTGGTGCTTGGGTATACATTTCCGTGTATTGCCCTGCATACTGTTGATTCGCATTTCCAATTCCGCCAGCATTTTGTCCGTACGCCGCTTGCTGATTGGGTATCGGTTGTTGGAACTGCGGGTTATTCATTTCTGTCATTGTGTCCTCCTATTTTTGAGCTAAATATTGTTCAAGTTGATTAAGAGCCTGCTCGCCGTCTTCGGGAGTCGTTGCGTTCAGTAGGTTTTCCAGCATTTCAAACGGCAACTTGTTAGGACTGTATTCGATGATAAGGGAGCGTGCAAATTTGTTGAGCCTAACTCTGCCTAATTCTTCAGGAATTTCTTTTTTTTCCTGTAAAATACTTTTTGCCTCCGGTAAATCAAGGATTTTTAAGCTGAATTTGAGACGTAATCTTCCTGGAATATGCTGTTTGACTGAAAAATACGGTTTAAAAGTTAAGAGTTCCTTATAATTCATAAGAGTTCCTTTTGGATGAAAATTTTAATAATCTCAATGAGTTGGTTAAAACTCCAAAAGAATGGGCAATATGCAAAAGTCCTGCTCCGACAGGCGGAAGCATACCCAAAGAGCCAAGCACTACACCGATAAAATTTGAACCCGACGCAATCCAAAAATTTTCTTGTATTATTTTTAAACTTTGTCGGCTTAAATTTCTGACAAAGATAATATCCCGCAAATCGTCTTTGACCAAGGCGATGTCCGCCGCTTCGATGGCGACCTCCGTTCCGCCAGCTCCCATTGCAATGCCGATGTCGGCAGCGGCAAGAGCGAGAGCATCATTGATGCCGTCGCCAATCATTAATACTTTTCCCTGTTTTTTGAGTTCGTTTATGATTGTTTCTTTTTGTTCCGGTAGTACCGAAGCGTGAAATTCGTCCATTTTTAGTCCGGCACAAAGAGCTGCCGCACTTTTTTCTTCATCGCCTGTAATGAGAACGGTTTTGACACCTTCTTTTTTTAATTGGGAAATAACACTTTTGGCTTCGATGCGTGGTGTATTGTCAATGGCGAAATAGCCGTGCAGACTTTTATTGACCGCCAGGTAGACGACTCCTTTACCTTGTTTGCGAAGAGTTTGTACTTGTTTTTGGACGGATGAATAATTGATGCCAAATTGCTCAAGCAGGGTTTCGTTTCCGACCAAAATGAGTTGTTTGCCTGTTTGGGCTTCAACTCCCCGTCCCATATGATAGTCACATCTGGCGTGTTTTTGTTGCGGGATACCGTATTGAATGGCTGCCAGTTTGATGGCTTCGGCAACGGGGTGGGTATTGTGCTGTTCAGCGATGAATGCTTGTTTGAGAATGGTTTCCGGTTTTTTGTTGCCGACAGGAATGATTTGCGAAATTGTGGGTTGATTGGTCGTCAGCGTGCCTGTTTTGTCAAAACAGACAATGTCCGCCTGTGAAACTTCTTCGAGATAGCGACCGCCTTTTATGAGAATATGGCGTTTGGCTGCCAGACTTAGGGCGGCACTGATTGCTGTCGAGGCGGAAAGCACTGTGGCACACGGACACGCCATAACCAACATGACCGTAAATGTTCGCCATAGACTTTGGGTAAAAATGAATGTTCCGACCGTACAAGCCGTTCCCAGTTTGATAATTTTTCGTGCCAAATCTTCCGCCGCTCCTTCAATCGGAGCTTTATGTTGCAGATTGTCTTCCACCATATGCAAAATTCTGGACAAATAAGTGTCGTCTCCGACTTTTGTTGCCCGAATAGCAATAACACCTTGGCGGACAAATGTTCCGGCAAAAACCGTATTATTTTCTTTTTTGTGTAAATAATCGCCCCTGCCGGAAATTGAAGCTTCGTCAATCATCGCTTCTCCCCGTTCAATCGTGCCATCTACCGGAATTTTTTCGCCGCTGTGAACAATAACGAGATTGCCGATTGCCAGTTGGTCGGCTGCAATTTCAATTTCTGTTTCATCAACGAGGATAAAAGCATTTTTGGTCGTAACCTGCAAAATTTCTTTGATTGAATTGTGGGAGCGTTCCGTAATCCAGTCTTTTACCAGATGAGAACCGGAATTTATCCATAAAATTTCAAGAGCGGTCAGGGATTCGCCTGCCAGTGAAGCGGATATACAACCGGTTGCCAAAAATAAATCGAGCGAAAAAGTTTTTTGTCGCAGTTTTGTAATGCCTTCTTGCCAAAGCGGAATGGAGGCAACAAGAGAAATCAGTCCCAACGGTGAAGTTATGTTACTAGCGAGTGGTTGTTTGAGGATTGTTTTCCGTACAAAAATAAAAGCAGTAACCGCACTGAGGCTTGCAAATTCCAAAATGGTTTTTTTGATTGTTCGCCGTCTTTGGCAGGTGCAGGTAATTTTAGAATTTGTTTGCGTTGGTATGTCGCTTGAAAATGTTTGCTTGAGGCGTTTTAAAACAATTTGTCTTTCTTCCGGGGTGCGAACGATAAGAGTGATGGAGCGGCAAAAGGGATTGATTTTAACAAAGACTACTTCCTGAAAAGATTCAATATGTTTTTGAAATACACTGCTTTTTTCCTTTTTGAGAGAGGAAATCATAATTCGCAGGCGGCAATTTTTGTTGTAACGGATTTTGACTTTTCCTTTTACAAAGGAAAGGGGAAGAGTAGACACATTAACTCCTTGAGGGTAAAAAATAAAATAACAGTGTTGTCAGGTTGTTTGGGTGCTAAAAATTATGTTTACAAAAAAATTGTAATGCAGATAGTAAAAAATTACTAGCTAAATAAAGCAGATTTTTTATTTTAGAAATGGATTTATCTTTGCAAGGAGGGAGTCGGGAGCGTTTTACCGCTCCCTATTTTTTTATATTATTTCATATCGTGAGTTTGAACCCAGATAACGGCATCTTGAGAGAGTTCTTTGCCTTTGAAAGAATCTTTCGGTCCGACACCCAAAGCGGCAAATCCCCACCAACCGGCTTTCGGAAGAGCGTAAACAAATTCACCGCTGGCATTTGCTTTGATTGTCTGTGTTACAAAAGAATCCTGCGGAGCTTTGGCAGATGCTTTTTTCGAGAACTTATTAGCTTTCATTTCCGGACTGTGGTTGAGGTATTCAACTTCAATTTCTGCAAAAGGAACCGGTTTTCCTTCTTTTTTGACAATGCCGCGAAAAACATTGCCTGTCCACAAACCGTACGGTTTGTCGAGCGGAGTGATTTCAGCAGGAAAACCCAAATCTTTGTCCCAATCGGTTGGTGCACCGGCAACATTAACAATCATTTTGGTAAATTGTTGAATGTAAGCATCTTCGTTCGCTTCATAATACGGAGCGGGAATTATACCGAAAACCCAGTCGCCAATTCCGCGTAATTGATAACTGGTTTCATAGGCTTTGCCGGAATTGGTTAGGCTTGTCCATTTGATGGGTTTCAGTGTTTTTAGCAGGTCAGTTGTTTTTTCCTTGTGCAATACAACCATTTTTTCGGGTGTTCCCATATCCATGGTATGTCCTGCTTCAAAAGGGTGGGTAAAGACGATTTTGAGGTCGATGTTTCCGCCTTTTTCAAGAGCGGATTCTGGAGTGTAGAGCATCTGAAAATGGGCAAAAGCCGTTGAGCTGGTTGCAGCCAAAAACAGAGCAAGAGTTAAGGTTAAAAAATACTTTTTCATATTGTCTCCTCTCAGTTTGGTTGGTTAAAACAAAATTGTTTATTTAGAAAATATCTTTGCCCTTGATTTCAATGCGATGTCCTTCGCCGGCATCAAAAAGAACAGTGTAATCGTTTGTTGCCGGTTTTTTGAAAGAAAATTCGGACTGGTCGTTGATTTTACCTTTAACGATCTCATTGCCGTTTTTGTCTTTGACATACATTGCAACGCCTTTTGCTGAAGAACCGTCGGAAAATCCGCCTTCACAGCTGACGGTGCCGTCTCCATTGTCCCAGCAGGAACAAAGTGGAGTGTGAGCCAAGGCAAGAGATGCCGTAAAAAACAGTGCCGCAATGGAGAGTAAAAGAACCTTTGCATTAAACATAATAAAACTCCTGTGTTAAATTAAATTGTTTAAAAAATATCTTTTCCTTTGACTTCAATCTGGTGTCCTTCGCCGGCATCAAAAAGAACGATATAATCGTTTGTTGCCGGTTTTTTGAAAGAAAACTCGGATTGTTCGTCGATTTTGCCTTCAATGATGATTTTTCCGTTTTTGTCTTTGACATATATCTCAACTCCTTGAGCTGAAGAACCGTCAGAAAATCCGCCTTCACAGCTGACGGTGCCGTCTCCGTTATCTTTGCAGGAACAAAACGGAGAATGAGAGAAAGCGAGTGATGCTGTGAAAAGCAGTGTCGCAAGAGAGAATAAAATAACCTTTGTTTTAAACATAATAATACTCCTTTGGTTGAAGATTAAGTTGTTTGAATTTGTTCTTTGGAAGTAACCGAAGATGGATTAGGAATAAATCCGAATGCAATTGCGATAAGAAGAGCAATAATATAAAATGCTATCATTGCCTGTTCGCCTGTTAAATGCAGAGCTGAACCTATTGTAAACACCGCCATAGCGATTACTGTTCCTAAAATAATTTGGTAGCTTAGAGATAGAAACAGGAATTTGTATGAACCGGTTTGCAATTTTATTGTAATCAGCGTTGCCAAACACGGTGGATAAATAATCATAAACAAAATAAGAGCTAAGGCATGTAAAGAAGTAAAGCCTGTTTCGGTTTCTTTCATTGCCGCACTGACATCTTGCTGTGTTACCTGCTTGCCGCTTTCTTCACCCTGATACAAAGCACCGAGAGTTGCCACTGTATTTTCTTTGGCGGCAAGTGCGGAAAGCAGGGCAACATTGATACGCCAATTAAAACCTGCCCATTTTGTTATGGGTTCCATGCTTTTGCCGATTTTTCCTAAAAAGCTTTTGTCAATGCGTTCTTTTTGCATATCCATACGAATTGTTTTGCGAACTTTGATGAGATTTTTGAGTGCATTGCCAAGTTGTTTAAAATCCTTTCCGCGTCCTTGCGTAATGTCAAAGAAAAGCTGATTTCTTTTTTTGAAATCGACTTCAATTTGTTGAGATGCTTCTTTGCTGCCGGCGTACATTTTTTGATTTTTAAAGTCAGTGGCAAAATTTACCAAATCGGTCAAAACTTGTTTGCGTTTGGTTATTTCATCTTGGCCTTTGCTTTGTTCTACAAGCATCATAAATTTATCTTTACTTTCGCTTTTGTTAACGACTGCCATAAATGTAAGTTGAGCCTGTTCTGCACGAGCATTGTAATTTTGCATTGATTCTTTATTGATTCCGGGAAATTGGAGCAGGACAAAAACAACAATAGCAACGGCGGTTACGATGGTTACAATTTTTTTGACAAACAACCAGACTTTTTGCAGGGCAGAACGTAAAACACCGGTTATTGTCGGAAAATTGTATTCCGGCATTTCCATAATAAACGGTGCATTCTCTTCATTTTTAAGAAGTGTCAGCGTGAGCAGTTTTATTCCCGGCAAAGCGATAATAAGACTGATTGTTGAAATAAAAAACATAGTCAGTGCTTCGCTTTGCGGAAAAAATGCTTTAATCAATACAACATATAAAGGAACTTTTGCCAGACAGTTGAGCATAGGAATTGTCATAATGGTTGCAATTCTTGCTCTGTTGCAGGGTACCGCTTTAGTGGACATAATTGCCGGAACAGCACATCCGCCAACATATACTCCTCCTAAAACCAGCGGCAGTGTAGATTGTCCGTGCAGACCGAAACGATAAAGAAAACGGTCGAGAATAAATGCCATTCTGGGCATGTAACCGCTGTCTTCCAGAATTGCGATAAGAGAAAACAAAATAAGAAAAATTGGAATATAGTTGAGTAAAGAGTTGATGCTGTCAATTATCCAAATCAGAAGTGAACGCAAAATCGGGTCCTCGATAAAACCTGGATTGGGAGCAAGCCAACTGACAAATTCTTTTATCTTTGCCAAAAATGGCCAAAAATAGTTGGTAAGATTGTAACCTTGTACAATGGAAAGTTCATACAAAAGGTAGACAATGCCGACCATAAAAATAGGACCAAAAATTTTATGACAGACAATGGAATCAATGGCATTGGTCAGTTGTCTTGAGGTGAATGATTTTTTTTGGCAATCCCGAACTATTTCGTCTGCAATTTTATAACGACAGGTGGCGATATGCTGGGAAACGCTAGTATCAAATTCTTCTTCGTACTGGGAAGCCAAAGTATCAGCCAAAGCTAAAAATTCTTCACTTTTTTTGAATGTCGAACGAACATATTCTATGGCGTATTCGTCTTTTTCTATAACTTTTATAGTCAACCAGCGACTTGGAACCTTGAGTGTTTCGCCTTCTTTTTCCAACCAAGCTTTTAGTGATTGCAGTCGCTCTTCCAGCGGTCCGTAATTCACCTGTTTCATAGCCTGTTTTTTTGTTGCGGTTTTTATGATTGCTTCACCGAGGGCGGTTTTGCCTTTTCCTTTTCTGGCTGCTGTCGGGACAATTTCAATGCCAAGAGATTTTTGCAGCTTTTCGGTGTCAATGGTAACGCCGTCTTTTTGGGCTTTGTCCATCATATTCATGGCAAGCACGATAGGACAGTCTATTTCGATAAGTTGCAATGTCAGATAGAGGCTTCTTTTAAGCGTGGAAACATCAATAACATTGATGCAAACTTCGGGGTGTTCGTGTAAAAGAAAATCTCTGGCGACCCGTTCTTCAAGAGAGTAGGAAGTCAGACTGTAAGTTCCCGGAAGGTCAACCAGTTCAATATTTTTGTTGTTAAACGAAAATGAACCGGTCTTTTTTTCAACAGTTACACCCGGATAGTTGGCAACATGCTGATATGCTCCGGTGAGCATGTTAAAAACAGTTGATTTTCCACAGTTAGGTTGACCGGCAAGGGCAACAAGTAAACGAGAATCGCTCATTATTTTGTTTCCTCCACTTGTTTTTTGACTTCTACAGCTTGTGCTTCTTCGTGTCGTAGACTGATAAAATAGCCGTTTATTTCTATTTCCATCGGGTCCTCGAGCGGTGCGTTTCGTAAAATTTGAACGGAAAGTCCGGGATATATGCCAAGATCAAGTAGGCGTTGTCCTAATCTGTCTGTATCGGAGAGTTTGGTAATTATGCAATGATCTTTGGGTTTTAAAGAGTTGAGAGTTGTAAATTCGTTTTTAGTTTGCATCTGCTTTTCTCCTTTTATCTTGCTAAAAAAAGATAATGGAATCAAATTGTTTTTTTGTCAAATCTTTTTTGGTTTTTTTGTAAAAATTATGTAAGAAGATTTATGGACTGTTTATTTTATTAAAAATGAACGGATTAAAAAATCGGTTATAAATTTTTGAAAATTTTAATTTGTGATTTGAGTAAGTTCTTTGTTTTGTCTTTTAGCTTGACAATTAGTAGGTTTAAAGCCTACTAAAAATATTTAGTAAGGAGGAAAAATATGTCATACGGTGGTGGTGTTTCAATTCCAGCAGGACCTGTTTATTCTCCTCCTGCCGGACATATCGAGATTCAGGGAGCTGGTCATACCGAACCTGTTCCTGCCGGACAAATAATTCCTGCTCCTGCCGGTCCTGGATATTCTCCACCGGCTGGCGAAACTTTTTGCGGTCCTGCCGGAGAAGTAACTCTCGACCCGATTGGAGCACATGTTATTGCGGAACGCTCAACCGGAACAATTGTTCATTATATTGCTTAATAAAGATAAATTTGCAGCATAGAATATATTTATAAAGAAGCCGGACAAAATCCGGCTTTTTTATGTTATTTTTTTGCTGTTATATTTTTTCCCATGAAAAAATTAGTTTGGGATTGTGTCGTGTTCGCCATGAGCTGATGGCATAAAAAATGATAAATTCTAAAATTAGTGTTGCTACGATGGGGTGGGTTCCGCCGATTTTGATTTTACATATTGTCAGTAGCATGAAAATGGCAATTCCCGTGAGCATGGAAATCAATGCTCCGACACTTTCCGCTTTTGACCAATACAGTCCCAGCACGGTTGACCACAAAAAGGCGGTTTGCAGTCCGCCAAAAGCAAAGAGATTGAGCCAAACGATGAGGTCGGGAGGATTGAGTGAGGCGAAAAATACAATAATTCCGAAAAGAGCGGTGGAATACAAGCTCAGTTTCTTAATTTTTTTTGTATCGGTTTGCTCGTTTTTTTGTTGAGGATTTGCTGAAATATAACGTAAATACAGGTCTTTGATTAGTGTTGCCGAAGCGAGAATGAGTTGTGAATCAATGGTGGACATTATCGCTGCTAGCGGTCCCGCTAGGAAAATTCCGACAACAAGCGGAGGTAAAACTTTTAGGCTGATTTGAGGCATAATCATATCCGGCACGGTTAAATCCGGTAAAATTGCCCGTCCCAATGCTCCGCAAAGGTGCATTCCCAAAATGATAAATCCTAGTACAAATGTGCCGATGACAATTCCGTTGTGCATGGAGCGGCTGTTTTTGTAGCCGAAGCAGCGAACGGCTGTTTGCGGTAAGGCGATTACGCCGAAACAGACCAAAACCCAAAAAGAAAGAATAAACGGTTTTGCCAAAAAATTGTTTGTTCCTGTAGGAGAAATTAGTCCCGGGTCGATGAGTGCCAGTTTTTGGATAAGGGCAGACATGCCGCCGCCCGCGGATATAATTCCCAAAAACAGAGCCAGCGTACCGATTATCATTAAAATTCCCTGTACGGCATCGGTCAGTACGACCGCTCGAAAACCGCCGACTGTTGTATATAAAATAACCGTTCCGGCAAAAATACACAGCCCTATCTCATAAGAAAGACCGGTCAGAGCTTCAAAAAGTCTTGCTCCGCCGACAAATTGGGCAACCATGGCGGCGATGAAAAAAAGGATAATCGAGGTGGACGCCAAAATCACGATAGCTCTGCTTTTGTATCTTACCCATAAAAAATCATTTATTGTAACTGCATTGATTTTTCGGGCGATGATGGCAAACTTTTTGCCCAAAACGCCGAGTGTCAGCCACGCTGTGGGAAGCTGGATAACGGCGAGTAGTACCCAGCCCAATCCTATTTTATATGCAACTCCTGGACCTCCAATGAAACTGCTGGCACTGATGTATGTTGCAACAAGAGTCATTGCTAGTACAAATCCGCCCATTTTTCGGTTGTCGATAAAATATTCTTCTAAAAAATTATTTGATTTCTTTTTTTTATATTTACAAAAAAAAGCAAGCAAGTAAATGAGAAGAAGATAGATAAAAAGTGGTATAATAATTTCTATTTTCATTTTTTTGTCTCCTCAAATATGATTTCTTTAAATAAAAATCGTACCATAATCCAAGATAAAAAAGAAAAAAGAATTGTTCCTACAATGCAGCTGAGAAAAAACCAAAGCGGCATTCCAAAAATAAATGTATATTCTTCTACTGTTACACTTCCTGGAATATATGCTCCAATATACCACCATAAAAAATATAGTCCGGTTAGAGCTAAAGAATACAGTGCTTCTTTGTGTGTCTGTTTAAAAAGCGTATGCATAATTTCTCCTTTTTTATAAATAAATATTGTTTGTCTTTAATCGCATCGTAAAATTGTCAGTCGAACGATAAAAAATGTATGGAATGGATTTGGAAAGTATGAAAATGGCGGAAGTGACAGTAAAAAAGCGAAATAATAAAACTGTTGATATTTGTAGCGGAAAAAATAATTTAGAAAAAATACTTTTAAGGCGAGCGATAAACAGATATGTATTCATTTTTGAAGCGGGGAAAAGACAGGTTGCAAGCGTTGCAAAAGTATTTTTGTAGTTGTTTGTGCTGTGAGTTTTTAAATTTGTCATGGTTGCCCCCTAAAATCTGCCGTTTGTATATATTTTTTATAGGAAAGGCAAGTTTTTTAATTTTTTTATTACGTGATAGTTTCTTGAAATTATAAAGAAAAATTGGGTTGTGAAAATGAAAAAAAGACAAATTATCGCTTTGGTTGGAGCAACCGGTACGGGTAAATCCGATGCCGGAATTTTTTTGGCAAATGCTCTTTCGGGTGAGATTGTTAATTTTGATTCCAGACAGGTGTATAAAGATGTGCCAATTATAACCGCTCAGCCTTCGACTGAAGAGCAAAGTCTTTGTCCGCATAAATTGTACGGTTTTTTGGAAAGTGATGTCGTTGTTCGAGCAGGAAGTTTTGCCGAGCGTTTGGAGCGGGAAATTGACGAAGTGTTAAGTCGAGGTAGTGTTCCGATTTTGGTTGGCGGAACGGGACTGTATCTTAAAACGCTGCTTTGCGGTCTTGCTCCTATTCCGTCTGTTTCTGAAGAAATTCGAGCAGAGGTGGAAAAACTTTTTGCTGCTTGCGGAGGACGGAAAATGCACGAATGGTTGCAGGAATTTGATTCTGAGTACGCAGCCAAAATTCACCCGAATGACCGCCAGCGGATTTGTCGGGCGTTTGAGGTTTTTTGGGCGACGAAAATTCCATTTTCCGAATGGCACAAGCGGCAGATGGTAAATGAAAAATTTGCTGTTTTGCAGCTTGGTTTATGGCAGGATTTGGCGGAATTGACACCACGGTTGCGACTTCGGATTGAAAACATGTTTGCACTTGGGGCGTATGAAGAAATGGAGCTGGCATTTGCCAAATGTTCGAATGAAAAAGCTCCCGCTTTTGACGGAATCGGCTGTAGCGAACTGCTTGCATTGATTTTAGGTCGGTGCGACGAAAAAGACTGCCGTGAACTGTGGCTTAAAAATACCAGAGCTTATGCCAAACGTCAGATTACTTGGTTCAAAAAAGATAAGACAATAGTTTGGAATGTTCCGAATGCTTTTGAAAAAATGAAAGACGAATGCCTGCGGTTTTTGGGTAGATAAAATATGGATATTTTGGAGAAAAGAAAAGGCAACTCGACTTGGAGAATCGGGTTGCCTTTTTTGCTTTGTTGAGTTTTTAAAATGTAATTTTGGTTTTGACCCAAAATTGGCAATTGTTTTCGTAGTAGTCAAAAAAGCCTTTGTATGCTTGGAAAAAATCCGCTCCGAACAGAAGGTGAAAATTATCCATAACGGCAAAATCAGCTTTTGTTCGGTTGCAAAAACCGACATTGTTTATGTCGCAGTAAGTCATATTGGACAGTTCGATGCGGTCGTCTTGAAATTTTTGGCTAATTTTTAAGGTCGCCAAAAAGCTGTTGCGGTCGGCGGCGAGGATTTTTTCATAGTCGTTGATATGTTTGCCGATGATTTGGGTTGTAACGGAAAAACCGTAGCCGGGTGTCCAGTCAGCACCGAGCAGCCATTTGAATACATTTTTTTGAAGCGGTTTAAAGCTAAGATTGGTACACGGTTCATATGTATCTTGGGTAAATAAGTTTTCAGAGCGAATAATAAAATCTGGAAAGGGCAAAGTAAGAGAAAGTCCTAAAATTGTCAGACGGTGGTATGTAGGACGCAAACCGCCGATTTCAGGATATAAAATCGGTGTATTGTTCCATGTATAAAGAGCGGAAAAAGTAATTTCCAGTTCAGGAAAATAGCCTGTAAATCTGCCGCCGACCGTCATATTTTCCAGTGTTTTCTCCGGTTCTTGAGCAGATAAAATGTGGTAATTTGATTTGTCGGGCGGCGAGCCGTGCGGTTCGTTAAAAAGGTTCGGATATATTCCTTGTGGTAGTGCTAACAGACTGTCGGTTTTCGGGTAACGATTTTTTTTAAAAAAAGGAACAAGAACAAAATCTGCCCGAAATGCTTCGTTATATGCTTGAAATCTGGCGGCTTCTACGGGAATTTTCATTTCTTCGAGGTCGGTTGTAAGTGGTTCTGTCAAATTAAGTGGGCAAATTATATCGGTAAGCAGTACACCGTCAGCTTTTCCCCAAGTAACAATTTGACGACCGAGGCGGAAGCTCCAGTACATATCTTCATGGTCAAGCCATAGTTCGCGAAGACAAAGACCGCTTTCATCATCGTATTGCCAGTTTTTTTCTGCATCGCTTGAAACGAAAAAGTCGTACCATTCAAATTGGAGTTGAGCGGCAAGGCGAAAGTCAAGTCTGGTTGTGAGTTTTTTGTTCGGTTTTTGAAAGCGTTGAGCGTGTGTAAAATCTAAATGTCCCGTTAGCAAAAACCACGGAGGCAGCTGTAAGGCATTTGAAAGCTCGGCGGCAAAAATCGAAGTTGTACAAAAGAAAAAAAATAAAGAAAAAAGATACTTTTTCACGCGAACACCTTTTTTAAAATTGATAATTGAAATGTTTTCTTAATCGGTATCAACTATCAATTTGTAATTAAAAAAGCAAATTTATTTAATTGACAGTTGAAAATAAAGGAGCTTTTTAAATTGAAAATCAAAAAGCTCCTTATAATCATTATCAATTATTGATTGAATATCAACAGGTTTATAAATATTTCGTTTCTAATCACGACATTTTTCTTTTCCGAATACGGCAAACTCTTTAATCAATATCGGAGTTATAAAATAGTCCGTGATAAGAGCCGTTGCAATTCCTATACTGCTGAGTATTCCCATATGGATAAATACTTTTACGGAAGAAATTAAAAATACGGAAAAGCTCAAAATCAGTACCAGTGAGGTATAAAACATTGCCGAGCCGACAATAAGAAAGGTTCGGCGGGTGGCTTGTCTATAGTTGCCGCTGAGCTGAAAACCTAGCTGGCTGTGGCTGATAAAATGGATTGTGTCGTCTACCGCAAGACCGAGCAACATCGGCATAATGGTAACGGTCATCATATCAAGTGGAATTTTGGCAAATCCCATAATACCCGCGATGACAAGAGCCGGTGCGATATTTGGAATCATTCCGATAATTCCCAGTCGCAGACTGCCGAAAACAATGCTCATCAAAATGGTAATCATTACAAGAGCCAGTCCGAATGAGGCAATTTGCCCGTGAGTTACATAATGCATCATAACGGTAAATTGTGAAATCGAACCTATGAGCAGGGCTTTGGCTTCGGGAAAAATCTGTTTAGCCCTGTCCTGAATATATTGCAGTTCCCGCATAGCTTCGTTTGAGTTTAGGTCGCCCATTTCAACCATAATTCGCAGTCGTTGATAATCATAATCAACCCACCGTTCACTTTCCGCCCCTCCTGAATTTTCGTAGAGCAAAAGTTGCTGGGCAATCATTTCTCTTGTGTCGGGAATGCAAAAATAGCGTTTGTCGTTGTCGTGCAAAACCTGATTTATGTCTTTGATGATATCAAGAAGGGACGAAACTTTTTTGGTTAGCGGCAACGTTTCTATGTCTTTGATTAACTGTTCAAATTTTTTCAGATTTTCAGGGTCTTTGACCATACCTGTACGGGGGAATTCAATGGCGACTCCGTAAGAATAGAGCGAACCGACAGGTGTTTGGGCAATTTGGATAATACGGTTTACATATGGAACGGCTCGTCCGAAAGTGCGGCGAATATCAAAAGAGATTTCCATTTGAAATAAACCTACAACGCAAAAGGCAATAAGAAGAAAAAATACGGTTAAAACGGTTTTGGGTCGGTTTAAAACTCGTTCGCTTAAACCCAGCATAAGTTTGTCGATATTTCTTTTACCGCTTACAAAATTTTCTACTTGCAGCGGTTCGTCTTTTGATTTTTCGGGCATTTTTATTTGTTGGGCAGGTTTGTTTTTTCCGAAACTGAGCATGGTCGGAAGCATAATTGTTACGAGTAAATACATAATGCCTATGAGTGCTGCAGCCGTCAGTCCGACCCAGCGAACGGGACGCATCGGAACTAGCCAAAAGGAAAGCAGGGCGATAACGGTCGTTAAGGCACAAAATAAAAGCGGCCAGCCGGTTTCTTCGACGGCGTGCAAAAGAGATTGTTTTCGCTGTCCGGTCGCTGCAAATTCCCGACGGAAAAAGTTAAAAATATGAATAGAATAACTGGTTGCAACGGCAATTCCCAGAAAAATCGGGATAAAAATCATCGACGGGTCAACGGTGATTTGCATATAGCCTTCAATGCCGAAAATAATAATCGTTCCGCCGATAAGCGTGAGAAAGGGAAAAAGTATGCCCCGAATATTGCGAAGAAAAATGGCAAGCATAAGTATTATAACAATCAGCGATGTTCCCAAGAGTTTCGGTGTTTCTTTGCCGAAAAATGCCATTTTGTCGTGGGCGATGACCGGCAGTCCCGTGAGTTTTCCGTTTAAAATAGTATATTTTTCCTGATTAAGGACTTCGTGGGCGATACGCCCGATGGCGAGTTCGGGATTTTCCAGTCCTTTTTGAGACCAGTCCTTGGGAATCGGCTTGAGTCTCAACATCAGCCAAGTGTAGCGACCGTCTTCAGAAACAAGACGGTTTTTTAAAATCTGTTTAGCAAATGCTTTTTGGCGAATGTCGGCAAGGATTTTCGGGTCGCTCGGAACAGGGTCGGGAACGAGCCGGTCAATATTGATACCTTCTTCCGTACCGGAAATATATTCAATATCGGTCAGTGAAATTACATCGTCGCTGTACGGGACTTTTTGTTTTAATTCTTTACCGAGGTTGCGGATTGCCTGTAAAACTTCCCGGGAAAAGACATTGTCTGTTTCGATCAGCACGCCACAAAATTCATCATTACCGAAAATATCTTCAAACTGTTGTTTGACTTTGAGCAGGTCGTCATCTTCTAGAAACCAGCTTTCCATATCGGTTTCCGCCTTGATGTATTTTATTCCGAAAAGTGCTGAAGTCGTCAGAATAAGAAAAATGGCGATATTGAGCCAGCGGAAACGCAAAATCATTTCGCCGATTGTATAAAAATGTTTGTTGATTTTTTGTATGTTAAGCATAAATACCTCAAAAACTGTATGTGGCTTTTATGTAAGCCTGTGAATTATTTTGATATGTTGCCATTAAGCCGTTGTTGCCGCCAAACATATCGACCCCCGTTGCCAGATGAAAACCGTCTGCAATTTCGTAGTTTGTCTTAAAACGGTTCAAGTAACCGTTCCCTTCAAAATCAAAATACAGCAGGTTGGAAAGTGTTAATCTGTCGTTCATATATTTTTTGGAAATATTGAGTGTTGCCAAAAATCCGTTTTGCGGAGCTTGAAGAGCGGATTCGTATTGAAAAATATTTGTGCCGACGATTTGGGCGGTAAGTGTCCAGTTGCCTCCGGGCGTCCAATCCGCTCCGAGCAGCCATTTGATTAGATTTTTTGCAAGCGGCTTGCCTGTTTGGGAGGTGGGAAGATATTGTTGTTTGTAAAAAGCCGTTTCTCCACGAAAAACAAAATCTGCCCACGGACGGGAAAATTCTAGTCCGAAAATTGTCAGTCGGTGATATTTGGCGGCAAGTTTTGTCGGTGAATTGGTTGCGTGTAGAGCGGGGCGGTCGTCCCAAGTGTGAAAAATCGACGCTGCCACATCAAGACCCGAAAAGTAGCCTGCAATTTTTCCGGCGATTTCCGTATTTTCAAAAGAACTTGTCGGTTCTTCGGCAGGTATAATTTTTATCGGTATTTGCGGCAAAGCCCAAGGACTGTTTTTGCTCGGATAAACGGCAGGACGGAAAACGGGGACAGCAATCAGTTCTGTGGTAATTAAGCTGCCCAAAATGCGAAATCTGGCGGCATCAACCGGCAGTCTGATTTCGTCCAAATCCTGTGTTATGTATTCGCTTAAATCCGGTGGTGAAATTATATCCGTAATTTGTATGCCGTCGGCTTGTCCCCAGATGATAATTTGCCGACCTAGCCGCAAATCCCAGTTGTCGGATACATATTCCGCCCATAGTTCGTACGTGTCGTATCCTGTTTTGTCGGAAAGAATGCGGTTTTTTTGTACCTGCGGTGAATACTGGAAAAACATTTTGTCAAAATCTGCTTGTAAATTGAGTCGTAAATCTGCACGAGAGGCATTTTCTTTGTGCGGTTTTTTGATTTGCACGGCGTGTATGGCGTTGATTTTTCCCGAAATCTTCAGCCAATCGGGGAAAAAGTCTTGCCGTTCTGCAAAAGTCGGTGTTGCCGAAAAAAGCAAAATAAGAGTAAAAGCCAAAAAATGTTTTTGTATATTTTTTACAGGCAATTACAGTCTCCCGCGTTGAAGGGTTGTTACTTGAAAAAGGCTGTCTTGAACGCCGGTATTAAATTGTATGGATTCGATTTCTAAAATTGTTTTGTGCTGTCGACTGACGTTGTTCATTTCGGAACGAAAAGTCAGCCAAAATCCGTCTTGTTTGCGAACATCAAGAGCTTGGTAGGTTTTGACCAGTCCGTCCTTGTCGTAATATTCGCCCTTGATGATGAGGTAAGAAATACTGTCAATCCACAAGATTTTGCGAGTGTAGAGGTCTTCGGGGTCGAGTGGAACGGACTCGATTTTCCAGCAGTCTTTGTCTCCGATTTTTTCTTTGCCCAAAAGAGTATGACGGTCTTCATTCACGTTACGGTCGCCCATATCGTCGTAGGTGTAGTCCGTTCCCATAAAATATTCGTTTTTGGACGCACCGCTGATGCGACGGACTTTTTTCATCGCCGGCATATAGAGCCATTTGTCATCTTCTTTATCTTGCGAGTCGTATTCCCAGGAAAGGAACATCGTGCCTTTTACATCAGCCGGTTTTTGAAAGAGCATAATACTTTTTTTATCTTTGCCGTAATCTTTGGACATACTTTCCACTGTTCGCACTCGTTCTTTGCCTTGGCGGTTGATAAGCCGTATGGTCAAAGTCATTTTTCTGTCATCTCCGTTCGCTCTGTCGTGTTGGAGCTGCATAATTTCTTTGCCGCTAGGTTCAGTAGCAAAACAAAGATGAAAAGAAGTGAGGTTTAAAACCGCGAACATCGCGATAAAAAAGCATTGTTTGAAAAAATTGTTTTTCATAATCTTACTCCCGTAAAGTTTAATAACAGTGTTCAGTTTTCACTTGTTTTGTGTCTTTTTCAAACAAGATTTGGTTTGTATGCCAAAAAATAAAAATTTTCGCTACTTAAATTGGGAAAAAAATATCGCAATCGGGAAAATTTTTGACCTAGAAAAAGAAAATTGATGCTTTAGGATAAAAAATATTCTATGAAGTAAAAAATTGAAACTGTTGTTTATTGGATTAAAGATAATTATGATTAAAGTATAGAGTTTATTATATCGAGAGAAATAAAATGGTTCTGTTGTTATGTTGGGGATAAAAGATGCAAAGTAGGGGGGGGATTTAAAGTTGAATTTCTCGCCAAAACAAAAAAAGGACAGAATCGTGTTTGAATCTGTCCTTTTGCTTTTGGGGTGAGTAACGTGGCTTGAACACGCGACCACCTGGGCCACAACCAGGTGCTCTACCAACTGAGCTATACCCACCGTGAGAAGCAAGATTTTTATTGATTTTTTATGGTATCGTCAAGCAAAATTCTGCCAGTGTATTTTTTAAATTGGTGTGGTGGTTGAGTGGAGTCAAAGTCTTGTCGAATTTGAGAAAGTTCTTTTTCGACTCCTTTTGGAGAAGTTTCGTTGATTGGGAGAAATAAAAATTGGCGAATGCTTTGATTTTGAGATTGGCTTCGGTGTCGTTCTGTGAATTTCAAAAATTTCGTTTCTCCGGTTTGTGTTGTTTTAAAAAAGCCCCTCGGCACACGGCTTCGGGGCTTTGGTTTAAAATGATTTGTTGGTTTGTCTATTAAAATTTGTGTTCAAGACCTAAAATAAGAATTAAATTTTGTTTTTTTCCTGCTATTTTTCTATTTTTAAGTAAATTTTCTCCATTCAGCCAGACTCTGGTATCGTTTGTAAATTTTTTAGAAACATTAGCATTTAAACAAAAATTATCTGCACCATTAACGTCATAAATAGTCGGAACATATTTTAATCTGCCTCTTTGTATTTGCCACTGTCCTTTAACAGGAGCATATATTTCATAATCTCCTCGTAGTTCGGCGGTAAAACCCAATTCATCGTCCTGATAGCGTATTGAGGGGGTAATTTTATGTGCAATAGTATTAGGTATAGTTTTACCTTTATTTTCGGTATCAAAGTAAGTGTAACCGCTAGCCAACAAAATATTGTTGTTTAGCCAATATTTTATACTTGCTTCTAAACCTTGAATAACAGTTTTGCCGTTATCATTTACATATATTTTATATGTTTTAGTCGGTGTTGATTTCGAGTGGTCGTCAATCATGCCAATTCGATTTTCATATTCGGTTCTAAAAAGTGCCAAGTTTCCGATAAAGAAGTTATCGAACCGCTGTTCAGCACTCAGACGAATACTTTTTGATTTTTCAGGTTTTAAATCCGGATTTCTCTGTATATATAAAGTTCTCGGTCCCATATTAATTGTTTGATTTAAGTATAGCATTTCAGGACTTGGAGTTTTGTATGCAGTACCTGCAGAAAGACGCAGGCTCAATGTGTCTGAGTTTCTCCATAAGATACTTAATTTGGGGTCAAAATTAAAATTCCATTTGTCATGTGAATTAGCACGTACAGCAGGAACAAAAGTTAAATTATCAAAAATGGTTATTTCATCCTGCAAAAAGACACTATTTGTTCGTTTCGTATCATCAGCAATCTGTTCGCCACCCGGTATTGCAAATCCATCAAGTTGTTCTGTTGTGTTTTGATAGCCGAAAGTTAATAAATTAAAATCTCCAATGGCAGTAGAATACAATAGTTCTTGTTCATAAGATTTTTCTTTTTGAATTTTATAAAGAGCTTCTGTATCCATTGTATAATCACTGTAAAAAGATTTAAATTTAAGATTAGAAGTGTCTTTTTGCCAATCAAAAGTGATATAAGCGTTATACTTATCTTCTATATTGTATTGTTCTTTGTAAGTAGTATAGATAAGACTAAAATCAATTTTCATTTCTTCATTTAAGTCAACTCCCCATTTACCGCCGACATTGTAGCCTTCAAACATATAGCCGTTGTAATCATGACGGGCGGAATATTGATGACGCAAAGCGGCAGTTGCAAAGCCGACAGTTGCTTCCTGCGTATCATAATTTTTTCTGTAAGTACCGCGACCCCAACTAGACGGTAAAGGGTGTTCTTCTCTATCGTGTGTAATCACCATTTTTACACTGCCGCTTACTTTAGCAGTTGGTTTTTTCGTGATAATATTAATGACGCCGGCTAAAGCATCGCTACCATATAAAACGGAATTGCCACTTCGGACGATTTCAATACGTTCAATCGTAGCAATAGGAATTTCAGAGATAGCAAAATTTCCTTTTACTCTATTACCGTCCACTAAAACTAGCATATCATTGGTTGTTTTTAAAGCATTTCCGTCCGTCTGAAAATTATCTTGTCCCATTGCAGTGCGTTCGATTATGACATTCGTAAAACCCGGAATCCAACGCAAAGCATCGATTGCATTGGTGACATTCTGTTTTTCCAATTCTTCGGCGGTAATAACGATGGTTTCTTCAGGTACATCGGCAAGTGTATGTTGTGTTTTGGTTGAAGTAACGGTGATGGATTCCAGTTCTTCTATTTGTCCCGCTTTTGCTTTCGGTTCTTCAGCTTGTGCTATACCCCCCCCAGCAGGAATAATGCCAAAATGTACGGTAAAACAATTTTTTTCATTTTTTTCTCCTTTTTGTAATAAAAATACATTAAAATATTTAAATTTCTTAACCATAAAAATAAAAATACAATGATTTTTTCGTTCACCTCCTGAAAATAACATTATGCGAGCTGAGCATAACTCGTTAAGGTTTGAGCAAGTATACTTTTTATTTGCAAACTTGTTTACATCATCTAGCTGAAAAGATTTTATTTTGTCAATCACAAGTCGGGAGTTTTTTTATTTTTGGGAAAAATGGGAAAGAACGGAAAATTAATAATTTTATTAGGGAGTTAAGAGATTTTTAGGTGATTTTGGAAGGGCGACCATTCAGTCGCCCTTTAAAACGCCATTTTTTGTAATTGTTAATTTTTCATTATCAATTTTCAATTAAAAATGGCAGCCAGAGTGTTCTTTGACTGGAGTTGCGGAAGAAGTTGAAAGGAAAAATCAACGGCAGTTTCTATTCCGCTTAGCTGTTGGTTTAATGTTTGTCGGGTTGATACTTGTTAATCAGTTCCTGCCAATACGGGTCGGCAAGCAGCATTTTGATTCCCTTATTTAACAGGGATTTGAGTTCTTTGTCGTCTTTGCGGATTCCGTAGGCGAATTTTTCAGGGGCGAGTCCCATTTCGCCGATAATTTTGACCGGGCGTTTTTGGACGGCGTCGGCTGCAGGTGATTCGTTCATAGCTGCCGCATCAATTCTGCCGTTTAGCAAATCCTGTATAATCATCGGGGCGGAATCGTAGTAGTGTAACGTGAAATTGTTGCCGTCTTTTTGGGCGATGGCAGCCAGTGCCTGAGCATCGGAAGTACCGCTTTGTACGCCGATTGTTTTGTTGCCTTTCATAACCTGTTGGGAAGTAAGTGTACTTTTTTCTTTTACGACCAGCACTTGCTTGACAATCCAGTACGGCATAGTGAAATCAATAACTTTTTCTCTTTCCGAGGTAACGCTTAAACCCGAAGCGATGAAATCGATTTTGTTGTTGGTCAAACTTGCCACGATGCCGTTCCAGTCCATCGGTTTATGTTCAACTTCAAAACCCAGTTTTTTAGCAATCCAGTCAACCGCGTCGATGTCTAGTCCTGCCGGTTTTCCTGTTTTGTCCACATAGGCAAATGGCGGAAAATTGGCATCAATGCCGTTGATATACTTTTTGGCAAGTGCCGAAGTGCTGAGTGCGGCAATGCAAAAAAGAGAAATAAAAATAGAATACAAAAGTTTTTTCATCATTCCTCCAAAGTAAAAAATTATATAATATCCCAGATTTGCCCCTGTGGCGTATCTTGAATTTCGATGTGCATTTGAGACAGCTTGTTGCGTATGTCGTCTGATTTGGCAAAATCTTTTTCTTTGCGGGTGGTAAGCCGTTCAGCTAGTAGATTTTCCACTAAATCGATATCAATGGAGCGACGTTTTGCTCTGCTGTTTCGCAAATTGTGTAAAAAATCGGTTTCATTTTGTTCAAAAAGTCCCAAAATTTCTTTGATTTCGGCAAAAATCAGCAGGACTTTTTCAAACAGTTTTTTGGTTTGTTCGCTTTGCCGCATTGTTTTGTCTTCTAAAATGCGGTTGCAAATCCTGACAAGCGAAAAAATATGCCCAAGACAGGCGGTGGTATTTAAATCGTCATCAAGCGATTCACGCCAGCCATTTTTAGCAGTTTCCGCTTCTGTCAAAAGTTCTGTCGGCAGCTTGGTTTGTTTCCATTTTGTTTGATTGAGGTGTTGAGAAATGGCGTATTGTGTCTGGTAAATCCGTTTGAGTCCTTTTTCCGCTTCTTCTACGCTGTCGGTGCTGTAATCAAGCGGACTGCGGTAGTGTTTGCTCAAAAGAAAAAAACGAAGAACTTCCGGGAGGTAGTTATCCAAAATATCTCGAATGGTGATGAAATTGTTGAGTGATTTGGACATCTTTTCGGAATTTATTTGTACAAAACCGTTGTGTATCCAATAGTTGGCAAATTGACCACCGTAGGCCGCCTCGCTTTGGGCTTTTTCATTTTCGTGGTGCGGAAAAGTTAAATCCTGTCCGCCGCCGTGAATATCAAACGGCATGCCGATATAATTTCGGCTCATTGCCGAGCATTCGATATGCCAGCCGGGGCGACCGGCTCCCCACGGACTGTTCCAGCTCGGTTCGTCGGGTTTTGCTCCTTTCCAAAGTGCAAAATCAAGCGGGTCGTTTTTTTCTTCACCCGGTGCAATTCTTGCTCCTGAGAGTAAATCGTCAATGTTGCGACCGGAAAGCTCACCGTATTTGTCGTAGGAACGCACCCGAAAATAAACATCGCCGTTTTTTGCGGCGTAGGCGTGATCTTTTTTGATAAGCAGGGAAATCAAATCTATCATTTCCTGAATGTGTTCGGTTGCTTTGGGTTCCGTATCGGCACGCAAAACACCGAGTCTGTCCATATCTTCGTGAAAAGCCTGAATGTATTTTTCGGAAATTTCAGTGCATGATTTTCCGTCTTTGTTGGCTTTGATTATAATTTTATCGTCAACATCTGTAAAATTGCGTATAAATGTTACAGAATAACCGCAAAATCGTAAATAGCGAACAAGTACATCAAATACAACAGCGGAACGGGCGTGTCCGATATGGCAATAATCATAAGCCGTAATTCCGCAAACATATATTTTTACTTTTCCTTCTTCTATGGGAATGAAATCTTCCTTTTTTCGTGTCAGTGTATTAAAAAAACGCATTGTTTACCTCATTGTATTTATGTGAATTTTGAAGAGCTGTAACAACGGCAATAGATTTTATTCCTTCTTTTTTGCCTGTAAAACCCAGTCCTTCTTCTGTAGTTGCCTTAATATTTATATATTTTTCTTTTAAGTGCAGCAGTTTTGCAATATTTTGACAAATCATTTTTTTGTACGGTGTAATTTTAGGAATTTGAGTAATAATTGTAATATCTGTATGACAAAGCATAAAATTATTTTTTTGAAAAATTTCTAAGGCTTTTGCAACAAAAATGCTACTGCTCATATTCTCAAATTGTTTATCGGTGTCTGGAAACAAATCTCCTATATCGCCTTGTCCGCAACAAGACAGAAGTGCATCGGTCAGAGCGTGCAAAACAACATCGCCGTCGGAGTGAGCTGCTACTTTCAAGTCGCCCAAAATCGGTATTCCGCCCAGAACAAGCGGACGGTCGCCTCCGAACTTGTGAACATCGTAGCCAAATCCCGTGCAAGGTCTCGGAGGTGTCGGATTTTCTGCAAGCAAAGCTATATCGTCGGGCGTTGTAATTTTTTTGTTCATCGGGTCTCCACAAATAACTTTTACCGTGCCGCCTGCAAGTTCCACCAAAGCCGCATCGTCCGTTCCCGTTCGTTTTTCGTTGGCGGCTTTTTGGTGAGCGGCTTGCAGGGCAGGAACAAAAAAAGCCTGTGGCGTTTGTACGCTTTGTAAAATTTTCCGTTCAAGTGTTTTTTGGACAATGCCGTTTTTCACTTCTTTTATCGTGTCGGTTACCGCAAGAGCCGGAATAACGCCGTCAATATCGCTGTTTTCCTTGAGTTCTTGCAAAAGGCGACTAACAAGTGCGGCTTGCAAAA
Source organism: uncultured Desulfovibrionales bacterium (assembly GCA_963542765.1). Classification (GTDB taxonomy): domain Bacteria; phylum Desulfobacterota; class Desulfovibrionia; order Desulfovibrionales; family Desulfomicrobiaceae; genus CAUTYU01. Next base: position 56,306 of record CAUTYU010000005.1, read on the forward strand.
ACGGTCTTGCTCCGTCGTGAATCAGCACGATGTCGGTTTTTGGTGGCAAAACTGAAAGCCCGTTATAAACAGATTCCTGTCTTGTTTTTCCGCCTGTTGTGCAATGTATTGTAACGCCGAGTGGACGAGTTGCGTTGAGTTCGTTTATCTGTTGTTGCCGAGCCGCAAGTTCTGTTGGAGAAAAAACAAAAACAAGTGAACTAATGCTTGGATTTTGGGCAAAACAAATTGCACTCCGCCAAAAAAGCGGAACGCCTTGCAGTTCGAGAAACTGTTTTTTTTCGGTAAATCCGGCTTGGCGAAAACGAGAGCTTTCTCCGGCAGCCAGAATTATGGCGGCAATGTTCATAATTTTATAATCAGGAGTTGGACGATAAGCCGGGTTTTGTTCTCATAACGAGCGACTGTCATTCCTCTAGACCGACGATTACTCGCCGGTTCAAGCAACCTACCCGAAAGCATTGACCGGGCAGATCTGCTTTCCTATTTGGTCTTGCTCCAAACGGGGTTTACCCGACTTGCCGTGTTACCGCGACAATCGGTGAGCTTTTACCTCACCTTTGCACCCTTACCGTTGTACGGCGGTTATTTTCTGTGGCACTTTCCCAAAGTCGCCTTTGCCGGGGGTTACCCGGCGTTTTGCCCTGCGGAGCCCGGACTTTCCTCTCCCGCCGATGGCGGCAGCGACAGTCTGTCCAACTCCTGAAATTTTATTCGATTTCTTCAACCTCAATTTTTGGGGGTTTGGAATTTGGCTTTTTTGTTTGAGAAAAAACTTCTTTCCAATAGATAATCCGTTGACAGTTGGGACAGGTAATCAAAAATTCGGTTTTTTGTACTTCAATAAATGTTTGTCGCGGAATTTTGATGTGGCAGGCATCACAAATTGCATTGGTAATGGAAGCAACAACCGGATGTGGCAATTTTCTTTTGATAAAATTGTAATATTCAAGCATTTGCTTGGAAATATCTTTGCAGAGTTTTTCATTTTCTTTTTGTAATTTTTCTAGTTTTGTATTGATGGAAGCAAGTTCTTTGCTGAGTTCTTTTTCATTTGTTTTAATTTCTTTTTCTTGCTCTTTTATCATTTCTTGAGTTGTTGTAAACAGTTTTTGTTGTTCTGTTAATTCTTCAAGAATTGCCGCATCTTCTTCTGAACGTAATCTGTTTGTCTTTTCCAAAGCGTCAAGTTCACGCATCATTGCATGATATTCTTTGGAATTTTCCACTTGCATCATTTGGTTTTTTCGTTTTTCTATTTTTAAACCATCATCTTCAATTTTATCTTTTAACTTTTTTTTCTGGTCTGTTAGAATATCAATCTTTTCTTGTATTTGTTTTAGATTATTTTTGGTAGTTACAAGATTGTTTTGTTGATTTTTCAATTGTTTTGGTAACTCGGAAATATTTGTTTCCAAATCTAAAATTTTGTTGTCAACTTCTTGTAGATTGATAAGTTTTTGTATTTCGTTTTGATAAAGACTCATTTTTCCTCCTAATATGGATAAGCTGTATAAAAAAGCTGTATCTTGTAAGATTATTCATATAAAAAAGGATCTTTTCCTTGCAGAAAAAAAACCTCAACTTTATTTTTCAGTTCATGCTGTAATGATTTCGCCCAGAAATACATCATTTTTTCTTCTAAAATAAAATGTCCGACATCTAAAGTACAGCCAAGTGGAGCGATTTCAAGGGCTTGATGGTATTTGATGTCGCCGGTGATAAAAATATCAGCTCCCAGTGAAAAAGCCGTTTGTGCAAGCGAACCGCCGGAACCTGGACAGCAGGCAACACGGGAAATCGGACTGTGTATGGTGCCGATTTTTCGCCACGCCGTAATGCCGCAACTTTTGAGCAGGGCGGAAAATTCTGTAGGTATAGCGGGCTTTGGCAGATTACCGCAAAATCCGAATCCGATGGTCAGCTCGTTTTCTGTAGCTGTTTTTTCAAGAATTTCAATTTGTTGCAGTTTGAGTTCGCTGGCAAGCCATTGCACCGGTCCGAGCGGATTGGCATCAAGCGAGGTGTGGGCGGCATAAAGCAGTGTATCGGATTGTAAAACAAGTTTAAGTATTTCGCGATATTCGTCTAATTTGTCGGGGAAACGGGCAGTTAAAGAAAGCGGGTGATGCGTGAGCAGAAAATCTGCTTTTTGTTCAAGAGCGGCAGAAATTGAGGCAAGCGACGGTTCGAGCATGACTGCCAGATGGTGAATATCTTTTTGCGGGGCGGAAATTTGTATACCGCTTTTATCCCAGTTTGCGGCAAAATGAGCCGGAGCTGTTTTTTCTATGATGTGAATTAAATCTTGAGTTTGCATTGCCTGCTTGTATATTTGGGTGGATAAAAATTAAAAAAAGCAGTCTATGGATTATCAATGTTGTCGTCAATCTTTTTTAGGTAAGAAAATAAGAAAGTAAAAATCTATTTATAACAGATGTTATCTTATTTTTTCTGTAGGAGTAAAAAGATAAAATTTAAAATATTTTATTTTGTATAAAAAATTTTACACGCATTTAAAAGTTTTTTGTACGCAGTGGCATTTGGAGTGTGATTTTTTACTTTTTTATATCCATCCCAAGTATATATTTTCCCAATATTTTTTTCATAAATTATTTCATCAATTAAAAATGCATCTTGGTAGTACGATGAGATTATACCGTTTCTTGTTTTTTGAGAAAGAGAACTTAAGTTTATTCCATTTGTAAAATCGATTAATGGATTTTTGCAGGCGAAAATGTCTTTGAGAATAGTCGGTACAAAATCGACATGAAATGAACGGTAGTGGATTATTTTAAATGTATTGCTATTAGGTTCAATTATAATAAAAGGTACTAAATTTTGCCATTTTGTAAAATTACTTCCATGTCCCCAGTGTCCTAATTTATTTTCGTTAAATTCTTCTGCATGGTCGCCTGTAATGAAGATGTAAGTGTTTTGTAAAAGTTCTTTTTGTGCGTATAAATTGAGAGTCTTATCAATAAGTTCATCAAGATAAAAAAGAGAATTTTTGTAGTCATTTTTGTATGGAGTCGGGTCTGTTGAAGTATTGAAAACATAAGATTCGTTTATTTTTGGAAGCGGAGTGTATTTTTTATATTTTAAATCGCTAGGATAATCATAATTAAAATGCGAAGAAGTATAAAAAATCATATCAAAAAAATAATTTTCTTTTCCTCTTTTTTGTAAATTTTGTTTTAATAATTCAAAACTTTGTTCATCACTTTTTGTTTCAAAGTAATTTTCTTTTTTTATATTTGGTAGTATAAGCGGAAGTAGGTTGAATCTTTTGAGTGCAGTTTCGCTGAAACTGTGTATTTCATATCCGTTTTTTGTAAGTTCTTTAATAAGGATTGAGCCGTTTTGATTGGGATTTGTGCCGAAAGAGTCAAAATAGCTGGCATAAACGCCAGTAAAAAGACTGAAAAGTCCGGGGACGGTTGTTGTGCCGTTTGAAATGTGATTTTGATAAAATTTACTTCCTTTTTGCATTCTTGCCCAAAGTTTCGGCATATTGTCCGGATTTACCGTTTCTGATTGCCAGCTTTCAAGAATAATAAGAATAAAGTTGGGACGATTTTGAAAGTTGCATACAAGGGTGTTTTTAGGATAATATAGTCTTGATTTTTCTCTTTCGTGTGTAGGAAATGTTTTTCCTTGTTTGGCGGGAAAGATTTTTGGAAAATTTTTTGATAGTATTGGGGCTATTTCATAATCTATAATAGGATAATAAATTGGAAAATAGTTTTTGTAGTTTAGTATTTCAGACCTTTTGTAAAAATCTGCCCAAATGTTGATAGCTGAATTTATAAAAAAAAGAAAAATTAACAATACAGGAATAGAAATAATAAATTTTTTATTTATTTTTTTATTAGTTTTTATAAAGTATTTAAATATAAATATGTTAATAAAAAATAAAAATAAAAAGAAAATAATTGTTAAAATTATTATAAAAAATGTAATTCCCATTCCTTTAAAGTCAAAAATAAACATTTTTACTAAAAGTAAATCTAAATGAAAACTGTAAAGTTTGAAAATTAAAGCATCGATAAAAAGATAAAATCCCCATACAGTTCCAAATATGGGAATAAAAAATACGGATAAAGGATATGATAAAAAAAGAAAAATATAGAATAATGAAAAAAGTATAAATAAAATTGTACCATAATATCCGCATATTCCAAATAAGTAAAAAGATGATCTTAAGTCTGTAGGTGTTGGAGATAAAGATATTTGAAAAAGGATATAACTAAATGTTATTAACAGTATAAAAAGAAAATAATAAAAGTATGAGCGATAAGAAAACATTAAAAATTTATCCTTAATAGAGAATAGTTGTAGCTTTAAGTTTTGTTTATATTTTTTATTTTGTTCGAATTGATTAGGATATCTATCTTATTTTTTTTTTTTTTTCTGTCAATTTTTGTTTGTGGCTTGGCGTATCTTGTCTTGGTCGATATTTTAAGATAGTAAAATTTTTTGTTGCAATATGAATAATTCTTTAAGGAGTAAATTTTGACTACTTTAAATCGGGAACAGCTTGGAAGCAGATTGGGATTTTTGCTTGTTTCGGCAGGATGTGCCGTTGGAATCGGTAATGTATGGCGTTTTCCTTATATTACGGGAAAATACGGTGGAGCAATTTTTGTTTTGTGTTATTTGGTTTTTTTATTTATTTTGGGATTGCCGATTATGGTTATGGAATTTTCTCTTGGCAGGGCGGGGCGTCAAGGTATTGTCGGTTCTCTTAGAAAACTTGCACCCGCTGAAAGCAAATGGCCGATTTACGGTTATTTGGCTATAATTGGAAATTTATTGTTGATGATGTTTTATACGACTGTTGCCGGATGGATGCTTGCTTATTTTTTTTATATGTTTAAAGGGGATTTGGTAGGTTTGGCTCCGGTTCAGGTCGGGATGTTTTTTGGAGGATTGCTTTCCCGTCCGTTTGAATTGACCTTGTGGATGGGAATGGTGGTTTTGCTCGGTTACTTGGTGTGTATGACCGGTTTAAAAAAAGGTGTGGAACGGATTTCCAAGCTGATAATGTCAGGGTTATTTTTAATTTTATTGGCTTTGGTTGTTAAGTCCGTTTCTTTGCCCGGTGCGGAAAAAGGTATCGCTTTTTATTTGTTGCCTGATTTTGATAAAGTTTTGGATAGTGGGATCGGTGAGGTTTTGTATGCTGCTATGGGGCAAGCATTTTTTACATTAAGTCTTGGAATCGGAGCTTTGACCATTTTTGGTAGTTATATTGATAAGCAACGTTCTTTGGCAGGTGAATCATTGACTATTATTTTACTTGATACATTGATTGCTGTTTTGTCCGGATTGATTATTTTTCCGGCTTGTTTCGCTTTTGGTGTAAATGCCGATTCCGGCGGAAGTCTGATTTTTGTTACTTTACCTAATGTTTTCAATTCTATGTCCGGCGGACGATTTTGGGGAGCCTTGTTTTTTCTTTTTATGTGTTTTGCCGCACTTTCAACCGTTATAGCCGTTTTTGAAAATATTATTGCTTTTGCGATGGAAGAGTTCGGTTGGAAGCGGAAAAAATCATCGATTATTTGTTCTTTAACCGTATTTATATTGTCTCTACCTTGTGTTTTGGGTTTTAATGTTTGGAGCGGTTTTCAGCCGCTCGGTCAGGGAACCGGGATTATTGATTTGGAAGATTTTTTAGTTGGGAATAATCTGTTGCCTCTTGGTTCGTTGCTTTTGCTTATTTTTTGTACTTCTTCCAGCGGTTGGGGATGGAAACGGTTTATAGTTGAAGCTAATGAAGGTAGGGGAATGCGATTTCCGTTGGGGATTTATTGGTATGTTAAATTTATTTTGCCCGCACTTATGTTATTTGTTTTTGTGGCAGGATATGTGGAGAAATTTTTTCGTTAAATTGTTATTTGGTTAAACCGATAAAATTGTTGATTTGAAATTTTATCGGTTTATAATATTAATTGTTTTTTAAAAAGGAGAAATGTTTTGAAAAAAATATTATCAAAAAAGGTTGTTATCGGTATTCCAATTATTGTTTTATTGGGAGTTTGTGTTTTTTTATTTTGGCAAAAAGGACCTGTGATTGAAAAACAGATTGAGCAATTTGTCGAGCAGAATCTTGAAAAAGTTTATCATATCCATTCGTTGGAAAATTTGCCTAATATTAAAGAAGCTACATTTACATTAAATGAATATTCGACTGATTCCGCTCGTTCGGTTTTTAGATTGACAATTCTTGAAAAAGGGCAGCAAAAAAAGATAGAAATTCCTTTTGTGAGTACGATTGATAGAGGTTCGAGTAAACATAACGGTACGAATTTCGGTTTTGCCCATATCGTTACCCGTCCCGATTTATCGGCGTTTTCAGAATTGCCTGAGCAGGTTAGAGAAAATTTTTTTCATTTGGAAAGTTTTATCGGTAATGACGGCAGTTTGCGTCATCTTTTTATTTTTAAGCCGCTTGTTCTGTCAAATAACGTGCAGATGTCTTTTGAAGGCGGACAGGTGCAGTTGGATTCGTCATTTCGTGATTTGCAGAAATTCGCGTTAAATATGGAAATGAAAAAATTGAGTGTAAAGGAAAACGAAGACGGCATCGAAATTCAACCGTTTTCTTGTTCGGTTCAGGTTAAAAACGGAAAATATGACGGTAAAACTTCAGATTGGGAAAGTTTGATATCATTTACCGGTAATCAGACTGCCGTTCGTTTGTCCGAAATCTTTTTTAACGGAGAGCAGAAGTCTATAGAGAACTGTAAAACGAAAATCGGTTTAGGGCTTATGCAGTGTAAAGAAATTGAGATTAAAAACAACAAGGTACATCTCCGTTTGGAAAATATGGAAACAGAAGGCGGTATTTTGGAAAAAGGCAAAGATTCGTTTACGGCATCGGGACGTTTTAATTGTACGCCCAAGCTGCTTTTTCCGTCGTTTTTTCCGGCAGATATTCAAAAAGTTGGAATACAATATGAATTAAGCGGTATCACTACTGAAATTTTAAATAATTTGCACGAGTTGAATGAAACGTTTGCCGGAGGGGAGAATGAACAAAATAATATGGAAAATGCCGTAGGTAAACTCTTGCAGGCGGTACAAAAGGCAAATGTCGGTCTTGAATATTCGATTTTTGTTAAAGAAGCAAAGGGAGATGCGATTGTAAAAGCTACGGCTTCTTTGAATGAAACAGGTAAAAAGATTGGTTATCAGGAAATGATTCAAAGTGGTGTAGAAAAATTTTGTAATGTTCAACTTGATTTTTCTTGTAACAAGGATGTCGCTAATGCTTTAAATATTGCTACGATTTTGCAGATACAGCCGCATTTTTTTCAATTAAAAGACGATATATTTATTTCTAATTTTATGATTAAAGATGGAGTGGTAGAAATAAATGGCAATCAATTTCCATAAATGATTTTGTAATAAAATAAGTGTTTATTTGCTGGCATTTATTTGCACAAAACAGACGGTATGATTTTTTTGTATCGTCTGTATTTTTTCATATATTTTTAAATTGTAAATAAAAAAGGAAACGGTGTTAAAATGGCAATACATTCTGCTTTTGAATTGATAGACGAACGATTTGTAAAAGAAATAAACAGTAATGCAAGGCTTTTTGAACATAAAAAAACAGGAGCCCGCTTTTTATCAGTAATAAATTCTGATGAAAATAAGGTTTTTTCTATTGCATTTCGAACTCCTCCTACTGATTCAACAGGAGTTGCTCATATTTTGGAACATTCCGTGCTTTGCGGGTCAAAAAAATATCCTCTTAAAGAACCCTTTGTTGAACTTTTAAAAGGTTCATTGCAAACATTTTTAAATGCTTTTACATATCCCGATAAAACTTGTTATCCTGTTGCCAGTCAAAATACACAGGATTTATATAATTTAATGGATGTTTATTTGGATGCTGTTTTTTATCCGTGCATCAGTAAAGATATTTTTGCTCAAGAAGGTTGGCACTTGGAGTTGGGAAAAATTGATGCCCAGTTGAGTAGAAAGGGTGTTGTTTATAATGAAATGAAAGGAGCATATTCTTCACCTGATAGTCAGTTGGCGGAATATTCACAGCAAATTCTTTTTCCCGATACGACTTATGGACTTGATTCAGGAGGAAAGCCGAGTGAAATTCCGAATTTAAGTTATGAGCAGTTTAAGGAATTTCACAGTCAATATTATCATCCGTCTAATTCATGGATTTATATGTACGGTGATGATGAAGAAGAACGTAGATTGGAATTTTTGGATTCGTGGTTGCAGGAATTTTCCAGAATTGAAGTTCATTCTGAAGTCGGTATTCAGGAGCAAAAGGAGATAGCGGCTGAATTTCGTCGTTCGTATGCGGTCGGAGCGGAGAGTGAAAATCCCAAGTCAATGCTTACTGTCAATTGGCTTTTGCCTGCTACAACGGATATTCAGACAAATTTCGCTTTGGCGATTTTGGAGCATATTCTTATCGGTACTGCCGGTTCGCCTTTGCGCAAGGCGTTATTTGATTTAGGATTTGGAGAAGATTTGGCTGGTGTCGGTATGGAACGGGAATTGCGGCAGATGTATTTTTCCGTGGGATTAAAAGGTATACAGATTGGAAAGGAAGATGCTGTTCGGGATTGTATATTTTCGACTTTAGAGGATTTGGTACGGAACGGAATTGCTGTTGGTGCGGTTGAAGCGGGAATAAATTCAGTTGAATTTTCTTTGCGAGAAAATAATACAGGTTCTTTTCCTCGCGGATTGGCAATTTTTTTGCGTTCGATGACGACTTGGCTGTATGATGCTAGTCCGTTTTTGATGTTGGAGTTTGAATCTGTGTTGGCGGAAATCAAACAGAAAGCGGCAGTTGGCGGTTTTTTTGAAGAAATTATTAAAAAAATGTTGCTTGATAACCAACATCGTTCGGTTTTGGTTCTTGAGCCGGATTGTGAATTAAGTGCTAAAATTGAAGCTGAGGAACAGGAAAAATTAGAGCAAATTCGTTCGCAATTTTCATCTGAAGAATTACAATATATTGTTGATGAGACGATTCGTTTGCAGGCAATACAGGAAAAACCTGATTCCGCTGAAGCTTTGGCGACTATTCCTGTTTTGCAGCGGAATGATATGCCGAAAGAAAATAAAAAATTACCAGGAATTTTTATGGATAATTCTCAGCGTATTTTTACGCATGAGTTGGATACAAACGGTATTTTGTATTTGGATTTGGGATTTGATTTGCGGGTTTTGCCCGATGAACTTGTGCCTTATGCCGGTCTTTTAGGGCAAGCAATGTTGGAAATGGGTACAAAAACAGAAGATTATGTTTTATTTACACAGCAAATTGACCGTAAAACAGGTGGTATTTATTCTTTTCCCGTATTTTTTCAGTATCGGCAGGAGGATAAAGTTGGCGGTCGTCTTTTTTTTCGCAGTAAAGTCGTATCGGAAAATTTGTTTGATTTGTTTGAACTTTTACAAAAAATTGTTTTTGAAAGCCGTTTAGACGATATAGAGCGTTTTATTCAGATTGTTTTGGAAGCCAAATCAGGTATGGAACAGCGGATTATTCCGGGCGGACATCAGTTGGTTGCAGGTGTTTTGCGGGCGGGAATGAATCGTGCCGATGCCGTGCAGGAAAGGATTGGCGGCGTGGAAGGATTATTTTTTCTTCGTCGGCTGGCAGATGAACTCAAATCCGCACCGCAGTTAGTTTTGGAAAGATTGCAGCAGACTCGTGAACTATTGATTTCTCGTGACGGTGTAATTTTTAATTTGACCGGTGATGATGATTTAATAAGAAAATCAGTTGTTTGTGTTGAAGAATTTTTGCAAAAATTGCCGGAAAAGAAACAGGCTATTGTTCCGTGGCAATGGAAAAAAAATATGGAAAATCAGGGGTTTGGCATTCCGGCGATGGTTAATTATGTCGGAATGGGTTGTAATCTTTTTGAAAGCGGATCATGTTATCACGGTTCGGCGATGGCGGTACTTAAATATTTGCGAACAACCTGGCTTTGGGAAAAAGTTAGGGTGCTTGGAGGAGCATACGGGGCTTTTTGTTCTTACGGACGCAATTCTGGTTTGTTTACCTTCGGTTCATATCGGGATCCGAATTTGACGGAAACGCTGCAAAATTTTCGGGCGAGTGCCGAATTTTTGCAAAAAAAGAAATTGACAAATGAGGAAGTGGATAAATCGGTTATTGGGGCGATTGGCGATTTAGATGCATATATGCTTCCTGATGCCAAGGGGTTCAGTTCGTTGATGAGGTTTTTGTCGGGAATAAGCGAACAGGAATTGCAAAATATGAGAGATGAGCTTTTAGCAACGACCGCGACTGATTTTCAAAAACTTGGAGCGGAACTGGAAAAAGGACTCAAGCAAAGTAAAATCGTGGTTGCCGGTTCGGAAGATGTTTTGAAAAAAGCGAAAAATGTTTCGTTTCAAAAAATTATTTCGCTTTTGTAGGTATTAGTGGACGGATAAAAAAGATGCCGCGGTTTTTTATTCCGGCAAAACGCTTGAGATTGGAGCGGATTATCAAAAAAAGCCGTTTTATTGTTACAATCGAGCATATACGAAATGCTGAAGAGGCTCGAAAATTTGTGGTTGGCGTACAAAATGAATTTGTGGATGCCGCACATAATTGTTGGGCATGGCAGGCAGGTCCGGCAGGAGACAGTTCGATTGTGGGAATGAGTGATGACGGTGAGCCTCACGGTACAGCAGGTAAACCTATGCTTGGAATTTTGCTGCATTCTGAAGTTGGTGAAATCGGAGCTGTGGTTACAAGATATTTTGGCGGCATAAAACTGGGAACAGGTGGATTGGTACGGGCATATTCTGGTATGGTACAGTTCGGGCTTGATAATTTGGAAATTAAAGAAAAAATTGTTCCAGTTTATCTTACTTTTATTTTAGAATATGCGGTTGTTACATTTTTTAAGTTGATTTTGCCGGAATTTGAAGCGAAAATTTTACAAGAAGATTATGCAGAAAAAGTGAGTTTTCAAGTAGTTTTGCCGCAAGAACGGGAAAAAGATTTTGTACAAAAAGTACAAAATCTTACAAACGGTCAATGTTTAATTGGTAAAAATAAAAACAATGAATAGAACTGTAAAGGAAGTTATATAATTTCAATTTGACATGAAGTCATAACTTCAAGTGCTGCCGTATGTTTTTGAGGTGTTACTCCGGCACAGCAGTTTGCATCTACTGTAATTTTATTTTGCGGAAAGGCTGCTCGCAGTAGAATAGCGTTTGAAACAACGCAAATATCCGTACACAATCCGACTAATTCAATTTCTATTTCTTCTTTTATATTTTTTTCTTTAATTTTTTCTATAAGTTCAAAAGAACCGAAAGTATTTTTATTGATAATATTTTCTTTCGGAATGTATGGAGCAATTTTAGAATTGATTTCCCAGCCGTCTGTATTGTGAATACAATGTTTTATAGGGAGCATTTTCCCTTCGAGAGTATCAAGATAATTAGAAAAATGCGTATCTCTTGTAGCAAAAATATTGTTTTTATCATATCGTTTACATTTTTCTATAATATATGGTATAATATTATTCGCTTCTTCTGAGCCTAAAGAACCAGAAATAAAATCATTCTGCATATCAATAACAATAAGAATTTTTTGCATAGTTGTTATTCCTTGTTTTTCATAATGTAATAAAAAATTAAAAACAAAAAAATATTTATTTATTGTTTACCAGTTTTTGAGCTTGTGTTGCAAGTCCTGATAATTGTTATGGTGTTTATTTTTTATTATTTAAGTAATTTTAGAAGAGGAAGACCGTTCTTTATTAATCGTTATAATATTGCATAGTTGGTTTGTTATTTTTTCTATCAGTTTTAAAATATAGTCAAGTATATTTTCTCTCTGTTTGCTATTTCATCAGCGTGTTTCGTGTGTTCGTTGGAAGGTAGAAAAAACGCTGCAAAAAATGGCAGTAGAATATTGTGTGTCTTGAGAATAAGGGTTTTAGCCGGGTTGTTTTTTGTAAAATTGAAAGAGCAGACTTGCAAGAAACCAACCGAATGCTACGAGGATAATTGTTGCTCCTGTTGCTGTTCCAGCCCAGTCTTGGGCGGAAATGATTAGACCGGTAAAGGCGGAACTGATACTAACCAGCAATGCCCACCAAACCATAGAGCCTGCGGTTCGGGCAAAATTGCGAGCAGTTGCGGCAGGGACGATAAGCATTGCAGTTACTAGCAGAACGCCTACAGCCCAGACCGAGAAGATTACGACAAATGCTAGTAAAGCGGCATAAATGTATTGGTAGTTGGCGACTCGTATATCGTGGACTTTTGCCATAAGCGGACTGAGTCCGATGTAGAGCATACGATTGTAGCCGTAAGTTTGAAAAGCGAGCAAAACGACAAGTAAAATTAACATTGCCCAGATATCGTTATTTGAAATAGTGAGAATGTCGCCGTATAAAAATGATTGTACATCTCGAGCGATTGTGTTGTTTCGGCTGACAACGGCAAGACCAAACGCGACAACGCTGGAAAAAAAGACTCCGATGAGCGTGTCTGTAGAAAGTGTTGTTTTTCTTTGTCCGTTGACGATGAGCAGTCCGATCAGTAAGCCGAAAAATGGCATTGTGAGGTGCGGGTCGATTGAAAGCAGTAGTCCCAACGCAACGCCTGTAAAGGCGGAATGGCTGATAGCATCGGCAAAAAATGCCATACGAAAATTGACAACCTGTACCCCCATAAAAGCGACCATCGGGGCGAGTAAAAAAAGTCCTACCGTTGCTTGTTGCATAAAAAGCATATCCATACATTCAAATGGAAGCATAGCGGCGAGTCGATAAAAATATGTTAATTCAGGCATGATTGTTTTTTTGTTTTTATTTTGTTGGGTTCATTTTTTTGACAGCACGAAGCGGTACAAACCGGATTGGGTATGACATTTTTGTTGACCAGTCCCATATGTAAGCCGAAAATTGCCGTGAGATTTTCGGGAGTAAGAACTCTTTGGGGAGAACCTTGTGCAGCCACTTTGCGGTTAAGGCAGATTACATGTGTTGCGTGGTGTGTTACGCTTGCTAAATCGTGGCTGACCATGAGTTGAGTAAATCCTTCTTTATGGCGTAAACTTTCAAGCAGTTCGCAAAAAATATATTCACCTTGAAAATCTACTCCGGCTGCCGGTTCGTCCAAAATAAGTAAATCCGGTTGTTGTCCAAGTGCCAATGCTAGAAGAACTTTTTGCATTTCTCCGCCGGATAATGCTCCTATTCTTTTGTTTTCAGATTTGTCTATTTTAACGGAGGCAAGAAGGTCTCTTGCTTTATTTTTGTAAACAGGACGAATTCCGAACCATAAAGGCAGGCGTTGCCAACCCATGACCATAAATTCAAGTACGGTAAGGGGCATATTTCGGTCGAATTGTAAGCGTTGGGGAACATAACCGATACGCAGTTTTCTTTTTTTGTCGGTACAGGAAATATTGATTTTACCTATAAAAGGTATTTCTCCAAGCAGTGTTAGGAGCATTGTGGTTTTTCCTGCTCCATTAGGTCCTACAATGGCAGTACAACTTCCTTTTGGAATTGATGCGTGGACATTGTCCAAAATGGTATTACCTCCGATACTGACCGTAACTGCATCAAAAATTACAGCAGCATTATCGGAGAAATCAGATTGTATCATATCGTTTATTTAGGATTCAATGTTTGTTCAAGTGTTTTTATATTGCGACGCATAACGGTTTCATAGTAATCAAGCGGAGCATCTTCTGGTCCGGTGGCAACAGGATCAAGTATTGCGACAGGAAGTCCGGTTTCTTTTGCCAGTGTTGAGCCTATTTGGGGTGAGTATTGGGGTTCGGTGAAGATTGCTCCCACTTTGTTTTCTTTAATAGTTTTTGCCAGATAGCGTAAACCTGCGGCAGAAGGTTGTTGCCCGTGGGCAAGCATGGTTGCAACAATTTTAAGTCGCATATCTCGTGCCAGATAATCAAAAGCTCCATGTGGTTGAACGATTTTGTTATTTTTGATGCGTTTGCTTAAGGCAATCATTTCATCTGCCAAAAGATTCATTTTTTGGGCGTAAGCAGTGGCATTTCTGATGTATAAATTACTTTCTTTCGGGTTTGCTTTGCTTAATGCCGTGGCAATATTAAGCACCAGTTTGGCTGTCATACGCGGACTGGCAAATAGATGGGGATTTATACCATGATGGAGACAGCAGTGATGATGTTTTTGTTCGTCGTGATGTCCGTGATTTTCGCAGTCCTTTTCGCTGTATTGTATTGTTTCTTTGATGCCTGCTGAACTATTGATGAGTATAATTTTGGAATTGATTTTTTTTATTTGATTTTCGATAAATTCTTCCATTCCCAAGCCGTTTATGATTAAAATATCAGCGTTGATTATTTTTTTCATATCTTGCGGAGTAAGGGCGTAATCATGCGGACAGCCTGATTGAGCGGGAAGCATAAGTTGTATTTTTGTGTTTTGACTGCCTTGAAGAACGTTACGAGAGATTTGATAAATGGGAAAAGTGGTTGCAAGTATACGGTATTGGATAGTAGCAGTATGTGCGGATTTAGGAGATATTGCGGTTAGAAAGAAAAAACAGCTGAAAAGAAAAAATAGTATGTTTATTTTTTTCATTTTTTACTCCTGAAAGATTTTCTTGCTAATGCGATTGTATTTGCATAAGAATTTTCGTGAATTGTTTGGTAACTGTCAATCTTTTTATAAATATGTCGGCAAAAAGAAAGAAAAATATTTTTATTAAAAAATAAATAAATTTGATTTTAATGAAACATAGTATAAAAAATGATTAAACGGATATTTTAAAATAAATAATTAAAGATGAGAAAATTGTGAAAAATAAAATTGGAATAGATAATGTTCGGCATAAAACAGTAGCTGTTCAGATTGGTAATGTGGGGATTGGCGGGAAAAATCCGGTACGGGTGCAAAGTATGACTAATACTGATACCTGTGATGCGGAGGCGACCCTTGTTCAGATTGCGGAACTTGTAAAAGCTGGTTGTGAAATTGTGCGTGTTGCCGTGCCGAATGAAAAAGCGGCAAAAGCATTAAAAATAATTTGTCGAGAAGCTGTTGTGCCTTTGATTGCCGATATTCATTTTGATTCACGATTGGCGGTGGCGGCGGTTGAGGCAGGGATAAATGGACTTCGGATAAACCCAGGAAATATCGGCGGTGTAAAGCAGATTGATAGAGTCGTGGCGGCTGCTAAAGCCAATTGTGTTCCGATTCGGGTCGGGGTCAACAGCGGTTCGGTGGAAAAAACTCTTTTGGAAAAATATGGTGGACCGACACCGCAGGCGATGGTTGAGAGTGCATTGAAACATATCCGTTTGTTGGAAGAACGGGATTTTTTTCAAATAAAAATTTCACTCAAATCTTCTGATGTGCGAACGACGGTTGCCGCTTATCGTCTTTTGGCTGAAAAGGTCGATTATCCGCTGCATATCGGGATTACCGAGGCGGGAACGCCGTTACGGGGAGCAACAAGAAGTGGTGTCGGGCTTGGAATTTTATTGTTTGAGGGAATCGGTGATACTGTTCGGGTTTCTTTGACGGGCGATCCGGTGCAGGAAATGCTTGTGGCATGGGAACTGCTTCGCAGTCTGGGTTTGCGGGAACGAGGACCTGAAATTATTTCTTGTCCGACTTGCGGCAGGACGGAGGTTAATCTGATAGAACTGGCTCAGGCTGTAGAGAAACATTTGTCGTTCGTTTCTGAACATTTTACCGTGGCGGTGATGGGTTGTGTTGTTAACGGTCCGGGGGAAGCAAAAGAGGCGGATATCGGTATTGCCGGCGGACGGGATAGCGGTGTTATTTTTCGTAAAGGACAAATGGTGCGGAAAGTGAGCGGTAAAGAAAAGCTCATTCCTGAATTTTTGGCAGAGCTGGATATGTTTTTGGCGGAAAAAAGAGCGGGTTAAATTCGGCTTGGATTGGTGTTCGTTTTTGTAGCGGACGAGCCGGTAATTATGCAGATTATAAGTATTGGCAAGTAAAAAGCTTCTTGACAAAGAATGTAAAACTCTCCATATTTTCATATTCGGGCAATTAGCTCAGTTGGATAGAGCGCCAGCCTCCGGAGCTGGAGGTCACAGGTTCAAATCTTGTATTGCCCACCATAAGTAAAAAAACAAAAGGCTTTACAAAGTATTAAAAATCTTGTGAAGCCTTTTGTTTTTTTATATAAATGTATTGTATTCGAAATATGGATTTTATTTTAATCGGATATGACTTTATTTTTACCGTTATTTTTTGCAATGTACAATTTTTCGTCTGCTCGTTCCAGTGTTTGTAATATATTAAAGTCGTTCTTAATATCGACTTCATCTACGCCGATACTGATTGTAAAATTTATTTTTGTATCTTTTATGTCTATTATATGATTTTCCACAGACGACCTTATCCTTTCGGCAATTTTTATTGCATCTTTTTTTGTGGCGAAAGGTAATAAAATTGAAAATTCTTCTCCACCTGAACGAGAAACGAGATCGCAATCTCTTACATTTTTTATTAATAAGTCTGATAAATCTATTAAAACTTTATCTCCGACAGCATGTCCGTATGTATCATTGATTTGTTTGAAGTTATCAATGTCGAGAACGATTGTTGAAATAGGATTTTTTGATCTTTTTGAGTTTTTGAAGTACATATTTGCTATTTCATTAAAGTATCTTCTGTTGTATAAGTTTGTAAGATAATCACGATTTGCTTCTTCTCTTAATTTTTTTTCTGATTCATAAAGTTTTTTATTATTTTCTTCTAGTTCTTTAATAATTTTATTGCTTAAATGTGTTAGGGCATAAAGAATAAGAAAATTTTTTTCTTTTAGAAAATTTTCTTTTTTGTATATGTTTATATCATTGTTATTTTGTTTCTTATTTGATGAAATAAGGTCATTTTCTTTTAATAGTAATAATGTTAGAGATTCTGTTAGTAATAAATTTTTTGGTTTTTTATGAAAAAATTCTCCGTATCCAAAAAAACCACAATTCGGTGCTAATTGATTTATTGGTTTTAATTCTTTGTTGACGTTGGATTGTAAAAGATTTTTTCTTGCTGCACAACTATATAAAAAAATTGCTTCTGTATTGTTGTTATAATATTTTTCTACATAAGAATTTATATCTTTTATTATTAAATCAATATCTCCAAAAGCAAATCTTACTTTATCTCCGATGTTAAAGTTGTTTATACTTTGTAAAGAACCGTCAGTAAATTGGTGGACAAAAGAATGGCAAATCTCAATTTCGTTTTGAACAGAAATTAATGGAAATTCCGTTGCAGAAAGAGGCAAATTATTTCCTATCGCTTCTCCTAGATATTCTGTATAGATACTTGTAATATTTTTATTATTTACTTCAAATAAACGGTTTTTATCGGCATTTGTTATAGTCATAATCGGTCCGATTGCTTTCCAATTCAGGTAATATTCTGTAGAGACTTGGAGTTTATCACTGTTGAGAACTGCTACTATTGCACCTTTGGAATAGATACCGTTATTGTCAAATATAAAAGTTGAATTAAAAAGATAGTTATCTCCGGCTAAAGCTCCCGCGATTGGTATTGTTGGATTTTCAGAAGAAATACCATTTATTAAGTCGCAACCATTGATGGTGAATGAAGTTGAAAATAAAATTGCAGCTTTTGTTTGGTTTGTAAAAAGTGTTTGTGCAATTTTTCTTCCTGTATCATAATCATTGTTATCTACAAAAGTTCCATAATGGACTTCTGTTGTTTCAAATTCAAGAATAGAGACAACAATAGAGTGTTCATACGATTCACCATTAAATATTTCTCCGGAAGTTGTTGTGCCGATAAAGCGTATTGCATTATTTTTTTCTTTAAAAATAGATTGAATTTGTTTTATTTCGGATTCGGTAACAAAGCCACTGAAAATTTGAACCAATGTTTTTTGAGGTTCAAGACCGTTTAGATCTAACTTTTGTTGCAATTCATTAAAGCTTGAATATATGGTATTTAAAATTTTCATAAATTTACCTCCTTTCTTGTTGGAATAAAAAGTTTTTTAATAAAATGTATTAAGCTGATAAAATCTTTTGTTGAATATATTGTTTTATTTTTTTGTTATTCTTTTTCGATAGAGACTTTTTTACGTCCGATATGAAAATCTTGCATAGCAAGAACTTTAGGAACGAGTTTTTCCGGCACATCAACGCTGGTTGTTTGTTCATCGATACGGATTTTACCGACATTACTGCCTTGGATATTGGCATGAAAACTCAGTGAACCGACGATATGCCGAACTTCGATTCCGTGTTTTTTACCGATATTGAGCCGCAAAGCAACCATTCCCGGTTCTTTTCCATGCGGTTTTCGTCTTTTGGGAGTGTTTTTGGCTCGCAAAAGTTCACTGTGTTTTTTTTCTTCAATCGGCTGGATAGGTTCGATAGGTCGTTTTTTTTCGTTAACCTGTGCCAATTTAAGGGCTGCGGCGGCGATGTCGAGCAGTTCGTATCCTTGATTTAATAGTTCACCGATTAGTTCTTTTTCTTTATTGCATCTGCCTCGTTTGAGCCAGACTTCGACTTTTTCGACCAGAGAGCGTTCCCGTTTGTACAAAATTTCTTCTTCTGTGGGAAGTTCGGCTTGATTGATTGTGGTTTTGCCATATTTTTCAATACGACGGAGCATATAGCGTTCTTGCGGAGTAATCAGTGAAATCGCACAGCCGCTTTTACCAGCTCGTGCGGTACGACCGATACGGTGAATATAAATTTCAGGGTCGGGCGGCAGGTCAAAGTTGAACACATGGGAAATGTCGTCGATATCCAGTCCTCGGGCTGCCACATCGGTGGCGACCAGTACTGAAATTTGTGAAGTTTTAAAGCGTTTGAGAATTCGTTCCCGTGCGTCCTGACTGAGGTCGCCGCTGAGTCCTTCGGTATTGATGCCGCGTGAATTTAGACGGGCAGCCAATTCAGCCGTACTTACGCGAGTGCGGGTAAAAATTAGTCCTCTGGAAATTTCTTCCGTTTCAAAAAGTCGAGTCAGTGCGGCAATTTTGTCTTTTGGATTGACAAGATAAAATCGTTGGTCAATGGCAGCAGCAGCTTGATTTTTTTTGCCGATGCTGTGGTGTTGGGGGCTATTGAGATATTTTACAGCCAGCTTGCTGATGCCTGTCGGCAAGGTTGCGGAAAATAGTGCTGTTTGGCGTTGCTTGGGAGTTTGTGCCAAAATGGTTTCAATGTCTTCTAAAAATCCCATACTCAACATTTCATCGGCTTCGTCTAAAATAACGGTGTGAATCGTGCTGAAATCCAGTTTGTTCCGTTCCAGTAGATCGATTATTCTTCCCGGTGTGCCTACAATAATATTTGCTCCTTTTTTCAATCCTGCAATTTGAGTTGTGTAGGATTGTCCTCCGTAAATTGCCAGTACTTTGGCACTGAGTCCTTTGCCGTAGGCGTGTATGTTGTCGGCAACCTGTAAGGCAAGTTCTCTGGTCGGAGTCAGTATTAATGCTTG
Source organism: uncultured Desulfovibrionales bacterium (assembly GCA_963542765.1). GTDB lineage: Bacteria > Desulfobacterota > Desulfovibrionia > Desulfovibrionales > Desulfomicrobiaceae > CAUTYU01. The sequence goes on from CAUTYU010000005.1 coordinate 75,796, forward strand.
TATGCCGGTAATTTGCGGGTCAAGTCGCTGTAAAATCGGTAAGGTGAACGCCGCTGTTTTGCCCGTGCCGGTTTGAGCCTGTCCGATGACATCTTCTCCGTTCAGTAAAGCCGGAATGACCGCTTCTTGAATGGGGGTCGGTTCAATATGCTTGAGTTCCGCTAAATTGGTAAGTATTTGTTCGTTTAAATCAAAGTCTGTAAATTCAGCCATGAAAAATATTTCCTTTTTGCCAATGCAATTTTTTTTACACAAATGATAATTTGTTGTATTTATCCTTTTAAAAAAAACAGTATCGTTTTGTTGTAGTGTTTTTTATAGGGTAATGTTGATTAAAAAGTATCCGTTTTATCTTGAATAATCCATTTTCGCATCGCTTGTTTTTCTTTTTCCCATTCATCTCCGAGTCGTTTTTTGAGAAAAATAGAAAAAACAGTGTCGATACATTCAATTCCCTGTTCCAGTAGATAGATTTTTTCTAAAATAAGAGCATCAGGGTCATCGTCATCGTCTCGTTCGATTTTCGGGGTTTTCATCGCGGAAAAATTAAGCTGAGCCGAATCAAGCGTAACCGACCATTCAAAAGTGTCTTTTTGGATATGGATTTTGGCTTGTTGGACTTTTTTGCCGATTTTAAGTCCTGTTCGTGCTTCGAGCATTTCTGTCATAAGACCGCTGCATATTGCGGTTTCCGTGTTGTCGCCTTCGCCGCCCTGTACGGTAATTTTTTCTGCAAGATTGAGGGCAAAAGATGAGCCGTTTTCCAGTTCAAAAATATTGCTTCTGGCTTCGGTGTGATACCAGAGCCAAGTGAGAAATTCGCGTCCGATAATCGGATTTTGCGATTGGACGAGGTCGAGATTAAATTCCATAAATAAATATTTCCGTTGATTTAGATAAAAGTGGTGGGTTCGATGCTTTCGAGACTGCCTCTTGCCTGTGTGCCTGCCAGTTGCAGTCCGAGCCAAAAAGGAGTTTGTCGCTCAAGATGAATGCCGAATGTTTTGTGAAAAAGTTCTACGAACAGTTCGCACATTTTATCTCTGGTCGAGCCGAAAAAAACGATATTGTTTTCTGTATTCCAGACTACTTCAAAATATGCCGGAATTGGAAGAGTACGGGTTCGTAGCTGAAGTAAAACCTGTTCTTTGAGTTCTGTTTTTTGGTCTTTGGAGATGAATTTTTTGCTGTTTGTCTGCATTTGTTTGAGATTTGCAAGGGCGATTTGAAAATGTTTTTTAAATACGGCAGCCGGAATACGGCGAGTGTCAAGTCGTAGGCTGAAAGTCAGATACATACCTTTTTCGGGCGATGTGGAATGCCAGTCAGTTTCTAGCATATTGTCAAAACTGACCCAGCCGAATGAGCGTTCGTCGGCGGTGTTGTCAATATCGACAAAGGCAAACCGTTTGAGACGGTCTAGCACTTCGCTCCAAAAAGGCTGTTCTATTTGTTGTGGAATGCGGTAGCGGACAAATGATGTGCCGGTACTCTTAAAAGCCATTTTTTCTCCTGTTTCCGCTTGGGACTTGGGTCGTAAGTAGAAAAAGATATGGTCGCTGTTTGTTAGTGATGAAGAAAATTAAACGGAAATCTTCTTGTTGGCAAGTAATACTTTGTGTGTTTGTAATTCTTGATTTGCTGGATGTTTGTCAAAATGATTTGTCTTGATTGTTTTATTTTTTGGTAAATAGTAAATTTTTGTCTTAAATTGAATTAAAATTAGAAATAGAATTTACAACAATTCTATTGGTGAAATAGATATGATCTTTTCTAATATTTTAGAACATCTTGACATAATTAAAAAGTTTGATGAAATTTGTAAGAGAATTTTGTCGGAAAGTATTGAGTGGGGCATATTACAAAATTAAGAAAAAAATCTTAGAATTTAGCATAACACTCACTTCAACGCTGATATTTGTTTTATTACGAAAGTTGCTAAACGGTCGCCTGTGGTTTTATTTTTATGTAACTTTCGCACTAAGTTCTATACATGCACTGCAATGCAGGTTAAACGAATGTTAGATGGATGTATAAAAAAGGAAGGTGAATAAATTATGGAAAATACAGCACAAGAATGGGAAAAAGTTCGTAATGAATTTAAAGATTGGTATTATGATAATAATACAAAATTTGAGTTAACAAAAATATATATCAATCATTAATAACTTCGCTATTAATGGATCAGAATGATTTTTCAAATCCTCAAATTGAATCTAGAATAAAAGACAGAAAAGGTTGTTTATCAAAATTTGAACGAAAGTATTTAAAGATTATAAAGAAGTTTCTCTTGAAATAGTTCATAATAAAATTACAGATTTGATTGGATTAAGAATAATTTGTTCTTATGAAGATGAAATTGAAAAAATTGGAAAAATTATTGAAGAAAATTTTAATGTAATTGAAAAAAACAGATAAAATAAAAGAACTAGAAGAAGAAACTTTTGGATACAAAGGTCTTCATTTAGATGTAAAACTTTCATAAAAAAGAGAAGAACTTGAAAAGTACAAAAAAATTTCTCAATTCCAAGTTGAAATTCAAATAAGAACAATAATTCAACATGCATGGAGTTTATTAGATCATAAAATGGTATATAAACATGACAGTCCTTCAAGCTTAAAAAGAGCTGTAAAACGATTAGCTGCTGTTTTTGAAATTGCTGATTCTGAATTTATGCGATTACGAGAAGAAACAAAGCTCCAAGAAAAAATCTCTGAAGAAAAAATTAAAGCAACTGAAGAAATAGATAATGAAAACTCAGAAACTGATAGAATAGATTTTATTACATTCAATAAATTTTTGAGTTTAAAGTTTAAGTATTCTTTCTACGAGTACAGAACAAATCAAATATTACAAGAAATTTTCAGAAATGATGCAAACTTTAGTCTTGATATCCTTTTAAAAGCATATGAAAAGGAATACGAAAAAATAGATAATTATGTAAAAGAAAATTCAGCTATAATATCTATGAATCCTTATACGATGTTAAGACATATTTTATACTCTTATGATTCGGAAAAATATAAATCTTTATTAACACTATTTTAAATGCAGAATTTTGAAAAATATAAATCTGATAAATACACTTAACACCCGCTTCAACCTGACATTGCTATGAATGCAGATTAAGCGGTAGTTATGCTTATATTTAAAGAATGGAGAAAGGAGTTAAAATGGATTTAGTATTTTTTTGTATTATTACGGTCTTTGTTGTTATTGCTGTAATTTTATTGGTTATTTTACTTTTAAAAATAAAGCAAAATGAAATAGGTATAATAAATATAAAACTTATGGATTATGAAAAGAAACTTGATGTATATGAAAAAAATTTAAAAGATGAGTTTGAACGTAATCGAAAGGAAAATTCTGAAAATAATAGAGAATCTCGAAAAGAATCAACTGAAACTTTAGTAAAATTTCAGGATTCAATAAATTCAAAGTTTGATAATCTTACGAAAAATATGCAAGAAGCAATGACAAGTAATTTAACAAAATTTATGTCTACTTTATCAGCTCGTTTAGATTCTCTTTCAAAAGTAACACAAGATAATCTTATAAAGCAGCAAGAAACGGTTCAAAGTAGTTTGAAAAGTATTCAAGAAAGTAATGAGAAAAAACTTGAACAAATGCGAGCGACTGTAGATGAAAAACTTCAAACAACACTCGAGAAACGGTTAAGTAGTTCTTTTGAATTGGTTACAAAGCAATTGGAAGCCGTTCAAAAAGGTCTTGGCGAGATGCAGAACCTTGCAAATGATGTCGGCGGATTAAAAAGAGCTTTAACAAATGTAAAATCTGCTGGCGGTATGAGTGAGATTCAGCTGGAAACTATTCTTAATGATTTTTTATCAGTTGAACAGTTTGAGAAAAATGCACATCCTAATCCATCTAAACCTCGAAAAGTTGTAGAGTTTGCTGTAAAAATTCCATCAAAAAATACGGAAAAAGAATTTATATATCTTCCTCTGGATTCTAAATATCCGGTTATATTGTGGGATAATCTAACATTGGCTTATGAAAAAGGTGATAAAGAACAAATAGAATCTTTAAGAAAAATATTGGAACGTGAAATAAAGAGTATGGCAAAAGATATACAGGATAAATATATTGAAGTTCCGTATACAACAGACTTTGCTATTTTATTCGTTCCCTATGAAAGTTTATATGCAGAATTAAATCGTATTCCGGGACTGGTTCAAACACTGCAAAATGAATATAAGGTAACAGTTTCAGGACCAACAACGCTGGCAGCTTTATTGAATAGTTTGCAAATGGGATTTAGAACCCTTGCTATTCAAAAGGAAAGCAGTAAGGTTTGGGATTTGCTTGGAGCTGTAAAAACGGAATTTGGAAAATTTGGTATGGTATTACAAAAAACTAAAGAAAAATTACAATCTGCAACAAACGAAATTGAAAAAGCTGAAACCAGAAGTCGTCAAATAGAAAAGAAACTAACAAAGATAGAAGTACTGCCGGATGAAAAAAACTCAAGAGCAATGTTGGAGATAGGTGTTGGAGAAGACGAGTAACAAGAGTTAATGCCGTTTTTAAAGTAGGTAAATGGGATTATATTTGTTTGTAGATTAAGATGTGATTTGTTTAATATGCAATATGTAACACGTAAAAATTAAATAATATGAGAGTATAAATTATAATAAAGAGTAATTCGGATATTTTATGTAAAAATTCAAAAAAATCATATAACTGAAATAGTGATTGTCAGAATAAAATATAATCTTAATGTATATTCAAGATATTATTGAAAAGGAAAAAATTGGTATATAAGTATCGAGGATATTATGATAACTGTTAATGCATACAGTTATACAATAATCACGGCACATAAGGAAAAAGCTATATGACAATAAAAGAATTTGAGAATAAATATTGGTACATGAATGAACTCAAAGTATTGGCTAAATCGCTTGAAATTCCCTTTGATTCAAAAATACGAAAGGATCAGCTTGAAGAGATGATTATTCATTTTTTGGAAACCGGAACAGTAAATAAAAAGAATAGTTATCGGAGTAAAAGCCGGAATAGAGACATATTGAATAGTCATACTTATGTTGAAAATTTTAGCAACAAAAAAGAAACATGGGAATTCATACATAGTGAAATGGATAAACGGATTCCGGGATTAAAACCGAAATCAGGGGCAAAATATTGGCTTAATCGATGGATTGAAAATAAACTTTCTCATGGTGAAAAAATAACTTATAATGATGTCATTTGTGAATATATTCGGTTAAACAAAACTGAAGGAAAGCTTCCCCAAATTCCATCCTGTAAATTTAATAACTTTATAAGTGATTATCTGGCAAATGAAAAAAATGCAACAAGAGAAGCTGCTTTAGAGGCATGGAATAAATTAAAAGATATGAAAGTAAAGAAAGATTATGTAACTTGGAAAAAAAATAAAAATATATAAAAAAATTCCTTTAATACCTGTTTCAGCCTGGCATTGTGGACAAGCTACAAATGCAGGTTAAGTGAATATTAAATGGACGTTATGTGTTTAAACTATGATGATTTTTTTAATCCAGTTTTACAAGCTTTAAGAGATTTAGGTGGCTTCGGTTCAAATCAAGAAATAACAGATAAAATTTGTTCTAATTTAAAGTTATCAGATTTGGAAATTGAAAAAATGCATTGTAGCGGGGTGTTATAAATTTCTTGAAAAGCAATATATAAACTTCGTCAAAATTGGTTTTGACCATACAAATTAATTTTGACAAATCTCTTCAAAACCCATTTGAGTGGCATAGGATTACGCCTTTCATAAAAAACACTTGCGTTTTTTTTTCTCGCTATTCTATTTAATTTTAACGATGTGGAAGCTTGATGATTTGCATATTGACCTTAATAGAAATCAGGCTGCCAACGATAAGCGGGAATTGCAAATCCTTAGTCTTAACGAAGTGCCTGAACACTTGCGTGTCAAAATGGTAAGAATTAACTAAAAAAAGTGATTTTGCTATAAAAAAGACCGCTTGGTAAAAGCTGTGCGGTCTTTTTTATTTGTAGAAAATATTGTCAATTGGTAGAAAATATTTGTTAAACTGTGTTTTTTTGTGATTTTTTAGGTTGTTGGAATAAATTTTTTTTTAAGTGTAAAAAAATGAGAAATATGGATTTCTTGCTTGACAAGTTGTTTTGATTTTGTCAATTATATCATTTTTTATTGACCGAATTCTTATTAAATTAAAAGGAGAATGTTTTGGCTAATCATAAATCTGCATTGAAAAGGCATCGTCAGAGCTTGGCGGCTAATGTCCGTAACAGGGCTGTAAAAACTCGCATAAAAAATGCGATTAAAGATGTCCGCCATGCCATTCAAAACGAAGACAAAGAAGCGGCATTACAGGCATTGCGGAAGGCTTCTTCCGTTATGGATAAAGCCGGTAGTAAGAAAATTTTGCACTGGCGTACGGCTGCAAGAAAAATTTCACGCTTGAACAAAGCTGTTAACGCTTTGGCTTAAGCATGAGCCGAGATTTTCGGCATTTTTTACCTGACGAACCGTTTGCAAATTATTGTTTTCGGTCGTCAGGTTTTTTGTGTCGTACCTGCGATAAAGTATGTATTTTAAAAATGAGTAAAAATGCAGTATCAAGATTTTTGTCTTCCCGATCTTTCTTTATTGAAACAGCCTCTTTTTATTCGTAATAAAATTATTCCTAACCGTCTTATGCTTGCTCCGATGGTCGGATTGACACATATTGCTTTTCGTCAGGTCTTGAAGAAGTTTTCAATGCCTGCTCTTTTGAGTATGGAAATGTGCAGTGCCAAATCTTTGCCTTCTGAGCGTCCGGATATTTCTCAAATTTTTCGTTGGCAAGATGGAGAACAAGAGCAGTTGGTATGTCAGATTTTGGGGAGTGAACCTAAGATTATGGCTGAAGCGGCTCGACGTATTGAAGATTACGGTTTTTGGGGTGTAGATATAAATATGGGATGCAGCGTGAGTGCTATTTGCAAGCAAGGCGGCGGTGCTGCTTTGTTGAGAGAAACACAAAAAGCGTGTGCCATTGTTGAGGCGGTGAGGGCTGCTGTTTCCTGTCCGCTTTCGGTTAAATTTCGTCTAGGTTGGGAAGATAAACCGCTTAATTTGGCGGAATTTTGTCGGGATTTGGAAAATGCCGGAGCTGATTGGTTGATTTTTCATCCTCGACTTGCACCCGATAAACGTACCCGTCCTCTTAAAAAAACTTTTTTTGCAGAAGCGGCAGCGGCTGTTAGCATTCCGGTTTTTGGAAATGGAGATATAGTTGATGAAATTTCAGCAAATAATGTTTTGCAAAGCGGTTGTGCCGGACTTGCTATTGGACGAATGGCTGTTTCTCGACCGTGGATTTTTTCTCGTTTTTTGGGAGATTTTTCTTATCGGGAAAATCTTTTTTTTGATTATGCTGCAATTTTACTTGATTTGTTGTTTGAATTTTTTCCGTTAAATCGGGCAATTCGGTTGTATAAGCAGGCTGCCCGTTATATTGCTGCAAATTTTCTTTTCGGACATCAGATTTACCGTCTTTTGACAAAAGGCAGCAGTATTGCGGATTTTAAAGATAATATTTTTTGTCTTAAGCCCATGCCGACATTGAATTCCCGACCGGATGTTTTCTTGTTTACAGGTTGACGATACCGGATAAAACAGAGAAAAATAAAACAGATAAGGTTGTATAGTGGAGATTGATAATAAAGTGGTGAGGAAATATGAAAAAAGTTGATAGTGAAATCTTAAAATATACTTTAAATGCCGATGTTAAATTAAATCAAATGTTTCGTCCTTATGCATTAAAGATGGAAGCTGCAGGGCAACATCCGATTGTTGTAAATTTATTTAAAACTTATTACGGACAGCTCCTTTGCGGCGAGCAGGGTAAATTCCCTGAAGACCAGATTTTGCCTGTTTTGCCTGGCGATATTCCCGAATATGACGACCTTGAAGAATATGTGAAAAAAGGTCGGGAAGCATTGTCAAAAACGGTTGTTGTCAAATTAAACGGCGGTTTGGGTACATCTATGGGAATGAACTCCCCTAAATCGCTTATTCCTGTTCGTGATGGCAAAACATTTTTGGATTTTACTTTGGAACATATTCGTTTTTTGCGGAAAGAATATAATATCGAAGTACCGTTTTCTTTGATGAACAGTTTTAAAACGCATATGGAAACCATGCTTTCTTTGCAGGGTTTTGATAACGGAAAATCATATATCAATGTTGCATTTTTACAGCATAAATATCCGAAAATATTACAATCATCGTTCGAGCCGTCCGTGTGGGAAGCAAATCCCGAACTTGAATGGAATCCTCCGGGACACGGCGATGTGTATGCGGCTTTTGTTACCTCAAATATGTTGTCAAAAATGTTGAGTAAGGGCTACCGCTATGCCTTTATTTCCAATGTCGACAATCTTGGGGCGACGGTTGATTTGCGAATTTTGGGTTATATGTATGAACAAAAAATTCCGTTTTTGATGGAAGTTGCCGACAGAGCTGAAGCGGATAAAAAAGGCGGACATTTGATGCGGTTGCGTTCCAAAAATCGCCTTGCTTTGCGGGAAATAGCTCAATGTCCTGAAGAAGAACTGGGTGATTTTTTTGATATTAAAAAATACTGTTTTTTTAATACCAATTCGATTTGGCTTGATTTACAGGCGTTTGAAGAGGTCTTTTTGCATCATCATTCAATGCCGCTTGATTTGATTATCAATCCCAAAACTGTTGACCCGCGAGATGAAAATTCCCCTAAGGTTTTTCAGCTTGAAACGGCGATGGGTTCGGCGATTTCGGCTTTTCAAAACGCGATGGCGGTGCGTGTTCCCCGTACCCGGTTTTCTCCTGTGAAAATTACGGCTGATTTACTGTTGATTATGTCTGATTGTTACATCGAAATAGATAGGCAGACATTGATGCTTAATCCTCAACGTAAATTGCCGTTGCCGTTAATTTCACTGGATAATCGGTTTTATAAAAAGATTGATGATTTTGAGCTTCGTTTTCCGGAAGGTGTTCCGTCTTTGCTGGAATGTAAGTCTTTGCAAGTCGAGGGTGATATTGTTTTTGGGCGTGGTGTTGTTTTGCGCGGCGATGTGCAGTTGGAAAATAGATCTGGCAAACAGGTTTATTTGCAGGCGGAGCAGGTCGTAAGCGGCAAAATGGAATGGATTTAACAAAAAAGAGGATTTATGAATATTCTTGATGCTGTTTTTTTATTAGTTTTATTGTTTTTTTGTATTCGAGGTTTTTTTTATGGCATAATCCACGAAATTGCTTCTATTCTTTCTTTCGTTCTTGCCTTTGTTTTTGCAAGTATGTTTTATCAAAATTTGGAGCCGATTTTTCTCAATTTTCCCAAATTGGCATCGTGGGCAGGAATTCTTGCTTATATTTCTTGTTTTTTATCGGTAATGCTGGCGGTTTTTATCAGTGCATTTTTTTTGAGAAGATATTTGCGGATAGCTGCTTTTGGTTGGGTAAATGCTATCGGAGGTGGCGGAATTGGGCTTTTTAAAGGAGCGTTTTTGTGTGCTGTTTTCTTGTTTCTTTTAAGTATTATTTTGCCCAGCAAGGTTGCTTTGCTTCGGGAATCGGTTATTTCTCCGTATATTTCCGGTTTCAGTCGGTTCTTGGTCGCCTGTATGCCCGGTAATGCTCCAAAAGATTTGCAAACAAAAGGAAAACAATTGCGGCGAGAGTGGTATGAATCTTTTTTTGACAGCATTTTTCCTTCCGATGATGCCACTTCGACCATAGAGAAGGCGGAACAGCGTTTTGAAATTAAACGATGAAAAGAGTGCAGATTTTAATGCTGCGGATTTAACCGCTATTGTACAGGTTATTGAACGCCTGCTTGCTCCTGACGGTTGTCCGTGGGATAAGGAACAAACTCCGCTCACGCTTTGTGATTATCTGGTGGAAGAATGCTTTGAGTTAGTCGATGCTTTACGAAGTGGCGATAAATCTGACATCGAAGAAGAAATGGGCGATGTGTTTTTTTTGTTGTTGTTTTTGACAAAATTGCTGCAAAAAGACGGTGTGAGCGATTTGAAAAAAATTGCTCAAAAAAATGCTGCAAAGATGATTGGTCGGCATCCGCATGTTTTTTCCGATATGGAAATTCATTCTCGTCAAGAACTGATTGCAAATTGGGAACGGATAAAAAAATCCGAACATAGAGAAAAAAAAGGTGTTTTTGTCTCTCTTCCTGTTTCTTTGCCGCCGCTTTTGCGAGCTTACCGTATTCATTCCAAGGCGGAACGGGCTGGATTTAGTTGGCAATCGGATATAGAATTTAATAAACATTTGCAAAAAGAGATGCAGGAATGGGAACAAGCACTTAAAAGCGGTGATAAGGACGCCATGCAGGAAGAATTTGGCGATTTGTTGTTTACACTGGTAGAATTGGGGCGTCGTAACGGGATTAAATCAAATTCAGCTCTTGCTGAAGCAAATTTAAAATTTATCCGTCGTTTTACCTCGATGGAAAAATTGGCAGAAGCTCGAGGACTTGAATTTGATGAGCTTGCCTTCGAGCAAAAAAATGCCCTGTGGAATGAAATTAAAGGGCAAGAGTAGATAATATGAAAAAAAGTAAAAACGGCAGGTTTTTGAGAATATATCAAAAATGGCTGCCGTAAGTTTTTTATAAAAAATGCCGAAGTGAAAATCTTCGGCATTTTATTTTTTAGTTAAAAGCCTGTTCGACTTTCCAATTTTCCCAAACTTTACCGACAAGGGCAGGTCCGGGTTGCAAAAATGCTTTTCCTGGTTTCCAGCCAGCTGGGGCGATACCTTTGCCTGCCTGAACATTTTGGTATGCTTCTATTTGTCGCAGGGTCTCAAAAACATTTCTGCCGACCGGCGGGGTCAAAATTTCGTAGCCGACAATGGTACCTTCGGGGTCAATTAAAAAGCGTCCGCGAATGTCAACTCCGTCTTCTTCATCGTATACACCATATATTTTTCCGATTTTTCCGCCGCCGTCTGAAAGCATCGGGAAAGGAATGGTTTTGCTTGAAGTCATTTTGCTCAGTTCCTGTTCAACCCACATTTTGTGAACAAAAATACTGTCTGTACTGACGGATAAAACCTGAGTATTGAGCTTTTGAAAATCGGAATATTTTTCAGCGATTGCTGAAATTTCCGTTGCACAAACAAAGGTAAAGTCGCCCGGATAAAAGCACAAAACAACCCATTTTCCGAGGTAATCAGAAAGTTTAACCTTTTTGAAATCGCCTTGGTAAAAAATTGACGCTTCAAAATCAGGGGCTTTTGTTCCAGCTTGAATCATATTTTTCTCCTGTTGTTTATGGTTGAGAACAACCTGTTGTTTATCTGGTGCCGTTTCGCTTGTTGAAATAAGCGAGGCTGCACAACTTGCAGCTTTTTGTTTTGTCATAAAAAACTCCTATATTTACAAGTACTAAAAAGCAAGTTGAGAAATAATACTATTTAGATTTTTTATCAAGTTTTTTCTTTTGCAAAAGCTCGTTGCTTGTTGCAAGCAGTAAATTATTTTTTATTTTTCATGCTAAATCGCGGCCAGTCGGCGTAATGATAAAAATAAGCCGAGATTGCACATTGAACGAGCTGGGAAATGAGCATGGAAATCCACACTCCCGTGGCGGAGCAAAATAAAATATGTCCCATTAACCAAGCCAGCGGCAAGCGGACAAACCATACCGTACCGCTGATAGTCGTCATTTGATAGAAAGTTGCTCCGGCTCCTGTAAAAGCACCGCCGATTGTCAGTGTTATCTGCATAAAAGGAAGAGCCAGCATATTGTAGCGAAGATATTCAATGGCAATAAGTTGTACTTCTTTTTGTGGAGAAATAAAAGTAACAACAGATTCTCTGTATATCCAAAGTATAATTCCAAGTATAGTAACTAAAATTATTCCAATAAGCATAATTTTATATCCGATATTTTTTGCAGCTTCTTTTTGTCCTGCACCCAGATAATGTCCGACTAAAATTGAACAAATAAGACTAAATGCTGCTCCTGGTAGAAAAAGCATCGATTCTATTCTCATTCCTACACTCATTCCGGCAAGAGAGTTGATATTATTGTATGGAAGTGCAGCAACAATTGCCCAAAGAACCATATAGGCAAGTTGCCAAGCAAGTTGTAAAGAAGCTGAAGGCCATGCAACATGTACTAAATAAGGAAAAGCATTTTTATTCCATTTTTTTGGTGCAAAACTTTTTTTGTTAATCATTCCTTTTTTTATCAATATGATAATACTGAATAATGTACCGCCGAGTATGGATAAAAAAGTACTCCAGGCAAGACCTTTGTAGCCTAAATTTGGCATACCAAACCAACCTAGTCCCAGTCCTAAATCTCCTATTATATTTAAAATACAAACAAAGGTTGTAATATAGAGCGGAAATAAAACTTCTTTGTAGGCACGAAAAAAAGCACTACAAAGAATAAGAAGATAATTTGCCGGAATAATGTATAAATATATTTTAAATAAGTAGGCGGCAATCGGACGAATTGTTGCCGGAATATGCAGTAAATCAAGTAAAAGTTTTTGGGTTACAAGTCCCAGTATAAAAATAAAAAGTCCGAAAGCTGCTCCACAAAGAAGTCCCAGTCCAACATAGCGGTGGGCTCGTAAAAATAGTTTTGCTCCGATTGATTGACTTATGGCGGCGATGCTGCCGTTTGCTAGTGCCGAGGCGATGATGACAAAAGATAAAAAAAGCTGTGTCATTATGCCCATACACGCCTGTACTTCTTTGCTGATTTGTCCGGCAACCCAGACATCGACAAAGCCAATCAGGAAATTGCCACACATCATTAAAATTAGCGGCCAGGAAAGTGAAAAAATTGTTTTATACGGGTGGGTGTTAAGTTTGGCTTCAAAATCGGTGCTATTCAATTTGGATTGTCCTTTAATAGTCTGTTTGACGATGATAAATTTGACACAAAAAAGGTAAGAAAAACGCCGGTTGGTATATTTTAAAAGGCAAGAGTATTATTTTGGACAGTATTTTGATAAAAATTTTGATTGCCAGAAATATGAAAAAAAAAGAAACTCCAAAAAAGCGAACGAAGTTAAGCAGATTTTGTAAGTTGAAGTGTACTGTTTTTTTATGTATATCGTGGTCGGTTATGACAAATAAAATTGGAAATAGTGTTTGTTCTTTCGTGATGGCGAAAATGATTGTGTCGAAAATATTCATTATAAACCCGTTGTAAGTAAAATTCGTGTAAAAACACGAACAAAAGCACGAATAAGGCAAGATATAAAAAGCCTTTGTTACTTGCAAGAAAAAAGTGAGGAGAAAAATGAATACCCTTGTTCCTCCCGGACAAAAAGCTGCAAATGCCTTTGAGTGGGTAAAAGAAAATTTGGACGGCGGAAAACCTCTTTCCGTTTTGCTTGACGAGGCGTCGTTTCGTTTTGACCTTGATCCGAAGCAGGGATTGTATTTGAGTCAGGTTTTTTCCGAATTGAAAAATAACGATTTGCAATGATTTTACAACGCGAAATTCTTAAAGAAATTTTGTCTCTTTTCATGGTGTCTTTAACGACTCTTTTGTCGATGCTGATGATTGGGCGACTTTTTAAATTAAAAACGCTTCTTATCGGGCAGCAGGCTGCTTTGGCGGACATTGGTAATTTGCTTGTTTATTTCGCACCGTTTTTGCTTGATTTGATTTTGCCTGTTGTATGTATGCTTAGTGTGTTTTTGGCATTTTCGCGAATGGGAAGGGATAGGGAAATTACAGCTCTTGGGGCGAGCGGAATTTCACCGTGGAATTTATTTTTGCCGTTATTGATTTTTTGTTCGGTTGTTAGTTTTTTGGCTCTTGCCAATTCGATGTACGGAATTTCGTGGGGCATGAAAAATTTTAATCAAACCATTTTGGAAATCGCCAAAAATAAGGCACAGATTGCATTGCAGCCCGGTGTTTTTAATCGGGATTTTCCGGATACGACGATTTTTGTTCGCAGTGTTGATTCTCAAGACAAAAGTGTTCGCAACCTTTTTTTGCAAACGAAGCAGGAAGGGTTGATTACGGTTGTTGCTCCAAACGGACAAATTTATACCGATAAAGAAAAAGGCGAGCTGTATTTTTTGTTGAAAAACGGAACCTTGTATCAACAAAAAGGCAATGATTCGTTGGTTTCTGGTTTTGATGAATATCGGGTGCGGATTAAAATCGCTCATTGGCTTGGTGAAACGGAATCCTGGCATGGTGGCATTGAATGTTTGTCTTTTGTTCAGCTTTTGCAAATTGCAAGAGGAGAAAAAGAAAACACAGTGGCAAAAGATCCGATTTTAATTTCACTTGCAATTCATAAGCGATTGGCTCGACCGTTTTCCTGTTTGATTTTGGGTTGCGTTTCCTTGCCGCTTGCCCTTCTTTTTCAAGGTCTTCGTCGTCAAAACGGCATCGTTGTTTCTTTGGGCGGTTTTTTACTGTACAATTTGTTTTTTTCTTTGGGCGAGACTTTGGGACAGACCGGTTCGTTTACGCCGCCTGTCGGGATTTGGTTTTCGGCGGTAATTTTTTCTGTGCTTTTTTTCTTGGGAATGTGGCGAGTTACACATGGTCGTGCTCACTTGCAAAAAATGAGGACGGAAAAATGAGATTGAAAATTTTACATCGCTATCTATTACAACAAAATCTATTTTATCTTTTTTTAATGTTAAGTGTCGGTATAGGTATTTATTTATTGATTGATGTATTTGAATTTTTAGATAGATTTTTAGAATCAGGAATGATACGAGAAATGATTCTTTTTTTTATTTATAAAATTCCATATATCGTTTCTCAGATTTTTCCTGCGGTTATTTTGCTTGCTGCTCTTATTCAACTAGGTCTTATGCGACAAAATATGGAGTTGCTTGCTTTGCAGGCAGGCGCAATTTCTTTTTCTAAAGTTGTTTTCTTCTTTTGTGTTTATGCTTTTATTCTGTCCTGGGTGCAGCTTTTTATTAGCGATGTGCTGAGCGTGTGGGGAAGTGAAAAAAGTACGGTTATTTGGCAGCAACAGGTGAAAAAAACTTCCGTACAGGGAACGGTTGTTGATGATATCTGGTTTCGGGAAGGGGAGATGTATGTTCATATTGAACAGGCGTATATTGTTGAAAATAAAGGTAAAAATATTCAAATCGTTTTTTTACGCGGACAAGATGAGGTTGAAAAAATTGTAAAAGCAAAATCCTTTGTGGTGCAAAATGAGCAATGGGTGCTTTTTGACGTCGATATTTTTCGTCCCGATTTGTTTGTCAGTGAACATAAAGCTGAAGTGGCGTATCCGTTTACAACAGAATTTAAGAGTTTTCAGGTTCTTGATTTGAAACGGTATTTGGAACTCTTGTCGTTGCCTGATTTGGTTTTGGCAGTTTCTCAACTAGAAGCGGCAGGTTCAAATGTGGAATGGTTGAAAACGGCTTTGTACGGGCGGGTTTCTTACGCATTTTCTATTTTTGCTTTAATTTTCAGCGGTATGGCTTTTTTGAAAAAAATCGGTAATATATATTTACTCGTTTTGGGCGGCGTATTTTCTATGTTTTGCTACTATTCTTTGTTTGTATTTTTTACAGGACTTGGCGAACATGGAATTATTCCGCCGTGGCTGGGAGCATGGCTGGTTAATATTCTTTTTGTGGGATTTTCCGGTTATTTTTTAGCGAAAAAGTAATTCAGCACTGCAAAAGTGCCGAATTACTTTGGGCATATTTAATCGGCGTTGGTGTCAACAATCGTACCTTTGCCGTTATACGCTGCTGATAAGACATCTTTTTGGAATTGATAATCTGCACCGTTATAAGTAGAGGAATTGTTGTTGAGGTTATCAAGTGTTTGACTGACGACCGCTGCACCGAAACTTTCTTTATCAACCGGTGCGGGTCGGTTTTGGGTATTGTTTAGATTATCAAGTGTTTGACTGACGACCGCTGCACCGAAACTTTCTTTATCAACCGGTGCGGGTCGGTTTTGGGTATTGTTTAGATTATTAAGTGTTTGGCTGACGACAGCCGCACCAAATGCTTCTTTACTGATTATTCCGCTGTTCATGGTTTCCTCCTGTTTGGAAAAAGATAAAATTGTTATGCAGTTTGTGGCAGGTTGTGTAAACAAATGTTTGAAACTGTCGGTATTCTGCAAAAAATATAATCGGCTATTTTTTAAAAAACTTTAATGTAAAAGTGCCGCCGCAAAATCCGCACCGGAAAACGGTCGCAAGTCGTCCATTTGTTCACCCAGTCCGATAAAAGAAATTGGAATGCCGTATTGAAGGGCA
Organism: uncultured Desulfovibrionales bacterium; assembly: GCA_963542765.1. Lineage (GTDB taxonomy): Bacteria > Desulfobacterota > Desulfovibrionia > Desulfovibrionales > Desulfomicrobiaceae > CAUTYU01. Next base: position 92,073 of record CAUTYU010000005.1, read on the forward strand.
ATGCCGACTATGACTCCGCCTTTTGCCGTGCCGTCCAGCTTGGTTAGTATGATTTCGCTGACAGGAGCGACTTTGGAAAAAAGTTCTGTTTGTGACAAAGCGTTTTGTCCTGTTGTTGCGTCTAAAACAAGCAGCGTGCGGTGCGGAGCGTTTGAATTTTTCTTTTGAATAACGCGAAATATTTTGCCGAGTTCCTCCATCAGTCCGACTTTGGTCTGCATACGACCGGCTGTGTCGATAAAGATGATGTCGTAGCCGTCTTTTTCTGCCAAATCGAGTGCTTCAAAAGCCACTGCTGCCGGATCGGAGCCGTGTGTTTTTGCGTAAAATCCCGCTCCAATCCGTTTACTCCAGATTTGTAATTGTTCTATTGCTGCTGCCCGAAAGGTATCACTCGCAGCTAGTAAAACTTTTTTGCCTTGTAAAATTTCGCGGTGAGCGAGTTTAGCAATGGTTGTTGTTTTGCCCGCACCGTTGACTCCTACGACCAGCACAATTTCGGGCTTTTGTCGGATTGCTTCAGGCTGCTTGGGAAAAATCGTTATTAGTTCCTGTTTGAGTAATTCTTTAAAATTTTCACTGTCAGGTAGTTTTTGTTTACAGATTTTTTCGCTCAGGCGTTTTCTTAACTCTTGGGCTGCGGAGTAGCCAACATCAGCCATAATCAGGATTTCTTCAAATTCGTCCCAAAATTTATCGTCAAAATTATTGTTAAACGAGAGCAGTTGGTCGATATGTAAAGAAAGCAGTTCTCTGGTTTTGCTGATTCCTTCGGAAAGTTTGAGAAACAGGCGGTCTCGCTCGTCTTCTTCGTCTTCTAGTTCCAAAGCAAGAGTCAGACGGTATTGCAGTTCTGAGCGAAATTCGTCCACCAGTTCGTAGTCCATTTCGTCTAGCCACGTAGAAAATGTGTCGATAAATTTTTGGATTTCGTTTTCGTTGATATTTAAATTTTGTAACAAAAATTCAATTCGTTGCCACAGTTCGTCGCCTTTTTTGTCGATACCGTTTAAAATGTGCGAAAGCCAAACACTGAGTTGTGGTGTATCTTTTGTAAGTTCTGTTTTGAGTTTGGTTCGCCAGTCGGCGGATTGCTCGATTATTTGGTTTTGTTTTTTTGTATTTTCGGATTGAGATACTCGTTTCTTTTTCCAGTTTGAAAAAAATCCCATTGTTTTCTCCTTTAAAAAATATATAAAATTATAGTAACTTATTTTATTTAGAATGTATTGATTTGAGTATGAGTTTCTTTTTGATTAAAATTTCGTTTATAAATTTAAAAAAGTAATGTTGATTTGTGCCAGTTGATTTTTTTGTCGTCCAGTTCTTTATATTTTCGTAACAAAATATATACGGCTCCCGAACCTCCGTGTCGAGATTGTGCCGAACAAAAGGCAAGTACTATATGATTAAGCGGTTCTTTTGTCAGCCAATTAGGTAGTTCTTCTCTTAAAATGCCAATTCCCAGCGGTGAATTGTTTCCTTTGCCTGGTAGTACCAAAATATGGCGTTTCTTTTGGCGGTAAGCCTGTTTGAGCGTATCCAAGAGTTTAGCGTATGCTTCTGTCGTTGTCATTTTGTGCATATCCAGTCGATTTTCGATTGGAAAATCGCCGTTTTTGAGCATACGAAATTTTTGGGGGTCAAGTCCGTGTAACTGTCCGCATAAAAAATCGTCTTTTATTTCGGTTTCAAAATGAAATAGTTTGACTGTATTTTCAGGACGTTTTTTAAAAGTAGGAGGCGTAGGATTCGTAATTTTTTTGTTTTGTTCTTTGAGCGGTTTTACACTGGACATTATTTGGGAAAAATAAGCAAAATCCTGCTTTTCCAAAAAAGTCTTTTGGGGGGAAAGATGTATTTTGTCTTTTAAATTTGTATCTGCGGATTTTTGGTTTTTCGGGGTAATTTTCAGCCCTTTAAAAGGATTGTTGGTCATTTTATTTTTATTAAGAGTGGTTACCAAAACCGGGCAATGCCAATTTTTTTTGTAAAAAATGAAAAAACCAAGTGGCGAGTGTTACCAGTACAAGGTAATAAACTCCGATAATTGTAAATGATTCCGTAAAACGAAAAGTTGTGGTTGCTAGATTTTTTGCTTCGCCTGTCAGTTCTATAAAAGTAACGATGTAGGCGAGTGAGGAATATTTGATAAGATAGATGATTTCGTTGCTGCAACCGGAAAAGGCGTTTCTGAGAGCCTGCGGTAAAATGATGCTTGTTATTGTTTGTAGACCTGTCATTCCAAGTGCTTTTGCCGCCAAGAACTGTCCTTTTTTTACCGACAGAAATCCTCCCCGTACATATTCGCTGTGGTAGGCGGCACTGCACAAAATAAATCCAAGTGTGGCAGCCATATACGGCGATAAATAAATGCCGATATTGGGAAGACCGAAATATAAAATCATAAGCTGGATAACAAGCGGCGTGCCTCGAAAAAGGGAAACATAGGCGTTTGCAATTAAAGACGGCAGGCGACCGCCGTACACTCGTACTGTTCCAAGCAAAATACCGAGCAGCAATCCGAAAAAAGCTGAAGGAAAAATGACTAAAAGGCTTGCGAGAAGTCCTTTGTTAAATGCAGGCAGGGCTTGGGAAAAAAGAAAAAGCGTGTTCACTGTCCGTCCTTAAAATCGCTTAATGAATCGCAAAAATTGCGAGTGCGGGTCGAGTCGTCGCTTTCGGTCTGTAATGTTTGTGGAGTATTGCATTCGATGATTTCGCCTTGTTGCATAAAATAAATTTCGTCTGCCAGCGAGCGGACAAAATTCATCTGGTGCGTTGCCATAATCATAGTCATTCCGTTTTGAGCCAGATTGCGGATAACCTGCAAAACTTCGCCGACCAGTTCAGGGTCAAGTGCGGAAGTCGGTTCGTCCAACAGCAGGACTTCCGGCTGCATAGCAAGTGCTCTGGCTATCGAAATCCGCTGTTTTTGTCCGCCCGAAAGTTCCGCCGGATAAAGTTCGGCTTTGTCTCGCAGCCCGACTTGTTCCAGTTCTTTGTGTGCCAGATAGGTGGCTTCTTTTCGGGTTTTGTTTTTGACTTTGCGAAGGGCGATAGTAATATTCTGTTCCGCATTGAGATGGTCAAAAAGATTGAAATCCTGAAAAATCATACCGACTTTTTGTCGAAAAAGATTGAGTTCTTTTTTGCTGCGAAAATTAACTTTTTGTCCGTTTAAAAAAATATCGCCTTGATCGGGAATGAGTAGACAGTTAAGACATTGCAAAAGTGTACTTTTCCCGCCGCCAGAAGGTCCGATCAGTACTTTGAGTTCGCCTTTTCGGGTGGCAAGTGAGATGTTTTTGAGAATTTGTTTTCCGCCCAATGTTTTAAAAAGATGAGCGGTCTGTAAGACGCAGTTTGTCATAAATATCCTTTAAATTGTTATTGCGATAAGCTGTAGCCCGGAATATGAAATTTTTTTTCTATGAGTAGGATAATTTTTACTCCGATCCAAGTCAGAATAAAATAAAAAATTGCTGCCGTAATGTAGAGCGGTAAATGTTCGTAAGTCCTTGAGGCGACAAAATGCGTTCGTGCCATGATTTCTGTTGTTCCCAAAACGAACGCCACTACCGAATCTTTGAGAACGATGGAGTATTCGTTTGACCAGCCAGGCAGAGCAAGTCGTATTGCTTGTGGCAAAATGATGTTTTGTATGGCTTGAAAATCGCTCATTCCGAGGGCTTTGGCAGCTTTAAACTGACCTTGAGACAAAGATAAAATTGCTCCCCGAAAAATTTGGGATTGGTAGGCGGCGGTGCAAAGTCCGAGTACAACCCACGAGGCGGTAAACGGCGAAAGATTGAGATTAAACAGAGAAAACAGCCCGAAATAAAATAAAAAAAGCAAGACCAAAATCGGCACGCCCCGAAAAAACCAGATATAACAAGAGGCGAGAAAAGCGATTTTTTTATTGCCGTACACCTGTAAAACTGCAAGCGGAATGCCGAGTAAAAGCCCGGTCAGCATCGCGACCGAGACAATGGCCATTGTAACTGGAATGCCGCTTAGTAAATAAGGAAGAGCTTCTTTGATTGTTTGCAGGGTTTCCCACATATTGTTGACCGTATTTGTGTTTGAGTGTTTTTTGAAAAAAAGGATAGTAGCTACATCTTGTTTGGGTGTAAAGAATTGAAAATTGAGAATTTGTAATTGGTGGTTTGTCGGTTTTTATTGACATATTTATATGCTTTTTTAAACTGCACGGATTTCGCATGATGTTGCAAATAAAAAATTGGATTGAGGCGGAGGAAAAATGGCAAAAGAAACGGTTGTTGTTGTGGGAGCAAGTCCGAAACAGGACCGGTATTCAAATAAAGCACAAAATCTGTTGCGTGAATACGGGCATACGGTTATTCCGATTCATCCGACTTATAAGGAAATAGATGGAATTGCTACCTGTCCGACATTGCGAGATGTTTCGGTAAAAGTTGATAGCATAACGTTGTATGTTAATTCGCAAAGAGGTGAGACGATGATTGATGATATTCTTGCTTTGCGTCCCAATCGGGTGATTTTTAATCCGGGAACGGAATCGGAAAAAATGCAGGCTGCTTTTGCAGCTGCCAAGATTGAAACAATCAACGCCTGTACGCTGGTTATGTTGCGGACAGAACAGTTTGAAAAATAATCGGAGGGCAAAATGGCAAGTACGATTGACGAAATCAGCATTGACTGGACAGATGAAGATGGTACGCAAAAAGTCAAACAGTTACGAAAAGAAGTGCTGACAAAAGGAGTGTGGACAACAATAATGTTCGCTTTTCAGGAATTTGATGTCAAAAGCGGAGATTTCGGTCCGGTTAAATTTAGGGTCGGACGCTATCAAAAACGCAACGGAAACTTTTCTCAGCAGTCGAAATTTAATATTTCTTCCGCTAAACAAGCCCGTCAGATTGTCGGTATTTTGGAAAATTGGATAGAAGAATTCGGCGGTGATGAATAAAAATAAACGGCTTGTTTTGGTCGGTGCCGGTTCAAATCTTGGCAATCGGGAAGAAGAGCTTGCCCTTGCGGCTAAAAAAATTCAGGTGTTGCCGGGTGTAAGCGGTTTTGTTGCTTCTTCAATTTATTATACCGAACCGCAGCTTGTAACGAATCAAGATTGGTTCGCCAATCAGGTTTTTGCTTTGTTTTGTGATGGGTTGCAAACATCAAGCGATTTTTTGCAGCGACTTTTGCAGATTGAAAATGAGCAGGGACGGGTGCGAAATGAGCGGTATGGACCGAGAACCATTGATCTTGATTTGCTTGTTTTCGGTGATTTGACTTGTAGAACGGCTCAATGTGAATTGCCGCATCCCCGTTTGCACGAGCGGGCATTTGTTTTGGTGCCGCTTTTGGAAATTATGCCAAATTTTGTTTTGCAGGAAAAAGGATCGGCAAAAGAAATGTTGGCAAAACTTGATTTTCGGGTAGAAAAAAATCTAATTTGGCAAAATACAGATTAGGCATTTTTTTGTGAACTGGCTTCCGAAGGTGTATTTTTATTTGCAGGCAAAATATTTAATGCCTGTGCGACTTGCTCCCAAAACTGTTTTTTGCCTTGTCCCGTTTTGCTGGAAAAAAAGATAATCGGCTGGTTTTTTTCTAAAATATTTGCCCAGAGGTTTTTGATTTTCATTTTGTCAGCTTGTTTGCTTTTGTCGCTTTTTGTCAGTATGGCAAGCAGCGGAATGTGGTTTTGGTGCATATAGGTGACCAGTTCTTGGTCTAGTTGTTGCGGTGAAAGGCGGCAATCAAGTAAAGCGGCTGCCAAGCGGATAGAGTTCGATTTTTGCAAGTAGGTGTTGATGAGTTTTGCCCAGCTGTCGCGTTCTTGTTTGGAGCAGCGAGCGTAGCCGTAACCAGGCAGGTCAACGAGATAAAATCCGTACGGCTCGACCCGATAAAAATTAAGGCTGCGGGTTTTTCCCGGGACGGAGCTAGTTTTGGCAAGTTTTTTGCGACCGGCAAGACAGTTGAGCAAAGATGATTTGCCGACATTGGAGCGTCCTGCCAGCAAAATTTGCGGAGCATTGGGAATAAATATTTGATTTTGCAAATAGACGGTTTGTTCGAGAATGATTTCGCTCACGGACAAGGTCGGCTTTGTTTTTTGTATGCTGAGCGTTTTTCGAACGGTTTGGTCTTTTTTATCGTGTGATTTTGAAGTCGTATTTTTCATGACGGCATTATGACTTTTTTTGGAATGTTGGTAAAGGAAAAGAAATGAGGATTTTGATTGTAAACGGACCGAATTTGGCATATCTCGGAGTACGTGAGCCTGAATTGTACGGCAGCGAAGATATGAATTGTTTATCTGAAAAAATTCGTCGTTTTTGTACTCTACCTGTTCAAGAAGCGGAACTGACGATTTTTCAGTCGAATCATGAAGGCGAGTTGATTGACCGCTTGGAGCAGGCGTGGCGAGATAAGGTTGATGGATTGATTCTTAATGCTGGGGCGTTGACACATACCAGCTTGGCACTTGCTGATTGTTTGCGTTGGATAAAAATTCCGTGCGTTGAGGTGCATTTGACAAATATTTACGGTCGAAGCAATGAGCTGCGGCATACGAGCTTGATTGCTTCCGCTTGTGTGGGGGTTGTTGCCGGATTCGGTTTAATGGGTTATGCACTTGCAGTACAGGCTATTTATCAATTTTTGGAGGATTTATGATTTCTACGGCTGAGTTTAAAAAAGGAAAAAAAATAACAGTGGACGGTGCTCCTTGTGAGATTTTGGAATGTCAGCATTACAAACCGGGTAAAGGCGGGGCGTTTATGAAAACAAAATATCGCAATTTGCTGACAGGAGGCGTGCAAGACCAGAATTTTCGTTCGGGAATGAAATTTGATCAGCCGGATTTGGAAAGTCGGACAATTCAGTATCTTTATCATGACGGTGAAAAATTTATTTTTATGGATATGACCAGTTATGAACAGTTGGAAATTGTTTCTGATGTTGTTGGGGCAAATGCCGGATTTTTGAAAGATGGAATGAGTGTACAAGCGATGCTTTATGAAGGAAAGCCGATTAGTTTGGAACTGCCGCCTTCGGTTGAGCTGGAAGTAACGCAAACCGATCCCGGCTTAAAAGGTGATACCGTGAGTGGTGCGTCCAAACCGGCTACAATGGAAACCGGATTGGTTGTGCAAGTTCCGCTTTTTATTGAAATCGGTGAAAAATTAAAAATTGATACTCGTTCAGGTGAATATTTATCACGAGTGTAGTATGGTGTAGTTAAATGTAAAAAGCACGCTTTGTTAGTGTGCTTTTTTTATTTATGAATTTATAATTTTGTCTTTTTGTTCTTGAGGCGGCTTTTCTTTTTTCTTAAATTTTGAAGTACATAGTGCGGCACAAAATAGTCCAAGACTTGCTCCTGCTATTGTTGCACTGATTGTGTGTGCATCAAAAACAAATCTGGTATACATTGTAAGAAATAAAATTGGAATAAGAAGAAAAAGCCATTTATAACCGTATCGTCTGGCGACAAAATACAGTCCGCATGATGCCATTGACGAGTGTCCGCTTGGCATATTTTTACTTTTTCCAGACGGTCGTTCTCCCAGTCTTATAGAAAAAACTGTTACATCATTTAAAATTTCTTTCAGTCCTTGTGTCGCAGCTGTTGTTATTATGCTGACATTGATCATTTGTATAATACCGATAGGGTCTTTTAATACAATAGGTAACATAACTTGCAGGCCATTATTTATAAATCGAATATAATCTTCTGTTAAACGTGCTATCTTGGGGGCATTTGGTTTTCTTTCGTTTAAATAAAAATTTTTATCTGTAGGATAAAATGCAGAAGATAAAAAAATAATGAGCATAATTGTTAAGAAAATTTTTGGAAATTTTATGGAAAAAGCTTGTTTTATGTATTTTTTCATTTTATTTTATCTCGAAAATATTAAATTGTTGTTTATGGTCTTTAGAACTAGCGTTAAAAGCTCCTAATATAGAATGGAAAATATAATCTTGGGTATATATTTTCTGTACTTGTTTGAGCTGAGTATCGTTTCTAAATTCTTTATTTGTCCATACGAAAAATGGTATTTCATATTGATATTTCGGAGCTATGGATTTTGGAGTTCCGTGTAGATAAAATCCGTTTTCTCCTAAACTTTCTCCGTGGTCGCTTATATATAACATTGCAACTCGTTTTTTTTCTTTTTTTAATATTTCAATTAAAGAGTTTAAAAAATAATCGTTGTATAAAATTGTATTGTCATAGGCGTTTATCAGTTCTTCTTGAGAGCATTTTTGCAGTTCGACACTTTGACAGGTGGGAGTAAAATATTCAAATTCTTTTGGATATTTTTTGCAGTACAAAGGACCGTGAGAACCGTGTTGATGAAGAACGACAAATGTTTTGTTACCGTTTAATTTTTGTATTTGTTTTTCTAAATTATATAAAAGTACTTCATCGTAATTTAGTCTTTCGCAGTTTTTTTTACAATCTTTTTTGATTTGTTCTTTATTTTCATAAATATCAACATCAATGTCTGGTTCTCCCCAGTTGTCAGTTCTCCATAAAACTTTTACGCCAAACCGCTTTAAGTAGGAAGGTAGATTTTCATAGGCTTTTAATCCGGTTTTAGAACCTTGATGTGAGAGCATACATTTTATGGAAGCCGTTGTATATGTGGCATATGATTCTGCATTTAGAACTGTTAAACTCTCTTGTTTGGAAAGGAGTCTGTTTGTATTTTTTTCATATCCATACAAAGAATAATTTGCTTTTCTGGAAGCCTCTCCGATAACGAGGACAATAAGAGTAGGTTTGTCGTTTTTGAATTTTAAATCTGAAAGAAGTTGCGGTTTTTCTTGCGGAATTGATTGTATTTTATAGCGTAATAAATTTATAGAATATGACCAGGGAAGAACTAATGCTCCTAAATGCTTAGAGTGTTTATCAAACCAAAGCCATGAACTGGAGGTGATAAATGACCAGCTTATAATTAAAATAATTGTGATGCCGATAATTTTTATTTTTTTTATAAATTTTGTATCCGTTATTTTAAATCTGTAGAATAAAATACTTGGAAGAATACCGAAAAAAAATAGATAAAAAATTATTTTGATACTAAAAAGTTCAGTTGCTTCATTTATATCTGTATTTAAAAAGTTACCCATCATTGTTTTGTCAAAAAATACATTATAGTTTTTGGAAAAATAAAAGGCGATAGAATTGCAAATAAAAAATATAGATGAAAAAAATTGAATAAGAGATTTGTGTATAAAAGAAAGAAAAGTAAAAAATAGAATATGAATACTTAAAAAAGCGATTATGCAGCTTGTTATGATGATAATGCCACCAAAGCTTATGTAGTCAACATTATTAAGTATATATTTAAAAAGAGGTGTGTGATATATAAAAAATGATATTATATTATAGAATAGAATAAAGTAAAGAAGGCTTATAGAATATTTTTGCTTTAGTTTTTGTGTATAGTTTTTCATTTTTTTATAATTATGAATAGAAGTGATTACTTTTGCATATAAATTGTATTATTAAAATAAAAAAGAAAAAATGTTTTTGTATTCATTGTAAAGCTTTGTATTTATTTCTTGTCGCTTTTGTTTCGGCAAATCCAATACTCTTTGAATTGTAGCTTGTCAAATTCGGTAAATTTATTTTGTAAAATTTTGTATCGATTGCAGGGTGTTGTGACAGATTTTATATAGGTAACAAGAGCGGTTGTTTTAATGGGAAATTTTGTTTGTTTGAAAAGATACAAGGAAGATTATTAAAGTTTATATGCTGTTTTTAAATCGTAGTGTAAAAAAACTGTAAAAATTTGTTGACAGGAAAGGAAGCGATTTGTAATTTGCCTTTTTACCTTGCTTTCGAAGATATTTAAAAGCGTATCTGTCGAAGGCCTGATGTCCATAAGGAGGTTTTATGGGAAACAGATATGAAGTTTTGCTTTTGTTAAGTCCTGAATTCGGGACAGAGCAAAGGCAAGAAGTTGTTACGACCCTTACGGGAATTATTGAGCGTGACGGCGGAAAAATGGTTATGGTCGATGATTGGGGAACTAAAAACTTGGCGTATCCAGTCAGAAAATTTACTCGTGGATATTATATTCGTCTTGAGTTTGAAACAATGGGCAAAAATATCGCCGAACTCGAACGTAATATTCGCAATAACGAAGATATTTTTAAATTTGTTACTGTTCGGCTTGAAACTGAAAAGGAGAAATAGACATGAATATTAAGAAAAAAGTCGCTCCGCGTAGAAAATATTGTCGTTTTTGTGAAAATAAAGATGTTCCTTTAAATTATAAACACCCGGAAATTTTAAATGATTTTGTTACGGAACGGGGAAAAATTGTTGCTCGTCGCGTAACGGGTACTTGTGCTTATCATCAGCGGTGTTTAACGACTGAAATCAAACGTGCTCGGCAAATGGCTCTTATGTTTTATACGGCAACTCACAGTTCTGAAGTGCTGAAAAAAAGTGTTTAGCATCCAGGAGAAGAGAAAATGAAATTGATTTTACGGGCCGATATTGAAAATCTTGGTCGCTTAGGCGATTTGGTTGAGGTGAAAGGCGGTTATGGTCGGAACTATCTTGTTCCACAAGGTCTTGCTATGACAGCAACAGCAGCGAATTTGCGGTCTTTTGAATTGGAGCGGAAAAAACTGCAACAAAAAATGGATGTATTGCGTTCACAGGCTCAGTCTTTGGCTGATAAGATTAACGGGTTGGTTGTTCGTTTGGAAGTCCGTGTTGGTGAAGGCGATAAGATGTACGGTTCCGTTACCGCGGCAAATATTGCTGATGCTATGCTTGAGCAGGGTGTGGAAATTGATCGACGGAAATTGGTGTTGGAAAATCCGATTCGTACTCTGGGTGAATTTGAAGTAAAAGTTAAGTTACACCAAGATGTTGATAGCAGTATAAATGTGCAGGTCGTGAAATTTGGCGGACAGATCGAAAAATCCGTTGAAGAAACCGTTGAGGATGTTGAAACAGAGCAGACAAATGAGTAATTCGGGCAATAAGCCTGTATTTCCTAATAAAAATGAACAATCCGTCGATGTTCTGAAACGGGCATCGGCGGATTTGTTGCAAAAACTTCCTCCCCAAAATATTGAAGCGGAGCAAGCAGTTTTAGGCGGTGTCTTTCTTCGTAACGAAATTCTTAATACGCTTATTGATATGTTGAGTTCGGAGGATTTTTATTCTCCTGCTCATCGAATTATTTTTGATGCTTTTGTTGAGTTGTTTCGTTTGAGCCGTCCAGTTGATTTGTTAACGGTAAGCGAGGAGTTGCAAAAACAGGGAAATCTTGAGGCGGCAGGCGGTTATTCATATTTGGCATCTCTTTCGAGTGCTGTTGTCAGTGCGGCAAATTTTTCTTTTCATGCCGAGATCGTACGAGAAAAATCTATTCGTCGCCGTTTAATTACCTCATCTTCCGAAATTCTTTCCCGTTGTTTTGAGGCGGGAGAAAAAATTGATGATTTACTTGATCATTCCGAAAAAGAAATTTTTGCCATCGCTGAAGCTAAAAATCAGGCTGCCTATGTGAGCAGTAAAGATATTGTGGGACGTATTTTTAGCAAGCTGACGGAGCGGGCTAAAAATAAAAATATGATTACCGGTGTGCCGACTTCTTATGATAAGTTGGATGAGTTGACTGCCGGATTTCAGCCAACAGATTTGATTATTGTTGCCGGACGACCGGGTATGGGTAAGACCGCATTCGCTTTGAATGTTGCCTTGCGTGCAGCTATTTTGCATGAAGTTCCGACTGCAATTTTTACTCTTGAAATGTCAATGGAACAGCTTGTTATGCGAATGCTTTGTTCTTGGGGAAAAGTTGATTTATCTAAATTGCGAAACGGGAATTTGAATGATGATGATTGGAAAAATCTTCTTACTGCTGCAGATGCTTTGAGCTTTGCACCGATTTATATTGATGATACTCCAGCCCTTGGTACATTAGAAATGCGTTCCAAGTGTAGACGATTAAAAAAAGAAAGAAATATCGGTCTTGTAATTGTTGATTATTTACAACTTATGCATGCCAGCAGAAGAATTGATTCACGTGAACAGGAAATTTCTGAAATTTCTCGTACATTAAAAGCTCTTGCAAAAGAAATAGATTTGCCTGTTATTGCACTTGCACAGCTTAATCGAAAGGCGGAGGAAAGACCTAATAAACGTCCTATGGCATCTGATTTGCGTGAATCGGGAGCAATAGAACAAGACGCTGATTTGATTCTCTTTTTATATCGAGATGAAGTTTATAATAAGAAAGAAGATAATCCGCTAAAAGGTATAGCCGAAGTCATTATTGAAAAACATAGAAACGGTCCGCAAGGTAAGGTTGAATTGGCTTATTTAAGTCGATTTACGGCTTTTGAAAATCTTACTTCAGTGGCTTATCCGTCCGAAAGCGGAATTAATTAGTTTAAAACAGAGAAAAATATAATTTAAAAAATGGAAATGCAATGGAATTTTTTGATATAAATGAAACGCTTTCAAATGATGCAATTTGTTCTTTGCAAGAAATTCGTTTGCGTGGAATTTTAGAACGCATTTCTTGTACGCCGTTTTATAAAAATGCTTTGCAAGATTGTGGCGATTTGCATACTTTTTCTTTGGAAAATTTAAAAAACCTTCCTTTTACTGTTAAAGATGATTTGCGAAATCAATATCCTGCCGGTCTTTTGACTGTACCGATGTCGCAAGTTGTTCGTATGCACGCATCTTCCGGTACAACTGGAAATCCGACTGCTGTTTTATATACTTATAACGACCTTAATACTTGGGCTGATTTGATGGCTCGTTGTATGTATATGGTCGGAATGCGTGTTGATGATGTTTTTCAAAATATGTCAGGCTACGGTATGTTTACCGGTGGACTAGGTATGCACTATGGAGCAGAGAGGTTGGGGTGTTTAACTATCCCTGCAGGAGCAGGAAACAGTAGACGGCAGTTGAAATTATTACATGATTTTCAAGTGAGTTGTGTTCATATTATACCGTCTTATGCTTTATATTTGACAACTTGTATGCAGGATTTTGGAATTGAACCAAAAGATTTATTTTTGCGACTTGCACTTGTAGGAGCAGAGCCGCATACTGAAGAGATTCGTAAGCGTATTGAACGGTTTTATGGAATAAAAGCATATAATTCTTACGGACTTTCTGAAATGAACGGTCCGGGGGTTGCTTTTGAATGTCAGGCACAAAATGGAATGCATATTTGGGAAGATGCGTATATTGCGGAAATTGTTGATCCTGTTACGGGAAAGCAGTTGCCGGACGGTGAAATCGGCGAGTTGGTTTTGACGAGTTTATGCCGCGAGGCAATGCCAATTTTGCGTTACCGTACCCGTGATTTGACACGATTTCTTTTCGGCAGGTGTGCTTGCGGTCGCAATCATCGTCGCTTGGATAGGATTTTGGGGCGTTGTGATGATATGATTATTTTAAAAGGTGTGAATATTTATCCGATGCAGGTGGAAAAAGTCTTGATGGCGGTTCCTGAGGTCGGACAAAATTATGTTATTGAGCTGATTCAGGACGGATATGTCGAAACTATGCGGATTAAGGTCGAAATGCAAGCGGATTCGTTTGTTGAAGATATGCGTGTATTGCGTGGTTTGCAGACAAAAATTACCAATTTAATTCGAGATGAAATTTTAATTACCCCCAAAATTGACCTTGTGCAGCCTGGTTCTTTGCCGAAAGCTGAGGGAAAAGCCAAACGGGTTATTGATTTGCGAAAGCAGGACTAAAAAATGTACGGGTTTTGTCGTCGATTTGTATTCTTTGTGCTTCTTGCGATAATATTTGCCTTCGGAGTGGATTGGTATCGTTTTTTACATGCTCCGAGTATAAATTCTCAACGGATTTTTCGGATTGGTCAGGGACAGGGATTGCGCAGCGTTGCATCTAAATTGGAAAAAAAAGAAATTATCCGCAGTGCTGTGCGGTTTCAGATTTTGGCATATTTGACGGGAAAAGAGCGGCAAATTCAAGCTGGAGCGTTTTTGATTCCGGCAGGTTCATTACCTTTAGAGGTTTTAGATTTGCTTACGAACGGTCGTCCGGTGCGGCATATTTTGACTATTCCCGAAGGTCTTTCTTGGTGGCAAACGGGTGAATTGTTGGAAAAATCCGGATATTGTTCTTTGTCTGATTTTGCTGATGCCGTATACAATAGAAGATTGCTTGCTCGTTATGGTATTCGAGCAGAAAATGCTGAAGGTTTTTTGTTTCCGTCAACTTATTTTTTTGCCGCCGAAGAAAAAGAAAATGCTTCCAAAATTGTTGCTCGTTTGTTGCGAACTTTTTGGGAGCAATCGGGGTTTAAAAAAGAGGAAGATTGGAAACGGATTTATCGTTTGGTTACTTTGGCTTCTTTGGTGGAGAAGGAAACTTCGATTGCTGAGGAGCGGGCGAAAATTGCCGGAGTTTTTGATAACCGCTTGCGGATAAAAATGCGTTTGCAATGCGACCCGACGGTGATTTACGGTCTTGGAGCAAGTTTTAATGGAAATCTGACAAAAAAAAATTTGCAGGATTCGCAAAATCTTTTTAATACATATAAACATGCTGGTTTGCCGCCCGGTCCGATTTGTTCGGTCGGTAAGGCAGCATTGACGGCAGCACGATTTCCCGAAAAACACAAATTTTTATATTTTGTGGCAAAGGGAAACGGTCAACATGTATTTAGTTCGACACTGAAAGAGCATAATCAGGCGGTACGGCAATATTTGAAAACGCTGCAAAAATAGTTGAAAATTGTGACAAAACGGTTTGTTGCATTTATTTATAACAGGAGAAGGTGATTATGAAAAAATATTTTTTAGGCTTTTGGGTATTACTTTTTGTTAGTCTGAGCGGTATGACAGCTGTTGCCGGACAAGGAAAAACCTTGACGCTAGCGATGCCTGCCGATCCGGTTTCGCTTGATCCGTATGTGCAACTTTCAGCCGGAATGCTTCAGTATGCTCATCTTGTTTTTGACCCGCTTGTTCGCTGGACACGAAATATGGAGTTTGAACCGCGTTTGGCGACAAAATGGAAAAGAATTGATGACCTGACTATTCGTTTTTATTTGCGTAAGGGTGTAACTTTTCATTCAGGAAATCCTTTTACTGCCAAAGATGTAGCTTGGACACTGGCACGTATAAAAAAGAGTGTGGATTATAAGGGCTTATTTGAACCTTTTGCTGAACCGAAAATTATTGATGATTATACAATTGATCTTAAAAGTAAAAAGCCTTATCCGTTGCTTTTAAATATGGCAACTTACATTTTTCCTATGGATAGTAAATTTTATAGCGGAAAAGATGAAAAAGGTCTTTCTAAAGATGCTATTGTTAAAACGGATTATTCTTTTGCCAATACACATGAATCCGGCACCGGAAAATACCGTGTAACTCACCGTGAACAAGGTGTTGTTGATGTTTTTGAAAAATATAAAGATTATTGGAATAAAGACGGGAATGTAGATAAAATTATTTTGCGTGTTATTAAAAACGATGCAACTCGTTCCGCCGCCTTACTTACCGGTGATGTTGATTTTATTATGCCAGTTCCTCCGCAGGACTATAATCGTATTTTTAAAAAATCCGGTTTGCAGATGGTTACGATGAGAGGCAGCCGAATTATTGAATTGCAGCTTAATCAAAAACGCCGTGCTGAATTTAAGAACCCAAAGGTGCGTTTGGCTGTTGATTATGCAATCAATAATGCAGGTATCGTCAAAAAAATTATGAAAGCTACTGCAACAGCGGCAGGACAACAAAGTCCTAAAGGTTTTGATGGATATAAAGAAACGCTTGTTCCTCGTTATGATTTGAATAAAGCAAAAGCTTTGATGAAAGAAGCTGGTTATGA
The DNA here is from genome assembly GCA_963542765.1 of uncultured Desulfovibrionales bacterium. Lineage (GTDB taxonomy): Bacteria > Desulfobacterota > Desulfovibrionia > Desulfovibrionales > Desulfomicrobiaceae > CAUTYU01. The sequence continues at coordinate 107,941 of CAUTYU010000005.1, forward strand.
ATCAGGTTTTGAATGTTCTATGATTGCTCCGAATAATCGTTATGTAAATGATGAAAAAATTGCTGAAGCAATTGTACCGATGTTGGCGAAAATTGGTATTAAAGTAAATTTGAAAACCATGCCCAAGGCTCAATATTGGGACGAATTTGATGCTCAGGTTGCTGATATTCAATTGCTCGGTTGGCATCCTGATACGGAAGATTCTTCCAACTATACGGAATATTCAGCAATGTGTATTGATAAAAATTCAGGTTTTGGTCAGTACAACAGTGGTAATTATTGTAATAAGAAAGTTGATCAGTTGATTCTTGCTAGTATGTCGGAAATAAATCAAGATAAAAGAATCAAGATGCTTCAAGAGGTTGAGCAGATTCTGTATGATGAAGCGGCTCTTATTCCTTTGCATTGGGAAAATCTGTCTTGGGCAGGAAAAGATAATATGAATATTGCAGACATTGTAAATGTTCAGAACTTTCCGTACTTTGGAGATTTGGTTATAAAATAATTATAAACATACGGGGAGAGGCGACTCTTCCCGTGTTTTGTTAAAAAGATGGTATCTTTTGTTCTTCGTCGCAGCCTGCAGGCTGTTTTTGTTATGTTGGTTGTCAGCTTTTTGGGTTTTTCCATTAAGCAACAGGTCGGCGACCCTGTTCGGGAATTAACCGGTGTTTCTGTTTCCGTGGAGGAGCGGGAAAAAGTGCGGGAAGAACTGGGGCTGAATGATCCGTTTTTGATACAATATGTTCGCTTTTTGAAAAATGCCTTGCAAGGCGATATCGGTCGTTCATTTTTTTATCAAAAGCCGGCTATGGAAGTTATTTTGACAAAAGCTCCTGCCACGTTGGAACTTGTTTTTGTTAGTTCCGTTTTGATTATTTTGCTTTCTATTCCCATAGGTATTTGTTGCGCTATCGCTCCGAAAAATTTCTTTTCCCGTTTGGCGATGGGAGCAAGTATTGTCGGTGTTTCCATTCCTGTTTTTTTAACAGCGATTATGCTCATTTATATTTTTTCTATTAAACTCGGTTGGTTGCCGTCGTATGGTCGGGGAGAAACGGTTGAGGTTTTTGGTTGGCAAACCGGATTTTTGACATCGGACGGATTAAAACATCTTATTTTACCGACGGTTTCTTTGTCCTCAATTATGTTGCCGCTTTTTATTCGGTTGGTTCGTTCTGAAATGATGGAAGTATTGCAGTCGGAATATATCAAATTTGCTTGGGCAAAAGGTTTGGCTCGCAGGCGGATTTGGTTTGTGCATGCCTTTAAAAACACACTTTTGCCGGTTATTACGGTCGGTGGCGTGCAGCTAGGTATTATGATTGCTTTTACGATTTTGACCGAAACGGTTTTTCAGTGGCCGGGAATGGGATTTTTGTTTTTAGAAGCGGTAGAACGTTCGGATACCTCTTTGTTGGTTGCCTATCTTATTTTTGTCGGAGCTCTTTTTGTTGTTGTGAATACTGTTGTTGATATTATTTACGGGCTGGTCAATCCGATGGTCAGACTTTCAGGGAAAAAAGCATGAAGTTTTGGAAAAACTGTAAAAAATCATATTTTTTCTATTCAATTAAGCGGGATAAAGTTGCATTTGTCAGTTTTTTTATCTTGCTGTTTTTGATTGTTTCCAGTTTATTCGCTCCGGTAATTGCTCCGCAAAATCCGTATGACAGTGCGGTTCTTGATGTTATGGATGCCGAGTTGCCGCCGTGTTGGTTGGAAAACGGTGATAGCCGTTTTTGGTTGGGAACGGATGCTCAGGGGCGGGATATGTTCTCGACCATGCTTTACGGAATGCGAATTTCGATTTTAATCGGTTTGGGGGCGGTTGCTTTGCAGGCGATTCTCGGTGTTGTCATTGGACTGTTATCGGGATATTTCGGCGGTAAGGTGGATACATTTTTTATGCGTTTGGCAGATGTGCAGCTTTCGTTTTCGACGATGATGGTTGCTATTTTTTTAAGTGCGATTTTTAAAACCGCTTTTGGTATGGCAAATTATACTGAACTTGCCGTACCGTTTTTGGTGCTGGTTATCGGGATTGCCGAATGGCCACAATATGCCCGTACGGTGCGAGCTTCGGTTTTGGCAGAACGTAAAAAAGAATATGTTGAAGCTGCTAGAGTTATCGGATTGCCGGCTCGGAGGATTATGATTCGTCATATTTTACCCAACTGTTTATCGCCTCTTTTGGTTATTTCTACCGTGCAGGTGGCAAATGCCGTGATGAGCGAGGCGGCACTTTCTTTTCTCGGTCTTGGAATGCCGGTAACTAAGCCGTCATTAGGTTCACTTATAAATTCAGGTTTTGAATTTATTTTTAGCGGTTCGTGGTGGATTAGTTTATATCCGGGGCTGCTTTTGGTAGTGCTTATTTTGGTTGTCAATTTGCTTGGCGACTGGTTGCGTGATGTATTGAATCCCAAGCTTTATAAGGAATAATAATGTTCTTTCAATCGGGCCAATCGGAGATTTTGCCATGACAAAACTTTTGCAGGTAAAAGATTTGGTCGTGAAATTTCGTTTGCGTACCGGAGATTTGACAGCTCTTAATGGCATTTCTTTTGATTTGGAAGAAGGCGAAAAAATTGGGCTGGTCGGTGAAAGTGGAGCTGGCAAATCGGTTGCCGGTTTTTCGATTATCAATTTAATTAGTAAGCCCGGTTATATCGCTTCCGGCGAAATTTTATTGGATGGACAGGCAATCAATTCGTTTGATTTTGATAAAATTCGTGCCATTCGAGGCAACAGAATCAGTATGATTTTTCAGGACCCGATGATGACGCTTAATCCCGTACTGACAATCGGTACGCAAATGATAGAAACTATTTTGGCTCATAAAAATATTTCCAAGGCTGAGGCTTGTGAAATTGCATTGGAAAATCTTCGTAAAGTCTATATTCCCTCGCCTGAGAAACGGTTTAATCAATATCCGTATGAACTTTCTGGTGGAATGCGGCAGCGGGTGGTTATTGCCATTTCTTTATTGACAAGTCCGAGTCTGATTATTGCCGACGAACCGACGACCGCTCTTGATGTAACCATTCAGGCGGAAATTATGGATTTGTTGTTGCAGCTTTGTAAAAGCGAGAAAATGGGGTTGATTTTAATTACACATGATTTGGGGGTTGTTTCGCAAATAACGGATAAAATCGTTGTTATGTATGCCGGTCGTATTGTGGAGCAGGGAAGTTCGCAGGAAATTTCTTTGCGTCCCCAGCATCCGTACACAAAAGGATTATTGGCAGCGTTGCCGCAGCAGGGACGGCAGGGCGAGCGTTTGAGTCAGATTCCGGGAATGATGCCGAATTTGACAAGTATCCCGAGTGGTTGTCCGTTTCATCCTCGTTGTGAAAAGGCAATGGAAATTTGCAGCCAAGTTGAACCGCAATTTTATCTAGTAGAAAGCGGTACAAAAGTCGCCTGTCATCTTTTTGCAAATGGAGATGACAAATGACTTTTTTGACAACAAATATTGAACGGGTACTGATGGTCAGCAATCTTGTTCGGCATTTTGATATTTCAGGCGATTTGCTTGATCGTATTGTATTTTCGGATGGTAAGCTTACTTTGCGTTCAACTGTTGTACACGCCTTGAACGACATCAGTTTTTCTATTTTTCCCGGCGAGACATTTAGTGTTGTAGGCGAAAGCGGTTGTGGTAAGTCTACGCTGGGTAGGACAATTATCGGTTTATATCCTCCGACTTCGGGAAAAATTCTGTATCGTGGCGAACGGGTGGATAATTTACCTCCGGGATATATGCTGCCATATCGTTCCAAGATGCAGATGATTTTTCAGGATCCGTATGCTTCGCTTAATCCTCGTATGACCGTAAATCAGATTTTACGTGAACCTGTTCGTTTTCATCGACCGCAGAGTTCATCTTCTGAAGTGAACGACCGTGTGGCGGAAGTTATGCGTTTGGTTGGTGTTGACCCTGCGTGGGGCAATCGTTATCCGCATGAATTTTCCGGAGGACAGCGGCAGCGAATCAGCATCGCCAGAGCTTTGAGCGTTGAGCCTGAATTTATCATTGCCGACGAACCGATTTCAGCTCTTGATGTTTCTATTCAGGCTCAGATTTTAAATCTGCTTATGGATGCACAGGAAAAGAAAAAATTGACTTATTTGTTTATTACGCATGATTTGTCTGTCGTGGAACATATTAGTACCCGTGTTGCCGTGATGTATCTTGGACGATTATGCGAACTGGCTCGGACACAGGAATTTTTTACAAATCCTAGGCATCCTTATACACAGGCACTTTTGAGTGCTATTCCGCGTGTTGGAGCAAAACATTCGCAGCATATTCGTTTGAACGGTGAAGTTCCGACCCCGATTCATTTGCCAAGCGGATGCGTTTTTCATGCCCGTTGTCCGAAAAAAATTGATATTTGCCAAACGGAAATCCCACTGTTCAGAACTCTTTCATCCGGCACAATGGTTGCCTGTCATCGTGTTCACGAATGAAAAATATCAGAGTTCGTATCGATCCTGAAGGGCAGGAAGAAATTTTTCCTCATATTAAAACCGTTCATCAGCTTTTAAATCGTCTCGGATTTCGCTCGGACGAGGTGCTGGTTATTCGCGGTGAAGAATTGCTGACCATTGACCGTTTTTTACAAAAAGACGATTTCGTTATTATTCGTCAGGTAGCTTCAAGAGGCTGAAATGAAATGCAAGCGTTGTTCAGCCGTGGCACAAATCGCTTTACCTAGTCATCATACCGCATTTTGTCCTGATTGTTTTTTTCAGTTCTTTTCCCGTCAGGTAGAAAAAGCCATTCATAAACAACAAATGTTCGGCTTTAACGAGCGGATTTTGGTCGCTTTGAGCGGAGGCAAAGATTCACTGGCTTTGGCGTTGCAATTGAAAATGTTGGGGTATGCTGTTAGCGGATTGCATATTGATCTTGCTATTGGTGATTCTTCTAAACAGGCACGGGAAATAAGTGAAGAATTTTGTGAGCAGTTCGGGATTGATTTGCATATCGTGCAAACTGCCGATTATGGATTGGCAATTCCGCGAGTTAAGATGGCGATAAAACGTTCGATTTGTTCGGTATGCGGCGGAATGAAACGCTATTTTTTTAATCGTTTCGCCTTGGAAAATAAGTATACGGTGCTGGCAACAGGGCATAATCAGGACGATGAAACTGCACGGCTTATGGCAAATGTCTTGAGTTGGGATAGCGAACATTTGGGCGACCAGCAGCCGATACTGACGGCAGAAAACGGTTTTGTTCGCAAAGTCAAGCCTCTTTATCTGATTTCTGAATATGAAACTGCCGCTTTTTGTGTGCTGAAAAAAATTAAATACGGTTTTGCTCCGTGTCCGTATAGTCAGGGGGCGAGTTTTACTTTTTATAAAAAACTGCTTGCGGATTTGGAGCGAAAACAGCCCGGACGAAAACGTAGTTTTTATGATAAATTTTTAAAAGAAGGACGGCAGTGTTTTGAAAAATCCGTTTTTGAAAAGAGCCTATATTTTTGTTCTAAATGCGGAATGCCTACCTCTTTGGAAGACGAGTGTTCGATTTGCAGATTGCAAAAACAGTTGGACGGATAAGGTGTTTGTCGGTTTTTATTTTTTGATTGTAACAAGTTCGATTTCAAAATGCAGGTTTTGTCCTGCCAGCGGGTGATTGGCATTGAGTCGAATTGTATCGTCGCTTATTTCGTCAATAATTGCAATAACTTCTTGTCCTTCCGGCGTATGCAGCTGCAAAATTTCGCCGACTTCCATTTTGATGTCTGGCGGAAAATTTTTTTTCGGTATTTGCAGTTCAAGTTCTTTTTGGTATTCGCCATAGGCTTGCTTGGCTGCAATATCTATTTCGGTTTTTTCACCGACTTTGAGTTTTTTGACGGCGTTTTCAAATTCTGTCAGAACTTCACCGGCTCCGATTGTAAAGGTAAATGGTTCGCCTCCGATTGAAGAGTCAAATTCTTCTCCGTCTGTGAGTGTGCCTCGATAATGTACCTGAACTGTTGTGTTGTCTTTCATTTTTTTATATGTATTTAAAAAAATTTATTTTGTAATTTAAAAATGTTTTATTTTTATCATTTGATTTTTGATTTAAAAACGTCGATGTTCTTCCCAGTTCCACGCTGTTTGTAAAATGTCTTCGATTTTTGTATAGTGAATTTCCCAGTTCAAAATGTCTTTTGCTTTTTGCAAAGCGGCAAAAAGTCTTGCAGGGTCTCCGGGACGGCGAGGAGCTTCTTTGATAGGACAGGGTTTGCCGGAAATTTTTTCGGCAGTGGTGATGATTTCTTTGACCGAAGTCGGTACGCCTGTTCCGAGATTGAGATAGCCGCTGTAGGTATTGATTTTTTCCAGTGCTAGCCGGTGAGCTTCTGCCAAATCTTCCACATGGATATAATCTCTAAGACAAGTTCCGTCCGGAGTATCGTAATCCGTACCGTAAATTGATAAAAAGTCTCGTTTTCCTTGAATTGCTTGAAAAACAAGCGGTATGAGATGTGTTTCCGGCGTGTGGCTTTCGCCTAGGCTGCCGTCTTTTGAAGCACCGGCGGCGTTGAAATACCGTAGTGAAATATGTTTTAGTCCGTAAGCTTTTTCGTAATCGGCAAAAATTTTTTCAATCATCAATTTGGTTTGCCCGTAGGGGTTTATTGGGTATTGGCGGTGTTGTTCGTCAATCGGGGTGTATGTTGGCTGTCCGTAAGTTGCACAAGTGCTTGAAAATATAATATTTTTTATATTGTGTTCCAACATGCTTTCCAATAAAATAAGAGTTTGTCCTACATTATTTTTATAATATTTTTGTGGATTGGTTACGCTTTCGCCGACATAAGCGTAGGCTGCAAAATGAATGACGGCATCAATTTCCCATTTGGTAAAAATTTCGTGCAGTATCGCTTTATCTTTGATTTCCGCCTTGACAAAATGCGGTGTACTAACTGCTTCTTTGTGTCCGTAAATAAGATTATCAAGCACGATACAGTTGTATCCGTTTTGTATAAGATTTTTTACTGTATGTGAACCGATATAGCCTGCACCGCCTGTAACGAGAATATTTTTTTGCATTGTTTTCCTTTTTGTATAAATGATTTTTATATTGTTTTTTTGTAGTCTTTAATTCTTTTATTGTACTTTAAAAAGATGAATTTGGGATTTGAAATATGGAATTGTTTTTTCAAGCCCTTCATCCAGTTGGATTATCGGTTGCCAGCCCAGTTTTTCTTTGGCAAGTGAAATATCCGGTCGGCGTTGTGTCGGATCGTCGAGCGGCAGTGGTTTGTAGATGATTTTGGATTTTGTTTTGATTTTTTGTAGCACTTTTTGGGCAAGTTCCAAAATGGTAAATTCGTGTGGATTACCTGTATTGACAGGACCTTGAAAATCCGCAGCTGAGTTCATCATACGGATAATAACTTCAACCAAATCGTCGATGTAACAAAAAGAACGAGTTTGTGTTCCGTCTCCGTAAATTGTGAGATTTTGTCCGCTTAGAGCTTGACAAATAAAATTGCTAACTACTCGACCGTCATTCGGGTCCATATTTGTACCGTAGGTGTTAAAAATACGTACAATTTTGATATTGACGTTTTCATGTCGCCCGTAGTCGAAAAACAGGCTTTCGGCACAGCGTTTGCCCTCATCGTAGCAGGCACGAATGCCGTTGGGATTGACATTGCCGCGGTAGGTTTCCGCTTGTGGACTGATAAGCGGTTCACCGTACACTTCCGAGGTCGAAGCCTGTAAGATTGTGGCATTGTGGACTTTTGCCAGTTCCAGCATATTGATGGCACCCAAAACACAGGTTTTTGTGGTATGTATTGCGTATTTGCCTTGATATGCTGGAGGTGAAGCAGGACACGCCATATTGTAAATTTGCTGAATCTGTTCGTCGATTGTAAGCGGCTTACAAATGTCGTGTTGAATAAAACGGAAATTTTTATGTTTGGCAATGTCTGTGATATTTTGTAAGCGACCGGTGTAATTGTTATCAACACAGATGATTTTGTTGCCTTCTTGTAAAAGGCGGTGGCATAAATGCGAGCCGATAAAGCCAGTTCCGCCAGTGATGAGGATTGTTTGCATGTTGATTCCTGAAAAATGTCGAATTATAGGCAGAGTTTTGGAAAATTTGTGTTTTTGTTTTTTGTTATTTTTTACAGTTTATTTTGAAATAAAAAAAAGAGTGCTTTAAAATGTTGAAAAAATCAAGTCAGGAAAGGGTTGTTTTTTCGCTTGTTGTCAGGCTGGAAAAAAAGTATGTCTGTTTTGTTTGATTTTTTATAAGTGAATTTCTATGAAAACTGTTTTTTTTTGTCCTGAACCGCCAAAAGATAAATTGCGTCTTTTGCCGGTTTTTTTACCTTTTTTCGGTTGTCCGAGTTATCGCTGTATTTTTTGTAATCAGTCGGCTCAGATAGGGATGAGTAAAATATCTCTGGAACAAGCTTTTGTTGATTTCGAAACTTTGCTTGCCCGGCAAACTTCTCCATGCGGCGTTGGATTTTTTGGCGGAACATTTACCGGAATTCCTCTTTTGTGGCAGGAAAAATTTCTTGCATTGACGGCTCGTTATCGTCAAAAAGGTATTATTTGTCATGTTCGGCTTTCCACTCGTCCTGACAGATTTTCTCCTAGCATCGCTAAGTTTTTATGTGAACATGGCGTTAATTTGATAGAATTTGGCATTCAGTCGTTTTCCGATTCGGTTTTGCACGCAAGTAAGCGAGGATATACGGGAGAATGCGGCGTTTTGGCTTGTAAGGTTGCAAAGGAAGCTGGTCTTTGTTTTGGTATTCAGCTTTTGCCGGGGCTACCGAAATATGACGGACAGATTTGGTTTGAAGATGTACTGCAAACAATTGAATTGTGTCCTCAAACGGTTCGGATTTATCCGTGTTTGGTTTTGAGAGATACCGAACTGGAATGTCTTTTTATTCGGGGCAATTTTGTTCCGTGGTCGCTTGAAACGGCGGTAGAGCAAGTCGGGAGAGCTTTGCTGTTATTTTGGCAAGCAAAAATTCAAGTTATTCGGTTGGGCGTTTTAGGGGATATGCAAACAAGTCTTGTTGCCGGTCCGTGGCACTCCGCTTTTGGAACAATGGCTCGTTCGCAAGCTCTTTTACAGCTTTTGCGGGAAAAACGGCACAAAGAAAAATGCCTTTTTTCTTTGCAAATTCCTAAAAAATACAGCGGTGAAATCTTTGGTGTACGGGGAGTGAATAAAAAAAAATTGGCGAAAATCGGTATTTTTCAAGATCGAATTGTTTGGACGGACGGGAATGAATTTGTTTTGGAGGAAGAATGAAAAAAATTTCGGTTTATACGATTAGTTTGGGTTGTCCGAAAAATCAAGTAGATACGGAATTTTTACTTGGCAGTTTTGGAATAAATTTTCAAAATGCAAAGACTCCAAATAATGCAGATGTAGTGTTGATAAATACCTGCTCTTTTATTCGTCCGGCTGTTGATGAATCGATTGCGGTGATTTTAGATATAGCAGATGAAATTGCCAATTTGCGACCTCGTCCGGTATTGATTGTAACTGGTTGTTTGGTTTCGCGTTATGGAACGGAATTGGCGACGGAATTGCCGGAAGTTGATTTGTTTTTACCGATTGGCGAGCAGAAAAATTTTGCCAACCGGTTGGAGCAAATTTTTTCTTTGCCGTTTGGTGAAACAAAAAATCGCTTGCTTGGAACCGCACCCGGTTTTGCATATTTAAAAATTGCTGAAGGGTGCAATAATCGTTGTCGGTTTTGCGTTATTCCTGAAATTCGCGGGAAATTGGTAAGCCGTTTGCAAGAAGAGATTATGCAAGATGCTCGGTTTTGTTTGCAACAGGGACGGCAGGAGCTGGTTGTTGTGGCTCAAGATGTAACGGCGTACGGAACGGATTTGACGGGAAAAAATCATTTGCAGTTACTATTAAAATCTCTTGTTGAACTTAAGGATTTGCAATGGTTGCGGTTAATGTATTTATATCCCGCTGGCTTAACGGAGGATTTACTTGTTTTTTTGGCAGATTTGGGGCGACCTTTTTTGCCATATTTTGATATTCCGCTACAGCATTCTCATGCTGAAGTTTTGAAAAATATGGGACGACCGTTTCGGGAAAATCCCCGTGCGGTTCTTTCGCGAGTGCGGCGATTTTTGCCAAAGGCTGCTTTGCGAACTTCGTTGATTGTCGGTTATCCGGGGGAAAGCGAAGCGATGTTTCGGGATTTGGAAGCGTTTGTACGGGAAGCAAAATTTACGCAGCTTGGGGTTTTTCCATATTATGCGGAAGATGGCTCGCTTGCTGCTAAAATGGACGGACAGATTGCCGAAGAAGTTAAACAGGAACGTTTAGAGCGGATAATGCAGGTGCAGGCGGAAGTGAGTGAAGAATTTTTACATGGATTTGAAGGGCAGAAAATGGAGGTGTTGGTTGACGGACAACATGAAGAATGGGATGGGCTTTTTGTCGGTCGGACTTGGTTTCAGGCTCCTGAAGTGGATGGAATTACTTATGTGAGCGGTGATGGCGTGCAATCTGGAAAAATTGTTCAGGCTCATATCGAAGAAGCAAAAACCTATGATTTGGTATCGTTTGTTTGATGTTTGAATTATCTTGAACAGTTGAGTAATGGCGGTTTTGTATTTTTTAAGATTATTAAATATTTTTCAATTTTGATAGATGAAAAATTGTCTTATTCGTGGATTTTTAATGAAAAAATAATTGACAGTAAAAAAAAATCTTTCTAGTTTATCTTCTTTATTGGGCGGTTAGCTCAGCTGGGAGAGCATCGGCCTTACAAGCCGAGGGTCGCAGGTTCAAGCCCTGCACCGCCCACCATTTAAGAATAAAGTTCTGAAAGCCTGCTGCTGATATAGGTTTTTGTTCTTTTTTTGCATTTTTTCACAAGGTTTTATTTTTAGATTTAGTCCTTTTCGGCATTGCGTTGAAGAGGGTTTTTTCGTGTCCAAAAATCAAGACATAATACGGCAGCAGCCTTAGCCGGTCATTATTTTTTTCAATCTCTTGAGAAAAAAGAAGCTCCCAAACGAGATACGGTTGTTTTTATAACAGGTATTCCCGGAGCGGGAAAAACATCGGCAATTTCTTTAGGTAAAAAGGAGCTACCTGTTAAATATAAATTAGTATTTGAAGGACAGCTTACTAATATCGAAACAAGTTTGCCAAAAATTCAAGCCGTACTCGATGCCGGATTGACCCCTTTAATCAAAGTTGTTCACGCCAATCCTGAAATAGCCTTACGACATACTTTTGACCGATTTAACAAAATTGGACGAGGAGCAGGTATTAATATTATGGCGACAATTTAAGGCGGCTTGCCAAATGGTTTATAAGCATTATATGAAGAAGTCGGCGAGCTGGTGAAATTGAAAATTTTTGATTTAAGAGAATCAAATAATCCGAAAAAATTTATCGGCTGGCAACACCTTAATATTCTAAAATCGGAGGGAGATTATGCAACGATTAAGCAACGCCTTGAAACAGAACTTGAACGAGCTAGAAACTCAAATTCAATTAGCGAAGACTGTTACTGTCAAGCGGCAGGAAGAACTCCTCGCTCAAGAAGAAAAGTGGAATCAGAATGTGTTACAAAACATCAAGAGAATGGCTCAGGACGAGGAATTCAGAAAGCAGATAGCCAAGAATCTTTCTTAAAAATGAAGTATTTATTACAAATGTATACTGATGGATTGTATCTGTTTATAGAAAGTTTAAAAAATTGGATTTGGTTTGAAAACGGCGGAATAGATGACGATATTATTGCCGGTGTAAAAAAGATAACGAAAGAATTTTGGACGAATAAGATATAAGATATGATTTATAAAAAATCTAAAAAAGGTGTCAAAAGTATCAAAAAAATAGAAGAGGCATAATGAACGAAGAATATCTTAAAGAGTCTATAGGATTTGTTATTAACCGAGTCGGTTTGCGGATTAAGTTGGATATGCGGCGGGCTTTTGTTCGTAGTGGTTATGATATTACGCCCGAACAGTGGTCGGTTTTGATGCGGCTTTATGAATACGGTCAAATGAGTTTGAACGATTTGGCAAAATATACGCTTAAAGAATTGCCTACACTCAGTCGAATTATCGTGATTTTGCGAAAAAAAGGTTTGGTAAAAAAAGAGCGGAGTGAAAATGACCGTCGAATTTTTTTGTTGACGGCGACCGAAAAAGGCATTGTTGTTTGTCGAGATACGATGAAAATTGCTCGTAGTTTGAAGAAAAAATCTGTGCAGGGTATTGAAAATGTTGAGGTTGAGCTGGTTATTTCCGTTTTGAATCGTATTTTGCAAAATTTGGAAGTTGATGATTTCGTTTAGTTTTGTGGGAAATAAAGAAGTTTTGAAAAAATTATAACTTCTGCTGAAAATATTTTATAATTTGTCTTGTTATTTATTTTTTGTGATGTTTTGAAAAATAATTTTGTCCAGTTCGTGGACGATTTGTCCGTACAGTCCGCCGTATCCCGGGAATTTTCCGAAAAGTTTTTGTTTTAGTTTTTGCAATTTGTCGTTCGTACCAAATTGAGGAGAAGATGGCGACGAGGCGAAGTTAAGTCGTTCTGTCAAAAGATATTTCCGCAGTCCGTTTATGAAATTCTCTACCTTTGCTTTTTGCTGAGGCGGCAGGTCATCTGTCCACTGTAGAGCCTGACAGGTCATTGTAAAAATGGTGCTGATAAGTGAACCAGGAATGCCGCGTCTCCAGCCGAGTAACCACGGATACCTCCAAAAAAGTAAAAAATTACGTTCTCCCAAAAAGATACAATCTTGTAAGCCGTTTAATAATTTGTGCAGCAGTCGTCCGTCGTTTTCAGGTAAATTTTTCGTTGGTCTCCATTGGGAAACGGTAATTTTAGAAACATTAAAACCTTTATCGCGAAGCAGATTTGCCAAAAGAGTATTGGCATCGGAGGAGTTCGGTGTTTCCAGATGCGGATAACTCAAGATAAATGTTCCGCTTTCGAATTTTCCCCGAATAATGCAGGGTTCGTTTTGTAAGATTGTTGGATCAAGTTGAATGCCGTAGTTATTTTCCCAAGCAGTAAGTGTTGTTTTATTTTGTTTTTGCGGTAAATAAATATCTGAAACCCAAAAATCCGAATTGGGAGTTTTATAGGAAGCGATGATTTCTACTTCTCCGTTTTGAGGAGAAAATTGTGACGGCCACCAGACAGGAAGTGATATTATGCGAGTTTCGGCATGGAGTTCCGATTGTATGTAACCGCTGAAATTCGGCAGTCGTTTTTCTCCTGTTTGGCGTTTCCATGTGCAAAGGTCGAGAAATCCGCCGTGTTTGCTGCTTAATCCCAGACCAGCACCGCCGCAAATTCCAAGATATGTTCCACCGTTTTTGACCCAGTCGCGGATTGCTTTTCTGCCGCTGTCGCTAAGAGACTGTGCTTTTAGTTTTGCCCAGCCGCCAGGAACGATACATACCGTAGGATTTTCTTTTTGTAATAAACCGTTTTTGATTTGGGCTGCACTGATAAGTCGAAACGGGACTTGCATTTGTTGCAGCGTATGGAGAAACAAAAGTCCCCAAAGTTGCGATTCGTCCCAGAGCAAGAAGAGTTTTTTGGACATGGACTTTCCTTTTACTTGATTTTTCCGCTTTTTCTCAATATCAATTTTTTTTTATATTTTTAAATTTATGTGGAGAAGACAATGTCAATTCAAAATTTGGCAAAAGGATATGAACCGGCGGAAGTCGAACAGCGCTGGATTGCATATTGGGAAGAAAAGAACTCGTTTTGTCCGAATTTGGAACAAAAAAGTCAAAATTATTCAATTGTTATTCCGCCGCCGAATGTTACAGGTTGTTTGCATATGGGACATGCGTTGAATTTGACTTTGCAAGATATTTTATGCCGTCACCAACGGCAACTCGGAGCAAATGTGCTTTGGGTACCGGGAACAGACCATGCCGGAATTGCTACTCAAAATGTGGTTGAAAAGCAACTTGCCAAAGAAGGGAAGTCGCGAGACGACATTGGACGAGATGCTTTTATTGAACGGGTTTGGGAATGGAAAAAAGAATATGGCGATAAAATTCTCAATCAGGTGCGGCGAATCGGAGCGTCGGTTGATTGGAGCCGTTTGCGGTTTACGATGGACGATGGGCTTTCTAAGGCTGTGCGTGAAGTTTTTGTCAGTTTGTACGAAGAGGGGTTAATTTATCAAGGTGATTATATCATTAACTGGTGTCCTCGCTGTCATACTGCTCTTGCAGATATTGAAGTTGAACACGAAGATATCGGCGGAGGTTTGTATGAACTTTCTTATCCGTTGGCGGACGGAAGCGGAACGCTTATCATCGCTACAACTCGTCCGGAAACTATGTTTGGAGATACTGCCGTTGCCGTCCATCCGGAAGATGAACGTTTTCAAAAATTTATAGGTAAAGAAGTGTCGTTACCGCTTGTTAATCGCCGTATTCCGATTATTGCCGATGAATATGTGGACAGAGAATTCGGTACAGGTTGTCTAAAAATTACGCCCGCTCATGATATGAACGACTTTGAAATCGGGCGGAGACATAAATTGCCGGTTATAAAAGTTATAGATAGCAAAGGTTTTATGACAGATGAAGCCGGAGCGGAATTTACAGGACTTGACCGTTTTGCCTGCCGTAAAAAAGTTTTGTCAGTGTTGGAAGAAAAAGGCATTTTGCTTAAAAGTGAAGACTACACGCACAGTGTCGGTCATTGTTATCGTTGTCATACGGTAATTGAACCGTATGTTTCCAGACAATGGTTTGTGGCTGCGGAAAAATTAGCTTTGCCTGCCAAGGAGGCAGTGAAAAAAGGACGGACAAAGATTTTTCCCGTTCAGTGGGAAAAAACATATTATGAATGGTTGGACAATATCCGGGATTGGTGTATTTCGCGGCAGATTTGGTGGGGACATCGTATTCCTGCATGGACTTGTTCTGATTGCGGTAAGATGGCGGTCTCCGTTCATGAACCTGAATTTTGCCAGTATTGTCAGGGTAAAAATTTGGAACAGGACAGTGATGTTTTGGATACTTGGTTTTCATCGGCATTATGGCCGTTTTCTACATTGGGCTGGCCGGATAAAACACCGGAGCTGGAAGCTTTTTATCCTACTTCTGTTTTGGTAACTGGTTTTGACATTTTGTTTTTCTGGGTTGCCAGAATGATGATGATGGGTTTGCATTTTATGGATGAAGTACCGTTTGGAGATGTGTATATTCATGCTCTGGTTCGGGATGCAAAAGGTCAAAAAATGAGTAAATCCAAAGGCAATGTCATTGATCCTCTTTTGATGATTGATAAATACGGCACGGATGCATTCCGTTTTACGCTTACGGCATTTGCCGCTATGGGACGTGATATAAAAATGGACGAGGATCGAATTGAGGGATATCGGCATTTTATCAATAAAATTTGGAATGCAGCCCGTTTTGTTTTAATGAATGTTTCTGGTTCGGAAAGAAAAGTGGAAAATATTTCCGGATTTGCTTTGCATCACCGCTGGATTTTTCATCGTTTGGAAGAAACTCGCAACGCTGTTGCTTCAGCACTTAAAGAATATCGTTTTAATGACGCTGCTCAAGGGCTTTATACTTTTATGTGGCATGAATTTTGTGATTGGTATCTTGAATTGATTAAACCTGAACTGTATGGTGAAAATGAGGCGGAAAAATTAAAATCTCAAGCATGTTTGTTGCAAGTTTTACGAGATGTCGTTGTTTTGCTGCATCCGATAATTCCTTTTGTTACTCAGGAAATTTGGGAAAAAATCACTGACGGTGAGGAGGATTTGTCTAAAGTTTCATTTCCTGTTTCTCGTCCGCAAAATTGTGATATACAGTCTGTAAAACAAATGGAATTTTTACAGCAGGTTGTTGTCAGTATTCGTAATATTCGGGCAGAACTTGATATTGCTCCGGGAAGAAAATTGCAAGTATTTGTTCGCTCAAAAGGAGCCGATGCTGAATTTTTGCAGCGGCATACATCTGAAATTATGAATTTGGCACGATTGAGTGATTTTATTGTTCAGTATAATTTTGAAATTCCGCACGGTTCGGCAAGTGCCGTTGTGAATGGAAATGAGATTTTTGTGCCGCTTGAAGGGATTATTGATTTCCAAGATGAGATTTCCCGTTTGGATAAAGAATTGGCAAAATTGGACAAAGAATTGGAATTTTGTACCAAAAAACTGGCTAATTCATCTTTTGTTGAAAAAGCTCCCGAAATCGTTGTGCAAAAAGAACGGGATAAGGCTGATGGTTTAAATGAAGACAGAAATAAACTGTCGGCATTGCGTGAGCGGTTGGCGGTATATTTGCAAGGATAAAATATGAAAGTGTATTTGTTGGGAGCAGGTCCTGGAGATTTGGGATTGTTGACGCTTAAAGCAAAAAGAATTTTGCAGCAGGCCGATGTTGTGATTTATGATTATTTGGCAAATGCCGATTTTTTGCGGCTTTGTCGTCCTGATACTGACTTGGTATATGTTGGAAAAAAAGCGGGTTCGCATACTTTGTCGCAGGAAAAAATCAACGAATT
Organism: uncultured Desulfovibrionales bacterium; assembly: GCA_963542765.1. Taxonomy (GTDB): domain Bacteria; phylum Desulfobacterota; class Desulfovibrionia; order Desulfovibrionales; family Desulfomicrobiaceae; genus CAUTYU01. The sequence continues at coordinate 124,487 of CAUTYU010000005.1, forward strand.
GATTGTACAAAAGGCAAAACAAGGTTTGTTGGTTGCACGGTTAAAAGGCGGAGACCCGTATCTTTTCGGACGGGGTGCGGAAGAGGCTCAGGAATTGATTGCAGCCGGAATAGATTTTGAGATTGTTCCGGGGATCAGTTCTGCTTTGGCAGCTACAGCTTATGCCGGTATTCCGCTTACACATCGGGATTATGCTTCGTCCGTTTCATTTATTACGGGACATGAAGATCCTGATAAAAAAAAATCTGCACACAATTGGCAATCTTTGGCAACGGGTACAAGTACTCTTGTTTTTTTTATGGGTGTGAAAAATTTAGAATATATTACGGAAAATTTGAAAAAAAATGGAATGCGCTCAGATATGCCTGCAGCATTGGTACGTTGGGGAACGACTTGTCGGCATTGTTCTTTGATTGCAGATGTGGCAACGATTGCTAAAAAGGCGAAACAGGCGGATTTGCAGCCCCCTGCATTGTTGATTGTGGGTGAAGTCGTTCGTTTGCATGATGAATTGAATTGGTTTGAACGAAAATCGCTTTTAGGGAAAGGTGTGCTTGTTACACGGGCAAGAGAACAAGCCAGCGAGCTGACGGCATTATTGCAAGAAAACGGTGCGTGTTGCTTTGAATTTCCGACAATTTCTGTTTTGCCGCTTGAAGACAGCAGTCCCGTAAAAAAAATAATTACTGAATTGGCGGATTGGGATTGGCTGATTTTTACTTCGGTTAACGGCGTGCGTTTTTTTTGGACATATTTAGTGGAAATGGGATTGGATACTCGGGCTTTGTGTAATGTTAAAGTTGCCGCTATCGGTCCGGCAACGGCAGATGCTTTGCGGGAACGAGGAATTAATCCCGACTGTATTCCAGAAAAATATGTGGCGGAGTCCGTCGTGGAAAGTCTGGTAGAGTGGGGAGTTGACGGTAAGCGGATTTTAATTCCCAGAGCCTTGAACGCACGGGAGGTTTTGCCTGAAAAATTGCGTCAGGCTGGTGCGAAAGTGGAAGTTTTGCCGATTTATGAAACTATACTTAATCAAGTTGACGGTTGTGAAATATTGGCGGCGTTTGAAGCGGGAGAGATAGATTATGTTACTTTTACCAGTTCCTCTACGGTGCGTAATTTTTTTAAGTTAATTTCTCCTAAACAAATCGCTTCTTTTGTTAAGACCGGTCTTGTCTTTGCCTGTATCGGTCCGATTACCGCTAAAACTCTTGCCGATTTTGGATTTGAATCAAAAATTATGCCTGAAGAATATACGATTCCCGCTTTAGCGGAGGCATTGGCTGAACATGCGGGTAATAATCAATGAAAATAGCTGTTTTTATTTCCGGCAGTGGTTCGAATTTACAATCAATCATTGACCATATTGAACGGGGGCATCTCGCTGCGGAAATTTCGCTGGTTGTAAGCAATGTTCCCAAGGCTTACGGTTTGTGGCGGGCAAAAGAACACGGACTGGCAACTGCCGTTGTGGAACACGGTTCTTTTCCCGATAGAGAAAGTTTTGAACGCGAACTTGTGCGGTTGGTGCAAAAAAGCGGTGCTGAATATGTGGTGCTTGCCGGTTTTATGCGGATTTTGAGTCCATTTTTTTTAAGTAAATTTTCCGGTCGAGTTTTAAATATTCATCCGGCATTGTTGCCATCGTTTCCGGGATTGCATGCTCAAAAGCAACAGGCTTGGTACGGTGTTCGGCTGGGAGGTTGTACTGTGCATTTTGTAGACGAAAAAACAGACCACGGTCCGATTTTGATTCAGGCGGCTGTACCTGCTTACGCCGATGATGATGAAAAAATACTTGGAGCAAGGATTTTGGAATTAGAACACCGAATTTATCCGCAGGCTCTTCAGTGGTTGGCACAGGGACGAATACAGTGCAATGGTCGGCAAGTGGAATTGCAGGGTAGACAGGAAGTTGCCGCAACAGGCGATTTTTTGGTCAATCCTCCGCTTGAAAAGCCTTTTTAAAGAGAATTTTTGTTCCGTGTTGATTGGTGTTGAAATTTTTTTTTAAAATCAATGTATTTTTTGCTTTTAAAATCATTTTTTTATAAGCGGTCGCAGGGGATATCTCCCAAAAAATCATCAAAATCGTCTTCTATTTGAGCTGTATAGTCTTTAAGAGAGTATTGTATATTGCAATCACGGCAATACAAAAAGACTTTTCGTCATGTTTTTTCCATCTGAAGAATATTGCCGCATTTTTTACAAACAAAAGTATTTGAAGTTGTAGAAATCATAGTGTCCTTTTTTCATGTTTTAGAGTAAAATCGTTATCCACATTCTGGTTCCTAAAATAAAAAGCAAAAAGGCGGAATATTTTTTAAGTTTTTCGGCAGGCAGTTTGTGGGCTAATTTCGCTCCGACGGGAGCGGTCAGTATACTGCCGAGAACGATAAAAAGTAAGGCGGCGAGATTGACAAAACCTATGCTGTATTCCGGAAGTCCTGTTTTTCCCCAACCGGCGGAGATATATCCCAAAGCTCCGGTAAGGGCGATAGGCAGTCCGATGGCGGCTGATGTGCCGATTGCTTTGTGTATTTCAACGGAACACCAAGTTAAAAAAGGAACGGAAAGAGTGCCTCCTCCGATACCGACCCAGCTGGAAATAAATCCTATTCCCGTTCCGGCGGCTATCATTCCGCTCGATTGCGGCAGTGTTCGCTTCGCCTCGATTTTTTGTTTCCAAATCATACGAAATGCCACATAGTATAAAAATAAGGCGAAAAAAATTTTTAAAAATCGTGTAGGTAAATAGGCTGCCACATGGCTGCCGACAAAAGTACCGAGTAAAATTCCGGGAATAATTTTTATAAAAATCGACCAGACAATTGCTTTTTTTCGGTGGTGAGCGGCGGCACTGGAAAGCGAGGTAAAAATAATACTCGTAAGTGAAGTACCAAGAGCCATGTGCATAACAAATTCCGGTGCAACGCCTGAGGAAGAGAAAGCGAAAGATAAAAACGGAACAATAATCAGTCCGCCGCCGATTCCAAACAGTCCGGCAATAAATCCGGCAAAAACACCGAGAACGATATAGGAAAGATATAGTGTCATAAGCTTCTCCGTTTTTGGAAAAAATTGTTGCAAGTTTTTTGTTATTTTGATGATAAAAATCCGCTTAGTTGGTTTTTATTGATTCCTTCCAGCGTATTGGCAATATCAAAAGTCCAGTCGCCGATTTTTTCAAAACGGGTAATCACATCTAAAAAGACAATGCCGGTATCAACGGCACAGCGTGATTCGCGAATGCGTTCCACATGTTTTTTTCGCATCATATCTCGCAGTTCATCAATTCTGTCTTCTAAGATATTGGCTTCTTTCAGTAAATGGGGCGGATATTTGTGAATGGCGGTGCTGACCAAATCCAGTAAATCGAAAACCGTATCACCCAGCAGTTCCAAATCTTCCCATGCCTGCTGTGTAAAATTTTGTTTTTCTTCCATTGTTTCGGCTATTTGGCGGTTGATATTGACTACAGAATTGCCGATTCGTTCAATATGGTAGCTGATTCGCATTAGTCCTGAAATTTCCGTTGCCAGTGAATCACTTATGGCACTTTGAAAAATATGAGCGATAAATCGTAAAATTTCCTGATGAGCGGAATTGATATAGTCTTCATATTGTTGGCATTTTTTGAGGAGTTTTAAATCTTTTGTGGAAACCAGTTTGACTCCTGATTCCAGACTCAGTCGCAATACCAAAGATAGAATAAAGATTTCATCTCTGATTTTTGCAACAGCGGCGAGTGGATTATCAAGCAATCTGTCGCCAAATTGCGGCAGAGTCAGTAAATCTTTGTCTTCGTTGTCTTCGGGAGAAAGTAGCTGAGTCATTTTGACCAGCCACGGCATAATTGTCAGAAAAAAGAGGGCGTTGACCAGATTAAAAAGTGTATGTCCGTTTGCAATATAGCGGTTGACATTTTCTGCACTGCCGTCTGAGCTCATCAGTCGGGTACAGAAGATAACGGCTTCTACAAAAAAAGGAAAAAGTAAAATCGTAAAAATGACGCCTATGATATTAAAAAGCGTATGAGCGTTTGCCACTTGATGTGCTTCGGCATTGCTGCCGATAGTGGAAAGCTGGGCAGTAATTGTCGTACCTATATTTTCACCCAAAACAAAAGCCATGGCAGTCGGAAAATCAATCAGTCCCTGTGAAGCCAGTGCCATCGTAAGACCGATTGTGGCAGCAGAAGATTGGATTAAAATTGTAAGCAGAGTTCCCAGTCCGACACAAATCAAGGTTTGTAATAGCGTGGAAACGCCAAATCGCGTAAAAAAAGCGATAAACTCGGGGTCGGTTCTAAGCGGCATAAGCGACTGTTTCATTATTATCAGTCCTAAAAAGAGCAGTCCGAATCCCAAAATAATATCGCCTAAAAAACGGATTTTTTTTCGGACGGCAAAAAATTTCATTCCCACGCCGATGGCAACCGCGGGCAGGGCGACTTGTTCAAGATTAAAGGCAATGAGTTGAGCGGTAATGGTTGTACCGATATTTGCTCCTAAGATAATACTGACAGCCTGATAAAGATTCATCAGTCCTGCGGCAACCAGTCCGACGAGCATAACGGTTGTGGCTGATGAGGATTGAATGACGGCGGTAATTGTTGCTCCTGTCAGGCAACCCATAAGGCGGTTGGAAGAAATCCTGTTTAAAATACTTCTAATGCTTTGTCCTGCCGTCATTTGCAAACCGTCGGTCATGGTTCGCATTCCGAAAAGTAACAGGGCAAGACCGCCCAGAGTGGAAAAAAGCATCATTGCTGTATTCATATTTCTTTTCCGAACTTATTGTGTTTCGCTAGTATCTTGATTTCGCTGTACTCTTGCCCAGCTGTCTCGTAAACCGACAGCCTTGTTAAAAACTGGATTTTCGGGGCTGTGGTCTTTTGCGTCCGCACAAAAATAGCCGATTCGTTCAAATTGAACAATGCTGCCTGCCGCCAGTTTGCCAAGAGCCGGTTCCAAACGGGCAGTGGTGTTGATTTGCAAAGAATTTGGATTAAGGGCGGCTTTCAAATTTTTTTCCGCTGCCGCTTCTGGATTTTCGTCTCGAAACAGACGGTCGTAGAGCCGAATTTCTGCAGGGATTGAATCTTCAGCAGATACCCAATGCAGCGTACCTTTGACTTTTCGACCGTCCTGCGACCAACCGCCTTTGGTTGTCGGGTCGTAAGTGCAACGCAGTTCTGTGATATTGCCGTTTTCGTCTTTGATAACTCTTTGGCAGGTGATGTAATAAGCATAGCGTAAGCGGATTTCCTGTCCGATAGAAAGGCGGAAAAATTTTTTGGGCGGATTTTCCATAAAATCTTCACGGTCTATGTAAATTTCTCTTCCGAAAGGAACACTTCGGCTGCCTATTTCTTCTTTGTCGGGATAATTGGGGAAAATAAATTCTTCTTTTTGTCCTTCGGGATAATTTTCAATGATGATTTTGAGCGGGTCTAAAACCGCCATATAACGGGGAGCAGTGGCATTGAGGTCTTCTCGCAGGCAATGTTCTAACAAGGCGACATCGACCGTAGAATCAGCTCGGGCTACACCGATTCGGTCGCAAAAATCCCGCAGGGCGGCAGGAGTGTAACCTCGACGGCGGATACCGCTGATTGTCGGCATACGGGGGTCGTCCCAGCCGCTGACAAAACCTGATTCCACCAGTCGCAGAAGTTTGCGTTTGCTGAGCAGAGTATAGGTCATATTGAGACGGGCAAATTCGTATTGATACGGGTGAGATTCAAGTTCAAGTGCGTTTAAAATCCAGTGATATAATTCCCGATTGTTTTCAAATTCCAGCGTGCAAACGGAGTGGGTGATGTTTTCAATTGAATCCGACAGGCAGTGGGCAAAATCGTACATCGGATAGACGCTCCATTTATCTTCGCTGCGGTGGTGGCTTACCTTGCGAATACGGTATAAAACTGGGTCCCTCATAACGATATTGGGAGAAGCCATATCTATTTTTGCTCGCAAAACCTGTGTGCCTTCGTCAAATTCTCCGGCTTTCATTCGCCGAAAAAGGTCGAGATTTTCTGCTGTCGGGCGGTCGCGAAAGGGGCTGTTTTTGCCCGCTTCGGTCAGTGTACCGCGAGTGTTATGAATTTCTTCCGCACTTTGGCTGTCTACATACGCAAGTCCTTTTTCAATCAGCCGTTCGGCGAAATCGTATAACTTATCAAAATAATCCGAAGTATAACATAGGTTGTCCCAAGCAAATCCGAGCCAGCTGACATCGGTTTTGATTGATTCGACATATTCGTTTTCTTCTTTTTCGGGATTGGTATCGTCAAAACGCAGATTGCATTTGCCTTGAAATTCTTTTGCCAGTCCGAAATTAAGGCAAATTGATTTAGCGTGTCCGATATGCAAATAGCCGTTCGGTTCGGGAGGAAAACGCGTATGCACCCGACCGCCGTTTTTACCGCTTGCCAAATCGTCTTTGATGATTGCCGAGACAAAATTTTCTCGAACCTTATTTTGCGTATTTTCTTGTTGCACGTTTGCTCCTATGAATTTTTCTGGCATTTAGTAATTAACCGGTTGTAGGTCAAAATTACCGTCGCTGTCTATTTTGTACAGGCGGTATATATTGCCTTTGCGGTCTCCCCGGCGATTAAAGCTTATTTTTCCGGTTAGTCCAGAATAATTATCCAAATTATCGTATAGATAATTGGCGATGGTTTCCGGCTTGATGTCCGATACATTTTTTAAGGCTTCAACAAGAATATTATAAGCATCTCCTGTCAGTACCGACCAGGTTGAACCGGGAAGACTTTGAAAACGGTTTTTATATTCTGTTAAAACCGTGCTGGCTTTGCCTCCGTCCATTAAATCTTTGGGTAGTGGCGGACTGATGCAATAAAAATTTGTTGTTGTTTCTTTTCCGGCGATGTGTATCAGTTCGGTATTGTTGCAGGCATCGCCGCCAATCATAGGAATATTAAAGCCCATCTGGTGTTTTTGTTTTAGCAGTATTCCGGCTTCGGGATAATAGCCGGTAAAGAAAATCACGTCAGGATTGGATTCTTGAATATTGTTAATTACTGCCGTGTAATTTTTCCAGCCGGGAATGAGTTTATCAAAAAAAACAATGCTTGAGCGAAATTTTTCCAGTCGCTTACGGATTCCTTCTGCCAAATCGAAAGAATAAGAAGAGCCGTCGTGTAAAATGGCAATATTATGATAACCCATCTGTAGCAGAATTCGTGCGGCGATGTCGCTTTGTTGTTCGTTGTTCGGGCAAATACGAAAAAGTTCTTTATGTTTTTTTTCCACTAGGTTGTTTGAAGTCGCTCCGGTTGCGATTTGTACGATTTCCGCCTGGTCATAAATCAGTTGTGTCGCTTCCGTTACGGCAGAACCGTAACCTCCGATAACGGCAACAATACCGCTTTTGGCAAGTTTTTTGGCAGCCTGAATCGCATGTTTTGATGTGCCTTCATCATTTTCTATGACGAGTTCGATTTTTTTGCCGTGAACGCCGCCACCTGCATTGACCTGTTCATTGAGCAGTGTAACGATATTTTGCATATCCTGCCCTTCTTTTGCCCATTTTCCCGTTAAAGGACACATTATACCGATTTTGATTGAATCTGCAAAAACAAGAGAAGACAAAGCAAAAAGCAAAAAAACAAATATCGTGATTTTTTTCATATTTTCTCCCAAGCGAATTTGATATCTTTGGTGATTGTGTCGAAATGCAAGACGAACATATTAGGGAAGTTTAATAAACCACAACCGAATGAGAAGTCAAAATAAAAATCGGTGCGATTTGTCGATTTTTTTGTTTTTGTTCGGTGTGTTTCGGGTTTAATGCCAAATCAATGTATTTTTTATAGGAGAAAATAAATTTTGTTTTTCTCTTTTTGCTAAAAATGATTTTTCTGAATTTGTTGACGATATATATATATATATATATATCCTCCAGCTTTTTTATGTTGTTTTAGCAATTAAGGAGGAAAAATGTTATTACGAACAAAGCTATTGTCGGCATTTATCATTATGGTTATGCTTACCGGATTTGTTTCTTATCTGTCAGGAATAATTTCCAAAAAAATGGAGCGTTTTCAGACGCAAAATATCGCTTGCGGCATTGCACAGATAAATATTCAAAAAGCCAGCGGCGACGGCGTGAGTTTTGTGTTGTATAAGGATCCGAAATATCTTGCGACCATAGATAAAAATCTGGACGAGGCAATCAAATCTCTGCAAAAAGTTTTCGGTATTACGCTGCTTCAAGATGTCAGGACGGCGAGCGGTAAATATATCGAAGAGTTGCGGGAAATTAGGCAGCTTTATCAGAAACTGGGTGAGCAGTATGAAAAAATTCGTCAAGTCGATACGGTTTTTATTCAAAACGGAAAAGAAATATCCAAAAATGTAGACGGACTGGAAAAAAGTCTGCGTAATGTCGGCGATAAAGTCACTGATGCTGTTGTTATTACAATGTTAAAAGAATTTAATAACATAAGAGTGCAGAATTATGCTTTTGATGTCGCTCCGAGTGCGAAAAAACAAAAGGAAATCCTTGAGATACTTTCCATATTTTTAACGAACGGAAATAAAGTCAAATCAATCATTACCGACAGCGAATCCAGAAAATGGCTCAAACTGGTGCTGGACAGTATGGAAAAATATAAAGAAGTCGCCACGGAATATATGGAATTGCAGATTGCGTTTTATGCACAAATTTCGACACTTTCCCAAAAAATCAATACTATTGGCGATAACATTGATACACTGATTGAAAAAGTGTTGCACTATCAGGAAGACCAGCAACAACGGTCTTTAATGATTACGGTATTGGTCGCACTCGGTGCTTTGATTGCCGGGCTGGGTATCGCTTCTTGGTTGACTCGCAATATTCAGTCGCAACTCGGTCGCGACCCGGGAGTTTTGGTGCGTGCAACTAAAAAAATTATGAGCGGCG
>CAUTYU010000006.1:0-132233 GCA_963542765.1 uncultured Desulfovibrionales bacterium
CAATCAAACAAGACCAAATCAAATATATATCCAAAATCAATTTGTCAAGAAAAAAATTAAAATTTTTTCTTGACCTCCGATACTTTTCAGACAATGACTTTTAACAGGAGAAAAAATGATATTAAACTCAATCCGGAATATTTTACTAGACAGAGACGGTACGCTCATTATTGACAAACATTATCTTCACCGTCCACAAAATGTAGAACTGCTCCCTGATGCAGGCGATATTTTATACCACTGGCAAACAAACGGCATTAAACTTTTTATCGTTACCAATCAAAGCGGAATCGGACGCGGCTATTTCAAAAAGCAAGACTATTATAATGTACAAAAACGGCTTATGGAACTGCTTGCACAATTTCAAGTCAAACCAATCGAAACCCTTTTTTGCCCGCATGCTCCCGAAGAAAACTGTAATTGCCGCAAACCTGCAAACGGAATGTGGAATCAATTACAAAACGCCTACAATCTTAAACCGGAAGAAACTCTTATGATCGGAGACAAAAAAGCCGACATTCTTTTTGCTAAAAACTGCGGATTTGCTTTTTCCGCTCTCGTATTAACCGGATACGGCAAACAAACTGCTGAAAAGTTAGGAATTTCTACAAATTCTACACAGTTTTTAACACATAGTTCCAACAACTCCGTTCTACCCGATTATATCGCTCCGAATTTATCCGAACTTGCCAATTTACTGGAGGAACAATGAAAATCGGTTTTGACGGAAAACGCTTTTTTTTCAATATGACAGGACTCGGCAATTACAGCCGTTCAACACTTTCTCAACTTGGACGTTTTTATCCTGAAAACAGTTACCATATTTTTACACCCAAAACAACAGTCAAAGGTTTGCAACTTGCCTCATCATTTGGAGCCGCCGTTCATACTCCGAAACATATCGGCAGAATATTTCCTTCATTATGGCGAAGTGTATTTATGGAATACACTCTTGCGGCTCATAATTTGGATATTTATCACGGCTTGTCGCATGAACTACCGCTTTTGCACAAAAAAAGTCGCACCAAACAAATCGTTACCATGCATGACCTGATTTTTCTCCGTTATCCCGAATTATACACCAAAATCGATGCTTTTCTTTATACACAAAAATACCGTACAAGCTGCCGCACAGCCGACCTTGTTATTGCCACCAGCGAACAAACCAAAACGGACTTGATTGATTTTTTTCAAATCTCTTCCCAAAAAATCAAAACCGTTTATCAATCCTGCGACCCGATTTTTTATAATAAAATTCAACCCGCCGAACTGCAAAAAATAACAACTCGTCTCGAACTGCCTTCCGCCTACTTGCTTTCTGTAGGCTCGCTTGCCCCGAGAAAACAACCTGAAATGCTCATTCATGCCCTGTCGGCTTTACCTCAAAACCTCCGTTTGCCGCTTATTTTTATCGGCAATGGCAATCCGTCGTATGTTAAAAAATTACACGAACTTGTAAACCGGCTTAAATTAAACGAGCTGGTTCGCTTTCAAGGACGAGTGGAAACAAATGACCTACCTGCGATTTATCAAGCCGCTACTGTTTTTTTATATCCGTCTCTTTTTGAAGGTTTCGGTATTCCCATACTCGAAGCACTTTTCAGCGAAACACCTGTCATTACTTCAAATGTCTCCTGTATGCGGGAAATCGGAGGAGCGAACTCCATTTTTATCAATCCGACCGATATTGATGAACTTATTTCTGCTTTAATCTCCGTGCTTGAAAATGATAAAAAACGCAACGAAATGGCAAAAAAAGGACGAGAATTTGCCATGCAATTTCATGAAAAAAACAGTGCCGCCTCTCTTATTTCCTGTTACAAGGAAATTATATGAGCGATTTTCTCGTTATTCGTCTCAGTGCTTTGGGCGACTGCGTTTTAACAACAGGTGTTTTGCGATTTTGGCATGAAGAACGAAACATTCGCTTTACGGTTTTGACCCGTGCGGCTTTTGCTCCGATTTTTGAAAACAATCCGGCTGTCGAAGAAATCATTGCCGCCCGTCCAGAAGACCTTGCAGATTGGCTACGATTTTGCCGTAAATTAAAAAAAGAAAAAGGCAATTTGCCGCTCATTGATTTGCACGGCAATATTCGTTCTCATATTTTACGAATAATCTGGTCGAATTATTGCTATTCTTATCCCAAAATGTCTCTCGGTCGCCGCATTTTCCAACAGTTTCATTTTCAAGAATTTGGACAAAAACTGCTGCGATTCAGCGTGCCGCAACGCTACTGTATGGCTTTTACCAGCAATCCGCCACACACATCCGAACTGCAACCGCAAATATTTTTAACCGTCAAAGAAATTCTTAATGCCAAAAACATATTGTCCAACCTTGAAATTTACAAACCGCCGATTGTATTGCACCCATACGCTAAACACGACAACAAAACTTGGCATGCTCAAAGATGGCGTGAACTAACTCAAGAACTCGATGCTCGCGGCGAAAACTGGCTTATTATCGGACAAAATAGGCAAAAACTTATTCCCGAAAGCAAATTTGACCTCACCAACAATACCGACCTGCGGCAAACCTGTGCCATTATCCAGTCGGCAAAAGTGTTTGTTTCCGCCGATTCCGGTCCGATGCATCTGGCAACCGCCGTGCAAACACCGGTTGTCGCACTTTTTGGACCTACAACCAAACACTGGGGATTTTTTCCTTCCGGCAAAAATGATATTGTTTTAGAAAAAGACTTTTCCTGCCGTCCGTGTTCGCTACACGGCAATAAAGACTGTCCACATCAACAAAAATGTTTACGCCAAATTACAATCCAAGATGTAATCAACGCAATTTTTCCAACTTAAAATTTTAGAACAGAACTAAGATAGGCTCTTATTCATTTTGGAAAGATAAATCCCCAAAAAAACCAGCACCGCTCCGCCGACTTGCGACCGAGTAAACTGTTCTCCCAAAAAAGCCCAACTCATCAACACGGTAAAAACAGGAATTAGATTGGTATATGCCGAAGCCTGACTGGCTGGCAAACGGCTAATACCGTAAGTATAAAGCCCATATCCTCCGACCGTAACCACAATTCCGAGATAGGCGATAGCTGCGGTCGAAAACGTAAAAAAATGCGAAAAAAATCCATCTATGGAAAAGAAAAAAGCCGGTGCGAAAAAGACCATTCCCACCGTTGATTGCACACCGATTAAAAATAACGGGTGATAACGAGCTGACAGTTTTTTGACTAAAATCGTATAACCAGTCGCCCAGCACATTGCCAGCACTTCAAGTGAATTGCCCAATACCGGACGGGAAGCGTTAACACTGTCCTGCTGTCCTTTAAGTGTAATAATTACAACACCGACAAGTGCCAGTACCAAACCGACAAGTTGCAAAACTCCGACTTTTTCTCCCAAAAACAAAAATGCCGCCACCGCGACAAAAAGCGGCAACATAGCAGTAATCATTCCCGCTTGTCCTGCCGAAGTAAAAGTCAACGCATACGCCTCGCACATAAAATATAAACACGGCTCCATAAATGACATCGCAAGCAACAAACGAATATCACCTTTTTCATAACGACCTTTGGGAATAAAACGAAAAATCAAAGCAAACATCAGCGTTGCCAAAAACATTCTCAACCAAATTGCCGAAAGCGGAGAATAGGCAATAAAAGCGATTTTTAAGGCGATAAACGAACTCGACCAGATAATCATTGCCGCAATAAGAACAAAAATCGGAACAAATGTATTCATAATAAGAAAATTTAACCGGAAGAATAAGACTTGGCAAGAATAAATATATATTTTGTAAGCGATACAAAATGTCATAACCAACAATTTGACGACAAAACCGTTTTTTTCTTGACAACAGTAATACAAAAAATATAGTTTAAAAAACTTATTGATTATTTTATTAAAAAGATGATTTATTTGGAGGATATCCGCTATGGCAAACCGTTTCGGCACCAGCTCCGACATGATTATTCAACCGATTGAGGAAAACGGCACAAAAAGTCTGCTCGCCATCGATGCAAAAGGTCTGTACATTACAGATGAACGCTATGTCGGCAACAAACAGGCAGACCCAAACCGTTACAGTTCGAACAGAAATACGGTCAACCCCCGTTTAGAGGCACTCGGTCTCGTTCCTGCCGATATTTTGGCAGAAAATCAGCACCTTGTACAAACAAGTGGTGGCGGCGACAAGAAAAAGCTCAACCCGATGAAAGCATCAAAAAGAAAACAATAATCTTTTCTTTTTCTCTCCAATATTTGCCGTATTTTCCATTGCGAAAATACGGCATTTTTTTCATTTATATCTTTTTTTATTTTTCTCATTGTTATCTAACAAACAAATTCTTTCTTATTTTGTCTATCCCTCCCAAATAACATTCATTTTACAAAACAACACCAGAATGATTACTAAAATAAGTTAGCTTTCCAATTTGCTGTTTTTTCTGCGATAAATTGTACGGAAGCGGCATGAATGGCTTTGTTTGCATTTTTTTCGGATTGTGGAAAAAGTGGGCTGCCGAAGTGAAAATAGACTGTTTTTTGCGGAAAAATTCTGCCGAAATCTTTAAGTACGCCAATGCCCATTCCCCATGCGTCTGTTTTGAGAGCCAGCGGAACAAGCGGTACGCCTGCACGGGCGGCAAGTTTTGTTCCGATTGAAGAAAAATTGTTCGGCATAAAATTTTTTTGGCGTGTTGTTTGGGGAAAAATAATAACAGAACGACCTTCTTCCAACCGTTTTGCACCTTGTTCAAAAACAGTTTCCAAATCTTTTCTGGGACTGATACGGCTGACACAAATCGGATTTAATGTTTTTAAAACGTGTCGAAAAAAAGGATAACGGGTCAAACTTTTTTTGATAACAAACGAAACCGCTTCTATTCCCGAACAAACCCACGGCAAAGCAAAAGTTTCCAATGTACTCATGTGATTTGCAACAATAACGACCGGTCGTTGTAAAGCAATAATCGGAGCAATGCCTTGCACATCAAGACATATTCCACAACATTCTATAATTCCGACTAATCGAGAACTAAAAAGAATAAGAGTTTTATTATCCATTTTGCCTTTTCGAGCAACAGAAGCAGCTTCCCAAAGCAAAGAAAACATTTTTTGATAAAATATCATTGTGGGTAAATTTCGTCCCCAAAATGATGCTTGGTCGGGAGGAGTTTGATACGAATTTTCTATTTTTTCTGGTCGCATGTTTTCTCCATAAGATTAACTCGATTATTAAAGTGAATTTTGCGGTAAATATCTGTCCAAAGTACGATATTGAATTGCTTCTGCCAAATGCGGTTTTTGAATTACAGGCTGATTTTCTAAATCCGCAATGGTACGAGCAATCCGTAAAATTTTTGTATATGCTCTGGCGGAAAGATGCAGTGCTTGGGCTGCTTTTTCTAAAAATTTCATATTGTCGCTATCAAGTTGTAGATATTGTTGTAATTTCGCTTGTTGTTTGTCTTTTTGCGGAATTTTTAAGGCCTCTTGCAATCGTTGATTTTGTAAGTTGCGAGCTTGAAAAACCCGCTCACGCATTTGTGCTGAACTCGGACCGGCTTTTGTGTCTTGCAATTTTGCATACGGGACAGCCGGAACTTCGATATGCAAATCAATACGGTCAAGTAGCGGTCCTGATAATCTGGAACGATATCGCTGAATTTGCATAGAAGTACAACTGCATTCTTTTTCACTCCCCAAAAATCCGCATGGACAGGGATTCATTGCCGCTACAAGCATAAAACTGGCAGGAAAGGTCAAAGAAAACGCCGCCCTTGAAATTGTTACCTGTTTATCTTCCAGCGGTTGGCGTAAAACTTCCAGCACATGTTTTTTAAATTCCGGTAGTTCGTCCAAAAACAGTACACCGTTATGTGCCAGTGAAACTTCACCCGGACGTGGATATCGACCTCCGCCAATAAGTCCGATATCGGAAATTGTATGATGCGGAGATCGAAAAGTTCGTTTTGTAATAAGCGGAGTGGAAAGCGGTAACAGTCCGCTTACACTGAAAATTTTGGTAACTTCGATTGCCTCGTCCCGTGTCAGTATCGGTAAAATTGTAGGCAGTCTTCGGGCAAGCATCGTTTTTCCGCTACCCGGCGGTCCAATAAATAAAATATTGTGATTGCCGGCTGCTGCAATTTCAATAGCTCGTTTAGCATGTTCCTGTCCTTTGACATCGGCATAATCGCAGGCAAAATCCGTATGGGTCTTCCAAAGACTTGCAAAATCCAGTTTGACCAATGGCGGTTCAATTTTTCCGCTCAAAAAACCGACCGCTTCTTCTAAACAGCCGACCGCGATAACGGATAAATTTTGAATAACCGCCGCTTCCCGTGCATTTTCGCGAGGCAAAATAATGCCGTCAAAATTTAAACGACGGGCAAGAGCGGCAATCGCTAAAATCCCGTGTACAGGTTTAAGTTCGCCGTTGAGTGACAATTCACCGACCGCCAAATATCGACCGTTTCGAGGCGAAAGCTGATTACCTGCAAGCAGTAAAGCCAGTGCTAACGGCAAATCATACGCCGAACCTTCTTTTCGCCTGTCCGCCGGAGCTAAATTGACTGTAATTCGTGCAGGCGGCAGATGAAAGTTGCTGTTTTTGAGGGCGGAAAAAACCCGTTCTTTACTTTCTCGCACCGCTCCGTCAGGTAAGCCTACAAGTGTAAAAGCCGGAATGCCGCAGCGGGAAAAATCCACTTCCAGTTCGACAAGATAGGCATCTATACCTTGTGTGGCGGCGGTATCAATTTTGGCAATCATAACTAATGTAATATTTTTCCTATGCGTTTCCAGCGGATATTTGAAAAATTCTCCCACGACCAATATAAAATAAGTGCTTTGCCTTTTATTTTTTTACCGTCAACCAAACCCCAAAATCGGGAATCGTACGATTCGTCCCGATTATCGCCCAAAACAAAATATTTTCCTTTTGGTACAACAATGGCGGGCATATTATCCCGCTGTGGAATTATTTGGTTGTCCGTGTGCTGAATATACGGTTCTTCAAGTAATTTGCCGTTGCGAAAAACCTGTTTGTTGAGAATTGCAATGCGGTCTCCTGGCAATCCGATAAGACGTTTAATAAAATCCTTGCTCGGGTCTTCGGGAAATTCAAAAACAATAATATCTTGAAATTGAGGTTCAGAAACGGGAATAATGGTTATATCCGTAAATGGAATCTTTATTCCGTAAATAAATTTATTAACCAATAAATGATCGCCGATTTGTAAGGTTTCAAGCATAGAACCGGACGGAATTTTAAATGCCTGTATAATAAAAGAACGAACAAAAAAAGCAAGGATTAAAGCAAAAATTAAAGCTTCGGTGTATTCTTTGAGAGTTGATTGCCAACGAGGGTTCATAAATTTTCCTTAAATATTAGTTTTCGGCTTGTAATGCCGCTAAAAAGGCTTCTTGCGGAATTTCCACGCTTCCCATACGTTTCATTCGTTTTTTGCCTTCTTTTTGTTTTTCGAGCAGTTTGCGTTTGCGCGTGATGTCTCCGCCGTAACATTTAGCGGTAACATTTTTTCGCAAAGGAGCGTTTCTTTCTCGTGCGATAATTTTATTTCCGATTGCCGCTTGAATTATGACTTCGAAAAGTTGGCGTGGAATAACATATTTTAATTTTAATGCCAATGCACGCCCGCGACGGTACGCCGTTTCCTTGTGCGTAATAATCGACATGGCATCCACTGCTTCGCCGTTAATCAAAATATCCAATTTGACCAAATCGGAATTGCGGTAATCTTGAATTTCGTAATCAAGCGAAGCAAAACCTTTACTTACGGATTTAAGGCGGTCAAAAAAATCAAAAACAATTTCCGCAAACGGCAGGTCGTAGGTGATAACGACCCGATTGGAGGTCAGGTATTTGATGTTTTGTTGAATGCCCCGTTTTTCCTCACAAAGCTGCAAAACATTGCCTACAAATTCGTTCGGAACATGAATATCCATACGAACAAAAGGTTCTTGAATATTGGCAATTTGATCGGTTGGTGGCAGCATACTTGGATTATCTATTTCCATTAGCGTGTTATTAAGCATCCGGACTTGATAGACGACCGACGGAGCGGTGGCAATAAGATTTACATCAAATTCTCGTTCCAAGCGTTCCTGGATAATTTCCATATGTAAAAGTCCCAAAAATCCGCAGCGAAAACCGAATCCCAAGGCTTGGGAAGTTTCAGGTTCGTAGCTTAAAGCCGCATCGTTAAGTTGTAGGCGTTCAAGAGCGGATTTGAGATGCTCATAATCGGCGGAATCGACAGGATATAATCCGCAAAAAACCATAGGTTTGACTTCTTTAAATCCCGGAAAAGGATTATCGGTTGGATTGGCACTGAGTGTAATCGTATCGCCGACTCTGGCATCTTTTAAATCCTTAATGCTTGCACATAAAAAACCGACTTCGCCTGCACCGAGAGCTGTAATGTCTTGCGGTTCGGGAGAAAAAACACCAAGACGCGTAACTTCAAAGTTTTTTCCGCTGGAAACCATTTGAATTTGGTCGCCCATTTTGATTTCACCGTCCAAAACTCGAAACAAAACGACAACGCCTTGGTACGAATCGTACCACGAATCAAAAATCAATGCTTTAAGCGGTGCATTGAGCATTCCTCGCGGAGGCGGTATAAGTGTAATGATTTTTTCCAGCAGCTCGGAAACACCCAATCCGCTTTTGGCACTGACCAAAATATTGTCGCTGCAATCAAGTCCGATTGTTTCTTCGATTTCAGCTTGAATCTTGTTCGGATCGGCACTGGGCAGGTCGATTTTATTTAAAACGGGAATAACTTCCAAATCGTTATCAAGAGCCAAATATACATTGGCAAGTGTTTGAGCTTCCACGCCTTGCGTTGCGTCCACAACAAGTAATGCTCCGTCGCACGCCGCCAAGGAACGGGAAACTTCATAACTGAAATCGACATGCCCCGGAGTATCAATCAGATTGAAAATATAATTTTTGCCGGAAACACTGTGATATGGAATGCGTACGGTTTGTGCCTTAATCGTAATACCTCGCTCCCGTTCAAGTTCCATTTTATCCAAATATTGTTCTTTTCGTTCCCGTTCGCCGATAAGCTCAGTTTTTTCCATAATTCTGTCCGCCAAGGTCGATTTTCCGTGGTCGATATGGGCAATAATGCTAAAATTTCGAATATATGCTTGTTCCATATATATTTTTCTCCCTTCGTATCCTTCAAACCCAAAATTATATAGAGCTTTTAACCAACAATCCAGCCGAATTTCTTTTATTTAGTCGACAGATTTATCGTTAAAAGAACCAATACTTTTTGGAGCAATTCCTGTTTTTTGTCAAAATACTTCGATTTTTTAAAGCTTAAAGGCTCCACATTTAACGTTGCTTGACAAGTTTTTCTAAAAAGACAAAAAAAGATAAGAAAATAAAGGGAAGAAATTTTTTGTATATTCTATAATATAAAAATTTCTACTTTTTCACATTTTGTAATTTTGGAGTTCGGTATATGACTTGTTTAAAAAACTTTTTTGTCGTTTTGTTGCTTTTTGTTGCCACTTCTTTTGTTGGAAAATATATTTTTGCTTTTTATCATTTTAGTGATTTGGGCTTTTTTAAAATCAGTTATGCCGTTTTTATGGGCTACCAGTTTGATTTGGCTCTTGGTGGCGGAATTGCCTTTTTAACGACTTTGTTTGTTTGGAAAAAATCAATCACTTCATTTTTTGCCTCGTTGTTTACGGTTGCTTCACTTGCCTTTCAATTTGGTGATTGTATGTATTTTTCCGATGCAGGTCGCCATGCTTCCTATGAAATCTTTAATATTTCCGGTAATGCAAAAGAACTATTGCTTACTGTTTTGAATGAACATCTGCAATTTTTTGTCTTTGGAGTTTTATTGCTCTTTTTTCTTTTTATTTTGTTTTTTCTTTTGTTACAAAAAATCATTTCTCCGGATAAAATAACAACTTCTTTTCCTTTTAAAAAATTATTTGTCGCCGCTCTTGCCTTTTTCTTTATACGGGGTTGTTTTGTTTTTATTCCGCTAAGACCGGGTTATGCTTATCATCTTAGCAATGTTACATACGCTTTTATCGCTCTTAATCCGACTTACAATCTTATTCATACACTTATTCATTCTGATGAGCATGCACAACAGTCAGCTCGTTATGAAACAAAAGACGAAGTTACAAGTCTGCAAAAACTATATCGCGGAGAAGGCGAGTATACACCGTATTTTTCATCACCACCCAATATTATTTTATTTTTTTCCGAAAGCTGGTCGGGTATGTATTTTAAAAGTTACGGCGGAAAATATAATCTCGTTCCTCGTTTTGAAGAGCTATTGCAACGTTCTGTCCGTCCGAAAGGAATGCTTGCATGTGGACACCGTACAAATGAAGGTGTTTTTGCCACGCTGACTTCTTTTCAAAATCCGTTTTCAACTCCGGTTGCCCAAAGTCGGCTGCTGCATCTGCCGTATCGTTCGCTTGTAAATATTTTGCACGATGAAAAAGGTTATTCCAGTGCCTTTTTTCAAGGGACACACAAGGAATGTGTTGGAGTCGGAGCATTGGCTCAACGGCTAGGTTTTCAAGATTCTTACGGAAAATATGAGGTTCGTGAACGGATTTATGAACAGGGCGATTGGGGGTTGCAGGATAAGGATTTATTTAATTTTGCTTTGAAAAAAATTGAAAAAATGTCCAAGCCATTTATTATCGGTATAAACGGAGCGACAACGCACGGAAATGATATCCCTTCAGAAGAAAAACTTATACATTTTGTTGATGATAAAAAGCTGAATATGCGTTATAATGCTTTTTATTATTCCGATAAATGGATGTATGAATTTGTAAAACAGGTTGAAAAAATCTATCCCAATACACTTTTTGTCTTTTTTGCAGACCATTGCGGAAGAGAGATACCAAAGGACAGCGGATTTTTAAATTATCTTATTCCTTTTGCTTTGTATTCGGAAAAATTACCTCCGAAATATATTGATGAATTTGTTTCCCAGCGGGATATTGCACCGACAATTCTTGATTTGACGCTCGGTGATTACAAAAAAATTGCACCTCATTTTACCGGCAAATCAATTGTTCGTAAAAATAATTTTGTGGCGGAATATTTTCATGGCGGCATTTTAGGTGTTGTAAAAGACAAGATTGCTGTTGAACAAATTGGCGAACAAGTCCGTTGTTATGATGTTTCTACTTATAGACAGCGAGAAATTCCGTGTCGTTCCGATACTCAGGAATTGCTTAATGAAGTCAAATCTTTTACAAATATCAGTCAAGATTTGCTTTTTCAAGGTAAAACAATGGAATTTGACAAATATCGCAATCCGTCCGTTTCTAAAAATTAACTAGCATAAACAACTTAACATAATAAATAAAATGAAAAAAAATAACAGATTTGCAAGTAAATGGGGTTTTGTGCTGGCATGTGCCGGTTCTGCCGTTGGTATGGCAAATGTTTGGGGATTTCCATACAAAGTCGGAAGCAGCGGCGGAGGAGCATTTTTACTGATTTATCTTTTTTTTATTATCTTGTTCGGTTATGTCGGTTTGTCGGCAGAATATGCAATCGGTCGACTTAGTGGAACGGGCACGCTTGGTTCGTATGCCTATGCTTGGAAACACGGTAATCGTAATCTGGAAAAAATTGGTAAAATTCTCGGTTGGCTGCCGCTTATCGGCTCACTGACCATTGCAATCGGCTATGCCGTTATTATAGCCTATGTTCTAAAAGCTCTCACCCAATCACTTTTTGGCTCGCTGTTAACGGTTAATCCGGAACTTTGGTTTCAATCTTTTGCTTTTCAAAATTTTAGCGTAATTCCGTATCATCTTGCTGTTTTGTTGGTTACGCTGCTGACGATTACGCTTGGAGCGGACACAATTGAACGTTCCAACAAGATAATGATGCCGTTGTTTTTTTTGTTGTTTGTCATTCTTGCCGTTAGGATTGTATTTTTACCGAATGCGTTGGCGGGATATTCATTTTTATTTGTTCCGAATTGGGAACAATTGCAAAATCCGTCAATTTGGATTGTCGCTATGGGACAGGCATTTTTTTCATTGTCGATTACCGGTTCGGGAATGATTGTGTACGGTGCATATTTGAGTAAAAAATATGACTGTGTCGAAGGAGCAAAAAATACGGCTTTTTTTGATACGTTGGCGGCAATGATTGCGGCATTGGTGATGATTCCCGCCTGTTTTGCTTATCAAATGGATCCGACCGGTGGTCCGGGGCTGCTTTTTGTGGTTTTACCTACAATTTTACAACAAATGCCGGGCGGACAGTTTTTTGGCAGTATTTTATATTTGGCTGTTGTTTTCGGCGGTATTTCTTCTTTGCAAAATATGTTTGAAGCCGTTGCCGAATCAATTTTACACCGTTTTCCGTATTCGTGGGTAAACAGAAAAACAGTTATTGCATTTTTGGGGATTGTAACTTTTTCCATCGGAGTTTTTATGGAACCGATTGCGGAAACAAAAGGTGCAATTATGGGTGGTTGGGGACCGTGGATGGATTTGGTTTCAACCTATATTATCCCAATCGGTGCTGTTTTGGGTGCAATTTCTTGGTTTTGGATATTAAAAAAAGAAGTTTTACTTGCCGAAATCAATATCGGTGCAAAGAAAAAATACGCAACTGTGTGGTATTGTATCGGCAAATATGTCTATACGCTGCTGGCATTAATTCTATGTATTGTTGCTCTTGTTCGCGGTGAAGGTTTTTGATGTTGTGGAATAAAGTAGAATATTTGTTAAATTATCAATATCTACTTAATCTCCGTTCTTTTTACCGCAACTCATAAAATAAAGCGGGCTTTCTTCTTTACCATCAATTTTAAGTAAGTCCGCCAACATATCATCATAAAATGCCGCCACGGGACAACCGTTTAAACCAAGAGCTGTCAAAGCCAGAGCTGTATTTTGGGCAATATGACCCATTTCCAACAAAATATACCGCATCCCCCGATGTCCATATTTAACCATATTGCGACGAAAAAATGCCGTCCATACAAAAGAAAATGCCGCTGTGCCACAAAATTCCTGACCAAGTCCGCAAACTTGCATTTCTTTGGCATTCGAACCGCAACGGACTTGTTCCAATGCAAATTCTTTACAATTAAAATGGTATATACCCGATTCAATATCCGTTACCCGCTCAATACAAACATAGGTTTCAACCGGATACAAAGCACCTGCCGACGGGGTATTTCGTAAAAAATACGGACCTTTTTGAGCAGTCAAACCTTGAGCAGCCCAAAGTATCAGTCCCAAATTTTCAGCAGAAATTTCCGTTTCTTGAAAATCATGCAACGAGCGGCGTTTGCCTATAATTTGCCATAAATTAGCTTCAGTGTAAGAAAAATGTCTTGGCAAGGTAATTTTAGGAACCCCGGGATATTCTTTAAACCAGCTTTTAGCAGCCAAAATTTCAGGTCGATCAAAATCGGCAAGCGTTTCGGGACTAAATTTGGTTGCTTGAATATATTCCCAACCTTTGCTTTTTTCTAAATCAGGCATAGCAAATCCATAGAATAATTTTTATGAGTCTTTTTTCAAACGGGAGCGATAGAGCTGTTTAATGTAACGGATATTGTTTAACGCATTTCCGGTAATCTCATTTTCACCCTTTGAAATCCTGATAACTTCCTGAAAGGTTGCCATCGCCTGTTTGTATTGTTTAAGATTCAACTGTGCGTATCCTTTTTTCAAAAGAAGTTCACTCGTTACACTCAAATTTTCAGAGTTTTCATACGCCTCGGCACTTTTTTGAAAATTGCGAAGCCGAAAATAAATATCTCCGATATTTTCAAATCGTTCGGCTGTCGGAGCAAATTTCGCCGCCTGCTCGGCAGGAGCGAGTGCAAGTTGATAGCGTTTGCCGCTCAAATAAATCTCGGCAAGTTCGTCCCACACTTTCGGGTCTTTGGAATTTTGAACAGTGGCTGCAAAAATTCGTCCGGCTTCAACAGGAGCCCCTGCCATACGATACAAAGCAGCAAGTTTACGACTGTCTTCTTTTCCGTTCGAATGCAAACGAGTAGCGATTTCCATTGCCGCCGCTGCTTTATCAAAAAATCCCCTCTGCCGATATGCCCAGACCGCCAACCGCCACGCTTCCGATTTTTCAGGCCAACGATTCAAAATAATAGCAAGCGTCGAGTCGACAAGATCCGTTTCACCACATTGAATACTAATATTCACCAAAGCTGCAAACCATGTATATTTTGCATCTTTAATTTTACAAATTTGCTGTAAAATCGGTAACGAATTTTTAGGTTTTTTCAGCTGATTCCAAATCAATGCTCCTCGATACCGAACTTCCGCCGGAGTTATATCCTGCATAAGATTGGTTGTTTTCATCACGCTCAACGATTCTGAAAGATTGTTGCGTAAAAACAATAAATCAGCAAGTTCTACAAGCCAACGTTGTTTTGGATCTGGAGTTTTAACTGCCAACCGAAGCAAACGGAGAGTTTTATCAAGAGAATTAACCTGTCGCCAAAGCATAGCCGCTGCGAAATAATGTTTACCCTGCTTGCTGATATTGGCTGCCATTTCCATACTTTCCGCCGCTTTTACCAATTGTTTTAATTGACAATAAGTATGTGAAAGCAAAACGAACCATTTTGCTTCCGGATTTTTTTGCTTGGTCAAATAAGTCAAAAGAGGCAAAGATTTTTCCGGTTTTATCGCTTGCAACCACAATGCCGCCGCCCGATAAAAATGTTCATTTTGCTTTCCGATATCGGCTGCTTTTTCCATATATTGAGCGGCATCGATATATTGTTTTTTCATTTCGTAAGCACTGGAAATTGCCGCAAACCACTTTGCTTGCGGGTGCGGTAAATCCTTGAGCGGCAACAAACGGGTAAGTGCTTCGTCCGCTTCCTGCATCTGCAAACGAATCACACCAGCTTGATAAAAATGATCCGGTTTTTTGCTGATTTCAGCAGCCTTATCCATTGCTTTGGCGGCTTCGGGAAGTTTTTGCAATGAAAGATAAGTTCTGGCAAGAGCAACAAACCATTTTGCCTGTTTGTCCTGCATTCGCACAAGCTGCAACAAATGTTTCAGTGCTTTTTGCGGCTGTTCCGCCATCAGCCATAATAAACCGCAATTATAAAAATTTTCCGAACTTGGAGCGACTTTAATCACTTGTTCCATAATTTGAGCGGCTTCCAACGGACGCTTTAAATCAACATAAACTCTGGAAAGTGTAACAAGCCATTTCGGAGCTGGAGTGGACAATTTTGCCAAATATTCGAGTAAAGGAAGAGCTTTTTGCGGTTTTCCGGCTTGTAACCATAACAATCCTGCCTGAAAATACAGCTCAGAATTTTTCCCCTCTTTGGCGGCTTGTTCTATAACGGTTGCGGTTTTTTCTTTTTGCTCCAAAAGCTGATGCGTTCTGGCAAGGGCAATCAACCATTCGGATTTGACAGGTTTTTGATTAGCCAGATGAGTTAAAATCGGGAGTGCCATGGTTGCTTTTTTTGCTTCCAACCAAAAAACGGCAGTAAGATATTTCGCATGATCGGACGGGTCAATCGCCAACAGTTTTTGCATTGTGTGAGCGGCTTTTTCCGATTCTCCCTGACTGTTTTCACAAAAAGCCAAAAGCTGCCACGCTTCACTGAAACGGTTATCCAACTTGAGTGCTTGTTTTACCGCCTTTTCCGCTGTCGAAAAATTATTCGCCTGATAAAGCCATTCCGCCAACTTGAAATATAAATAAGGGTGCTGTTCACCTTTTTTAAGATAAGACTGCAGCGCATCAATAGACACCTGACGGTTTTGTGGGTCAAAAAGAAGCTGGGCAGCCTGCAAAGCTTTTGTCGATTCCGAATTAAGCGGACTTTTAGCATTCAAACCGCTATACGCTGCCTGCACCATAAACAATATAAAAATAAAAGCGGAAAAAAATATTTTGAAAAACGAAAATTTTTGGTATTGCATATCTTTTTCAAGCATCAATTAAGTTGAAACATTATTCGTGTTTTGACCCAAGTATTAACAGCACGTCCGTTTTTTTGACCGGGTTTAAATCGCCATTGCGGTACGGTTTTTTTGACCGTTTCTTCAAACTCTCCCTCCGGTTTTGCCTGCAAAATTGAAACATTATGCGGATATCCTTTTACATCAACAAGAAAACGGACATCAACATAGCCCTCAATCCCCAACCGTCGTGCTTTGTACGGATAAGGAGGTTGCATCGGCGACAGATATTGCGGCTGCTTATCCAGTTCTTTCATATCAAAAACTTCTTGTTCGCTAAATTTCGGAGCTATACGCGGCGAAATTGATTGACTAAAATTCGGCATCTGAACCTGCAACGACAAAGCCGCACCGGTCGCAAATGTTGGCATTTCCACATCTAACGACACAGACGGAATTTCTTCCGTAAGCTGTTCAATCGTTTCTTCCGGCGGCATCATATCAGGCGGTTCGATTTCCGGCGGCTCGGGCGGTGTAATTTCCGGATTCGGCGGTTCGGGAAGATCAGGCTTCGGCAAATCATCCGGCGGAGAAATATCTTCTTCTAACGGTACGAGCTGTGATAATTCTATTGTTTCTTCATAAGCTTGACCGGTTACTTTTTGCACCAAAAGCGGCAACACCGCCAAAAGCAGCAGACTAATAAAAATCCCCATAAAGATTTCAAATCCGATTATCAACGGCTTTTGCAAACGAGGAGAAAGTTGCATTTAATTGCCCTTTTTGACAGCGGAAACCGCAATATTTTTTGCACCTGCCAATCGACATTGATCAAGAACTTCAATCATATTACCTGTCGGACAGTCTTTATCGGCATTGATAATGACACCGCCTTTGGGATTTTCCAACAAAAAAACTTCAATTATACCCCGAATACGACTGGGAGCAACTTGCTGACTGTCAATAAAAGCTTTGCCAGCGGCGTTAATTCCTACAATCAAGCCAACACTTTCTTTTTTTTCGGCGGAAGCAGCTTCAGGACGATTAACCTCAACACCCGACTCTCTGACAAAAGAAGCGGTTACCAAAAAAAAGATAAGCAAAATAAAAATCATATCAATAAGCGGAGTCATATCCATATCGACATTCGCCAAATCATCACCTTGCAATCCACTAACGGAAGAACCTAGTCTTTGCATACGCCATACTCCCTTTCCAGCCATTGATTAACCGCACGATGAAAAATTAAAATATCAGAATGCATACCGGCTGCCTTTTTTCGCATAATCTGTCCTGCGAGCAATCCCGGAATAGCAACCAGCAGTCCGGCTTGCGTAGTCAACAGAGCTTCTTTAATTCCGGCTGCCATAGCTTGAGAATTCCCCAATCCGTACGTACCGATAACCCGAAAGGTTTCAATCATACCCGAAACGGTTCCAAGCAACCCCAAAAGCGGAGCAACCGCCGCCAATAATAAAATAGTCGGTAAAAAACGATACAGTTCTTTGAGCTGCCGTTGAATACAAACCTCAAACTGCAACCGGTTTGCGGCTAAACAAAGACTTTTGTTCGTGCGGAGTTGACTCATAAATTCACACAATACGCAATATTTTAAATCTGTTGAATGTTGAATCATATTACCGCTTTCCAAACAAGCAAGAGCAATTTTATCCTGTAACGGTTTCCGATTTGTTTCCAAAATCCATCTGGTTTTCATAATAATTAAAGTCCACATCCATATACAAAGCAAAATAATCGGTATCATAACCGAACCGCCAACTTCGATAAGATGTAAAAGATTATCAAGCATCATTTTTCCTTAGTTGGGAACTTGCATATCTTGTTTGCGTTGTAACAGTGCAGCGATAAGCGACAATCCCTTCTCTTCCATATCCAAAGAAATACGTCTGGCTCTACCGCTCAAAAAAGCCGCCATCATCATCACCGGAATAGCAACCGCCAAACCGACCTGTGTCGTAACCATTGCTTCAGAGATACCGCCTGCCATAAGCCGCGGATCTCCCGTTCCGTGAACAGTGATAACCTGAAAAGTGTTAATCATACCGGTAACCGTTCCGAGCAAACCAAGTAAAGTTGAAACTGCCGCCAAAACTTTAAGAGCGTTTAAAAATCGTTCTAGTCGCGGCGTTTGTCTTAAAATCGCTTCGGAAATACAGTTTTCCAAAATCTCCCCAGGCTGATCGGCATGCAGCAACCCTGCCATTAAAACACCGCCGGTCGGACGTTTTTCGTAAGGACGAGCGATGGCAAGTGCTTTTTCAAAATGCCCCTGCTGCACCTGACGTGTTACTTCTGTCATCATTTTATCGGTATTTTGTCGTACTTTCCCAAGAAAAATAATGCGTTCAATAATCAACACAAGAGCAATAATACCAACAATGGCAATAGGAATAACAAGCACGCCGCCCGAACGGATTTGATCTGCAAGAGTGGTTTTTTGTGCAAGTTGGGAAACAGATTCTCCACCGGAAATATCAGCATAAATTTTTTGCCCACCTGAAAAATAATTGGAAATAGCATGCCGAACCAAAAATGAAGGCTTTGCACTTGCAACCAGCCGAGAAGAAACCGGACTGAAAAGACCATATCCGACACCGTTTTCACTTTTATAAATCGAAAACATATGTCCTAAAAACAGCACTTCGGCAGGAAATGTTTCCCCTGTTCTGGCAAGCATTTCCCCCGACCATTTTTCATGTTGTCGACCGGTATTCATATCGTTGAGATGCAAACGTAAAAGCGATTCAATATCCGCCATTCCAAAAGAATGATTTTTTTGTGAAAAAGTTTGCAACACCGGCAAAATACCTACTTCTTTGGCAGAACGAGGACTTTTTTCCACTCTGGCAAGCAGATTTCTTGCACTGTTCATAAAAATAGCATCAAGTTCTTCTTTATTTGCCAATCGAGAAGAAATCTCATTTTGAATCGCCTGTCTTTCTTTTTTCAATTCATCAATTTTGGTATTGCGAACCTTTAATTCATTTTGAGAAACAATAACTTGAGAAGAAAGACGAGCAAGTTTTGCTTTGAGTTCGGCTCGTTTTTTTGCAATTTGATCTAAAGTAATTTGTTGATTGCTTTGCGATTTGATATAATTATTTTCAATATCCTTTGAAATTGTTTTTAAATCAGAAGCAAAAACTGACGAAACAAAGAAAAAAGAAAAGAAAAAAATAAAAAAAGTTTTCACGACTTATTCCTTAACTGATGAGTGTTGCAGGGGAAGTTCGACAATATCCATAATATGTTTACCCTCTGCCATTTGTAGAGCAAGATTAACGCCTCGAAAATCCTTAAGACGAACAAAAGAAGCCGTCTTCGGATTCCAGCTATAAGCTTCATCTTCTAAACCAATGGCAAACAACGCAACTCTGCCGATATGAATAAGCCGCATCTCTTTAAATTTTCCGTTAATTTCAATTCCGGCCAAACGGACTCCCGTCGTATGACCAAGAGCATTTTCTTGTGCCAACAAATCAAGAACAGCTTGGGTTTTACCCAACAAATTGGCATCATAATCTCCCAAAATGGTTTTTGCCATATTCAAGCGTTTTTGCCGAACATCTTGGGCATAAGGAAAATCAGTTTCGATAAATTGCTGAGTTTGTTGCAATGTCAAATCCAAAAGAGGCAAAAGCTGTTGGTTGATTTGTTCCATTTGTTCTTTTTTTACTTTCAGTTCGGCGACTTTGACCTGCAAATCTTTAATATATTGTTTTGCTTTTTCATTTTTCCAATTGAGCAATTCAAGTTCGGCTTCTTTAGCTTGAATTTGATTAAAAAGTTGTTCTTCTTCTTTAAGCCATTCAATAAATTTCTTTTGAGTGCCGACATCAGTACGAACACTTTTTTCCGATGTTTTTTGTACATTTTCAGAAACTGTATCGGCAAAGCTAAAAGAATTTACCAAGAAAAAGAATAGAAATAAGAAAAAATAATGTACCTTCATCTTGAATCCCTTAAGTTATAAGGTGATAATAAAACGCTTACTATCTAGCGAGCTTCAAAATATGTGTCAATAGTTAGATGATAAAAGAATTTTATATCTTTTTGCCGCAAAACAGCTCAAAATATCCTCCAAAAACAATTTCGACTATTTAAAACTACATATTTTTCAACGAACAGCTTAATTTTGATAAACAAAAAAATTATTGACAAACCAAAAAAGATTCAGCATGATATTTTTTTATCGCGGGGTGGAGCAGCATGGTAGCTCGTCGGGCTCATAACCCGAAGGTCATAGGTTCAAATCCTTTCCCCGCTACCACAAAATCATAAAGGAGTAAGTTTTTTGCTTACTCCTTTTTTTGTATTCAAAAAATAAGTTCTAATTTACAATAAAAAATCACATAAAAAGCTTAAAACTATGCCAATAACTCGTTCGCTTTAAAGGCATAACGAACCCGTTTTTTATTTTCCTAAAATGAATGTAAACTTAGCTTTTAGTCTTGAACCTTATCAGTTTTTAAAGCATTGCAACTCCAAATCGACAAATCTCCTGTTCCTTTCCACGACACAGACAATTCTCCGCTCTGTGCGGTTGTAAAAAGAGAAATTCCTTGTTGACGGCAAAATTCTACAACTTCTAAATGCGGAAAACCGTAATAATTTCCAAAACCAGCAGCAACCAAAGCAATTTTGGGACGCACCCGTTCATAAAATTCCGGCAACAAACTTGAACGACTACCGTGATGCGGCAAAACCAAAACATCAGCCTGTAAATTCTGCTCCGTCTTTAGCAATTCAAGCAAAGCCGGTTTTTCAATATCACCTGGCAATAATGCCAAGCCGCGACCGTTTTTTACAAGTCGCAAAACAATCGACATATTATTATCCGAACTTTCATACTGACGCGGCGGCCATAAAATCTCCAACTGAAATCCATCAACAAAATCAATTTTTTGCCCAAATGATAAAATTTTTGCAGGAATTTTACGTCGTTGCAAAGCATTTTTTATCTGCTCACCATCCCGTACTGCCATTTCTCTTCCATTCCAATTAAACTCACCAACCTGAAAATGATTAAGTAAATAAATCAACCCCCGCCTATGATCGACATCATCATGCGTTAAAACAATTTGTTCCACGAACGGAAACCGACCAAGTGTCAAACGCGGAGCAACGACTAACCGCCCTACATCAAAATCCGCATTCCAAAAACCGCCGCCATCTACAAGCACTCGTTTTCCATAAGGAAATTCTAACAAAACCGCCTGACTCATACCGGTATCCAACACTCGTAACCGCATTTCACGCTCAAAATACGGCAAGCTTACACGCCACACGCTGCATACAAAAGCCACTGCAACCAACCAACCCACAACCCAACAAATACGCCGAGAATTTTTCATGCCAAAACGTAAAAAAATCCAAAAAAATCCGCCCCACCACAATGCCGCCATTTCAGGATAAGGACGAGGAAAAATCATATATTGCAACCAATTTTTACTCGCAAGCCAATATAAAACCGACACAAAACCATTAAGTAAATCAGTTCCCAAACCGAAAAAGAATATAGCAGCAGGAATACTCAACGGAATAAAAAAAATACCGACAAATAAAAGTGGCATAATTAACATTCCAAGAAGAGGAAGCCATATTATATTATATAACAAATGAGGACTAAACATATTAAAATTAAAAATAATAATAGGAAAAAGCGCAATATTTGCTGCAATACTCATTCCAAAAAGCAAAAAAACATATTGTATAATAATATTTTTTAATAAAAATCTATTCATTATTTCTTGAAAAAAAGGAAAAAATAACGCAATTCCAATCACAGCAAAAACAGACATTTGTAAACTAACATCAAAAATAGCAACAGGATTATAAAGACAAATAATCAATAATGATAAAAATAATCCATCAAGTAAAATATTTTTGCGATCACACAATAACATTATTCCCCAAACAACAAACATCAATGCCGAACGCTGCAAACTATATCCAGTACCTCCCAACCATACATAAAAAATAACTAACGGAGCGGCAAAATATACCGCCAACTTTTGTCGAGGACAAAAAAGATAAAAACGAGGATACACAAATCCGACCAGCCACGCCAAAACCAACCCGAATGAAGCCACAATTCCGATATGCATCCCAGAAAGAGCCAAACTGTGAGCAAGTCCTGCCTGTTGAATGTATTTTTGCAACTCAGAAGAAATCCCCGATCTGTCGCCGAGCAATAAAGCTAAAATCAGCCCCCGTCCTTGTGTTTTCGGCAAATTCGTCAATAAAAAATGATAAATTTGTTTGCGCAAATTTTGTAAATATGTCGGCTGCCCAAAAATCTGCAAATCTCCTTTATCAGCCTCTACAAATGCCCGCCAAAAAACACCTTGTTGCCGCCAAAATTCCTCACTATTCCAACCGCCGAAATTCCTCATTCCGTGAATCGGTTTAACTTTTGTTTTTACAACTATTTTCTGTCCGGCAACAGGAAGTGCAAGCGGTTCCCGCCAAGTCAAAATAAGCCGTCCTGCCAGCGACAATGCCAAATCTTGCTCCGACTGCTGTAAAGAAATATCCTTTAAAATACATTGCAATCGTTCACCAACTTTCCCCTGCACAGAAACAACGGTGCCTTGCAAAATACCTTTTTGTGCAAAAAAATCCGTAGACGGAACAGGCTGCAAAAAAATATAAACTGATAAAAAAAATCGACCAAAAATAAAAGCCAAAACAAGCAAACCTATCTTTTTCATAGCTGGAACGCTCTGCCGCAAAGAAAAAAATATTCGCTTTAAACTTAACGAATTACAAAATTGCTTTTCATTTTCCAAAGCCGTCGGATTTGCAAAAAATCCGCCGTAAAAATCCTGTTTTTGCACCCAAAACAGACCGAGCGATACAAACAATACTCCTGCAATTTCAGGTTCGTTTACGCCGTAAATTCCACATAAAAATGCTAAAAACAGCCATTGCCACAAAAGAATCGGTGCATACATTTTTCTATCCGCCAAAATAGCTTTTTATCCCAAAACAACAAAAGGTTAAACCTCAAAAAATAAAATTGCAAAAATAAAAAAATACAAAATGCTGCTTACAAACAATCAAAAATACCAATTTTCCACACTGCCGTTTATACTTACCAACAAAAAACCGCAAAAAAATCTTGACAATCTTAGGCCACATCTATACTTACTTTTTTCTCAGCAATTTTAAAAAGCTTTTACTTGACCACAAAACCAAACTTTGCGTCCCCATCGTCTAGCCCGGTCCAGGACACCGGCCTTTCACGCCGATAACAGGGGTTCAAATCCCCTTGGGGACGCCATAAAATAAATCTTAGAGAACATCTTATATGCAATTTTTAAATAAAAATATACTCCCTTCAAGCAAAGCCATAAAACAATTTTTTTGTATCTGCTTAATTAATTTTGCTCTTCTTGTCTTATATATGGAGCTTTCTTACCATTTTATTCCCTGTGGCGGCATAAGTTCAGGACTTTTTAAATACGAATACCCTCTTTTAATAGTCTTTCTCAGTCTTCTTTATTTTCCAAATCGTAAAAATAATATATATATATATATATATTACCGTTCATATTTATTTTAACCATTTATATTTCATCAGACATTATTTTTTCTTTTCTTTATCGTTCTCCACGAATATCCGATATACAAAATGCTTTTTTCGTTATAAATTTTGCACCGTTACTTGCATGCCTTGCTTTTTTTATTATTATTTTTCTTTGTACAATTCTTTTTTTTATTATTTTTCAAACAAAAACATCTTGCATATTCATTGCTTCAAAAATTTTATTTGTTTTTATTATCTGTTTTTTATTAACATCAAATTCTTTTATAGAAATATATGTAAATAATTTTAATTTTAAACCTTGGTCTAATCGCTTAACAATAAAAATTAACGGACGAATTTCTACATTTATTTATAATATCTATTCCGAAAAATTACACAAACAAAAACTGCTTTCTTTTAAAAATACACCCGAATACAATACAATCCAACCGGAAAAAACCCTCTATCCTGGCAATCCAAAACAAAAAAATAATATCCATATTATTGTTTTGGAAAGTTTTTTGGATCCGCGTCTTATACAAGAACTCAAACTTGATAGCACCGTTCTTGCTCCAAATCTTTTACAATATCTTCCAAAACGAAACGGAAAAGAAGATTTTTCTTATCCAATTTCTCCGGTTTACGGCGGCGGAACGGCACAGGCTGAATTTGAAGTCTTATCCGGAGTTCCGGCTTTAGCCAAAATATATTCTGCCGATTTCTGTGCAATGCGAGGAGAAAAAACAGACAGTCTTATCAACAAGCTGGATAAATGCGGCTATACAACAATTGCAACAATCGCTTCAACCAGTGCCGTCTATAATTCTCAGCAAGCCTATACAAGTCTTGGCATACAAGATATTGTATTTCTTGGTGAAGATGAAGAAATGCTAAAAAAAGCATATGATAAAGATATTTTTTTCGACGGCGATGTTTTTGATTATAATTTACAAAGGATTATACCTATTTTACAACAAAAAAGACCTCTATTAAATTATATTCTCGGAATATACGGTCATGCTGCATACGGTCGAGATAAAGAAAAACGCCCGGACGTTTTTACTATAAAAACAAGTAAAGATATGCTTTCTATTATAAATCAATTTTATTATCGCACCCGTGCCTTGGCGGACTATCTGGAAAAATTACGAGAACTGGACCCGACCGCTCTTATTTATATTACAAGCGACCATTTGCCACCGATTTTAGGACACAATATCCATTACAAATTTGACAAATATGTCAATATCGCACTTCTTCTCAATGCCGGAAAACCGGTGGATGTAAGCGGTAAAAAATATTACCAAATTCCATGGCTAATTTGGGATATTCTAACCGAAACACAAACCGAACGCCCTAAAGATCCAAATGAATTAAGCAATTTATATTGGAAAGTGCTCACCAAATCCGTATTCAATAAATAACAACTTTTACCTCATTTCTTAAAATTTGTATTAAAAAATTTATTATCCAATTTTTTATCATCATCAAAAATCTTCATTTGTCTGATAAATTTGAAAATTCCTACACAAACAGACAAATTTTCCCTTTTTATTGTTCCTTGAGATTAAAACAAAAGAGGAATATAAAAAATGAATTAAAAAACTTTTTTAAATAAAAAGCTTGCTTTACAAAAAACCGTGGAGGTGAAAATGGCAAAACAGGCAAACATTCAAACCGAAATAGAAACCCTCGGAAAAGCAAACATTTCATCACCACTTTCTTTCGGTCGATTCGTTCCGGAAAACAAACGCCTCAAAATCCGTGTTCCCGATGAATTTTTGGAAAAAAAAGACA
Organism: uncultured Desulfovibrionales bacterium; assembly: GCA_963542765.1. Lineage (GTDB taxonomy): Bacteria > Desulfobacterota > Desulfovibrionia > Desulfovibrionales > Desulfomicrobiaceae > CAUTYU01. Next base: position 25,276 of record CAUTYU010000006.1, read on the forward strand.
ATGATTGTCTTTTTGTGAATTTTGAAGAAGCCGGACCACGAAAGCAGGTTTTTTTTGACCCTCCTAAAACCAAATGTGCACTTGTAACCTGCGGCGGTCTCTGTCCAGGACTAAATGATGTCATTCGGGCAATCATTATGGCGGCACACCACAATTATAATGTTGCGGCAACCATCGGTATCCGCTACGGACTGCAAGGATTTATCCCCAAATACGGACACGATATACTAGAACTGACACCGCAAAATGTTTCCAACATTCACGAATTTGGCGGCACAATATTGGCATCATCCAGAGGACCGCAATCTCCTGAAGAAATTACCGATGCTTTAGAACGAATGAATATCAATATTTTGTTTATGATTGGCGGCGATGGCACAATGCAAGCAGCCTCCACCATTCATCAAGAAATTTCTAAACGAAAACTTAAAATAAGTATTATAGGCATTCCAAAAACAATTGATAACGACATCCATTTTATCACTCAAAGTTTCGGCTTTGATACCGCGGTCGAAAAAGCCACGGAAGCAATTCGTTGTGCCCATATAGAAGCAGAAGGTGCATACAACGGAATCGGTCTGGTCAAACTGATGGGACGAGAATCCGGTTTTATCGCTGCACAGGCAACGCTGGCTCTTAAAGAAGTCAATTTTGTACTCGTTCCTGAAAATCCATTTTCTTTATACGGTAAAAATGGATTTTTAGCGGCACTGGAAAAACGACTAGCGAAACGACATCACGCGGTAATTGTCGTGGCGGAAGGTGCAGGACAGGAACTTTGCAAAGTCAATCAAGAAAAAGACGCTTCCGGCAATACCGTTTTGGGCGATATCACCTCATTATTACGCCAAGAAATCAGCACGTATTTTCAACAAAAAAACATACCATTTGCCCTTAAATACATCGACCCCAGTTATATTATCCGTTCCATTCCGGCAAATGCGAATGACCGAATCTATTGCGGATTTTTGGGACAACACGCCGTACATGCCGCAATGGCAGGAAAAACAAATACAATCATCGGCAAACTGCAAGATAAATATCTTTATATGCCTCTTGATTTGGTAACAAAAAAACGAAGAAAACTGGATATTGACTCCAACTACTGGAACTCAGTATTGGTATCAACCGGACAACCAGCCAATATGTTTGATTCAAATACAAAAATATAATTATCTACAAACAAAACAAAATACAAATGCAAGAAAAATACATCGAAATAATACAATTTTTACAAAAAATAGAACAAGAACACAAAGTCAAAATTCTTTATGCCTGCGAATCAGGCAGTCGAGCTTGGGGCTTTGCCTCAAAAAATTCGGATTTTGATGTTCGATTTTGTTACACCCATACGACGGATTGGTATCTTTCTTTTGATGTTGAGCGACGAAGAGATGTTATTGAATACGAAATTTTTAATGATATTGACTGCAACGGTTGGGATATAAAAAAAGTATGTTCTTTATTTATGAAAACAAATGCTTCTTTACTGGAATGGTTACACAGTCCAATTATATATAAAGAAGAAGGAAATTTTATAAATAATCTTCGTCAATTTTCCAAAACGGCTATAAATCAAACAACACTTATGTATCATTATAGCAACATTGCTAAAAACCATACAAAAAAATTTCTTTTTAAAGAAAAAATCAATATTAAAAAATATTTTTATGTCTTACGAGCATTACTTGCAGTTTTATATATTCAAAAATTCAATACACCGCCACCGGTTGAATTTGAAAAACTTTTAGCACAAGTTGCACCAAAAAACATACTAGAACCGATAAAAGAACTGCTTATAATCAAAAAAAGCGGAACGGAACAACTGGAACAAGAACCTGTACAGGAAATTAACGATTTTATACAAACAGAAATAGCCAATCAGGAAACATATATAAAAAATGCTTCAACACTCGACAAAACCCAAAGAACAATAATGCGACAACAACTCAATATCTTTTTTCAAGATGCAATAAACGAAAAATAAAATAAAAAACCGCAAAATCCACAAAATCCCTACTTTTCATCACGACATCAACTCTTCAGGTACAACGGAAAATACCGCTTTTTTCCCAACAACAAAGCTGCCGAGCCTGTCTTCCACACCGAAAAAACGAGCCGGAAAACAAATCAGCATATCAAAAATTTGACAAAGCGAAAGATGAAACAACCGATGTAAAAAAAGTGCTTCATTCCAAACATTCAAATCAGTATTTGAAGTCAAACTATCCGTTCCAAGACAAAAAGGGATATGTGCATCCAGCAGCATTTTGACAGGAGATTTTTTACTACCGGTATATGCATTGCTGCGAGGACAAAGGCAGGGAAACGAACCGTACTGCTTCAAAATATCCAGCTCATTTTCCTGAATATGCGTACAATGAACAAGTAAAGTTTTTGAATCAAGAACGCCCAAACGTTGTGCAAGCTGCAAAGAAGAACAGCCGAAAATCGGCGTATTTTGAGGAATAAGTTTACCGACCAGCATTTCCGCCACCCCCCCCTGCCCTGTTTGAAAAAACTGTTCTTCGGCTTCCGATTCACCAAGATGTAAAGCAAAAGGTCTCTTTGCCTGCCGAGTGCGATCATACAAGACTACCGCCACTTGCGGCGAAACACCGTACAGCGAATGGGCAGCACAAGAAACATCGGCACGAAGTGGTCGTTCTTTAGGGTTTTTCCATCCCAAATATTCCCTAAAAAGCAAAAAATCTAGCCGAAATTTTTGCAAAATCGATAAAATCTCATCAATTTTGCCTGCACAAAAATCAGCCACAAAAGCTGTTCCCGTCTGCTCTAATTTTTGGCAATTTTCCTGTACAGCAGCCGAAGAAAATATTTTAGGCGATTTGACCAGCTCTTTCGCCCAACTGCAAAAATCAGCTTGAGGAGGCGGAGCAACGCAACCACAAAGCTCCAAATGAGTATGACAGTTAAAAACTCCCGGAACAATCCACGCCTTTCCGAAATCAATAATTTCATCTGGCAAAAAATACTCTTTTTTGAGCGATTTCCATTCTCCAATTCGTACAATTTGTCGAGAACACCGTTTAAAAACCAAAACACCGTCTACAATCGGAGGTTTTCCGTCCAAACAAAAAATTTTTTCAGCTCGAACAGCCTGCAAATCTGTATTCATTGATTTTTTGTTCGCTCGTACCAACTTATCAAAATCTCCATTGCCGCCACAGTGTCCAGCTTACTTTTTAGCTTTTTGCCTTTTACACCTACTTGTCGCAATTTGGTTTCAGCAACACAAGAAGTCAGCATTTCGTTTTCCATATCAATCGGCAAATCCGTTCTGCGAGCAAGACTTGCAGCAAAATTTCGTGCCTGACGGGTAACGAACGTTTCCGTTCCATCCACGTATGTAGGCAATCCTATAACAATTTGCTCAATTTTTTGCTCGGCAAGCACTGCCAAAATTTCTACAAACAACTTTTCCCGTGTCGTACGAACAATCGTCCCCAACGGAAAAACCATTCCGCTGTCGGTTTCAAGCGTAGCCAGTCCAATTCGTTTTGTACCGAAATCAATCCCCAAACAACGCATCACTTTTCCGACAAAGCAAGCGTACGAACACCGTTTTGCGACTCGGCTTTTTTTAAGGCAAGTAACAAATCTTTTTTCCAGTTTTTACCGCCATAATGTTCAGCCAAAAATTCACAAGTGTGCAAAACCATACGTTTTTCGCCAAGGTCAAACAAAGCCCTTTGAATCCCGATACGACAGGACGGACACCCGATTAAAATCGGCTGGTCGGCGGCGATTTGCGTTAAATCAGACTGCAACTGACTGCTTTTTTGGGCTCGAATACGATTATAAATAGCAGGCGAAGTCATCGCTCCCATTCCGCTTTCTCCGCAACAACCGGGACTTAAAATCGGTTTTTGCCCCAAAATTTTTTCAAGACCGGCAACATATTGTTGTCCGGATTTAAGCTTAGTTGCCCCGACCCATTCCGCATGACAGGAGGCATGATATAAAATACTGCCGGAAAACGGTTTTTGCGGCAACAAATCCAAAAGATACTGACTGACATCTAAATGTTTCAATTCCTTGCCGTTTTTTCCAAGTCCGTAATTTTGAATACTTTCCCGACAAGTTCCGCAAGAAGTTAAAATATATTCGGGATAAAATCCTTTTTGTTCCGCTATTTCTAACAATTCATTTAAAAGACGGGAGTTTTCCGCTTCAATTTTAGCAAACGAATCAAGCGACCCTGCCGCCTTGAGCGGATAACCACAACAAAGATGTCTAGGCGGCAACAATACCGCCACACCACTTCTTAATAACAAACTAAGAACCGAAAGCCCTATTGAAGAATAAAAAAGTCCGGCTCCGCAACCCACAAAATACAAAACCGCAGAATTATTTTCATCCCGAACCTGCGGCACAAAAAACGAACCTTTTTTCAAATGCAAAATATGAGCAAGCTGTATCCATTCTAGCTCCGGTCCCTGACTCTTTAAGAGCGGATGTTCAAACCGCCGTCGCCACATTTCAGGAATAAAAGGAATCATTTTATTTTGCACACTTTGCCCGACAGCCGCCGACTTGGCTGCCCACGGAATAAATTGCGGCTTATAAGCCAATGTTTCCAGCACCATGGTTTTTATCGGGTGTCCACCTGCTTTTTTATCATTAAGATACGAACGTACCGTCAACGCCGCTCCGGCAGAATCAATTTTTACCGGACAGGCTGCCATACATTTTCCACATGCCGTGCAATGATCCATTACTTTTTGCAATTTTTTAAGCAACTTCGGACTCGGATTTCCCGTCATTAACTGCGTATAATAAAGTGCTTCGATAAGCGAACCAAGCGTAATATTTTTATTACGCGGATGAAACAGCATACCTTTTTGCGGCTGATGCATGGGACAAACCTGTTTACACTTGCCGCAACGAGTACAAGTTTGAATACTTTGCAAAAGTGCAATCAACCGTTCTTTTCCCGGCAAAGCGGTTTTTTGAATATCTTGAATAAGCCGATTAAAAGAAAAAGTATATGGCGTAACGACCAAATCTCGTTGCGTGAGCTTACCCGGATTAAAAATATTGTATGGGTCAACCTTGGCTTTATATTCTTTAATCGCAGCCATTTTTTCTTCATTTAAAAAAGTAATTTTGGTAATACCGATTCCGTGTTCACCGGAAACAGCTCCGTTTAATTGCAATACTTTTTCAAAAACCTTGCCCGCCGCTTCTTCCGCCAAATGCAACATTACCGGGTCGTTGGAATTAACCGGAATATTGACATGGCAGTTTCCGTCTCCGGCGTGCATATGATTGGCAATAATTATTCGGGTCGCTTCAAATTCATCGGAAATCTCTTGAATTTCTTTTTGCACGGCAGGATAACGACTTCGCAAATCCTGAAAGAAAAACGGAATTTGTACTTGAAATTCTTGCTCTGGCAATTCCGCCTTAGTTATTTTTTGTTTTAAAACCGAAACGGCAATATCCAGTTCCATTTCAATAAACGGATCGTTGACATCAATTTCCGGCAATTTATTGATTTTTTGCAACGCCTGTCGATATGCAAATGCCAGATAGTACAAATTTAAATCTTCCAAAAATTCGGCAAATTCCGGCACAACCGAAAGCGGAATAACAATATCCTCATTAATCTTAAATCCGCTTGTCCGTCGAGCAATGGCACTGAGCTGATGGCGATCGTGCCAAAACCGCTCTGCTTCTTTATCATTTGAAGCAACAAAAACATCGACCTGATCATACGGCGTTACAATATCCACAATACGTTTTACCGCTTTTTCCAAAGCTACAACATCGTCGGAATCAAGCTGCAAAATCAAAACAGAAATCGGCTCTCCCTCGTACTGACGGGACTTTTTACCATACGCAATCGCCTGCACATATTTTGTACCGAATTCTTCCAAAGCGGAAATTTTAATCAAATCGCCTTCACTACGAATTGTATCCCGCAAACCGACAATATCCCGAACAACCATTGCCGCCGGACGCATGGACGAACCGAAAAATTCCAAACACAAAACTCGAAAATATTTCAGTGCCGGATAAAGCGTAAAAGTCGCTTCTGTAATAACGCCGTCCACACCTTCTTTTTGAATACCGGGAAGACCGCCAAAAAATTTATTCGTAACATCTTTACCAAGCCCGGGCTTTCGCACCTCATCGCCCGACAAAACAATTTTTTCCAGTTCATTTCCGCCCTCGTCCAAAATGGCAAAAACCGCCTCTTCGTCCGGCATAATTTTATGCCGTGGGTGATTACAACGACGAACGGTCAAAACCTGTCCGGTCGGCATAACTATTTTATAAGAAAAAATATTATCAATCGTTGTACCGTATTCAAAAGCAAACGGACCGCCTGCATTTTCCGAAACATTACCGCCCAGCGAAGATGCCTGTTTAGAAGCAGGGTCAACCGTAAACAGTAGACCCTTTTTAGCGACGGCATTAATGGCATTTTGAGTAATTACACCGGCCTGTGCCGTAAGCAAATGATTTTGTTCATCAATGTCGATGATTTTGTTCATTCGAGCCAAACTCATAATCACAGAACGAGGTGAAGCAGGAACAGCTCCTCCGGTCGCTCCCGAACCACCGCCACGAGGAATAATGGCAAAACCAATTTCGTTTGCCAACCGTATCACACCTTTTATCTGTTCTGTATTTTCGGGAAACAACACCAACATCGGCAGTTCCATACGCAAATCCGTTGCATCCGTGGAACATTCAATCAAAGAATGGGCATCTGAAACGATATATTCTTTCGGCATCACCGTACGCAACCGCACAATAAGCCGAAGACGAAAACGCCTGTCTCGCTGATAACTTTGCCAATAGTCTTTTAGGCAACGAGTCAACATTTGAAAATATTCCGGTGCTTGTGCCGCCCGTTCAGAAGCAAGCCGGGCTTTGACACTTCTTTTAATCATAGCAGGTGGAATAAACGGATTGTAACGAACCATAAAAATTTCAGCCGCCAACGAAAGTGCAAGTTCCTGCAAAGAAACCGGCCAAGTCTGAAATTCTTCCAGCGTTAAACGAAGCACCCGTTTGATAAGGCGTTCCGGTGTAAGTGAAATATGCGGACCTTTATGTTGCATTGTGTTTTCCAAATCAGTCAAAAATAAAAAAGACAAGCCCAGTTAACAGTAAATTAACCAGGCGACAAAAAATAAGAAAAATTAAAACGAAAAATTAAAACGAACGATCAAAAAGAGCCTTAATTGCCTTTTCACCATTTGCTTCAAGAAACCGTGTGCCTGTTCCTGTAAAATGACTCTGGCTGATTTTCGGTTCCAAGCAAGAAACCCAACGCTTTTTATCCCAAGAAAACCACGCATCTTGTATCTGGTCAAAAACAAAAATCGGCTTATTGCAAATCTTGGCGAATTCAACACCCCAGCCGGTTCCACCTTTGACGGTATTATTTTCCTGAATTGCACCGACAGCAAAAATTTCCATACCGTTTTCAATTTGATACATAATTGTTTGTAAAACTTTCCGCATCAACGGAGCATTGGAAAATTTGCGGCCAAGCAAACCGGAAACATAAGTAAGACTAACATCTTTGCGCTGCAGTTCTTCGGTTGTCAAAATCCGTAAGCCTTGGTCAAACTCAACCTGATGACCGACAAAAGAAAAGTTGACGACCTGAACGCCGACTCGTATCGCGTTTTGACCAAAGGCGGCTTCAGCTCCTTTTGCCCCGCCACTGTACAGAATATAATCTTGGGATGTCATAATTTTCTCGTTTGTTATCTGTTTACTTTTTTATAAAAAAATATTTACGCACGGCCCCCAAAAAATCAAGATGAAATTTTTACTTACAACTTGAGCTTTGTTGCCAAAATTGCATTGACAAGCTTGGGATTTGCCTGTCCTTTTGTTTTTTTCATAATCTGCCCGACAAAAAAACCGATCAATTTTTTATCACCCTGCTGCAAACGTTGTGCTTCCTGTGGATTTTGTGCAACAACTTCATCAACCGCCGTTTCCAACTCCGAAGAATCCGAAATCTGTACCAGTCCTTTTTCTTTAACATATTCCTGCGGGTCTTGACCGCTTTCATAAACCGCCAAAAAAACTTCCTTTGCCGTATTGCCGTTTATAATTCCTTCGGTAAGCATTTTTACAAGAGTGGCAAGATGTCGAGGAGAAAAAGCAATATTACCGATTGCCTGCCCTTTTTCATTTAAAGCATGCAAAAGCTCTCCTTGCATCATATTACTGATTTTTTTCGGATCGTTAAAAACGGCAACTGCAGCCTCAAAATAATCGGCAAGTTCTCGCTGAGCGGTCAAAATAGTTGCATCTTGCTCAGGCAATTTATATTCGTCCATAATCCGCTTTTTTCTTGCCTGCGGCAATTCCGGCAACTCCGATTTCCATTGCTGAAGCTGTGCGTCTTCCACAACCAACGGCACTAAATCAGGATCAGGAAAATAACGATAATCATTTGCCTCTTCTTTATCACGCATCGGACGAGTTTCGTTTTTTACCGCATCATAAAGACGGGTTTGCTGAATGATTTTTTCTCCGTCAAAAAGTGCGTCTTTTTGCCGCTCGACTTCACAATCAATGGCTCTTTGCACATTGCGAAAAGAATTAATATTTTTAAGCTCCGTACGAATGCCGAATTCTTTTTGCCCGAAAGGACGAATGGAAACATTTGCATCACAACGAAACGAACCTTCTTCCATATTACCGTCGCTGATTTCCAAATACAACACCATAGCATGCAGGTTTTTAAGATACGCAACCGCTTCGGCGGAAGAACGCATATCCGGCTCACTGACAATTTCCAAAAGCGGTGAACCGGCTCGGTTTAAATCAACAAATGAAGCGTTATCCGCAGCGGAATGAATATTTTTTCCTGCATCTTCTTCCATATGAATGCGATTGATACCAATAATTTTTTCTTGACCGTCAACCGCAATTTTCATTTTCCCGTGTTCGGCAATCGGCAGTTCCAACTGAGAAATCTGGTAACCGTGCGGCAAATCGGGATAAAAATAATTTTTACGGGCAAAAACGGAACGCTTATTTATCGTACAATCCGTTGCCATAGCGAGCTTCATACCGAACTCAACAGCACGGGCATTCAAAACCGGCAAAGCCCCCGGCATCCCCATACAAAGCGGACAAGTATTCTCATTAGGATTTTGCCCAAACGATACCGGACAGGAACAAAAAATTTTTGAATTTGTCTTAAGTTGTATATGTACTTCAAGACCGATAACAACTTCATATTCAGACATAAAAAAATCCCTCTCCCGTAAAGATTATATAAAAAATCTGATTGCAATAATTATTTAACTAAATCAAAAAATATTTAAACAGAAATTAACTTCACTTAATCAACAACAAATTTAAATTCACACCATTAAAATATTACTCCTTTTTTCAATATCAACTAATAAAAACAACAATAAAATATTTTTTAAACAGCATTTTATTTCAAAACAACTATTTAATTAATCAGAATTATACAGTTAATGTAATATGAAAAAGTTCACCGTCTTCTTTAATTGTTACAATACAATTTTTACTTTGTGCCAAACGTTGAATATTTTCACAAGCAACATTCGTATCAACAGTTACGGTTATCGGAAAAATTTCTTTTTTTATAGCTTCCAATGTCATAAGAACAGGTTGCGGACATGAAAGTCCACAAGCATCTATAGTATTCATATATTTCTCTCTCCCTTAATTAACTTTTTCACGCATTGTAAAACCAATTAGTAAACAAAAAGCAAAACCGATACACAAAGATACCATCCCTGCCGTTGAAATACCGCCAACTTTAAACACTCCGTCAACAATAGCATCAGGTTTAGCAGCCAAACCGAAATTATGTGCAAAAGCAGCTCCGGCAATCATACCCAAAACAAAAATACCTGCATCGCAATCGCCCTCACCGGATAACACAAGTTGTCTTCCCGGACAACCACCAGCTAAAACAAAAGCCAGTCCGGCTAAAACCATTCCAGAAAAATTCCATAAATAATTACTATGAGCAACAGGTTGTCCCGTAATACCGACTTTTACTTGTCCAAGAATTAAATTCATTAAAAATGCTGAAACAACAAGAGCAATAATTCCCCGCATAAGATGAATATCTCTAATAAGCAAGACATCACGAATCGAACCCATAGTGCAAAATCTTGTTCTTTGAGCAACAAATCCTATTATGAGACCAAAAATCAAAGAAATAAAAAGAGGTGCATGAAAAGACCCCGGTCCTTTAACACTAAAAGACAATAAATCAGTATCCAGAAAATATTTTGAAAGCAGCAAAGCCAACAAACCAATCATCATTATAGGCATAGCAAGTCCTGCGGTTCGATAAGTACGATAAGAACGACCAAGGTTATAACCATATTTTAAAAATTGATCGCCAATAGCAATACCGACAGAAAGCCCGACAAGTCCTATAATTGCATTTATATCCCCTCCTGCCAGTCTCAATAATGCCCGCCAAGGACAACCTAAAAAAGTCAACGCACCAATCATTGCAAAAGCTCCTAAAACGAATCGAATAATAGGACTCGACCCCGTACGAGCTTTAAAATCACGAAAAATAAAAGCTGCAACCATTGAACCAAGAACAAATCCAATAATTTCAGGTCTGATATATTGAACAACTGCTGCTTGATGCAGCCCCAGCGCTCCTGCGATATCACGTTCAAAACATGCAACGCATATTCCCATATTAGCCGGATTGCCAAATTTTTGGAGAAGAGAAGCCAAAAAACCTATAAGGCAACCAATAAAAATAATACCTTTACTTGAAGAAAAAAAATTAGAAACAATTCTATTAGACATGTTATCTCCTTTGCATCAAATGTATACGCTAACATTCAATGCAAAAAAGAATACATCATTTTTTTGATATAAACCTGCTTGACTTTAGCGAATACAAATTTTTTAAAAATACCAACCTGGCACAATCCCAAAAATTTCATCTTCATACACAATAAAACATAATATTACCTCCTTTATTCAAATCAAAGCTATAATCTCAATCTTGTTTACTGACAAGCAGCCAAACCTGTCCCATCTTTTGTAAAAAACCTGCAACCGTCTCAGCTTTTTCACCTGCTCCGCAAAAAAGATCCAAATGCAGGTTTTTAATTGCTCCACCTGTATCCTGCGGTAAACCAATTCCTTGCAACACTCCTGAATTATTAGGCAATTCAACGGAAAACGCCAATAAACTGGACCATGGAAAAACAGCCGGATCACTTGCCAAAGAAATCCACGGAGTAAGTTTTTTTCCCATTGAACCGAAAGGTCCGTCATCTTGCAAAGCAAAAAAAACATAACTCGGATTAGAATCCAACAATTCTTTCCGCAGCTCAGAATATGTTTCCAAAACATAACGAATAGAAGACATACTTACCTCTCCAGGCAGCAATAGTCCTCTTTCGAGCATAATCCGCCCTAAAGCAACATATTCATGACCGTTTTTTCCAGCATAAACGATATGACAACTGCTGCCGTCCGGATATAGAAGTCTTCCGGAACCTTGAATTTGCAAAAAAAAGACATCAACTTCATCTGCCGCCCACGCAAGTTCCAAATTTTGATTTTGCAATTTCCCCTGACGATCGATAGCTTTTCTATCCCAATACGGCATTATTTTTCCATTTTGCAAACGATAAGTCAGACTTTGCCCTTGCCAACGAGGATGAAATTGTCCCAAATCAACAGATTGCAAATCTTTCGGCAATCCATACAGCGGATAAGGAAATTCAGAACTTTTTTGAGAACTGACACGTAAAGTCGGTTCAAAATATCCGGTAAACAAACAACTTTGCGGTTCGTACCAGACAAAATAATCTGCCAATAACTCAGGATGACGATCTAAAAAAGGTAAAATAAAAAGCAAAGTTTTCAAACTATGAGCAATTTCTTTCCAAGTTAATTGCAAACTTTTTGTTTTAAGAGCAAAAGCATTTTGAGGACGAGCGTTTGCATAAGCAAGACTTGCCCGTAAAGGAGTTGCCAAATCATTCCATGAACGCAATCCCTGAGCCGAAATATCCATATTAGCAATTATTTTTTCTACTTTAACCGCCGATATTTTATAAAAATCAATTTCTTCAAGTTTTTTTACCTGCTTTTTTTCACACGCACTTAAAAATATAAACAAAAAAAAAGAAAAAAATATCTGAAGTAATATACGCATACTATCCTTTAAAACCTCTAATTTAATAAAATACTATTATAACTTTTACAATAACAATTCACTGCTTAAACTTTTTCAATACTGGAATCAAAAAATTTACCCACACCATACTCCCGCCGTCGGAAAAACTTTTTCGGATCAGGACCGATAATTTGCAATTCGGGATGTTTTTGCTGTTCTTCAATGGCAATATGCATTTCTTTAGTACAACCTGTAGAAAAAGTCGCATCTTTACCTGTCCAAAGGGACGGAACTTTTTGTCCTTTCAGTTCAAAACTGCATTCAATATCCGCTGTGGATTGAAAACGCCATACATCAATCAAACCACTGCGCTGCACATTTTCCCACATAAACATCAAATCATCTCCGTCCATTCCTTGTTCAAAATATTCCGCAGGATTAATAATATGCATTCCTTCCAAGCGACTTCGCAAATATTTAATAAAAGTATTTAAAATATCAATCGCAACAGCAGTTTGTCCCGGAATACTCCCAATAATCGCACTGTAAAACATAACCCGTTCTCCCCGAATTTTTGCCTGCCGCATACCTTCCAAAATTTCTTCCGCTTTTTCTAAAATCTGAACTTCCGAAAACTTACGAATACGAACTGAACGCTGCTTAAAAAAAGAATGTTGCTTACCGCCACGTTCCCGATAAAAACTTAAAATATCGCAAGTAAAAGCATGCGAATTTAAAATCAAACGACGATAATTAGCTTCTCCTTTAGCGATAATTAAATTCGCCTCTTTCCACACTCTGGCAAAAGTAATATTTGTACGATACAAATTAAGCTGCTCTCTAATACCGGTTGAAATAACCTGAAAATTATTTTGCCGCTGAATGGAAAGCAATTCATTTTTACTTAAATCCGAACGGCTTTCGAGCAATGCTCCGGCAAGTGCCGCTTCCAAATTCTCATCCTGCTCAATATCCCAAAAAGTAGGCTTATCAAAATAAAACCCTTCACCCAAAGCAAGCGTTACACTATGTCCATAGTTTAAAAGTAAACGAATAATAGCAATGTCCGCCATAAGTCCGCCTGAACAATCGGGCAAAAATAAAATTTTCATCTTTTGTTGGCTAAGCATTGACACCACAGGCTGCAAAGTTTCGGAAAAATCATCTTCATCATGCCGCAATATCTCTGGAGAAATATCGACAAAATCAAATCCTTCTTTTTCCCAAATATGATATAAAGTGGAAAGTACAAATAACCGTTTTATTTCAATCAAATAAGTTTCTGTCCGCAAATAACGCAAACCAAAAGACGAAGAAATCTGCGGACAAGCATCCAAATATGCCTGTGTCCGCGAATTTTGCAAAAATTTGGCAGCACGACTGTTGGCAATTTTTTTCTCCTCAGTCATCGGATCTTCCATGCCGCACTGTGTCAAAAAAATCGTAGTCAACTGTTTTTTTAATCGGGACGGAATGAGAAACAGCGACTTTTTCGCCTGCTCGTATCTGTAACGAATCATACATAAAATCCGCTCCTGAATGTATAAATCGACAACATATTTTTTACTCAGTTCCGCTACTTCTTCCCACTGCTGCTTATACAAAGCGAGCAATTCCGGCTGCGACTCAGATGACAACAAACAACTCAGCATTTCGTCCGAACAGGGAGCAAAAATCTGATCTTCCTGCAAATCGACCATAAAACCGATTTGTTCCGACGAAGCATTTTCCAAAGGATTGATACGAGCATCAATATTATTTTCACTCAAAAAATGCAAAATCCACGCATCAAGAGTTGGACTTACACCAAAACGAAGTTCTTTAACCGTAGTCGGCATATAATTTTTCATATTTTACCTCGAACACAAAAATCCTTTCGTTTTTAATTTTTCAAAATATGAAGTCGTCTGCTGTTCCTGAACAAACATAATATCATAATCTGCACGTCTGATATGAATTTCATCTCCTTTTTGCAATGAAAATCCCACCTGTCCGTCCAGAGTAAGGGCGGTTTGGGTCTGTATTTCTTCCACACAAATAGATAATTCTTTATCGGACGGCAAAACCATAGACTGAAAATTGTGTAAAAACGGCGAAACCGGACAAATAACAAATGCCTGCATTTCAGGAAAAACGAGCGGTCCGCCGGCAGAAACACAATAAGACGACGAACCCGAAGGAGTGGAAACAATCAAAGCATCTGCTTTAACTTTGCCAAGAGTATGCTTTCCGTACCGAACACTCAAATGAATAAGTCGGGCAAGCTCTCCGCGACTGATAACCAAATCATTAAAACAATCGCCCTGTTGCAGCAAAACTCCGCTACGAAAAACAGAAAAAGAAAAAAGAATACGGCGACTAATGGAATAATTTCCGACAAAAATTTGCGGCAGAACTTCCGTCCATTTTTCCGGCTGCACTTCCGTTAAAAATCCGACCTGTCCGAAATTGATACCCAAAATTGGAATTTCCCGCTTTGGTAATTTACGGGCAACACTCAAAACGGTACCATCTCCACCCAAAACAATGACCAAATCCGGATTGGTAGATATTGTAAACCGTGCGGTATCAAACTGATTTTCTTGTACGCAAACAGAAATCCCCCGTAATGCGGCAAATGCGGCAATTTCATCGCCCCGTTTGCGTAAATCAGGACTGTCCGCTTTGGTAACAATAAGAATGGAATGTACAGGTTGAAACATACTTTTAAGCTTTAGCGAATTTTTAGGGCTTTGTTAAGTCCTAAAAACTGCCACCACTTATAAAAAAACAAATTTCATAATCAAACCAAAATATACGATTTCCACCAAATCTTGACAGCTCTATCTTCCCTGTTTAATTTTCTATTTTTATTCCAAAAAGGAGAAATACAATGGCTTACGATATTCGATTGGTAAAAATGATAAACGGCGATATGGTAATTGGAAAATGGGAAGAAGCTGAAGGTAAAATCAAGGACCCGGCAATGTTACAAACACTCCCCACTCCCCAAGGCGGTGTACAAATGATGCTTCTGCCTTTCGGGTATCCGTTTGAACAAACAATAGACGGTGAACTCAAAATTGAACATGTTATGTACGAATACAAAACCGTTCCTGAAGAATTTAAAACCAAATATATGGAAGCAACCAGCAATCTAACACTGGCAACCGCCGGAAGTATGAAGAATCTAAATAATATGGTCGAAAACGCCGGAGGCATTCAAAACTTATTAAAACCATAACACTCTATGCAAAAAACTATTAAATAAGTCAGCAAGATTTTACAGGAAAAAATTATCTAAATACAATTTTTTCGTCTCACAAGACTTTTTTAATTTTTACAAAATAAAAAGCCCGACACATTTTTGCTTCGGGCTTTTTGGTTCGTAAAAAATTTATTTATCCTTTTTACTCTCCGGCAAGTATAAATACATTTTTTCCTTTTGCTTTAGAAAGATACATTGCCTGTTCCGCCATCTTAACAAATTCTTCCGGTTCCTGCACCATATCAGGATAAACCGCTCCGCCGACACTTACCCCCACGCTCACAACTCCGCTACGCAACATAATAGGTTTGTTGATTTCTGCAATCAATTTTTCTCCGGCAGCCTGAATACCTTCCAAAGAATCCACATGAAATAAAATAACCGCAAATTTATCTCCGCCAAGATGAGCAACCGTATCAATCTTTCTTGTAACTCCAAGCATTCTTTTACTTACTTCAACAAGCAATTCATCACCTGCTTTATGACCGACAGTATCATTCACCGTCTTAAATCCGTCCAGATCAACATATAAAATTCCTAATTTATTCCCATATCGCTGTGCATAAGAAATAGCTTCTTTCAGCCTAGCAAAAAAATATTTACTATTCGGAAGAGCAGTCAATCCGTCATACAAAGTCATTGAAACAAGCTGTTTTTGATAAGTCTGGCGTTTTGTAATCACAAGAGACAAAAACCAAGCTCCCAAAACCATAAGAACAAACAAAACCGAACAAAGAAAAAAGAACCGAACTGGAATTAAATATCCTTTCAATTCTTCAGGTGAAATATAAGAAAGCAACACCCAAAAATATTGAGACGAATCAGTTCGTTCCGTGCCGGAACCATACGCTTCACCAGAACCGCCGCTGGAACGAAAATGCTCTTCCAACGGATAGACTTTTGAAAACGTAAACAAACCGTTTTTGGTATGAAATTGCCCTGATTCCTGCTGCTGTATATTCTCCCATTCTTGCGGGTATTCGTGAATAAAATTCATATTTTCCCGCCCTTTAAACATCAATCCCTTGACTTTTTTCTCATCGCCGTGAAGTATACAAACACCTTTATTATTCAACAGTACAAGAGAACCTTTTCCTATCTCATCGGTGTTTTTACAAAAATCCATAAAATCTTTTGCAAAATAATTAATAACTACTACACCTTGTTTATATCCTTTTGCATTAAAAACAGAAGTTCCAATTTGTAGTATAGGTTTAAGCGATTGTTCGGGTTTTTCATGTTCTATATTCAAATCAAAAATCGATAAAAAAATATCTCCGGAATTTAATATAAAATCATCCTTAAAATAATTTTGCTTTAATTTATTTTGTAAATCTTTTTTCTCAACAATAATTGGATTACCATTATTATAATCAATTCGTACAATCTCTTTCCCGTCATTGTCCAAATAACAAATTTTATCATATTGTTTTTTCAAAAGAGCCATTTCCTTATATTCTTTTCCAATATCTACAATATATTCATTCTTTTTTGTTATAAAATATTTATTTAATTCGTTTTGTCCCGCAAGCAAAAAAAGGTCTCTTATAACATTAGATAATTTATTTTTAATTTCATATTTCTGCATTGCAACAATATGTACTTCATGACTTGCAAGAGAATTAAACTGAATGTTATAAAAAACAACAACAATTCCTCCAAATATAATTCCAAAAAAACAAACAAAAAAAACAAATAAATTAAGTGCTTTTCTTGTGGACACATTAAAATTTTGAACATCAATCACTATGTTATCCTCCATACTTAAACACTTAAAATAAATTTTCCGTCAATATCAAAACAATACCCAACAAAAAAGACATAATTATAAAAACAAAAAACTGTTATACAATATTTTTATCTTAAAATTGCGGTTTTTTATACAAACGATAAGCAAAACTACTTCTTCCTTGCGGAGAATTTCCCAACAACAACAAAACATCCGGTTTTAAAAGAAAATATCGAACTTCATTTTCCAATTGCAATTTGAGTATATCTTTTTCAAGCGTTGCCGCTCCTTCAGACAAAAATCGTCCATCTTTGCTTTCCAAATAATTTTCCACCATTTTAAAATATAAATCTTTACCTTTTGTATCAATTTTTACCCAAGTATCAATCCCCGGACAGCTCGCACACGGCAACAATCCATGATACATACCTGCAACTCCGGTATCATCTTTTAAAAAACAAGAACAAGATGGAAGCAAAAAAACAAAAAAAAGAATAAAAATAAAATTTTTTCTAAACATAAACACCTCTTCCTTTTCCATATTTAAAAATTATATTCCGTCTCCCAACAATAAATATTTGTTGCATAAACCAAAATACATCAAAATAGCATTTCAGATGCTGCAACAACAAAACGGGATGGAACGGTTTTTCGCTGTTTACAATCCGCCATATAGTCAAGTCCTGTTATAAAAGCACGAATAACAGGCAGACTAATGTCTTTTCGAGAAATATCAACATAAAAAATTTCGTGTCCGCAACGAGTAATCGCTGTTTCCAAAAGTTGTAAATTCCCTGCAAAACTACCGGTATCAAAAGACGGAAAATCAACAATATGTTTTACGGGCAGATTTTCTCCTCCTAAAGCAGAAGTTCTGCAATCGGGCGAATCTGGAAACGGATACGGAACTTCCGTCATAGCGGAAATAAGTGCCGCACGGCTGTCTAAATTCGCTCCGGTCGCTTTTACGATTTCGCCGTCAACCGTTTTAACAAATGCCTTAAAAGTCGGCACGCCCAAGTGTCCGCTTATATCCTGAAAACACAAATCAATCCCAGATTTTTTATATTTTTCCAACAAATCCGCCAACAATTCCTCATCACTTGCAAGACGAAAACAACTCGCCTCCGAAAACGGCGCAACCTGTTCGCAATCCCGTTCAATAATTTCAAGCAATGCGGCAACTTTAGCTTCTTCTATCGTGTTTCCTGCCGCCAGCCCCGTTGAGCCGACAGCGGCAAAAAGTTCCACCTCGTCCAAATTGGAAAACAAAAAAACCGCCTGTGCGGGAACAAAAGCGGAATGGCGACCATTTTCATCAATTTTTTCCGCTGCCGTCCAATATATTTTTTGTCCTGCATACGGCACTTCCGGTGCAAGACTGTCAGGATTAAGAGCATTTTTTCCTTGTAGCTCGGCAAAACTTCCCCGAATAAGCGGCAACTGATTTTTTCGCCCCAAAATTTTTTGCTCATCACAATCGGCAAAAGCACAAATCCTCTCCACCATTTCCATTGCCAACGAAGCACGTGCCTGTTCAACGCCCAATCCCCGACCGTAACTGGTCATCTCTCCGCTCAAAACGAAATTATTGCGACCATTTTCAGTTTTTACATTAAACCGCCATTTCCGAAAAAGTCCCCACGGACTAAGCGATGCCAAATGTCGCAATTCCGCACCGCTTATAAATCCGTAACCATACAAAATTCCCATCGCTTTTTTATAAGTTTCCATTGGCGAAATACGAGCAAGAGGCGGCGGCAATTCCAGCTCATTTTTTATTGCGGCAAGATTTAATTTCGATAAAGACTTTTGAGACGCCAAAGCCGCAGATTTGGAAATTGCAACTGTAAATTCTGACAAACGAAGCGGTTTATGGCAAAAAATATTTTCCCAAAAAATTTGCAACAAAGTCGAATTTTGCTCAACTTGCAAAGCAAGTCGTAAATCAATTTCCGGACTAGAAGCGACAAGTTGCGGCGAAAATTGAGACAGATTGTGGCAAGATGGATTTTGCAGAGCAAATTCTGCCAAAACTGCCTGCATTTCAGGTGTAACGGGCAAAGCGGCAATTTCTTCACAACTCGCCTGCTCCAAAAGCAACAAAAAATAACGATGCCAAAAAATATCCAACGGACAAGACAATAGTAATTCGGCAGCTTCCGCCAGTGGCAATTCTTTTTTGGGAAGTGTACGATAAAAAGCCGTTCCCTGCTGCGAAAAACAATGCATCAATTCATAAAAAATCGTGGACATTTTTCTCTTTTATTGTGCTTACTTTTATCATCTTTTCTTCTTTCACATTTTTTTTAAACAAGATTTTTCTACCGAAAATAAATATTTCTGACCAGCAATTTTATTGCGATTTTTTTAACTGTTATAAAGCCTCTTTTTATAACAACTTTATATTTTTAAATTTTTTAAAAAATCTCAATTAACCGATAACATTCAATACACAAAATACTTATTATTTTTTTACGATTTTATACAATGCTCAAATCGCTTCCGAGTTCTTTGGCATTGTTATTGCATTTTGTTCCGCAAACATTAAAAGGCTTTCGACGAATTTGAAAAAGGAAGGAATCATATGCACATTCAACCGGAAGACCAATCTTCACCGCCAATTTTTTCTAAACAGGAAGAAGAACTGTTTTTTTATGAATCGTCATCTGATGAAAATTCATGGGCAGTTCCCTGGTCGGATTTAATGATGACCATGTTTATTTTATTTGCCCTGCTTTTTATTTTTGTCAGTGCGAAATCGGATGTCTTTCACGGCAAATTTTTGGAATTTAACACATTAAAAAACCAAAAAAGCGGTACAGAAAATGCAAAAAGCTTCAAAGAAGTTCGTATGCAAATCGAACGACAAGAAGAGGAAGTTCTCGTAGAAGACAAAACAAACTCACGCAGAGTGCTTATCCCGCCAGAAGAACAGGCGAGAATTACAAAAGAATCAGCCGTCTTTTTTCGCAAAGCAACGGCGAGATTGGAACAAACGGCACAAGATTTGCTAAGAGAATTGGCAGCGGAACTACGAAAGAACAAATTACAAATTCATCTTATCGGCAACGGAGATGAAGATTTTGAGCCGGGAACAAATTATAAAACGAATTTGGAGCTTTCTTTGGCTCGAGCGATTGCGGTTGCCCGTTTTCTCATTGAAGAATGCGGAGTAGAAAAAAAACGGGTTTTGGTTTCGGGTCAGCCAAGCACTGTCCCGCTCGTTCCGGGAAAATCAAGAACGAGTCAAATGCACAACAGAAGAGTAGAAATTTTCTTTCTTGCAGAAAAAAAATAAGGAGTAAGATATGACAAAAACAAATTTTTGGGGAGCAATTTTAAGTCTGGTGGTTTTTGGCACAACTTTTTTAATCTGGGACACGCGGCTAGCTTTCTTTAATGCAGCGGCCTTAATTGTGGTTCTTTTCGGAACGATTGCCACCGCATTTTTGGCATTCCCGTTTCAACAACTGCAAAAGGCATTCGCCGTTGCCAAAAGCTGCTATCAACCGTCAAAATTTACTACGAGAAGCATTATTTCCTTTTTACTCGAAATGGCTATTCGTGCCAGACGGGACGGTATCTTGGCCTTACAAAAGCCGGCTGCCAAAATTCCACTTTCCTATATGAAAAACGGTTTTGATGTACTGGTTGACGGCTACGATGAAAGAGAAATCCGTGACATCCTGCTTGCCGAAACAGTTCGCTTTCGCCAAGAACGCCAATCCTGCGAACGGATTTTTCGAGTACTGGGTAAAACCGCTCCGGCTTTCGGAGTTGCAGGCAGTGTTATCGGACTTATCGGTATGTTGGCAGGAATAAACGATGCTGCTGCGATTTTTCAAACCATTCCCATGGCACTGGTTTCTACCCTGTACGGACTGATTTTAAGCAACCTGTTTTTGCTGCCGATTGCAGAAAATATCGTCTCCAAAACGCAGGAAGAATTATCGCAACAAAGAATTATTATTGAAACCTTACTGTCAATTAAGAATGAACAAAATCCGATGCGACTGGAAAAAAGACTGTACGCTTACTTAAACAAAGCCGACAGACAAATAGCTTACAATAATTTTCAGGCAACAAAACAGCGCTACATCAACGCCATTCGAGCCAAAAAAACACCGACAACTGTCGTTTTGCCCGGCTAAAAGTAACAAACAATCTATAACAAAAAAGAGTACCGAAATGGTACTCTTTTTTTATTATAACAATTTTATTTTTCCTACTCTTTATTTATTAAACAATTAGCCTGCACAACAAATCGAATTATATACTTTTCTATCTTTATATTCTTCTTTTTTTCCTTTATTCCAAAGCTGAACAGGACGATAATAACCAACAACACGAGTATAAACTTCAGCATTTTCTCCGCAAGTAGGACATTCAAAATGTTCACCATTTATATATCCGTGTTGTTTGCAAATAGAAAAAGTCGGGGTAATAGATATAAACGGAAGTTTTGTATTATGCATAGCCTTTATAATAAAGTTTTTTAATGCTTCCGTATCGGCAAGCGATTCTCCCAAAAAAGTATGAAAAACAGTTCCACCAGTATATAATGCCTGCAAATCATCTTGATGTTTCATTGCCGCAATCACATCATTTGTCTCACCGACGGGCAAAAGAGTTGAATTTGTATAATACGGTACAATATCTCCCGATGTATAAATATCGGAATACAGACTTTTATCAATTTTTGCCAAGCGATAACTTGTTCCTTCTGCAGGAGTTGCTTCCAAATTATACATATTACCTGTTTCTTTTTGAAAATGAACAGTCAATTCCCGCAAATGTTCAAGAGTCCGCTTCATCAATCGTGAACCGGCTTCGGTTTGAATGCCTTTTCCAATCAAATTTATACAGGCTTCATTTCCACCAACAAGACCAATTGTACTGAAATGTCCGCTAAATCCGTTTTTGAGATAGCGCTGCGAAAATGGAAACATACCAAGCTGCATATTATCATTTATCATTTTGCGTTTAAATTCAAGCGAATCTTTGGCAAGTTCGGCATACTCGGTCAATAAGTCAAAAAAGTCTTCTTCGCTTTCGGAAAGATAAGCAAGTTTGGGCAGATTAAGCGTTACCACACCGATAGAACCTGTCAAATCGCCTGCACCAAAAAGTCCGCCGGTACGTTTTTTCAGTTCCCGTAAATCCATACGCAAACGACAACACATCGACCGCACATCTTCCGGATCAAGGTCGGAATTGATAAAATTTTGAAAATATGGAGCACCGTATTTTGCAGTCAATTTAAGCAAAAGCTGTCCGACTTCGGTTTCCCACGGAAAATCTTCACTGACATTATAAGTCGGAATGGGAAAAGAAAAAATACGACCGTCATAATCTCCTTCAGCCATAATTTCCAAAAATGCTTTATTGAAAATCGCCATTTCTTTATCAAATTCACCGTAAGTGCGTTCGGTCGCTTGTCCACCAATAATCACTGCTTCATTGGCAATATGTTTTGGACATTTCAAATCAAAAGTAAAATTGGTAAACGGCGACTGACCGCCCCAGCGAGAGGTCGTATTCAAATTAAAAATAAATTTTTGCATATCCTGCTTGACCTGCTCGTAAGACAAATTGTCATGCGCAATAAGCGGAGCAAGATAAGTATCGACATTGTTAAACGCCTGAGCTCCCGCCCATTCATTTTGAAGTGTACCGAGAAAATTAACAATCTGCCCCAAAGCAGCGTCAAAATGTTTTGCCGGACCGGAACAACATTTACCTTCAAGATTAAATCCTTCACGCAACAAATCCCGCAAGGACCAACCTGCACAATATCCAGCCAAACCAAAAGATAGGTCGTGAATATGAAAATATCCGTGTTTATGGGCAAGTCTGACTTCTTCGGGATATTTTTCAAGCGTGTAACGAGCCTGAACAGCTCCTGACATATGTAGCATCAAACCCTGAAAAGAATGCCCCATATTAGCATTTTCATTAACTCGCCAATCGGTTTTATCCATATAGCTGTCAATAGTATCTTTAATATCCAAAAAAGCCTGAGCGTGGCTGCGAGATTCACGACGCTTATCCCGATACAAAATATATTTTTTAGCAACCGAAAACATACGAGATTCCATCAATACCTGCTCAACGCAATCCTGAACGACCTCTTGTTCCGGTATATCAATATCTTGCAGTTTCGCATCAACTTTTTTTGACAAACGACGAGCCAAAAGAGGATCTTTTACTCCCGAAGCCTTAAGAGCCTTGAAAATAGCACTTTCAACACGACCCAAAGCCCATGTTTCTGTTGAACCATCCCGTTTTTGAATAAATTGTGGCATAAAATTTTCCCTATTCCTTATGAGTTTGAATTGGTGGAATATATTTTTGAACAATCAATTCGTAATCTTGCGGTAAATAAGAACGAACCGTTGCAATATCTTCATCGCTTAAGATTGGCACTTGCGTACAGCGAAAATAAAGTTGCCGAGGAAATTCTTTTGTCAAAGAAAAAATTTCCGTCAGATTTTTCTGAGCATTAAAAGCATCGACCTTACCACCGCTAAGTTGGGAATATTTTTCCCACGGACCTTTCACATCAACGGCAAAAGTATTAACCAGACCGGCAGACAAAAGCTCGCGGACGATATGCGGCCTTTGCCCGTTACTGTCCATTTTAATTGGCAAATAAAACTGCTGCAAATCTTCAACAAGACCAAAAATCTCTTCGTGCAGGGTCGGCTCACCTCCGGTAATAACCAAACCATCAAGCCAATTTTGCCGCTCAGCTATAAAATCAAAAACACGACTTTTGTCTAAAACAGGCAAGCTATCAAATTTCCACGCCATTGCACTATTATGGCAAGTCGGACAACGAAAATCACAATCCGCCATAAAAAGTACGAGAGTCGTATGTCCCGGCCAGTCGCACAAGCTAAGCGGTTCAAGTCCCCGCAAAAAAAAGTATTTGGTCGTCTCCAAGTTTATCCTTAAATTATAAAAAGGAAATAAAAAATGCCGCATATCACGACGAAAAAGCAAATTAGCAAAATAAATGATGAAGACAAGGACAACACTTTCCACAAGCAAACATTTTTTTCTAAAAAAATCCAAGGAAATCT
Source organism: uncultured Desulfovibrionales bacterium (assembly GCA_963542765.1). Classification (GTDB taxonomy): domain Bacteria; phylum Desulfobacterota; class Desulfovibrionia; order Desulfovibrionales; family Desulfomicrobiaceae; genus CAUTYU01. The sequence continues at coordinate 49,488 of CAUTYU010000006.1, forward strand.
CAACTGACCAAAAATACATTCTAATAAAAAATACTATAAAAATAATAAGTTGAATTGTTGAAAAAAACAAAAACCGTCAATCATTTTCAAATTTTCTCTTATTTTCTATATTATTCGTACTGTTTAATGAAGATTTGATATTTTCTTCCTTTTTAAAAAAATCCGATCTTATAAACGTCAATAAATACGAAAGCGACAAAAGCAGGTTATGTTTGTAGCCTGCTTTTCTGTTTGACTTCATACCTACTTGCTTTTACAAACCCAAGACAAGCAATCCGAAAAACAGTTCAAACAAATATATGGAAAACTGTCTTAAAAAACACGCTCGCGTTACCAATTTTTTACAAATGCTCGGCAACAATCCGCCACCATCGCTTATTTTAGAGGGCGGCAATTCCTCTGAGCGATTTGCCCTCGCTCTTTATTGGACGGCACGAGTAAATTGCAGCGAACCGAATACACCCTGCCTACACTGCCCCGTTTGTACACAAATTCAAGAACAAATTCTACGGGACCTTGTTGTTTTGGACGGCAGAACAGAAGCAATTAGCGTCGATGCCGTTCGTACAATGCGGGCGAATTTAGGCAATGCTCCAGTTGGATCAAAATTTCGAGTCATCATTTTAGCAGAAGCACAAAATCTGCACCCTGCCGCAGCTAACGCATTACTAAAATCAATGGAAGAACCGCTTCCCGGCAATCTTTTTATTTTAACTGTTCCACAACGTGAAATTATTTTACCAACTCTTGTTTCTCGCAGCTTTGTACTCACTCTTGCATGGCAACATTTTCAAACTGATGAACAAACACAAAAAAATCTTAATACATTTATATCATGGCTCAAAACAGGAACAGGACTTTTCAGTCAAAAATCAAGAAAAGAAAATTTAGATAATCAAAATGTTCGCTCTCTTTTTTTAGCATTACAACAACAACTTCTTTCTACTTTTTTAAAAAATAATGAATCATGTTTTTCTTCATTAAAATATAATTTCACTGCACTCAAAGAGATTGATTTAATTTTAAATAAAGGCTTAAAAGAAATTGAATTCAACATAAATCCTCTTCTCATACACGATACGGTCGCACTCCATATTTACAACCTTCTACAACGCAAAAATATTACTTCATATAAATGAATAAAACAAACAATCGGCAAGAAATAAATTCCGTCCAATATATTCAAATCACTTCACAACAGTCAGGACAAAAAATCCTCTCTTTTTTATCCCGTTTTTTGCCGGATATTCCTCTTTCCGCCCTACATCGAGCAATCCGTCGTGGCGAAATCCGCATAAATGGTAAACGCTGCACACCTTTTTTACGCATTGCAAACCGAGATACAATCAGAATTCCACCATTTACAACACAAAAACAAAACAATTTACCGCAATCACCTTTTTTTCTTGAAATACTCCATACAACTCCTGATTTTTTCTTAATAAATAAACCGACTAACCTTGCAGTTCATGGAGGAACGGGAAACACAATTTCCATTATCAGCCAACTCCGCAGCCAATTTCCCGAAGAATCCTTTCAAAGCACACCCATTCACCGTCTCGACAAACATACTTCCGGGCTTTTATTGGTTGCCCGCTCCTATATTTTTTTGCAAAAAATGCAGCAGCTGTGGCAAAACAATCAAGTTGAAAAAAAATATCTGGCTTGGGTACAAGGAAGCTGGACTTTTCCACAAAACATAATTTTACAAGACGAAATACAAAAACAAACTATCGGAAAAAAAGAAAAAATGCAGACAGGACAAGGCAAAATCGCCCAATGTCAAGTTAATTGTTTAAAACAAGAACAAAACCGCTCGCTTTTAATCATTACACTCAAAACAGGTCGCACTCATCAAATCCGTGTCCAGCTCGCCGCTCACGGCTTTCCAATTATCGGCGACGGCAAATACGGTATACATGCCAAACAAATGTTTTTACATGCCGTCAGTCTTGCTTGGGAAGGGCAGCAATTTCATTGCCTACCGCAATGGGAAGACGAATATCTTCCACCAAATATTTTTTTAAAACGCAACCAGCAAAAAATCATCGCTTCCCTTTAAACACGCCATAATTTTACAAAAAAACAAAACAACAAATTCAAAGACAACAAAAAAATACTTGCCAACAAAAAAAAACTTCTATACAACAATTTCTTGTCTTTCGGTGTGCCGAGGTAGCTCAGTCGGTAGAGCAGGAGACTGAAAATCTCCGTGTCGGCAGTTCGATTCTGTCCCTCGGCACCACCAGATTTTTTCCCCTTTCTTTAATTTTTCTTATTTTTTATTCTCTTTGATTTATCTTTTATTTTTTCAAAACAAAAAAACTGCAAATCATAATAAAATATAATAATTTGACATAATACATACAAAAATATAATTAAAAATAAATACATCGTTAATATCAAAAAATATAAAACAACATTTTATTCATTTCCTCAACACTATATAAAATATAAATAAAATTATGTACAAACATATTTTTGGACCTGTTCCTTCCCGCCGTTTAGGTATGTCGCTTGGCGTTGACCTTGTTACACATAAAATCTGTACACTCGATTGCATTTATTGCGAATGCGGCAAAACAACCGACCTTACAATCACTCGTCGGGAATATGTTCCGCACGAAGAAGTGCTTGCCGAGCTTGAAGATTATTTCCAAAAAAATCCCGATCCTGATTATATTACTTTTTCAGGTTCGGGAGAACCAACTTTAAGCAACCGTATCGGCGACACAATTAAATTTTTAAAAACAAAAAAACCGTATATAAAAATTGCAGTACTCACTAACGGCACACTTCTTAATAATGCAACTTTAAGAAAAGAACTACTTCAGGCTGATTTAGTTTTGCCTTCTCTTGATGCCGCCATTCTATCTTCATTTAAAAAAATAAATAAACCGCATGCAGATTTAAATTTACAGGAGCATATTAAAGGAATTACAAACTTTAAAAAAGAATTTACAGGAAAACTTGCACTGGAAATCTTAATTTTACCGAAAGTAAATGACAAAGAAAAAGATATACAAGCCCTTAAAGAAGCCTGCGAAATCATTCAACCCGACATTATTCAGCTTAATACATTAGATAGACCAGGAATTGCACCCGGACTAAAACCGGCAAACAGAGAACAACTGGAAAAAATTCAAAAAATGTTTTTAGACCAGCACATTGAAATCATTGCCGCCGCTCCCGATAGAAAAAATCTAAAATCCTACCGCTCGGATATGGAAGCCGCCATTCAAGAAACAATTTTTCGCCGTCCCTGCACTTCGGCTGATTTGGCAAAAATACTCAATACACATATCAACGAAATTCACAAATATCTTGCAGCATTGGAAGAAAACGGCAAAATCATTTCCATAAGACAAAAGCGAGGTATTTTTTACCAAATAGCTGATAAATCGAAGATAAAATAAAAATATCCAACACACTAAAAAAACCGAACAAACACCGCAATGCCATAATCTTCTTTCAAATACCAAGAAAAACTGGTTATAAATCTTGCCTATGGACAAGAAATAGAAACTCCCGTGCAGTATTTTTTATCATTAATAATTACTTTCAGTTGAAAAAGGCCATGCAATCCTTTTTTGCTGATATGCATTTTCACATCACGATCATCTTTTTCAAGAAAAGCACCTGAACACATGGCCAAATGAAACACTGCGGCAGTATTGACAAAATAATTATGACTTTCACCACTTTCTTTTTCAAGGCAGAGCATAACCAGTGTTCCCTTTTCAAATTTTCCGTGAAAAACAAACCGGTCTTCATCTTCTTCAATATGAATATTATGAAAACTATCTGGTAATTCAGCCAGTTCCTGTGCCTCAGGCACTGTATCAAATTCTTCAGTGACCTCTAAGCTGCCAATGAGCTGCCCCGCACCCAGCACGAGATTATCTCCATCATGATAGAGAGGTAATTTCTCCGCGCGATAAAAATTTCCTTCTGTTTCAAGCTGATAAAGGACAACTCCATTTTTTTCTTCAACAGTAATGGAACGGAGTTCAACATCAGGATTTTTCACGTCAAGAAAAGCACCCAAGGACTTTGAAGCCTCGCCTTTTTCCCGACCAATTCCACCGGAGTGAATCATGTAATGTCCCTCATCGTAATACTCAACATTACTGATATATCCTGAAAAAAATTCTTGCCCTCGCTCCTTTCCATATTGCCAAACCTGTTCAATCTCCATCTTGTCTGTATCAATTCTGTAACGGACTCCGCGAGAAAAATTCTCCTTGTTTTCAATATAGTTTTCCCTGGACTTAGCCCGATACTGTCCGTTATCAAAACACATGATATCGCCATCAGGGCAAACAACGCAGGCATGCTGTTCATACTGCCAGTCAAACCGGGACATATCGCCAACTGGCTTGAAAAAATATTTCTTCACCATCTCCTCTGGCCAACCTTCAGGATCACCAAGAATCCAATTCAGATCGCCTGTTTCGTAATCCAGGTTAATAATGGCGTCCTGATGACGACCAGAAAGCGTCAGGCTATGTGTCTTTTTGTCATACCATACAGCATTGTTATGGAACCAGTCATGTTCATCCTGAGACCCTGAACCACCAACATCTATGGGAAGCACCTTACGGTAATCCCATGTCTTCAGGATATCTCCGGTGTTACGATCAAGCAAAACGCACATATCTTCGACCGTATCCCTGAAAAAATCCTGAGTAAGGGCGAGAATATTTCCATCTTCCATTTCAAAATGATCATGATGATAATTACCGGGCATACGGTATTCTTTATAAATCTTTCCCAGCAGATTGATTTCAACCAGTCCTGTACTGTTGTAGGGCATATGACAAAATCGACTTGAACCTGTAACGATATTGCCATTTTTCATCCGCTTGATGTCAAACATGGTATTTTCTGTCAGTATCCAGCGAATATCTCCTTTATAATCATAGGCCGTAGGTAAATTTTTTCCCGCAGGAGTCAAGAACATGATATTGTCACCCAAATATTCAAGACTTGCCTGAATATTCAGGCAGCGACAGACTTCATCTGGCAATTTTCCTGTAGAAATTGTTAATTCTGTATGAGTTCCGTCAGGCAAGGTAACTGTAATCCGGTTCTCATAATCCTCATAAAGCCCAAGTACTGGTAAAATATGTTCAGTCGCAGCCTTGAAAGTATGAGTAATATTTTCACGTTCATACCGCTTGCCATGAACAACAAGAGTGGGAGCAACCGCTTCTTTTGTCTGAAACAGAACAAGAGCACAAAGAGGGTTTATCAAGTAAGGATTTATTACTATTTTTGAATGTTGAATAGTTGGTTTTTCATTGAAAAATTCCTTCATAAAAACTTTTTCTGCTCGATTCTGTCGAGTAATAAGATGTTCTTCGCAGGTATAACGAATCTTATAATTCATAATTTAATCTCCTGATAGAAAACTTATAAAACTAAAAACAGTCGATTTATTTAAATTATTTTAATCGACCCATTACCTTTCCGTTGTAAAAAAATAGAATAAAAAGTATCAATTTAAATTTATCCAATATTTAATATTTACTTTTTGACAATTCTTTTATCATTTTTTCTATTTTTATTTAAAAAAATCACTCTAACTTGGTAATATATCTATACAATTTAACTGTATTATTTTTTTGATTCAACATAAGAAACTGCACTTTTGGCTGCTAATGCTCCGTCTCCACAAGCTGTAATAATTTGGCGTAAATGTTTTACAGTAATATCACCTGCACTGAATATACCCGGAATTTTAGTTCGCATATACGCATCAACTTCAATACAACCGTTAACATCCAAAATACCAAGTTTATCAAAAGGATCTGAACAAGCCTTAAATCCAATATATTCAAAAACACCGTCACATTTGATATAGTGTGCAGTTTTATCTTCTTTAGTCGATATGAAATGTACTCCATCCAATCGGTCATTGCCGGTAAATTCCAGAACTTTTTGATAAGGATAAACAGTAACGTTTTTCATATTGCGTAGTTGACTACACGCTTTAGGTTCAGCAGCCAGATCAGATCTTGTAATAACCGTCAGTTTTGTACAAATTCTGGCTAAATAAAAAGATTCTTCCACAGCGGAATTACCTCCGCCAATAACCACCACTTCCTTTCCTTTATATTGTGGACCATCACAAGTCGCACACCAACTAATACCATTGGCAGCCCAAGTGTCTTCCCCTGGTACACCAAGACGACGGGGGACGGTTCCTGTAGCTAAAATAACAGCTTTTGAGATATAACGACTTGTCTCTCCATCATCTTTACAGGTAATTTTTTTCAATACACCGTCATCTGAAAGGTCAACAACTGTTTTGTACTCAAATTCAACTCCCAGTTCTTGAGTATGTTCAAACATTTTAATTGCCAGTTCCGCCCCGGAAATCTTCCCTGCTCCTGTATAATTTTCCACTTCACTCGTGTTAATCATTTGACCGCCAGGTGAAAGCTTATCAAGCATAAGCACTTTCATATTAGCCCGAACAGCATAAATGGCCGCTGTCATACCGGCGGGACCTGCTCCAACAATAATAATATCGTAATCCATATATTTTCTGCCTATTTTTTAATTATTATATTAAATAATCATCTTACTATATTAGAAAATCTTTGTTGAAAACAGTTTACTCCGTCTACAAATCATACAAAAATTATAATGATTCCAAAACTTCAATTTCTTTGATAATAGCAGGTTTTTGCTTCAAACCTGCAAGACGGCTCTTCTCCTGTCCGTCTTTCATAAATAACATAGTGGGAAATCCCTTAACTTTAAGGCGTTCCTTAAGTTCCTTGTTTTCATCAAAATCAATAGTAAAAATTTTAAAATCCGGTTTTATTTTATCTATGTCCCGCAAAACAAAAGCCAGCATTTTACAAGGCCCGCAGTTTTTGGAATAAAATTCCACTAGCATGTTCCCTGATTTTTCCATTTCATCATATTGTTTTGTATCAATTTCCTGAATCATTTTATCTCCTTGTGTATTTTCATTTAAATTATGAAAAAATTCTATACAACAATCTAATTAAACAATTTATTTAATACAATATATTTACAAGACCAGTCGCCAATTGCGGAAAAATTATTAACAAAGCCAGACAGATAACCATACAAATAAAAAATGGAACAATTCCCATAAAAATTGATCCCATGGACACATCTTTTGCCACACTGGAAATAGCAAATACATTAACACCAATAGGCGGAGTGATTTGTCCCATTTCCATAATAATCACGGTAAGCACGCCAAACCAGATCGGATCGAAACCCAAGGCGGTTACTGTAGGGAAAATAGTAGGAAGAGTTAATAAAATCATAGGAATTACATTCATTAAACATCCCAATAAGATAAATAAGACCAATATTCCGGTTAATACCATATAACGATCCCATCCGTTTTGGGTTACCAATTGTACCAATTCAAACGGCAAACGGCTTGCTGCAAGAAAATACCCCAGAATACCTACACCAATAAGAATCATAAGCAAACGCGAAGTAATACTTACCGTCTGATCGCAGGAACGTTTAATCGCCGCCCATGACAAACGTTTACGAACAATCATAATACCCATTGAACCCACAACTCCAATGGCACCGCCTTCAGTAGGACTGAATATACCGACCAGAATTCCGCCTAGAATAATAATAAATAAAACGAGCATACCAATAACCCCTTTCAAGGAAACAAATTTTTCTTTCCAGAAACAGGGTTCTCCTTTTGGGGCTAAATCAGGTCGAATCAAGGCAATACATAAAATACTGATAATGAACAAAAATGTCAGTAAAATTCCAGGAATCATGCCGGCGACAAACAGCTTACCGACAGATTCTTCCGTTACCAAAGCATAAAAAATAAATCCAATACTCGGAGGAATGAGAATACCCAGAGTACCTCCAGCGGCAAGAGCCCCACAAGTCAAACCTGATGAATAATTTTTGCGTTTCATTTCCGGTAAGGCCACAGTTCCCATTGTTACAGCGGTTGCCATGGAATCGCCACAAACTGCCGCAAATCCTGAACATCCGGCAACTGAAGCCATGATCAAGCCTCCTGGTAAATGCCCCAGCCATTTATTGGCTGTATTAAAAAGATCTTGGCTAATTCCGGCTTCTGATGCCAACAATCCCATAAAAATAAAAAGAGGTGCTACTGCCAAAATAAAACTGGCCACGGTGGAATAAGGAGCTGTACCCAAAGTCATAAGAGCCGGAGTGATGGAAAAACTGATAACGGAAAGCCCCAAAAATCCGACAATACTCATTGCAAATCCAATAGGCATTCCTGCAAAAAGTAAAATTATCATAAATGTAAAGCCAATTTTTCCAAGATCAATCCGGCTCAATGTAATTCCGAATGCTTTGTACCAAACGGAAAAACTTAGCAGTATTAAAGCACCGAACAACGCAATGATAATTCCGAACCACCACCCTGATTTAATTCCAACAGAAACAGTACTCAGGGTTTTTTCTAAAAAAACTAATGTAAAGATAACCAAACCTATTGCTGACAATGCCATAAAAATACTGGTAGGAATTTTCAGCATAACACTGTATTCACCAATTTTATTAATCGTTGCCAGTATCATCTGATATGTCATCAAACCTGTAAAAATAGTGCAGGAACAATTGGTAAAAACTTCCAGAAACAATTTCTTTTTAGCTGAAAGGCGACAAGTCAAAAGTTCAATAGAAATATGTCCTTCTTTCTGCTGGGTAGCTGCCAGAGATAAAAAGACAATAACGATCATAAAAAATTCTTCAATTTCGATAATGCCCGGCAAAGATTTTTTCATTATAAATCTAGCAGCAACATCCAAAAAGATAGGGATAGCCATAATTCCAATAGCAAAAGCAGAAATAGCCTTCATTTTCATAGCAACAGGACATACAAGTCTATGAATGGCTCTGACCAGAAAATCCAAAACATTATCATTTCCAATATATTCCGAATTATTCTTAAATTCAGTGGACGGTATAAAAGAATAACTCATATCTGCCTCCAGAAAAAACCCTTGCAAAAATAATTTACAAGGGCTTTTATTTGCTTAACCTATTATTTAATAGAAATAGTCTGACTGTATTGCTTGCTCAGATTATCTATATCTTTCATAATGATACGTGCATTATGATATCCCATTTTTTCCATTTCTTTTATCCAGTCTTCACGCAAAGATTTTATAGCTTCCATCCAAAGAGCTTTTTCTTCTTTTGGCAAAATATAAAAAATATGATTCTGTTTTTTTAATATCTTGGTATCTTGTAAATCTCCATTATCTAAACTTTGACCGCTAAGACGAGCCATACGTTCTCCTGTGGTATCTTGAAGAACTTGTTGTGCGGATTTAGACAGATTTTTCCAAATAGGATTTCCAACTCCTGCCCAAAAAGGAGTAACAAAGAGATTACAAACAGTTGTATATTTTACAGCTTCAGAAATTTTATAAGAAACAATAGGTGCCAGAGGACATAAAATTCCGTCAGCCATTCCCCGTTCCAGAGCGAGATAACTGTCTGTAACAGGAAGCATAATGGCATTAGCACCTAACGCTTTTAAAATATTCACGGAAGTCTTATTCCAAGCAATAATTTTCATCCCCTTTAAATTTGCCAAATTTTTTATCTGAGTTTTTGTAGTATGCAATTGAAAAGGAGCACTTACCCATTGCCAAAGGATATTAATATCACGAAATTCTTTTCGGAACTCCGGATACTTTTGATATAAATTCCAGAGAATCAAGGAACCGATTTCTGCATTTGGCGATATTCCTGGCAATTCTATTACCGTATAAAGAGGAAATTTTCCCGGATTCCTGGCACAATCCATTCCTCCGATACCGATCATTCCTGACTTTGTAGAATCAAAAACATCCGCCAAAGAAGCTAATGTATTGGGATTATAATAAGTCAGTTGTATTTCCCCTTTTGTTTTTTCCAAAACTTCCTTAAACCATGGATTCCATGCGTTAACAACGGTTGGATGAGTACTCATATAAATCGTTGACATGGGAATTTCTGTCGCAGCCATACTGGAAAAAGAAAATCCAAAGAAAATAATTATAAATATTATTACATAAGATTTTATACTAAACTTATAATAAAAAGTTGCCATAACCCTTACCTCCTGTTATTAAGTTTGATAAAGAAATACATTTTTTTAAATAAATACCTAGTTAAAACTAGGTATTTATAAAAAATTTTAATCATAAACAAATAAAGTCAAACATAAACAGCATAAAAGGCATAAGAAATGACACTTTGGCGAACGGATACGATTCAAAATGAATTATCCAAAATAGCAAGCAAAGAAAAGCTTAGAAAAAATACGATTCTTGAATTAGATTGTATTTATTACTTACAAAAAGGTCTCTGTGCACTCGAACATATTTCTGAAAACGGAAAAAATAAAACATTGATTTATTTTAAAGAAGATTCTTTAATGAACTTTCTTCCTTGCATTCTTAATAATATTGAAAATAAATTTAATCTTTTAGAATTTGTAACGGAAGAATTTTCTATTCGAACTTGTAGCACTTGCTATTTACTTAAAATAAAAAATTCTATTCTTTTATTGCATTTAAAAAGAAAACCATATCTTTCTCAAATTTTAACGAATGCCCTAACTCAGAACTATATTGATATTCTTTGTCTTTCCACCTGTATTACTAATCAGCCAGCAGCAGTACGAGTCAGCCGAATTATTTTAAAATATTCCATATATAAAAAAGACAAACTTATATTTCCTCGTTATTTCACATACGAATCCATCAGCACCTTTGCTGCACTACACATCATTACTGTTACAAAAATATTTAAGGCTTTATTCAAAGAAAAAATTATATCCAAAACAGGGCATACTATTTTTGTAGAATCTAAAAGTAAATTGGAAAAGATTGCCAACAAAACACAAATACTTCTATACTAAATAATAAAACAAATGATTAAAGTAGAAAATTTTTCTAAATATTTTTTAACATCAAACAGATTTAAAATTACTATACCCGTATTTACCCCAAAACCTATTTAAAATAAACCTTGATTTCGTTTGTACTTGTTAATTCTTGTCCGGGAGTAGGCTGACCGGCGGTCATCACCACGCTTTTACCTTTATGAAAAATATCGCTTGTTTGTACAAAATTTTCCAACCGTTCCACATGACTAGAAATCTCCGTATCCACCAGTCGCGGCTGCACACCCCAATAAAAATTTAAATAATCCACAACTTCTTCTTTGGGTGTAAGCGCATAAATCGGCTGCTCCGGTCGACGACTCGATAGCATTTTTGCCGTACAACCGCTGCTGCTATGACAAACCAATGCCTCACTTTCCACATTATCGGCAATCAAACAGGCTGCATACGCCATATATTTTGCCGGATTTTTTTCTTTTTTCGGTTTATACGGACCTTCCGTCCGCTCCAAAAAATACTCCTCGGCATACCGGGCTATATCCTGAATAAGTCGTACAGCTTCCACCGGATAATTACCGATAGCCGTTTCTTCCGACAACATCACACAATCAGTTCCATCCAAAATCGCATTTGCAACATCAGTTGTTTCTGCCCTAGTCGGAACAGGATTTTTTACCATAGAAAGCAACATCTGTGTAGCGACAATTGCCGGTTTTTGAGCATGCCGACAAGCCCGCAAAATCTTTTTTTGAATAATCGGCAAACTCGCTGTCGGACATTCCAAACCCAAATCTCCCCGAGCAATCATAATTCCGTCCGCCAATTCCAAAATAGATTCTATCTGTTCCACGGCGGATTTGCGTTCAATCTTGGCAATCACGGGAAGCCACACACCTTTTTGAGCAATCTGTTCTTTAATATCCTCAATATCGCCCTTATTTTGCACAAAAGAAAGTGCCACGGCATCAAGTCCGATATCAATCCCTTCCGATAAATCTTTGCGATCTTTTGCAGTCAAAGCAGGCATAGGATGAAATTTACCGGGAAAAGCAATACCTTTATTTGAAGTTAAAATATTGCTATTTTTCGCTTCCAACTTAAAAAGTTTATCCTTTACAAGTACTTCACAAACATAAAAACATAACATACCATCACTTAATGAAACCGGCATATTACATTCAAGCCCTTCCAACAATTCCGGAAAATCAAGCGGAATAAACCGTTCAACATCAACTTTTTTCACCATTTCCGGCAGTCCCAAATACATATACTCGCCCTTAACTACTTGCATCGGTGAAGTGACAATTTTACCAATACGAATTTTCGGACCGCACAAATCTCCCATAATTGTCAATGGAAAACCGAGTTCTGCTTCAATTTGTCGAATTTGATTCACAACCGGTACAAAATCCGCAGCGGCAGAATGAGAAAAGTTCAACCGAAAAATACGAACACCGTTTTCCGCCAATGCTTTCATCGTTTCATACGAACTTGATGCCGGACCAAGAGTGGCAACCGTTTTAATACGCATTTTCTTTTCTCCTTCTTACATTCCCGATTTATCTAAAAATTTAATGTTTTTTTCCAAGCACCGGCAAGCTCTTCAACGCTTTGCACCAATATCGTTTTTTGCCCGCTACAAACAGTCAATTTGCCGCTTCCGTTAGTTTGTCCGATTTTGGCAAAATCCTGTCCGGCAAACAAACGTTCAAATTCTATTTGATGTTCCGGAGCAACCGTTACCAAAAGACGGCTTGCACTTTCGCTGTATAATTTTTCAATATCGGACATTTGTTCTGCAACAGGCAAATAAGCAAGATTTATTTCTCCTCCCAATCGTCCGGCAAGTGCCATTTCCGCCAAAGCAACAGCTAAACCGCCGTCCGACAAATCATGCCCTGAACGCAAAAATCCTTTTTGTACGGCATCATGATAAGCGATATAACGCTGCAAAGCAGCCACGCCATCAACTTTCGGTACACAGCCGCCCTTACAGCTGAGTTGTTCATATATCTCACTGCCGCCAAGTTCCCGTGCCGTTTTCCCTAAAATATAAATCGCTTCCCCTTCATATTTCCAATCGGAAGTTACGGACTTGCGTATATTGTCCACAATACCCAACACGGTAAACAATACTGTCGGTGGAATCGAAATCTTACGACCGCTACCGGTATAATCATTTTTCATGGAATCTTTACCGGAAATACACGCAACGCCGTAACACTGACAAAAATGAGCCAGTGCCTGATTTGCCCGCACAAGTTGAGCCAATTTTTGTTCACCGTCAGGATTTTTTTCGGAAACAATCGGATCGCACCAACAAAAATTATCCACTCCTACCATTTTTGTCGGATTACCGCCAACCACAACACAATTTCGTACCGCTTCATCAATACAATTCGCCATCATCCAATAAGTATCAATATCACTGAATTTCGGACAAATTCCGCAACCCAGCACAATTCCCCGCTCAGAATCAAAACGAGGACGAAAAACAGCTGCATCGGCAGGACCGTCCTGCTGTAAACCGACAAGCGGCTTCACAACACTTTTACCTTTTACTTCATGATCATACTGACGAATAATATATTCTTTGGAGCAAATATTCAGCCGCCCCAACATTAATTGTAAAAATTCTCCATGGTCGGCAATTAGCGGTTCACTTTCTACAGAACAAAGCGGAGCTTTCCATACCGCACGCAAATGCATATCGGGAAAACCGTCATGTAAAAAATGCATATCCAAATACGCAACAGGAAGCTCTGCAAAAACAACATGAAAAAATCCGCTGTCGGTAAATTCACCAAGTTCAGATGCTTCAACACACATCATTTTTGCCAGTTGTAAAAATTCCGTTAATTTTTCTGGCGGAACGGCAAGCGTCATTCGCTCCTGAGCTTCAGAAATCAAAATTTCCCACGGATTTAATCCGTCATATTTAAGCGGAGCTTTACTCAAATCTAAAAACGCTCCTCCTGTCATTTCAGCCATTTCACCAACAGACGAACTTAAACCTCCGGCTCCGTTATCCGTAATGGCATTATACAATCCCAAATCTCTGGCTCGAAGCAAAAAATCATACATTTTGCGCTGAGTAATCGGGTCGCCGATTTGTACGGCGGTTGCCGGTGAACCGTCGTGCAGTTCTTCCGACGAAAAAGTTGCTCCGTGAATACCGTCTTTACCAATTCGTCCGCCGACCATAATAATTTTATCGCCGACCCGTACCTGTTTTTCATGTCCGGGTTTATCGTGCAACAAAGCCGGAATCAGCCCGACAGTACCGCAAAAAACTAACGGCTTGCCCAAATATCGTTCATCAAAAACAATCGCACCGTTCACCGTTGGAATACCAGATTTATTACCACCATGTTCTACACCTTCGCGTACACCTTCCAAAATACGACGAGGATGCAAAAGTCGCGATGGAAGCGATTTATCATAAAACGGCGAAGCAAAACAAAAAACATCGGTATTACACAACAATGCCGCACCCATTCCCGTCCCCATCGGGTCCCGATTTACTCCGACGATACCGGTCAACGCTCCGCCATACGGGTCAAGAGCGGACGGACTATTATGTGTTTCAACTTTTATACATACAGACATTTCATCATCAAAACGGATTACTCCGGCATTATCCTTAAAAACCGACAAACACATATCGTCCTTACCTTTTTGCTGACGAATTGCCTCTGTGCTGCCCTGAATATAAGTTTTATACAGACTTTTAATAACCTGTTTTTGCCCCGTTTCGCTGTCTTCATAATCGATTTCGGCTCCAAAAATCTTATGCTTACAATGTTCCGACCAAGTTTGTGCCAAACATTCAATTTCGGCATCGGTTGGTTGAAGCGGAAATCCTGCTTTTTGCCGAGCCGTCTGTACCTGTAAATCAGAAAAATATGCACAAATCACCTGCATTTCCGCTAAAGAAAGAGCCAATGTATTTTCTCTGCTAAATGCTGCCAACGCCTTATCGTCCATTTTCGTCAAATCAATCGTCTTAACAGTCGGCACGGCACTGTTTTGAACCTTAACGGCTTTTGCCGAAAAACCTCCATCCCGCTCCCAGTCTTTCCGACTTTTAAATTGAAAATATTCAATAAGTTCATTAGCAAGCAAATTTTTGGCAATCTGCTCAACCTGTATTTCATTCACACCGGACAGTACATATTCTTTGGAAGTAAAAACTGAAAATGATTGAGATTCGATCCCTAAAACTGCAGCAATACTTTCTCTTGCAGTACGCCCCTCGTTATCCGTAACTCCCGGCCGAAAACCGACTTCCAAAACCCAATCAAACATTCCGTCAATTTTTTCCGTTCCTACCGTATGCAAAACCGGATCATGCAAAACTCCAAGTCGTATGACATTTGCAACTTGCTCGTTATTTAAACCGTCTAATGTAAAAATTTTAATAAGCCGCACACTCGTAACGGCAATATTGAGTTCTGCACGAATTTTACGAGCTATTTTTTCTCCGAGAGAATCAACAATATCATTTCGTAAAGCAACTGCAATTCGGCTTAAATGTACTTTTTTCATTTATAATCCTACCTGACCGCATTATAATATTATTTTTCTCGTTGCCAAATAAACTCAATAATTTCCTGCAAAACTTCACGAGCTTTGCCAGATGAAAATATTTCCAATTCTCGTGCAGCAATTTCCAAGTATTTCCGAGCAGTCTGTCGTGTTCGTTGTGGACAATTTTGAATATTAATATCTTGCAAGAGTTCCTGAAATCGTTGCTGCGAAAAACCTTGTCTCAATTCTTTCCAAAAATTCATTTTTTCCGCTACCGACAAATTATCCAGATAAAAAATTAAAGGTAAAGTCAATTTGCCTTCCCGTAAATCTCCCCCCTGCGGTTTTCCGGAAATATCCTCTGCCGCACTGTAATCAAGTGCATCATCTACAAGTTGAAAAGCAATCCCGATATTCAAACCATACATTTTTGCCGCTTGAAGCTGCTGCAAATTTCCGTTTGCCGCCAATACACCAAATTCACAACAAGCCTGAATAAGATAAGCGGTCTTCCCTGTAATAACTTCCAAATAATCATTCATAGAAACATCAGGACGGTTTAACAATTCCAGCTCCTGTACTTCAGCCGTAACAGTTTTTTCCATTACCTCGGCAAAATATATCATCATTTGAAGATTCTTTTCAGCTGCAACCAATGAACTGGCTCTGGCAAAAAGTGCATCACCAGCCAAAACCGTTTTATTAATACCAAAAATAAGATGTGCCGCCGTTTTTTTTCGTCGGCTTTGTGCCTGATCAAGAATATCATCGTGCAAAAGCGAAGCTGAATGCAAAAGCTCAAAAGCAGCAGCAAGAGAATAAACAGATTCTTTTTTACAACCTAAAACAGAAGCAAATAAAACAAGCAACAACGGTCTCAAACGTTTACCACCAGAAAGAACAACATGAACAGCAATTTCTCGAACATAAGACGGTAAATCAATCAAAATACTTTCTAAATATTGATTGATTCGAGGAAGTTCTTCAGAAAAATAAGCAGCAAGTGTTTTCATACAAACTCTTTTTAAATTTTCACAACAATTTATATAAATGTAATCAAAAACCAAGTGCAGTAAAAGCTTTTTGCAAGGCAGGACAAGCTCGAGAAAATCCATCTTTATTCCGTTCACTTTCACCGCAAAAATTAGAAATCGTCCGAATTTCAACAAACGGAACCGCCGCAATTCGGCACGCCAAAGCAAGAGCAAAACCTTCCATATTTTCAACGACTGCCGACCGAGAAAGCTTTGTACATTCTGCTTCAACAGATGGACGATAAACCGTTGCAGAAATGGCAATTTTACCGGGCGGACACATAAATCCTAATGTCTTCAAATTTTGTAGTGCATTTAAATCGAGCTGTGAGCCAAAATCCTTGACACCCTGTAAAAATTCTGAACAGACGACTTCATTTCCCGACCATATTTCTCTATCAATAATGGCAGTATCGCCCAAATTCCATTTTTGCTGCTCGCTTGTTTGAGCCACATCTTTATATGCTCCTGCCAATCCAAAATTCAAAACGCCGTCTACGGGATATTTCTTAAGTACGGCTTGCAAACTATAAAAAGCCGATTTCACTCCCATACCGCAAATCAAAAGTAAATAATTATTTTTTTTTGTCTGCCACGGCAAAACCGTTTCAAAAACGGCAGTCTTGCCCAAACACGCCTTTAATTCTTTGCGACACGAAAAAACAAGAACTTTTTTCTTTTTTAAACACATTTTTCCCTGCCGACCGCTTTTACTTTTTTACTTGCCGCCTTGACGAAAAATATGAATTTCGGCATATTTTTTAAATGCACGATTCTTTATCATTTTTTCTTTGTGTCCTTGGAGTCGCTTTTATTTTAGAAGGACTGCCGTCTTTTATCTGGTCGGAAAATATGCCGAAACTTCTTTTTTTGCTCGCTCAACAACCACCAAAAATTTTTCGTGTACTCGGATTTTTTATTATTCTTTTTGGACTTTTTTTAGTCTTTTTAGGAAAACGATTTTTATAAATTACATTTATCGATTTTTATTCCCGTTCTTTACAAACAAAAATATTCATACTTTAAGCTGTTTTTTCCGCTACATAAATCCAAACAATACCACCAGTCATCGGAAAACAACCGACTAAATGAAAACCGGCTTCTTGCATTTCCGCCATAAGTTCTTTTGCCGTCGGAAAAGCATAAATCGTATCCGCCAAATATTGATACGCTTTCGCATCGCCGGAAACAATTTTTCCAATAATCGGCAAAATCCGCCGCAAATAAAAATTATATACGCCTTTCCAAATAGAAGTCTTGGCACTGCCAAATTCCAAAACATATAATTTGCCGCCGACTTTTAACACTCGCAGACTTTCAGTATACAATTTTTGCCGCACAGGAATATTTCGCAGCCCGAAAGCAATCGTTACCATATCCGCACATGCCGTCGAAAAAGGCAATTTTGTACCGTCTGCAAGCACAGACAAAACACAGAAAAAATGATTTTTCTTCACTCCTCGCCGCAGCATTTCCTGCGAAAAATCACAGGCGAAAATCTGCGGCGAAAATCCGTCAAAGCGTTTTGCAATCGCTAAACTCACATCAAGAGTTCCGGCGGCAACATCAATGCAAACTGCTTTTTCCAGCATCGGAAGCATACGTACCAACCGCTTACGCCAATAAAAATCAATCCCAAAACTTAAAAAATGATTTAAAAAATCATATCGTCCAGCAATAGCATTAAAAAGTCCGGCAATTTTTAATTCAGTTTTCATCACCCAAATCTTTTTTATTTGACACAACAGCTTTAGAAACTTCGTGAAAAATTTTTGGAAAAACTTCGTGAAAATTTACAGGCGAAATTCGTCCGACCTCAATAAATTTTACCACAATTTCTTTTGTTACCTGTAAAACCATTTTTTCTTCTTGCTGCATATCGCCTCATTTTCAGAAAACAAAACAATCTGATTATTTTCCTTCTTGCCAATCGTTCAAAAAAAACGCCCGGTTGGAAAATGATTTGACCAAGATCAAAACTCCGGACGTTAAAAAGAGAAAAAACTGCAAGCCACTTCTCTTTTTAAATTATTCTCCATACTGCTTTTGTAAAATAGCAATTTCTTGTCGCAAAATCTTCGCAACATTTTCAGGAATGCGTTTTTCGATATATTTTTGCAAATTTATTTGCAAATTTTTGGTATAAACTCGGTCTTGTGCCTCGAGTTCCAAAGCAACAAGACGTTTTTCCAATTCTGCCTGCTTTTCAATTTCTTTATCTGCTGCCACTTTATTTTGCCCAAGTTGGTTTTCAATCCGCTGCAAACGTTCAGCAAGTGCCGCAAATTGTTCTAACATTCGGTCTTCTTTACTTAAAATTGCACCGCCAGTATTCAATTTTTCTTCTAAATTTTCAAAATCCGTCCGCAAATTACCAACTTTCATCTCTAAACCGACAACGGCTTCTTTGATTGCAATAAAACCACCTTGCAATTCGGCAAACTGATTTTTATTTTCTGCTACAATCTCATCACCTTGTACCGATTCTTCCGTTAAAATAGAATTTTCAAGTTCAACAGGTATTTTTTCTACAACTGTTTCAGATTCACCATTGGCAATAATATCATTAAAATCATTTAATTCTTCCTCTGTTTTCTCGGTTTCTGCTAATTTTTCAGTAGGTTCGGATTCTACGAATTGAGTTCGCTCCAAATCAAATTCCAAAGTATCTTCTATAGCTTCTTTTTCTTCTATAACAGGCATTTCTTCTACAGACTGAGGATTTTCTGCTTCAACAACTTCTTCAATTTCCAATTCATTTTCAAGCTTTATATCCGCTGCCGCCTCAGGTTCTTCAATTTCCAAAACAATTTCATCCAAATTGCCAGAGTCTTCAACTGGTTCTTGAACAATTTCATTTTTTTCTATTTTTACAGACATTTGCGGTTCATCAAGTTCAAGCTCCAAAACATCTTCAAAATCTGCTCCTACTTCATCTTTAGTTGCCGAAATTTCCGGCTCAGATTCAATTTCAGTCGCAATTGCCGACAAATCTTCAACATCTTCTTCAAATACAGCTTCTTTTGTCGAACCAGCCTCTGCTGTCAAATCTTCCTCAATTTCTAAATCCAAATCCAAAACATCATCGGTATCTTCTTCAAAAAGTGTATTGAGATTGATATCATCATCAGAAATTCCTGTACTTTGTCCGCTTTCACTCAACATTCGATCAAGTTCGCTATCCAGTTCATCAACATCAAAAGCTTCTTCTGGAGCAAAATCCTCCACGCCTTCAATTTTTTCCAAATCTTCCTCAAGCAAATCTGTCAATTCAAGAATATCTTTTTCTGTCATTATAAGAAGCTCCTTTTACTATTCATCACATTACAAACCTAAAAGTTTACAGTTGCAGCTGCCGCAAGAGTTTTTTCCTTATCTTCTCCCGTGTGTGCAAAAGAAAAAAATGCACATTCGTAAGAAGAAGGTGCAAAATAAATCCCTTTGGCTCGCATTTGTTGATAAAATTGTATAAAATGTCGATTGTTTTGCTTTTGTGCCGACACAAAATCCACAACCGGTTCTTCCGCAAAAAAAAGCGTAAACAACGAACCGATTTGATTTAAACAAACTGGTACTTTTTTTTGTAAAATCGCCTGCAATTCACTTGCAAAATCCGCCGTTTCTTTCTCCAAACCATTATAATCCTTTTTTTGCAAACAACGTAAAGTCGCAAGTCCGGCAGCCATAGCCAGTGGATTACCCGATAAAGTACCTGCCTGATAAACATCACCACTCGGTGCGACATGCGACATTATTTTTTTCAAACCGCCATACGCTCCAACCGGTAAACCACCTCCGATAATTTTGCCCATACAGGTCAAATCGGGCATAACCCCAAAATATCCTTGTGCACATTGAAGCGACAAACGAAATCCGGTAATAACTTCATCAAAAATCAATAACGCCCCGAATTTATTACACAACTCACGCAATCCTTGCAAAAAACCGTCTTGCGGCAAAACAAGCCCCATATTACCGGCAACCGGCTCAACAATTACCGCCGCAATATCCGCTCCCTGTTTTTCAAAAAGTCGGCGAACGGAAGCAAGGTCGTTATAATCTGCAAGCAGCGTTTCGGCGACAACAGCTTCGGGAACACCGGGTGTTCCAGGAATAAACTGTGTAGCTACACCCGAACCGGCACTTGCCAAAAAAGCATCGCCATGACCGTGGTAACCGCCATTAAATTTAATAAAAGCATTTCGCTTCGTATAACCGCGAGCAAGTCGCAAAGCACTCATAGTCGCTTCTGTACCGGAATTAACCATTCGTACCATTTCAACACAGGGAACAAGCTCACAAATAAGCCGCGCCAAATCAATTTCACTTTGACAGGGAGCACCGAAACTCGTACCGTCAACAAGAGCTTTTTCAATCGCTGCCAAAACCGATGGCTCGGCATGTCCCAACAACATCGGTCCCCAAGACATAACAAAATCAATAAGCTCTTGACCGTCTTCACTCCAAATATGGGAGCCTTTTGCTTTTTTGATAAAAAGTGGAGAAACACCGACATTTTGGCAAGAACGAACAGGACTGTTCACGCCGCCGGGAATATATTTTTTTGCCTGTTCAAAAAGTTGTCGCGAAATATTGTTCATAAAAACTCATTAAAAATACCGCATCGATATTTTTTTTAATTCTTTTTCACTATAAAAAATCATATACTGCATAACGCCAAGTTCCGTGCTTAATTGTTCAACAATTCGTTGACAGTCGCCCTTGGCTTTACCATGAATCATCGTATATAAATTATACGGCCAATCCAAGCATGCCTGCCGTTCATAACAATGAGAAATTTCCTGCCGTCGAGCCATTGCCTGTCCGATTTCTCCAAGACTTTGATCGTCTTCCACATACCATGCAACCATTGCATTAAAACTATAACCGGCTTTTTGATGCCGAAGTGTTGCTCCAAAACGGCGAATCGCCTTTTTTTCCTTAAGCGTGGCAAGCAGTGTTAAGACCTCATCTTCACTGCATCCGACCGTCTTTGCAATATCGGCAAACGGCGTAGCACTGTCAGGTAAACTCCCTTGCACAATCTGTAAAATCTGTCGTTCTCGTGGACTAAAATTCATATACATCAGTTGTGTTCTTCTTCAACTTTTTTCAATTCTTGAATACGATAAAAAGCAGCACTCACAATCATTACAAAAAAAATAACAATACCACTCACTCCAAAAAAACCGATAACGGAACTATGCAACATATTATAAATCAGCTCTCCAATAATACCCATTTTTCCTCCAAAAGTGTATTTCCAAAAAAAGGTCGTAGCTCTATAAAACTACGACCTTTTTATCACACACTCAAAGAAAATAAAAGCAATGCTTTCAAACCGCAATCCGGCTTATTCACTTTCTTTTTCTTCCATCTGTTGCTTTAACATATCACCCAAATTACTGCCAACCTGCCCGCCGGAAGTATGTTTATAATCTTTACTTCCGCCACCATCTTCTTGTTGTTTTAAAGACAAACCGAGACGACGTTCTTCTGCACTGACATGAATAATTTTGGCTTCAACTTCTTGTCCTTCAACAAAATTTTCTTTGGAAGCTTTTTTGTTTTTACTGATTTCGGAAATATGAACAAGACCTTCAATACCTTCTTCAACTTCTAAAAATAAACCGAATTCCGTAATGTTGGTAATTACGCCTTTAATTGTCATTCCAACCGGATAACGACTTGGCACGGTCAGCCATGGGTCGGGTACAAGCTGTTTAATACCCAATGTAAATTTTTCATTTTCCTGATCAACAATCAAAACCTTCGCTTGCACCATATCACCGATTTTATACAATTCATTGGGATGACGAATTTTTTTCGTCCACGAAATATCAGAAACATGAATCAAACCGTCAATACCGTCTTCAATACCGATAAATAAACCGAACTCCGTAATATTTTTAACCGGAGCTTCAAGAATTGTTCCTTCCGGATATTTTTCCGCAATCATATCCCATGGATTTGGAGAAACCTGCTTCATTCCTAAAGAAATTCGCTTTTTATCAATATCAATTCCCAAAACAACAACATCAACCTCATCCCCCAAATGAACAATCTGTGAAGGATGCCGCAATTTTCTCGTCCAAGACATTTCAGAAATATGAACAAGCCCCTCAACACCATTTTCCAGTTCGACAAATGCACCGTAATCAACAAGATTGGTTACTTTGCCGGAAAACTTTGCATTTTCGGGATATTTTTCCGCAATATTTTCCCACGGATCGGGAACAAGCTGTTTAAGCCCTAAAGAAACTTTTTTGTCTTCCGGGTCAAAACTCAAAACTTTCAAAGTCAGCTCGTCGCCCAGTTCAACCATTTCACGAGGATGCTTAATCCGCTTCCACGACATATCCGTAATATGCAATAAACCGTCCAAACCGCCCAAATCGATAAAAGCACCATATTCTGTAATATTTTTAACACGACCGGTAATAACCTGCCCTTCAACAAGAGCATTAATCAATTCGGTACGTTTTTCATCTCGATCAACTTCTAAAAGAATCCGACGAGAAATAATCACATTACTCCGTCGACGATTTACTTTTAAAACTTTAAACTCAAAAGTTTTCCCAACCAAAGCGTCCATATCGGGAACAGGACGCAAATCAACATGCGACCCCGGTAAAAAGGCTTCCAGCCCGTCCAAATCAACATTATATCCGCCTTTAATTCGACGAATAATCCGACCGGAAACAATATCATCGCTGTCCATCTTTTTTTCCAAATCATCAAGCACACGCATGTGTTGAGCCTTTTCTCTGGAAAGGTTAATAATTCCGTCCTCTTCATTTTTCGAGGCAACAAAGACATCAACCTTGTCCCCTACTGCTACAGTAATATTGCCATCACTATCTTGAAATTCCGAAAGAGGAACCTGCCCTTCAGACTTAAACCCGACATCAATTAAAATATAATTGTCATCGATGCGAACAACTTCACCCTGTACAATTGTCTGCTCTTCGATTTCTCCAAAATCAGGATCAAGATAATCATTGAGCATTTCAGCGAAATTAGATTCTCCTGCTTCAGCTGAAGGTTTTTTTGTATTTGTTGGTTCCATTCACTATTCCCCCTAAACAAAAAAATTTAAGCCTAATGCCTATCAAAGCTTTTTAGGCTTGACAACCCAAAAAACAGACAAAAATGTATTTTTTATCATAATTCAAAAAATCAATTCTTTTTTACTTCACAAGGACAAATTTGCTGCTCAAGCTCAAGCATAATGCCAAATCGTTCCTGTACGGTTTTTTGACAAAAATCAATCAATGCAAACAAATCAGCACTGCTTGCTCCGCCAGTATTCAAAATAAATCCGGCATGTTTATCGGAAATCTGCACTCCGCCAATTCGTTTACCTTTTAATCCTGCCGCGTCAATCAATCGAGACGCATAATCACCTTCTGGTCTTTTAAAAACACTTCCGGCTGA
The DNA here is from genome assembly GCA_963542765.1 of uncultured Desulfovibrionales bacterium. Taxonomy (GTDB): domain Bacteria; phylum Desulfobacterota; class Desulfovibrionia; order Desulfovibrionales; family Desulfomicrobiaceae; genus CAUTYU01. The sequence continues at coordinate 73,392 of CAUTYU010000006.1, forward strand.
AGGAAACTTTAGTGGTTGCGAAGCATTTCGTCGTTGCAAAATTTCTTTGCGTTTTTGCTGCAAAATTTGTACATCACCGAAAATAAGTTCCCACTTGCCTTCCAAAAAAATATCGTTTTGCAGATTTCCACAACTTCTATACAAAAAATGACAATCTTTTGCCGATTTTTCTAAAATTTCTCCTTGCGGCGAAAGCACGGTAACCCCGACAAGATATTGTGAAATTTCTGCATCAAACGCTCCGGCGTTCATATATAATGCTCCACCGATACTACCGGGAATACCGGAAAGCCGTTCAAAACCTCCAAGTCCACCGGCAATTACAGCCTGAACACATTTATCCAAAATCGCTCCGGCTTGAGCCTTAAATTTTCTACCGTTCAAACGAAAACCATTCAGTCGGTGTGTAGCAATAATTGAAATCCGTGTTCCGGCATCAGAAAAAATTGTATTACAGCCACGACCCGCCACCCAAAACGGCAGCTGTCGTTTTTTATGCCAACGCACAATATCTCGCATTTCCAACAGATTTTCAGGAAAAAAGACTAAATCGGCACGACCGCCAATTTTATAAGAACACATATCTCGCAGTAAAACATCTGTTTGCACAATCATATTTTTTCCTTGCAAAATCGTTCTTGTTTTTCCATTGCATCTCCTATAAATACTTTTTATTTTCAATTTATATAGGCGAAAAACTATGTTTCTTTTTTTTATCGAACACTTTTTTTTAGAAACAGCCATCATTATCGGATTATTGCTCGGCAGTTTTTATAATGTTTGTATCCACCGTTATGGTAAACAGTCCATTATTTTACCCGGTTCACATTGTCCAAACTGCAAACATAAATTAACTTGGTGGGAAAATATTCCACTTTTAAGTTATGTACTGTTGCAAGGACGATGTCGCAATTGCCGCCAACATATCAGCCTCCGCTATCCACTAATAGAAGCCTTGTCCGGCTTACTGGCTTTTGCGTTTGCATGGAAATTCGGTTTTGGTCCTGAATGGCTGATTTATATGTTTTTTATCGGGATTTTACTTATTGCCTCTTTTATCGACTTTGAAAACTATATTCTTCCGGATATTTTTACATTAGGCGGCGGAGTACTTGCTATTGCCGCCAGCTTTGTTCTCCCTATCGGTTACAAAAACGGATTTATCGGAGCCGCTGTCGGAGCCGGATTTTTTCTTTTGTTGCAACAAAGCTACAAACTTTTGCGAGGTATTGACGGACTTGGCACAGGCGATATCAAACTGATGATTTTACTTGGTGCCCTTATCGGTTGGCAAGGACTGCCGCTGATGATTTTATTTTCCGCTTTTTCCGCTTTGATTGTCAGCCTTTTTTATCTGAAAAAAAATTCCGCCGAAGGAATGCAAACCGCCATTCCGTTCGGTCCGTTTTTAAGCCTCGGAGCAATTTTACAAATCCTTTTCGGTAACGACATTATTCAATTTTATCTTAATTTTTGTATTTAAATCAAAAATTTAAAATTTTTCTCCATACCGCTCAACAATCCGCTCAATCATACCCGATGAAGAATGTCCTTCTAAAAACGGCAAGCTGAAAACTTCCCCGCCTCTTGCCAGTACAATATCCGAACCGACAATCTGTTCTTTTTTCCAATCGCCGCCTTTAACCAAAACATCGGGCTGTACCTGTGTAATTAAACGCAGCGGCGTTAATTCGGAAAAAATAAATACGCCGTCAACACAACGCAATGCCGCCAAAACCGTCAATCTATCAGACTGAGAATTGATAGGACGTTTTGAACCTTTCAGCTCGCGAACGGAACTGTCGCTATTTAATCCGACAATCAACATATCACCAAGATTTCGGGCAGCTTCCAAATATCGAATATGTCCGGCATGCAACAAATCAAAACAACCATTGGTAAAAACCAATTTTTGTTTTTGTTTTGCCCGATTTTTTAAAAATGCATCAAGGTCAATCCACATATTATTCCTACGAAAGCCGCCCAACAGGCTGATAATCAAGCAATACTTTCCAAACTTTACTTTTGATTTCTCGATTATCAGGTAACATTTTTTCCGGTCCGGGCAAAGAAACAAGTGCATAACGACCGTACAAAAAAGTGCCTTCAGCGTACGGTTTATCGGGAAACAATACCGAAAACGCCTTTTGCCCAAAACAAAAAATATAAACCGGCATCAAATATCGCAATCCTGCCTGAAAAAGAGCCGTATCCGCAAGAAGATTGCCATTTTCATTGCGAGAAAGTCCCCAAAAAACAACACTGTCCCGTCCCCAATTTCGCGGCTGTACTATTGCTTTGTACAGATTTGCCCATAATGCTTTTCGCTCGATTAAAGCATTTTCCGTCAAATCCAAAGGAAATTCCCAATATGTCCAAACGGAAAAAATCGGCGTAGGCTGTTTACTTAAATGCATAAATAAATTTTGCGAAATATTACCGTCTTCTTGTGCCTGTGCCAATGAATATAAACTTAATTTTTTATTTTCTTGTTTAGAAACGGATTGCGATGAAAAAACGGGATTTTTCGACTCAAATTCCGATACAGCCTTTTGTCTTGTCGGTTGGGAAAAAGATTGGACGGATTGTTGATTTTGAACGAATAGATTTTGAGATGTACTTTTAGGCTTGCCATCCAAAATAAATTGCAGTCCCTGTGCCTCCCAAAGTCGCACGCTTTCATTTACATACTGCATAATGCGTCCCAAATTTTCCAAGCAAGATCGGTTTTTGCCATTTTGGGCAGCATTTCAGAATTACCGTTTTTATCAAATAACCAAGCTTGATTTTCCATACTGCTAAAACCGACACCCGTCATATCAATCGGATTGGCAACAATTAAATCCAAATTTTTCCGCTTTAATTTTTTGCGGGCATTTTCCTGCAACATATCAGCATTTTCAGCGGCAAAGCCTATCAATTTTTTTGTCCCTTTCTGTTTGCCGATACTGTATAAAATATCTTGAGTTGTCTGAAAGGTAAAAACAGTTTCCGCAGATGCCGTTTCTTTTTTAAATTTTCCATCTCCATAAGGAACTGGTGCAAAATCCGCTACTGCCGCCGTAAAACAACCAATATCCATTTGCTGCCAAAGTTCATGGCAAACACTGAACATTTGCTGTGCCGAAATCACATTTTTAACCGTAATTACCGAAGGCAAAGCTACAACTCCCGGTCCGCAAACTGCCGTTACTTCCGCTCCGCGAAGCCAAGCGGCAACAGCAAGCGACGCACCCATTTTTCCTGTAGACGGATTTGACCAAAACCTTACACTGTCAAAATATTCCCGTGTCGGACCAAGCGTAAGTAAAATCTTTTTACCTGCCAAATCCTGCGGCATCAGAGCTTTAAGCGTTTGTAAAAAAATTATATCCAAATCAGCCAAACGACCGCAGCCATTTTCACCGCACGCCATTTCACCCGACGAAGGACCAATACAAACAACATTCCGTTTTTGTAAAAGAGCAAGATTGTCCTGTGTAGCCTTTGCCTGCCACATTCTTCCGTTCATTGCCGGAGCGACAAGAATAGTACCTTGAAAAGCAAGAGCCTGACACGAAAGCATATCATCCGCCAATCCGTGTGTTATTTTTGCCAAAATATTTGCCGTTGCAGGGCAAATCAGCATCGCATCAGCATTTTGTCCTGGAAGCAAATGTTCAAAAACATTTTCTTTCGCTGTAAACATATCATTATAAATGTTTGCTCCAAGCGCACAAAATAAAAGCGGCGTAACAAATTGCTTTGCACCCTGGGTGAGCGTAACATCAACTTGAACGCCTACATCGGTAAACGCCCGAAGCAACTCAACGCTTTTATATGCAGCAACGCTACCGCTTATGCCTAAAAAAAGCCGCCGCCCTTTAGCATGAGAAAAGCGATAATGATTTGCAATCATTTACTTTCCCGATGGTGAAGATATCTTATTTACATGCGGCGTAATCCAAATTTCTAAATCAGTAATTCTGCCGCTCTCAGAAATACTCATAATACAATCTCTTTCCGGCTTTTCAAAAACAATAATAAACCGCCCATATTTAAAATAACTGCGTTCATGCCAACCGTCATTTATCATATTGCTGCGAAAAAAATTAAAAAGTGAAACGGAATTAAACTGTCCTGAAAAACAAAGCAATCCGGCTTTCACCTGCGACGTTTCAAAAAGTAGAGATTTATGAGAATCCAGTATCATTTCTTTTGGAATAAGAATATCGTTAAAATCATAATAATATGTCCCCAACGATTCTATTGACGGCACAACAACTTCTTCCTGCGGCATAACCGACATTTCCTGATTTTGAACCGTTTCTGTATTTTGAACCGTTCCCGTTTGTGGAGTGTCAAATCCGCGAGGAGTCGTTCTAGGTTGGAATGCTGTACAACCTGCCAATAAATAAATCAGTACACCGATTAGTACAAAACGTATTTTCATTTTTTTACTTCCTATGATTTTTTTTCCAAAATTTTTTCTTGAAAATATTTTTTTCGCCACGGATTTTCTTTGCCACAAATCAAACGCTTAATATTTTCTTCATGTTTATGAAAAACACAAAACATGGTCAAACAAAGAGCGGGTAAAAACGCCCATTTGCCGACAATAATTGCAAAAATCGGCATAAGTGTAACCAACAAAAGCGATCCGAGCGAAACATAGCCGCTAACCAAAATAAGAACAATACACGCCAAACTTGCCACCAACGCAGGAATAGGCATTAAAAACAAAAAAATTCCAACACTTGTGGCAACGCCTTTGCCGCCCTTTCCACCCATAAACGATGAATATATATGCCCCAAAACAGCGATAAAACCCAACATTGCCTGCCAAGATGGCGAAAATCCCATCAAACCGCCACTGAAAACAGCCAACGCCCCTTTACTCAAATCAAAAAACAGCGTCAAAACACCATAAGCAAAACCGCAGGTTCGGGCGATATTGGTAGCACCGATATTTTTACTACCGCTTAAACGAGGGTCAATGCCACAAAAAACACGGGCAATCAATAACCCGAAAGGAATACTACCAAGTAAAAAAGTAAAAATTAAAAAAACAATTATCATATTTGCTCCTTTCAAAAATCATAATATAATTAGAGTTCTAGAGCCTCAAGTATGCTCATTTCTCCGACAAGTGGATCAATTTTTCCTAATCGAATTTGAAATTTTTGCCCGCAAAATAATTTTTCTCCAAAAAAAGATCGAGAAGCTCGCAAAAAAACCTGCTCCTGAAAAAGAGAAACTGTAACAATTCGAACATCTATATCAACCACAATCGCCTCAAAATACCGCTTTTTCGCCTGTTGAAGGAAAAAAAGATATTTCCAATATCTAGGGCGAAATCGTTGTATTCGATTTACGGAATCTAAATTTATATTTAAATTGACAAGTCGGCGTTGCAATTCGTCTTTTTGCCAAAGAATTTCTCCTTTTTGGCAAAAATGAATAATTTGTGCCATATTTAAAAAATCCGCATAACGGCGAAGTGATGAAGTTATTGGAGCATACGCTTCAACTGCCAATGTAGCGTGTTTTTTGGCATCAATTTGTAAAATTGACGGTCCCATATTTTTCATCAAATGATAAATATCAGCAGGTTGCGTCCAAATTCCAGCACTTTCCGCGGGCAATGTAATATTTTGTGTGCGAAAAATAAGTGGAATTTGATGTTCCAAAGCCCATTTAGCCGCTAAAGTATTTGCCAAAATCATACATTCGCTGACAATTAACTGCGAAAGCGGATAATTTGCAGATTGTTGAAGCTGAACTTCAATTTCATTTCCCTCGCCTGTAAGTACAATAGTTGGCTGCGGTTGTTCGGTAATTACCGCACCTGCTGCAAGACGAGCAGCACGCAATTTTTTTGTTAATTCAAGTATTGCGACATAAAGCGGATTTGGCGAGTCGCAAGCAAGATTATTTTCTACAACGGCATAAGTTGTATTTTCTTTGACCTGTACCGAACATAAAACAGGTTTAAAATCACATATTTTTCCGTCCATATCGAAGCAAATTTGCAACAAACAAGCCGGACGACGACAACCTTGCCGCAAACTGAAAAAATCCGTTCCAAGCGACGACGGCAACATATTGGCTTTTCCTTCAGGCAAATAAAGCGAAGTTCCTCGATGACTGACCGCTATATCAAGTTCACTATCAAAATCCCAACAAAAAGACGGACAGGCAAGAGCCAAAGTCAGTATAAATCCATTGTCGTTTCGCTCTAAAAAAAATGCGTCATCAATATCTTGGGTAGAACTATCATCAATACTGACAAAAGGTAGGTCGCAAAATGGCAAATCGTATTGTAAAACCTGTTTCTGAATAATTTGTATTTGTGCAGTAAATTGTACCGCCCATTCTTCACCCCATTCATATCCGGCTCGACTGAGCCAAAAATTATAATGCGGCGGAACAATTCCCCATGCCTGTGCCAACAAAAGTGCCAGATTTTGATTTGGCGGCAAAGAAGCAACAATTTTTTTCCATAACGGATTATGTTCTCCATCATCACAATCAGCAATAACCGCTAAAAACAAATCCCGCATTTTTTGTTGTATATCGTTTGGCAAAACAATTTCTAAATTTTTGCCATTTTTGTGTTTTTCCCACAATGCCCGAACAAGAGTTTGTCCGTATGCTGCAAGCCTTTCTCTTTCTTCATTTTTTCTTTGATCTTCAAGAAGTTTTGCAACTTTTTCTTGGGCATAAATTTCAAAAAAAGGTGAAACAAATTTAAAATGTGTTTTAGTATCAAGCAGTTTTCTCCCCAAAGCACTGATTTGGTCAGCTTCCGCTTTGTTCCAAAATAATCCAGCAAACCATTCAATCGAAGCTGTCTCCATTTCACCCTGTGCCATTTCCCAAATTTCCAAAGGATTGATTTCTTCAAGCAGCGATAAACGAAAATTTTCATGTCGATGTAATATTTCTAAAATTTCCTGTTTAAAAGTTGCAGCTGAATATATTGGACCAACCCACGGCAAAATACGATTGATATTTAATTTTACTTCCCGTTGATGTAAATTAACAACTCGTATGCGAGAAGTCTGAACATCTACAATCCAACCGATATGAGGACGATTGTCCTGTAAATATTCAATCACGGCTCCGACTTGCAATACAATCATACATATTACCTTAATGCCGAAAAGAACGTTGACCGGTAAAAACCATTGCCACCTGTGGTGAAGCCTCCAAAGTTGCTTCAATTACTTCTTTATCCCGAATAGAACCTCCTGGCTGGGCAATAGCACTTACTCCTTCAGCAATCGCTAAATCAACACCGTCTCGAAAGGGAAAAAATCCGTCTGAAACAAGCACGGTCCCGATAAGTCCGCCTTTTTTTTCAGCTGTTTGACGCTGAATTTCTTGTAATGATTTTTGTAGTTCCGAATCTTTTTCCGCTCGACGTTGTAATTCATACAAAGAAAATTTATGCCGTTCAAAAGCTAAATTATCGGCAAATTTAGTATATGCCTTATGAATGGCAAGTTGTACACAACCGACCCTGTCCTGTTCACCCGTACCAATTGCAACCGTTGCTCCATCTTTAGCAAAAATTACAGAATTGGAAGTAACACCTGATTCCACCGCCCATGCAAAAAGTAAATCATCCATTTCTTTTTTATTCGGTCTGCGAGCCAAAACGGTTTCATCATTACTCGTTGCTTCGGCAGGTAAAAAATCCTGTGCTTGATGAATACGATTTTGAAAAGAAAATTGAACGATAATCCCGCCGTCTGTCAGAGATTTAAAATCCAAAAAACGTTTTTCCGCAAAAGTTTCCAAATGTTGTAAACCAGGAATTTGCAAAATTCGTAAATTTTTCTTTTTTTTCAAAAGCATTAATGCCGATTTTTCAAAAGCCGGAGCTGCTATAACTTCAAAATATAAATCATTTATAAATTCTGCACATGCCATATCAAAAGAACGATTAACAACAATTGTACCGCCAAAAGCTGCAATTCGGTCACTGTTGAATGCCTTTTGTAAAGCTGCAAACATATTGTCCGTCTGCCATGCTACACCGCAAGGATTATTATGTTTTAAAATTACAGCCGACGGTTTTCTCGTCAGATATTGTAAAATATTTATACCGTTATCAACATCAGTCAGATTGATTTTTCCCGGATGTTTACCGGATTGCAGTATGTTTTCTTCATTTAAAGCGGAAACAAGCCCTTCTCCCGAACCTCGCAAAACAATACCACCAAGTTCAATCTGACCGTTCGTTAATTCATATAAAGCCGCAGGTTGATCCGGATTTTCTCCATATCTCAATCCTTTTTTTTCACCATTAATTTTCCAACTTCGCTTACAAAAAAATAATTCTTGCTGACCGAATTGTAATCTCATTTCTTCAGGAAAAGGATCGGACTGTACTTTTTTATACATCTGTTTTAAATCGTTCATTTATTTTCTCCTCACTCGTTAAAAGATAGACAAACTGAATTAGGTAAGTTATCTTTTAAGAGTTTGAGTTGCAAATTTTCTTTTTCTTAAATAATTGGCAGGAATAAAATGGAAAAAATATTGCAAAAAATGGCAAAACAATTAAACTCATACGATGAAGCATCGCTTATGACTTTATGGAACAAATATCAACAAATTATTCAAAACAATCCCATAAGCAAAGATTGGGAAGAAGCGGTTTTAATTTTTTCTTTTATTCAAAGTATTCGTTGGAAAAATCAACTTTTTAATTATAAATGGTCGCAAAATTATCATTTTACACCTGAAGCAACCAATAAAATTACTAAACCTGCCATTCAAAAAAAATGTAAAATAATTGATTTTGACATTAAAAAATAAAAAATAAACATATAAAAAAGGAAAAAATAATGAAAAATGTAAAAATTGCCGTTCCGTCAATAGCACCAGGAGGACTGGAATCTAAAATTAGCTATCATTTTGGACATTGCGAACTATATACAATTGTTGAAATTAATGACAATAAAATCAAAGAAGTAAATATGATACAAAATTTACATGATCAAGGTGGATGTTTAGCTTCAGTAAATAATATTCATCAAAACGGAGTAAATGTTTTAATCTCTAACGGAATGGGAAAAAAACCTTTAATGAAATTTCAAGAAATAGGAATTGAAGTTTTTTATGGAGCAAAATCTGAAACCGTTAAAGATGCTGTAGAAAATTTCTTACAAGAAAAGTTACAAAAATTTTCTGCTGAATATATATGTAAAGGTGAACACCATCATTAAAATCACTTTATAAATTTTTTATTATTTTTTATAGAGTTTAATATAATTTTTAAAAATCATATTTTAAATTTATCAATAATTTTTTAATAAAAAACGAGGCAAAAAATGAAAAATCAAAGTTTAACAAAATCAGAACTCATTGACCGAATTTACAATACTCTTAATAAAAATCGCAGTGAAATAAAAAAACATATTAATAATTTAATCGAACAAATGAAAAATGAACTTGCAAAAGGCGAAAATATTCTCATCAGCGGTTTCGGTAAGTTTGAATTTTACCAAAAAAAATCTCGCAAAGGCAGAAATCCACAAACCGAAGAAAAAATTCTTCTTCCCGAAAGAAAAATTGTTATTTTCCGAATTTCTAAAAAATTAAAAGAAAAAATTAATCAGAAATAACAAAATTTTCCGGTTTTCTATATGAAATATTTTGTAAAACTTGTTGAGCCTGATCATAAGTTGAATAAGCACCAATTTGTACACGCCAAAAAGTTTGTAATCCAACATTTGTTGATTTAAGACGTACATGTTTAAAACCTTGTTGATGCAATTCTTGTTTATACTTCAATGCATTTTGTTTTTGTGAAAAAGAATTCATTTGAATATAATATTTTCCAGGAGTATTTCTGTTCCAATTTCCCAAAGTTTCTACTACAACTTTTGCAGTACCTTTTTCAATAACACCCAATTTATTTGCTGCAGCATAAGAAAGATCAATAATTCTATCTTTTACAAATGGACCTCTGTCATTTATTCGCAAAATAATTTTTCTTCCGTTTTCCAAATTTGTTACTTGTACTTTTGTATTTAACGGAAGTATTTTATGTGCAGCTGAAACTTGATACATATTATATATTTCACCAGTTGCAGTTGGACGACCGTGAAATTTTTCTCCATACCAAGAAGCAATTCCTATTTCTTTATATGGTTGTATTTTTTGATGAGGATAATAAGTTTTCCCCATTACTGTATACGGTTTACTTATTTTAATAGGTTTATTTCCTGTATTTTGATCGGAATATATTGTTTTTTGTTTTTTATACATTGGAGAACCACAGGCAGATAAAAAAAGAAAAATTAAAATATAAACAAGAATTTCTTTTTTATTAAAATAAAAATATAAATTTTTAATAATACATAAAGGACAGTTTTTTTGTTCGTAAATCATATAACCTACTTTTATTGTTTATTTTTTTTAAAACATTGAGTTAACAAAAATAAATGTAAAAAAACATTTTTTAAAAAAGTGATTAAAATTTTTTTTCAATTCACTTTTAAAAACAATTTTTTCCACAGTTTGTTCTTTTTTTATTATTGACTAGATTTGGAAAAATAGTCAAACTTAATTTTATTTTTTTAATTGCAGGAAAAAAGAATGCGTATTGTACTCGCAACGACCAATAAGGGCAAGTGTGTAGAATTTGTTCGAGAAATGAGTAAAATTTCTGTGTTTAAACAGATTTTAACTCTGGATGATTTTCCTAAATTAGGAAATATTGAAGAAACCGGAACAACTTTTCAGGAAAATGCTTTGTTAAAAGCACAAGCTGTGTGTAATTTTACAGGTTTACCGGTAATTGCTGATGATTCAGGTCTTTGTATTGAGGCTTTAAACGGTCAACCTGGAATTTTTTCTGCTCGTTATGGTGGTAAGAATACTACCGATGAAAAAAATTTGCAAAAAGTTTTACAAAAAATGATAGGGCAAACAAATCGTAAATGTAAATTTGTTTGTGCGATTGCGTGTATTTTTCCAGATAAAAGAAAAATTCAAGTACAGGCCGAGTGGAATGGAATTTTGACGAAAAAACCGATTGGTGAAAACGGTTTTGGGTATGACCCTATTTTTTTTGATGAAAAGTTACAAAAAACTTCTGCTCAAATGAGTATGGAAGAAAAAAATGCTCACAGTCATCGAGGAAAAGCTCTTCGACTTCTTATTGATAAGTTAGAAAATATTTTGGAAAAATAGAGGATTATATGTGCGGAATTATTGGATATTGCGGACAGCGTCCGGCTGTTCCTGTTTTGGTTTCTGGTTTGGAACGATTGGAATATCGAGGGTATGATTCTTCTGGTTTAGGATTAGTAGAAAATAAAAATATACAACTTATTAAATCTTGTGGTAAGTTAGAAGTTTTAAAAGAAAAGTTAAAAAAAATTAATTGCGGACAGGCTATGAGCGGTATTGCTCATACTCGTTGGGCAACTCATGGTTTACCGACTTTGGAAAATGCTCATCCTCATTTTGATCAATCAGGAAAAATTTGTCTTGTTCATAACGGTATTATTGAAAATTATCAGACGGAAAAAAAGCGGCTGTTAGCTCTTGGTCATATTTTTGAGTCGCAAACGGACAGTGAAGTTTTAGCTCATTTATTTGGTGAAGCTTATGAAAAAACACAAAATATGCGGAAAGCTTTTGCACAAATTCTTCCTAAAATCAGCGGTGCATATGCAGTTGTTGCTGTTTGTAAAGATATTCCCGGTACATTATTTGCCGTTCGGTGTTCAAGTCCATTGATTATTGGGAAAGGACAACAAGAAAATTTTATTGCTTCTGATATTCCGGCTTTTTTGGCTTATACTCGTGATGTTATTTATCTAAATGATAAAGAAATTGTGGAGATGAATGCTGAACGGATTCAGATTTTTAATGCTGATGGTCTTACTTCTGTTGAAAAAAAAGAACATCATATTGAATGGGATATTCAATCTGCTCAAAAAGATGGATATAAACATTTTATGCTTAAAGAAATTTTTGAACAGCCTCAAGTTATTCGAAATTGTTTAAGCGGACGATTGCAAAATGAAAAAAAACAGGTTTTTTTGCCGGAACTTGATGTACTGGAAATTCCGAAACGTTTAATAATTATCGGTTGCGGAACTTCATTTCATGCCGGACTTTGGGCTAGATATTTGATTGAAAAACAAGCAAAAATTTCAGTGCAAGTTGAAGTTGCTTCAGAATTTCGTTATCGGAATTTTTTATTTCAAAACGGAGATTTGGTTTTAGCAATCAGTCAATCGGGTGAAACGGCTGATACATTGGCAGCAGTTCGCTTAGCAAAAGAAAAACATATTCCTGTTTTAGGACTGTGTAATGTTATTGCTTCATCTTTGGCTCGTGAATCTGATGCTGTTCTTTATACGCAAGCCGGACCGGAAATTAGTGTTGCTTCAACTAAAGCAATGTGTTCACAACAAATAATGTTAATTTTACTTTCTTTATATTTCTCGCAAAAAAAACAGTGTTCACAAGAAGAAAATAATCTTTTATTTGATGGGTTACAAAATCTTCCTGATATTTTATCCGAAAATATGGTTACAATTCAAAAACAAGCACAAAAGTTGAGTCGTCAATTTTCTACAACACAAAGCTTTTTTTATCTTGGAAGAGGAATATATTTTCCTCTTGCACTTGAAGGAGCATTAAAATTAAAGGAAATTTCTTATATTCATGCTGAAGGATATCCTGCAGGTGAAATGAAACATGGTCCTATTGCATTAATTGATGCAAATTTTCCTACATTTATAATAGGAATTGATGATGAATTATTAGAAAAAGTACATTCTAATTTAGAAGAAATACTATGTCGAAATGGTCAAGTTATTTTATTAACAAATAATAAAAAAATTTCATTTAAAAATGTTTTTTGTTTTTATTTACCACCTGTTTTTGATTTATTAAATGCATTTCCTGTTTTATTAGCATTTCAATTTTTTGCTTATGAAATGGCAAATTATTTAGGAAAAAATGTCGATCAGCCTAGAAATCTTGCTAAAAGTGTGACTGTTGAATAAAATTTATGCGTTATTTTTTTAAATTTTTCTTTATTTTTTTATTTTTTTTATTTTTTACATTTAATATTCAAGCTGAATGGAATCAAGATTTTCAAATTGCTTGGAATTCTTTTCATTCGTTAGTAAAAAATGATACTTTATCAAAATATCGTTCTTCATGGTTAAATGTAGCTGATAAATTTCAAAAAGTTTATAATCAGGATAAATTAGGATCGTATGCTCCAAAATCATTATTTTTTTTAGGTCGTGTTTATGAAGAACTTGGATGGATATCATGTTTACAAATTGATCAATTAAAATCTATTGAATATTTTCAACAAGTTATACGACAATTTTATTCACATTCTTGGGCTGATGATGCAAGTTTACATATTGCTAGAGTTTATGCATTTCAATTAAAAGATTATCCAAAAGCAATTAATGAACTTAATTATCTTTTAAAAAATTATCCTCATGGAGATATGGTTCCTCGTGCTAAGGAATTTTTGTTGCAATTAGAAAAAAAGATAAATGAATCAAAAATAAATGTTCAGGAAAATTTATATAATAAATCTTCTTATCAATTAAATTCAAATAAATCTATTTTATTAAATATAAGACATTGGTCTAGTGATGATTACACAAGAGTAGTTTTAGATTTTGATAAAGAAGTTCAATTTAAAGAAAAATTATTAAATCCAGATCCAAAAATAATAAATAATTATCGTTTAATTATTGATTTAAATCAAGTTGAAATTAGTTCAAATATAGAAAAAGAACAACCTATTGTTGATGGAATATTACGAAATATTCGTATTGGAAAACAAGATTTAGAACAGGTTCGTCTTGTTTTTGATATGGTAAATATAAGAGATACACGAGTTTTTTCTCTTTCGAATCCTTTTCGTATTGTGATTGATATTTTTGGAGATGAAAATGCAAAAAAAACTTTTGTTATAAATCAAAAAAATGATTCTGAATTTTATAAAAAGAAAAAAATTACTAAAAATATTGTTGAACAATTAGGTTTAAAAGTAAAAACAATTATGATTGATGCCGGACATGGTGGAAAAGATCCAGGTGCAATTGCAAATAATACAAAAGAAAAAACAGTTAATCTTGAATTTGCACTTATTCTTGGTAAAAAGCTTGAAAAAAAAGGATATAATATTATTTATACTCGAAAAAAAGATATTTTTATTCCATTAGAAGAACGAAGTATTCTTGCAAATTCAAAAAATGTTGATATTTTTATTTCTATACATTGTAATTCTTATCCTAAAGATACCGCACATGGTTTAGAAGTATATTATTTAGATCTTGCAAAATCAAAAAGTGCTGTTCGAGTTGCAGCCAGAGAAAATGCTGTTTCTGAAAAGAAAATAAGTGATTTACAATTTATATTAACAGATTTAATGTTAAATTCAAAAATAACAGAATCAAAAGATTTAGCAAAAAATGTTCATGAAAAAACAATTACAAATACACGAAAAAAATATTCTTTAAAAAGTCATGGTGTTCATGGTGCACCTTTTTATGTTTTGATGGGATCAAAAATGCCTGCCATTCTTGTAGAATTAGGTTATTTGACGAATAAAAATGAAGTAAAAAAATTGTGTTCTAAAAAATATTTAAATGTTTTAGCTGATGGAATTTGTTTGGGAATTGATTCGTATCGGAATAAAATTGAACGGTATTCTAATGAAGTAATGAAATAACTTATAAAAAATCTTGACTTTTAAAAATACTATCAGTAATTTTTTTAAATATGATGTATTCTAAATTAAAAATGACAAAACAGCGTCGCATTATTTTGGAAGAACTGTGTAAAGTAAAAATTCATCCAAGTGTCGACGAAATTTATAATTTAGTACGTAAAAGATTATCTCATATTAGTTTAGGGACTGTATATCGTAATTTAGAAATTTTAAGTGAAGCCGGTATTATTTTAAAATTAGCTATTACTGGTTCACAAAAGCGTTTTGATGGTAATACAAATCCTCATTATCATTTTCGTTGCATTAAATGTAATGAAATTTGTGATGTTGATTTTACTTTTAATGTTTCCGAAATTAAAGAAAAAATAAATACAATGCCAAATATTTCCGGCTTTAATCTTGAATTTTATGGTTTTTGTGAAAATTGTTTACAAGATAAATAGATTTTTAATAGAGATAAGGATAAATATGTCCGGTCAAAGGAATAGTATAATAAATCGTACAATAAAAAAAGATATATATACTATTTTAGATACGGAAGATTTTGTGTCTCACAGTACAATTTTACAAAAATATGATTCTGTGCAATTAATTGCTCCTTTATTTTCCGCTCTTTGTTCTTCTTCAAGTCGTATTCGCTGGCACGGAATTTATGCTTTTGGACAAGTTGTTGCAGATTTGGCTGATAAAAAAATAGAAAAAGCCCGTATGATTATGCGTCGATTTATGTGGAGTTTAAATGATGAATCGGGTGGAATCGGTTGGGGTGCACCGGAAGCTATGGGTGAAATTATGGCTCGGCATAGAGGACTTGCTCAAGAATTTCATACAATTTTGATTTCGTATATTTATGATAATCCTGACCCGTTCGGAGCAGATAATTATTTGGAATATTTGCCGCTACGGCGAGGAGCATTTTGGGGAATTGCTCGTTTGGCACAAGTTTATCCTGAATTTGCTAATATTGCCGGTAATTTTATGCAAACGGCATGTGAGCAGGAAGAAGATGCTGAAATTTTAGGTTTGATTTGTTTATATGCACAGCAAATATCTGTGCTTCGTCATTGTGTTGCTCAATTTATTGATGATGAGCGTTATTTTTTACTTTTTTGGAATGGAAAATTGCAAACTGTTGTTTTGAAAGATTTAGCAAAAGAAAGTTTGCAAATTATTTAACAATAACGGAGGAATTTGAATGGACGCACTATTTTTATCGCGTTTACAATTTGCTATGGCTACAATGTTTCATTTTATTTTTGTTCCATTAACATTAGGGTTATCAATTTTGGTAGCGGTTATGGAAACAAAATTTGTTCGTACCGGTGATGTGGTTTATAAACGAATGACTCAATTTTGGGGTAAATTATTTTTAATTAATTTTGCACTTGGTGTTGTTACCGGTATTACTTTAGAATTTCAATTTGGTACAAATTGGTCTAATTATTCCAAATATGTTGGTGATATTTTTGGTTCATTACTGGCAATTGAAGCAACTGTAGCTTTTTTTCTGGAATCTACATTTATTGCTGTATGGGTTTTTGGCTGGGATAAACTTTCTCATAAGGCACATGCTGCTTCAATTTGGTTAGTAGCTATCGCTTCCAATATTTCCGGAATTTGGATTTTATTGGCAAACGGTTTTATGCAAAATCCAGTTGGTTATGTTATTCGTAACGGGCGAGCAGAATTAGAAAGTTTTTATGCTGTGATTACAAATAGTTTTGCTTGGCAACAGATTTTTCATACTTTATCTAGTGCTTGGTTGTTAGCAAGTTTTTTTATTTTAGGAATTAGTTCTTATCATTTGTTAAAGAAAAATGAACAGACTTTTTTCCAAAAATCTTTTCATTTGGCCAGTATTTTTGCTTTTATTTTATCAATTTTTTTAGTTATACAGGGACACATGCATGGTGCAGAAGTTGCAAAAGTTCAACCTGCTAAACTGGCTGCAATGGAATCTCATTGGGAGACGGGCACACATGTTCCGCAATATCTTTTTTCTTTACCTGATCCCAAAAATGAACGGAATTTAGTAGAATTTTTTGCTATTCCAAGCGGTTTGAGTTTGCTTGCTTTTCATGATCCGGCTGCTAAAGTCGTGGGATTAAAAGATTTTGTTAAAAAAGATAGACCTCCGGTTTTGATTAATTTTTTTGCTTTTCGTATTATGGTCGGTTTAGGTATTTTATTTCCTTTATTGGCAGGATTTGCATGGTTTAAACGTAATTGTATTCAAAAATATCCTTTATTTTTAAAAGGGCTTATATGGGCTATTCCTTTACCGTATATAGCTATTGAAGCAGGCTGGATTTTAGCTGAAGTAGGTAGGCAGCCATGGATTGTATATGGCATTATGAGAACCTCTGAGGCGGTCTCTCCAATTACAGCAAATCAGGTTGGTTTTTCTTTTGTATTGTTAACCTTAATATATCTTTTATTGGGTGCGATTGATATTTTTTTATTATATAAATACGCCCGAAAAGGACCGGAAGCTGTTTAAAAATTAAGGAGGTAAGTAAATATGTTGATGACAATATGGTTTATTCTTTGGGGTATTTTATGGGGATTATATTTTATTTTAGATGGATTTGATTTTGGTATAGGAATTTTACTTCCATTTGTAGCAAAAAAAGAAGAAGAAAAACGGATTTTATATAATGCTATGGGACCTTTTTGGGACGGTAATGAAGTTTGGTTGATTACTGCAGGCGGAGTTACATTTGCTGCTTTTCCAGTTGTATATGCTGTTATGTTTAGCGGGCTTTATACTGCATTAATGTTACTTTTATTTGCTTTGATTTTTCGGGGTGTAGCATTTGAATTTCGTGGAAAAATCGAATCAATTTGTTGGAGAAAAATGTGGGATAAAGCAATGTTTGCAGGAAGTTTGTTACCAGCTTTGCTTTTCGGTATAGCATTTGCCAATATTTTTTCTGGTTTACCTATTGATGCAAACGGTATTGTACATGTTAATATTTTGCAATTATTGACGCCGTACGGCTTGGCGGGAGGAATCTTTTTTGTTCTGCTTTTTATTATACATGGTGCTTTTTGGTTGGCAATTCGAACAGAAGGTGAAGTACAACAGCGAGTAATAAATATTGCTAAAAAGTTATGGATTACATTAACTGTTTATACGGTTATTTTTTTAATTGTAACTTTGTTACTAACTAATGTTGGTAATAATTATTTGGTTCGTCCATATCTTGTAGTATTTTTATTTGTGCCGATTTTCGGTTTATATTTGAGTCGTCGCAGTTTATATCGTAAAAATTTTTGGTTGGCTTGGACAGGAACCGGATTACTTATTGGAGGAACAATTTTAGCCGCAGTTATTGGTATGTTTCCGGCTTTATTGCCGTCAAGTCTTGCACCGCAATTTAGTTTGACGATTTTTAATTCTTCTTCTAGTGCATTTACATTAAAAATTATGTTGGGAGTGGCACTTGTTTTTGTGCCGACAGTTCTTGTATATCAAACTTGGGTTTATAAAACATTTAGTCATAAGTTGACGAAAAATGATCTTGAATCCGGGCATGCATATTAAGTATTGTTTTTAAGAAAAAATAAAAAATCCCTGTATTGAATGTTTAAGAAAAATAAAAATTTTAAATATTTATCAGGGATTTTTTATTTTTGAATACAAAAGTAACAATGTAATGAATTTTTTGTTTTTCAATTTATTTAACAAATTTTCTGTTTTTTTGCTTTTGACTATGATAATTAATATTTAAAAGCGAGTTGTTTTTCGATTTCATCTTTTGCGATTTGTCCGGCGAGTTTTTCCAGTATCGCGAGGCTAAAGTCGATAGCGTAACCGGCTCCTTGTCCGGTAATACAGTTTTGAGAAATAACGACAGGTTTGTTTTCGCGTTTGTTTTCAGGAATTTGATTGAGCATACTTGGAAAACAGGTTGCTTTTTTCCCTTCCAAAAGTCCGTGGTATTCCAAAACAAGAGCCGGTGCTGCACAAATAGCTGCATAAAGTTTATTTTCGGTATTTTGTTTTTTAAGCATTGTAATGAGTTCCGGACAATCCCGCAGGTTTTCCGAGCCTTTTAAGCCGCCCGGCAGCACAATAGCGTCATAGTCGTTTTGGAGGCAGTCGGCGAGCAATATATCGGCTTGTATAATAATTTGGTGCGATGAAAGTACGGTTTGTTTTTCTCCAATTGCTGCCATATCAACTTTAAATTTAGCACGCCGAAAAATATCGACAACAGTTAAAGCTTCAATTGTTTCAAATCCTTCAGCTAAGGGAAGGAGTATTTTTTTGTTCATTATTTTTTCTCCTGTTGGTAAAAATATTTTAATTTAGTGTAATCGTTTTTTAGGAAAAATCAGCCAGTAATGCTCCGATATGTAAATTATCACTTAAAGAAAAGGTGCGGTATTGTTCACGGATTCTCCATTGTGCTTGATAAAGATGCATATTGCTGATACCATTGCTGGTGGCGGTGTAGGCTTCGATAAATGCCGCCAGGTTATCGCAAACTTTAACCATTTCTCCGTCTTTAGGGTTATATTGATTAAAATTATAGTACTGTTGCAAATCTTGACGGGAAATATGTTTAATTTGTTCATTTTTATAGATAACGGTGTCAAATTCCGAACCTGTTTTGAGTCCTAAGAAATATTCTATTTTATCTACAAGTTCAAAATATTTTCCGTTGCGAAGCGGATTTAAAATTTTTTCTTCCATTTCCTGTTTTTCATATCGGCGTACCAGTTCTTGCAATTCCGGACTTGAGCTTTTGACCGGTGAAATAATATCTCGGGTTAAAAGTTCTGGAATATCGTGAAATAAGCCGGTAAAAAAATTATTACACATTCCGGCGCGGCAATATCCAAGTGATAGTCCGAAAAACCAAGCATAACACGCCACTAAAAACATATGCCCTAAAACTGAAGTTTCGGGGATACGGGGAGTTTGCGACCAGCGTTTTTGAAATCGCAACTGTCCGCAAAGATGAACAAACCGTCCGAGCGTTGTTTTCGAGTCGGCACTGATTTCAGGCATACCAATAAGATTGGAATATTGCTCGGCGGAGCGTTCAAAAGAATCTTTAATTTCTGCCATTTCTTCGTCGTAATATGGCATTCCCTGTAAAAGTAAAAATTCCCAGCGACTGGCGTAGGTATGAGCGGCGGCTAAAATATTCGTACTTAAAGTTGTACGGGGTTGGGAAAAATAATCTTCCAGTCGCTTCCAAAATTCTTGTCCCAGCGGTTGTAAAAGTGGTACGAGACTGTCGAGAACCCAGCGAGTCAGGCGTTGATATTCGGGCAGATTAGATTTTATTTTATAAAAAATAGGCGGTTTGATGTCGGTAATGACCAGTCGGTATAAATAATCGGCAATACCGCCGAAAATAACTTCATCTGCTAATTGTAACTGTTCGTCCTGACTGAGATTTTTGGAATTTTGTACAAGCAAAACCCAAGCGGCAATCATTTTGTGTGCTTGTTTGTCCACTTCGACAAGTTCTGTGGGGCGGAGTTTATCATTCCAGCGTTTCATTGAAACACCGGAAAAAATAAATTGTAAAAGGCTTTTGCGAATATTTGGCATAGCAACCTGTTGTAAATAGTATGTTTTTTATTATTTATTAAAATCCGATTTTGCTGGTATTGTAAAAGTATTTTTGTTTTTAAGGTATAAAAATTTTGAATTTATTCGCCGATAAAATGTAAAAGTTGTTGTGTTGCTTGTTGTATAGAAATATCGGTATTCAGTTCGATATCACAATATTTTCGGTATAATTCGCTTCGTTCTTCAAAGAGTTCTGCAAGAGTTTGACCTTGGCGCATTATAATTCCTCTGGAGTGGAAATTTGTTAATCGTTTTTCCAATACGGCAAGCGGAACATGTAAATATATAATTTTTCCTTCTTGTCGCAAGGATTGCATGGCGTTGTCCCGATAAATAACGCTGCCGCCCGTTGAAATAATGCAATTGGAGATTTTGGTTTTTTGGATAATTTCGGCTTCGGCATCCAAAAAAGCGGAAAGCCCCAAAAAATTTTGTAACTCCGGTAAATGAAGTCCCCACCAGCTTTCTAAAAGGCAATCGGTATCAATGTGGGCTTTGTTTGTTTTTTGGGCGACAAGACGACCAAGTGTGCTTTTTCCCGAACCGGGCATACCAATAAGAATAATATTTGGCAGAGAATTTTGTCGCGGTTTTATTAATTTTTCTTTACACAAAATTTGTCTCGTTTATTTTACAAATTTTTGAATGTCGGTGTAGGCTTTGATTTGGTTGCCTCCAAGTTTTTTAGCATATTTTAAAGCTTCTTTGGCACATTGAAGCAGGTCAAACAAAGTATATTTGCCGTTATCTTGTGCGATGCCAAAACTTGCCTCTATTTTTATTTCATTTGTATATTGAGTCGTTGTTAAAATTTGGTGCAGTTTTTGTGCAATGGAAATAACTTGGGTGCTGGAAGTTTTGGGCAGTGCTAAAATAAATTCTTCGCTGTCCCAACGGGCAATCATATCTTCATCACGCGTATGTTTTTGTAGATTGTCGGCAACATTTTGTAAAATTTCGTCGCCAATATCGTAGCCATGCTCTTTGTTTATTTGTTTAAAATGGTCAATATCAATCATTATAAGTGAAAACGGAATATGTTGTTGTTGACAAATTTGAAAAACGGATAAGGTTTTGTCGAGAAATTCTTTACGGTTGGATATTTTGGTGAGCGAGTCTTTTGTTGTTTTATCGTGTAGAGTACGAAAGACAAAAAATAATTTTTCTCGTACTTTTTCAATCGCTTGTCCTAAGTGAGTAAATTCATTTTTGCCTTTCCAGATAAAGGGAGTATCTAATTCGCCGTTGTTTATTTGGTTTATTTCAAAAAGAAGTTTGTGAATCGGTTTGTTGATGAGTTGGGAAATAAGAAGCATAATAACAATTATGCTGATAAAATATACAGTAAAAAAAATAAAAAATAATTGTTTTGCTCTCTTAAACAATTCTTGATCACTTTCGTAAGTGCTGATGATTAAATGAATTTTGCCAATTTGTTTTTGTTCGTGGAATAGTGTTTTTTTGATTGTAAAAGTTGTTCCTTTTTTTCGTTCGGGTAAGGTTAACAAAGCAAGCGGCATATCATATTCGTCTGAATGAACAAGAAATTCGACAATAGCTGGATTCAAACGAAGGAGAAAAGTCAGTGGCATAATTGCCTGTGGTTCAAAAGAAGCACAGGCGGATTCTAAATCTGGTATAATTTCTTGTATAAAATTTTCGGAAAAGGTAATAAGTTTTTTCTGTTCCACTTGTTTTGTATGGAAATACCAAAGTATTCCTCCGAAGCAAAAAGGAAGAAAGGATGCAAAAAAAAGTCCCCAAAAAAATTTATATGCTATTTTATTTTTCATATTTTTGCTGCTATCTTAATTTTATTTTGTAAAATTTTTGTTTTGATGTTATTTATTTTTTGTTGAATTGCTGTTGGAACAAGACCGTTTTGTACTCCATTAAAATCTATATTCATAGCATTTTGTAGTAGTCCCAATTTTTTTGGAGTATTGTCCAATATATTTTGTATGTATACTTGAAAAAGAGTAATATAAACTGCTTTATTTGTATTTTTGATTACGGAGCCTATCATTGTTCCTGGAAAAAGCTCATTTTGATTGGTATCGACACCGATGGCATAAATTTGATTTTGGGCTGCTTTTTGTAGTACGCCAATTCCTGCCTGACCTGCCGCTGCAAAAAGTATATCAGCTTTTTGTTCAATTAGATTAGCAGCCGCATTTTCAGCTCGTTTTGTATTTTGCCAAACATCAGGATAATCGCCCAATTCCGATTCTAAAATTGTAATGTTGGGGTTGATATATTTAGCTCCTTGAATATAGCCTGCACGAAATCGTATTAAAGCCGGAACTTGTTTAGATGCATAAATAAAACCGATAACATCTGTTCTACTCATCATCGCTGCCAATGCACCTGCCAAAAAAGCTCCTTCTTGTTCCAGAAAAGTAATATTCGTGGCATTTGTCAGTTGTGTTTTTTCCGAATCTAGAAAAATAAAAAAAGTTTTGGGATTCTTTTTGATAATATTGATAATTTCAGTTCTTTTACCACCATCGGAAATAATAATAGGTGAATGTTTTTGTTTAATACATTCTTTTACAATGGTGATATATTCTGAACTATTTTCTGCTTCCCGTTCAATGCATTTTATTCCTTGTTTTTTTTCAAATTCTTGAATGCCAAGATGAAGGGACTGATTATACATATTATCATCTTTTTTTCCGATATAGATAATGGTCGGTTCCGCCCAGCAATTAAATGCCCAAAAAAAGAAATAGGCTATAAATAACAAGCGCATATTTTATCCTTTTTGTTCTATTTTTATTTTGTTTTGTATAATTAGCAGACGAATGTTTTCTATTTTTTTTCGTATGTCTTCAGGAACAAGGTCGAAAGAAACACCGTCAAAATCCATTGCTATTGCATTTTGCATAAGACCTAAGCGTTGAGATTGGTGTTTGCGAATGTTGGAAGTAAAAAGAGACAGGGCAATCATTACAACTTTATCATTATTTTTTAAAACGGAGCCAATCATTGTTCCCGGATAAAGATTGTTTTGGTTGATGTCCGCTCCGATGGCGTAAATGCCGCTTTGACTAGCTTGTTCAAAAGCACCAAGTCCAGCCAAACCTGCTGTGGCAAATAATACATCCGCTCCTTGATTTATCAATTGGCTGGCAACGATACGAGCTTTAGATGTATTTTTCCAATCGCTTGCTTTGTCTCCAATCTGTCCTTGTACGATTTTTATTGAAGGATTGATGTATTTTGCTCCTTGAATAAAACCGGTGCAAAATTCCATTAAAACAGGATAAGTATTTGATGTATATACTATGCCGATTATTTGTGATTTGGTCATAAGTGCTGCCAATGCACCTGCCAGAAATCCGCCTTGTTCGTTTGCAAATGAAAAACTTAAAACATTAGGCATATTTTCAACGGCTTGGTCGAGATAGATAAAATTTGCTTGTGGATTGTTTTTGATAATCGGTTCCATGTCGGGGAAAAAACTGGAATAAGGCAGTAAAATAGGTGAATGTTTTTTATTGATTGCTTGTTGAACAGCATCAATATAGTCTTGTAGTTTTGTTGTTTTTGTTTCAACTTCTATACAAGGAAGATTATATTTTTCTTTATATTTTAAAATACCATTATGCAGTCCTTGATTAAAGCTGTTATCTTTTGAAGAAGATTGATAAATGAGAATTGGGGCAGATAGACAGAAAGTTGTGAAAAAAAAGTGAAAGATAAAGAAAAATATAAAAATTCTACTTGTAAAAAATAATTTTTGTATCATACATTTTACTCCTTTAGCGGAATTGTATTCTTTTAAAAATAAAAACTTTGTTATATTAAATAATGCCATATTGGCTGTCAATATTATTTATAATATTAGCGACGGCTATCGCTTGTCCGGCACTTCGTAAAAAATAATCCGTTGTACTTTGTAAAATAATTCGTTTGGTATGCAAATCTTCAAAAATTGTAATATTGCAGGATAAAGCGTTGTGTTTTGTTTCCGATAAAGGTTTTTCACCTTCAAAAATTTGTATCCAAGGACAGTCGGTATAGAACCCTAAATACTCACCAAGTACATTGGCAATACTAACTCCTTCGGCTAACTTACAATAAACGGAACAAATAAGCCGGTTTTGAAGCGGAAGAAAATGCGGCAAAAAAGTAATGTGAAACGGTTCTTGTTGCATTTCTTCTAAGACGGGTAAAGTTTTGAGTATATTTTCGATTTCTTCTTGTTGGCTTGTTAAATCTTTTCCTGCAAGAGTGCTGCTTTTTTCTGTTGTTCCCCAAAAATTGGATTTGCCGTCAAGAATAATATCGTCTGTTATAAAATATGATTTTTTTATACCCGGATACAAAGCAAGGATTGCAGGTGCGGCATATTCTCCAGGACACGTTGTCAGCCACGCATTTTGAATACGGTCTGTAAAAATTTCGGGTAAACCGTATGCCGATTCGCTCAATAAATCGGGGAAAGAATGTTGCCAGCCGTAATGGCGTCCATATGCATCTTTGTCCCGTAGGCGAAAATTTGTTCCCAAATCAATGACTTTTATGCCGCAATCTAAGAGTTCTGTAATAAATTGGCAGTTTTTTTCTTCTTGGCTGCCTGAAAAAATCAGTTTACATTTTTTTGCCAGCATTTTTGCATTCGGTGAGCTAATTGTGATTTTCCCTATTTCATTATTGCGTAAAAAAGGAAGCAGCTCGCCTAAAACATTACCGCAATATTTTTGGGAACTGATAGCCGTTACGGTCATTTTAGGGTGGCGGATAAGTAGTCGCAGCAAATGGGCGGTAAGCTTATTTAGCTCAACAATGCCGACTTGGATTTTGGACATTAGCCGACCTTTTGTATGTATTTCATACGGACTTCAAATAAAATATCTTTTAAAATCTGCCCTTCTTTGCAGCTTAAATTTCCAGCGGTTTTGTTTTCCAAAAGTCCGAGCAGGTCGATTGTTTGTTTGGCGGCAGCTAGATTGAGAACTGTTTTTCCTGTTTCCGGATCGGGTGTTTCGCCAAGACACATCAGTACCGTTGCACTGAGCGACAAAACAAAGGTTGCAAAATCAAGGTTTGGAAAATCGGTGTTGTGGTTGTTTTGTGAGACGGTTTGATAATTTTCCGCCATTTTTTTGCGTTCAAGAATATATGCTTCGCTTTCTTGACAATTTTCCGTACTCATTTTTCCTCCTGTGGATTTTCGTAAGCCTCCATCGCTTTTTCCAAATAGTCTTTTGCTCCGATATGTCCGCCGCAGGCTGTAAATGCTGCATAAAAAGCGTACAGTCCGGCAAGCATATCGCTCCAGTCAACATCGCCCATATGCCCGATGCGGACGATTTTGTTTTTGACCCTGTCTTGTCCGCCTGCAAAGTAAACGCCGTATTTTTCGGCGGCGATTTTTGTCAGCTTGCTTCCGTCAATTCCGGCAGGCAAAGAAACGGAAGTCAGTCCCCAAGTATAATCGTTTGGAGCAAAAAAATTGAGTCCCATACGGCTTATGCCGGTTCTGACCATTTGGGTTAATGCCCATTGTTTGCGAAAAATGCCGTTTAAATTTTCACCGGCAAAAGCCTGTAAACTGGCTTGCAGGGCAACAATGAGATTGATTGCCGGTGTAAAAAGTGTTTGTCCTTTTGCGACCTGTTTTTTTTCTTCAATAAGATTAAAATAAAACGAATGGGTAGAAATATTTTCCGCTCGTTTCCACGCTCTTTTGCTCATAGCGATAAATGCTAAACCCGGCGGCAGCATCAACCCTTTTTGTGAACCGGTCAGTAGGCAGTCGATTTGCCATTCGTCCATCGGGCAAGGGGAAATGCCGATAGCGGAAATACCATCCACGATAAGCAGGCAGTCCGTTTTTGCCGTTAATTCGCCGATTGTCCGTATCGGATGTCGTACACCGGTCGAGGTTTCTGAGGCTTGGACAAATATGCCTTTGATATTTTTATCTTGTAAAACTTGTTTTATTTGTTCCGCTTGCACCGCTTCGCCCCACGGCACTTTAATTTGTACTGTTTCCAGTCCATAATGTCGTGTTAGTTCCAACCAGCGTTCGCCGAATTTTCCGCCGTCAACGACTGCTACTTTTTCTCCTTTGGCAAAAAGATTGTTAACGGCTGCATCCATTGCTCCCGTTCCTGAACAGGTCAAAGTTAGGACTTCTTCGCTTGTACCGAAAAGATGTTGTAAAGTTTGTTGGTTGTTTTGCATTATTTCTTTAAAATTCGCTTTGCGGTGGTGAATCATATCCTGTGCCAGATGAAGGCGGACATTTTCGGGCAGAGGTGTCGGCCCGGGAGTAAGAAGACGGAGTTTGTTTTTCATATTTTTTCCTTTTTTGTTAATGAGCCGTTGCCCAGTTGTGACCGATTGCACTGTCAACTTTTAATGGAACGAGCAGCGGATAAATGTTTTCCATAAGCTGTTGCAAGCGGTTTCGGGCATCTTCGGCATGTGATTCGGGGACTTCAAGCAAAAGTTCGTCATGCACCTGCAAGATTAGTCCTGCGTGTATTTTTTTCAAGTCAGGGTCGTTCTCCACTGCCAACATTGCCATTTTGATAATATCGGCAGCCGAACCCTGTATAACCGTATTGATTGCCATTCTTAGAGCTTGTTGTGCCTGATTTTGGTTGCGGGAATGTATTTCCGGCAGTAAACGGCGGCGACCGCTCAGTGTTAAAACATAGCCTTTTTCTTGAGCCTCGTTTTCTATTTGTTCGTAAAAAGCTTTAATTTGTGGTAATTGCTCAAAATAAAGAGTAATAAAGTTTTTGGCTTCTTGCAGTGAAATTGATAATTCGCGAGCCAGCTTTTGCGGTCCCATTCCGTACAGTAAGCCGAAATTGATTGTTTTGGCGTTTTGTCTTTCGCCCGGTGTAATATCGGCAATATTTTTTTGTTTTAAAATTGCGGCGGTACGGGTATGGATGTCTTGTTCGGTACGAAAGGCGTGAAGCAGGCTTTCATCTTTTGAAAAATGTGCCAGTACTCGCAGTTCGATTTGGGAATAATCTGCTCCTACGAGCAATTTTCCCTCTTCGGCAATAAAACAGGCACGCATTCGTTCGCCCATTTCGCCGCGTACGGGAATATTTTGCAAATTCGGATTGCTGCTTGAAAGCCGTCCGGTAGCAGTCGCCATTTGATTAAAATGAGAATGCAGTCGTCCAAAAGCGTCAACTTGGCGAGGAAGCGGTTCGAGATAGGTTGAACGCATTTTTTCCAGAGAACGAAAGCTGAGAATTTTGTCAACAATCGGGTGTGTGTTTTGCAGTTTTTCCAAAACTTCGCTGGCGGTCGAGAGTTTGCCTCCGGTTGTTTTTCGTTTGGATTGCAGTGTGAGCTTATCAAACAGGATTTCTGCTAATTGTTGACTGGAGCGGATATTAAACGACTGCCCTGCCAATTTGAAAATTTCACTTTCCAGTGTCGTAAGTTTACTTTGTACCTCGTCTAAAAAATTGGCAAATGTTGTTAAATCAATGCGAATACCTCGTTTTTCCATGTGAGCCAAAACCGTACAGAGCGGTTGTTCCAGTTCAAAAAAAAGTCGGTCTAAATTGGCTTTTTTCAGTAAATCGGCAATGGAGTGAACAAAATCCAAATTGTTTGTTGTGTTTAAATTTTCTTGGAAACGGCAGGAAATTTTTTCCCAAGAATAATCCCGTTCTTCCGGGTTGAGCAAATATGCCGCCAGAGCAACATCAAAAATATTATGCTTGCTCCATTTCGGTTCTTGGGCAATTCGGTCTTTGAGTCCTAAGAGGAAAACTTGTTCGGCATGTATTTCGTCAACAAGTAAATCAATACTTCCTTCGTGCAGCCAAGTTCCCTTTTCGGTAACGATTTTCCAATTGTTGCCTTGTGGTAAACAAGCAAGCTTGCCTGTTAATTTCGGGCATTTTTTTAAAAAAGTTGTCTCGGTTTTTTCAAGTCCCGGTAAGAGCGGTTGAATACTTTTTGCTTTTAAATCCGGGAATTTTGAAAACTGCGATTTTTCGGTATTTTTTTGAGGGGAAATGGATTCAAATTGCTGTATAAGAGAATTAAATTCATATTCTTTTAAAAAATTTTTAAGCTGTTCAAAATCAATATGTTTTAGTGTTAATTCGGATAATGATGCAGGAACTTGGCAATCATTTTTAAGGCGAGTGAGTTTACGGTAAATGAACATATCATCTAAATGACCGCTCAGTTTTTGTTGTAATTTGGGGTCGAGAGAGGAAAATTCGTCTTTGATTTTTTCAAGTGTTGGGTGAGTTGATAAAATTTTAAGTGCTGTTTTGGGACCGATTCCCGGAATGCCGGGGATATTGTCGGCATTGTCGCCGGTTAATGCCTGAAAATCCGCCCATTGAGCAGGTGTAAGATTTTCCGTTTCTTCAAAACTTTTTTGCGTAATGAGTTTTTCGTTGCGTTGAGCCGGGTCCCATAAAAAAACATTGACATCAAGACATTGCTGTAAGTCTTTATCTGTGCCGACTATAATAATTGGTAGCTCGGATTTGAAATGGTTTGTTAGTGTAGCTATTAAATCGTCCGCTTCTACGCCGTCAGAAATAAGTGTCGGAACGCCAAGTGTCGCCAAAAGCTTATCGAGCGGAGCGAGCTGGGCAATAAGTTCGTCGGGTGTTTTTTGGCGGTTGGCTTTGTAGGTTGGTAAAATTTCGTTGCGAAAAGTTGGACCTTTGCCGTCTCTTATAAAAACAAAATGTTGCGGCTTTTCTTCTCGTAAAATTTTAAGCAGGGTTCGCAGTACGATAAAAAGTGAGTTGGTTAAAAAACCGTCCGAGCGTTTAAGGTCGGGATAGGCATAAAACCCTCGATAAATAAAAGCACTGCCGTCCATAATATAAAGGGGTGAACGGGAAAGTTGAAGTCGATTGGAAAGAGACAAGAAAACCTCCGGTCAGTTTGTGGAGTTCGGATTTGTATCGGTGTTGGAATGAGTAGCATTTTGGTCGTTGTTAATTGATTCAATGTCTTTGGGAAGACTCGGTTTGGATTTTTGGTTTTGTTGTTTATGAGAATTGAGTTTGTCCCAAATAAAATTTTGTGCTCGCTGCCCTTCTAGTTTTTCTAATGGAATTTCTGCTCTTGCCATAGTTTTATGACCGCCGGCGGAACCGACATCGCCAAAAAGCTGAATGGCGAATTTCCCCATATTTTTTCGTAGACCGTCGCCTCGAAAAATAACAATCAATTTGTCATCTGCCAAACCGCAAACCATTGCCCATGAAGATTCTTCTGACCGTAAAAATAAATCCGCCAGTACAACAAGCATATCCGGTGATTCGATAGCTCCGATATTGATTACCATACCGTGCCGAAATCGTCTGATTTTGTTGAAGGCAACAGCAAAATATTTGAACCATTCCTGTTTAAATTCGCTTCGTAAAATTTTGTGCAGCAAATTTGGGCTGTAAAATTTGGTCAAATAACGAAATGCCTTGATGTCGATATCGTCAAATTTGAGTTCAAAACTGTGAGTGTCGGTTTTAATGCCGTATAAAAGTGCCGTTGCTAGCAGTTTTCCGGGACGAATACCGAAATTGTAAAGATATTCGGTCATTATTGAGCTGTTTGAACCATATTCCGGTCGGTGTTCGATAAAATCGGCTTTCATCGGGTTTTCTTTGGAAAGCGGATGATGATCGATAATGATAGAATAACGATAAGGAGTGAAATCAGGGTGATGATGCGGCTGAGAATCAACGATGGCAAAATGATCATATTGGGCTGCGAGTGTTGGAGTGAGTTTTTTGGACGGAATACGAAGCAGTTTTATCATTGCTAAATTGTCGGGACGAGAAATGGTGTTGACCTGTGCAATGGCAACGGCTTCCACTCGTCTTGCCAAAATGCGTTTTAATGCCATAGCCGATGCTAAAGCGTCAGGATCGGCATTGATAAGAATCAACCAGCGTTGTTCTTTTTTTAACAGCTTTAAAAGCTCTTCTTTTTTATCTGTCAGTTTGCGAAAGTATGCCATATAAGCCTCATCGGTTTGGGTATTTTTGGTTGCATGAAAATTGCTGTTGAAAAGAGCAGAAAATAATGGAGAGTCGGAAAAGTATAAAAATCCTGTGGTTAAAAATTTTATAAACTCTGCTGTTTATCTACTCCAGTTCGTTTTGAAGGGCAAGTAAAAAGGTTTTGTTTATAAAATTGTTTTGTATTTTTGGGGCATAGAATTAAAAAATTATATCAATTTTAGCATTTTTTTAAAATTTTTAAAATGTTGCATTAACTTTATAGAATTACAAGATAAATAATCAGATTTGCCAGTCGGACTAAAAAAGAGTAGCACTTATATTTATGAAATCTGTACCGGTTCAATTACTTTTTTATTTATCAGGACGACACCAGCGACAAAATGCCGCTTGGTTGCGGACATTTTTTGGTATTATTCTTTTTGCAATGGTTTTTTATTCCGTC
Organism: uncultured Desulfovibrionales bacterium; assembly: GCA_963542765.1. Lineage (GTDB taxonomy): Bacteria > Desulfobacterota > Desulfovibrionia > Desulfovibrionales > Desulfomicrobiaceae > CAUTYU01. Next base: position 104,129 of record CAUTYU010000006.1, read on the forward strand.
TGTTTTCATTTTATTATGCTGTATGAAGGACGGAATTACAGCTGGTTAACGGGTTTGTATTGGACATTGACCGTTATGTCTACACTCGGTTTTGGCGATATTACATTTACGACTGATTTGGGAAAGGGATTTACCATTATTGTTTTGCTTTCAGGAATTATTTTATTGCTGATTATGCTGCCGTTTACTTTTATTCAACTTTTTTATGCTCCATGGCTGGCTTCTCAAGAAAAAAATCGAATACCTAAAGAATTACCGCCCGATACAAAAGACCATATCATTTTGACCAGTTTAGAGCCGATAACGGAAAAACTGGTTGCCAATCTCAATAAGCGAAAAATAGAATATGTGTTGATTGTCAACGATTTGGCTCGTGCTTCGCAACTTTTGAATGCCGGATATAAAGTTGTTGTCGGTGAAGTTGATGACCCTGATGTTTTTCATCGGGTACGGGTTACGCAGGCCGCTATGGTTGTAGCTACAAATGATGATCTGTTGAATACTTCCATTGCTTTTACCGTGCGAGGCATTACCGCTGCGATTCCGATTGTAGTCAGTATCGATAATCAAAATTCTTTTGATATTTTAAAATTTCCGGGTAATACGCATGTTTTTCATTATACAAAAATGCTCGGTCAGGCTATGGCTGCTCGTACAATAGGAGTTGGCGGAGCGGTTAATGTTTTAAGTCGATTTGCCAATTTACAAATTGCGGATATTTCCGCTGCCCAGACTTTGCTCGACGGTAAAACTTTGCGAAATGCCGGTATGCGACAAAAAAGCGGGGCGTCTGTTATTGGTTTTTGGGAAAAAGGACGGTTGGTACTACCTCAACCTGATACGATAATTACCAAACGAACGCTTTTGATTTTGGCAGGGACTGCCGAGCAGTTGGAAAATTTTGAAAAATCGTATTCTTTGTCGCATTCCGAGTTGGCGACTGATGCTCCGGTGCTGATTTTGGGTGGAGGTCGGGTAGGTAAAGCTGTAGCTGCGACATTGAAAGAAAACGGTAAATCTGTGCGAATTGTGGAGAAAAAAGCTATACCGGATAATGATTTGGATTTTGTGCAAGGTGATGCTGCCGATATTAAGGTATTGGAAAAAGCTGGAGTCAATGAAGCCCATACCGTAATAATCACTACACACAATGATTCTATGAATATTTATCTTTCTTTTTATTGTCGGCAATTGCGACCGGAAATGCAGATTATCAGTCGTGCCAATAATGAACATAGTGTTTCCAAACTGCATATGGCGGGAGCAGATTTGGTGTTATCTTATGCTTCAATGGGTGCGAATGCAATTTTTAATATTTTACAGCCGGATGAACTTGTTATGCTTAGTGAAGGGCTGAATATTTTTGTGCAGGCTATGCCTGTCGGTCTGGTTGGAAAAAATCTGATTGAAAGTCAAATTCGGGAAAAAACAGGTTGCTCCGTAATTGCTCTTAAAGGGGCTGATGGATTGCAGGTAAACCCCGATCCGACATTACCTTTGAAAAAAGAAGATGAATTAATTCTTATCGGAATGGCTGAGTCGGAACAAAAATTTCTTGAAAATTTTTAAAAATTTTCTTTTTCAAAAAGTCGAACCGTACCGAATTGTCCGTCAAATCCGCCTTTGCAAATAACCGTTTGTTGTCGCATTCGTGCAATGCCCTGTCCAAGTAAAGGAAGTGCCAGTTCTAAATCTTCGCACGAAATGTTGCGTAAAATATTCATTTCCGAGCCGAATTGAGAAAGCAGGGCGGAATAAGCGGCAAAGACTTTTTTACTTTTTGTTCCGACTTGTAAGATTTCCGATAAAATTTCCGGTAAAGGAATAAGTGAGATAAAATCCGGGTTGTTTTGCGGATAAATCGGTTCGGTTCTGTCTGCCAGTTGTAAAACTCGATTTAAAACGCCGATTGTGAGCGGTTTGTTGCAAACAGGGCAAATTTTTTTGTATTTGGCGGTTTGACTTGGCTTGCATACTACTTCGCACTGTCGATGTCCGTCCAAATGGTATTTTCCTTCTTCAGGAAAAAATTCCAGTGTTCCCAAAAATTGTGTTGAGTCGGATTTGTTGTGAAGAGCTGCAAAAATTTCACTATAATCAAGTTCGCCGCAAAAAATGTTGGCTTCACGTCCTAAATTCGCACCGGAATGGGCATCGGAATTGGAAACAAGTGTAAATTTATCAAGTTTGCTCCATAGTCTGTTCATTGGCGGATCGGAGGAAAGTCCGGTTTCTAGGGCAAAAATGTGTGGCGTTAAATCTTCAAAACATTCTTCCAAGTTGTCAAAACCGGATTTTGATCCGAAAAGTGAAAACCACGGTGTCCAAATATGGGCAGGAATAAAAAATGCTTGCTCGTCTGTTTCCAATACCATTTCCAGTAGATTTTTGGAATCCAGTCCGAGAATCGGGCGACCGTCGGAGTGCAAGTTGCCGATTTTTGCCAGTCGAGCATTGAAATTTTTGACCATTTCAAGATTTGGCATATAAATAAGGTTGTGGATTTTTCGTACTTTTCCGTTTTTTTTATAAATAGTGCTTACTTCCGCACTTAATAAAAACAGTGGTGGTTTACCGAGAGAAATTCCCTGCAAAACCGGAACTTCTTCGCTTAAATTTTTGTCGTTTTTGAGGGCAAAAAGTCCGTTCCCAAGTGGTTGCAACTCGTCTTCAATTTGTTGTATCCAATCAGGGTGCGTAAAATCTCCTGTGCCGATGATATGAAGTCCTTTTGCTGCTCCCCATGCCGCCAACGAGCGAAAAGATAGGTCTTTGCTTGTTGCTCTGGAAAATCGGGAATGGATATGTAAATCCGCTAAAAATTCAGACATATTGCTCCAAAAATTAGAATACAGATAGGAATTTTTTGCTTGTCGCATTTCCTTTTATTTGTCAATTTTACTTTTTAATGACAATTTTACAAAAAATGCTTCTTTTTTGCTTGCCAATCATTTTGAGTTGTTCTATAAATATTTATTTTTCACACGGTTTCAATGGCGCGGCGGGTGGTCGAAAGGCTGAATGAAATCGGAGGTTTAACCCAAAGGAGAAAACTATGGCTTATGTTACGATGAAGGAGATGTTGGAAACCGGTGTTCATTTCGGACACCAGACACAACGCTGGAATCCGAAAATGAAACCGTATATTTTCGGAGTCAGAAAAGACATTCATATTATCGATTTGCAACAAACAATTAAAATGTTTTGTACGGCACACGACTTTATTTCCGATGTTGTTGCCGGCGGACAGAAAATTATGTTTATCGGTACAAAACGGCAGGCTCAAGATGTTATTCGTACTGAAGCGATAAGAGCCGGTATGTATTATGTTGCTCATCGTTGGTTGGGAGGTACGCTTACAAATTTTCAAACTATTAAAAAGACAATTGAGCGTTTAAAAAATATTGAACAGATGTTTGAAGACGGTTCGATTAACCGTTTTCCGAAAAAAGAAATTATGTTGATGCAAAGAGAACGCATAAAATTGGAAGCAAACATCGGCGGTATTAAAGATATGGAAAAACTGCCAGGAGCGGTTTTTGTTATTGATCCTAAAAAAGAAGAAATTGCAATTAAAGAATGCCGTAAATTGGGGGTTCCGGTTGTTGCAGTTGTTGATACAAATTGCGATCCTGATTTGGTTGATTATCTTATTCCGGGAAATGATGATGCTATTCGGGCAATTAAGTTGTTTACTGCTGCTATTGCGGATGCTTGTCTTGAAGGAGCTGCAAGTCAAAAAGATAAATCCGAACAAGTAGAACAGGAAGAAGGAGAGTAAAAAATGGCAATTACCGCAGAAATGGTAAAAAATCTTCGGGAAAAAACCGGAGTTGGTATGATGGATTGTAAAAAAGCTTTGGCTGAATGTAATGGCGATGAAGAAAAGGCAATTGCATATTTGAGGGAAAAAGGTTTGGCAAAGGCCCAAAAAAGAGCTGGACGGGCAACTTCTGAAGGTGTTATCGGTTCTTATCTTCACAATAATGGTAAGCTGGCAACGCTGGTAAGTCTGCAGTGTGAAACTGATTTTGTTGCCAAAAATGAAAAATTTCAGGCATTGGCAAAAGATTTGGCAATGCAGGTTGCCGCAACTTGTCCTCTTTGTGTTGCTCCTGAAGATCTTGATCCTGAGATTTTGGCAAAAGAAAAAGAGATTTATATGAATCAGGCAAAAGAAGAAGGTAAGCCGGCAAATATTGCTGAAAAAATTACTGAAGGACGGATTAAAAAGTTTTATCAGGAAGTTTGTTTGCTGGAACAGCCTTTTATTAAAGATGGAGACAAAAAAATTCGAGATCTTATAACGGATTTGGTTTCCGTTTTGGGTGAAAATATCCAAATAGGAAGTTTTTATCGAATGAATCTCGGTGAATAAGAAAAAAGGGAGCGTTAAGCTCCCTTTTTTATATAAATCTTTTTGATAAGATTTTTTCTTGCTTCGTTTTCAATTTATCAATATTTTAATCAATACGGAGTAAAGTATGCAGACAACAAAATATTCTCGGGTTTTAATAAAATTAAGCGGTGAGGCTTTAGCCGGAGAAGAAAAATTTGGCATCAATCCGCACATTATTCAAGACGTTAGCAAAGAGTTGGCGGAAATTGTCCGTATGGGAGTTCAGCTGGCACTTGTTGTCGGCGGAGGGAATATTTTTCGGGGGCTGTCTTCGGCAGCAAAAGGTATGGACAGGGCTGCAGCTGATAATATCGGTATGTTGGCGACGATTATCAATGCTCTTGGTTTGCAGGATGCTTTGGAAGCAAACGGTATCGCTACGCGGGTAATGACTGCATTTCCTGTTCCGACGGTTGCTGAACCGTATTTTCGGCGAAGAGGTTTGCGGCATTTGGAAAAAGGGAGAGTAGTTATTTGTGCTGCCGGAACAGGTAATCCTTATTTTACGACGGATTCTGCAGCGGTTTTGCGAGGTTTGGAACTAAAAACAGAACTGATAGTCAAGGCGACACGGGTAAATGGCGTATATGATAAAGATCCGGAAAAATATGCAGATGCTCAGATGTTTAAACGGTTGACATTTTTTGAAACATTGCAACGGCAACTTAAAGTTATGGATGCAGCGGCGATTTCGCTTTGTATGGATAATTCTATTCCCGTGAAAGTACTGAATCTTTTTGAAAAAGGGAGCATTAAACGAGCTCTTTTGGGAGAAGAAATCGGAACGCATATAGAAGGAGGAAAATAAGCATGGAAGTATATTATCAAGAATGTAAAGACAAAATGGGAAAGGCAATTGAAAATTTTCAACGTGAATGCATTAAATTGCGTACCGGACGGGCTTCGTCGTCGCTGGTTGAAGATATAAAGCTTGATTATTATGGTACGCCTACTCCGCTTAATCAGTTGGCTTCGATTGCCACGCCCGATAGCCGTACCATTACAATTCAGCCGTGGGACAAGGGAGTTTTCGCGTTGGCGGAAAAGGCTATTTTAAAATCGGATTTGGGTTTAAATCCGGTTAATGATGGTAGGATTATTCGTATTGCTTTGCCCGTTTTAACGGAAGAACGTCGTAAAGAATTAACTAAGGTTGCCAAAGGTTACGCCGAAGATTGTAAAGTCGCCATTCGTAATATTCGGCGAGATTTTAATGATACTTTTAAAAAAATGAAAAATGCAAAAGAAATTTCCGAAGATGATCAGCATCATGCTCAAGATGAAATTCAAAGTATTACGGATGAATATATTAAACGAACAGATGATGCTTTTGCGGAAAAAGAAGCTGAAATAATGGAAATTTAGATTATGCTTGAACATCTTGCCATTATTATGGACGGCAACGGTCGTTGGGCTGAACAACGGGGACTGAATCGAACGGCAGGACATTTGAAGGGAGCGGAGACGGCTCAACGTATTATCGAAAAATGTATTGCATTGCAGATTCCTTTTTTGACATTATATGCTTTCTCTAAAGAAAATTGGCAGCGACCGCAGGAAGAAGTTCATTTTTTATTTGAATTGTTGGCAAAATTTATTATTAAAGCGGAAAAGACTTTATTAAAAAAGCAAGTTAAATTGAGGCTTTTAGGAGAAATAGAAATTATTCCTCAGCCGGCACGGAGTGTTTTGGAACGAGCTTGTAAGGCAATTCCGCAAGATTGTCGTCTTACTTTAAATTTAGCTTTGAATTATTCGGGGCGAGACGAAATTGCCCGTGCCTGTCGTTTGCTTGTTGCAAATGGTGTTGCTGCCGAAGATATTACATCTGAAGCTTTGGCAAATCATTTGTACACAGCCGGTCAACCCGATCCAGATTTGATTATTCGTACTAGTGGTGAACAACGCCTCAGCAACTATCTGTTGTTTCAATCCGCCTATAGCGAATTATATTTTATTCCGACATTTTGGCCTGATTTTACACCGCAAGATTTAGAAGCAGCTTTGGTAGATTTTAATAGTCGCAATCGCCGTTTTGGCGGTTTGCAGGAAAAGAAGGAGAAAAAGATATGAGTTCTCATGCTCAACGTTTGATAACCGCGATGGTTTTGTTGCCGATAGCCTTGTTTTTGATTTGGCAAGGCGGTTTCGTTTTTACTTGTGCATTGGCGATTATTGCGATTCTTGGTTTGTATGAGTTTTTGCAACTTTTTAAATTGTATTTTCAAATTGTATATCGTTGTGTTTTGTTTGCTTTGGCTGGTTTGAGTTTTTTTATGCCGGTTGAATGGGGAGTAAGCGGGCTTGTTTATTTATTGCTCGGGGTTTTTTGGTTTATGGCTCTTTACTTTTTGGTTTGTTATTCCCGTACGCCGGAAACAACGGATTTAACTCTTTTTATGCCTGTTGTGGGATTTTTATATGTTGTTTGTACGTTGCATTTTTTCCGTGGTATGATTTCGCTTGAAATTTATAGTTTGTTGGCGTGTATTTTTGCTTCAGACGCAGGAGCTTTTTATGCTGGAAAATTATGGGGTAACAAAAAAATCTGGCAGGTAATAAGTCCCAAAAAAACTTGGGCAGGCAGTGTCGGCGGTTGTATTTTATGTATTATTTCCGCTCTTGTTGCCGGATATTTTTGGGGAAAAGCACCGCTTTGGTGTTTTTTTCTGCTAGGTTTGACGGTCAATATTGCTTCTCAGCTTGGTGATTTTTTTGAATCTGGTTTGAAACGGTGGGCTAAAGTTAAAGATTCAGGTAATCTTTTGCCCGGACATGGTGGATTACTTGACAGGTTAGACAGTATTTTGTTTGCTCTGCCGGTTTATGCCGGTTTGAATTTTATTTTTTCTTTTTTCGGAAACTAAGATGCTGCACTATATTTCTTCGCTTGAACATCCTGTTTTGCAATCGCAACAACCGCGAAATCTGACGATTTTGGGTTCAACCGGTTCAATCGGCTGTAATGCCCTTTCCGTTGTTCGTAATCATTTAGAAATGTTTGTTATACAGGGTTTGGCTGCTGGAAAAAATATTGCTTTGCTTGCGAAACAGGCTCAAGAATTTCGCCCGCCCGTTTTAGCAATTTTGGATAGTTCCGATGTTGATGTGTTGCGTTCGCTTTTGCCGAAAGATTATCAGCCTGAAATTGTTGTCGGGACGAGTGGATTTCAGCAACTTGCTACTGATGAACGGGCGGAAGTCGTATTGGCTGCACAAGTCGGAGCTGTCGGACTTGCTCCGGCATATGCTGCTGCCGAAAAAGGCAAGGTATTGTGTTTGGCAAACAAAGAAGCTCTTGTTTTGGGAGGACATCTTTTTCGGAAAGTGTGTCAAAAAAGTGGAGCTGTTATTTTGCCGGTTGATTCGGAGCATAATGCTCTTTTTCAGGCTTTGCGTGGGCATGATGGGCGAGATGTCGCTTCGTTGATTTTGACGGCTTCAGGCGGTCCTTTTTTAGGTAAAAACAAAGAATTTTTGCAAAAAGTTACATTGGAGCAAGCTCTTAAACATCCTCGTTGGTCAATGGGTGCAAAGATCAGCATTGATTCCGCAACGCTTATGAATAAAGGATTGGAAATTTTAGAAGCTCGGCATCTTTTTGGGGTGCAAGCTGCAGATCTTCAGGTGCTTGTTCATCCACAAAGCATTGTCCATTCCTTAGTTGAGTATCGGGATGGATCGCAACTTGCTCTGCTAGGACAGCCGAATATGCAAATTCCGTTAGCGTATTGTTTGGCGTTTCCACGACGGATTTCGCTTGTTTTGCCGCGTTTGAATCTTGCTGAAAGTCGGCAACTTGATTTTTTTGAACCAAATAGTGAAAATTTTCCTTGTTTAAATCTGGCTCGTTGTGTTTTGGATTTGCCTGCTAGTGCCGCAACTGTTTTAAATGCTGCCAACGAAATTGCAGTTGAACTTTTTTTGCAAAAACAAATCGGATTTTTGGATATTCCTAAACTCGTGCAGCAGGTTTTGGAAAAGCACTCGCCGTATGATCTTTTTTCTGTTGATGAAATTTTGGCTTTAGATAAAGTCGTTCGTCAGCAAATTAAAAACAATATAGCTTAACAGATTTTTATTTTAAAATGGGTGAAGCAATAAATTTATCTTTGATAATTTTTGGAAAATTCATATACTTTTTCTTATTATATCTTTAAAAAATCAATATAATTTTGCTGGCGGAAAGGATTTGTAGATTTTTTTTGTCGGAAGATTTTGCGTTATTTCTTTTCTTGCCTTTTATTTTCTCTTTGTTTATTTTATTTTAAAATAAAAAGTTATAAATATAATAAAAAAGGAAAAAAATGTTACTTAATATTGTTTCGGTTGTTCTTGTTTTGAGTGTGTTGATTTTTTTTCATGAATTGGGGCATTTTTTAATTGCTCGTTTGTGGGGAATTGGCGTAAAAACTTTTTCTTTGGGTTTTGGTCCTGCCCTTTTTTCTAAGCGTTGCGGTATGACAGAATATCGGCTTTCATTGATTCCGCTTGGTGGATTTGTTCAGCTTGTTGGTGAACATGTAGATGAAACTCTTGAATCGCCATTTACTCCTAGACATAATTTTTCTCTTCGCTCTCCTTGGCAACGTATTACTGTTATTGCTGCAGGCCCGATTTTTAATTTTTTATTGGCATGGTTTATTTATTGGGGTATTTTTTGGGTTCAGGGAAAAATTGAAGTTTTGCCGCATATTGGAACCGTGTTGGAAAAAAGTCCGGCTCAAGAAGCCGGATTACTTGCCGGAGATATGATTATTGCTTTGAACGGAAAACAGGTTTTTGATTGGGAAATGATGACTATGCTTATCCGAGAGCAAGGTGAACAGTCGATTTGTTTTGAAATTCAACGAGACGGTGAAAAATGGCAATTTATGCTTAAACCTCGTTTACAAGAGCAAAAAAATATTTTTGGAGAAACGGTTAAAATTCCTCAAGTTGGTATTTCATCTTCAGGAGACTATATCAGTGTTCCTTTGGGAGTGGGTTCGGCAGCGGTTGAAGGAGCAAAGCAAACTTGGAAAATTTTTGCTTTAACCGTTCAAGGCTTGGTGAAACTTGTTGAACGAATTGTTCCGCTTGATACGGTCGGTGGTCCGATTTTAATTGCTCAAATGGTTAGTGAACAGGCTCATGCCGGATTGAGTAATTTACTTTTTTTAACGGCTCTTATCAGCATTAATCTTGGATTTTTAAATTTGCTTCCTATTCCGATTTTGGATGGAGGGCATATTTTATTTTTTCTAATTGAAGGTTTGAGCGGAAAAACGCTAAATGATAAATGGAAAAAAATTAGTCTGCAAATTGGCGTTTCTTTTTTGGTTGCTCTTACGGTTTTGGCGGTTGTAAACGATGTCATGCGTCTTGTCCGCTAAATCAAAGATTTTGGTTTTTAATTGTGTTGACGGGATGTTACAAATTATTTTGGGACAAGAAAAGCCGCAATATATTTATTCTGTACAGTTGAAAGAAGGCGCTACTGCGATTTTGCTTCCTGAGATTCAAAAAGGTCTGAATATTCTTGATTGGCGAGTTAACGAACTTACAAAAATTGCCTGCACCGTCGGTCCGGGTAGTTTTACGGGTATTCGTATTGGTCTTGCTACTCTCTTGGGTTTGAGTTCGCAAACTATTTCATGTGTGGGATTAAATTTACTTCAAATCTTGGCTGCCGGAGCATGTGAAGCAACTGAAGCTGCAGAATTATGGGTTTTGCAGTATGCACGAAGAAATACGGTAGTTATTCAAGGTTTTGTTCGGCAAAATTTTCAAGCTATCGCTGAGCCAAGTTGCGTATCACTTGAACAAGCTGCTGCATTTTTGCAAACAAAACAATCTTTTGCTGTTTTGGGAACAGGTTTGCGTAAAAATCTTGGTTTTTTTGAATCGAGAATTTCTTCTCAATCTTTTATTTCCTCTCAATATGATATTGCTTTCTGCGAAAAATTGTGGCAAGAAGCTTGCTTGCAAGATTTTGCAGTCGAGCTACCTGTTCCTCTTTATCTCAGAGAAGCAGATACATTAAAAGCGTAATAAATTTTTAATGTCGGTTCGGTAGTGGTTTTTTGGGGGGTTGTTTAATGTTTAATTTTATAAATGTTTCACGTGAAACAAAATGTAATAGGATTTTGTATGAAAAAACCTTTATGTATCGCTATTGCAAATCAAAAAGGCGGGGTTGGCAAGACGACAACGGCGGTAAATTTGGCTGCGTCGCTTGCTGTTATGGAGAGAAAAGTTTTATTGGTGGATTGCGATTATCAGGGGAATGCTTCTAGTGGGGTGGGAATTGAACAGAAAGAGCGACAAGAAGATAATTTGTATTCCGTTTTTTTTAATCCTCAGGAAACAAAGTGGGCAATTCGTCAAACTGATTTAGAGTATTTAGATGTTTTGCCTGCGACAAATGACCTTGTTGGTGTGGAGCTTGAGTTGACAGAGGAGCAGGACAGAGAATTTTTTCTTTCTCGTTGTCTGCAAACTGTAGAAGATTATGAGTTTATTCTTTTGGATTGTCCGCCATCTTTAGGGTTGGTTACTGTAAATGCTCTTTGTGCTGCGGATAAAATTATTATTCCATTGCAATCGGAATATTATGCTCTTGAAGGTTTGGCTCAACTTGTAAATACGGTAAATCTTATTCAGCAGCGTCTTAATTCGGATTTGGATATCCTTGGAATACTGTTGACGATGTTCGACAGTCGCAACAGATTGTCTGGTCAGGTAGAAAATGAAGTGCGTTCTTATTTTCCTGACAAGACGTTTTCTACGAAAATTCCACGTAATGTTCGTTTGTCTGAGTCGCCTAGTTATGGCAAGCCGGTTCTTTTGTATGATGTAAAATCTGTCGGTTCGCAGGCTTATATCGAATTTGCCCAAGAAATGTTAAATTGGGTTGAAAAAGTATAATTTAGTTTCTAAAGGGTTCGCATGTGAGGGTTATTTTGTCTTTGAAATGGTATTTTGAAACTCTGGATTGGCAGTTTTGACATCGCCAACAGACTAAGCCGCCAAGATTTGCAGTAAGAAGTTGAAATTTGCGTGGTTTGTCTGATTGCCAATCGGTGGTTGCGTTGTTGCAAAGATTGCAGCGTATGCTTTTATCTATAGGATATTGAAAGTCCCAATGCTTACAAAGTATTTCCCAATCTGCGATTGGTTCGACAGATTGTTGTTCTTCTTTTTGTAGATATTGTGTTTCAATTGTTGTGGCGATTTTTTGCCATAGTGTTGTAGGGATAAAAACTCCGATAAAATTACCGTCGGTATCAAAAAGTTTTTGAATGTCAGAATATATCATAACTACTCCAAAGTAAAAATGATTTAAATTAAGATAGAAAGAAATATAAATTCTGTCAAAAAATATCTTTTTATTTGGAGTTTGTTGTAGAATTTCTAGCTTATAGTTAAGGAAGGAAAAAAATGGTTGAAAAACGTGGTTTGGGAAAAGGACTTGATTTACTTTTGCCAGATACAAGAGCGGATAGGATGATAAAGACTGATATCGTTCAGATGAGATTGGATCGTATTCATTCAAATGCGGCACAGCCTCGGCAAAATTTTACTCCACAGGCATTGGAAGAGTTGAGTTTGTCAGTTCGAGAGAATGGAGTTTTGCAGCCGATTTTGGTTAGATCGCATAAAGAAAAAAAAGGTGAATATGAAATTATTGCTGGAGAAAGGCGTTGGCGTGCCGCTAGGCAGGCAGGTTTGGAAAGTATTCCTGTTTTAATTCGAGAGCTTGATGATGAACAAACTTTAGCTGTTGCTTTGATTGAAAATTTGCAACGAGAGGATTTAAACCCGATAGAAGAAGCTTTAGCTTTGCAAACTTTGCGGGAACGATTTGCAATCAATCAAGAAGCTTTGGCAAAAAAAGTCGGCAAAAGTCGTTCTGCTATTGCTAACAGTATTCGACTTTTGCAGTTGCCGGAAAAAGTATTAGACGAAGTGAAAGAAGGGCGGATAAGTTCTGGTCATGCTCGTTCACTTCTGGCTCTTGAAAATGAAGAGATGCAGATACAGGTTTGCGATGAGATTATTCAAAAAGATTATAATGTTCGTCAAACTGAAAAACTTGTTGCTGAATTTAAACAGAAAAAAATAATATCCTCTAATGCCAAAAAATCTTCTATAAAAGAACCGTCAGTGTTTCAAACGGAATTATTGGAAAAATTGCAATCATGGTTGCCTTGTTCTGTACAAATTAAAGGAACTGCTGAAAAAGGTAGTATTCATCTGCAGTATTCCAGTGCTGATGAATTGGAGCGATTGCAACAATTTCTTTTTACTCAAAAAGATAAGGCTCTTTTAAGTGTAGAATAAAAGAGGTGATGCGTGAATAAATCAATGCATGATGTAGTTGAAAAATTTGCTTCGAGTTACGTTGTGGTGGTCGGAGATATTATGCTTGATGAGTATCAGTGGGGACGAGTTGAGCGTATTTCTCCTGAAGCTCCCGTGCCGATTGTAAGTATTGAAAAATCAGATTATTTGTTGGGTGGAGCAGGAAATGTAGCGAGAAATATTAAAGCTTTGGGGGGGCAGCCGTATTTGTTAAGTGTTTGCGGAAATGATCACAATGGAAAAGAATTGGAAAAACTTTTAGAACAACAAGGAATTTCTCATTGTCTTTTACGAGATGTAAACCGTTCTACTTCATTAAAAACGCGGGTTATTGCTAAAGGACAGCATGTCGTGCGTATTGACAGAGAATGTCTTTTGCCTATTAGCAATGCTCTTGAAAAAGAATTATGCGTTAAATTGGAGAAAAACATTAAACAATGTGGAATTGTTATTGTTTCTGATTATGGTAAGGGTGTTTTGACACAAGGTTTGCGAGATTGTCTTAATAAATTAACACAAGAACGTAAGTGTCGAGTTTTAATTGATCCAAAACCAATAAATTTTTCGCTTTATCCGCAAGCCTTTATTATGACTCCAAATAAAAAAGAAAGTTTGGCAGTGAGTAGCATTCATTTGGAAAAAGAACGGGATATACAGGAAGTTGGAGAAGAAATACTAAAAAAATATGTCTTACAAAATTTATTGATTACACTGGGAAGCAAAGGAATGTTACTTTTTCAGGAAGATAGAAAAATTTATCATATTCCTACTATTGCTAGACAGGTTTTTGATGTAACTGGTGCAGGCGATACCGTTATTGCAACTCTCGGGACGGCACTTGCCGCTGGAGTGGATTTGTTGAAAAGTTGTGTTCTTGCCAATTACGCTGCTGGTTTTGCTGTCGGACAATTAGGGGCAACTGCAGTGAGTGCAATAGAATTGCAAGATTGGATTGAAAAAACTCCGCCACCGCAAATCAAATTATGGAGTTAGAGTTAAAAATAGGAGTAAAAAGAAAAGTTAAATAAGATGCAGTTTACACAGTTAGTTTAATGCTAATTATAATGTTCTTTATTTTATTTCAAAAAAAGAAAATTATATACTTGACTCTATTGAAAAAAATAAATCTGGAGCAAATAAAGATATAGCTCTGCTTATTTATTTTTTAGTAAAATAATTATAAATTTTATTTCGTTGAAAAATTATTCGATTGTTTGATTTTGCTCTTCAACAAGACCTGCCATAAGTGGACCGAGTTTGCTTGAAGTTGTTTTATCGTCCACAGATAAAATTGCTAAAATCCGTCCGCGATACATAACCGCTATTTTGTCGGCGAGTTGCAAGGCTTCATTTAAATCTCCGGTAACGAGTAAAACACCTGCTATTTGTCGTACTTCTAATAGTCTTTTCCAAACATCTTCGGTTGCGGAAACATCAAGTCCTTGAGTAGGTTGTTCTGCCACAATAAGTACTGGTTCTCGAAAAAGTTCTCTGGCGAGAACGGTTTTTTGAAGATTACCTCCGGAAAGTTGCCATGCAAGTGCGGTAATTTGTGGAGGGCGAATGTCAAAACGGTCTATTAAATCCTGTGCTTTTTTCGCTGCCTTTTTTTTGTCCAAAATCGGTCCGAAAACAAAGCCTTTACGAGTCGTGAGCAGTAAATTGTCAATAAGATTGTGATTTTTGAGGGTGGCAAGTCCGAGTCTGTCTTCGGGAATATAAGAAAGTGAATGTTTCCAATCTGTTTCTGAAAAAAATTTTTGCCACGGTTTGCGGTTAATAAAAATCGTGTCGGCAGGCGGTTTTTGAAAACCGCAAATTGTTTCTATCAGCGGTTTTTGTCCATTTCCGGCTACACCGACCAGAGCTAAAATTTCGCCTTGGCGGATGGAAAAATTAATATTGCAAAGTTCTGCGGTGTTGAGATTTTTTATTTTTAAAACCTCATCTCCTGGTTGTATGGGAAAACGGTTGATTTCTAATATTACTTCCCGTCCTACCATTCGTTGTGCCAAATCGGCTTTGGAAGTAATCGAATCAGGGTCGATTTCGCCTTCTATTTTTCCTTGTCGCAAAATAGCTATTTCGTCCGCTAGCGTAATAACTTCTTCCAGTTTGTGGCTGATGAAAACAATGGATTTTCCAAGTTCTGCCATTTTCCAAATGGCTTCAAAAAGTTTGGTGGTTTCTTCGGGAGTTAGCACCGCTGTGGGTTCATCAAAAATTAAAATTTCTGATTTGCGGTAAAGGAGTTTGAGGATTTCAACCCGTTGTTTTTCACCCATGGATAAATTTCGTATGTAGGCGGAAGGATTTATTTCCAGTCCATATTGTTCAGCAATTTTGGAGACTTGTTGTTCTTGTTTTTGTGGTTGAATAAAGAAACTGTCTTTTTGGCCGAGTAAAACATTTTGGGCGACAGTCATAGAATCGATTAGCATAAAATGTTGATATACCATGCCAATTCCAGCTTTTAGAGCGTCTTTGGGCGAGTTTAGGATGATTTTTTTGCCGTGAATTTTGATATAGCCTTCGTCCGGTCGGTATTGTCCGGCAAGCATACTCATCATTGTTGATTTTCCCGCTCCGTTTTCGCCGAGTAGAGCTTTTATTTGTCCGGGAAAAAGTGATAAATTGATATGGTCGTTGGCAACGACTTTGCCGAAGCGTTTTGTTAAATCGACTAATTCGACAAGTGGTGCAGATTGCGGCGAGATATTATGTTTTGGTTTCATGGTCAGTTTTCCGGTTCGATATTTGTTCCTAGCGCAGCAGGAGCTTGAGCTTTATGACCTCGAAAAGCTGATAAAATAAGAACTAAAATTGTGAGGGCGTATGGAAGCATTAAAAGTAATGAAGATGGCAGGTTTGTGCCAGATGCCTGTAAACGTAGTTGAAAAGCCATAACACCGCCGAAAAGATATGCTCCTACAACAGCTCGTCCGGGTTTCCAAAAAGCGAAAATGACTAATGCAACCGCAATCCAACCTCGTCCCGAAGAAAGTCCGTTTGTCCATGAATGTGTGTAAGCAAGTGATAAATATGCTCCGCCAAGTCCGATGAGAAAACCTCCGATAGCTGTTGCAAAATATCGCCAAAAGTTCGGTTTGAGTCCGGCGGCTGCCGCAGCAGGTGGATGTTCTCCCGTAGCGGTAATGTTTAAGCCAAATGAAGTATAACGGAAAAAAAACCAGAAAAGTACGGGACAAAGATAGGAAATATAAACAAGAGCATCTTGGCGAAAAAAAATGTCGCCGATTTTCGGAATATCGCATAGAAACGGTAGGGCGTATTTTCCAAAACCGGAAATCGTTGAACCGATAAACGGTGTACCGAGAAAGGTCGTTAAACCAAGTCCAAAAATTGTAAGAGCTAAACCGGAAACAACTTGATTGCCGAGGCAGCTGATGCAGACAAAACCGTGAATTAGTCCCATGCCAAGCCCTGCCATACCGCCGGCAAGCATTCCGAGCCATGCCGAACCGGTAGAAAATGCGGTAACGAATGCGGCAAGAGCGGCAACGCTCATCATGCCTTCAACTCCGAGGTTTAAAATACCGCTTTTTTCGGTCATCATTTCGCCGAGCGTGGCGAATACAAGCGGTGTGCCGCTTTGTACTGTGGCGGCAAAAAGAGGAATGAGCAGTTCAATCACATTGTTCTCCGAGAACGGCGAATTCGTTTTAGTTGATAATGTATCAGAAATTGTCCTGCCAGTACGGAGAGCAAAATAATGCCTTCCATAATTTCTCCGAATGCCGCCGGAATTTGCATTTTGAGTTGCATATTTTCTACGCCGACTCGCAATGCCGCCAGTAAAAATGAGGCAAAAGCGATATTTTTGGGTTCGAGTCGGGCAAGCCATGCCACGACAATTGCCGTGTATCCGTAGCCGACTATAAGGCTTGGTTGCAACCTTCCCAAAATGGCTGATGTTTCGATTGCTCCTGCCCAGCCTGCCAGTCCTCCGGAAAGACTCATGACAAAAAGTATTAAAAATCCGTAGGGTATTCCGGCATAGCGAGCGAGGCGAAATCCTTCGCCGCTGGCTGTAAGTTCAAAACCGATTCGAGTAAATCGCATAAAAGCCCATACGATAATACCGATAACTGCACAAAAAAGAATTCCCCAATGATAGCGACTGCCGCCAATTCCGCCAATAATGCTACCTGCAGAAAATTCGACCGTCATTGGAAATCCAAAACTGGACGGGTCTTTCCATACGCCGAAAACTAAATATTCCAGCAACAAGATAGCGATATAATTCAACATAAGGGTTGATATGATTTCATTGACCTGTAATTTAAGCCGTAATACAGCAGGAATAAATGCCCACAATCCGCCGAATAAAAAAGCCATAAAAAAAAGAAGTGGCATTTGAAAAAACCATGGCAGGTCAGGAAAAGACAGGGCTATCCAAGTTGTTCCAATTGCTCCGAGAGCGAACTGCCCTTCTGCTCCGATATTCCAGATTCGCATACGAAAAGCGATCGCAACTCCCAGAGAACACATAAAAATCGGTACGGCTTTAAGAAAAGTTCCTTGAAAGGCAAAGGCACTTCCGGCAGCACCTTTGAGCAAAATAAACAGTCCGTCAATAGCACTTTTTCCTTGTATTTCAAGTAAAAGTCCACAGATACAAAAGGAAAAAAGCAGGGCAGCGCATAAAATAACTGCGATGCCCCACTTCCATGGCTCGTCTCGTTTTTTGAGTTGTAGAGCGAAAAGCATATTTATTTTGAGTTAGTTGGTATTGCCGATAACGCCTTGAATAAAATAATTCATATTGAGAAGGTCGGTATCGTTAATTTGTTTGCCTTCGGGAATAACGATTTCACCTGTTTGATTTTTAATCGGACCGACAAAAATAGTATCTTCACCTGCAATAAAAGCTTCTCTTTTTTCTTTGACCAGTTGTTTGGTTTTTTCGGGAACAATTTGTGCGAGTGGAGCAATATCAATAACACCTTCGTTCATTCCCAGCCAAAGAGATTGTTCGCCTTTCCAAGTACCATCTTGAATTTGTTTGACTGTTTTTGTGTAAAACGGTCCCCAGTTCCAAATGGCAGCTGTAAGGTGAGACTTGGGAGCAAATCCGCTCATATCGGAATTATAACCGATAGAATAGACGCCTCGTTCTTGTGCTGCTTCTTGTGGACCAGGAGAATCTTGATGTTGGGCGATGATATCGCAGCCAACATCAAGCAAGGAGATTGCAGCATCTTTTTCAAGAGCAGGGTCGTACCATGTTTTTGTCCAGACGACACGAACTTCGGCTTTGGGGTTGATTTTTTGTATGCCGAGAGTGAAAGCGTTGATACCGCGAATTACTTCAGGAATGGGAAATGCTGCCACATAACCGATTTTTCCCGATTTAGTCATTGCTCCAGCAACGAGTCCTGTTAAATAGCGTGCCTGATACATACGACCGAAATAATTATTCATATTCGGAGCGGTTTTAAAACCGGAACAGTGCATAAATGCGATGTTGGGAAATTCACTTGCTACTCTTTTAGTCGGATCCATATAGCCGAAACTTGTGGAAAAAATCAATTCGTAGCCATCATTTGCCATATTGCGGATAACCCGTTCGGAATCTGCACCTTCTTTGACCGATTCGAGAAAGGAAGTTTTTACATTTTCACATTTGGCAATAACGGTTTGCCGTCCTTGTTCGTGAGCGTAAGAATATCCCGCATCACCGATTGGTGAAACATAAACAAAGCCAACTTTAAGTTTTGGTTTTTCGTTTTCGGAAGTGGTATTTTGTGCAGTTTCTTGGGGAGTGTCTTTCTTTTCGTCCGAACAGGCACAAAAAGTTAAAAGAAAAACAGTACATAAGGTAAAGGCAAAAAATTGTAATTTATTGTTCATAATTTCCTCCATAAAAATAATAAAAATTCGCTTTTCATCTGAATTTAGTTAAGAGTGGAAAGCGGTTTGACAAATTGTGGAGCACAGTCCCATGGAAATAAAATCCAAGTATCCTGACTTACCTCCGTTATAAAGGTATCAACTTGCGGTCTGCCGGACGGTTTAGCATAGACTGTGGCAAAATAGGCTTCAGGAACGAGGTCTTTGGCGATTTTGGCAGTTTTACCGGTATCGACTAAATCATCGATTAAAATAAAACCGTCGCCATTATGTGAAACTGTTTTGAGAATATTGCTTGGTCCCTGATTTTGCCAGTCGTAAGTAGAAAGACAAATTGTGTCGATGAGTCGGATTTCGAGTTCTCTGGCAATAATTGCTGCCGGAACAAGACCGCCTCGAGTAATGGCTATAATTCCTTGCCAGCGTCTTTTCTCCATGAGGCGTTGCGACAAAACACGACAATCGTGTTGGAGCTGTTCCCATGAAATTGGGTGCATTTTTTTATATCGGTCGGCACTCATCAATATTGTCCCTCTTTTAGAAAAAAATTTTGTAGGCTTTTTTTAAAAAATTGGCAATCAAAAAAGAGTAGAGTTTAATTTTTATTGGAGAAAAAAGTTATCGGAAAAATTTATTTTTATTTGTTTAAAGGAAAATTTCTTTAATTTTTAAAAATAATTTTGTTCATAATTTTGTGTTGCCGATAAAAAACTCTTTTGTTAATAAGAAGCGTTTGTGAAATGGAAAAATTTTAATTTTATAAAAAAAAGAGGAAAATATGGCCAAATTTTTGGATTTTTTTCTGGGACCGTTTTCAAATGATTTGGCAATCGATCTCGGTACTGCTAACACTTGTGTTTATGTAAAAGGCAAGGGGATTGTATTGCGTGAGCCGTCGGTTGTGGCTGTAAAAAAAGAGCCAAACGGTTCTAATAAAGTTTTGGCGGTTGGTCAGGAAGCCAAAAGAATGTTAGGCAGAACGCCGGGTAATATTGTCGCCATTCGACCGATGAAAGACGGCGTTATTGCCGATTTTGAAGTAACAGAGGCAATGTTGCGGCATTTTATTTCTGTTGTGCATAATCGTCATCATCTTATTCGTCCTCGTATTATTATTTGTGTGCCGACCGGTATTACTCAGGTTGAAAAACGGGCTGTTCGGGAATCTGCCGAAAGTGCCGGTGCAAGAGAAGTATATTTGATTGAAGAACCGATGGCGGCGGCAATTGGTTCCGGTTTGCCGGTTACTGAGCCGACTTCCAATATGGTTGTTGATATCGGCGGCGGAACAACGGAAGTTGCCGTTATTTCTCTTGCCGGTATTGTGTATAGCCAGTCTGTACGTATTGGAGGCGATAAAATAGATGAGTCTATTATTCATTATATGAAACGCAAATATAATATGTTGATTGGTGCAAGCAGTGCGGAGATGGTTAAAATGGAAGTGGGTTCTGCTTTTAAAATGAAAGAAGAATTGAAAATGCTCGTAAAGGGGCGGGATTTGGTTACCGGTATTCCGCAAGATATTGAGATTACTTCTGAAGAAGTTCGTGAAGCTATTTCCGAACAGACCGAAGGAATTGTGCAGGCTATACGGGTTGCCTTGGAACAGACTCCACCGGAATTGGCTGCCGATATTGTAGATAGAGGAATTGTTTTGACGGGTGGTGGCGGATTGTTGCGGGGGCTTGATGAACTTTTACGTCATGAAGTTGCACTTCCCGTTACAGTTATTGAAGATCCGCTTACGACTGTTGTTTTGGGGTCAGGAAAAGTGCTTGACGAACTGGAAACGCTTAAAGAGGTAACAATAAATTAGCACGCTTTCTTTTAAACGACTTTTTTCCATTTTTCTTTGCGGACTTTTTTTGTATGCCGCAATGTACACATGGAATTGGAAAACAGGAATCCTTGACAGGCTGACTTCAAATATCGGAATGGAAGTGATGGGTTGGGTATTTTTGCCGGGACAATTTGCTCATCGGCAGATTGTAAATACTTGGAATCGTTATTTTTATTTGGTGGGAGTTGAAGCTGAAAATAAAAAATTACGGGTGGAAAATGAGGCTTTGCGGTTTCGTTTGACAACTATGTTGGAACATGCCGTAAATATTCGAGAATTGCAGCAAATGTTACTTTTTTCGCCCCCGGTAAGTTGGAGTAAAAAAAGTGCAAGAGTTGTCGGTTTGGGTGGAAATTTGGTTTCAAGTAGCACTTTGTTGGTTGACCTTGGTTCATTGGATGGGGTGGGGCGTGATTTTCCGGTTATTATGCCGTCCGGCGTTCTCGGGAGGATTTTTCGTTTAAGTCCAAATTTTTCTTCCGTACTTCTTTTAACCGATCCGGCAATAAATATTTCTGTAATTGCGGAACAAACTCGTACTTTTGGAATTTTGACAGGACAGGGTGTAGGACAGGAATTGATTGTAAAATATGTTCCGCTCAATGCTCCGCTTAAAGAAGGAGAGCTTTTGTTTACTTCCGGTCTTGGCGGTTTTTTTCCAAAGGGTTTACCCGTCGCTAAAATTCAATCTATTCGCATTTCTGATATTTCTCTTTTTAAAGAAGTAAGAGCTACGCCTATTTCAGATTTTCAGCATTTGGAAAATGTATTGATTTTAATTCCGCAGGATAAAAAAACTCTGCCGCAGGAAAAACGGAAAGAAAAATGATTTTTTTTTGTTGGTGGTTTTTTTATACATTTTTTGTTATTTATCTTGAATTTTTTTGGGGTAGTTATGATTTTTTCATTCCCGGACTTTTTATCTGTTTGCAATATCGGCAAAAATGGTTTGTCGGCTTGCTTATTGTGTGGATTGTTTTGCGTGAAAGTGTAAGCCGTTTGGCTTTTGGTTCTGTTTTGCTGACTTATTTGGGAATAATGTTTTTCTTTTTTATTGGAAGTTGGTTTTTTGAAAAGCGACATTTTGTATTTATTTTGTCTCTGTCTTTGTTGACAGCAATTTGGCAATGGTTGGTTTATAGAATTTTTGCCGATATGCAGGAAATATATTTACAGTTAAATTTTTATATTATTGGTATGCAGTGTCTCATCAGTCTTGTCGGTTGGTTTTTGGTTTCTGCGTTTTATAGGAAAATAGTGTATGGTACGGATTGAAAAAACCAAAAAAGATTACGGCATTGGCAATGCTTTGCTTTTGAGTGCGATTTTTTTTTTATTTTGTCTGATAAGTCTTCGGCTGTGGTATTTTCAAATTCTTAATGGAGCGGAATTATTAGAAAAAGCACATTCAAATCGATTTCGAGAGGAAATGATTTATGCTCCAAGAGGGCTTATTTTTGATCGTAATGGTATTTTGCTGGCTTCTAACGAACCGTCTTATTCGCTGGTACTGATACGGGAAGATTGTCCTGATATAAAAAAAACTCTTAAGCAAATTCATAGTTGGACAGGAATTGAACTGAAAATCCTGCAAAAAAAATACGAAAAAAACAAAAAAAATGTTCGTCCGTTTCAAGGGCAAATTATTGTTTCCAATATTCCGTTTACGCTTTTACCTCGCATTGAAGCGGAACTCATCTATTGGCCGGGTCTTAAAATTATCGCGACACCTTATCGGCATTATAAATATAGCTCTTTGTTTTCGCATATTATCGGTTATGTTGCCCTTGCAAATGAAAGCGAACTGGAAAAAAATCCTAATTTGGATATGGGCGACAATATTGGTAAACAAGGTGTTGAGCTGACTTATGAAAAAGAATTACGAGGGATAAAGGGTCAAGAAAATCACGAAGTCGATGCATCAGGGCGGATTTTAAGTTTGCAGCTCAGTTCGTTGCCGCAGGCTGGAGAAAATCTGCATTTGAGCATTGATTTGGCATTGCAAAAAGCTGCAACTCAGGCAATTGGCGATAAAACCGGAGCTGTTGTGGTTATGGAAGCGACAAGTGGGCAGATTTTGGCTCTTGTCAGTTCACCGAATTATGACACAAATCTTTTTACTCACGGCATCAGCGAAGAAAAATGGCAGGAACTTTTAAATAATCCCTATCACCCCTTACAAAACCGACCGCTTCAAAATATATATCCGCTTGCTTCCGTTTATAAATTAGTAGTTGCCGGTTGCGGTTTGCAAGATAAAATGATTAGTCCCGCTACGAAATTTTTCTGTTCGGGGGCGTATAAGTTGGGTAATCGTTTTTTTCGTTGTTGGAAAAAATACGGACACGGCGAAGTAAATTTAGAACGTTCTTTGGTTGAGTCATGTGATGTTTATTATTATAAACTTGGCGAACAACTTGGAGTGGACAAAATTTATAATTTTTCCAAGCAGTGCGGTTTTGGAGAAAAAACAGGTATTGATTTGCCGCATGAGCGGGAGGGTCTTGTACCGAATAAAGAATGGAAAAAAAATCGGACAGGACAAGATTGGCAAAGCGGTGAAACATTGATTTTGTCGATAGGTCAGGGATATTTGTTGGTTTCTCCTTTGCAGGTTGCCCGTTTTATTGCGGCGTTGGTAAATGGCGGTGATTTACTTAAACCGGAATTAAATGCATTAAAAGAACCGACTGTACAGGGAAAAATTCCGATAGATGATGCCACTCGTACAATTTTACAAAAAACGATGGTCGCTACGGTTACGAAAATAAAAGGTACGGCAAAAAGATTATATATGCCGGGTATGATAATCGGAGCGAAAACCGGTACGGCACAGGTTGTTAAATTGATGGATAAGTATAAGGACAAAAAAACAGAAGAAATTCCTTATCAATATCGAGACCATGCTTGGATTGCCAGCTGGGGATTTTTAGATGGCAAATATTATGTTGTAGTTGTTTTTGTGGAGCATGGCGGCAGTGGTGGTGCTGGTGCCGGACCTGTTGCAAAGGTTGTTTATGATAAAATTTTTAATTTGTATTATAAGCCGGAGAGTAAATTAAAAAATTAACTTTTTACAAATTAAAATCAATAAAACCGGAAAATAAATTGACAGAAAATGATTGATCGCAGAATTTTTTTTAATATAAATTGGTGGCTCTTTTTTTTCACATTGTTGCTTGCCGGTGTGGGAATTTTGAATCTGTATTCTGCCAGTGCCCAGCGGTTGGAAACCGGTATTGTACTTACGCCTTTTTATACAAAACAGATTTTTTGGACAGGGTTTGGTTTGATTGGAATGCTGATATGTATTTTGTTTGACTATCGGCATCTTTCGTCTATGGCGTGGTCGATTTATATTTTTTCGTTGTTGTTACTTTTGCTTGTTCCTTTTTTCGGGATAAATATTTACGGTTCGAAAAGGTGGCTGAATTTGTATTTTTTTCATATTCAGCCCAGTGAACTGGTAAAAATAGCGGTAATGATTTTAACTGCTCGTTTGCTTACAAAAAATCAGGTTGCTCTTGATTGGAAGGCATTTTTGTGTATTTTGCCTGTAGGGCTTGTGCCGGCATTGATTGTTATCAAACAGCCCGATTTGGGATCGGGGCTGACAATTTTGTTGATTTTTGGCGGTATGCTTTTATTTTTCGGGTTTGAAAAAAAGGTATTAAAAGTTTTGACTGTTTTTCTTCCGCTGTTGTTGTTTGCAAGTTGGTTTTTTTTGCACGATTATCAAAAACGCAGAATTTTGACTTTTCTTGATCCGAATAAAGATCCGCAAGGTAGCGGTTATCACGCTTTGCAATCACAAATTGCCATCGGTTCTGGTAAATTTTGGGGACAGGGATTTTTGAATGGTAGTCAGACACACTTACAGTTTTTGCCGGAAAAACATACGGATTTTGCTTTTACTGTTTTTGGAGAAGAATGGGGTTTTGTTGGTTCAATGTTGCTTTTGACACTTTTTTGTTCATTTTTGTATCAACTGACGGTTATTATTCAGGAAAGTAAGGATAATTTCGGAATATTGCTCGGCTGTGGAATTTTTTGTTATTTTTTTATTCAGATTTTCATTAATTTATCAATGGTACTGGGACTGTTGCCTGTAGTAGGGATTCCTTTGCCGTTTATCAGTTACGGCGGTAGTGCTACACTTGTAAATTTTTGTTTGGTTGGACTTATTCTTAATGTTTGTATGCGGCGGTTTATGTTTAAGAAAAACTAATAGTTATAAAAATAAAGCGGTTTTGAAAAAATGACTGCTTTGCAAAATTTTAAATAATGTTTTTTTGAAAATTGTTTTTAAAATTTCGTTATGTCTCAATCTGACAATTTTTTTTCTCCTCTTATTTCCGTTATTATTCCGACTTACAATCGAGCCGAAGTTTTAGCACGAGCGGTGCAATCCGTTTTGGAACAGAGTTTTACGGATTTTGAATTGTTGGTTGTGGATGACGGTTCTACGGACGAAACGGCTTCGGTTTTGGCACAATTTTTCGATACGAGATTAAAAATTATACGGCAAGAAAATAAAGGCGTGAGTGCTGCCAGAAATGCCGGTTTGCATGTGGCGAAAGGGGATTTTTTTGCTTTGCTTGATTCTGATGATTTTTGGGAAAAAGAAAAATTGGAGCGGCAAATCTCATTTATGAAAGAAAGTGGTTTTCATATTTGTCAAACGGCAGAAAAGTGGATTCGTGGCGGAAAGGCGGTTAATCCTCGCCATATTCATGAAAAAAAGGCGGGTTGGATTTTATCCGAGGCGGTTAAACTCTGTTTGGTCAGTCCGTCCAGTGTTATGTTTTCCCGTTATTTTTTGCAGCAAGTTGGATTTTTTTGTGAAGATTTGCCCGCCTGCGAAGATTATGAACTGTGGTTACGGGCAAGTTTGTTTTTTCCTGTTGGTTTTATGCCGCAAACATTGGTTATAAAATACGGCGGTCATCGCGATCAACTTTCCGGAAAAATTATCGGGCTTGATTTGTATCGAATTTACGCCCTTATTCGGGTGTTAAAATGGGCAAAAACTGAAGAGCAAAAAAATATTTTACGCACTGCTTTACAGGAAAAAGTGCGGATTTATTTTTGGGGTTGTATGAAAAACGGAAATTTTGAAGAAGCTCAGAGAATACAAGAGTTGGTAAAATTGTAAGGATTTTTTGGGAATTTAAAATTTTTTTGTCATAGAAAAATTTTTGCATAAAAAAAAGCACTCGAAAAAATCAAGTGCTTTTTTAACTGAATCTGATTGATACTAGACGCAACCGGTCGGTTTCGGCAAACCTGCCATTTTGCAAGCTCCTTTGCCTGGTCCTGACGGAAACAATTCGTAAATATGTTTAAGCTTATATCCGGTAACTTTGGACAAAATACGAACCATTGGGGCGATTCCGTTTTTTCTGTAGTAGTCTTGCAAGAAGTCGATGACTTGTTGGTGTTCTTCAGAAATTTCTTTGATGCCTTCGCTGTCTTTTACATAATCAACCCATTCAGGACACCATTGTTCAAAAGAAAGCAAGAAACCGTCTTCATCAACTTCAAAGCTTTTTCCTTCAAATTCAATCATTGCCATACCTAAAAACCTCCATCTTGAGTTTAAATGACTACGCCGAGAGTAAAAACTTTTCTCGGCAAAAATCCGAAACAAACAAAAAACATTATGCCTGCATTTTTTTCTTTGTCAATATTTTTGCAGGGCTTGAAAAACAAAAAATTATTTTGCTAAAGAGACGGATTAAGATTTTTTGTATTTTTTAATTTTTTTCCAGTTCTTCCAAATGATTTCGGGCAAAATCAAGTCCTGAATCAAGCTGTAATGCTTTTTGTAAATACATTTTTGCAAGTTTTTTTTCGCCCAAAAATTTATGACATAGTCCCAAATTTGCCATATCCATTGCTGAGCCGCTATCAAGTTCCAAGGCATTTTCAAAACTTTTTGCCGCCTGCTTGTAATCTTTTTGTTTAAAAAAACATACGCCAAGCAAATTGTGAAATTCTTTTACGTCATTGTCATATTTTATTGCTCGTTTTAAAAGCGGTAATGCAGCTGTCCATTCCTGATTTTGTGTTTTACTGTATGCCTGATAAAATGCCGCCAGTCCTTGGTTTTCTTTGTCCGTCAAGTCCGTTTCCGAGTGGCGAAAAAATTCTGCCGCTTGTTCCAAATCGCCTTGTTGTAATTTGTGCATACCTTGAAAAAAGAGTAAAAACGGTTGGTTACCGTAAATATTTTCCAAAATTTTAAGTCCGTTTTCGATTTGTTCGGGAGTTCCTTCTTCCAAAAGAATTTTTGCGGTAAAAAGTCCAAGGCTCGGACTTTGTGTGCGTTGGTAAAATTCCGTGCCGGGAGCAAAGGAATAATGAGTGGGCAGACCGAGTTGCGGAGTTGTAAAATCGGCGGAGTACAAAGAAAATCCTGCTTTTTGTAGGCAGTTTGCCAGTTCGTGCAATTCCGTCAAAAAATCATTTGCTTCCAAGTTAGGCAAATCCTGAAATGATAGCGTTTCGCCTTTTTGTAGCCATTTTGTGTCTTCCAGAGAGTGAAATTTTGGTAATCCGGACGATTCAAAATTGCTATTGGTCTCAAAATCTCCTGCTAATTGAGCAACTTCGGTTAATGCTCGTATTGCGGCTTTTTGCGGTGAAGTTGCCGTACCGGCGGTAAAAATTATTTCACTTAAAACTGGAAATGTTTCCGGGTCCCAAGCCAGAGCTGCAACGGTCGGAATTTGGGTATTGAGAGAAAAATCTTTGAGTATGAGTTGAATTTTGGCGGCTTGGAATTTGGCAATCAGTTCCTGCAAAATCGGATTAGTCGCCGTTGTTAAATCAATACTAGGTGTTTCTATGCGGTTACGGGCAATTTCGGCACAAACATGGCGTTCGATAACTTCGCAGCTGCCTTGCAGGACGGATTCCGTGTTCGTATTTCCGGCGGATGCTCCGTTAAATTCGTTAATTAATTTAAACCAGTTAAGCGGAGCGATGAATTTTTTGTTGTCGTTAATGCGAATAATCGGGGCGAATTTCCAGCGAACCAGTGATAAAATTTTTTTTGCCTGTTCGGATGAAAGATTTTCATGAACGGAATGTAATATTTCTTCAATCGGGAAAAGTTTTGTACCGAATTTTTGTTCTGCTTCGTCCCAAAAAAGTTCTTCAAAGCGGCTAGCGTCCTGCCAAAAAGAAAAATAACCGTATCGTTCGACCAGTTCCATTAGTGCGGAGGCTTGAGCCTGTTCGGGTGTTGCTCCTTTTCCCATTTGCTTGCGTGTGGGCATATAATTTTGGGCGGCACTTCCGCAAATACTCATATAAACGGGAATATTGAGCCTGCCCGTATCAATTCGCTTGTTTTCCGCCAGCAGAGAAATGTTTTTGTTTAAAAGCAGATTTTCTACGTATTTGAGGGTTTCTTCGGGAGGGCGGCTTTTATCAAGGTCGAAAGATTGTGATTTGGGAACGGAAACAAGTTGCATTTTTACCTCGCATTGTAGTGGCGTATTTTTAAGCAAATTTTAAAAAAATTAAAAATATGCTTTTTTGTTGATATAAAAAAAGCCGGAAAAATCCGGCTTAAAAATCGTTGGAGCGGGAAACGGGATTTGAACCCGCGACTTCAACCTTGGCAAGGTTGCACT
>CAUTYU010000007.1:0-109174 GCA_963542765.1 uncultured Desulfovibrionales bacterium
CAATCAAACAAGACCAAATCAAATATATATCCAAAATCAATTTGTCAAGAAAAAATTAAATTTTTAAAAAAAAATTATGCCTTTTCTGCCAATCACCGCAAACTCATAAAAAAGCTCAATCCTTTTTTTTACAAAATTTAAATTCATATAAATAAAATCCAGACTTTTGCCTCAATTTTCAAAAGACAAATCTCAATCGGTCGATTTTTTATCAAGCTCGGTCCAAGACGTAATCTTACCTGCTTTTTCACCGTCAGCCTGTCGCATTTCATCTAATTTTTTCAAAATCGGAATTTTGCGGCGAATTTTAGAAAATCCAATTCTTAAAACAATATAAACCGACAAAAAAACAAAACCGTAACCGAAATCAATACCTGCAAAGCTATGTACAGCAATCCCGGAAAATCGCCACTGCAACCAGCCCATAGCAAAAGGAACCGGCAAAATCGAGACTGCAAAAAGAGCCATCTGTGAGAAAAAAACTTTACCGAAATATTCGTTCGCCCACCAATTAGCATCTTTAAAAATCTGTTTGTTTTTTCTCCGAATAGCTTCAACGGAAATATTGTGCATATCCGTCATACCTTGATTTAAATCGACATAAAACTTCCGATTAACGATATAAACAACAAAAAAACAAAACTCTCCCAATACGATACAATACAAAGCAAGCACCGAACAGCCAAACCAAAAACCAAAAGTTGACGATAAAAACAAACGAAACGGAGCGATTAAAAAATCATCCAAGACAAAAAATACTGTATTCATAAAAAAGAAAAAGCCCGACAAATGGCTTGGCACCACGCCGGGCTAATTAGAATTATAAAGAAAACGCCTTAAAAAGGAGGCAACAGACTATAACCCAAAAATCCTTTTGAAGTATAACGAATACCAACATAAAAAGCCAAAACAACAAAAATACGTTTCAACCAAATATCGGAAATATACTTCGATGTCCGTGGTCCAATCAAAGAACCAAGCAAAATTCCGCCGAGTTCAACGCCAATAAGCGACCAGAACACAGGAACTTCCTTAACAACCATATAGGTAAAAATAGATGTTGTCATACCGACCAAAACAGCCAGTGCCGATGTTCCTGCAACCAAATACATCGGAAGTCCGGCAACAGCAGTCAAAAACGGTACAATCAAAAATCCTCCGCCAACACCGAGGAAAGACGCCAAAGCAGAAATTAAGAATCCTCCACAAACCGGAATAAACGGATTGAATTCAAATTCAACACCATAAAAACTAAATACACATTTGCTGCAGGAAAAATTAACGATTTTAACTCCGCGACTACCATCATCCGTATAGTCATTAGCTCCTTTTTTAATTGACTCTTCAAAAGCTTTGGCTGCTTCTTTTGCTTTTGTTTTGCCAGCCTGTGCTTTAGGAGTGGTCTGCCAAAACAAATAGCATCCCAAACCAAGAACGAACAAACCGAAATAACCAAGATACGCCTTGAGACTGATTTTTCCCGCCGTCAACCATGGCACAAGATATGAACCCGCCACAGAACCGACTGCCAAAGCCAAGCCCAGCGGCAGCACCAACCGTCCCATTTTAAAATAATTAACAACCGAAATTCCCGAAGAAGTACCCACCATCCACTGGTTCGATACACGGATAGAATCCGTAATCAAAGCATTAAGTGCCGTTCCTTTTCCAAAACTACTGGCATAATCACCCAACCCATATACAGTAATATGTCCAACACCTGACATAATACCACCAAAAGCACCGACAGTGGAAAAAATCCAGCCAACCCAAACCGCCCAGCAAAAAGCCACAATCAAATTTACCGACGGTGCACCGGGGATTCCCAAAAATCCGGGTTGAGCACCAGCCGGAATTTTATCACGAGATGCGATAATAGCAGCAGTCAACTTATCAGTTTCATTTATAGCAGCCATTAATTCCGTCGATACAGGTTCAACAGCCGGCTCCGCGACTTGTTCAGCTTCAGCAACTTGTGTATTTTCCACCATATTAACATTTTTTTGCTGCGAAACTTCAACCACGGATTGCTCCACTGCCTGTTCCGCCTCTTGAGCGTAAACGCCGACAACCAAAAACGATTGAACTACCAGAAAAAAGCCAAAAAACATTAACGAAAACAATAATTTTATTTTTTTATTCATTTTTTCCTCCTTCTCCCTTTTTAAATAAAATTAAAGGACAGTTCTTACAAATATCCTGACCGGGAAAACCGTCTCCCGGCTTTGTAATAGAACTGCTGCCATGCTCCACTCGATATACCAGCCTGTCAACAACAGCCGCAAATTTTTTGCCCGGAATAATAACATTTATCTCACCGCGTTCCGTCTTTCCTGCATTATAACTTCCAGAACAAGCCGGCAGCATATTAAATTCCTGCATCATATACGAACTGATATTGCCTCCGCAGGCGGAAGAATTCATCGTAACAATAGGACGCAAGGGATGCGTATTCGTTGCCGCCATATAATCTACCGCCAAATGATAAGCCTGCATATTATCACAATAAAAATGCACAGTATCAGGATTATATAAACTGTCAATAGAACCGAGCGGTGCAACAGCTACAGCAAGCAATTCCCGATCCAAACGGCATTTGGTCTTTACAAATCGCTCCGCCTGTTCAGCATCAACCGTATATTTCAAATGTCCTTTTATTTCGGATTCATCTAAATCTTTCCAACCCATAGCATATCTGGCATTTCCGCAAACCAAAACACTCTTATCGCCAAGCACGATTTGCCCTTTCATTCTGGCAGCAATTTCCCACTGACAAAAAGTCATGCTTTTGGCAGGAACAAAATATTCGGCATTATTCTTAAAACAATCAAGCTCCGTCTTATCAAAAAACAATTTAACCGCAATAGGATAATGATACAGTCGCATTTCCTTCATAAGCAGTTCCTGCATTTCTTTATAAGTCATATTCTCCTCCTATCATTAACAACGACTTAAACATAATTCAGTTATAGAATAAAAAAAGAAATGACCAGATTTTTTTCAAAAAGAAAGCCGACACTTTGAATGTTTAGGAAGACTAAAAAATTAAAAATGAAAACAATGACCGGACAATTGTAGGAGCTGTTCCCGAACGAAGTCAAAAGCGAAATCAAAAAGAACTTTTTCAATTATTCATAAAAAAACGGTTGACAAGACTATAGCTGTCCAAATATACATAACGAACTTTATTTAAAAGTAAATTTTTAATATTTAACAAAAGGAGAAGAATGATGAATAAACAATCCAAACAGGCAGGTTTCACCTTAATTGAAATCATTGCGGTTCTTATCATTTTGGGTATTTTGGCTGCAGTTGCCACCCCGAAATTCATGAGTATGCAAAAAGAAGCCCGCATTGCTTCCGCCAAACAATTGAAAGCCACGATGCAGTCCGCTGCAGTTCTTTGTTATTCCAAAGCTAATTTGCTTGGTCTTCCTGATAACGGTACCATTGAAAAAGCTCAAGTCGCCGAATTAAAAGGTAATGTTGTACTTGAAAACGGTTATCCTAAAACTCTTGCAGATTTGGGAAATGCTATGGATATGGACGGTTATGAAGTAAGTGGTAGCCTGATAATATTGAAAGGAAAAACCAATTGCGGTGTTGAATATACAGCTGCAGAAGTAGGAAAAATGCCTACATTTGAACTTAAAGATAGCGGTTGTTAATAAACGGCTTTTGTTAAGAATGTATGGGGAGCTTCGGCTCCCCTTTTTTTTATGAAAAAATTACTTTTTTATATTTCTTTAATCTATAAAAAATTAAACAAGATAAAAATGATGCGGTAATACACCGTTATCCGCCATTTTTTATTAACTTTTTTTACCGGAGCCGACCCGAATCGAATGACGCTTTTGAGCATTCAGTTCTTTTTTCCGAAGCCGAATAGATTGCGGTGTAATTTCAACGAGCTCATCATCTCGAATAAAATGAATAGCCTGCTCCAATGTCATCGGCAAAACAGGACTCAAAATCACATTTTCATCCTTGCCTGACGCTCGCAAATTGGTCAATTTTTTCGTTTTGCAGGCATTAACATCGATATCATTATCCCGATTATGCTCCCCGATAATCATTCCTTCATACACAGGCTGTCCCGGCGTAACAAAAAGCCTCCCTCTGGGTTCCAAGTTATAGAGTGCATACGCCACCGCTTCACCGGAACGATCACAGACAATTGAACCGGTAAAACGGGACGGAAAATCTCCGCGATACTCATCATATCCTGCGAACAATGTATTCATAATCCCCGTACCTTTGGTGTCTGTTAAAAATTCATCCCGATAACCAATCAAACCGCGAGCCGGAACTTCAAATTGCAAACGAGCCCGTCCAAAACCGTGATTAACCATATCTTGCATACGCCCGCGCCGCAAAGAAAGTTTTTCGGTTACAACGCCGACAAAACTTTCTTCACAATCAATATAGACCTGTTCCATAGGCTCAAGCAAATTACCCTGCTTATCTCGACGAAAAATAACTTCGGGACGACCCACGGACAATTCAAATCCTTCACGACGCATAGTTTCAATTAAAATTGCCATCTGAAACTCACCCCTGCCTTTAACCAAGAAAGAATCTCGATCTTCATCTTCTTCAATTTGAATAGCAACATTCCGCAAACTTTCTTTTTGTAAACGTTCCCGAATTTTACTGGACTGAACTATTTTTCCTTCCCGACCGACAAGCGGTGAAGAATTTATAGAAAATTTCATCGTTACGGTCGGCTCATCAATATGAATACGAGGCAAAATCCGAGGCGACTGTGCCAGACAAATCGTATCACCGATAACCACATCTTCAACACCAGCCAATACAACAATTTCACCGGCAGAAGCAGTATTTATATCCTGCAATTGCATACCTTGATATACTTGCAATTTACCAACTTTCAACAAAAGTTGTTTATCATTTTCCTGCATACACAGCATCTGTTCTTTTGCTTTTGCTTCACCGCTTATAATTCTACCAATCGCCAACCGACCAAGATAATCAGAATAACCGAGATCTGAAACCAACATTTGGAAAGGTTCTTCTTTATCATAAACCGGAGCCGGAATTTCATTGATAATAGCTTCAAAAAGAGGACTCAAATCCTCTCCTTTTTCTTCCAAACTCTTCTTCGCAATTCCCTGTTTTCCAATCGCATACAAAACCGGAAATTCAAGTTGGGCATCATTTGCTTCCAAATCAATAAACAAATCATATACTTCGTCCAATACTTCAGAAATCCGAGCATCCGCCCGATCGATTTTATTAACAACAACAATCAATTTAAGACCGGCTTCAAGAGCTTTTTTCAAAACGAAACGAGTTTGCGGCAGCGGTCCTTCAGCCGCGTCAACAAGCAAAATTGCCCCATCAACCATAGATAACGACCGCTCCACCTCACCGCCGAAATCAGAATGTCCGGGCGTATCAATAATATTGATTTTCTTCCCGTTCCAACTGACACTGCAATTTTTGGCAGCAATGGTAATTCCCCGCTCCCGCTCAAGTTCCATATTATCCATAAGACGGTCGTCAACTTCCTGATTCTCCCGAAACATACCGCTTTGCCGAAAAAGAGCATCAACCATTGTCGTTTTACCGTGGTCAACATGAGCAATAATAGCAATGTTGCGAATATCTTCATTTACTGCTTTTGTTTTCATATTTCTCCCAAAAATAAATGTCGTAAAAAAATATGCTATAAAAGTTAAACGGATTTTACAATACAAAGATACCCATATTTTCTTTCAAGCGGCATTTTTTTTATAAATTAGAGCTTGCAAAATTTGTATTGTCATAATATCCATTCATACCAAATGATAAGTTATAAATCTCATCAAAACATCAGGAGGAAAAATGAGAAAAAGAGATCCGACTTTACAACATTACAACAATTTTAAGAAAAAACCCAACTTTACAACAAGTTAAAACATTATTTGTAATTTTTCATATCATACAAAAAAATAAAAGGAGAACATAATGAAAAAACATTTTGTACTTATTTTTACGGCACTATTTTTGCTAGGGGGGGGTATAACACAGGCTGAAGAAACAAAATCCAAAGCGAATCAAATTGATAAAGAACTTGATGCCGTTGTAGTTACAGCCACTAAAACGGAGCATACTTTGGCAGATGTACCTGAAGAAACGACAGTCATTACAGCTGAAGAAATAAAAATGCAAAACGCGACAAACGCACTTGAAGCACTTCGCTGGGTGCCGGGAATAACTATTAGCGGCTCCAATCATACTTATAGTGAGACGTATGCTATTAACGGTTCCGGTTCAGACCGTACTCTTGTTCTGATTGACGGCAACAGAGCCAATGCACGTTTCCCTTTATCAGAAATTCCGGCAAGCAATATTGAACGCATTGAAATCATAAAAGGAGCCAATTCTCTTTTATACGGCAGCGATGCCATGAGCGGCGTTATTAATATCATCACCAAAAAAGCCCCCGATACATTTACAGCCGGCGTTGGCGGCACATACTCTGTCAAAAAAAATAAAGACAAAAATATAAATACAAATACTCAAGATGCTTCTGTCGGTTTCAAACTCGGCAACCTGCGACAATTATACTCATACAAAAGGTCATACACCGACAATAAAGGAAATGAAGAAGATTCATTCTCAGGAAAATTGGGATTCGATCTTGGAGAATATACCAAACTCGGTTTTGATGTAAAAATCAGTCAACATGAAGTTCCGTCATCACCCAGAACTATGGATTATCAAGATTATGCACTGTATTTTGACTGGAATATAGATGAATATTCAACGTTAAAAACAAAAGGAATTTTCAGAAACGATAAACATATACATCATATTGCAAGCAAATCAACAAAAGAAAACGGTCGCCGTGATGAAGAAGAAATAATATATACCAGACAAGTAGGAGACAGCAATCTGTTAACTTTCGGCTATCAGCGGATAGGTGAATCTCTTAAATTGTCCGGTGCCGATACTTTTTCCGCCAATGTATATTCAAACAATCTATTTATTCAAGACGAAATCGCCGTTACAGACAATTTTATTGCAGTGCCTGCACTACGCATGGATTACCACAGTCAATGGAAAGATGAATGGAATCCAAAGCTGAGCCTACTGTGGAAAATTACAGATACGTTACAGGTACGAGCCTCGGGAGGAACAGCATTTAAAGCTCCAAGTATGGAAAATCTCTATAAAAAAACATATTTTGCCAGATACTTCGGAGGAACATGGGTATTCGGAAATCCGAACCTGAAACCTGAAAAATCTCAAACGATACGTTTAAGTATTGAAAAACGTTTTAACAATAATTTCTTCAGCCGTATTTCTGTTTTTAGAAATGATTTTAAAGACGGAATCCGTTGGTACAATACCAAAACAAGATTTAACGGAAAACCAGTTTGGACGTATGCCAATAGTGTAAAAAGCACAATCCAAGGAATTGAAACAAAAATAAAGTATTATATCACCGATGAATTACTGGTTGACCTCGGCTACGGTTTTTATAACATAGAAAATAAAGATTCAAAAAGAGCAATCGACGAACCGGTTTCACATAGACTTACTCCAATGCTCCGGTATCATAATGAAGATATTGGACTGACAACGGAACTCAGAGGAGAATATGAGTACTATTACAAGGCTGATGCTGACGGAGATAAGGATAATTTTATACTGAGTGCCAATATTTCAAAACAAATTGCAGATTATATGAATTTATGGATTACAGGCGACAACCTGTTTGATGAAAGAAAAACATTCGGTATTGATAAAGATGGTTTACGTCTAACTTGCGGTGTACGTTTTTCATGGTAAAAATTTATATATAAAAATCAAAACAATTATATCACAGTTTAATTCATATTTTCCCGTCCGTTATTTCCAACGGACGGAAAAATATAATCTCACCAATACTTTTTAATATCGTTCATATAAAATCTTTTAAATAAGAAAACCGGACTCTTTACAAAGAATCCGGTTTTTTATTCATACAAACTACTCTATTTGAAACCACAATCCCATAAATTATATAATTATTTTTCCTCTTCTTCGGAACAAAAAAGAAGAGGGCGGTCGGTTTTGCCGAGTATCATATATTTCATAGTATGCACAGGTATTTTTTTCAAAATAAAAATACGGCTGAAATAAAAACACCCACCGATACCAATCCAAATAAACAATGCAACCCAAGATTCATAAACAATTGCTGCCGGAGAACCGGGAATGGCAAGCAGAAAAAAACAAACAACAGAAGTCGCGATACCAACAACAGCAACCGACTTTCCCCAACTTGCTTCCGGTACTTCCGGATGCCGATCAATATATTTATAAGCAGTCATACAAGAATACAAATACGCAAGAGCCGTTCCCATAGCGGACATATCCACAATCCAGTTTAAAGCAGAACGCCCGAACCACGGAGCAATAATCGTTAAACATAGAGTAAAAACGATAGCATTAACCGGCGTATTAAATTCTGAATGAACTTTACTGAAAAAAGACGGCAAAAATTCCGCCCGTCCCATACTGAACAACAAACGCGTTGTAGCCATAAAAAAACCGTTCATACCGGTAAAAATAGCAGCCAAAACAGGCACAGCCAAAACGGCACCGCCCCAACGACCAAAAATCAAACTGGCGATATAACCGGTTGCCCACGGGTGATTTCCCTTAAGCAACTCAGGATAAGGAATAACAAAAGCTACCGCCAAAAGTACGATAGAATATATAACGGCACCGCATAAAATTGAAGAAATCATCAACATACGCGATTTTTTAGGAGGAAAATCAAATTCTTCCGCGGTTTGCGGAATAGTATCAAAACCAACAAAAAGCCAAGGAGTAACAGCTAAAATAGCAATAACCGCCGCAAAAGGAGTACGGTCAGAAGCAAAAAACGGCTTTAAATTTTCCAACGAACTTTTACCGATAAGCGGGTCATCATAACTTACAGCTCCGACACCTAAAATAACAACGCCCGCCAACAAAGCAAGAGCAAGATAAACCTGTAAAGTAGCGGCAAAATCCATTCCGCGAAAATTCATATATGCAATCAAAATAAATGCGGCGGAAATAACAGCCATTTCACCCGCATAAATATCCCAACCCGCTATTGAATACAGATAACCGACATTAAAAACACCCGGCAAAACAAAACGGGTCAAAAGAGCGATAGCCGTTCCGTTGGCTGCAATAACACAAAGATAACCAAGTACCAACGCCCAACCGCAAATAAACCCGGAAGTTACCCCAAAACCGATATAAGCATAAGTAAACGAACCGCCCGCAACCGGATATGCTTTAATCAAAATACTGTAACAAAGAGCAACCGTGCATAAAAGAGCTGCACCTAAAAAGAAACCGATAATACCGGCAAGCGGACCGGAATCGGGCAAAAACCGTATTCCGGGCAAAACAAAACACCCCCAACCAATAATCGCACCCAAAGCAAGAGCCCAAACAGAAAGAGGACTCATCGTTTTTTCAAGTTTTTCCCGTTGTTGCTGTTTATTTCCTACCATTTTCTCCACCTTGGTTTTCAGTGCCGAATCACACAAATTTTATGATAAAAATCAATTTTTACGACAAAAAATCTATTTTTGTTCTTTGACACCAGTTACAAACAAATTGCGTCCTTTTAAATTTTTCTACCAAAAACGCCAGCCCCGCTAAATTCAAGCCTTATTTTTTCCTATTTTAAAAATATAAAACGAAAAAACAAGTATAATATGTGAAATCTTAACCATATAAATATGTTGACAAGTAGACAACGAACGGGAAAAAATCAAGAATCTTTTCCAGAAAAAATAATTTTTATTTAATTTAAAATCTTCCTTGCCATATAATGTTTAAAATGGCATTTTGCTTAAATAGGTATACATACGAATTTCGACACTCAAACACCCAAAAAAGAGTTTTACTATGAACAGAAAAATTAGTGAAGGATTACTTTTTACCGACCAGTATCAACTCAGTATGGCACAGCTGTACTTCAAACACGGTATCCATACAAAACAGGTTCAGTTCGATTATTTTTTTCGCAATTATCCCGACTACGGCTCGCACCAAGCCGGTTTTTGCATCAGTGCCGGAATGGGTTCTTTTTTGGATTGGACTGAAGGTCTCCGCTTTACAGATCAGGACCTCGACTGCCTGCGGTCGCAAACTTCACCAACGGGCAAAAGTATTTTTCAAGAAGATTTTTTACACTGGCTCAAAGCAAACGGCAATTTTGACTCCATTTCCATTCAGGCTATTCCGGAAGGGAGAGTTATTCACCCCGGTACTCCGCTAGCCATACTGCGTGGCGATTTTGCCATACTCCAAATTTTAGAAACACCGTTTTTAAATACACTTAACCACCAAACCCTCATTGCCACCAAAGCGGCACGCATGATTGAAGCCTCCCAAGGTAGACCGATTTTAGAATTCGGACTTCGCCGTGCACAAGGAACTGCCGGAAATAGCGGCGTTCGAGCAGCATTTATCGGCGGAGTCAGCGGCAGCTCCAATGTCGGCATAACACATTTACTGGGCAAACAGGCTGCCGGCACGCTGGCACACAGCCTTATTCAAGCATTTATTGCTTTGGGCGAAGGAGAACTCGGAGCATTTGAAGCGTATGCCGACCTATATCCTGACAACTGTTTGCTACTTATCGACACGGTCAACGCTCTGAAAAGCGGACTGCCGAATGCCATACGGGTTTTTGAAAAATTACAAAAAAAAGGCTATAAGCCAATCGGCATTCGTCTTGATTCGGGAGATTTGGCTTATTTAAGTATGCAATGTGCCAAAGAACTCAATAAAGCCGGTTTTCCAGATACCTGCATCGTACTTTCCAATCAATTGGACGAAATTATGATTTGGCAAATTTTAAGCCAAATTTCACAGGAAGCATCGCAGTGGGGACTTGATGCCGACGAACTGATAAAAAGGCTGGTTTTTGGTGTCGGTACTTCACTTATTACTTCCGCAGGCAGTTCGGCACTGGACGGCGTATATAAACTCACCGCCATTCAAAAAGACAATATGTGGGTTCCGGCAATAAAAATATCCGAATCTCCACGCAAAACTATCAATCCCGGAGCCAAAAAAGTCTGGAGACTGTACGACAAGCAAAATTGTGCAAATGTCGATTTGGTCGGATTGGAAACGGAAAATCCGCTTGAAAATCAAACAATCACACTTCGCCACCCGCAAGAAGCACAAATCAAACGACTGCTCCCAAAAACGCAGATAACGCAAGCTGAAGAATTACTAACTCCTGTTTGGATACAAGGCAAAGCCGTTCAGGAAAAAGACACACTTGAGACAATTTGCCATCGTCGCCAAAAAGACATCGCCCAACTTAACATTGGAGTTAAACGCCTAGTCAATCCGCATATTTATCATGTTTCACTCACACAAGACTTATGGCAACTCAAAAAAGATATGATAAGCAAGGCTGCTGCAAACAATTACAAATAAAAATTTTACAAAATAATACTTTTTTCGTAAAAATTTACTTATTTTAGTACCGACGAAACTAGCCGTAATTCTTTACAAAAGCATTTATCCGCTCACGGCTTTGCCACAGGCGTTCACGCAAAGCCTGCCTGTACGCCTGCATATCCGCTATTTTCTTTCGTGCCACGCCAAAATCCATAGCAGCCTGTGCAACAGCCGGTGTTTCCCATTCCAAAATTCTGGGATCGAGAGGTTTGGGAATAATATAATCTCGCCCAAAAACAAGGCTTTTTACTCCGTATGCCTTGCAAACCTCCGCAGGGACGGCTTCTTTGGCAAGTGCGGCAAGTGATTTGGCAGCGGCAATTTTCATTTCTTCATTAATACAAGTTGCTTCAACATCTAACGCTCCACGAAAAATATACGGAAAACCAGACACATTGTTAATTTGATTCGGATAATCTGTCCGTCCCGTTCCCATAATACATTTCGGATTGGCAGCTTTTGCTTCCTGATAACTTATTTCCGGTTCAGGATTTGCCAATGCAAAAATAATAGGCTCGGCACTCATTGATTTTACCATTTCGGCTTGCAGCAACCCCTTTTTGGAAAGCCCCAAAAATACATCTGCACCTTTCAAACATTCTCTTAACGAACCGTAATTTTTATCCTGTGCAAAACGGGCTTTATATTCCGTTAAATTTTCTCTGCCTTTATAAATTAACCCCTTGGAATCAAACAAAAACAGATTAGAAAGTAAAACCCCCAAAGACAAATAAAATTCTGCACACGCCGTTCCGGCAGCACCAGCACCGACAATCACGACTTTTAAATCTTCAAGCTTTCGTCCTAAAATCTCCGCCGCATTTAAAAGTCCTGCTCCTGAAATAACCGCCGTTCCGTGCTGGTCGTCATGAAAAACAGGAATATTCATTTCCGCTTTGAGCCGCTTTTCAATATAAAAACATTCAGGAGCTTTAATATCCTCAAGATTGATACCGCCAAAAGTAGGTTCCATTGCCTTGACAATCTCAATCAAACGCTCAGCGTTTTCGGTATCAAGCTCAATATCAAAAACATCAATATCCGCAAAGATTTTAAACAAAATACCCTTGCCTTCCATAACCGGTTTACCGGCAAGCGGTCCAATATTTCCCAATCCCAAAACAGCCGAACCGTCGGAAATAACACCAACCAAATTGGAACGCCCCGTATAAAATGCCGCCGTATCCGGTTTGGCAGCAATTTCCAAACAGGCTTCGGCAACTCCGGGAGAATAAGCAAGCGACAAATCTTTTTGATTGTTGCAGGGTTTGGTCGGGACAACTTCTATTTTTCCCGAACGGGGAAAACGATGATAAGCAAGAGCTTCTTCTTTACTAAAAAGTGCCATATTGTTCCTTCATAAAA
This sequence comes from uncultured Desulfovibrionales bacterium, assembly GCA_963542765.1. Taxonomy (GTDB): domain Bacteria; phylum Desulfobacterota; class Desulfovibrionia; order Desulfovibrionales; family Desulfomicrobiaceae; genus CAUTYU01. Next base: position 12,844 of record CAUTYU010000007.1, read on the forward strand.
ATAACTGCTTACAATACCAAATTCGCTTTGGCGTACAATTCGGCACCGTACGAATCATTGACAACAAGCAACGGAAAATCTTTAATCAACAACCTGTGAACGGCTTCCGTACCAAGTTCGGGATAAGCAATCACTTCCATCTTTTTGATACATTGCGACAACAATGCCCCCACTCCACCGGTTGCACCGAAATACACGCCCGTATAATCCTGCAAAGATTTTCGCACTTCATCGCTCCGCTTTCCTTTACCAATCGTCGCTTTTACGCCCAACGAATACAAAAGCGGTGCATATACATCCATACGACCACTGGTAGTCGGTCCGGCAGAACCGATAATATGACCAGACGGAGCTGGGGCTGGCCCGACATAATAAATCACCGCCCCGACAAGCGGAAACGGTGCTTCTTCACCCTTGCCAAGTGCTTCGACAATAAGTTTATGAGCAGCATCTCTGGCGGTATAAATAATTCCGGATAAACTAACGACATCGCCGATTTGCATTTTTTTTACATCATCGTCCTGGAGTGGAGCAGTCAAATAATATGTTGCCATTACACAACAATCTCCCTGCTTCTGTGTGAATGGCACTGTATATTAACTGCAACAGGCAAGCTTGCGATATGACAAGGATAAAGTGCTATCCGAACGCCAAGAGCCGTTGTTTTTCCACCCAATCCCATAGGTCCGATACCAAGATTGTTAATTGCCGCCAACAGCTCATTTTCCATTTTGTCAATTTCTCTGTCAGAATGCGGAATACCTAGAGGTCTAAACAAAGCTTTTTTTGCCAAATTCGGAACGAGATCAAATGTTCCGCCGATTCCGACACCGACAACCGTCGGCGGGCACGGATTGGCTCCGGCTTCCGCCACGGTACGAAGTACGAATTCTTTAATCCCTGCCCAACCTTGAGACGGTTTAAGCATTGCGATTTGGGACATATTTTCAGAACCGCCGCCTTTGGGCATAAAACGAATGCGAATTGTATCGCCCGGCACAAATTCGGTATGAATAACGGCTGGTGTATTATCGCCGGAATTTTTTCGACTGAGAGGATGGCAAATTGATTTTCGCAAAAATCCTTTGTCGTATGCTTCAACCACTGCCTCCGTTAAAACCGCACCCAGCGAACCGCCTTCAATCCGAACGCTCTCACCATGTTCCACAAAAAAAACAGCCACTCCCGTATCTTGACACAAAGCCAATTCGGAATGTCTTGCCAACTCCGCATTTTTAAGCAGCTGCCGCAAAATTTCCCATGCAACCTTTGAAGTTTCACACTCCATACTCTTTTGAATCGCCGCAAGCACACTGTCATCAAGCACTCTACAGGCTTCAACAATCATATCTCTGACTTTTTCGTGAATGACTTGGGCATTAACGGTTCGCATACTCATACACTACAAAGATACTAAAATATAATTTACAACAAAACAAAATTACAAAATCAATATGTTATTTAACAACAATCCACTTTATCACAAATTTATTTAACTTACCAATATAGTAAAAAGTATTAATTCAGTATCTATCTTTTTTAGGAAGAATTAGTACCCGCTTCATCGGACCGTCGCCTTTGCTGCGGGTAAAAATTCCCCTATCGTTTTGCAAGGCTACATGTACAACCCGACGATAAAAAGAACTGAGCGGACGAGTACTGTAAGGTCTGCCCGTGATTTTGCATTTTTCAGCCAAAGAAAGAGCAATTTCAACTAGTTTTTCCTGCTGTTTTTGTCGATAATCACCCGTATCCAGCTGCACGCGGAGCATATAGTTCCATTTGTTGGCGATAATACGATTCATAACATATTGCAAAGCGGCAATCGTCTGCCCTTCCCGTCCAATAATCAAACCTGAATTTTCCGGGTCGTCAATCCGCACCGAAATCGGACGAGCTGCCAAATCAATTTCCAATTCATAACTTGTGGTAATCGGCTTAAGCAAAGAAGCAACTGTTTCTTTTAAAAAGACTGTCAGCTTTTCCGGATTTTCAATTTTTATTTCTTGATGATAGGAGCGGTCGTAAGCCGAGCCGTTTTCTTCCATTTCGTCATAATCATCTTCGTCTCCCAAATCCGAAAAGCTGTGTTTAGAATTATTGTTTGTGTTGTTAAATCGGGAATAATGCGGTTTTTCACTTCGTCTTTTGGCTAAAATAACAGCTTTTTTGGTTCCCAATCCAAAAATTCCGTTGGACGATTCTTGCTCAATTTCTATTTCCAATGAGTTCTTATCGGTTCCAAAAAAAGAACAAGCCGCTTCGATTGCTTCATCAATTGTTTTTCCTTCAAATTTTTTCAACATACATTTTTCTCCTTAATATTTTTTCCTACTTACTTTTGTAACATTTTTTATGCACTTTTTCTTGTTAATAACCATTGTTGCAATATAGATAAAACATTATTTACCAGCCAATATACAACGAGACCGGAAGGAAAATTCAAAAAGATGAAAGTAAAAATCAGCGGTAAAAACATCATAATTTTTGCCTGCGTCGGATCCCCGGGTGCCGGAGACATTTTTTGCTGCAAAAACATGGTAAGTCCCATAACAATAGGCGTAATATAATACGGGTCTTTTGACGACAGGTCGGTAAGCCACGCAATATCCGTAAACGGAATATGAGCGATAAAACAGGCATGACGAAGTTCGACCGAAGCGAGCAACGCCTGATACAAAGCAATAAAAACGGGAATTTGCAACAACATCGGCAAACAACCGCCGGCAGGATTGATTTTGTATGTTTTGTACAAATGCATCATTTCAGCATTCATCTGCTCTCTGTTGTCTTTATATTTTTCCCGAATTTGCATCATCATCGGCTGAATTTTCTTCATTTGCTCCATAGATTTATAGCTTTTTTGCGAAAGAGGCCAAAAAATGATTTTAATAACAATTGTCAATAAAATAATAGCCAATCCATAATTTTGTGTATAACTATTAAGAAAATGTAAAAACTGCATAAGCGGCTTGGCAATAATATCTGTCCAACCGTAACGAATGGCATTTACCAAATCGTTCGGCATTTTTTTCAGTTCCTGTTTTATCTTTGGACCCAAATAATAATCAAGTTGCAATGTTGTTTTTTGTCCGGGAATCAGTGTTATATTCGTTCCGGATGTAATACGATATGCTTCATCTTCAAATTTAGTACGTACAATCATTTCTGATTGCGGAACAATTGCAACAAGAAAATAATTATTTCCAGCCCCTATCCATTTTGCCGTTTCCGGTTTTTGAGGAAATCCAAGTGCAAGATCTTTTATATCTTCTTCCTCTTCCCGTCCACTTTCTCCCATATATGCTATTTGCATTTTGTTATATTCATTATTGTCTTGGGCGAGCTCTGCGGTTGCAAGAGAATAAGAAAATAATCCGCTAACTGATGTCTGCAATGTGTTTGTAAGATATGTTTTTTCTTTTATACCGTAAGTACTGCCATTAAATATAATTTGACGATAAATTTGCAATCCATTTACAGTAGCAATAAAATCAAGTGTCGCCTCTTCACCGTCTTTTATTTGTATATCAGGCGACGAAGAAGTCCAAACTGCATTTTGCCAAGTCTGACTTGTATTCCAAATCAGTCCAAAAGGAGCTTTATTGCGAGCAACCGCAGGAACAAGGTTGATATTTAAAGAATTCGCTTCCACGCTTTGCTTGTGTTTTTTGAGAAAAAATGATTGCAAAATTCCGCCGTTTTCTGCAAAAACCGCCGAATAAAGCGGCGTTTCTACTTTTATTTCCCGTCCGGGACGGAAATCGTTTAAATTTTGTGTTTGCAACTTTTCGACTTGAGTCGGTTTAGAAACGGCTTGTTCCGGCAAAAGCGTTTCGATTTTGGAACCAGAAACCGGAACGACAGGTTGCGGCGGCGGGAAAAAAATATTCCAAAAAATCAAGACCGCCAAAGAAAGAGAAACTGCCAGTAAAACTCGTTGATTATCCATATTTAATGCCTGTTAAGAGATTGTTTGTTTAAAGATGGTACGGGATCAAATCCACCGCGACAAAAAGGTTGGCAACGAAGAAGACGAAAAAGCGTCAGCCGGCTGCCCTTTAAAACCCCGTATTCCGCAAACGCTTGCCGTGCATATTCGGAACAGCTCGGATAAAATCGGCAACAAGGTGTATAAATCGGAGAAACAACGAGCTGATAAAAACGAATGAGTATTTGAAAAATGCGGTTCATACGAAATTGGCTACGCTTACAAATTATTACGATTGTATTTTTTTGACCAAAAATTCCCATTGCCTGTTTATTTCGGCAAAACAAAATGAAGTAGCGTTGCGTTTGGGAATAAAAATCATATCCACTGCAAAAGGAAGTTGGGAAACGTGAAGCCGAAAAACCTCACGCACAAGTCTTTTAACTTTATTTCGCTGCACCGCATTCCCGACTTTTTTACTGACGGTAAGTCCGAGTCTGCTTTGTTCGGACACAAGCCTTTTGCGGACATAGACAATAAAATCCGGCAAAAAAAATCGACGACCCCGTTGATAGCATAGCTCATACTGGGGTCGTGTAAGAAGACGATATGCACGGGAAAAAACTAAACGGTTAATCTTTTGCGTCCTTTTGCTCTTCTGCTTTTCAAAACAGCTCTACCATTTTTAGTTCTGGAACGCACCAAAAATCCATGCACTCTTTTTCTGCGTAATTTGCTTGGTTGATATGTTCTTTTCATTTTTCCTCCTAGAAAAAAAATGGACTTTAACGGCAAAAAAGAACTTTCGTCAAGCTGTCAGCCTTGCTTTTTTCTGAAAAATACACCCTTTTGCCAACGAAAATTTTATCCGACAAAAATTTTTATCGGCTTATTTTACAAAATTAAAAAACATTTACCGCAACACGATCTTTAATATTTCCACAATTCATACTTATCCCAAATTTCTTTAATTTCCTCTTCCGGGTAGCCGTTTCCATGTGCTTTTTCCAACCACTCTTTCGCTTTTTTATAATTTTTCTCTACACCTATTCCATCCGAATAACACATGCCGAGACCAAATTGAGCTTTTGCATGCCCCTGTTCGGCTGATTTTTTCCACCAATAAAAAGCCTGCTTATCATCTTGAGCTACACCTTCACCCTTTTTATACATCGCGCCAAGCAAAGCTTGAGCGTCTGCATACCCCTGTTCGGCTGATTTTTTCCACCAATAAACAGCTTGCTTAGAATCTTGAGCTACACCTTCACCCATCTTATACATCGCACCAAGCAAAGCTTGAGCGCCTGCATGCCCCTGTTCGGCTGATTTTTTACACCAATAAAAAGCCTGCTTATAATCTTGGGCTACACCTTCACCCTCCTTATACATCAAGCCAAGCAAATTTTGAGCGCCTGCATGCCCCTGTTCGGCTGATTTTTTACACCAATAAAAAAATTGCTTGGGATCTTTTAAAACACCTTCACCTCTAAAATACATCAAACCAAGCTCAAGTTGAGCGTCTGCATCGCCGGCTTTGGCTTTTTTCGTTATTTCTTCAATATTCCCAGCCAAGAGCGTACTGACATAAAAAAGAACAAAAAGCAACGATACCGCCATAAAAATATTTTTTTTCATTTGCATACCCAAACCTCCGCATCTAAATTTTATTATCCCTAAAATTATTCCAAACATTTTGCAACGACAGAAACAAGTAATTTTAAAACAATAAAAAATATTATGTATAATATTTACACCGTTCCGCTTATATATAAAACGGTATAAGAAAAAGGTATTTGCCCGTTTTTTCTATAACACGAATTATATGTTTCGATAAAATTTTGCAATTTTATTTTATTTTTATAAACCGGATTTTTTGTTACAAAAGTTCCGGCTTTTTTATTTTCTTTTACAAAATCAAAAAAAGACGGATAAAAAAGAGTATAATTTTGTACATTGTATTTTTTTACTTGTGCATATTTTTGAAAAAGACGAACATAATATTCAACATCAAACATATCAAGAACAGAACCGTATCCAGTCATTTTTTTACAGTATAAAATTTCTGCAAAAGTGCCGTACACAAAAAGACTTATAGAAAAAAATCCGTCTTTTTTTAAAAGTTGCAAGAGTTGAGGAATTGATTTTTGAGGCTCTATATACCATTGCAGACAAGAACTTGAAAAAAGCAGGTCAAATGTTTTGGGTCGAAACGGCGGATTTTCCCCGTCAGCAACAAAAAAATATCCGCCCGGACAATTTTTTTTGGCTTGCTTCAACATCGCTGGAGAAAGATCGAGTGCAAAAATTTTTGCAGTAGAAAAACGCTGCAAGCTAAGCGTACTTTGTCCGTTTCCGCAACCGATTTCCACGATACGGTCATACTTTTTGGAAGGAATTTCGGCGACTGTTTTTTGGGCAATTTGTTTTTGCAACTTGGCGGAGTCGCCATAAGTCAACGCCGCACGGTCAAAGGCTTTTTTTATTCGCTCTTTCATCGGCAAAACTCATAAATTTGCTCGGCACAAAACCAGTGTCCGTTTTGAGGCAGTATCCGCATTTTTGCCCGCGGATAAAATTTTGCAAAATGATTTGCTTCAGGCGGAACGATTGTATCCTGTCCGCCGTTTACGATTGTTAAATTATCTCCCAAAAACAGCTCAGGCATAAATTCACTTTGCAAAATTTCCGTAAGCCCTGCCTGCAAAGCGGGAAAATATTTTACAGGAATTTGAAATGAAAACGGGCAGCCGCACGCTCGCCAAAAAGCATTGAATGCCGTTTGCGGACGGGTTGCAACCGCTTTTTGCAACCGCTGCATTGCGACCGGAGTTTGTCCATTTTGAAAATTCAAAAAAGGAGCAAGCAACACGATTTGGGAATATAGCCTTGCCAACTTGGGAAGATCTAAAAGAATACAAAAAGCTCCAAAAGACCAGCCAACCAAGATTTCCGTTTGCGGCATTGCAATTTCCCGTCTGATTTCTTTTGAAGAAAAATCGACAAACGGCAGCAAAAAACGCTGCGGTTTGAGCTTGGGAAAAAGCTCTAAAAATCCGCCCCAACCGGAAACAAAGGTCATTGTTTTCACAATTTATCCTGCCTGTTTGTTCGGATTTTTTGCATTGCGTTAAAAAAAGAATCAATATGCTCGACCTGCAAATCCGCTCGCAGGGCAAGACGAAGTCGAGCGGTATTTTGCGGTACGGCAGGCGGACGAATTGCCGCGGTAAAAATTCCGTTTTGCCGAAGTCGACTTTGCACCTCTAAAACTGTTTCATTTCGCCCCAAAATAATCGGCACGATTTGACTCGCACTTGCTCCAATCTCAAAACCCAAATCCTTAAGAACAGTGCGTACTTTTTCGGCAATCGACAAAAGGCGGACCGCCGTTTGGGGACTGTTTTTTATAAAATCAAGCCCCGCAAGACTCGCTCCGACAACGGCAGGAGACGGTGCAGTCGAAAACATACACGGGCGACCGAAATTAACCACTGTTTCCACAAGAGGCGTATCGCCGCAAATATAGCCGCCCTGCGAACCAAACGCCTTGCTGAAAGTCCCCATTATAATATCAATTTCTCCCAGCAAATCACAGGCAGCGACAAGTCCGCAACCCTGTCCGAAAACACCGACGGCATGAGCTTCGTCAACGATACTGAGAACATCATTTTCTTTGCACAGTTTGGCGATTTGCGGCAAATCGGCAAGGTCGCCGTCCATACTGAAAACGCTGTCCGTAATCAAAATTTTATGTTTTGCCTGTTTGTATTTTTGCAACAAAAAAGCAAGGTGTTCCATATCGCCATGGCGGTAACGAACAAGTTTGGCACGAGAAAGTAAAACCCCGTCGATAATGCTGGCGTGATTGAGTTTGTCACAAAAAACAATACTCTCGCGTCCGGCAAGTGCGGTGCAAAGGGCGATATTCATATCATAGCCCGAAGCCAAAACCAAAGCCGACCGCCTTTTGTGAAACAGACACAACTCGTTTTCCAACTCATTAAGCAGACGAAAATTACCGCTTACCAGCCGCGAACCGCCGCTTGAAGTGCCGTATCGCTCTGTTGCGGCTTGAGCGGCACGCATAAGAAGCGGGCTTTGTGCCAATCCGAGATAATTGTTGGAGGCAAGGTTGAGCAGACGATTTTCTTCAGTTTGAATAAAAAGTTCACAGCCCTGCGAAAAATCCGCTCGCCTACGAAGCTGATTATTTTCTTTCAGTCTGTCTAAATTTGAAGCAAAAAAAAAGGCTTGATTTACAAGATATTCCGACATGTTAGTGCATATAGGATTTAGCGATAAGGTGGCTATCATCATAGCTAATACCCGATTTAATAGCGGCACACAGTCCTATCGACATTTCCGATTTAAGTTTTGTTTCCTGCAAGATTTCCTGTTCCTGCAATTTGAGGCGAAACTTGATAAAATCGAGATCAAAACCATCTTGTGTAAGCGTAAGTCCTTCCCGAAAATAATGCGAACGGATTGCAGGCAAAATTTTTGTAATGATTTCCGACTCTTGCCTGCGAAGATACATACAGTAAAAAATCAAATTGATAATAAGATTTTCCGTTTTAAGACGGTGATCAACGCAAAAAAACTTGGCAGAGTTAAAATTCGGGTCGCTCAAATTATTGATAACCAGCTGTACCAACTCAAAAACCTGTTTTTCAAAAATTGGCGGCACGGAAAATTTGGACAAAAAACGAAGCATTACTTTTTGTGGATTTTCATTAGCGGCAATGCCCAAAACCGCAATCGACATAATAACCAGCTTACGTTCCAAATCTCGTAAAAGTGTTTCTTGACGAACATGAGCAAGTCTTACAACATCTTCAACCGGCAAATTTGAAGCACACAGTTCCAAAAGATAAGAAATAAATCGCTCGGAAGAATGCGTTGCCTCACTAAGCAAAAATTTTTTGTCTCGCTTGCCTTTCATCGATTTATAAATTGCCAGCCAATACGCCGCCAAACCTTCAAGCGGCATTTCGACAAGATCAAGTTCCTGCGGAATTGCAGCTTTTTCAGTCTTGGTTTCCGATAAAAGTTTTTTCACCTGTTCGTTAATATTTATCATTTTTATCACTTTTGTTGATGTCGATTTTAAATATTTATTAAAAAATAAAATTACCGAAAAAACGCTTTTTTGTCTTTATTTAAAAGACTTTATTTGACAGGAAATAAATACTGTGCAAGGTATGACAACTTATGAAAAAGCTGCCTTGCAAAAAACAAAGAACAATCTAGCTTTTTTTTTGTAAACAGGCTAGCCGAAATTTTGCAGCGGAAAATGGAACTTTTTATAAAGAGGAGCGATATGGCAAAAGAAGAATGTATTGAAGTCGAAGGAACAGTGGAAGAAGCATTGCCGAATGCGATGTTTAAAGTCAAACTGGACAATGACCACGAAATTTTGGGACATATTTCAGGAAAAATGCGTAAATTTTATATCCGAATCCTGCCCGGCGACAAGGTTAAAGTCGAACTCTCCCCCTATGATTTAACCAGAGGTCGAATTACCTACCGTTACAAATAGCCTTTTATCCCGATGAAACCGGAAATTGACCTCCATTCCCATTCAACTGCTTCCGACGGAACACTAAGCCCCAAAGAACTGGTCGCCAAAGCCGCCGACATTGGCTTACGTTGTCTTGCTTTGACCGACCACGACACAACGGCAGGACTTGCCGAAGCATTGACTGCTGGAAAAAAATACGGAGTGGAAATTATTCCCGGTTGTGAATTGAGCATAGATTTTAAATCAGGAATTATGCACATTGTAGGACTGTGGGTTTCGCCGACATCTCCAAATTTAAACGCCGTTTTGCAACGCCTGCGAGACGACAGACTCACCCGCAATCAACGAATTTTGCAAAAACTTGCCGATTTGGGAATTTACATTTCTTATGACGAATTGGCGGAAATGGTACAAGATGAAAAAAGCAGTATTGGTCGCCCACATATCGCTCGCGTACTGATGAGACGAGGCATTGTTCCCGATGTAAAAACCGCTTTTCAGGAATATTTGGGAGCGGGCAAAAAAGCCCATGTTCCCAAAATGAAACTACCGCCCAAGGTTGCTATTGAAACGCTCAAAACCGACGGTGCGACCGTGATTTTAGCTCACCCGTACTCTCTTTCCCTGCCGATTAATGAAACCGAAACTGTTTTAAAAACTTTGCAAAGCTATGGACTGGACGGACTGGAAGTATATTATCCGCTGCATTCTCCTGAACAATGCGAACAATATGACAAACTTGCCAAAAAATTAAGGCTTTTGGTAAGCGGAGGCTCTGATTTTCACGGCAGTGTCAAACCCGATATTTTCTTGGGAACCGGTAAGTCCAATCTGGCGATTCCTTACGAAATCGTACAAACTATGAAAAATTACCGCATTGCAAACGGACTTCCGATTATTGTTTCGTAAAAGCTGTATTTTCAGCAGTCATTTAAAAAATACCGACCGATGATTCACATTCCCGAACTCCTTGTCCCAGCCGGCAATATGGAAAAATTGAAAACCGCTTTGTATTACGGAGCTAATGCCGTATATTTGGGCGGAAACGAACTTAGTTTGCGTACCGCCTCAACCGGATTTTCCATTGAAGATTTGCGACTGGCAATAGAACTTGCCCATGAACGGCAGATAAAAATATATTATGCCCTAAATATCTTGGCTTGGGAGCAACATCTCGACCGTGTTCGTGCCGAGCTTGAAATGCTTACAGACATTGGCGTTGACGGACTGATTATCGCCGACCCCGGAGTTTTAAGGCTGGCACAAAAAATCACTCCGCAAATTCCCGTTCATCTCAGCACACAAGCAAATACTTCCAACAGCGAATCCGTTCGCTTTTGGAAAGAACTGGGAATCAATCGAGTCAATTTGGCTCGCGAACTTGACCGCGAAGCTTTGGCAGCTGTTCGCAAAGCCGCTCCGGATATGGAGCTTGAAATTTTTGTACACGGAGCAATGTGTATGGCAATTTCGGGGCGGTGTTTACTCAGTTTTTATCTTAACGGACGAGCGGCAAATCTTGGTGAATGTTCACATCCTTGTCGCTTTGATTATCGACCGACAGAACTTTGGGTAGAAGAAAAACAACGCAACAAAGAAATCTGGAAAGTTATACAAAATGGAGATTTTACTCATTTTTTCAGTGCCGAAGACTTATGTCTACTACCGTATTTGCCTGAACTGACAAATCTGGGAATACATTCTCTAAAAATCGAAGGACGAATGAAAACCTCATCCTATCTTGCTCCGGTTGTTGATGTATACCGTACGGCTCTTGACCACATTCAGGCGGAACAGAATTTTAATTTACCTGAATATATGACGGAACTAACAAAAACCACAACCCGACCGCTGGGAACGGGATTTTTTTTATCCGAATCAAAAATTTTGGCACAACCGAACCCAAACCGCCCGCAAATTGTCGGACGAATTGACGAAAAAATACGACAGGGCGTATGGAAAATCAGTGTCAAATCACAGTGGGCAGCAAGTGATACAATAGAATTGATCTTGCCCGGAATGCAAAGACCGCAGTTACAAAAAACGGATTACAGTCTTGAAAATAAACGAGGCGAAAGACTTGAAAAAGTTCATTCCGGCACGGAAGTCTTTTTTTGCTGCGAAACACAAGATTTGGAAGTCGGCATATTTATCAGAAATAAGAACGGCAAGTAATCTACAAGTTATTTTCTGTAATTATTAAAATTTTAATAATTTTAAAAAAGTAAAAAACATATTCATTTTATTTTTTTTGTTCTTGATGTATTTTGCACAAAAGACACTTTTTGTAATTTGAAAAAAATATTTTCTAAAATACAATAAAAAATAACTAAAAAACAGTTTGCTATCAAAATATTATTTCAGCAAAGTTCGAATGCGGTTTAATTCTGCAATAATTTCCGGCAATAATTCAGGATTTTTACTTATTTGTAAATTTGTATTTGGAACGAATTTGGGCAGTTCAAGACGTTTTTTCGCTCCCGCGATTGTCATTTTTTCGATATAAAGCAAATTGTAAATAATTTGAGCTAGTTGCAAATCCTGCTCGGAATATAGACGTTGTCCGCTACTGGTACGGCGAGGTTGAAGTTCAGAAAATTCATTTTCCCAATACCGCAAAACCGACGTTTCCACACCTAGCTTGCGAGCAACTTCACCAATTTTATAATATTGGTTTTCTTCCATTCCTGCACCAAAACCCACGCTTAAGGAAATCGAACAGCTAATTTCTCAAGCAGATGCAAGCCCAAACGAGTATGTACCTTATCGACTTCCTTATCTTTGAGCGTTTTTTCCAAATGGCGATAAGTAAACCGTAAGGTAAGATGTTTATCCGTACCGCCATCAGGCGTATAAATATCCAAAAGATCTACGCTTTCCAGCAAATCGGCGTGAAAAACATTCAGCTCCCGTTCTACATCGGAAAAATGCAACTCCTGTCCGGCAATCAACGTCATATCCCGCTGTACATACGGAAAACGAGGCAACGGTGAAAACACAATTTTTTGCGATTGCAAACCGTCCAAATCAATCTCCGCACACCACAGTTCAGCAACAGCATTATAATGTTCTGCCAAATCCGGTTTCAACATTCCCAAAATTCCACAAATTTTGTCGCCAATCCGCCACTCTACAGCCGGCTGCAAATACTCATGCTCTGCTGCCATTACATAATCCGTCTTCAGCAAATGAAAGGAAGCGGCAAAATGCTCCAACACACCTTTTAAATCCAAATAATCGACATTTACCGAATTTTCACTAGCAAATCCGCCCTGTTCTCGACTTCCGCTCAATAATATTGCCAAATGATTCTTTTCCCGAATACCGGATTCGCTACCGCTGTCTTCCTTAAAAATGCGTGCCACTTCAAAAAAACGCAGGCGGCTATGCCCTTGAGCCAAATTCCGACGAACATTTTCAAAAAGTCCCGGTAAAATCTCCGGTCGCAAAGTATCCTGCTCATCTGTAAGCGGATTAAAAACTCGAGCCTGACCGAACGGCGAAAGCCCCAGTTTTTGCAGCTCCGCCCCTGAAAGAAAACTATAATTTATACACTCATGCAGCCCGATTCCCTTTGCCCAACGCTTCACCTGCTGCCAAAAATTGTATTCACTGACGGCATTATGCGACTGCTGATTTTTGCGAATTTGCGGCAAACAAGTCGGGATTTTGTCCATCCCCCACACTCTCCCGATTTCTTCAATCAAATCCGCTTCCCGCTCCAAATCAAAACGAAATGAAGGCGAAACAACCTGCCACGGCAGCGTCGCCGTTTCAACTTTACAACCCAAACGAATCAGCAAATCCCGACAAAATTTATCGGATACTTCAAGTGCAAGCAAATCTCTTGCCCGTTGCGGCGTAAAAGAAATGGTCGTCGGACAAACTTCCTGAGCTGCCTGCTTTACTTTACCACACAACACTTTTCCGCCACTCAGTTCCGCAATCAGCGAAGCCGCCCTGTCCAGCACAAAATCAGTTTGCAGGCGGTCAACACCGCGTTCAAAACGAAAAGAAGAATCGGTAGAAATACCGAGCCTTCTGGCTGTTTTGCGAATAAGCGGCGGGTAAAAAACCGCACATTCCAACAAAACATTGCAACAAGAATCCGTAATCCCGGTATTTTCACCGCCCATAACTCCGGCAAGAGCAATCGCCTTTTTACTGTCGGCAATCACCAAATCATTTTCTTGCAAGGCTCGCTCTTTACCGTCAAGCGTAGTCAGTTTTTCGCCGGATTTCGATCGACGAACAAAAACTTTTCCTCCCTCAAGCAAAGAAAAATCAAAGGCGTGCAGAGGCTGTCCTGTTTCCAACATCAAAAAATTTGTAATATCAACAATAGCGTTGATTGACCGCAAACCAACAGCCTGCAAGCGATAACGCAACCAATCGGGTGAGCGGAGAACTTTTGTGTTTTTCACGATACGAGCTGCGTACAACGGACAGTCTTGTAAATTTTCAACTTCCACGCCGAGCAAATCGACAGTTTTTTCTTCACATTCTTTCAGCTCACAATTCGGTAAATTCAACGGCAAATCAAAAGCAGCACTTAAATCACGGGCAATCCCCAAAACACTCAAACAATCCGCCCGATTCGGCGTAATACTCACATCAAATACGCAATTTTCCAAGTCCAACCATTCCACCAGCGGCATACCCACAACGGCAGAATCCTCCAAAATCATAATGCCGTCACTTTCCTGTGCCAATTCCAGCTCGGACTCGGAACAAATCATTCCCGATGACACTTCCCCCCGCAATTTGGCTTCTTTAATAACCATACCGCCGGGCATTGTCGTACCAACCGGAGCAACGGCAACTTTTTGCCCCGCTGCTACATTTTTTGCTCCGCAAACAATCGGTACAATTTTGTCGCCAAGATTAACACGACAAAGCGAAAGATGTTCGGAATTGGGATGAACTGTACACTCCAACACATGCCCGACACGAATAGAAACAATTTTGCTAAAAGGATTAAAAATTTCTTCGACTTCCAAACCGAGCATCGTTAATTTTTCAGCCAATTCCGCACTCGTTCCCTCAAAAGGAACAAATTCTCGCAACCATTGTAAACTTAAAAGCATGAATTATCCTTTTCGGAAATTAGGAAAATTGTCGCAAAAAACGCAAATCATTTTCAAAAAACATTCGCAAATCACCTATGCTGTATTTCAACATAGCCACCCGCTCTACACCAAGACCGAAAGCAAAACCCTGCACCTGCTGCGGGTCATAACCGACTTTGTAAAAAACAGCGGGGTCAATCATACCACAGCCCAAAATCTCAATCCAACCTGTTTCTTTGCATACCCGACACGGAGCACCGTCTACCAATCCCTTGCCGCCGCACAAAGCACAGCTAATATCGACTTCGGCACTCGGCTCGGTAAACGGGAAAAAACTGGGACGAAAACGCACCTTGGTTTGACTCCCGAAAATAGCCGTCAAAAATGCCGTCAGCGTACCTCGCAACTCCGCCATACTGACTTTTTCATCCACTAAAAAACCTTCAATCTGATGAAACATCGGGGTATGAGTTAAATCGGAATCCCGACGATACACCTTGCCTGGAGCAATGGCAGCCACAGGTGGTTTTTGTGCAAGCATTGTCCGCACCTGTAGCGGCGAAGTATGTGTCCGCAAAAGTGTATTGTCTGATATAAAAAGCGTATCCTGCATATCTCTTGCAGGATGTTCAAGCGGAAAATTCAAAGCCTCAAAATTATAAAAATCGGTCTCAACCTCAGGACCGACAACAACATCAAATCCAAGTCGAGAAAAAACCGAACAGATTTCTTCGATAACAAGTGTAATCGGATGAAGCGTTCCACAATCAAACCGCCGTCCGGGAAGCGAGGGATCAAAACTTATCAGCCGCTCCTGCCGCTCACGATTTTCCAAAGCATTTTTTTTATTGTCCCACAAAACATGCAACTTTTGTTTAACAATATTTGCCTGCTTGCCCGCCTCGGGACGCTCTTCAGGAGCTAAAATCGAAAGTTTGGAAGTCAGCTCCGCCAGCTTCCCCTTTCGTCCCAAAAATGCAATTCGCAGTTCTTCCAGATTTTCCAACGAAGAAGCCTGATTCAGGCCTTCGGTCAAGTCCTGCATCAGGCTATTAAGTTGTGCGATAAATTCCTGACTCACTTTATGCCTGTATTTTTACCTGCTTTGCCAACATAGCAAAAGAATCTTTTTCATACACAGCCAAATCGGCTAAAATTTTTCTGTTAAGTTCGATACCCGCCTTTTTCAAACCGGCAATAAACTTGCTGTAAGACATATCAAATTCACGAACGGCGGCATTGATTCTCACAATCCACAAACGGCGAAAATCCCGTTTACGTTGCCGACGATCACGATACGCAAAACACAATGCTCTTTCGACAGTTTCTCTGGCGGTACGGTATAATTTACTCCGAGAACCGCGATACCCTTTTGCCAATTTCAAATATTTTTTATGGCGTCTTTTAGCATTTACGCCTCGTTTTACTCGCATTATTTTCTCCTTTTTTCTTTTTCATTTAGAATGAATGCGGCATCAAAAGTTTGGCTCTCTTGGTCTGCGTACCGTTCAAAACGGCATCTTTACCCAAATCATTTTTCCGCTTGCTGTTTTTTTTGGTCAAAATATGACGCAAATTCCCTTTCCGTCTTTTCACTTTCCCGCTTCCAGTTATCGAAAAACGCTTGGCGGCACTTTTATTAGTTTTTAACTTCGGCATACTATTCTCCTCAAAATTCTCTATTATTTTTTCTTAACCAAAGAAGCCACAACCATATGTACGGTACGACCTTCTGCCTTTGGTTCTTGTTCCACTTTCCCCAGCTCTTCCAGACCGGCAGCGACCCGTTGCAACAATTCAAGCCCTTGTTCCTTGTGAACCATTTCTCTGCCGCGAAAAAAAACTGACACCTTACACTTATCACCCGACCCTAAAAACCTGCGGATATGATTCAACTTTGTTTGAAAATCATGTTCATCCGTTTTAGGTCGAAATTTAATTTCCTTCAACTGAATACTGACCTGCTTTTTCTTCGCTTCCTGTTGTTTTTTTTGCAACTGAAATAAATATTTCCCGTAATCCATAATTTTGCAAACAGGCGGAACGGCATTCGGTGCAACTTCAACCAAATCAAGACCTTTTTCCGCTGCTCTTTGCAAAGCATCTTCCAACGAAAGAACCCCCAATTGTGTACCGTCGTCTTCAACAACACGAACATCCTTTGCCAAAATTTGTGTATTTCGCAGGACTTTAGTAGCGGTAGCTATAACTCATACCTCCCTTAAATGGTTCTTGTACTTCCTTAAAAATCATTTCTTCAATTTCCAAAAGAGTTTTGGTTCCTAAATTTTTTCCACCAAATTGGCGAACATTTAAGGTTTCGCCCTCAACTTCTTTTTCCCCTGCCACCAAAACATAAGGAATTTTCTCAAGTTGAGCTTCCCGAACCTTATATCCTAATTTCTCATTGCGAGTATCCATTTCAACCCGCAGTCCGGCTGCACGCAATTTTTCATAACACTTTTGTACATACGGCTCTTGTGTATCGGTAATATTCACAATCCGAGCCTGAATAGGTGCAAGCCACAACGGCAAAATACCTGCCAAATGTTCAATCAAAACACCAATAAACCGCTCAATCGCACCCAAAATTACACGATGCAGCATAACCGGACGATGTTTTTTTCCGTCTTCACCGACATATTGCAAATCAAAACGTTCCGGCAAAGTAAAATCACATTGAACCGTTGAACACTGCCAACTTCTACCAATAGCATCCCGAAGCTTGACATCAATCTTCGGCCCGTAAAAAGCCCCGTCGCCGGCATTGATTTCATACGGCAATTCTAATTTTTCCAAAGCCTGAATAAGGGCATTCGTCGCTTTTTCCCAATCTTCATCAGAACCGATAGATTTTTCAGGACGCGTACTAACTTCCATTTCATACGAAAATCCGAAAACATTCATCACATCCTGCACAAAACGCAAAACCCCGATGATTTCATCCTGCAATTGATCAGGACGACATAAGATATGAGCATCATCTTGCGTAAACTGCCGAACTCGAAGCAATCCGTGCAAAACACCAGATTTCTCATGTCGATGAACACAGCCAAGCTCAAAAAATCGAAGCGGCAAATCCCGATAACTGCGAAGTTTAGATTTATAAATCAGCATATGAGCCAAACAGTTCATAGGTTTTATGCCATAAGCCTGCCCATCAATTTCGGTAAAATACATATTTTCCCGATAATTGTCATAATGACCGGATTTTTCCCATAATTCACGCCGCAAAATCTGCGGTCCCTGAACAATTTCATAACCACGTCGCAAATGTTCTTTTCGTTCAAAATCTTCCAAAATTGTACGGATTAAAGCACCTTTTGGATACCAAATCGGCATACCTGCACCAGCTTCATCTGAAAAACCAAATAAATGCAACTGCGTTCCGAGACGACGATGGTCTCGTTTTTTTGCTTCTTCAAGCTGCTGTAAATATTCTTTTAATTCTTTGGACGAAGCAAAAGCCGTTCCGTAAATACGTTGCAGCATCGGACGATTTTCATCGCCACGCCAATATGCACCGGCAACGCTAATCAATTTAAACGCCTCAATAAAACCGGTACTAGGCAAATGCGGTCCGCGACAAAGGTCAACAAAATTTCCATGCCGATACAAGGAAACTTCTTCATCTTTCAAGCCCTCAAGCAATTCAAGCTTAAAATCTTCACTCTGCGAAACAAAAAATTGACACGCTTCATCAAAAGAAACAACCTGGCGTTCAAACGGCAAATCCGCCGCAACGGATGCAGCCATTTCTTTTTCTATTCGCTCCAAATCTTCCGGCGTAAAAGGACGATCCAAATCAAAATCGTAATAAAATCCGTTTTCAATCGCAGGACCAATTGTTACTTTTGCCTCAGGAAAAAGTTTTTTTACCGCTTCAGCCATCACATGGGCGGTACTGTGACGTAAAATTTCAAGCCCTGCATCACTATTAATATAAATCGGTTCAATACCGGCACAACCGGCGGGAACGGCAGCAGCCAAATCAAATAATTTATCGCCACATTTTGCGGCGACAACTTTTTTCATTTCTTTACCGGATAAATTTGCCGCCAAAACTTCACGACAGTTTCCGTTTTTTTCTGAAATCATATTCCATTCCCTAAAAATGCCGACTCATATTCTAAGGCTACGACAAAAAATCACTGCATTCCCGCCTCGACAAAAATGACGAAGACCGCTATCCATACATTGATTATTTTTACCATGTCAAGCTTGAAACGGCTGTATTTTCAGCCGATGACAACATTTTTTCTTGCGAGGAAACGATGCCCGAACGCTCAACATATATCGCCGGACGCAAACCTGTCTTAGAGGGATTACAGGAAAAAGCGAATTTCGACTTTATTCTTTTACAACGCGGAGTAAGCGACAGCGACGAAATCCTTGCCATCTGCAAACAAAACAAAATCCGCTTTCGCTTTACCGACAAAAAAAAGCTGGATACGCTTTTTTCCGGCAATCATCAAGGATTTTTAGCAAGACAAACCGCCGTAGCGTTTGCCACACCGCAAACAGCCGCAACATCCACATTACAAACTCCGTTTCCCGTAATGCTTGCCCTCGACCAAATCCAAGATACTGGCAATGTCGGAACACTCGCCCGAACACTTTTTGCATTTGGCGGTTCGTCAATTTTAGTCCCCAAAAACCGTTCGGCATTTCTGGGAACAGGAGCGATGAAAGCCTCAGCCGGAACGCTCAGGAAAATACAAGTCGCCCAAACGGTCAATCTGGGACGGGAACTCCTTGCCTGTAAGAAACAGGGCTTTACAATTTATGCAGCGGCTCTACAAAAAAATTCAACAAACCTCTACGAAACCAAACTGCAATTCCCAGCTGTATTGGTGCTTGGAAACGAAGAAAAAGGAATCAGACAGGGAATCACTCAAAAATGCGACTATATTTGCCACATTCCACTACCGTCGGGCTTTGATTCGCTCAATGTCGCCCAAGCAGGAGCAATCTTTTTAGGAGAATTTTTTCGACAACAAAACAAATAAACAGCCGTTAATTGTAAAGAAAGCGATACAACAAAAACATTAAATATATTTCAAAATATTTTTATATTTTATAACGAAACCTCTATCCGTTTTCTTCCAATAACATCATTTTCAAAAAAACAACCCTTAACATCCAAAATACAAATCTTAAAGTAGCAAAACAACTGAATCTATAACTGATTTTCTTATAATGAAACCTTCCGATAACCGATACTTTTTCGCCGTTTTTATTTACTAAGTCGTATAATTATCAAAATACCCCTGAATCCAAACTACGGGCGTTCCTTTATCGCCAGAACCAGAAGTCAAATCGCAAAGAGAACCAATCAAATCGGTCAACCGTCTCGGTGTTGTACCTTGAGCTGCCATTTCGCCCACGAGACTGCCCTGTTTTTCTTTAATTTTTCCCAAAATCGCTTTTTTTAATTCCTCGCCTTGCAACTTAGCAAATTCGTTATCCGCCAGATATTTGAGCTTCAACTCGTTCGGCGTTCCTTCAAGTCCTTTGGAAAATCCCGGAGCAACGACAGGGTCGGCAAATTCCCAAATATGCCCAACAGGATCTTTAAACGCTCCGTCTCCATAAACCAGAACCTCAATGTTTTTACCCGTTTGCTTTTGCATTTCCTGTTGCAAAGCATCGACAAATTTTTGGCAATCTCGCGGAAACAATTTAATTGTCTCTTCCGTCGCTTTATTCGATCCCAAAAGCCCGTACTTAGCGTTAAACCCGTTACCGTCAATAGACTCGGTAAGAATATCTTCCAAATTCGCTACCTGCTTGGCTCCGTTTTTTTTCAAAATTTCTTTGGTACGCTTTCTGGAATGCACATCACAAGTCAGCACATTTTCTGTATATTTCAAAATAACTTCAGGGTGATTGGCAAAAACAATTTCGCACTTTGCCCCCTCACCCTCGATGATTTCTTCATAGTAGGCGACATAATCCACGCCGGTAAATCGGTGCTTATTTTCTCCAAAATGTTTACGGTACTCGACAAGCGACAAAACATCGCTGTACGGATTGATTCCGACAGCGTCAATTTTATCCAGTGAAACCAACTCGTTACCGACTTCGTCAGACGGATAACTGAGCATCAAAACTATTTTTTCTGCTCCGCGAGCGATACCTTTTAAACAAACAGCAAAACGGTTTCTAGATAAAATCGGAAAAACAACGCCGACGGTTTTGCCTCCGAGCTTTGCCTTTATATCTGTAGCGATAGCCGAAATTGCGGCATAATTTCCCTGAGCCCGAGCCAAAATAGATTCCGTTACGCAAACAATATCTCTGTCCCGAAAGGCTATATTTTCCGAGCGGGAAGCTTCGACAACCGTATCGGCAACAATTTTTACCAAATCATCACCTTCGCGAATAATCGGACAACGAACACCTCTTGACACAGTTCCAAATTTTCTTTCCATACAATTTCCTTTTTTAAGGTCGATTTTGCAAATCCTACACAATAAATTGAATAAAAAGACCAGCTCCCGAAACTAAAAAATAATAATTCGGCTTCATTCAAAACGCAAGTTGAAACAAAATTATACAAAAATACAACCTGCCAACAACAAAACAAGCTATTTTATACAAAATTTATTATCAAAGATTGCAAAAAATGATTTTTACGAAAAGATTTTATTGAAATAAAAAAAATAAACGCTTAATAAACAAAAGACAATTAACGAAAATTTTACAGACAAGGCAGATATTTTACTTTTTCTAGCGAATATATTGCGGAAAATTCAAAAACAGTTCTCTGGTAAAGCCAATCAATTTATCCATCATCCACGGAAAAGCGACCAACAAAGCGATAAACATCGAAAGAATTTTGGGGACAAAGGTTAAAGTCGCTTCCTGAATTTGAGTTGCAGCTTGAATAACGCTGATAATAATTCCTACAACCAAGCCGATTAAAAGCATCGGCAAAGCAAGCGTCAAAGCAAGTTCAATTGACTGACGAGCGAAACTCACAACAAAATCAGGAGTCATTTTTCACCTCATGCAAAACTGTTAACAAGCGACCCGACAATCAGATTCCAACCGTCAACCATTACGAAAAGTAAAATTTTAAAGGGCATGGAAATCATCACCGGCGGCAACATCATCATTCCCATCGAAAGCAATACGCTTGCTACAACCATATCCAAAATAATAAACGGCACATACAGCATAAATCCGATTTGAAAGCCGGTCTTGAGTTCGCTAATCATAAAAGCCGGAATCAAAAGAGATGTCGGCACTTCTTCTTTATTTTTCGGGCGTTCCATTCTGGCAATACTGTAAAAAATCGATAAATCCTTTTCCCTGGTATGCTTAAACAAAAATTCGCGAACCGGAACTTCCGTTCTTTTTAGAGCCTCTCTATACCCGATTTCTTCTTTAAGATACGGCTGCAAAGCTGTATCATTTATCTGTTTGCCGACCGGCATCATAATAATAACCGTCAAAAAAATCGCCAACGCCGCCAAAATCTGCGTGGGCGGCATTTGCTGCGTTCCCATTGCCTGCCGCAAAAAAGCAAGCACGATGATAATTCGAGTAAAACAGGTCGCGGTCAAAACAATCGACGGAGCAAGCGACAAAACCGTCAGCAACGCTAAAATTTCCAGCACGACCGACACTTTTTCGGGTTCGGTCTGCCCCGCCGCCAACTGCATCGTAATCGTCGGAATCACAGGGTCAGCGGCAAAAGTAAGATTTACCGCACTGAAAAAAACGGCAAAAAAGCATAAACTACAAAAAAGCGGACGAAACATTTTTTTCATCCAAAATCTCTTTAAAATCAGCAGATTCTTTTTCATCAATATCTATCTCCGTCAAAAGTGTCATAGCGGAATCACACACCCCGACAACAAGCAATTTGCCGTGAAACTTAAACACGGAAATATTTTTTTTCGGTCCGACATAGGTTTGTCCGACCAGCACGGGACTGTCTTTTTGCTTTAAACGAGTCGGCGTAAAACGACCGAATTTTCGCAATAAATAAAGCGAAAAAAACAAAAGCCCGACAACAAAAAACAATGCCCCGACGGTTTTAAGTAAAATAAGCGTATCCATACAAAATCTCAACAAAATCCGCTAGCTCAGATATTTCACCCGTTCAATCGGACTAATAATATCAGTCAACCGAACGCCGAATTTTTCATTGACAACAACCGCCTCACCGCGAGCGATGAGTTTACCGTTGACCAAAATTTCAAGCGGTTCGCCTGCCAATTTTTCCAACTCCACAACAGACCCCTGACCAAGCTGCAAAAGCTCGTTAATCAACAAACGGGTCGAACCAAGTTGAGCGGAAACAACAAGCGGAATATCAAGGATAAAATCAAGCTCCCGCTTATGTCCGGCAGGCGGTGCCGCTTGAGCATCTTTAGTCAAATCTTCGTACTGAAATTCCTTGCTTTGAGCGTGAAGAGTCTTCTTTTCCTGCTTGGATTTTTCGGATTGTTCTTCCTCCAAAGCAAGCGATGCCGCCCACGCAGCAGCCATATCGTCTTCTTCACTGCTTTCGCCGTTTTCACTCTCAGCCTTTTCATTTCCTTCTTCAAGTGCGGCAGCCCATTCTTCAGCTAATTTATCTTCATCACTCATATCGTTTTCTCCCCGAAAAATCTTTAAACACAATCCGCCTAAAACTTAACCTCAACTTCTTCCACAATCTTAAACGCTTTATTTCCTTTTACAAAACCGGGCAAACCTTGAAACTTTAAAATTCCCTGTACTTCGGCATTCAACAAACCGCCCTCATCCGTATCCAACACCAAAATATCACCAACACCCATATCCAACAGTTGCCGTCCGGTTACATTGGCATTGCCCAGTGTAACTTTCATATCCAAAGGAATATCCAAAAGTCGTTCTTTAAAACGCATAATCCACGCATCATCAACTTCCAATCTCTCCGATTGAAAAGCGGCATTAAGCTTCGCCCGAATAGGTTCAATCGTGGAATACGGCAGCACAACCGTCAACGCACCCATCGAGCTTTCCAGTTCAACCTCAAAAGAAACAACAACAACAACATCACTCGGCGGCACAATACTCGCAAACTGCGGATTGATTTCAGAACGCACCAGCTCAACGGAAATTTGATGTACAGGCTGCCACGCCGCCTCGAAATTAACCAACAAAATATTGATGACTTTTTTAATAATACTTTGCTCTATCGGCGTAAAATCACGTCCTTCAATCTTGGGCTGAGAACCGGCACCGCCAAAAAGGTTTTCAACCAATGCAAAAACCAACCGGGTATCAACAACCATCAATGCATTACCGCGAAGTGGATCAATTTTAAATATATTGATACTTGTCGGAACAGGAAGTGAACGCATAAAATCGCCAAATTTTGACATATCGATAGAAACGGCATTCACATCAACCCGCTTCCGCATTGTATTTGTCATTGCATTTGTCGCGATACGAGAAAAACGATCGTTAATAATTTCAAGTACAGGCATTCTGCCGCGAATAATTCTATCCTGATTGGCGAGGTCAAAGGAAATAACCCCGTCTTCATTAACATCAATGTCCGTTTCGACCTCGACATCACCTCCGGAAATTCCCCGCAAAAGAGCGTCAACTTCGTCCTGATTAAGAATTTTGTTCATAATCTATCCCGTACTTTCAATAATTTTTATTGAATAACAAACTCCGTAAAATACACATTAACAACAAATACATCGTTAACTACTTGATTGAGTCGTTCGACAATTTCTTTTTTCAGCTCCAATTTATTGGTAATACCTTCCAAATCTTTATAAGTTTTAGAAGACAGCAAAAGTAAAAGCGAATCTTTTATCTGTGCCATATGCTCTTGTAATTTCGCCGCTCCCTTAAGCGTATTGACTTCAACATCAATGCCGACTTTCAAATACCGCCGTCCAAGAGGATCTGCCAAATTCACGACCTGTGGCGGCAAAGAAATAATATCCGATATTGCCGGTTTTGCCTCTTCATCTTTTTTGTCTTTCTTTTTCGACTCTTCCTGCTTTTCGGTTTCACCGCTATTGTTATTATTATTTTTCATCATCGGTTCAATATACTTAAAATACGCAAAAGCACCACCACCTGCGAGTCCGAGCAACAAAAGCAAAATTATAATCCACTTCAATGCTCCGCCTTTTTTCTTTTCTTCCGGCTGCTCTTCTTTTTTTGTCTTTGCCACGAAAGTCTCCTTATTATACCTAATATATGGAATGAATATCTTTTATCAAAATTTCCACTCGTCGATTTTTTGCCCGTCCTTCCTCTGTCGCATTATCGGCAAGAGGTTGATGCTCGCCGTATGCGGAAAGAGAAAATTTTTCTTGCGGCATTCCCATTTTTAAAAAAATATCCAACACGGAATATGCCCGCAAAGCAGAAAGCTGGTAATTATCGGGACTTCGTGCTGGAGTGGTATCCGTATATCCGGCAATATTCACACTTCCCGGATTACTCGCTAAAAACTCGCCCAACCGCTGTAGCAAAATCTGTCCGACCGGACTGACAGTGCTTGAACCGGAAGGAAAAAGCAAGGCATCTGTCAACATAAAAACCACACCCTCGTTACGCTGCAATATTCGCAAATTTTTATCAAGAGTACTGCGACTCATTCCTTCTGGTAAAACTTCGTCTGGAAAAAGCAAATCTTTAATGCGATGCTGTTTTTCAAAAACATCAAGCGGGTCTTTTAATATTTCATCAAAAATATGAAAATGCGTTTCAATCTTTCCCGACCGCTTTTCCGCAATAAATCCGATGTCATTGATAAAAACGGTAAAAACTTCGATCAATTTAGTTTTATCCATCGTCGCCATACTGAGCAGCAAAACAAAAAAAGTCAAAAGCAAGGTCATTAAATCCGAAAAGGTAACCAGCCACGATGAGCCGCCGCCACTCGATTTTTTCCTTTTTTTTCTTGCCATACCGTTTTTCCGTCCAACGATTTTTACCGACTCTTACTTTTTATCAAGATCAAAAGAAAAACCTTTGTACTCGAAAGTATCTTCCCGCTTTTTGGGTTTTTCTCCTCCCAATTTTTCTTTTTCCCGAAAAAACCACTCGCTGTTGCGTTTGTCGAGCAAAATTTCCACCCGCCTATTTTGCATCCGCCCCTCACTAGTCGCCGTCGAAGCAACCGGAAGAAACCGTCCGAAAGCCTCCATTCTCAGCATCTCCGGTTTCACGCCGTTCGTTATCAGGAACCGATACACCGCAAGTGTCCGTTCCATCGAAATTTCCCAAGAAAGATCCCGCAGAGGAATTTTTCGCCGTTCTTTGTAAGCGTCTCCCAACTCATCACGCAGATTTGAAGTATGACCGGCAAGCCGCATAGGATACGATACTTTTGCTAAAAGCGGAGCTAAAAATTTAAGCAATTTTTCACCTTTTTCATTCAATCGAACCTGCCCCGAATCAAAAAGCACATCACTTTTGATACTCACAACCTGCACAAACTCACTGGTTCGCAAATCAACATCTTTACAAATATCTTCCCACAAAAGCGGCTTCAAAAACTGCAAATCATCAATATTTTCAAACGGTCCAGGTTCCCAAGTTATGACAGACGGGTCATCAGCCAATATATTCAAACCTTTTGTCCCGATTCCGAAAGCACTGGAAATCGAGGCAAGTACAATTTTTCTTTTCCGTTCGTTAATCATTGTTGCCATACTCAAAAGCAAAACAAAAAAAGTCAGCAAAAGCGTCATCAAATCGGAAAAAGTAACCAACCATGCAGGTGTATTATCTCCGCCGTCAGATTCTTTTTTTTTGCGTGCCATACTTTAATCCGTTGTTTGCCTTTGTTTTGGAGGCAGAAAACTGTTGAGCTTTTCCGCTACAATTCGCGGGTTGTCACCGTTTGAAATACACAAAATACCGTTTAAAATCATTTCCATATTCAGAATTTCTTCTTTATTGCGGGTTTTGAGTTTACCCGCCATCGGCAAAAAAATCAGGTTGGCAAGTAATGCCCCATAAAATGTAGTAATCAAAGCAACCGCCATCGCCGGACCGATTGCACTCGGATCGTTCATCGACTGCAACATCTGTACAAGACCAATAACCGTTCCAATCATTCCCATAGCAGGAGCAAAAGCCCCCATAACCAGCATCATTTCCGCACCGAGATCGTGTCTGTCTTCCCGATATCCTATTTCCAGCTCCAAAATATCCTGAATAATCTGCGGTTCAAATCCATCAACCGTCAACTGCAAACCTTTGCGAAGATAATCATCTTTTACTTCTTTAATAACCGGCTCAAGCGCCAAAATCCCTTCTCGTCTTGCCCTGTTCGCATAATCCATAAACTGTGCAATAATCGCGGACGGCGGTTCAACCGAACTGAAAAATGTTTTTTTAATAACTTTCAAAACCTCAAGCATATAACCGAACGGATAATTGATAAGAGTCGCCCCGATTGTTCCGCCCAAAACAATCAGTATGGACGGAAAATCCACAAAAAGCATAAGACTGCCACCGGACATAATAGCCCCGACGACAAGAGAAAAAGCAATAATAATACCAGCAACAGTAGCGAGATCCATACTCTTTTCTTTATGTTAAACAGTTAAACAAAAGACGGTTTATTTCGCCGTCTACTTCACAGCTCTTGAACCAAAAATCCTCGTACCGACACGAACAAGCGTTGCTCCTTCAGCAATCGCCACCACAAAATCCGAAGTCATTCCCATAGAAAGCTGCGGGAGCGAAATACCGAGTCGTCGCTCATTTTCTTCTTTCAACTCACGCAAACGGGCAAAATACGGACGGCTTTTTTCCGCATCCGGTTGAATAGGCGGCATCAACATCAGCCCGTCTACCCGCAAAGCGGTAAATTCCTGCAACTGCTCCAGAAAATACGGCAAATCCTCTTCAAAAATTCCGTTTTTCTGTTCTTCCTTTGCCACATTGACCTGTACAAGAACAGGTTGGCATACTCCAAGACTTTCGCATCTTAAATGCAATTTCCGAGCCAACTTAACCGAATCAATACCGTGAATAAGTGCAAATTTTCCGGCGGCAGCGTTTGCCTTATTGCTTTGTAGATGCCCGATAAAATGCCAGCGGATATTTTGCAAATCGGCAGCAATTTTTTCTTCCGCTTCCTGCAAATAATTTTCACCAAAATCGACTTGCCCGACCTGAGCCAAAGTACGTATTGCCTCAAGCGGGTGAAATTTGGAAACGGCAATCAGCCGTACTTCTTCACTTTTGCGACCACATGCACGAACGGCATCTTGCACGTCTTCACAGGTTTGCCGCCAACGGGAAATAAGCTCACTTTCCATACTTGTACCTCTACAAAAATTAAATAACTAAAGGATATTTTGCCTGAATGTATTTAAAATCTGTGCATCTTCCGTCCATTTCGGAACAACCCGAACCCACAGTTCCAAAAAGATTTTTTGCCCGAGCAAGGCAACGATTTCTTTTCTCGCCGCCTGACCAATTTCTTTAAGACGGCTGCCGCCCTTGCCAATAACAATCGCCTTATGATTTTGCGTTATGACAAAAATCACCACCCCGATATGTACAGGGCGGCTTTGTTCGTTCCATGTTTCGATTTCAACAAAACAACGATACGGAAGTTCTTTTTCCAATGCCAAAAACAATTTTTCCCGAATAATTTCCGCTACCATAAACCGCACCGACACGGTCGATAACTGATCTAATGGAAAAATCGGAGAACGCTCGGGCAAATGTGCCGAAAGTGCAATAAGCAAACCGTCCAATCCATCTTTTCGAACGGCAGAAAGCGGACAAATTTCCGCAAACGGCAATTTATCGTTCAATTCCGCCATAAGCGGCAACAAAGCGGATTTATCTTTAAGCAAATCCACCTTATTAAGCACAATTAAAAGCGGCAAACCGGTTTGTCCCAAGCGTGCAAAAAATGGGTGAATTTCACTTTGCAATTTTTCTGGCTTTCTGACATAGCGTTCGGCATCAAGCACAAAAACGATGACATTGGCACCAACAAGTGCATTCCACGCTCCTTCAACAAGTGCCTTGTTCATCTGTCCTTTATGACGATGAATACCTGGCGTATCCAAAAAAACGATTTGCCGACCGTCATCACTCAAAATACCGGAAATTTGATTTCTGGTTGTTTGCGGTTTTGGAGAAACGATGGCAAGTTTTTCACCGACAAGTGCATTTAAAAGCGTGGATTTTCCTGCATTAGGCAGACCGATAAGAACAGCTATGCCTGATTTAAAATTTTTCATAATTTACTTTTCATATTTAAGGATAAAGTTATGACCAAAGACCTTATTATTGTTGAGTCTCCTGCGAAAATCAAGACCATAAAAAAGTTCCTCGGTCCCAATTATCTGGTCGAGGCCTCGGTCGGCCATGTTCGGGATTTACCCGGCAAAACCATCGGCATTGATGAACAAAGTTTCGAACCACAGTATCAAATTATTCCCGGAAAAAATCAGGTCGTCACCAAACTATGCAAGGCAGCCAAAACAGCCAAAACCGTTTATCTCGCCCCCGACCCCGACCGTGAAGGAGAAGCCATCGCTTGGCATGTGGCGGAATTATTAAAAGGATACAACAGCAATTTAAAACGCATTCAATTTAACGAAATCACGGCACGGGCAGTCAAAGAAGCTCTTGAAAATCCTTCACAGCTCAATGAAAATCTATTTCATTCCCAACAGGCTCGCCGCATTCTCGACCGCTTGGTCGGCTATAAAATTTCACCCCTGCTTTGGAAAAAAGTCAAACAGGGAATTTCCGCCGGTCGAGTACAATCCGTTGCCTTGCGTTTGATTGTCGAACGGGAACGGGAACGGCAAGCCTTTAAACCGGAAGAATATTGGCAATTTAAAGTCAAACTCGGCTGCGAAAACAAAGAAAATTTTATCGCCGATTTATGGAAAATTGATGGGAAAAAAGCCCATGTCCCCAATGAAAAAGCGGCAAAACAACTGGAATCGGACATAAACGCAGGCAATTTTTTTGTTGAAACAATCGAAGAAAAACAACGCTCCCGCCACGCCAAACCGCCGTTTACGACTTCGACCATGCAGCAAGAAGCCAGCAACCGCCTCGGTTTTACCGCCAAACGCACAATGAGCGTTGCCCAAAAACTCTATGAAGGTGTAGAGTTGGGTGAAAAAGGCACAACCGCCCTTATAACCTATATGCGTACCGATTCTGTACGAATTGCCGAAGAAGCACGACAGCAAGCCAAAAAATGGATAGAAGAACAGCTCAGCAAAGATTTTTATCCGTCCAAGCCCAACATCTACAAATCCAAAGGCAACGCTCAAGAAGCACACGAAGCTGTTCGTCCTGTTGACCCGTCGCTTACGCCCGAACAGGTACAGGCGTATTTACCGGCTGACCAATTCCGCCTGTATTCTCTTATCTGGAAACGATTTATGGCATCGCAAATGGCTCCTGCCAAATTCTGGGACACAATCTTGATTTCCAAAAACGGCAACACGCAGTGGCGGAGCAAAGGTGAACGGCTAATTTTTGCAGGTTTTTTACAAATTTGGAGTGAACAACTTTCCGACGATGCCAACCAACAACTTCCCAAAGTTTCTGAAAACGAAAAATTAACACTTTTAAAACTGGCAAAGGAACAAAAATTTACTCAGCCGCCGGCTCGTTTCAATGAAGCATCGCTGGTGCGGTCGCTGGAAGAAAACGGCATCGGTCGCCCCTCCACTTACGCTGCCATTATTTCTACATTAAAAGACAGAGAATATGTCGAAATGCAGGAAAAACAATTTTTACCGACCGATTTGGGTCGTGTGGTAAGCGAATTGCTCAGCGATTATTTTACAACTCTTATGGACATCAATTTTACTGCCAAAATGGAAGAGGATTTAGATAAAATCGCAGACGGCGAACAAAATTGGAAAGATTTGATACGAACATTTACCGCCGATTTTTATCCCACACTCGAAAAAGCCGCCCAAAATATGACCTCAATCAAAGCCGGACAGGACAGTGGTCTCAATTGTCCGCAGTGCAAAAATCCGCTACTTATTCGCTTCGGTCGAAACGGCAGTTTCCTGACTTGCTCCAAATACCCCGACTGTAAATTTTCAAGCGATTATAAAAAAGAAGAAGACGGTACAATTACAATCGTCAAAAATGATACCACGCAAGAATCGGTCGGCATCTGCCCGAAATGCGGCAATCCTTTGCATATTAAAAAAACCAAAGCGGGCGGACGATTTATCGGCTGTTCAGGCTACCCCGAGTGCCGCCACGCCGAACCGTTCAAAATCGGCATTACCTGTCCCAAAAACGGCTGTGGCGGTGAAATTACGGAAAAAAGCACCCGTTCAGGCAAAGTATTTTACGGTTGCAACAATTATCCTAAATGCGACTTCGCCGTGTGGGACAAGCCAATCGCCGAATCCTGTCCACAATGCGGTTCAAAGGTTTTGGTACAAAAAGAAACAAAAGCCAAAGGAAAACATATTGCCTGCCCGACAAAAGGCTGCAATTTCATAAAAAATTCGGATTAACAAAGGAAAAATTATGAACGAACTTTCTCCGACGCTGGAAGATTATCTGGAAACAATTTTTTTGCTGGAAAACGAACAAATCGGAGCAAGAGCCAAAGATATCGCCGACAAAATGGGCGTTCAGCGGGCTTCGGTAACAGGTGCATTACACAGCCTATCGGAAAAAGGACTTATTAACTACGAAACCTACAGTCCGGTAACGCTCACGCCGGAGGGTTTCAAAACCGCCTCAAAAATTATGTACCGTCACAGAGTACTGTTTGAATTTCTACACGAGTTGCTCAAACTCCCCGAAAACACCGCCAACAAAAATGCCTGTCGAATTGAACACCAAATCGACGATGAAGTACTGGAAGCTTTAATCAATTTTGTACAAAAACAGAAATCTTAACTAATTGATAAATAAAAATTTCAATTATTAAAAAATCCCCCCTAAAGTTTTTTCCCCCCTGACCGATAAAGCAATTGACAACGAGGTGTTGTCAAGAAAATGGCAAGGAAGCCAAAACAATTTCAAGGAGGAAATAATGTCTTTAATTATCAATCACAACATGATGGCAATGAACGCACAACGCAACCTGTCGGACTCATACAGTGCATTGGCAGCTTCTACCAGAAAACTGTCTTCCGGTCTTCGTGTCGGAGTCGCTGCTGACGATGCCGCCGGTCTTGCAATTCGAGAACTGATGCGTGCCGACATTTCAGCAATCAACCAAGGTATCCGCAACGCAAATGATGCGATTTCCATGATTCAAACGGCAGACGGTGCTTTGCAGGTTATCGATGAAAAGCTTATTCGTATGAAAGAGCTTGCCGAACAGGCGGCAACCGGTACTTATACCAGCGACCAGCGTCTGCTCATTGAGTCCGAATATCAGGCAATGGCTTCGGAAATTACCCGTATCGCTAATGCAACCGATTTTAACGGTATGCACCTACTTAACGGACATTTGTCTGCCGGAAAAAATAATCAGGATATGTCGGCATGGCATAAGGATCACGATGGCAAAAAACTGACTTCCAAGGGTCCGCTCAAGGTTCACTTCGGTGTCGGAAACGACAGTGCAGAAGATTATTACTACATTGCAATCGGCAACTCCACGGCGTCCGCCCTTGGTGTCGGAAATAATGCAAAAGCGGATAAAGCCGGGCATGATATTTCCACTCAGGCAAATGCTCAAAGAGCTCTGGATGCTATCAATGAAGCAATTACTTCCAAGGATAAAATCCGTGCCAATCTCGGTGCCTTGCAAAACCGTTTGCAAAATACCGTTACCAACCTGCAAATTCAGGCTGAAAACTTACAGGCTTCAGAATCTCGTATTTCAGACGTCGATGTGGCAACTGAAATGACGGAATTTGTCCGTAACCAGATTAAGTCGCAAGCGGCGGTTGCCATGCTTTCTCAGGCAAACTCTTTGCCACAGATGGCTATGCAGCTTATTGGCTAATTGACATAATTATAACCCAAAAAGCAGGGAGGTTGGGATTTTCCCGCCTCCCTATTTTTTTCTCGGCACTTATTTTGCAAAGAAAGTTTGCATCATAAACAAAGGGGAAAATATGGCCGAAATAGGAACTGTAGGATCACAAAATTTAAATTCGTCAAAATCGTCGAAATCGCAACAAGATAATTCTCTCAAAAGAAAAAACTATTTGCAAAACAAACCGGATCCAGGATTTCACAATACTACAAGCGGAGGTATACATTTTACCGGTCTTGGTTCAGGACAAGATTACGACACACTAATTTCCAAAATGGTGCAAAAAGAACGCACCCAAATTATGCGGCTACTAAAATGGCGAAAAGAATGGGACGACAAATCACTTGCTTTTGAAGAAGTCAAAGACAAGCTGCGTGCGTGGAGTTCCAAACTGTCGCTAATGGATACGCCTGATGAATTTTTTACCAAAAAGACACAGTCCAGCAACCAAACAGCTGTTACCGCCGTTGCAACCAGCGAAGCAAGCGAAGGCACGCACAAGGTCAATGTCAAACAATTGGCTCAAAACGACATTCATATTTCAGCCGGCGGTTTCGCTTCCAAAGATACTGAAGTAAGTCCATGGGACAACGCCACCGTGAGCTACACCTACAATAATAAAGTCATTACAGTTTCTATTCCCAAAGGTATGACCGCCGAAATGATGGTAACCCGTATCAACAACGACAGCCATAACCCCGGAGTACGAGCGAGCCTGATTTATGACGGAAACAAATACCATCTCCAACTGCGGGGAAAAGACCAAGGGGAACAATACAAAATAACCGATATTGACCTAGGCAGAATACCGAATTTAATGGAAGATGAACACCACAATGAATATTCACCTTTATTTAATCAGATACAGACAGCCCAGGATGCAATTATTAAAGTGGACGGCTGGACGCAGGAAATCAAACGAAGCACCAACACCTTTACCGATGTTTTTCCCGGTATAACGCTCACTGCCAAAGAAATAGGCGAAACAACCATTACAACGGCGGTTGATTCGGGCGGTCTCAAAGACAATATCAGAAATTTCGTAGACGGCTTAAACGAAATAATAGCCAAGATTCGGGATTTAAGCAAAGTTGATTCCCGCACGGGAGCAGGCTCTCTGCTAACAGGTAACTACGGATTGCAAATCATTTCCACCCAACTAAAAAATATGGCTGTCGCACGAGGAGCCGGTTTAGATTTTAATGATGAATTTTCCACACTCGCCTCAATCGGCATTACCACCGACGCGAGAGAAGGTTCACCGACACAGGGCGAACTACTTATTGACGAAGAAAAACTCAGTGCCGCTCTCAAAAAAGATCCGAAAAAAGTGGCAATGCTTTTTTGTGCCGACAGTGTCGGAGAAACAAATTCTACGGATTTTGCTTTCGAATCACAAATTAGCGGCATCACAGCCGGCGGCGTCTATAACATTAAATATAAAATACTTGGCAATCCCAACGACCCCACCTTTATAGCATCTTTAGGACCGGACAAAACTTTTGCCGATGCGTTTGAAGCCGAAATTGACGGACATCCTGCCAAAATCAGCAAAAAAGGTCCTTTTTATTTTCTGACATCAATGTCCGGTCCATCCAAAGGTCTTATGGTCAGAATAACCAATATGCCGACAAACAGCTTTCCACAGGAATTTTCAGGAACAGTAAAAATAGCACAAGGTAAAACGGCAGAACTTGCCTCCAGAGCATCCTTGCTGGCAGGTAAAGAAGGTCCGCTAGATATTTTACAAAATAATTACCAAGACATTCACGAAAATATTAACAAAAAAATCGAATACGAAGAACGACGCATTATCGATTTTGAAAAACGACTTCGTAACCGATTTGCCCAGTTAGAAGCTATACTCGGACACTATGATTCAATGTCCAAATCGCTCGAACAACAAATGAAAAAACTAGGAAAATAATATCTAACCATAAAAAAGGAGAACTCAATAATGCAACGAAATGCTGCTCAGGCTTATTTTCAAACCAGTGTCAACACAACTTCTCAAGAAGAACTGGTTATTATGCTTTATGAAGCCGCCATCAGTTTTTTAAAAGAAGCAAAAAAGAAGATCGAAGAAAAAGATTTTGCTCAAAAAGGAATCTGTATTTCCAATGCACTTGATATTATTGCCGAGCTTGATTCCACGCTCAACATCCAAAAAGGTGGCGAACTCGCAGGCAACCTGCACGACCTGTACCTCTATATGCGGCAACGGCTGCTTTATGCCAATATGAATCTCGATATCGCTATCGTGGAAGAAGTCATCATTTTGATGAGCAAACTCAAATCGGCATTCGACGACATTATGCCCGCCTTTCGAAACGGCGGAAAAGCTATGGCAGCGGCACAACAAGCATCACCATATCAAACAGCGGCTACCGGAATGTAATATCGTGCTTAAAAGCAGATAATCCGTTCAGCTATTGCTATCCCCAAAAATATATTTTTAAAAATGCAAAAATCACGAAAGGAAAATATTTCTTTTCGTGATTTTCGTATTTTCTTTTTTTAACACAAGATACCAAAAACCCGGCAAATTTCCTACTCTTTGCTACAACAACAAAAATTTGATTAAAAAATCAGTTCGGACTATAAATTTTGATTCAACAAAACACCATTTAACCAAAATTTGAAAAACTATGATTATCAACTGTCCCAACTGCGGATTTTCCCGCGAAATTGCCGAAAAAAATCTTCCGTCAACGGCAGAAATAGCGACCTGCCCAAAATGTGAACACAAATTTCAATTTCGCACGCTACCGAAAGATGCCGCCACGCACAAAAACAACTTGTCTTTTGAAAACACAAATCCGTTACCGGAACAGAAAGTAGCGGATTTTTACCAAAAACAAAACAACTCACAAGAACAAAACGAACACAATTTACAAACGACAATTTTTCCTCCGTGGGAAGATTTGCAGACAAACAATATCTGGTCTGCATTTTATCACACACTGAGTGCTATTTTATTTCACCCCATACTTTTTTTTCAGCATTTGCAAAAAGCAAACGGCATAAACAAACCGCTGATTTTTTATCTTATTATCGTTGAACTCAACCTGATTTTAACAATGCTTTTACAACATTCGGACAATACTTTTATACAAAAAGAAACAATCAATCCGATACAACAGCTTTCACCAATAACAATCCTGATTATCTATCCTTTTTTCTTTGCCCTCAGCCAATTTCTTGTAGCGGGATTACACCATTTTTTTCTGGCAATCAGCGGTAAGCTGAAAAAAAGTTACGAAACCACTTTTCGCGTTGCCTGCTACGGAAGTGCACCACTTCTTTTTTCTCCCATTTTCGCCCTGTTAATTCCAAAAGGACAATTTATAACGGCAATTTGGACATGGCTTTGCATCGCTATCGGCTACAAATACCAACACTCCAGCGGTTTTGTTCGGGCATTTTTTGCCGTAGCAATTCCGCTACTTCTTGCCGTAGCATTTATTTTATTCGTCTTGCGTTCAGCATCAAATTTCTAATATTTTTTTAAAATGCACGCTAATACCTTTGTTTTTTTGAACAAACTCATCTTTTCTTTCTTTGACAAAAATAAAAAAAAACCTATATCGTGCATACAATTTTTTACAATAAAATTCCCAAAACCGGAGTATGTATGATTGGAATTTCCAAGCTCTATTGTGATAATATCGAAGTCTCGGATGTCTTGCGATACGGACGAAAAGCCCAAAAACTCCCCTCAAATCTTTTACAATTTTCAGAAGATAAAAAACCCGTTGTGGTTTGGAATATGACCCGTCGTTGCAACCTCAAATGCGTACATTGTTACGCCCATGCCTTGCCGACTGAAGGAAGCGACGAAATTTCGACCAAACAGGGCAAGGAAATAATCGACGACTTGGCGGCATTCGGAAGCCCGGTTATTTTATTTTCCGGTGGCGAACCGCTGGTACGAAAGGATTTGCCAGAACTTGCCAGCTATGCGGTTGAAAAAGGAATGCGGGCAGTTATTTCAACCAACGGTACGCTGATAACACCAGCCAAAGCCAAAGAACTCAAATCGGTCGGACTATCCTATGTCGGAATTTCACTTGACGGCGGCGAAGAAACACACGACAAATTTCGCGGCGTCCCCGGAGCGTTCAAAAAAGCCATGCAAGGCGTTGCCAACTGCCAAGCCGAGGGGCTGAAAGTAGGTTTACGCTTTACGATAAATAAACGAAACGTTGTAGAAGTGCCGCTTATTTTTCGGCTTTTGGACGAACGGGAAGTACCTCGTTGCTGTTTTTATCATCTGGTTTATTCGGGACGAGGCTCACAACTTATAAATGAAGACCTAGGACACGAACAAACCAGAAAAATAGTTGACCTGATTATGGACGAAACCAAAAAACTCTTTGAAGCGGGAAAACCCAAAGAAATACTCACCGTTGATAATCACGCTGACGGTCCGTATGTTTATTTGCGCCTGCAAAAAGAAAATCCGAAACGGGCAAAAGAAGTTATGCGGCTTTTGCAATTTAACGAAGGCAACAATTCAGGCAGAGGTATCGGTTGCATTTCGTGGGACGGACAGGTACATGCTGACCAGTTTTGGCGAAATCACACTTTCGGCAATGTACTGCAACGCCCTTTTTCCGAAATTTGGACGGACAAAGAAATCGACCTGCTTGTTAAACTCAAAGACAAAAAAATACATGTCGGCGGCAGATGTGCCAAATGTCAATATCTTAATATTTGCGGTGGCAATTTTCGAGCAAGAGCGGAAGCATTTTATGATGATATTTGGGCACAAGACCCCGCCTGCTATCTGACTGACAGCGAAATCGGTATAGAATAAGGATAAAATATGTATAATTTTTTTCGCGGACGAAGACTTAGAAATTCAGAAAGTTTACGGGCATTTGTAAGAGAAACCCATTTACGCCCCGAAGATTTTTTACAACCGTATTTTGTTGTAGAAACAAACGAAACAAATTTTTGTCAGGAAATTCCATCTATGCCCGAACAATATCAGCTTTCACTTACGATGCTGGAAAAAAAAGTTGAAAAAGCTGTCGATAAAGGGCTACATGCTCTCATGCTTTTCGGCATTCCCAAAAGCAAAGACGAATGCGGTTCGCAGGCATGGGCAGAAAACGGCATCGTTCAACAAGCTGTTCGCCGCCTCAAAAACCGCTGGCCGCAACTTTTAATCGTAACCGATGTTTGCCTATGTGAGTACACCTCGCACGGGCATTGCGGTCTGATTGGCAAACAAGGAGTGGAAAATGATTCCACACTAGAACTCCTTGCCAAAACCGCCCTTTCCCATGCTAAAGCGGGAGCGGACATAATCGCTCCGTCCGATATGATGGACGGACGCATCGCCGCCATTCGCCGAACGCTCGACACTGACGGTTTTTGTGAACTGCCGATTATGTCCTATGCCGTCAAATACGCTTCGGCATATTACGGGCCGTTTCGCGATGCGGCAAAAAGTGCTCCCAAATTCGGAGACCGCCGTGCCTATCAAATGGACAGTGCCAACGCCTTGGAAGCCGTGCGGGAAGCAAGTGCCGATACGGAAGAAGGAGCAGATATTTTGATGGTTAAACCGGCAGGTCCATATCTGGACATCGTACGCATGATCAAAGACCGCTTCGATATGCCGATTGCCGCCTACCAAGTCAGCGGTGAATATGCAATCATCAAGGCGGGAGCGAAACTCGGCTATGTTGACGAAAAAGCATTGGTGTTGGAATCGCTTTTAGGTATAAAGCGAGCCGGAGCGGACATTATTTTAACTTATTTTGCCGAAACCGTACTTGACTGGCTATAAAAAACCGTGCCTCATACTAATTTGCAACAACATCTACCGACCAATCCACACGCTACAAAACACGACAGTTCGCGTTTTAATCCCGACGGCAGCCCCAAAATCCGCCTTATTGCTTGGGAAGTTACCCGTTCCTGCAATCTGGCGTGCAAACATTGCCGTGCCGAAGCCCACGAACACCCGTATCCCGACGAACTTTCCACCAAACAGGCATTAAAACTGATTGACTCGTTTCCCGAACTCGGTAACCCGATTATCATTTTTACCGGCGGCGAACCGCTGCTCCGCAAAGATATTTTTAAGCTGATTTCTCACGCCAATTCTTTGGGACTACGCTGCGTTATGGCTCCAAACGGCACGCTTATCACCCAAAAAACTGCCGAAAAAATGAAAGCAAACGGCATCCAGCGTTGCAGCATTTCCATTGACGGTCCTGACAGCAAAAGCCACGATGATTTTCGCGGCGTTCCCGGAGCATTTTTGCAAACGCTAAAAGGAATTGATTACCTCAAAGAGGCGAACATTCCCTTTCAAATCAATACCACCGTTACCAAAGCCAATCTTCACCAATTTAAAAATATTTTTGATTTGGCACAAAATCTGGGAGCGGCAGCGTGGCATATTTTTTTGCTAGTTCCGACAGGTCGCGGTGCAAATCTCGAAAATCAGGTAATTTCCTCCCAAGAATATGAAGAAGTGCTGAACTGGTTTTACGATTTTCGCAAAACGACTTCCATGCACCTCAAAGCGACCTGCGCTCCGCATTATTACCGTATTATGCGACAAAGAGCCAAAGCGGAAGGAATGCCCGTTACGCAGGAAAATTTCGGTCTGGACGCTTTTACCCGCGGCTGTTTGGGCGGCATCGGATTTTGTTTTATTTCCCATTCGGGACAGGTGCAGCCCTGCGGCTATTTAGAACTAGATTGCGGACAGGTTACCAAAATACCGTTTCCGGAAATTTGGCGAAAATCATCTTATTTTTTAGCACTGCGAAATCAAGAACAATACGAAGGTAAATGCGGCATCTGTGAATATCATCGGGTTTGCGGCGGCTGTCGGGCAAGAGCCTACACCATGCAAAACAATTACCTTGCCCCCGAACCGCTTTGCACTTATCAACCTCGAAAAACAGGCTGAACGAAATGAACATACTCGACAAAAAACTGCTTGATATTATCCAAACAGGATTTCCGATTGTTCCCCGTCCATACGCCGTTCTCGGCGAAATGCTGGAACTGACGGAAGCCGAAACACTGGCACGGGTTAGGGCATTGCAGGAAAGCGGAATTATCCGTCGCATCGGGGCAAATTTTCAAACCGCCAAACTCGGCTGGCACTCAACACTGTGTGCAGCAAAAGTTCCTCCCGAAAAGTTGGAAATTTTTACTGCCGAAGTCAATTCCCACGCAGGCGTTACACACAATTATTTACGAAAACATGACCACAATGTCTGGTTTACTTATATCGGGCAGTCTAAAAAAACGGTACAGACGGCACTTTTGGAAATTACCAAAAAAACAGGAATTACAATTTTAAATCTACCGGCTTTACAGGTTTTTAAAATAAAAGTTGATTTTTCCATGCAAGACGAAAACGAAGAATAGCAAAAGAAATATAAAATTTTACACGATATATTACAAAACCAAGCAAATACATATATTTTTTCTATAAAAAATAAATTTAACAATATCCTACAATATAATTTTCACAACAAGGCAAACAATGGAAAAAAAACTTTCTCCGTCTCTTCTTTCTTCTGATTTTGGCAATCTACAAACCGAACTGCACGCCCTTGAAGATGCAGGAATTGAATGGGTACATTGGGATATTATGGACGGACTTTTTGTTCCAAATATTACTTTCGGTCCGCCGGTCATCAAAAAATTACGTTCCAGAAGCCGCCTTTTCTTTGATGTCCATCTAATGATTCAGGACCCTGCTCGTTATATCGAACAATTTGCAGACGCGGGAGCGAATTTAATCTGCGTACATCAAGAAGCCTGCATACATTTAGAACGGGTTATAAGCCAAATCAAATCCACAGGTGCAAAAGCGGCTGTTGCCCTAAACCCTGCAACTTCACTTGAAACTCTCCGCTACATTTTACCTCAGCTTGATATGGTGCTGATTATGAGCGTCAATCCCGGCTTTGGCGGACAGTCATTTTTACCTTTTACCTTAAAAAAAATTGCCGAACTCAAAAAAGAAATTACCGAACGCTCGCTCCAAACACTGATTCAGGTGGACGGCGGCATTTCCCTCAACAATGCAGCCGAAGTTTGCAATGCGGGGGCGGATATCCTGGTTTCAGGCTCGGCATTTTTTACAGGCGAAAATTACACCGAAATGCACGCAAAATTCAAACAAGCTATAGAAAAATGCAAATAGCCGTCCTTTCCGACACACATCTTACACGAATAAGCTCCGCTTTTGTCTCCGTGTGCAAACGCTATTTACAAACCACAGATGCCGTTATCCACTGTGGAGATATGGTCAGTGAAGAAATCGAAGCCTATCTGCAAACCCTTCCCAACTTTCGGGCGGTCAGAGGAAATTGTGATTTCAGACTACATACACCGGCAAGCCTTACATTACAAATCGAAGGACTGAAAATCGGCGTCGCTCACGGTTGGGGACGAACAAATGTCGGCAAAACCGTTGCCCAAGCATTCGGTATCGGCTACGACCTTATTTTATACGGACATACACATAAACGGGACTGGTCAAAAGCAAAAACCGGAGCATATCTGCTCAATCCCGGCTCACTTACAGAACCTCGCGACGGCAAAGCAGGACTGGCAATTTTAACGCTGAAAAAAAATCTGCCGCCAAGTGTCGAATTTGTTGATTATACTGAAATTTAAAATAATAAAAAACCGCTACACCGTTTTTTCTATTTATCGTTTTAAAAACCTGTAGCCTGCAAAAGACGCCGTGCTGCCAAATCAGAAGCGACAAATTGTTTAGCCGAAATGGAAGCCTGCATTTGACGACTGGTATCAAGCGGCAGGCTTTCGTACGCTTGACACAAAGCCTTTTCAAAAACGCTGCGAAGCAATGCAAAACTTTCTTCCACTTCAGGATACTGATTATCTTCTCGCCACGGTAACTTTACCCGTCCTTCCAACTCGGCATTTTTGTGACAAGGTGTGCTGAAAACATAAAAATTTTCCGGCTGCCAATTTTCCGCCCGTTCATTGCTGCCAGGATAACAAAAACTTTCCCATTCTTCTGGAGGTTTTGGAAGCGAGCTTTGCACTTCAACACTGCCCAGAGCCAAATTTTTTTCATATTCGTCCAAACGAATTTTCCAACTTAAACTGGGACGATAATTTCCCCGCTGTTTTTCAATTTTCCATTCAATCTGCATCGCTCCTCCTACAAAAAAAGCTGCACGTGTTCGCCAAACGGTGGTCGTTTTAAAGACGGCGTACTCACCCATAAAACAGGATAAAAAGGCTCGTGAGGATAGCGATTACACTCCAAATCCGTCAAATAAATCAGACATGCCGCCTGCAATCCCCGTTCTTCAACCCACGCAAAAACAGGGCGATAATCCGTTCCGCCTCCACCCTTGGGTTCAAGCCGTAACGGTAAATCCATTCGGGAAAATTCCTGTACACCGCTTACCGCACTATCACAATAAATAACACAGATTTGCGTATCAAAATCCGCCAAAATCGCCGAAAGTTCCGTAGCAAACCGATCAAGTTCATTTCGGGAAATACTGCCTGAAGTATCTATCGCCACAACAATTTGCGGTAAATCCTGCGTTCGCGTGCTGGGAAAATACAAACCAGAATGAATATAGCGTCTGTTTGGCGGACTCCAA
Organism: uncultured Desulfovibrionales bacterium; assembly: GCA_963542765.1. Lineage (GTDB taxonomy): Bacteria > Desulfobacterota > Desulfovibrionia > Desulfovibrionales > Desulfomicrobiaceae > CAUTYU01. Next base: position 54,974 of record CAUTYU010000007.1, read on the forward strand.
CTATAATCATTGCTAGCACTGAGTTCGATAAACCGTCGCAACAACTCACTCCAATCAAGCAACGGAAAAAGTTTTGTCTCCACCAAACGGGAAACACCACTTGGCAACAGCCCGAGCGACTTTGCCTGCTGAAAAGCAATTATCAAATCAGACTCGGCTTCCCTGGCGATTTCTTCCTGTTCCGCCGGTGTCGGCAAACCTCCGTCTGCCCCTCGTGCATCTCGTACTTCACCGCTTTTTCCCGGGTCACCAAGTTCATCGTCATTTTTATTTTCACCACCGCCACCGGCAGCCGCACGAGATTTTTTACCCTGCTCATTTTCATTTTGCTTTTCACCACTTTGGGCAGCAGAATTTTCAGCTCCCGTTCCGCCACCTTTGCCTGCTCCTCCGCCGTCCGCTTCGCTTTCACCCTGTTCACCTTCAGCACTGCTTTTATTTTCTTTGTCCGATTTTTCAAGTAAGGCGGAATAAATAGCTTCGACCTCCATTTCCCGATATTCTGGGTCGTCCAAAAAACCATCTGGCAACACCAGCCCCGCGTCCAGCAAAATCCAATTTATCGCCAAATCGCAAGCCTGATTCCAAAGTTTAGCATTTCTTCCGTTGCGACGAATATGATGACCGCACGCCAAATGCAAAACTTCGTGGGCAAGCAGCCCTTTTGTCTGCGGTAAAGACAGTTTTTGCAAATAACAAGCGTTAAAACCGAGCGTTCGCCCGTCAGACCAAGCAGTTTCACACTTCGGGTCATTTTTTAAACGCAAACGCAAAACCAGTGTCCCAAAAAACGGAGCATCCAAAACAAGCTCGCTTCGAGCTTTAACAATTTTTTTTTCAATGGCGGCAATATCAACCTGTTCTTGCAAATCTTCCACAATCTATGCCTAACAAAATAAAAAATTTTCCAACCGAGCAACAAACCGGACAAAAAAACCGTTTGCAAAAATCGAAACGAGGCAAGACAAATAAAAAATCCCACAAAAAAACGCTGAAATTATTTCGCTTTCCGACTTCTGACTGCATAAAACAAGAGTACTAAAAAGCGGTTGCACCTGAAAGCCATACTTATTTATCCACCTTCCGTCGCAAAATTTCACCTGCAATTACAATCCCGTCCTGTCCGCTTTTTCTCGCCTCGGAAGCCAGCTGTGAAAGTTCCAGCTCCACATCGGCACACACGGGCAAAACACTAAGCAACATCGGTAAATTCACGCCGCACACAACTTCAATTTTGTACGACGACAAAAATGACAAACTAATATTGGACGGTGTACCGCCGAACATATCCGTACAAACCAACACGCCCCGACCGGAATCCACTTCCTGCAAAGCGGCTTCTACTTCCGTCATAACCTCCGTCATGCTTTTTGTTTTGCCGATTCCGATGGCAACACATTGTCCGCACTCACCCACAATCGTTTTTGCTGTTGCCAAAAGATTTTTGCCAAAATCTCCATGGGTTATAAGAACAAGACCGATTTTTTTTATTTCTTTTTCCATATTTATCCTAAAGTAAGATGACGATGCTCCAAACTAGCGGCATAACCGACATCCTGAAAATGTTGAAACAACGCCTCAGCAAGTGCAACCGAACGATGACGACCACCGCTGCAACCAATCGCAATAGTCAACCGATACCGCCCTTCTTTGGCAAATAAAAGTACGGTATAATTCAAAAAATCCAAAAATCGAGCATAAAATTCCCGACCCACTTCACTCAAAAGCACATAATCCGCTACAGCTTTATCCTTACCGCACAGCGGTCGCAAAGATTCGTCAAAATACGGATTTGGTAAAAAACGCAGATCAAACATCAAATCGGCATCCTTGGGAATACCGTATTTAAAACCAAATGTGACAAAATAAAGGTGCATTCCCTGTCCACTTTTGGACAAAAAATCCCATTTTTCCTGTACGACTCGTCGCAAATCGTGAATGGAATATTGTGAAGAATCAATAACCAAATCCGCTTTTTCCCGAACGCTTTCCAAATGTTTTTGCTCAAAATAAATGGCGTTTTCAAGTCCGCCTTCCCGTTTTTCAAGCGGATGCGGTCTTCGAGTCGTAGCATACCGCCTAAGTAGAACATCTGTTGCAGCCTCAATAAAAACAAGCTGTACACGGACTTTTCGTTCCTGCAATTGTCGGCGAATTTCTTCCCAATCCTGCAAAAAATTCCGCTCCAGCGGATTTAAACCAAGAGCCAGCCCTTTATAGCGAAAAATATTTTCCTGATAAAATAAAGAAATAATACTCGGCAACGCCTGAAGAGGCAGACCGTCGATACAAAAAAAACCCAAATCTTCAAATACATTGAGAACACTGGATTTTCCCGCTCCCGACAGTCCGCCAACCAAAACAACTCGCAATTCAGTTTGTAGCGTCATTTTACGCCCCACTTTTCAAAAACTCTTTGCTGTTCGCCAAGAATTTTATTTTAAAATCACAAAACCGATGTCGCAATTTTTTATTTTTTTACAAATCACACAACAAATCCCACAGCTCATCTTGATTTGCACAACCCAAAAAAGCCTGCAAAAATGCCGTATCGTCGGAAATTCGTGCTATCTGAGCCAAAAGCCGCAAATGCGTTCCCATTTCTTTTTCAGGTGCAAGCACCAAAAAAAATATCCGCACCGGCAAGCCGTCTGCCGCACCAAAATCAACGCCGACCCCGCTCCTGCCCACAACCAGCAAAGTATTTTCCAAAAAATCAAACCGTCCGTGCGGAATGGCAACTTCCTGACCGACAGCGGTGCCGCCCAAGCATTCCCGTTCCAACAAAGCATCAAATATTTCGTCCACATCAAGTTTTGGAAAATCGACTTTTAAACTCTCGACAAGTTCCCGTAAAACCTCTTTTTGCGTTGTCGCGACAAGGTCGGGCAATATACGGTTTTTTTGCAGAAATTCATGCAATTTCAAAATTATTCTCCGGGATAAATAACGGCAAATTCACCTTTTTGTGAGAATACATCATATTTACAACTCTTATATTACACAAAAATATTATATCAACAAACCATCATTCCCGACTAAAACATCTTTTTTCTGCCAGTTGCGGAAGAAATTCCCATAACAGTACGATATTTATTGACGGTTCGACGGGCAATTTCAACGCCCAACTGTTCTGTCAAAATTTTTCCGATTTTTTCATCGCTTAGCGGTTTCTTTTTATCTTCCGTCATAATGATTTTTTTAATTGCTTCTTTCACCGCTCCGGAACCGACCTGCTCGCCGCCTTTACAATCCAAAGCACTGTTAAAAAAATATTTCATTTCAAAAATACCAAACGGCGTTGCCATATATTTATTTGTAGTAATGCGGCTAATATTGGATTCGTCCCGTTCCACAACTTCGGCAATTTCTTTGAGAATAAGCGGTTTGAGCTTACTCGGACCTTCTCTAAAAAAATCTTCCTGAAACTGCACTATGCTTTCCGCCACCCGATATAAAATCTCGTTGCGAACGGAAAGACTTTCAATCAACCATTTTGCGTCACGAACTTTTTCTTTAATATATGAACTTGCCTCGTCCCGCCCTTTGGCTTTTTCCAAATCTTCATACAGCGTACTTTTTTGCAGTTCCGGCAAACCGTCTTTATTCAAAGAAATAATAAACTTGCCGTCATACTCGTACACATAAACATCGGGTTTTATATAAATACTGGTATCGGAATCATACCACGAACCGGGCATGGGATTTAGCTGTCTGATAATTTTGACATAAGCTTCCAAATCATCACGGGTAATTTTCAAATTGCTGATAATCGACTGAAAATCGTTACGTTCCAAATTCGGTAGATATTTTTCAACAATTGTAAAAATAAGTTCGTCCTGTTCGCCCGCGGCTTCAAGCTGCCGAACAAGACATTCTTGAGGCGTACGGGCGGCAACCCCGACGGGATCAAGGCGTTGCACCTTTAAAAGGACTTTTTCCACAAAATCTTCCGACTCATATCCGCTCGCTGCAAGCTCTGCAAGCGAAATATCCAAATAACCGGTAGATGTCAGATTACCAAGAATAAGCTCTGCGATTTTCCGTTCTTTGTCCGTCATATCCGACAAAGCGATTTGCCACGAAAGATGCCCCTCAAGCGACGGCTTATGCCCGACCGTCCGCTCATAAAGCATTCCATTATCGTCTTCACCGCTTTCAAATTCCTGCATCTGCTTCGGTCTGCTCGAAAAATCACCGAGATAATCTTCCCAATCGGCATTTTTGACAAAATCTTTTTCATCAAGCTCAAGCGATTTTCCTCTTTCAAGCTGATAAAGAGCAAGTTCTTCCAAACGTTCCCGTTCTTTTCTGGCTCGTTCGTCCTCGGCACTTTCGACATATTCGACTTCTTCCAGCAAAGGATTTTCAAGCAACTGCTCCTGAATGACAGACTCAAGCTCCAAACGGGAAAGCTGCAAAAGACCGATCGCCTGTACCATATTCGGCGTCATCTTCAGCTGCTGCGTCATTTTGACGCCCTGTATGAGTTCAAGTCCCATTATTCGCTCCGTTTTTTTCCGTTCTATAAAAAGAATTCATCTCCAAGATAAAGTTTTCTTGCCCGACTGTCATTGACAATTTTTTCAGGCGAACCGTCTAAAATAACTTGCCCGTCATACACAAGATTTGCTCGATCGCAAATTTTTAATGTTTCTCGCACATTATGATCAGAAATCAAAATCCCAAGTCCCTTATCCCGTAATTTCGCCACAATTTTTTGAATATCTTCAACCGCTAACGGGTCAATTCCGGCAAACGGTTCGTCCAAAAGAATAAACATCGGCTTTTGAATAATCGCTCGTGCTATCTCAAGCCGCCGCCGTTCACCGCCCGACAAATATGACGCTTTGGAATCACGCAAACGGGCGATACCAAATTCTTCCATCACTTCTTCACAACGCCGATGCTGTTCTTTTTTGGAAAGTGTCGAATATTCCAAAATCATACGAAGATTTTCATAAACGCTTAATTTTTTAAAAACCGAACTTTCCTGCGGCAAATAACTCATTCCGGCTCTTGCCCTTTGGTACAAAGGCCAGTCGGTAATGTCTTTATCGTGCATAACGACCGTTCCGGCAGTAGGAACCAAAATACCTGCCAACATATAAAAAGTCGTTGTTTTTCCGGCTCCGTTCGGTCCCAAAAGCCCGACAATCTCACCTTGAGAAAAACGAACATCAACGTCTTTAACAACCTGCTTTTTGCCAAAACTTTTATGCAGACCATGCCCGACAACGGAAACCTTACTCACAATTCCTCACTTTTTCTCAACATTCGGGAAAAAAATTGCTTCCACCTGTTTCTTACCGCCTCTTACTTCGCTGGTTTGCTCTTTCAAATGCAAAACAATCTCTTCACCATGCAGAGTATTTTCTCCTTCCTGCAACATAGGTTTTCCAGTCAAACGAACAATTTCATCTTGAGCATCAAACACGCCCATTTGTGCCGTTACAAATCTTTTGCCGTTTTTTACCCGTACATCGCCGCTGGCAAGAATTCTATTCATACTCCCGACGAAACTTTTCATCATCGTTCCGTTTGCTGTTTGATTCAAAAAAACAGTCAGCTCCTTTGCCCACATCTCAAAATCCCGATATGTTACATGCACATTGCCGCTAAAAACCATCTTTTGCTTATCTTGAAAAAAAACCAATGAATCAGAATCGATACACACTTCCTGTGAAACAAACGCCTCTGCAAAACACGACGAACAAAACCCAAAAAGCAGACTCGACATCGAAATAAAACAAAACATAACAAAAAAACGCATTATTTCCTCTTTTTTACCACTCACCTTTTTTCACTCAAAAATGTTACCTGCACACCTTTTTCCGCCCACATTTTGCCATTTTTGAAATCAAATTGTATCTCTGGAGTTTTTAACAAAAAAGCAGGACTACTCATCACAACGCCGTTTTGCAAAAAAAGCAATTCTTTTAAAGAACGATAACTCAATTTGGAAGAACGGATAAGCACCTCTCCCCACCTTCCTTCAACAGGATTTATAAGCAGCACTTCTCCTTTTTTTCGCTTGATTTCTCCTCGCGAAGCGCTCACTTCAATCGGTATTGAATTTTTATCTTCAAAAATAAAAGTCGGCTTTTGCAAAAAAATCATATCGCGTGCATAAAAAAAAGAACCCTCCGCCGCACGCACCGAAAAACTTTTTTTCCCGTCCTGTCCGTAGGATAAACGCAAACCGGAAACTATCGAATCCGCCTGCAAATTTGCAAATATTGGCGAACTTCGCCACTGACTTTCAAAAATATAATACAAACAAACGACAATAATCAAAAATACGATTATTTTACGCACAAATTCTCTCCGACTTGCACGAACGACTGCCAAATTTCGTCAAGCTGCCCCTTTGATTGCAAAATGAATTCAATAACTTCACGCACCGCTCCGTTACCGCCTTTTTTTTTAGTTTGCATACAGGCAACGGATTTAATTTTTTCTCCTGCATTGGCGACTGCAACACTCAGCCCGACCATATACATCACGCCGGCATCAACCCAATCGTCTCCGACATAAGCGGTTTGCTCCAAGCCGATTTTCAACTCGGCACAGATTTTTTTCAAAACCGGAATTTTATCTTTTATCCCCGCATAATACTGCGAAATTCTCAAATCTTTCGCCCGCGTTGCAACTGCTACGGAATCAAGCCCCGTAATAATCGCAACCTCAATTCCTGCCCGTTGAGCCAAACGAATACCCAAACCGTCCTGCACATGAAATCGCTTGCTCACCTGTCCACTACCATCATAATACAAACCGCCATCAGTCAAAACGCCGTCAACGTCCAAAACCAACAACCGAATCTTTTTCGCCCGTTCTTCAACATTCACGACATATTTCCCAAATTTGCAAAAGTTTGGACATCAATTTTTCCGTATCCGCAAGTCGCCAGCTATTCGGTCCGTCGCACAACGCTTTTTCGGGTTCAGGATGAACCTCCATAAAAACACCGTCGCAACCGGCAGCAACCGCCGCTTTTGCCAAAACAGGAACCCATTTTCGCTCTCCGCCTGATTTTCCGTTACCCGCCCCCGGAAGCTGCACGGAATGCGTTGCATCAAAAATAACGGGACAACCAAATTCACTCAAAATCGGTAAAGAACGCATATCAACAACCAAATTATGATAGCCAAAAGACGAACCGCGCTCCGTCAGCCAAATTTTTTTCCCACCGCTTTCATGCAATTTATTCACAACTTGTGCCATATCCTGCGGAGCAAGAAACTGCCCTTTTTTAACATTGACGATTTTTTGCGTTTGGGCAGCAGCCGTCAACAAATCGGTCTGACGACACAAAAAAGCCGGAATTTGCAAAACATCTGCCACTTCTGCAACAGGTTTTGCCTGCTCCGGCAAATGAATATCGGTTACAACAGGAAGACCTGTTTCCGACTTGATTGCCGCCAACCATTCAAGCCCCTGTTCCAAACCCGGTCCCCGAAAACTCGTAATCGAAGTACGATTTGCCTTGTCGAACGAACTTTTAAAAATAAGGGTTATACCCAGTTTATCTGCAATTTCCGCCAAAACACCTGCGGTTTTGCGAGCGAGTTCCAAACTCTCCAAAGCACAAGGCCCGGCAAGAAAAAACAACCGTTCCCGACTTTGGGCAAATAATTTTTCTGCAATTTTACTCACGACTTTCCCTGTTCTTTTTTCAACGCCGCACGGACAAATTCCCGAAAAAGCGGGTGCGAACGCATTGGACGGGACATAAATTCGGGATGGAACTGACACGCCACAAACCACGGATGATTTTTAATTTCTACAATTTCCACCAAGGTTCCGTCAGGTGAAGTCCCGCTTATAAGCAATCCGGCATGCTCCAATTTTTCACGATAACCGTTATTAAATTCAAAACGATGACGATGACGTTCCATAACTTCTTTTTCACCATAAGCTTCTGCCGCTTTCGTTTCGGGAATAAGCTTACAAGGATATGCTCCAAGACGCATGGAACCGCCTTTTTCACTTTCACCGCTGCGATGCTGCATGGCATTTAACCGAAAATCAAACCATTCTTTCATTAAATAAATCACAGGATGCGGATTTTGGGGTACAAATTCTTCGGAATGAGCGGAAGTAAGTCCCAGCACATTGCGAGCATATTCAATAACGGCACACTGCATACCCAAACAAATTCCGAAAAACGGAATATTATGTATACGAGCAAACTCAACAGCTAAAATTTTTCCTTCCACTCCACGCGAACCGAAGCCGCCCGGCACTAAAATTCCATTTGCTTCCTGCAAAATTTCCGCAACATTTTCTTTAGTTACTTTTTCGGAATTAATATACAAAAAATCAATCTCCGTACCGTTTTCAATTCCGGCATGTATAAGCGCTTCGTTCAGACTTTTGTACGATTCTTTCAAATCAACATATTTTCCGACAATCGCAATTTTCACCTTACTTTGCGGATTATGAATTTTATTGACCAGCTCCCTCCACGGAGCAAGGTTTTGCTCAATAGGCGGCAATCCGAACAAAGAAATAATTTTTTTATCCACTCCCTCGCTATGCAAAGAAAGCGGCAATTCATAAATAGACTGCACATCAATAGCCGTAAAAACGGCGTCTTTACCGATATTACAAAATAAAGCGATTTTCGCCTTAATATCTTCAGTCAAGGCAATCTGAGAGCGACACAAAATAATATCGGGCTGAATACCGATACTGCGCAGTTCTTTTACACTGTGCTGCGTAGGTTTGGTTTTAATTTCACCGGCAGTTTTAATAAACGGTACAAGTGTCAAATGAATATACAACGAATTGCCCGCACCCAAATCAAAACGCATTTGCCGAATAGCTTCCAAGAAAGGCAGACCTTCAATATCGCCGACCGTACCGCCAATTTCCACAATCACCACATCATAGCCGCTTCCGGCTTCGCGAATAACCCGTTTAATCTCATCGGTAATATGCGGAATAACCTGCACCGTTCCGCCCAAATAATCACCACGCCTTTCTTTGCTGATAACCGTATTATAAATACTGCCGGAAGTATAATTATTCTTTTGCGACATGGCTTCACCCAAAAATCGCTCATAATGTCCAAGATCAAGATCTGTCTCCGCTCCGTCATCAGTTACATAAACTTCACCATGCTGAAAAGGATTCATCGTTCCCGGATCTACATTTATATACGGATCCAATTTCTGAATCGTTACCCGCAATCCGCCGGCTTTAAGCAATGCCCCAACCGAAGCGGCTGCCAACCCTTTTCCCAAAGATGAAAGCACCCCGCCTGTTACAAAGATAAATTTTGTTTCCATTCTTAACTTCCGTGTCTGATTTATTATAAAAACACAATTACCGAGAATAAAAAAATACTATGCCCAAACTTCAGTTTTTTCAATCCCGAAAAACACTCTTTATTTGACAACCACCCTCCGAATTGTCAAGAAAACTGCTTTTATCTGCTTGCCCGACACAAAAAAGACGGCTAAAAGCTTTGCAAACAAATCGGAGAAAACGCTCTTAAATTCTGGAGAAAAAAAAATGAATTCAGTAAATGCCCTCGTCATAACGGGATTCGGCACCAATTGTGAAGAAGAATCCGCCTACGCCCTAAAACAGGCAGGAGCCGATACGGTTACAATCTGTTATTTTTTTGATCTGATTTCCGAAAAAATTTTTTTACCGGATTACAATTATTTACTTTTTCCGGGCGGTTTTTTAGACGGTGATGATCTCGGAGCGGCACAATCCGCCGCCCTGCGATGGCAATTTTTAACCACTAAAAACGGTAAACCGCTTCAAAAACAGCTCGACGATTTTTTGGCAGGCGGCGGTATTATTTTAGGAATTTGCAACGGTTTTCAGCTCTTGGTCAAACTCGGACTCCTTCCGGCATTATACGGCAAAAATTACGAACGCCAAGTTACGCTTACCTATAATGATTCTGGACGTTATGAAGACCGCTGGGTCTGGCTTCGGGCAAATAAAAAATCACCCTGTGTTTTTACCAAACACATCGAAAATATTTATTTACCCGTACGACACGGCGAAGGAAAACTGATTGTCAGAAACGAACAAACTCTTATCGACATTGCCGCCAATGAACTCATCGCTTTGCAATATATCGACCCGCAAACCAAAGAACCCACGCAGCAATATCCGTTTAATCCCAACGGTTCACCGCTTGCAATTGCCGGACTGACCAATCCATCGGGAACAATTCTAGGGCTGATGCCTCACCCCGAAGCCTATAACGACCCGACAAATCATCCGTGCTGGACAAGAATGAACGATAGCGACCATATCCTCGGCACAACTTTACTGGCAGGCGGAATCCGCCACCTGCGGAACAATTAAGTCGTGCAGGACACAAAACAATTCGGTGAAATTTCGCTTGAAAAATTACCGCAACTTGCGTGGTCGGATACGAAAATCGCCGAACAAAACAACATTTTTCCTAAAAATACAAAAACAAATTGGGAAAAAATGATGCAAACCGCCCTTTTCCTTGCAAAAAAAGCAGAACTGGCGGGAGAAATCCCCGTCGGGGCTTTGGTTCTCGATTTACAGGGGAATATTTTGGGCGAAGGCAAAAATGCCTGCATCACAACAGGCGACCCGACAGCCCATGCGGAAATTTTAGCCCTTAGACAAGCGGCACAAGTACGGAAAAATTACCGCCTGCCGGAAACAATTATGGTTTGCACGCTCGAACCGTGCCTGATGTGTCTGGGAGCAATGCTAAATGCCAGAATAGCAGGCTTGATTTTTGCCGCAAGCGATACTAAAGCAGGAGCAATTGTTTCAAAAATGGACGGAGCCGAACTTACTTGGGTCAACCATCATTTTTGGTTCGCAAGAGGACTTTTGGCGGAACAAAGTACCGAAATGCTGCGAACATTTTTCAAACAACGCCGAAAGGAGAGGTAGCGAAGTCCGGTCGTACCGCGCTCGACTCGAAATCGAGTTATGGATCAAAAGTCCATACGTGGGTTCAAATCCCACCCTCTCCGCCAGAATAAAAACCAATAAGGCTGTTTAATGTTTTTAAAATATTAAACAACCTTATTTATTTTTCAATTCTTTTATCCGTCTGCAAGATTTACAATCATTTAAGAGACCGTCTCATTTTTTTGCTCACCCTGCTCCCAATAAAAATAAAATCGTTTTTATTTAAATCACAAAAAAGTAAAAAAAACTTGACCGTAAAATTTTTTTAACTTTTTTCTTGTTTTTTTTTTAAAGATGATTATAATCCGGTCGCATTACACAATGTGTCGGTTGGTTCTATTTTTTAAACTTTTTAAAAGGAGAAAGAAATGAAAAAATTTACAGTTTTGATGTTGGCTGCAATTTTCATGATGGCTTCCGCTGTCGTCGCCTGTGCCGCCAAGCTTGAAGTTAAAGGCAGCTGGCGTGTAGTCAGTGAATATCTTGACAACAAAATAGATAAAGATAACGGTGGAGTAATCGCCAAAAAAGCCGACCAGCATAATATAAAAAGCCGTGCTCGTGCCGCTTTTCACTTCGTTGCCAGCGAAAATTTAAAAGCCGTTACCGAACTTCAGTTTTTTAACGGTAATTGGGGACAAGAAGCTACTACAACTAACCCTACTGATAATACACCCGGCAAAAAAACAAAAGTAGAAGCTACCAAGGCTTATATTGATTTCAATCTGCCTCAAAGCGGTATCAAGGTACAGACCGGTTTTGTTCCGTTTGCCGTTCCGTCCGCTACCGAAGTTTTTACTCCTTATGACGAAACCGCCGGCGGATTTGTCGTTGCCGCTCCGCTCAACGATATGATGAGCCTCGACCTTGCCTGGATGCGTTTATTGCAAAACAAAGCAGCTACCACCGGCAGCAACGACAAAGACCTGTTCTTCGCCGGTTTGAAAGTCGCTACCGATGCTTACGAAATCACTCCGTGGTTGTTGTTCGCCAACTATCAGGAAAATGTTAAAGTAGGCACCATCGAAAACCAAATGATTGTTGCTTTGAGCGGAAAAGTAAATATGGACGCTTTGACCGTCGCTACCGATATTTACTTCGGTAAAAACAAAGGCAAAGATGCCGAAGACGGCAGCAACTTCGGCGGTATCGTTTCCGCTTCCATGGCAATGGATATGATGACTCCGGAAGTGTATGTCGGTTACTTCGGAGGTAACAAACAAGGCAAAAACAACACTATGCCGTTGATTGCCGCCGATGTTACCAAAACCACCCTGCTTTTCGACGATTCCGCTCTCGGTGCAGGAAATATTCTTGATGATAACTATGGTGCTAACGGTTCTGCAGCCCTTGCTTCCTCTTTGTTCTTCGGTGTCGGTTTAAACGATATGTCTTTTATTGAAAATCTCAGCCACAGTGCGAATATACTCTACCTCAAAGGCAATACCGAAAAAGCAGTTACTGGCTGGAACGAAGATTGCAGTGCCTATACTGTCGACTTCAACACCAAATACCAGATTTACGAACAATTGGCTCTGATTGCCGAAATCGGTTTGGCTCATGTTGAAGCCGATAAAAAGAAAAACGACCTTTTCGGAACTACCGTCGGTCTGAAGTACAGCTTCTAATTATCAACAGCATTACATAACCGACACACAAACAGCCGGGCGATTTTATCGCCCGGTTTTTTATTTACTTTTTTTACGATATAAAAGAATAACGCTTTAGCAAGACACAAAAAAAACTTGATTATAATAAAAATCCCAAGTAAAAAAAATTTTTTTCGGGGGTGTAGCTCAGCTGGGAGAGCGTCGCGTTCGCAATGCGAAGGCCAGGAGTTCGATCCTCCTCATCTCCACCAAACAACCAAAAGCCGTTTGCTCTTGTACAGTGCCAGCGGCTTTTTTGTAACCGAAGGAACGGTATGCCAAGTTTTTGCGTTATCCAACTTGCCAGATTCGGCGATTTATTACAGACCAAAAGACTTTTGCTGTCCCTGCAACGAATCGGCGAAGTCCACCTGCTTTGCAACCGCAGCTTACAAAACCTAGCCGAGTATATTTATCCACAAATCAACTGCCATTTTCTTGATTTACAACAACCGCCGTCTCTTTTAAACCTCCGCACTTTGCTTGCCGAACTGCAAGCCTGCAATTTTTCACATATTTTTAATCTCAATTTCAGTCCGCTCAATTTTGCCCTGACTGCCGCTTTTGAACCGCAAATCATACACGGCTACCGCCTTGAAAATGGACAACCGCTCAAAACCGCATGGGCGGAGCAAGCCTTTCGTCTCGTTCGCAACAGAGGCAAACACTCGCTCAATCTGGTTGATATTTGGGCAGGATATTGTGCCTCCCCCATCGACCCGACCAAAGTGAACCCCGCGGCAAAAGGCGGCAAAAAAGGAATAGGGCTGGTGCTTGCGGGACAAAATGCTCGCCGCTCGCTGCCGCCGACTCTGCTCGTCCGCCTCGCCCAAGCAGCTTTGCAGCGAATCGGACACGGACCTATTTATCTTTTGGGAACACCAAATCAACAAAAAACCGCACGGGAATTCCTTGCTCTTGCGACCAACGACTTAACCAAAAACTGCATCAACCTCACGGGAAAAACCGACATTCCGACACTTTGTAACACGCTTGAAGGACTTGACCTGCTGCTTTCACCCGACACGGGAACAATCCATCTGGCGGCACATCTGGGCGTACCTGTCGCGGGATTTTTTCTTTCTTCCGCCCTGTGCCAAGAAACAGGACCGTACGGACTCGGACATATAATTTTTCAAGCAACCCCGCCTTGTGCTCCATGCCTCGAAGCCCAACCCTGCACACGGGAAATGCTCTGTTTACGCAAACTGATGAACCCGTTTGTCGCACAATATCTGGCAGGACAAAGCGACAAACTTCCCAAAAACGTACAGGTTTTTAAGTCCGATTTTGACGAATTCGGCGTTCGCTATAATCCGCTTGGCGAACAAAATTTTTCCCAAAATAAAAAAATAACGGAAACGGACAGAGCGGAACTGTATTTTTTACAAAGCGGCGAAAGCAAATATCTTGTTCCTTCGCCGTATTTATGGCCTGAACGCAACTGGCTTCTGCCCCGCCACGAACAGGAACGAATGCGAAATATTTTATCCCCGAACTGCAAAAATTGACAGATTTGACGGTCTATGTTTCAAGAACTGAAATGAAAATACAAAATCCCCAACGCTTTCGCATTCTTGTTGTTTTACCACTTTACGGCGGTTCATTACCTGTCGGACAACGCTGTGTACAAGCCTTGAAAGAAATGGGACATATCGTCAAAGTTTTTAACGGTCCGACATTCCAATCCGCATTTCTTGCTTTTCAGGGACTACAAGTCGGCAGCGACAAACTCGAATATTTGGAAAATTCATATCTACAACTGATTTCCCAAGCCGTTTATTCCCAAGCTCAAGATTTTGACCCCGACCTTGTACTGGCGGTGGCTCAAGCTCCGCTCACCCGACAAATCCTAAAACGCCTGCAAAAAGACGGCGTTCCGACGGCGATGTGGTTTGTGGAAGATTTTCAGCTTTTCACCTACTGGCGGGGATTTGCTCCATTTTACGATTTTTTTGCCGTTATCCAAAAAGGCGAATTTGAACAAAAATTGGCAGAAATCGGCACCCCCAACACGCTTTATCTACCGCTTGCCGCCGAACCGAATTTTCACAAACCGCTTACGCTTTCAGACACGGAAAAACGACAATTCAGCAGCGACATTTCTTTTATGGGTGCAGGCTATCCCAACAGACGACTGGCATTTCGCCAACTGAGCGAGTACGATTTTAAAATCTGGGGAACGGAATGGGACGGAGACGAAGAACTTGCACCGTTTGTACAGCAAAACGGCAAGCGAATTTCCCCTGACGATGCCGTCAAAATTTTTAATGCAACCAAAATCAATATCAACCTGCATTCTTCCGTAAAAAATGTCCCTGTGAACAGAGGTGATTTTGTCAATCCCAGAACTTTTGAACTGGCATGCTGCGGAGCTTTTCAACTCGTCGACAAACGAGAACTTCTTCCCGAAATGTTTGCAGAAAACGAACTGGCGACTTTTTCCGATATGACGGAACTCAAAGAACAAATCGACTTTTATCTAACAAATCCGACCGCCCGCCAAGAAATGGCAAATAGGGCAAGAACAAGGGTTTTGAAAGAACATACCTACCAAAACCGTATGCAAACACTTCTTGATTTTATACAAAGCCGCTTGAGCGACTGGCCTAAAAATCGACAAAAAAATCTCTGGCCGGAAATGGACGAACCGCTTCGTAAAGAACTACTTTGCCTGCTTGATAAACTCGAGCTGCCGCCCTCAACCGATTTCGATACTTTCATCTGGACATTACGGCAGGCAAATGGCATTCTTTCACCTTTGGAAACAGCACTCCTTTTTCTGGACGAATGGAAAAAACAATATAAAGCGTAATTTGTGAGGTTGGTATGCAAAAACCGTCTGTAGGTCTTAGTCGGGAAGGACTTCCCTTTATTTTTCTCGTTGCCTTTTTTACCCTTATCTGTGCCATTTTGGGTTCGGGATTTTTTACTTTTATCGGATTTATTTTAACCATCTTTGTTCTTAATTTTTTTCGCGACCCCGCAAGAGTTATATCTCTCGAAAAAGATGTTGCCGTTGCTCCCGCTGATGGAAAAGTTGTCAAAATCGACACAATGACCGACCCGATTTCCGGCGAAGAACGCACAACGATTTGTATTTTTATGAATGTGTTTAATGTGCATGTAAATCGCTTTCCCATTGAGGGTAAAGTCAATGCCTTACAATACTGGCCGGGCAAATTTTTTAATGCAGCTCTTGATAAAGCCTCTGAAAATAACGAACGCTGTGCCGTACAAATTGTCGATAAAGACAAAAACAACTGGACAGTCGTCCAAATTGCCGGACTAATTGCCCGCAGAATTATATGCTGGGCAGAAAAAGGCGACAGCCTCGCACGAGGAGAACGCTTCGGTCTAATTAAATTCGGCTCTCGTGTTGACCTCTATTTGCCCAAAGATTTTTCCCCGAAAATTATGGTCGGCGAAAAAGTGCTGGCAGGACAAACAATTATTGCCACCAAAGATGCAAAAACCGCAACAAGCAAAAACTAAATGTATGAGGTAAAAATGGACATTCAACAACCGCGACACAAAGGTTTTTATATCCTTCCAAATCTGTTTACGACCGCCAGTATGTTTTCCGGTTTTTGCGGAATGCTTTTTGCCATCGAAGGCAACTTTGAATATTGTGCCTTGGCAATTTTAATCAGCTGTCTGCTCGACGGAATGGACGGCAAGGTTGCAAGATTTACCAACAGTGCTTCGGAATTCGGCGTACAACTTGATTCGCTAGCGGACTTGGTGGCATTTGGTGTTACACCTGCTTTGATGATGTATTTTTGGCAAACGCATTCGTTTAACCGTCTGGGACTGGTTGCTTCATTTTTACTCATTGCCTGCGGAGCATTACGACTGGCTCGCTTTAATGTCCAAGCCGGCAAAATCTCCAAAAAATTTTTTATCGGCTTACCCATTCCTGCCGCCGCCAGCACACTTGCCATGCTAGTTTTATTTTCACCCTATTTTTCTGATTTTATGTCGCAAAAAATTCTGCCGTGGCTGAGCTTGGGACTCGTATTTTTGGTATCAATTTTAATGGTCAGCAATGTTCGTTACGCCTCATTTAAAGAACTCGGCTTTATCAAAGGACATCGCTTCACCGCCACCGTAACGGCACTTATGCTGTTTGCCCTCGTGGTTTCACAACCCAGAATTTTCGGATTTCTACTTTTTATTGTTTATATCGCTTCAGGGCTGATTTATTCCTATTTTTATTTGCCGCTTCGCAAATCTTTCCCATCTCAAAAATCTTTAAAAAACCAACCGAGCGAATAAATTTGCACATGACACGGCAAAAGGAGAAACTCAGGACATGAAAAACCGGTATTTTTCTGTCTTTCTTGCAGCCGCATTATGGGCTTGTATCGGTCCTGTTGCCAAACTTGCCTTTGCCGAAGGAATGCAACCGCTGGAAGTCGGCTTTTGGCGAGCTGGTTTTGGCGGGCTGGCGTTTTTTATTCACGCTGCAATACAAAGAAAACTTGCGATACAAAAACGGGACTTACCGTTTTTTGCCAGTTTTGCTTTTTTTTGCATTGCCGTCTTTTTCTGTTCTTACCAAATCAGCATACAATACGGCGGTGCGGCTTTAGCTTCGGTACTTTTATATACCGCACCGGCTTGGGTGGCGATTTTGGCTTTTCTTTTTCTCGGTGAGATTTTAACGCCACTTCGAATTACAAGCATTTTTTTAAGCGTTATCGGAGCTGCGGCTGTAGCACTCGGAGCTGACGGCAGCGGAAAAATATCGGTCAATTTTATTGCTGTAGGCTGCGGACTGCTCTCGGGACTAACTTACGCCATGACTTATATTTTTGGTAAAAAATTTCTCACTCGCTATTCAGGCATAACGGTTTTTAGCTACGCCGTACCGATTGCCCTGCTTTTTATGCTGCCTTTTACCTCCTTGTCGTTTCCGTCTTTTAAGGCATTTGCGGCTGTTTTTTTCCTCGGACTGGGAACAACCTACGGAGCATATCTGGCGTATTATTACGCACTGGAAGCCTTGGACGCTTCCAAAGTGGCAATTGTTGCCACACTCGAACCGGTTATGGCGGCAATGTTGGCATATTTTTGGTGGGCTGAACATTTTACATGGCTCGGATATGTAGGCGGAATTTTCATTCTGACCGGTGTATTTTTGACAATTTTAGAAAAAAATACACCACAAAAAACAAGAAAAAAATCATGAACGAACAAGAACTGACAAATACTCAAGAACTGACCGCGGACAAACGGATAATTGTACAATCAATCCTCATCGCTTTCGGAACCGTGCGGCGAAAAAAAGAAATCCTCGCGGTTGGCAGCGAAAAATGGACAATTCTACACGAACTGGAAAATAATATTCTGTCTCAACTCTATGCCCAAAATTATAGTACGGATACCATCAATCTGGAACTAACGTATCTTGAAGAACTCAATCTCGTTCCTTCGGACTTTTTGGAATGAAAAAAATACAGCGACTTTTTCTAAAAGCCCTGTATTCTTCAAGACCTTTTGTCGTTTTTTCGCTCCTTTGTATTTCCGCTCCGATTTTTGGTTTTGCTTTGACATTTTTACTTATTATTCCCGGTTCAGTATTTTTTTTGGCAGCACAATTCAGTCTCGAAAAAATTTTTTCTCTTTTTTGCTTTTCCGAATTTGCCTGCACCCTTCTTTTCGGAGCATATTTATTCCGCCTCCGCCACCTCAAACTTGCCGAACAAAACGACAAAATAACAAATAAAAATAACGAAAATTAGGATAAAAGAGAAAACCGATGAAAGAATGTGCAAAAGCGACCCTGCAACTTGACGGCAAAAGCTACGAACTGAACGTTTATGAAGGAACTGAAGGCGACAGAGGCATCGACATTTCAAATCTGCGAGAACAAAGCGGAGCAATCGCACTTGACAACGGCTATAAAAATACAGGCTCCTGTATCAGTAAAATAACTTTTGTAGACGGAGAAAAAGGAATTTTACGTTACCGCGGCTACGACATCGAAGAACTTGCGGAAAAAAGCTCATTTATCGAAACTGCAATGCTCCTTATTTTCGGAGAACTGCCAACCCCGACACAAAGACAGGAATTTCGCCAATTACTCGAAAGCCAAGAACTGCTGCACGAAGATATTTTGCACCATTTTGAAGGATTTCCGCAGGGAGCTCACCCAATGGCGATTTTATCGGCTGTCGTCAATTCGCTTGGCAGCTACCACCCCGAACTTTTTGAACATTCAAACGAAGAAAATTTTAAACTGGCAGCCGCCAAACTGATGAGCAAAGTTCGAACGATTGCCGCTTTTGCCTACCGCAAATCACTCGGCTATCCGTTTATTTATCCCGATCCGAACCTGAGCTACTGCGTTAATTTCCTGCATATGATGTTTTCCATTCCCTACCGCAAATATGAACCGAGTACTGAAGAAGTACAGGCTCTTTCACTCTTTTTTATGGTGCATGCCGACCACGAACAAAACTGCTCCTGCTCGACCGTACGAATGGTCGGTTCTTCGGGAGCGAGCCTGTTCGCCTCGATTGCCGCCGGAATTTGTGCACTCTGGGGACCGCTGCACGGCGGAGCGAACTCCGCGGTCATAGAAATGTTTGACCATATTTGCAAAGAAAAAATCACCGTAAAAAATTATCTGGAAGCAGTGAAAAAAAAGCAGGTGCGGCTCATGGGATTCGGGCATCGGATATACAAAAACTTTGACCCCAGAGCAAAAATCTTAAAAAAAGCCGCCGACGAGCTGCTCGCTTTGCCGGGACAAAAACAAGACCATTTTATGGACATCGCCCAAGAACTCGAAACGGCGGCACTGGCGGACAGCTATTTTCAGGAAAGACAACTCTATCCAAATGTGGATTTTTACTCAGGACTGATTTTACGCACTCTCAACATTCCCGTACCAATGTTTCCTGTTATGTTTGCCATCGGAAGAATGCCGGGCTGGATTGCCCACTGGTGGGAAGCGGCACAAGATAAAAGCGGCAAAATTCACCGTCCGAGACAAATTTATAACGGTGAACCGAAACGAACTTACGAACTGCCCGAAAACCGCAAAGGTTTTCAAGAAAATTATCTGCAATAAAATGAAAGACGAAAAAAGCCGTACACAGCAAAAAAAAGAAATGCTTGCACTGGAAAAATTGGGTCTCAAACTAACAAAACTCCCGCCAAACAAGCTCAACGAACTAGGACTTTTTGCCGAGTTGCAAACCGCCTTTTCCGAACTGAAAGAAATGAAAAAACACGAAGCCGTTCGCAGACAACGCCAACGAATCGGAGTTTTGATGCGACGGTTTTCACCTCAAGAAATCGAAGAACTGATACAAAAATGCAAAAACAATACAGCAAACAAAATCGCCCCAAACGAAACACAAACAAACGACACAATACAAAAACTGCAAAGCGGACTGATAAACGGCGATCCAACAAGCCTTAACACTGTCTCCCAATTTACCAATCTCGACAGGCAACGTCTAAGAACGCTTATCAGAAATGCCCAAAAAGAAACGAAGCTAAATACAACCGCCGAAGACAACAAACAAACCTTTCACCATACAAAGCGACTACAAACATATTTACAGGAGCTGGCAAATTTTTCCAAAACCGAAACCGATTTGTAAAACATATAGGCAAAACCGTGGCACTTTTTCATTTACAAAACATTTCATTGACCTTTACTGCCGACCCGATTTTACAAGATATTTCTTTTCAAATCGAAAATGGTGAACGGCTTTGTATTGTTGGCAGGAACGGCGAAGGCAAATCAACGCTTTTAAAAATCATCAGCGGCGAGCAACCCCCCGACAGCGGCGAAATTTTTCGCTCCAAGGAATTAAAAATCGGCTTTTTGCCGCAAGATGCCTTTATTGCAGACGAACAAAACTCAAAAACCGTTTTTGAAATCGTAGCAAAAGGACTTATCAGTCAGGATGAATGGCAAAAACAGGCGGAAGTACAGCGAATTTTGTCGCATTTACAACTTGAAGCAAGTTCCTGTTTTAAAGAACTTTCCGGCGGAACAAAACGCCGCGTTTTGCTTGCAAGAACCCTCGTAAGCCGTCCCGATATCCTGCTTTTGGACGAACCGACCAACCATCTTGATCTGCAATCTTTACTGTGGCTGGAAGATTTTTTGCTTCGCCGCATAAAAACACTTGTTTTTATCACCCACGACCGAGCTTTTTTACGTCGCATAGCAACAAGAATTATCGAAATTGATCGAGGACGAATTTTTGACTGGACTTGCAATTACGACACCTTTTTACAACGCCGCGAAACTCTGCTTAACGCCGAACTGGAACAGGAAAAACGCTTTGACAAAAAATTAAGCGAAGAAGAAGCGTGGATTAGAAAAAGCATCAAAGCCCGCCGTACTCGCAACGAAGGAAGAGTTCGTGAACTAAAAAAAATGCGACAAGAACGAAAAGCCAGACGAAAGCACTTAAGCCAAGCCAACATACAAATAAACGAAGGTGAACGCTCAGGAAATCTCGTAGCGAAGATAAAAAATCTGACCTTTTCTTACGATAATAAAGTGCTTATCAAAAATTTTTCTACACAAATTATGCGTGGAGAACGTATCGGCATTATCGGAGCAAACGGCATCGGCAAAACCACGCTTATCAAATTACTTTTCGGCAATCTTCCCCCCGACAGCGGAACGATAAAAATCGGAACCAATATCGAACTGATTTGGTTTGACCAGCTCAGGGAACAACTTGACAGCAACACCAGTGTCAAAGATACTCTTGCAGCAGAAAATGATTGGGTGGAAACGGCAAAAGGTCGCCGCCATGTATTAGGATATTTAAAAGATTTTTTATTTGAACCCCAAAGGTCAATGCTGCCCGTACGAATGCTTTCAGGCGGAGAACGGGCAAGGCTTTTGTTGGCACGACTTTTTTTAAAACCGTCAAATGTGCTGATTTTGGACGAACCGACCAACGACTTAGACATCGAAACACTGGAGCTGCTTGAAGAAAAATTGTCGGAATATAAAGGAACACTGCTTGTCATCAGCCACGACCGAGCTTTTCTCAATAATGTCGTCAGCGGCATCTATTCCTTTGAAGGCGGCGGTCAAATCGGTGAATACGACGGAGGCTATGACGACTGGCTGCTACAACGCCCCAAAAATGATTTTTTACAAAACGAAAATCACAAATCCGCTCCAAAATCAGACCGAACCGTCAACAAAAAAAGAAGTTTCAAAGAACAATGGCAGCGTAAACAATGGCAGGAAGAGCTGGAAACCTTACCGGAAAAAATAGATGCAGCCGAACAAAAACAACGCTCACTACAAGAAAAGCTCGCCGACCCAATTTTATACCGCGATTTTGCGGGACAAATTAAAAACCTGCAAACGCAACTGACAGATTGCGAAAATGAGTTGGAAAATCTACTTACCCGCTGGGAATTGTTAGAAACCGAGCTGGCAAAATAATTATAAAAACGACGCATCTTTGCCCGTTTTTCATTTTTTAAAAGCCAAACGGCATCAACACTTTAACCAAAGGATAAACCATGAAAGCAACGGCAAATCACATTTTGGTACGCACGGAAGAAGAATGCAAAGAACTCAAAGGCAAAATCGAAAGCGGAGAAATTTCGTTTTCCAAAGCGGCACGAAAATTTTCCAAATGCCCGTCGGGTGCAGAAGGCGGAAGTTTGGGAATTTTCAGTCAAGGACAAATGGTTCCCGAATTTGACGAAGTCGTTTTTTCCGCTGAAATTGGCAAAATCCACGGACCGGTCAAAACAGATTTCGGCTACCACCTCATCGAAATTATCAGTCGTGATAATTAAAATGTCGTAATTAAGAACAAAAAAATTTGCTAAACCAATATCCAATGTCGTGAATGAAAACAGGAAATTTATAAGGCTATCGGTATCTAAAACCCAAAAAAATTTTTACGTTTAGACAAAAAATTGACAAATTTCTTGTTTTCAAAGAAGTACTCCGTACCGATTTTTAAACCAAAGCGTTCTTGACAGAAAGACAAGTTTTTGAAAAAGTTTTTTGTTCAACCCGAATGAATCAGCAGAAAAATCATACGTTTTTCTGCCCTATTTTATTTTAAAAAGGTGAAAAAATGGCAAGAATTACAGTTGAAGACTGCCTTGAGCAGGTCAATAATCGTTTTTTACTCGTACAAATGACTGCCAAACGCTGTCAGCAATACAAAGACGGCTACAATCCGTTAATGGCAACAGACAACAAAGACATCGTAACAGCACTTCGGGAAATCGCCGACAAAAAAGTCCTACCGGGCGAAAATGTTGACAAATATTGCACGCAATATTGAGTAAAAAATGGAAAAACGCGATTACTATGAAGTTCTGGGAATTGCCAAAACAGCATCAAGCGACGAAATAAAACGAGCATACAGAAAGCTCGCCTTCCAATACCACCCTGACCGCAATCCCGACGATGCCAGTGCGGAAGAACGTTTCAAAGAAGCAGCTGAAGCATACGAAGTTTTAAGCAACAGCGAAAAACGCTCTCGTTACGACCGTTTCGGACATGAAGGGGTAAATATGGGCGGCGGTTTTCAATCAACAGAAGACATTTATAACTCTTTTGGCGATATTTTCAGCGAGTTTTTCGGTTTCGGCAGCTCACAGCGTACATCCAGAGTTCGAGCCGGTGCGGATTTGCGTTATAATTTGCAAGTCAGTTTTTATGATGCCGCCAAAGGTACGGAAGTTGAACTGGAAATTCCCAAAAAAGAAACTTGTGATGAATGTAAAGGCAAAGGCGTTGAAGACGGATACAATTTAGAAACCTGTACACAATGCCACGGAACAGGACAAATTGAACGTTCACAAGGTATTTTTCGTATTGCCGTTCCCTGTTCCATCTGTCACGGTCAAGGCAGCATAAACCGCCATCCGTGCCACAAATGTCGGGGAGAAGGTGCAGTACAAATCGACAAAAAAATTAAAGTCCGTATTCCGGCGGGTGTCAACAACGGCAGCCGTCTACGGGTACGCGGCGAAGGTGAACCCGGAATATATGGAGGACCGCCGGGGGATTTATATGTTGTTTTGTATGTCGGTGAAGACAAAACTTTCAGTCGCCAAGGGCAAGATTTACTACAAAGTACGGAAATCTCCTTTGTACAGGCAATTTTAGGAGACAAAATTTCCGTTCCCTCACTAGATGAACCTGTCAATATGGACATTCCGGCAGGTATTCAAAGCGGAACAATTCTTAAACTCAAAGGATTAGGACTGCCGCATTTAGGCAGCTCACAAAAAGGAGATATGCTGGTACAGATTAATGTTAAAATCCCGACCAGTGTTACAAGTGAACAGGAAAAACTGTTACGAGAATTTGAACGTTTGGAATCAGAACGCCCGATTGAAAAAACCAAAAAATTCTTCAAAAAAGTCTTTAACGGTAAAAAAGACAAATAAAATAATCCAAAATATAAACCAGACAAACGGAGTATTTTTTACTCCGTTTGTTTATTCGACCCAAAATGTAATCGCCGTTTTTCGTCCGAGATCATCTTGCACAACGAGTCGATGTTTGCCTTTTTGCGGCACCCAAAAATGTACTTGCTCAGGCGAACCTTCAGCCATAAGCTCCCCGTCCACAAACCAAAAAAGTCTTGTAACATCAGCCTCGGTTCGGGCAATAAATGAAATTTTTTGCAATTCGGGCGGCACGTCTTTTTGTAATAAATACGGCGTAACGGAACTAGGGGACACTAAAAACGGTCCTTTTCCCGGTGCAATCTGTGTACATTTCGGACTTACGGGAGGAACAAACGGTATCGGCAAGCCCTGCTCTTTCCGCCAGCCCGCAATTTCCTGCGGATATACGGTTATAATCTTTTCGGTATAAGGAAAAACACTCAAGCACTGTCCTACCAACCGCTCACCGCTTTTGCGATCGACAAAAATCTGTTTGTGCCAATCGCAATATCGGGGCAACACTCCATAAACTGCCCATGCTTGCTTACATTTCGGACAAAATGCCGAAGCCCGAAGACCACTCAAAGCACACAGTTCGATTTCCTGAATATCTGTCGGTTGAGGCAAAGCAAGACTTTCGTCCTTTTCCTGCACCGCCCGAAACAAATCAAAAAGCAGCGGACCCGCTTGACTTACACCCGAAATGCCTTTTACCGCCTCTCCATTTAAATTTCCAACCCAGACCCCGATTATGTGCCGAGCCGAAAATCCGACAGCCCACGCATCGCGATGCCCGAAAGAAGTACCGGTTTTCCAAGCAATTTGCGGCATATCCCGTGTCAAATCCCACGCTTTTGGCAAATCGGAACGCTTAACCTGTGTCAAAATTCGATTTGTCAGCCACGCTGCCGCAGGAGAAAAAAGACGACATTCCTCGCTTGACAGGCGACTTACCGGTTTGCTTTTTCCAAGCAAAGTCCACGGTCGATATTCACCGCCATTTGCCAAAACAGCGTACAAATTCGTCAGTTCCAACAAGTTTACTTCACACGCCCCCAAAATAAATGACAAACCGTATTTATCCGCATTTTTACCGAGCGAACGCAAGCCACCCTTTTGAAGCAGAACATAAAAATCTTCAAACCCGATATCTGTCAACAAACGAACGGACGGAACATTGCGTGAACTCGCCAAAGCAGCACCTGCCGTCATCATTCCCAGAAATGTATCGTCATAATTTTTGGGTTTATAACCGGAAAAATCAACAGGAATATCAAAAACTATGCTTTCGGGCAGGATTTTTCCCAAATCAAAAGCCCTTGCAAATAAAAACGGTTTGAGTGTCGAACCGGGCGAACGGGGAACAAGTGCGGCATTTATCTGACCGTGCCGCGAATCAAAATAAGAATAACTGCCTACAAACGCCCGAATTTTACCGTTTTCACGGTCAAGAACAACGCATGCACCGTCTTTTATTCCCTGTTGCCGTATTTTTTGAAGATGCAAACGAAAACGAGAAACACACGCTGCTTGCAAATCAAATTTAAGACTTGTTTTTATTTGAGAAGTAGAAAAAAAACGCCTCGTCAATTCGCAAAAATGCGGAGCATGCAAAGGAAGCGGCGTATATGCTTTGGGTAACGGTTCGGCAAGGGCGTAACGAATTTCATTTTCTGAAAAAAGCCCTGCCTGCAAAGACTTTCGCAAAATAGCGTCCCGAATTTTTTTTGCCCGTTTCGGGTAACGAATCGGGTCATACCCTGCCGGAGAACGAGGCAGTGCCACCAAAAGTGCCGACTCGCCAAGCGAAAGTTGGGAAGGAATTTTGCCAAAATAAAACCACGAAGCCGCTCCGACACCGACAATATTTCGTCCAAAAGGTGCAAGATTTAAATAACGATCCAAGATTTCATTTTTAGTAAACAAAAATTCTATCTGCACTGCCCGAAAACTTTCTCGCAATTTTGCCCAAAACGTGCGTTTGGCGGGACGAACCAAACGGGCAAGCTGCATACTCACGGTTGAAGCACCGCTCACAATCCGGGCAGAGCGCATATTTAACCACGCAGCCCGAACAACGGAAAAAGGATTAATCCCGAAATGATGAAAGAACCAGCGGTCCTCGGAAAAAATTACCAGCTGCTGCAATTTTGGACTGATTTCACTAAGCGACGTTTCAAACCGCCAACAATCATCGGCAGCAAGAAAAAAACGCAAAGCTTTTCCGTCTTCGTCAAAAACCTGCATTCCCGAAGGCGGAAAAAACCCTGCTTTTTCAAGCGGAAAACACAAATGCAAAGCCCCAAAAAGAAAACAAACCGCAAAAACAGCCCCGAAGAACGAACAGAAGACTTTATAAAACAAACGAAAAACACTTCGCCCCTTTTGTTTGCTATTCTTCATTCCGTTCCTGCAACAATTTTCAATACATTTAGCGAGTTAGAAAATACGGATTATCTTGCTGTAAGTAATTGCAAATATAATCTTTTACCCCGTCTGCAAGCGTAAAAAAAGATTTTTTGTAACCTGCCTGCCGCAGCCGTTCAATTTTGGCTTGCGTAAAATATTGATATTTGCCTCGCAATGTTTGCGGCATATCGATATATTCAATTTTTTCCGGTAGTTGCATCGCCGCAAAAACCGCCCGTGCCAAATTATTCCAACTCTGGACAAATCCAGTTCCCACATTAAAAATACCGTTTACCGCTTGGTTTTCCAAAAACCACCACATCACATCGACGCAATCTTTAATGTATACGAAATCCCGTACCGATTCACCGTCGGCGTATTCGAAATTATACGATTTAAAAAGCCGAATCGAACCCTGTTCCAAAACCTGTGAATATGCTTTACAAATCATACTTTTCATATCGCCTTTATGATACTCATTCGCACCGTACACATTAAAAAATTTCAACCCGACAACCTTGTCGAGCAAACCCCGTTCCTGCAACCACAGGTCAAAAAGCTGCTTGGAATAGCCATACATATTGAGCGGCAACAAGCTGCCCATTTTTTCGGGAGCATCATCAAATCCAAGCCGTCCGTCACCATAAGTCGCTCCGCTGCTTGCATAAATAAAACGAGCATTCCTATCCAAAGCAAATTTGGTCAAAGCCTTACTGTACAGCAAATTATTATCCATCAAATAATCACAATCTTGCTCGGTTGTCGAAGAACAAGCCCCCATATGAATAACGGCTTCAACATTTTCGTCATATTCATCGTGCAGCAAATGCTCAAAAAATATGGATTTGTGCATATAATCGCGAAACCGCAAGCCTACCAGATTTTTCCATTTAGTACTTTTACCCAAATTATCCACGACCAAAATATCGTCAATTCCCTGTTGATTGAGTTTCCAAATAAACGCACTACCGATAAATCCGGCTCCACCTGTTACAATATACATTTTACACCTCTTTGCTTATTGAATACACTAAAAAAAATATATATCCTGATTTTTTAACAAAAACTTTCAGGACTCAACCATGATAGCCATCATCGACTACCGAGCGGGTAACCTTACCAGCGTGGCACGAGCCTTGCGACACGAAAACATCGACTGTGTTATTACCGCAGACAAACATACTCTGCAATCAGCTCACGGTCTGATTTTTCCGGGCGTGGGAGCTGCCAAAACAGCTATGTACAATTTGCAGGATTTGGGACTTATTCCCGTCATCAAAGAACTTGTTGCTGCCCAAAAACCACTGCTCGGAATTTGTCTCGGTTGCCAAATTATTTTGGACTCCAGCGAAGAACACGGCAAAACCGAAACACTCGGAATTTTTTCCGGCACGTGTCGCCGCTTCAACCCCGCATGGAAAGACGAAAACGGCCAACCAATCTCCATTCCCCATATGGGGTGGAATACGGTTTCATTCCACACAGACTGCACTCTGTTTACAGGGATTTCTCCCGATGCACAATTTTATTTTGTGCATGGATTTTATCCTGAACCAGCTCCAGAATATATTTTAGGTACAACAGTCCACGGCAAAAAATTTTGCTCGGTACTGGGACGGGAAGGTTTATGGGCAGTACAGTTTCATCCGGAAAAAAGCGGGAAAAACGGACTGCGGCTTTTAAAAAATTTTGCGGATTTTTGTTTGGAGAAACACAATGCTGAGTAAACGAATTATTCCCTGTCTCGATGTAAGAGCCGGTCGATTAACCAAAGGAGTAAAATTTCAAAACAATATCGACATCGGCGACCCGGTTGAAAGTGCAATTTTTTATGCCAAAACAGGAGCGGACGAAATTGTTTTTTACGACATCACCGCTTCCACCGAAAATAGAGGACTAATGCTACAAGTCGTGGAAAAAGTTGCTGAAAACATCTTCATTCCGTTTTCCGTTGGCGGAGGTATTTCTACTGTTCAGAATATGCGAGATGCCCTGCTGGCAGGTGCGGAAAAAATCTCTATCAACTCAGCAGCCGTACAAAATCCCCGCCTTATTTCCGACGGAGCCGCCGCTTTCGGCGACCAATGTATTGTAGTCGGTATGGATATTTTACGGGTGGAAAAAAACAAAAAAATTCCATCTGGCTACGAAATCGTCATTCACGGCGGACGAAAACGAACCGGCATCGATGCCTTATGGTGGGCAAAAGAAGCACAGCGACTGGGAGCGGGAGAACTTTGCCTCAACTCCATTGATGCTGATGGAGTGCAAAATGGATATGAAATTGAACTGACCCGAATGATTGCAAGCAGCGTCCAAATTCCGGTTATAGCCTCAGGCGGTGCAGGAAAACCCTCACATTTAACAGAAGTTATAACAAAAGGACAGGCACATGCCGCACTCATCGCTTCAATGGTGCATTTCGGACAATACACAATCAATGAAATAAAAAAAGAATTGGCGGAAGCAGGTATTGCGGTACGGTTAGAAAATTAAAAACAAACAAAAAAATTAAAAATCTGTATATATTAAAGACAATTTCAATCTATTTAAATAAATTTAAAAAACAGAACACTTAATTTTACCATAAAAAAACAATCCCGGCATTAAATTATTCAAATTTTATAACCATCTTTATTATCGGGATATAATCATTGAATAATTTATACAATAACCATATCCGTTATATCATCTGCCAACAACGATACAAAAAACAGTTGACAAAATTAAACGATATTACCTATACAACAAATTGCGATTTTAATCGTTTTTTCTTCATTTAAGGGAGCTTTAGGGCTGAGAGGAAGTTTCGACTTCGACCTTTGACCTGATCTAGGTAATGCTAGCGTAGGGAAATCAAAATTATCCATAATACTCTATCCTCTTTTAAATGTAACACTGAAAATGCTGTAAGTATTTTTTAAGTTTCAATTTTTATGTAGTTTTTAAAAAGCAAAAAACTGCTTTTTACATAAAACACTATTCAAAAATTTATAAGGAGGAAAAAATATAGATCATTCAAATAAAATTATAAAAAAACGAATTAAATTTATATTTACTGTAAAAAATAAAAAATCAACAAAAAAATAAAATTAAGGAGCATATTATGGAACAAATAGTTTCTAGCGGCATTATAAATGCTTATTTTGAAAAATTAAATAACAGTTTAGAAATGGACACTGCAATTGTAGGAGCAGGACCAAGCGGTTTAACAGCTGCATATTATTTAGCAAAAGCAGGCAAAAAAGTTTGTATTTTTGAATCTAATCTTGCTCCTGGCGGCGGAATGTGGGGAGGTGCAATGATGTTTAACAACATCGTTCTGCAAAAAGAAGCCTTATATATTTTAGATGAACTAAATATAGAATATAAAGAATTTTCAAAAAATACATTTGTGATAGATTCAATACAAGCAACTTCTGCTTTAATCTATCATGCAACAAAAGCAGGAGCAAAAATTTTCAACTGTTACAGAGTAGAAGACACTGCCTTTACCAAAAATAACGAAGTATGTGGCGTTGTTGTTAATTTTGCACCGGTATTAAAAGAAGGCCTGCATGTCGATCCGCTCATAATGCTAAGCAAAACAGTTTTGGACGCCACGGGACATCCATGCGAAGTCGCCAATACGGTGGCAAATAAAAATGGAGTCAGACTTAATACACCAAGCGGCAAAGTAATGGGAGAAAAATCTCTGAATGTAGAAGAAGGCGAACGCTTAACCATAGAAAACACAAAAGAAATATATTCCAACCTGTTTGTATCCGGCATGGCGGCAAACGGAGTAAGCGGCAGTTTTAGAATGGGACCGATTTTTGGCGGCATGTTGCGTTCCGGTGAAAAAGTAGCCAAACTGATAATAGAAAAGCTGTCATGTTAGGTGGACTATATGTAATTATTACAAATCCTGTAAAAGCATACGGAGAAATTGCCAAAATTTGTGTAAACAATAATGTTAAAATGCTTCAATTCAGGCAAAAAGATTTAACTGATAAGCAAATTTTAACAGCATGTGAAGAAATTTTACACATAACATCAGGAACAAATACAAAACTAATAATAAATGACAGGATAGATATATCTCTTGCTGCAAATTGCGATGGAGTACATCTTGGACAAAATGATATTCCCTACCAAATTGCACGCAAACTATTACCGAATAAAATAATAGGAATTTCCACCCATTCGCTGGAACAGGTAAAAATTGCAACGGATCTAAAGCCTAATTATATAGGCTTTGGACCTATTTACAAAACCACTACCAAAAAAATACCTGACCCTGTTGTTGGCATAAATCTACTGAAACAAGCAGTAAAAATATGCCCTCTACCAATAGTAGCTATCGGCGGTATCAATAAAAACAATGTACAAGAAGTATTAAATACAGGAGTTAAACATATCTGCATGGTACGATATCTTATGAATTATAAAGATTTAGAAAAAAGAATACAATACATACAAAGTCTACTCAATATATCTCAACCGCATTAAAAAAAATTACATTAAAATAATAATATAAGGAAAAAAAGTGAAAAAAGTTTTAAGCATCGCCGGCAGCGACAGCTGCGGCGGAGCAGGAATTCAAGCCGATTTAAAAACAATGAGTGCCTTGGGCGTTTATGGTATGAGCGTAATAGTTGCTGTTACCGCACAAAACACCACAGACATTTTTGGAGTACAAGAAATTTCCGAAAAGCTTATAAGTTCCCAAATAAAAACCATTTTCAACGATATAAAAGTAGATGCGGTAAAAATCGGTATGCTCAGCTCCAGCAAAATCATACAAACCGTTTTAAAAAATCTTAAACAGATTAAACCTCGAAATATCGTATTGGATACCGTAATGATTTCCAAAAGCGGCTATAAACTTTTAAAAGATGAAGCAATACAAGAACTTACAAATATATTTCCCTTTGCAACCCTTGTAACGCCAAATATTTTAGAGGCCGAAGTCTTAAGCGAAATAAAAATAAACAACGAAGAACGTATAAAAGAAGCTGCACAAAAAATACAAAAACAGGGAGCAAAAAATGTACTCCTAAAAGGAGGACACAGACAAGATAATAATTGTACGGACATTCTTCTTTTAGAAAACGGCGAATTTATACAATTTGAAGGTACAAAAATTCCAAGCAACAACACTCACGGCACAGGCTGCACACTAAGCTCAGCGATAGCCTCTCATCTGGCACTTGGATTTAACTTGGAAGACAGCATAAAAAAATCAAAGGAATACATCAACAAAGCAATAAAAAATTCTTTTACTATAGGAAAAGGAGTAGAAATTTTAGGTTTTTTTTAAATAAAAATTATCACTTAAAATTAAAACGAACCAGTATGTTTAAAAATTATTTTTAATAACTTATTTTTACTTAAATTTTTATATTTAAAAATCTGCTACTTTTAAAAATACATTAAATTCAACATCTATTTACTCATCAATCCATACTTTTTCAGTTTATACTGCAACAAACTTTTTGAAATGCCGAGCAGTTCGGCAGCTTTTACCTGCACAAACTCGCTACGGATAAGGGCACGTCTGACCAAAGCGACTTCGATTTTTTCAAGCGTTTCCGCCATATTCAATCGATGCGGCAACAAATCAACCACACTTTGCATCTGCAAATTTTCTTCCCGTAATTCTACCGGCAAATCGTCCAAAGTAATGACGGATTTGGTTGCCAAAACCACCGCTCGCTCTATAACATTTTGTAACTGCCGTACATTTCCAGGCCATTCCGCCGTACACAGCCTGTCCATACATTCAACGGAAAATCCCTGCACTTCTCGCTTATTTTCTTTAGCGTACTGCTCCAAAAAATGTGCAGCCAAAAGAGGAATATCATCTCGTCGCTCCCGCAAAGGAGGTAAAGGCAAATTCACGACATTGAGCCGATAAAATAAATCTTCCCGAAATCGCCCTTCTTCCACATCTTGTTGCAAATTGCGATTGGTAGCCGCCACAAGCCGAAAATCGACATCAATCGTCTCCGTTCCGCCAACTCGCTCTACTGTTTTTTCCTGCAAAACACGCAACAATTTTACCTGCGTATCCAGTGCCATTTCACCGATTTCGTCCAAAAAAAGTGTGCCGCCATGAGCAAGCTCAAATCGCCCTCGTTTGCGAGCAACCGCACCGGTAAACGAACCTTTTTCATGTCCAAAAAGCTCACTTTCCAAAACACCCGGACTAAGCGAAGCACAATTAACTGAAATAAACGCCTTTTGCGAACGAGGCGAAACTGCATGAATAGCCCTTGCCACCAGCTCTTTTCCAGTTCCGGATTCTCCCGTTACAAGTACCGTACTTTTTGAACCGCCAACCTTTTCAATCAATTGCAAAAGCTGCAAAATACTACGACTTTGCCCCAAAATACGATGCTGTCCATATTGCTCCGCCAAATTTTCCCGCAAAATTCTGTTTTGCTGTTCAGCTCTTGCCAACTGTACCGCCTTTGATACGGAAAGTAAAAGCTCATTATTATCAAATGGTTTTGTAATATAATCAAATGCTCCTGCTTTTATTGCCTCAACAGCTAAATCTATCGCTCCAAATGCTGTCATAATTAAAACAGGAATATAAGGATATTCCCGTTGCATTTTTATCAAAACTTCCTGCCCGTTCATTTTAGGCATACGCATATCTGTTATCAATACATCAATTTCCGACTCTTCCAAATATTCCATAGCCATTTGCGGGTCTTGAAGAGTTGTTACCTGGTATCCTTCTTCTTCTAAAATAGTTTCAAGAACAAGAAGATAATTTATCTCATCGTCTAAAACGAGAATATGTGCACTCATATTTTCCTCTTTTTATCTTTCTAAAATAGAAAAAACAACACAAATCAATGCTCCACCGTCTTTTCTATTTTTCAGAAACATTTTTGCTCCGTGACTGTCAAAAATAGTATTTGCAATTGCAAGCCCAAGACCTGTTCCATTTTCTTTTGTTGTATAAAACGGTTCAGTATAAACACTCTCTTCTTCTGTAAAACCACATCCGGTATCTTCGATATGGACTTCAATTTTATTTTTTAAAATACAACTTGTTACTTTTATTTCACCATTTCTTTCAATAGCCTGCAACGAATTAACGATAAGATTATAAAAAGCACGATACAAAAGGTCTCCATCTCCTTTTATAGTATAAGGTTGCAAGTTAATAACCATATTTACATTATGAGACTGCAACTCCATATCCAAAAAACATTCAATACGCGAAAAAATACTTCCGATGTCTACATTTTGCATAATCGGACTTTTAGGACGGGCATAATCTAAAAAATCAGTTACCGTTTGACTTAAGCGTGTAGATTCGTCATAAATTGCCGTCAACAGCCGATGTTTTTTATCTTCTTCTTTTGATTTTTTACATAAAAGCTCGGCACTGCTTTTGATAATCCCAAGCGGATTGCGGATTTCGTGAGCAATACTGGCAACAATTCGTCCGATACTCGCCAGTTTTTCATTTTGCATCAGTTCCTGCTCAAGCGAACTTTTTTCCTGCAAATGTTTTCCAAGCAAACTGTCAGCACGACGAAGCAAATACCAAATAATCAAAAACAAAACAAAAGATGAAAAAAAAGACGCTAAAATAATAAGCCGTTGAAAATGAATAACCGCCTCATAATCAAGCGTTATATCCTGTGTAAATTCAAGCACCCCGATAACCGGTCCCGAAACATTACCCGACGTCAATCTCCATTCCGCCTGCAACGGATAAACCGCCCGTAAAACAAACGAACCCGGCTTTAACTGCAACGAAAAAAAAGAACGCCATATAGGAACCGAACTCAACACAGTAAATTTTTTCTGCTTTTTCTCAAATGCTTCCCGAATAGCAATATCTTCTTTTCTTGTGCCAATTTCCGTTTTGTCCGTAGAAAAAGAAATTACGCCTTCGTCGTCATAAATCTTCAATTCCAAAATATGAAAACTGTGCGTAGTCATTTCCACAACCTGTGCCAACCGTTCATGCTGTTCGGGATTTTTTAATTGAACTCGTCCGTAACCGACAACCGTAGGTAAAATAAAGCGTTGATAAATTTGATGATTTAAATTTTCTGCCAAAAGCAAAGAAAAATCTTTGTGATTTTCAAAAACGGTCTTGCGGGCATAATTAGAAATAAAAATCGACAAAAACAGCCCCGAACTGAAAACCAACAACAAAACGAACCAAGAAAGAATTTTGGCGAACTGAAACGGATGAGCGTGGTCATTTTTTAAAAAATAAAACACCTGTTATGCTCCATTTGCAAAATTTTTCCTAATCTGCAACAAATTCTGTGTCGAAGTATCATGTTTATCTGCATTTTTTTCTCCATGCAAAACCGGCAAAAGCAAAGTCGCAAGTTCCTTACCAAGCTCAACGCCCATCTGGTCAAAACTGTTAATCCCCCAAATAACGCCCTGCACGAAAATTTTATGTTCATAAAAAGCAATCAACATTCCCAAAACTTCCGGTGTCAGTTTTTTATATACAAAAGATGAGGACGGACGATTACCGGAAAATGTTTTGTGTGAAGCTAAAAATTCCGCTTCGCTTAAAGATTTTCCGCTATCAAGCAAAGCTTTTTTAGCCTGCTCACTTGTTTTTCCACACATCAATGCCTCGGTTTGTGCCAAAAAATGAGCAAAAAGCAAGGTATGCTGTTCACCAATCGGATGAAGAGGGTTGACCCCAATCAAAAAATCACACGGCACAAGATGCGTTCCTTGATGTAAAAGCTGAAAAAAAGCGTGCTGGGCATTTGTCCCGACTTCCCCCCAAATAATCGCTCCGCTTGTTCTTTCTACTTCCTGCCCGTTTTTTTGCACGCCTTTGCCATTACTTTCCATCTCCACTTGCTGTAAATAGGCGGGGAAACGAGACAGATACTGTTCGTACGGCAAAATTGCCTGTGTTTTCGCTCCGAAAAAATCGCTATACCAAATACCCAAAAGAGCCATAATCACAGGAATATTTTTTTCAAGCGGTGTAGCAGCAAAATGCTCATCCGCCAAATACGCTCCGTGCAAAAGTCGCTCAAATCCATCCATACCGATTTGCAAAGCGATACTCAGCCCGACAGCAGACCACAACGAGTAGCGACCGCCGACCCAATCCCAAAATTCAAACATATTGGCAACATCAATTCCAAAATCCCGCACCGCCGCTTCGTTGGACGATAAAGCGACAAAATGACGGGAAACGGCATTTTGACCTAAACGGGCAATCAACCATTCTTTAGCGGCACGAGCATTGGTTAAAGTTTCCTGTGTGGTAAATGATTTGGACACGACCAAAAAAAGCGTTGTTTCCGGATTAAGCCCGGCAAGCGTGGTCGCCAAATGAGTCGGATCGATATTGGACACAAAATGCACACGGAGATTGTTTGTTTTGTAAAAACGAAGTGCCTGACAAACCATTTGCGGACCGAGGTCGGAACCGCCGATACCGATATTAACGATGTCGGTTACCTTTTTACCGCTTCGCCCCCGCCATACACCGCTTTGAACATGCTTACAAAAATCCCGCATTTTTTTTCGCACGGCAAAAATCTTGGGCATAATATCTTCACCGTCCACAAAAATCGGCTTGCCACTTTCACTACGAAGAGCGGTATGCAAAACCGGGCGGTTTTCCGTAAAATTGATTTTCGCCCCGCAAAACATTTCGTCCCGACACTGCTCAACGCCTGATTTTTTTGCCAATTCAACAAGCAAATCAAGAGTTTGCTGCACAATACGGTGCTTTGAATAATCAAAAAAAATATCGCCAAACTGCAAAGAAAAACGAATGGCTCTTTTGGGATCTTCGGCAAATAAATTACTCATATGCAGATTTTTCACCTGCTGAAAATGAGCCTCCAATGCCTGCCATTCCTCAAAAGCACCTTTCATCCACAACTCTTTTTATCGACAGAGTTTCGCCAGTGCCGCCCCGATTCTTTCCAAAGCAAGAACGAGCGTTTTGTCGTCCAACGCATACGAAATCCGAAAACAGCGGTCATCACCAAAAGCCGCACCAGCGACAAGAGCCACGCCTGCTTCTTTTAAAAGATAATCACACATCGCCGTGGAAGTAACTATTTCGCCACCGTACAAATCACTCACCTTGGGAAACAGATAAAATGCTCCCTGCGGTTTTTTGCACACAACACCCTGCCATTGCTGCACAATTTCAAAGGCGAAATCCCGTCGCTTTTGGAATGCCGACCGCATCAAATCCACTTCGTCCCAACTACCGCTTAAAGCCGCAAGAGCCGCTTTTTGGGCGATGGAACAAATATTGGCACTGCTTTGCGACTGCAATTTAGTCATCGCTTCAATCAGATTTTCCGCAGCCAATGTGTATCCGACTCGCCAGCCCGTCATCGCAAAACTTTTTGCCAGTCCGTTCACAACCGCAATACTATCCGGAAATTCATTCCACAGCCGAGCCGCTGAAGACGGTTTTGCAGGCGGATAAACAAGCTGGTCGTAAATTTCATCGGCAAGAACAAAAACACCTTTGGAAACGGCAAGTCGTATCAAACATTCCAACTGCTCCTGTGTATAAAGCGAACCTGTCGGATTGGAAGGCGTATTCAAAATCAGCACCTTGGTTTTCGTCCCGATTTTTTCCGCCAACATCTCAGGTTCAAGCAAAAATCCCCGTTCCGGTTCTGTCGGCAAAAAAACAGGCACACCGCCAGCAAGCTCAATCATCGTCGGATAACTCACCCAATACGGCGACGGCACAAGCACTTCATCGCCTTTATTAAGCAAACACTGCATCAGATTATAAAGATTTTGCTTACCACCATTACCGATAATAATATTTTTTCCGCTGCATTGTGTTTGATAATTTTTTGCAAAATATTGCGATGCCGCTTCCCGAAGAGGCATAATACCCCCAACTGCCGTATAATGCGTAAAGCCCTCATCTATCGCCGCCTTTGCAGCCTCACAAATATGAGCAGGTGTAGCAAAATCAGGCTCACCGAGAGCAAGACTGATTATATCTTTTCCCTCGTCTCGAAGCTGCTGAGCTCTCGCATTCAAAGCCAAAGTCGCCGACGGTTCAATCCCGACAATCCGTTTAGAAAGTTGCATCTTTTTTCCTCCGTACACTGTATTATCTGGTTAAATGCCGATAACGAATCCGTTTTGGAATATCGGCATCTTTGCCCAGTCGCTGACGGCGATCCTGCTCATATTCACTATAACCGCCCTCAATCCAATACACGCGGCTTTCACCCTCAAACGCCAAAATATGCGTGGCAATCCGATCTAAAAACCAACGATCATGCGAAATCACAACCGCACAACCGGCAAAATTTTCAAGACCTTCTTCCAAAGCACGCAACGTATTGACATCTAAATCATTGGTCGGTTCGTCCAACAAAAGAACATTGCCTTCCTGCAAAAGAGTCAACGCTAAATGCAGACGATTCCGTTCTCCACCCGACAAAAGTCCGACTTTTTTTTGCTGTTCGCTGCCTGCAAAATTAAACCTCCCCAAATACGCTCTGGAATTGATTTCTCGACCGCCAAGCTGCAAAATATCTTGTCCTCCCGAAACAAGCTCCCATACGGTTTTTTCAGGGTCAAGTGTTGCTCTTTCCTGATCAACATACGCAAGCTGTACGGTCTTGCCGAGTATAATTTCTCCACTGTCCGGTTTTTCTTTACCTGCAATCATTTTAAAAAGAGTTGATTTTCCTGCTCCGTTCGGTCCGACAACTCCAATAATCCCTCCCGGCGGCAATGAGAAATTCAGCTCATCAACCAACAAAATATCACCAAAAGCCTTGCTCACATTTTTTGCCTCAATCGCCACATCGCCAAGACGAGGTCCTGAAGGAATAAAAATTCCGGTTTCACGGATTTTTCCCGGACCGGAATTATTGAGCAAATTCTCATAAGCGTTAATTCTCGCCTTAGATTTTGCTCGCCGACCTTTAGGATTCATTTTAATCCATTCAAGCTCGTTTTTTAAAGTTTTTTGCCGCAGACTTTCTTCTTTTTCTTCCTGAGCCAAACATTGCTGTTTTTGCTCCAACCATGAAGAATAATTTCCTTTCCACGGAATCCCTCTTCCGCGATCAAGCTCCAAAATCCAACCGGCAACATTATCCAAAAAATATCTATCGTGCGTAACGGCAATTACCGTTCCTTCATACTGCTGCAAATGGTGTTCAAGCCACGCCACCGTTTCGGCATCAAGATGGTTGGTCGGTTCGTCCAAAAGCAAAATATCCGGTTTTTGCAAAAGCAAACGGCACAAGGCAACTCTTCGTTTTTCACCGCCCGACAAAACGGAAATCAGTGTATCTCCGTCAGGGCAACGCAAAGCGTCCATCGCCATTTGCAAACGAGAATCCAAATCCCAAGCGTCCAAATTATCGAGTTTTTCCTGCACATTCGCCTGTCGTGCAAGCAATTTGTCCATTTCATCATCACTCATCTGCTCGGCAAAAGCGGCATTGATTTCGTTAAATTCCGCAAGCAAAGAAACGGCTTCAGCTGCTCCTTCCTCCACGCTTTGGCGAACTGTTTTTTGAGGGTCAAGACCGGGTTCTTGATGAAGTATCCCGACCGAAAAACCGTCGGATTTGGAAATTTCTCCGTTACAGTCTTTATCCTCTCCTGCCATAATGCGTAAAAGCGTTGATTTCCCTGCACCGTTCAGCCCCAACACTCCTATTTTTGCACCATAATAAAAAGACAAAGAAATATCCTGCAAAACAGGATTTTTCCCATAAAATTTACTGACCTTATAAAGTGAATAAATTATTTTTTTATCTTCATCACTCATTTTTTTCTTCCTTATTTAAAAAATACATTAATAAAAAATATCTTTATAAAAAGAAGCTTATTTTTTACAAATAAAAAACATTTATGCTTTGCTCATACAAAGCGGCACTTTCTTTATCCAATCGAAAAAGCATTTCCTGCTCTTCTTTTAAAGTATGTACGACAAGCAATTCTTTAGAAAGCTCTTGTTCGACCTTTTCCCGACAGGCGATAAATTCGACAAATTCTTCCTTGGCGTACGCCTGCAAAACCAGTTTGCCAAATGTTTTTCCGTTACCGCTCAAGACTTTTTTGTAATGGTCGCACAAAAAATTCTGCATACGGACATACGCTTCCACAGCGGACTCGGGCAGATGCGATACCATTTTTTGCCACTTCTGCACATTTCGCTTGCCACCACTCAATTCTTCTACCGCCCCCAGCAAAGCTTGCTCTTTGTTTCGCAACCATTCCCTAATAAATGCCCGTTTACTTTCCACAAAGCGTTTATGCCGTTGGCAATGAAAAACAAAAATGAGCGGAATCAAAATCATCCATACGCTCATTTTGGGTCGCTCAAGTAATTTCTCGCTCAACGCTTCGGCAAGCGATTTTTCATATTCCATAATCAGATTTTTTTTCCGCTCCAAACTCATACCAATTTTTTTCCCCTCTCAACAGCGGCATTAACGCCGTCAATAACGGCATAACGAAAAGCGTGCTTATCAAATTGATTTAAGCCTGCAATAGTTACACCGCCCGGCGAAGTAACCATTTCTTTCAAAACCGTAATATGCTCACCGCTCATCCGCTGCAATGCAATACTTCCGTCCAACAAATCGCTGACCATGGAGGTTACCTGAGAACGAGGCAATCCCTGATTTACACCGGCATCAATAAGTGCTTCCATAAAAGCGAAAACATAAGCAGGACCCGCTCCGATTAACGCACCGAAGACATCAAAATATTTTTCCTCAAGCACATATACATTTCCCGTTGCGGCAAACATTTTTTGTACAAAAGCCTGCGTCTCCTCATCAGGAGCAAATTCGCCCCACGCAAGAGCAATCGCTCCTCTTTGTACAAGTGCCGGAGTATTCGGCATAACCCGACACAATGGCGACACACCGCAGCTCCACTCGTGAAGTCGAGCCAGTGTTACACCGGCAGCAACGGAAATAAGTGTGGTTTTCGCAGACAAAAACGGCTGCAAAATCGAAAGCAGCTTTTGCATCTGGTGCGGCTTAACCGCCAATAAAACAATATCTTTTTGGCAGACTTCTTTCCAATCCGTAACCACAGCGATTTGCAATTTTTCACACCGTTCTTTGCATTTTGCCGGGTCAGGGTGAAAACCGAAAATATCCGAATAACCAAGTGCCGCTAACGAACCGACAATCGCTCCGCCCATATTTCCAAGCCCGACACAACAAACCGATTTATTTTTCATTTTTTACCTTCTTTTTTCGCTGTAAAATCTGCGTAACGGAAACAATGTGTACGGATTTATCCCGTTTTTTTTGCCATTTTTTCAAGGCGGCAAGCGTTGTCGGATGCGGGTGTCCGATGACTACACACGACCCTTTCTTTTTAGCAATATTTTCCGCTTTTTTGAGCTGTTGCAAGATTTTATCCGTATCAAATTCATTATCCAAAAAAAGATTACGATGGATATACGGCATTTCCAACTGTTTGGCAGCAAGGCGAACCTTACTCTTGGAAGTAGTTCTGCTGTCCATAAAAAACAATCCTCTTTTTTTCAGCTCCCGCAAAACAATCCGCATAGAAGCGAGGTCTTGCGTAAACAAAGACCCCATATGGTTATTCACACCGGAAATACCCTCAACTGCTGCAATATCCTGCAACAAAACCCGTATCATCTTTTTATCCGGCATATTAACAAACAAAGCCCCTTTTCCGGGATTGGCACGATGAGGATACCCAATAGGTTCACACG
This sequence comes from uncultured Desulfovibrionales bacterium, assembly GCA_963542765.1. Classification (GTDB taxonomy): domain Bacteria; phylum Desulfobacterota; class Desulfovibrionia; order Desulfovibrionales; family Desulfomicrobiaceae; genus CAUTYU01. The sequence continues at coordinate 96,101 of CAUTYU010000007.1, forward strand.
GCAAGTGCAAAATAATCTCGCAGCGTTTTTTTCGGGCAGTCGCAACCGCTTGTTTTACAAAAGGAGCAAAAGGCAAAATAGAAAAAGTAACGAGATAATCAAGTTTTTCCAACCGCTTTAAAACAGATAATTTTTCGCCCAAATCATCAACAACAATCGCCAAAAGAGGAGCTTGCGTATCAAGCGTTTGAGATTTTGTTGTCATTTTGTTCAGATTTGAATTTGTTTTCGGCGACAATGAAATTTGTTTTGGCTGTTCTTTTTTTTCGACAATTTCTCCACTTTGTTCCTGCTTTTTAAAAACCTGCTCGAACACCAACAAATGCGTCGGAATCTGATTTAAAAAAAGCCGAAGTTCATTTTTTTCCAAGTGAGAAGAAGATATTTCGATTGAACGAAGAGCTGCCAACAATGCCTGTTTAAACTCGGTTTCTTGCAACTTTGAAGAAAAATAAAAAATTTGAAAATTAAACTCTTCCGTTCCGTTTTTTTGCACTTGTGAAATCTGTTTTTTAACAACAGCCTCTCCGCCAAAGTCGGCAATCGTTTTTAATAAAATGCTTTCAACGGCAAAAAGATTTTTTTTAAAATCGATTTCAAAAGACTGATTATGGATTTTCTGAACAAAAACAGGACGAAAAGTAGAACGATTTAGAACGGACGATTTAGAAAACAGCCCTATAAAAAATCCCGCTTTAAATGCCAAAAATGCAAAAATGACAAGACAAACAACTCCGAAAGATAACCAAAACAGCTTCCTTTTCAAAAAAGGCGGTTTCCCGCCTTTTTTTTGAAAATTATTAAAATAATTTTTTCCTGTCATTTCTTTATCAAGATTTAACGTTTCAGATTCATAATCGCCGGCAAAGATTTCACCATTTGCAATCCCATTCTGAGTTGGTTGTCATTTTCCAAAAGCCCCTTTCCTTCCCCTTGATTTTTTTTAACGGATTTTATCGACTTTTTATCAATATCATCGGGATTATCAAGATGCCTTTCTAAATCCTCTTCACGAAAATCTCCCAACAACGACTTGTTATCTTTTTGTGTAAGCTCAAACGGCAAATAAATATCGGGACTAATCCCTTCCGCCTGAATGGAACGCCCGCTTGGCGTATAATAAAGAGCAATGGTCAATTTAATCGCTGAACCGTCTTTCATCGGCAAAACAGTTTGTACCGAACCTTTACCAAAAGTTTTTTCACCCAACAAAATCCCCCGTTTACTGTCTTGAATCGCTCCGGCAACAATCTCGGAAGCCGAAGCCGAACCGGAATTGATAAGTACGACCAACGGGCAATCAAGGTCGCTAATCTGGTGAGAGGCATGAGATTCCAATTTATTTTTCACATCTCTTCCTTGTGTATAAACAATAAGCCCCTCTTCCAAAAACATATCGGCAACAGAAACAGCCTGAGTCAACAAACCGCCGGGATTATTTCTCAAATCAAGAACAATACCTAAAATTCGATGTTTTTTGCGGTATTTATTTATTGCGTCCCGCATTTCATCAGTGGTCGTTCCCTTAAAATCCGTTATCCGCACATGCAAATAGCCCTGCTCAAGTTCTGTTACCTTGACACTGTGAATGGGAATTGCACCCCGTACGATTTTAATATCAACCGGTTTATCATCTTTGGCATGCACTACGGTCAGCACGACCGGTTCACCTTTTTTTCCACGAATTTTGCTGATTGCCTCAATAAGTGTCATATTAAGGGCATTTTGTCCGTCAATTTTTACAATAATATCACCCGCAAGCAGCCCCGCCTTATCCGCTGGCGTATCTTCAATCGGAGCAATAACCGTCAACCGTTTATCCCGAATACCGATTTGCACGCCGATACCGCCAAATTCACCGGAAAACTCTTCCTGCATAAATTCATATTCTTTTTTCTCGATAAGCCCTGAATGCGGGTCAAGACGATTAAGCATTCCTTCAATCGCACCGTTAATCAGCTCCTGTCTTTCAACCGGCTTAACATAACTTTGCTCAATAATATCCATAAGTTGGCTAAATTTCCGAAACGAATCATACTCCGAATCGGATTTTGCCATAGTTGAAGCAGGTAAAAAACACACAACAGTCAACAACAAAAAAATCCCTACAGAATGACGTATACGCATATTATCCTCTCTTTTTCCGTACAAACAATACAGAAAATCTTTCATAATCTTTCCAACCTTACAAAATAACGAACAATTTTTTGTAAAAATAAATACTTATTTCTGTGCAAACCAAAGCAACGGATTAATTGTTTTTTGCTGAAAACGCAATTCAAAATACAAACCGTATCCGTCAACTTCAGGAAAAAAACCGCATTTTCCAAGCACATCTCCCTGCTTTACTTTTTCGCCGTTTTTAACCTCAGATTCAGCCAAAAAAGCATACAAAGAATAATAATTTTTTTCGTGAACGACAATAACAACCTGACCGAATCCACGCAGTTTATCATTATGCACCACTTGCCCCGTGGCAACAGCACGCACCTCATCTTGCGAACCTACAGCAAATCCTATGCCTTTTTGCGGCGGATTTTTCTGAAGATTATACTTCAACTTAACCGTACCTTGCACCGGCATTGGTAATTCGCCTTTCAATTTGCTTATTTTACCAAGATTTTCGGCTTTAATCTTATGTCGCAGGCTTTCTACAATTTGTACCAAACGATCAAGCTCTTCTTGGTGCGAAAGTTTTTGTAAACGAACCTGAGAAACACGACCGGCAAAATCAATTTTACGGGATTGTAATTTTTGTTTTGCTGCGGCAATACTACGTTCCTGCTCCTCAATCTGTGCCTGTAAATCTTGCACATCTTTTAAAATCTTACTTACCGCTTTTGACTGGTCAGCCAATTCGGAAAATCTCTGCTCACCGTGCCGATACAAATGCTGCATCCAAGTAAATTTTCTATCGGATTCCGCCCAATTACTTCCAACTCTCCACACCGATTGCTCCAAATACATCGGCCAAAGTTGGCAAATAACTTGACTTAAAGATTTTTTTTTCTGCTCCATTTTTTCCAGTACAAATTTATAAGTCTGCTGCACAAACTCCTTTTGCTTTTCCATAGCGACAGCCTGTTTTTCCTGTTCGGCAAGATCTTTTTCAAGTTTGCCAAGTTCGATTTCAATTTCAGCCAAATCCTTATGCAAAGCCCGTTCCCGAAGCGTCAGTTCTTGAATTATTTTTTTCTTATCCGCTACAGTTTGATATGTTTCTCCCAGCTCTTTTTTCAAATTTGTAGCAAAACCGTCCTCATTTGTGGCAAAAATACCGTACAAAAATAAAACAGCTATAAAAAATCGTGCAAAGGGCAATTTTCGCATATACTCTTTTTTTTAAGACAAAATGTTTTTCCAATCTGTACCAAAAGTGCATGATATTCACTAAAAAGCGACACTTGTTGCGGCAAATTTTCCGCAAAAAGCGACTGCAATTCATCGTAGCTCGTTTCTTCGGGAATAAGCCCGTGTCGATTGGCAATCCGAAAAGTATAAGCATCAACTACAAAAAACGGCAATTCCAAAGCATATAATAAAATCGTATCGGCGGTTTCAGGACCAACCCCTTTTATGCCCAAAATCCGCTCCCGCAAATCTTGCGGCGAAAACCGCTCCTTTAAAAAGGCAAAATCAAAATCGCAGCAATCTCGAAAAAACCGCAAAACATTTTTAAGTCGAGAAGCTTTAAGTCGGTAATATCCTGAGGAACGGATATATTCCGCCAATGTTTCTTCCGGCACGGCTTCCATTTTTTCAGGCTCAAGCAAATCATGAGTCCGCAAAACCGCAATAGCTTTTTCCACATTCGACCAGCTAGTATTTTGCGTCAGCACCGCTCCGACAACAATTTCAAAAGGCGATTTTGCCGGCCACCAACCGCTTGCTCCAAGCCGAGAAAGCATGACATTGTACATTTCAAGAAGTAAATGAGCTTTTGCCATTGTCGCCCCAAATCAGTACGCACCATTCATCTTTTTCAATTTTTTTCGGCGTGCCGAGAACACTGTATGCTGTTTGCACCTGCTCAGCTTGCGAAACAAGCAAACCCGAAAGCACAAGCAAACCGCCGCTGCGAAGTCTTGCAAGAATATTTTCCGCCATTAAAATCAAAGGACCGGACAAAATATTGGCAAAAATACAATCAAAATCAAGACCGCTTTCAAAATTTTCAATACTGCCAACCTGCAAACGAACAAACGATGTAACGCCGTTTAATCGGCAATTTTCTTCCGCATTTTCAATGGCAACCGGGTCAATATCCACGCCAATTCCACTTAACCCCAAACGCGCAGCGGCAATAGATAAAATCCCCGACCCGGTTCCCAAATCAAGAAAAAACATTTTCGCCTGCAACCGACCGCTGCGAAAAAGTTCGCAAATTGCCTGCAAACATAAAAAAGTCGTAGCGTGATGTCCTGTGCCAAACGCCATTTTGGGTTCGATAATCAGCGGCTCAAGCCCGCTTTTTCCTTCCAACCACGACGGAAGAATTTCAAAAAAATTACCGACCTGAATCGGACAAAAAAATTCTTTCCACGCAAGCGACCAGTCCGTTTCCTCAAAAAATGATTTTTCTACCGCAAGCCCCTGCCACTGTTTTTGTAATTTTTCAATAAAATTGTCCGCTTGCAAAGGAGTTGAAAAACACACCGTGCAGCGAATACCGCTTTCCAACTGACCTTGAGCCGAATCGACATTTGCAATATCTCCGAAAAGTTGCTCTTCTTCCCAACCCCACGGAACATTTTCAAACAAAAACGCCTCACCCGGTCCTTCATATTCAGACACAGGCAAGACAAAAACGATACGACAAAATCGGTTATCCTGATTTTCCGCCATATTTTTCTCCGATTTTTCGGATAATTATGAAAAAAGCGATACGATTTACTTTGTTCCGGTATGTCCGAAACCACCCTGCCCCCGTTCGGTTTTTTCGCCAAATTCACTCACCGGCTGCAAATCAACCTGTTCAACCGGTACAAAAAGTAGCTGAAAGAGCCGTTCGCCGGGCTGAATCAGATATTCTTCCTGACCATGATTCCAACACGGCACTTTGATTTCACCTTGATAATCGCTGTCGATAATGCCGACCATATTTTTTAGCCCTATTCCGTGCTTAATCGAAAGACCTGAACGAGGCACGACCATTCCAAAAAGTGAAGAATCCCGTATATTAACGGCAAGTCCCGTGGGAATCAATACTGTTGCTCCGGCAGGCAACACCATCGGCTCGCTGATGCACGCACGCAAATCAAGTCCGGCAGAACCGGAAGTTGCATAAGTAGGAAAAGGAATTTCACTACCCAGCAAAGGATTTACAGCCATACATTCTATTTTTTTCATTTTTTCTCCACAAAAAAACAAAAAATGCCGACCTGCTTTTGGCAAATCGGCATAAACCAATTATAAAAGCGGCAGATATCGATCAATTTCGTATTGTGTAACCTGCTGCCTATAAGCGTTCCATTCGATTTTTTTATTTTCAATAAATTTCATAAAAATATGCTCGCCAAGGGCTTCTCTAACGACTTCGCTTTTTTCCATTTCCCAAATGGCTTCTTCCAAACTGCCGGGCAAAGTACCGATTCCATTTTTACGGCGTTCAGCTTCGCTCATCTGAAAGACATCTTCTTCAATCGGAGCGGAAAGCACATAATTTTCTTCAATTCCTTTCAAACCGGCAGCCAACATAACCGCAAAAGCAAGATACGGATTGCACGCCGGATCCGGTGAACGCAACTCGACACGAGTCGACTTTTCCTTACCCGGTTTATACATCGGAACGCGAACCAGTGTAGAACGGTTGCGTCTTGCCCAAGCAATATTCACCGGAGCTTCATAACCGGGAACAAGCCGTTTATAAGAATTAACCCACTGATTGGTTACGGCGGTAATTTCACGGCTGTGCTGCAACAACCCGGCGATATAAGACCGTGCCTCTTTACTCAAATGAAATTCATCACTCGCATCATAAAAAAGATTTCTACCGTCCTTAAAAAGCGACTGATGAACATGCATACCGCTTCCGTTTTCGCCATAAATCGGCTTGGGCATAAAACTGGCATAACAACCGTTTTTGCGGCTCATTTCTTTAGCAATAACCCGATAAGTAATTGCGGTATCCGCCATTTTTAACGCTTCGGCATATCGCAAAGCAATTTCGTGCTGACTGGGAGCGACCTCGTGATGACTGTATTCAACAGGAATCCCCATTCCGGTAATACCGCAAATTATATCCCGACGCACATCTGCCGCCAAATCAAGCGGCGGAGCATCAAAATACCCGCCGTGATCAAGCGGTTTAGGACTTTTATTACTTTCCAAAAGAAAAAATTCAAGTTCCGGTCCAACATAAAAAGTATAACCTTTTTCTGCCGCCCTGGCCAAAGTCCGCTTGAGAACATAACGGGTATCTCCCTGATACGGAGTGCCGTCAGGCAAAACAATATCACAAAACATACGGGCGGAGCGGTATTCGGTCGAACCCCAAGAAATCAGCTGAAATGTCGTCGGGTCGGGAAAAGCCACAATATCACTTTCCTCAATGCGGGAAAATCCTTCCAGCGAAGACCCATCAAATCCCATGCCTTCATCAAATGCCATTTCGAGTTCGCTCGGCGTGGCTTGAAAACATTTTAAAACTCCAAGTACATCAACAAACCAAAACTGCACAAAGCTGATTTGGTTTTCTCTTACTGCCCGCAACACATCATCAGCAGTTTGACATTGAAAAATAAGCGGCTCTTTCAAATTTTCCTCCATAAAAAAATTAATAAAAAAGTAAAAATCTGCTCCCGATTTTCCAAAAAACAACTACACCAAAACTGTCTGTGCCACCTGAGACCAAATCTCAAACATTTCAGACGAAAACAAATAAAAATACACTTTTGTTACACTTGCTTCGGCAAGATTTTCCATTACAGTCTGCAAGGCGATTTTGGCAGCTTGCCCATGCGGATACCCGTAAACACCACAGCTAATTGCAGAAAAAGCAATACTTGTAAACCTCTTTTCACTTGCTCGAAGTAATGAATTTTTATAACAATCACTGAGCTTTTCCGCTTCGTTATTCTTGCCTCCCTGCCAAATCGGACCGACAGTATGAATAATGCTTTTATTTAAACAAAAACCCGGAGTTAAAATTGCCTGTCCTGCCATAAGTCTGCCGTTTTCTTTGACCCAATACCGTCCAACTCTAAGCAGTGCGGGACCGGCAGCCCGATGAATCGCCCCGTCCACTCCGCCACCTCCGGCAAGTGCAGAATTAGCGGCATTAACAATCACATCGACCTCGGCGGTTACAATATCTCCCTTTAGCAAAATAATTTGTTTACCTGCTATTTGAAATTCCGCTCTCATTTCGTCTTACTTCCGATTTAACAAACAAAAAATATGAAAATCAACAACCATTAACAATAACCGTTCTTCACAAACCGAACCGACAACATCAACTACAAACGAAGCAAGTTTAGCATTTCTTCCCGGTCGTACCAGATTATTTCATTCAATTCCGCACACCAACGCTGAAATGTAGGGTCAAACCATGTTCCGCCGACATATTTTTCTCCAAGCCAAACGATAGACTGAATCCGTCTGCGACGACAACTTTCCACAACTTCCGGCAGAGATTCTCCATCAGAACAGCATACTCCATTACGATAGAGTTTTTCCTTGGTAAAAACATCACCCTCGCACGGACTCATCGCCTCGATCAAATATACACCGTCTTCCAACACAACCGTCCCCTCAACAAATTTTATAATGCAGCATCAAGCAGCATATTATCCCTATGTACCACTTCCAAATGAGCAATATCACCCAAAATTGCCCGAACTCCGTCCGATTTTTTCCCCAAAACTTTTTTCAGTTCAGCCTGCGTATAATTACACAGCCCAACGCCCAAAACGGTTTTGTCCAAACTTAAAATTCTCACCAATGCTCCAACTCCAAATCGCCCTTCGACCGCGACCACACCTGCCGGCAACAGGCTTTTTCCTTTTTTAAATAAAGCTTCTTTCGCTCCGTCATCAACAACCAAAGTACCGCTTGCATCCAAATTATATGCCAGCCAAAATTTTCGACCAGCAATTCGCCGAGATTCGGGCATAACCCAAGTACCTATTTGTTCGCCGTCAAATATTCGCTGCAAAACATTTAACTCTCTTCCCGGAACAATTGCCGTTGCCACCCCAAGTTGTGCCACTCGCCTGGCTGCCAAAAGTTTACTTCTCATCCCTCCCGTTCCTGCCGTACTTTTTCCTCGACAAAGTACAGCAAGCCGCAGGGAAGCAATATTTTCCAAACAAGGAATCAAACGGGCATTTGCATTAAGCAACGGATTATCGTCATATACACCGCCTGCGGAAGTCAAATTTACAAACAAATCGGCTTCAACCACATTAACCACCAATGCCGCCAAATTATCATTATCGCCAAATTTCAACTCATGCACCGCGACAGTATCATTTTCATTCATAATCGGAATGACTCTCCAACCCAAAAGTGTCGTCAGCGTATTACGGGCATTTAAAAACCGTTCCCGATTCCGCAAATCATCTTTGGTCAGCAGTACCTGCGAAGCTGTTTTTCCCAAAGCCGCAAACGCTTCATCATAAGCATGCATAAGACGACTTTGTCCGATAGCAGCAGTCGCCTGTTTTTGTGCCAAAGTCAAAGCGGTATGCGAAGAAATAGCACTACAAATATTTGCTAAAACCGGACGACCGGCAGCAACCGCCCCCGAAGAAACCAACAAAACCTCAAGCCCGCGGTCGTGCAAAGCACAAAGCTGATGAACCAAGCCGTCCAAAATATCGCTTTCAATTCCTTTTTCAGAAGCCAAAACCGCACTGCCGACTTTTACAACAATCCGTTTAGCACGTGCCAAAATTCCGTTTCGTTTTTGCTCCCAATCACTCATAGCCGTTTCCTTAACTTGCGTTTTTTGCCGCATCTTCCGTTTCTTTTTTAAGCTGCCTATAATTCTTCCACATTTCGGCAACCAGTTCATCAACACCTTCGCCGTTTTTGGCGGAAATAAAAAAAACCTGCAAGCCGTCCGCCCTCGCTCTGCTTCGCAAATTTGCAACTTCTTCGGGTGAAAACAAATCTATTTTATTTACAACCAAAATCTGCTTTACCTGCCCAAGCTCAGGACTATAATTTTTCAATTCATTTGAAACAAGCGAAAAACCTGCCCATGCCTCATCTGCAAAATCAATATCTTCCATACTTAAAATATGAACAAGAAACCGCGTCCTCTCGACATGTTTCAAAAACTGAGTACCGAGACCGGCTCCGAGGTGTGCCCCCTCAATCAGCCCCGGAATATCCGCCATTACCAACCTTTCTCCACAATCTTCCAAAACCGCCAAATTCGGCTGCAAGGTTGTAAAAGGATACGCCCCGATTTTAGGACGGGCAGCGGAAACGGCAGCGGTAAAAGTTGATTTTCCGGCATTGGGCAGCCCAAGCAAACCGACATCAGCAAGCACTTTAAGTTCCAAATGAATTTTCTTTTCCTGCCCCGCTTCACCCGGCTGAGAAAATTTCGGAGCTCGCATAACGGAGGATTTAAAATGCGTATTCCCTTTTCCGCCCCGACCGCCCTGTACAACAAGAAATCTTTCGCCATCTTTACAAAGATCTGCCAATAATTTGGGCTTACAATTATCATCATCAAAAATTTCATAAATTTCCGTACCGAGCGGAACTTCAATAATTAAATCTTCACCATTACGACCGAATTTCTGCTTCCCTTGACCGGGAAAACCATTTTCAGCTTCAAAAACACAAGTATGCGTAAAATCATACAAAGTCAGCAGTCTTGACGTTGCCAAAAAAATTACATCACCGCCGCTGCCGCCGTCGCCGCCGTCCGGACCGCCACGAGGAACATATTTTTCTCGACGAAAAGACATACAACCGTTACCGCCTTTGCCTGAACGAACCAAGACCGTAGCACTGTCAATAAAACGCATACAAAATCCTTCATAAAAAAAGGCCGATCAAAAGGATTTTCCCCTTTTAAGCGGCCTAACAAACAGATAAAAAAATAAATTTAATATTCGGGAACGATATGAATACGAGTCTTGACCTTTTTTTTGCGTTGATATTTTTCAAACTCAACACAACCGTCAGTCAAAGCGTACAAAGTATAATCCCGACCCATACCGACATTTTTACCGGGATAAAATTTTGTTCCCAACTGCCGCACCAAAATATTTCCCGCCAATACGGACTCTCCGCCGAATTTTTTTACGCCTCTGCGTTGTCCTGCACTGTCTCGACCGTTACGGGAGCTTCCGCCAGCTTTCTTGTGAGCCATATTTTCCTCCTGCTACGCCGTAATGGATTTTACTTGAATAGTTGTAAAATCCTGGCGATGACCTTGTTTTTTTCTGTAATCTTTACGCCGTTTTTTCTTAAAAACGATTATTTTTTTATCGCGACCGTGTTCCATAATTTCGCAAGCAACACTTGCTCCTTGGATGTACGGACTGCCGACTTTAAAATCCGTACCGCCGACAAGTAAAACCTTGTCCATTTCAACGGACGAACCGATTTGAGCATCTATTTTCGGGACACGAACCTGCGTTCCTTCCTGAACACGAAATTGTTTTCCGCCTGTTTCTAATATTGCAAACATTTCATTTCCTCCAAAATAACAAAAAAAAGTTTTTAGCCCAAACAAAAAACAAAAGTCAAGTTAAAACCGCAAAAAATCAAATTTTTATGTCCGAGCCAAAACAAGCACTTCTACGCTTTCCGCACCTTGTTGCAAACAGGTTACAGCACATTCTTCCAAAGTTGATCCAGTAGTTAAAATATCATCCACCAACAAAATCCGTTTCCCCGCAATCGGAGATACGGCAAATGCACCGACCAAATTTTTTCTCCGTCTGCGACCGGAAAGCATTGCCTGCTGCTTTGTTCGACGAATTTTTTGCAGCATATCCGCCACAATCCGTCCTCCAAATTTTTTATTCAATCCCCGACAAAGTTCCCATGCCTGGTTATAACCTCGCTTCCGCAATCCGTCCGAACTCATCGGAACCGGAAAAATTAAATCCGGTTTAGAAAGCGAATGCAATTCATACGCTTTATATAAAAATTCACGCAACAACCGTCCATATCCGAGCTGTCCTGCAAATTTCCAAGAAAGAATAATATCACGCAACTTACCCTCATAAGAAGCATAAAAAGCTGCTTTTCGCCAAGAACGAACATTTTCCAAACAAAAACCGCACTCACCCGTTATCGGCAGAGGTTTCAAACAAACAGAACAAACAGCCGCCTTACTCGGTGCTAGCTTTGCAGCACAATCAGAACATAAAAATCCATCGCTAAACGGAGAAAAACAAACCGAACATCGTCCCCAAAAATGTCCTAATTTTTTCAAGAACATATTTTTTCTCCAAAATCCGTCAAAGCAGCACGATTTTCAAAAGAACGTAAAATATCACCGGAAGCATCCACGCCATATAATAAAAGCGGCGGTTCAAGCTCAAAACCGAAAATTCGCAAAAAATAACGCAAACTCAACTCGGCTCCACAAAAAAGCTTTTCTCCCCGTCTGCGACCACCCCATAATCCTATCCACGCTTTACGAACAGGTCGGGAAACGAACAAAGAATTTGGTGCAACGCTATTTTCCTTAACCCCAACCTGCAAAGAAATATCGGAATTAGTCCAAAAATACGACTGTGAACGGTCAATAAAAGCCTTAAATGTCGCCGGTAAATGATAAAAATAAATCGGCGAAAAAAAAACTACTTGCCTAGCATTTTGGAGCAAAAAAAACAATTTTTCCGCACAATCTTTTTCATCAAGTACACAAGCACCCTTCTCACACGCACCGCAACCGTTACAAGGCAAAATTAAAAAATCCCGCAAATAAACAATTACCCTGTTTTTTTTTTGCCTCTCAAAAATTTCATCAATAAACTGTACCGCCAAATCAGTATTTCCGCCTTGACGAGGACTGCATGCAAAAATAACAATCTCAGGATTTTTTTCGAGATATACGGGAAAATTCAATACGGACACCGTCTTTCTCCTCGTGAAACTCCGCCCGCCAATCGGGCATTTCTTTCACCAAATTTCCAAGCAATGCGAACTGAGAGGTGCGTACCAAAATCTGCACCGTATCTTCTCGCGTCAAAAGGAGACAAAACCTTGCCTCCTGCATAAAATCTCAGCATTTTTCCCGCAAATCCAAAAACATACACTATACCAAAAAAGGATTATTTGCCGCCTCAAAGCCGACTTCGGTTTGCGGTCCGTGTCCGGAAAAAATAACGGTATCGGGGGGCAAAGAAAGGATTTTTTCCTTTGCACTTTTTTGTAAAATTTCACTGTCGCCGCCCTCAAAATCTGTTCGCCCGACCGAACGATAAAAAATCAAATCCCCGACAAAAACCCAACCTAAAGTCGGAAAATATATTGATTTACTGCCCGGAGAATGCCCCGGAGTTGACAAAACCGTATACGGCACACCCCAAGAATCATACTCCCCGTCAACAAGCGGCTCATACAAAAACGGCTCAATACTCAATCGTACCAAAGAACCGTTACCGACACCGGTTGATAAAATCGGTTCATCTTCCTTGCCGGCATAAATAGATGCTCCTGTTTGTCTTGCAAGTTCCGCATTTCCAAAAGTATGATCAAAATGCAGATGAGTATTAAAAATTGTCGTCAGCCGAAGGTTATTTTTCTGAAGATATTCAACCAGCTTGGTCGGTTCTCCACCCGGATCAATAACAATCGCTTCTCTACCATTATGCAATAAATAACAATTTGTCTCCAAAAGTCCCAAATGAAAAAGATGCAAAACAATTCCATTTTTTTCCGTACTACAATCTTCCTGCCCGAACATATCGAAAAAATCTGCCATAAAAAATCCTTTTTTCGTACCTTATTATCACAAAATATATTTATAAAATCTTCTCAAAAAATCCTTGACAAGAAAAAACGCTTTATATAGTAAACCGTCCTGTCTCGCAAGGGATATTCCCCGGTAGCTCAGTTGGCAGAGCAGGTGGCTGTTAACCACCCTGTCGGCAG
>CAUTYU010000008.1:0-89389 GCA_963542765.1 uncultured Desulfovibrionales bacterium
AAAATTTAAACTTAAATGCTTTTTTATCTAATAAATGGTTTTATTGTGCAGCGTTTTGCAGCCTTTGAAGCGTTTTTTCTTTGCCAAGAACTTCCATTGTTTCAAAAAGTCCCGGACTGATAGTTGCTCCTGTTAGTGCTAGTCGTATCGGTTGGGCGATTTCTTTAAATTTTATTTGTTCATCGTCGATATATTTTTGCATGGCTTTTTCCATTTCGGATACGGAAAAAGGTTCGATTCGTGTCAAAATTTCGGTGATTTGTTGTAGATGTTGTTTTTTGTCGGGTGTTAGAAATTTTTTCGCTGCCTGGTCGTCAATTTGTAGCTTCTTGTCGTCTGTCAAGAAAAATAGGCATTTTTCCGCCATTTCAACCAAGGTTACAGCTCGTGGTTGTAAAAGTGGAATTGCCCGTTCAAGCATTGTCATATCTGGTTCGGCAATACCTTGAGCCTGTACATACTCTTTAAGCAGTGGGGCGAGTTTGGCAGGGGTTGTTTTTTTTATGTAATGGGAGTTAAGCCAGTTAAGCTTTTCAGTGTCAAAAACAGCGGCTGATTTGCCCAAATTGTTGACGGAAAATTTTTGAATTAGTTCGTCAATGGAAAAAATTTCCTCATCTCCGTGCGACCAGCCCAACCGTACCAGATAATTGAGCAGGGCTTCGGGGAGGTATCCCATTTCTTTATAAACCATAACCGATGTCGCACCGTGGCGTTTGGACATTTTTTTCTTGTCCGAACCTAAAATCATTGGTACATGTCCAAAAATCGGGACGGGAAAACCGAGTGCTTTGTAAAGCTGAATTTGCTTTGGCGTGTTGTTTTGGTGATCATCGCCTCGTAAAACATGGGTAACTCCCATAAGAGCGTCGTCAATGACCACGGCGATTTGATATGTGGGCGTGCCGTCTGCTCTGCGGAGAATAAAATCGTCCAGCAGGGTATTATCGATGGCGATTGTTCCTTTGACGATATCTTCAAAAACTGTTTTTCCGCTTTTGGGAGCTTTAAAGCGAACAACGCTACCTGCTTGATTAGTCAGTTTTAGTTCTCGACAATGTCCGTCATACATCGGATTTTTGCCTTCTTTGCGAGCTTGTTCTCTCATTGCTTCTACTTTTTCGGGAGAACAGGTGCAGTAATAGGCATTGCCGTTTTCCAACAATTTGTCGATGTAGTTGTTATAAATTTCTGTTCGGCGGCTTTGAAAATACGGACCGTCGTCCCAATTGAGTCCCAGCCATTCTAAAGATTGTAAAATGGCATCGGTCATTTCCTGTGTAGATCGGACAGCATCGGTATCTTCGATTCGTAAGATAAATTTGCTTCCGTTTTGGCGTGCAAAAAGCCAATTAAAAAGAGCTGTTCTTGCACCGCCGATATGTAAATATCCTGTTGGACTGGGGGGGAATCTGGTGATAACACTGCTCATATTTTTTCCTTAAAAAATGCCAAAAATAAAAATTTATAAGTAAGATAATGTTATTTTAATTTTTTAAAATTTATTTTAAATTTTATATTATTTTAGTATTTTTAAAAAAAATATTTAATAAAACTGTCTATTTCCATAAAAGAAATAGACAGTTTAGTCCATTTTTTTATTTTTTTATAACCCTGTATAAACAGATTGCAGTTCCGCCCCAAGTAACTCCCAGTCCGATAATCATCATAATGATTGCTTCTGTTGACATAATTTTCTCCTAGTCGGTGTAATATGCTTGTTTATTTTTTATTTGCATAAAAAAAGCAAGCGGAATGATAATTATAACCATAAACCAGCCGAAAACCAGCAAGGCGTTGAGTGAGTAGCCGCCGTATGCTTTTGAAATTTCGCCGATCAAATTTGATACCGCCATATAGCCTAGCAAGAGCGGTGTTATATATTTTAGGCAAATATTCCACCATTTTCCAACAGAAAAGTCGGAACAGGAATTGACCTCTTGACGAAAAGATTCCAAATCGCACAGCCAAGTTATTAAAATCAGTTCAACGAGAGCGGTAAACAAGATGCCGAAATTGTTGATAAAATGATCAACAATATCAAGGATTAACAAGCCTCCGTCGGTTGCAAATAAAGCACTGAGTAAAAAGCCTACTCCACAATAGAAATTGACTATTGTTTTGCGGCTATGGTTTGTTTTATCCATAAAAGCCGCTATGACGACTTCGTTTAGAGAGATTTCCGAACTGAGTCCGGCAATACATAGTGCAATGAAAAATAATGTTCCGAAAAGTACTGGCATGGGCAGAGAATTGATAGCTTTAGGAATGGTAATAAATGCTAATCCGACTCCGGAATTGACAACATTCGATACCGGTACTCCTTGATTGAGAGACATATTGCCCAATACGGAAAAAATTAGTATTCCTGCCAATAAACTGAAACCGCAGTCTAAAAAGACGGTTAGAAAAGCATTGTTGTTGATATCTGAATCTTTGGGCAGGTAGCTTGCATAAGTAACCATAATCGCAAATCCTACACTGACGGAATAAAACATTTGTCCGTATGCGGCTGTCCAAGTTTTATAATCGAAAATTTTGGAAAAGTCAGGCTCCCACATCCAGTTCATGCCTTCTTTTGCTCCGGGCAGACTGATTGCCGCGGCGACGATAATGAGTAGTATTAGAAATAAAACCGGCATAAACAGTTTGTTGGCTATTTCAATACCGTGTTTGATGCCTCCCATTAAACCAAGCCAACAGATAAACCAGCAAAATCCGATTGCGGTTAAAATTGCCCAGCGGATAGAATGAAGATGAAAAGGACTGTCGGACAGGTTTAAAAATTCCTTAAAGAAAAAAGTATTTGTGTCTTCACCCCAGCCGAGTTTAAATGAAAAGACGATGTAACATACAGCCCAAGCGATAACGGCAATATAATAAAGAGAAATGATCCATGCGACAAAAACCTGCCACCAACCGAGCCATTCCCATTTGCGTGAGATTTTGGAAAAAATCTTTGGAGCTGAGGCACGATATTTATGTCCTAGACCAAATTCCAAAATCATAAGGGGAATTCCGGCTGTTATCATTGCAATAAGATATGGAATAAGAAACGCACCGCCTCCGTTTTCGTAAATAACATACGGAAAACGCCAGATGTTTCCAACTCCAATCGCTGAACCTACAGCTGCCAAAATAAAACCGATCCGAGATCCCCATTGTTCACGTTTTTTCATCGTTTTAACCTCTTTTGTTTGTAAAAATGTTTCATAATCTTTGCCTCCGGTTAAAAATTAGAAAAAAATATAAGATATGCAAAAATAAAATAACAGGCAAGAAAAATATAAAACAGTTGTTTGTTTTTTTATGTAGTGTTTTTAATTTTATTTTTTGTGAAAAAAAGCGAAAAAAGTCTGAAAATTATGCAAAAATTTCTATACCGCCCATATATGGTCGTAGAGCTTCAGGAATAACAACGGTCCCATCTTTTTGTTGATAATTTTCAAAAATTGCAACCATGGTTCTGCCTACAGCCAGTCCTGAACCGTTGAGCGTGTGCACAAAACGGGTTTTTCCGCCACCCTGCGGACTAAAGCGGATTCCTGCCCGTCTGGCTTGAAAATCTTCGGTATTGGAGCAGGAAGAAATTTCCCGGTATGTTTTTTGTCCCGGTAGCCAGACTTCGATGTCATAGGTTTTAGCCGCGGAAAATCCCATATCACCACTGCAAAGCGTGATGACACGGTAGGGAAGTTCTAGTCGCTGTAAAATTCCTTCGGCATGGGAAAGCATTTTTTCTAATTCGTCGTAAGAATTGTCGGGGTGGGCGAAACGGACGAGTTCGACTTTATCGAATTGGTGTTGGCGAATAAGTCCTTTGGTGTCTTTGCCGTATGAACCAGCTTCGGAGCGAAAACAGGGTGTATAGGCGGTATAGGCAAGCGGCAGGTCTTGTTCTGCCAGAATTTCGTTGCGGTGCATATTGGTCAGCGGAACTTCTGCTGTCGGTGTTAAATAGTATTGCCGGTTTTCTAGTTTAAATAAATCTTCAGCGAATTTAGGAAGTTGTCCCGTGCCTTGGAGACTGTCGGCATTGACGATAAATGGCGGTAAAATTTCGATGTAGCCGTTTTCTTGGGTGTGAATGTCGAGCATAAATGTTGTTAATGCCCGTTCCAGTCGTGCCGCACCGCCACGCAAAACTGCAAAACGGCTGCCGGTAATTTTTCCGGCTCGTTCAAAATCAAAAAGTCCTAGTTTTGTTCCCAGTTCCCAATGTTCTAAAGGCGTAAAATCAAAGTTGTGCGGCGTTTTCCATTTTTTTTCTTCCCGGTTGTTATTTTCGTCTACTCCTTCGGGGACGGAAGAATGCGGAATATTCGGACAGTTCATCAGCCACATTTGGGTTTTGCTTTCGGCTTCACGCAATTGAGTGTCTAACTCTTTAATTGTATCGGAAAGTTTGTTTAAATGGCTCAGTAGATCGTCGGCAGATTCGTTATTTTTTTTTCGCTTGCCGACTTCGGCAGAGGCGGCATTTCGTTCTTCTTTTAATTTTTCCACACGCAGCAAAATTTCTCTGCGGTTCATGTCGAGTTGCAAAAATACATCAAGGTCAAGGGCGGAATGCCGTTTGGCAAGAGCCTTTTTTATTGTTTCGGGTTGGGTGCGGACAAGTTTTGCATCAAGCATGATTTCTCCTCTTGGCTTTATTTACAGGAAATTCTTGGTATATGTAGAATTTGTTCTTATATAGATGAATAAAAATACGGGCAAGAACGAAAGAGGGCGAGAAAGTTTTTTATTTGATTTTTGATGAAAAATTAAGAAAAAAATATATTTGTTTAGAAAAAAAGAGTTTTAATTGGATTATATTTATATTTTTCACATAAATATAAAAATTTAATCGAAAAATATGTTTGATAAAATTTTTTGTAGTCTTATAGTACCTCTCTATTAGCAGCCGAGACTGTCGAGTGCTAATTTTTTTATAAACAATTTTAACTTGGAGAAAAGTAATGAAATTACAACCTTTACATGACAGAATTCTGGTGAAAAGACTGGAAGAAGAGGAAATGACAAAGGGCGGGATTATTATTCCTGACAGTGCAAAAGAAAAGCCGATAAAAGGTGAAATTATTGCCGCAGGTCCGGGTAAAACCGATGACAAAGGTAATAAAATCGCTATGGGCGTAAAGCAGGGCGACAAAGTTATTTTTAACAAATATGCCGGAACAGAAATCAAAGTTGAAGATGTCGAATATCTGATTATGCGTGAAGACGATATTCTTGCTATTATTCAAAATTAATTTTTTTAAAGAAATGAAGGAGAAATTTTATGTCTGCTAAAGTTATTAAATATGACGCCAAGGCTCGTGAAGCTTTGAAAAAAGGTTTGGATTCTCTTGCCGATACCGTCAAAGTTACTTTTGGACCTCGCGGTCGCAATGTCGTTATCGAAAAATCTTTCGGTTCTCCGTTGATTACCAAAGACGGCGTGAGCGTTGCTAAAGAAATCGAACTTGAAGATAAGTTTGAAAATATGGGTGCTCAGATGGTAAAGGAAGTCGCTTCTAAGACTTCTGATATTGCCGGTGACGGAACAACCACTGCAACCATCTTGGCTCAAGCCATTTTCAAAGAAGGAGTTAAACTTGTTGCTGCCGGTCGCAGCCCGATGGCGATTAAACGCGGTATTGATAAAGGAGTGCAGGCTATTGTTGAAGAATTAAATTCTATTGCCAAACCGACTCGCGATCAAAAAGAAATCGCCCAAGTCGGTACAATTTCCGCCAATAACGATGCCAGCATCGGAAATATGATTGCCGAAGCAATGAGCAAGGTCGGTAAAGAAGGTGTTATCACTGTTGAAGAGGCCAAAGGCTTGGAAAGCACTCTTGATGTTGTTGAAGGTATGCAGTTCGATCGCGGCTACCTTTCTCCGTATTTTGTTACTAATTCCGACAAAATGGTTTGCGAAATGGACGAACCGTTGATTTTGATTAACGAGAAGAAAATTTCAGGAATGAAGGAATTGTTGCCGGTTTTGGAACAGGTTGCCAAAAACGGCAAATCACTTTTGATTATTGCTGAAGATATTGAAGGCGAAGCTTTGGCGACTTTGGTTGTGAACAAATTGCGTGGTACTTTGAATGTCGCTGCTGTCAAAGCTCCGGGTTTTGGTGAACGTCGTAAAGCAATGTTGCAAGATATTGCCACTTTGACCGGCGGACAGGTTGTTGCTGATGATTTAGGCTTGAAGCTTGAAAATGTGTCTTTGAGCGATCTCGGTTCCGCCAAACGAGTTGTTATTGACAAAGACAATACTACTTTGGTCGACGGTGCGGGCAAGGCTGACGATATCAAAGCTCGTGTCAAGCAGATTCGTAATGAAATTGAAGCCAGCACTTCTGATTATGACCGTGAAAAATTGCAGGAACGCCTTGCTAAAATCGTTGGCGGCGTAGCTGTTATCAATGTTGGTGCTGCTACTGAAACCGAGATGAAAGAAAAGAAAGCTCGTGTTGAAGATGCTCTGAATGCAACTCGTGCCGCTGTTGAAGAAGGAATTGTTCCTGGTGGCGGTGTCGCTTTGGTTCGTGCTCAGAAAGTTTTGGACAGTGTCAAAGTCGCTGATGATGACGAAGCCTCCGGTGTAAAAGTTATTTACCGTGCTATTGAAGCTCCGTTGCGTCAGATTTGTGCTAATGCCGGTTACGAAGGTGCTGTTATTATTGATAAAGTTCGTGAAGGAAAAGATGATTACGGTTTTAATGCCGCTACTTGCGAGTTTGAAAATCTGCTTGAAGCTGGTGTTATTGATCCGAAAAAGGTTACCCGTATTGCCTTGCAAAACGCCGGAAGTGTTGCTGGTCTTATGCTGACCACTGAAGCTGCTATTGCGGAAAAGCCGGAAGATAAATCCGCAGCTCCTGCAATGCCTGCCGGAATGGGCGGTATGGGCGGAATGGGCGGCGGAATGTACTAATACAACGCTTGTTCAAAAGTTGAAAAGACCGGAGCTCGCACGATTTGTCGTGTAGCTTCGGTTTTTTTATTGTTGCGGGCAGCATATTTGTTGGTATTCAATTGTCCTTGTATACGTAGTAATTCTGTCAAATTATTGATATTTAATTTTGGAGTTTAATTGCCGATGTATAAAATATTCGCTTATTGGTATTCTTGACGAATTTATAAGAGCAATATAAATTTTTTTCTTTGTTTTTTGGGGAATTGAAAGATAAAATAAAATGCAAATGGTCTGCTGTTTTGCAGGGTAGGAAACGGTATGCAGTGTAAAAAATGTAAGGTTCGGTACGAAGAAAATGTGTCGCAGTTTAGGATTGAGGCATGTAATAAATTATTTTGCTTTGATGATACGCCGGTTTTAAAATGTCCTAAATGTGGTGCTATTTTTGTAAAAGAAGAAACGACTCGTGGCATGTTGGCTCGTGTTCAGAATTTAAGTGCTTCGAGTTTTCCTTACCATCGTGTGCGTTGGGATAAATTTCAGTTTTCAGAGGCAGACAAAAATATGAAATCTGAAGATCCGGACGAAATTGTTGCTAATCGATTGTTGCTTATGACCAAGCAAACGGTGAAATCCAAAGAATCCAAGCCGGAAACTTCTACTACAGATGATTTTGCCGTCGCTCTTTCTTATATTGAGCAGCAACAACACCGGATTGTTGAGGCGAGACTGACGAAAAAGAATCTGCTTAAAGGTTTTAGTTGGCGTTTTGAAGCAGGCAAGGGAATGAAAAAAGACGAAGTCGTTTCGGAAATGATGGCAAAAATTAAAGACGGAAAAAACGGTATTTTTGTTTACTCTTGCAAGGCAGACGAAGATTGCAGGTTGGAAATTTTTCAGTATAATTTAGTCGTTGATGGTTCTTTTTGTTATTTGTTTCAAAAAAATGACCCCGCGACAAAAATTTGGAAATATGGACAGCGGTTATAGTTTTTAGAAAAATTGTATTATTTTTTGTAAATTTATAAAGGGAGAAAGTGATGAAGAGGGTTTTTGGGATTTTTTGGTTGGCAATTTTTTTATTGATTTTTTCGGGTAGTGTTTTTGCCGGAATTTTGGATATTAAATTAAAAGTCGGTGGAGTAGAGTATCGTGAAAGTTTTAAAACTGTTCAGGATTTAATGAACGGTATTGATAAAGATTATGTAAAAAAGCACTTTCCAGCTTACACAGATATTACACCGTTTGAAGCAGAGATGAATTTTCGTGGTGTAGAAATTAAAACTTCTTTTGACGGAACGAATAAATTGACTTTGAAAATTCCTTCAATCGGTGTTGATGAGACATTTGAAGGTGGTAGTAGAAAAGCAAGTATTGAGAAGATGGAAGACTGGTTTAAAAAGAATGGAAAAGAAAAACTGACTGAGTTTATGCAGGAACTTGCCAAATCTACACCTAATGATCCGATTGCCGGAAACCCGAACAGTCTTATGGCGACAATGGTACATACGGATTTTGATCAGGCTTTTACTTTCAATGTTTCTAATTTGCGACCGATTAGTGTTGCAAATGTTGACAGAACCGGACGCAATTCTAATTTAATCGGGATTGGAGGGCGTTATAGTTCATATCGTCAAGATGGAGTGGATAATACTCAAATTCTTCTTCCGTTTACCTATACTTGGCGTTTTGATAATTCTCGTAACAAATTGCGTTTTCAACTGCCTATTGCCATGCAGGATATTGAAGGTTCAAAGGCGTATGATTTAGGTTTTGGGATTGGTTTCGGTTGGCAGATAACCGATGCTTGGGAATTGACCCCGGCTGTCAAATATGGAGCGGTCGGTTCGATTGATCTTGGTTCTGTCGGGCAGATTGCTTCAGGGACGCTGACTTCCGCTTATAAAATTCCGTTGGGCGATTTTCAGTTCGCTGTCGGAAATATGTTGGGATATTATAAAACTTTAAAATTTTCTGCTGGTGAATTTTCTTTTGACCCGGATATTGCAAGTACCGTTTTGAAAAACGGCATTATGTTTTCCATTCCGACTTCAGCTTGGCTGAATGCTCTTTGGTTGCAAAATACGGCATTGGAGCTTTTTGTTAGCGATACTCGTTATTTTGGAACAAAATTGTTTATTGAACAATATAATGAAATTGGTCTTGCATTTGGTTATAACAATACGACTACTACAGAAGGTAAAAATTATCTGACCGATTTGCGTTTGGGATTGGCTTATTTGTTTTGTGAAAAATCAAAGGGATTTTCTGCTTCTTTATCTTGGTCGTTTTAGATAGTAAAAAATAGCGACAAAAAGTAAATCGTTGGCGGCAAGAGTTTTTGTCGTCAATGCTTTTTTATCCTTTGGTGTCATTTTTTAAAAATAATATTTATGTCAAGGCAAATTTTTATAAATTTTGCAATATAAAAGTACTATATATAGTAGAGAATTTTTTTTGGTAATTTTTTATTTTATTCTTAGTTGTTGCAAGTTGTTTTGCTGTAACTTAGAAATAGATTTAAATAAGGAGATTTTGTAAATACAGAAAATGTAAAACAGAGGTTCGTATTATGGATATTAAAAAATCGTTAAAATCGAAAATTGTCTGCTGGCTTATTGTTTTGCTTATACTGACTACAACAGTACAATTGTTTTTTACAGGTATGGAAGCCAAAGAATCTATTACTGAAGGAGCAATTTCATCAAATATAAATGTATTGCGTGGGCTTGATATTTCTTTTACGGATTTTCTTGAGCATACTTTGCTTGATACCAAAATGATGGCGCTGGACGAACGGGTTTTTAAAACCGACGAAATTTTGACTAATTATCTTTCATCCACGCCGCCTACAAGTCCTGAACCGTGGTCTCACGATAAAGTCGGACAAGATTTGCGGCAATCTTACAAAAGTATTGCTCAAAGTCACTCCGCATATTTTAATCCTTATCTCGGAACTGAAAACGGAGCGTTTATTTACGGCTCTATGGATATTTTTCCCGCTGAATATGACCCGCGAAAAAGAGGCTGGTATGCATTGGCTGTCAAAAATCCCGAAAAAGTTGTTATTACCGAGCCTTATCTGGATGCTGCGACTAATACTCCCATGATAACCACGGCAGCGACTTGTTCTAAAAACGGGAAGATTTACGGCGTAGCTGCTGTTGACCTTTCGCTTGAGGAGGTTACGCAAAAAATTGAGAGTGCAAAAATCGGAGAAAACGGATTTGCCGTTTTGATTCATTCCGACGGAACGATTTTGGCAAATCGTGGCGATAAAGATACATTTTTTCAAAAAGTGCAAGAGATGAAAAATTCGGTTTATGCCAAAATTTTTGCACAGACGAACGAACCGATAAAAATTCAATTTAAAGGTCAGAAATATTGGGTAATTCCTTATGTTTCTCCCCATTTTGGCTGGAAGTTTTTCGGATTTTTTCCCGACAAAGAAATAATGGCTCTGATTGTTGAAACGTTGATAAAACTTTTTATTACCTATCTTGTTTCGTCGATTTTTATCTGTATTATTATCTTTTTCTTTATGGATTATATCGCTGTCAGACCGATGCAGCGGATTACCCGGTTTTTGAATAAGATAAAAGACGGCGATTATTCCGATAGGATTTTGGTTAAAAATCGTCAAGATGAAATTGGGCAAATTTTTGTCGCACTCAACGGAATGTCTGAAATGCTTGGTAAAAATATTGCTGAAATTTTGTCTAAAACCGAAGAAGCCAAAAAGGAAAGTGAATATGCCCAAAAAGAAAAGGCTCGGGCAGAAGCTGCTACAAAACAGGCGGAAAGTGCAAAAATAGACGGAATGCATCAAGCTGGAAACGAGCTTGAAGGTATCGCTAAAACCGTTGATGAAGCCGGTGGACGGATTACGGTTTCGGCAGATGCTATTTATAAGGGAATGGACATTCAAAAAGATCGCATTCAAAGTACAGCCACTGCTATGGAAGAAATGAGTGCCACTATTTTGGAAGTTGCAAGAAATGCTTCGGACGCATCTACTACTGCTCAGCAGCTCAAAGAACTTGCGATAAAAGGGCAGGGTTCAGTCGATAGTTCCGTCGATGCGGTTAAGTCGATAAAAACAAAAGCGATTACCTTAAGTAACGATATGCGTAATTTGGAAGAAAAAGCGGAGGCGATTGGCGGTATTTTGAGTATTATTAGCGATATTGCTGACCAGACGAATCTTCTTGCTTTGAATGCTGCTATTGAAGCGGCACGGGCTGGAGAATACGGACGAGGTTTTGCTGTCGTTGCCGATGAGGTAAGAAAATTGGCGGAAAAAACGATGGTCGCCACAAAAGAAGTCGGTATTTCGATTGATGCCGTTCAGGAAGTGGTGCGTTGTAATGCAACCGCTATGATCAATACAACGGAAGAATTGGAAAAAACAGCCGAAATGGTGATTTTTTCCGGTGAAGTTTTAAAGCAGATTGTCGAAGATGTGGAATATTCCGCCGGACAAATTCAAAGTATAGCTACGACTGCCGAAGAGCAGTCGGCAACAAGCAAAGAAATTAATACTGCATTGGGTGAAATCAACAATATTACGATTGAAACGGAACGCAGTGTCGAGGAAACTAGAGAACGCCTTTATGAACTTCGCGAGCAAATGGAGGAAATGAATAAATTGATTATAAATTTGCAAAACGCTTAGAAAGTAAAGTTTTGCTGGTAAAGGAGAAATTTATTGTTGCTGTATTGCTGTTAAAATAATTCAAATTTTAAAGTAGAGCAGTAACAGTATTTTTCCGTTTTGTTCGGCAGTATTGTAAAATTTTAGGTTTTATTTTGAAAATTTGACAGAATAAGGCGGTTTTTTGACCGCCTTATTTTTTTGATTTTTTGTAAACGGATAATGATTTTTTGCTTTGTCGTTGATGTTGTTTTGGAATGTTGGGGAATTGTAGGTACTTTTGGTTTGTCCTTGCTTTAGATATGGTTGTTTATGAAAATTCCGGTCATTTTTTCAATGGCTTCAGCGAGGTTCAGCATCTCGTCAGTTGGAATTTTGCGTATAAGTTTTTGGGTTTTTTCTTCTCTTATTTCCACTTGCATTTTTTGTTTATCATTTATGATAAATTTGAGTTGTGTGCCGTTATTTTGAAGATATGATTCTATTGCTTTAATTGCACCGGAAATTTTTTCCTTATCTTGCTTTTTGGGCAGAATTTGGTCGGTATTTTTTTCTGTTTCCGGTTTAGAATCGATATTGCGGGCGATATTTGTTTCGTACGATTCACTATTGGATTTTTTTATATCTTGTATGCTTTTTGTAGTTTGAATTGTTTCTATATTCATTTCTTCCTCCTTTTTTTTCTAATCGACTAAAATGAAAAAAACTTTATTTTTATATTTTGGCATATACTTTGCAAAATTTTTGCAAAAACAAAAAACAAGGAGGTTTTTTTATGTCACTCGTTATTAACCACAATATGATGGCAATGAACGCACAACGCAACCTGTCTCAATCGTACGGGGCATTGGCGGCTTCTACCAGAAAACTGTCTTCCGGTCTTCGGGTCGGAGTCGCTGCAGATGATGCCGCCGGTCTTGCAATTCGAGAACTGATGCGTTCCGACATTGCATCTATGAATCAGGGAATTCGGAATGCAAACGATGCGATTTCCATGATTCAAACGGCAGACGGTGCTTTGCAGGTTATCGATGAAAAGCTTATTCGTATGAAAGAGCTTGCCGAACAGGCGGCAACCGGTACTTATACCAGCGACCAGCGTCTGCTCATTGAGTCCGAATATCAGGCAATGGCTTCGGAAATTACCCGTATCGCTAATGCAACCGATTTTAACGGTATGCATTTGCTCAATGGGGCGTTATCCGCTAATAAAGGTCATGAAGATATGTCTAAGTGGGCTCTTGATCATGACGGTTCCGGGCTGAAAGCTAAGGGTCCGCTCAAGATTCACTTCGGTACCGGAAACGACAGTGCGGAAGACTATTACTACATTGCAATCGGCAACTCCACGGCGTCCGCCCTCGGTGTCGGAAATAATGCAAGAGCGGATAAAGCCGGGCATGATATTTCCACTCAGGCAAATGCTCAAAGAGCTTTGGGTGCTATCAATGAAGCAATTACTTCCAAGGATAAAATCCGTGCCAATCTCGGTGCCTTGCAAAACCGTTTGCAAAATACCGTTACCAACCTGCAAATTCAGGCTGAAAACTTACAGGCTTCGGAATCTCGTATTTCAGACGTCGATGTGGCAACCGAAATGACGGAATTCGTCCGTAACCAGATTAAGTCGCAAGCGGCGGTTGCTATGCTTTCTCAGGCAAACTCTTTGCCGCAGATGGCTATGCAGCTTATCGGCTAGTTGTTTATTGGTATCCTTTCGTTTGGGAAAAGAAAAAGCCGGGTCTTGGTATATTTTTGCTAAGTCTTGGCTTTTTTTATATAAAAACGGCGGGTAAGAATATATTGGCGGCATTGTGAAAAAAATGTTTTTTATAATTTTGTAAATCTGACCAATTTTCTATTTTAAAATTCTGAATATTTTTTATAGATTTTTTAAAATGGTTAATTTTTTAAAAGTATTTATGTAATTAATTAAAAGATAATTTTTTATTATTTAGATAAATGCTGTTTTATATTTAATTGAAGAGTAAATAAATTATTTTTTTGATTTTTAATTTTTAAAATATTGTCGATATGATGATTTTTTGTGTTGAATAATGATGACTTTATAAATTTTTTCTATGATATAAAAACTTCAACATATATATGAAGTGAATTTTTACTTTTTGTATAGTCATTTTTTTGTCATTTGATTTGTTTCCGACTCGATTTTTCCTGTTTTTTTTACTTTTTTTTGTCTTTTTATTCTCATTTTTTCCTTTTTTGTTAATTTTGTATCGGGTATTTCTTGCTTGCCTGTATCGCAACTATTTAAAAATACTAAATAAATGAAAACTGGCATTGTTCTTGCTTTAAGAAAGAAAAATATGAAAAAAGCAAGGAGGCTTGTCATGTCTTTAGTTATTAACCACAATATGATGGCGATGAACGCCAGCAGAAACCTTACACATTCTTATGGAGCGTTGGCGACTTCTACTCGTCGGCTGTCTTCTGGTCTTCGGGTCGGAATTGCGGCAGATGATGCCGCAGGTCTTGCAATTCGTGAGCTTATGCGTGCCGATATTGCATCATTTAACCAAGGTGTACGAAATGCAAACGATGCTATTTCCATGATTCAAACAGCAGACGGTGCGTTGCAGGTTATCGACGAAAAGTTGATTCGTTTAAAAGAGCTTGCACAACAGGCGGCAACCGGTACTTATACCAGCGACCAGCGATTGATTATCGATTCCGAATATCAGGCAATGGCTTCGGAAATCACTCGTATCGCCAATGCGACAGATTTTAACGGAGTACATTTGCTCAACGGAAACCTGTCTGCTTTAAGTCAGGACCCGTCCGGTTGGGCAAAAGAACACAACGGTAGAGGATTACAACCGACAGGTCCGATTAAGATTCACTTCGGTTCCGGTAACGACAGTGCTGAAGATTATTACTACATTGCAATCGGCAACTCAACGGCTTCTGCATTGGGAATTGGAAATAATTCCGATCCGACAAAAGCAGGACACGATATTTCTACACAGGCAAATGCACAGGCCGCTTTGAATGCGATTAACGAAGCAATTATTTCCAAGGATAAAATCCGTGCCAATCTCGGTGCCTTGCAAAACCGTTTGCAAAATACCGTTACCAACCTGCAAATTCAGGCTGAAAACTTACAGGCTTCAGAATCTCGTATTTCAGACGTCGATGTGGCAACTGAAATGACGGAATTTGTCCGTAACCAGATTAAGTCGCAAGCGGCGGTTGCCATGCTTTCTCAGGCAAACTCTTTGCCGCAGATGGCTATGCAGCTTATTCAGGGTTAAAATTGATACAGGCATGACAGCATGGTCGGAAATTTTTTTAAATTTCCGACCTTTTTTCCTGCTGCCAATCTTTACAATTTTCTTTCTTTTTTTCTAAATCAGAATAATCCGTGTACGATTGAATCGCCAATTCAGCTGCCGTTTGTTCCGCTTTTTTCACGCTTGAAGCTGTTGCTTGAAAGGTTTTTTTGTTCGGCAGCGTAACACTCACCGTGTACTGTTTGTCGTGTTCCGGTCCAAAGCTGTTTATTGTCTGATAATTCGGTCTGGCTGCGTGCAGGCGTTGAGTAATTTCTTGCAAACGGCTTTTTGCATCTTTGGTGTTTTGAACAGATTGCAAGGGCGAAATATCTTCCATAATAATTTCAAGTGTTTGTTTTGCAGCTTCAAATCCGCCATCTAAAAAAACAGCTCCCAAAATTGCTTCCAATACATCGCTTAAAATCGCTTCATTTCCCCGTCCACCTTGATTTTCTTCACCTTTTCCCAACAAAAGATGTTTTTGCAACCCAAGTTTTTTGGCGAGTTTTGCCAATGATTTTTCATTGACCAGCCTGGCCCGCATTTTGGTCATTTCACCTTCTCTGGCATGAGGAAATTGCCGATATAACCGTTCGGAAACACACAATTCCAAAACTGCATCGCCCAAAAATTCCAGTCGTTCATAGCTAACAGTTCCGTGTTCATTGGCATACGAGCTGTGAGAAAGAGCCGTTTGTAATAGCTTGACTTGACGGAAACGATAAGGGAAAACGGCTTCCGATTCGCTAAGATATGTTTTTTCTATCATAAGAACCTCTTTAATTTTACACAATATAAACCCGTTTTTCATGGGGAAAATTTTTATGGATTCATTACGGTTACAGTCTTTTTTTTCTCCTGCCAAGCTCGTTATTGTCGGTAATTTTGCTGCGAATTCTCAGGAAGAACAAGCAATTTTGCGACTGCAACAAGATGGTTTTCGAGGAGAAATTCTTAGCATTTCGGCTACAGATATAAATAACCGGGATTTATTTGACAACTTGCCTGCAAATATTGATTGTGTTGCGATTTTTTTAGAACTGCCCCGTATCGAAGCTGTTTTTTCAGCTTTTTTAAAAAAAGGCGTAAAATCCGTTTTGGTTTTTCCAAGCGAAATACAATTACGAGACCGCTACTGGATTGCATTGGAAGAACAGCTTGTCGAACTTGCAAAACAAGCTCAAGTTTTTTTTCCGGGACTTGGTAGTTGGGGCGTGATGAATCCTTTGGATCGATTTTCTTTTTTTCCGGACAGGAATTTATTGCCTAGCGGAAATATCGGTTTTTTGGGATATTCCGATTCATTTGTCGCGGCAGTCGGAGAGTATGCCCGTCAAGAAGATTGGGGATTTTCTCATTTGCTTTCCTGCAAAGTAAAAAATTCTTTCGAGCCGTGGCAAATCGTGGATTTTTTGCGTAACGACAAAAAAACGAAAGCAATTTTATTGTATTTGGAAGAAATACAAGAAGGAAAATATTTCGTCTGGACGTGCCAAGATACTGTCAGAGAAAAACCGATTATTTTATTTAAGCCCGGAACAACACAACGAGGAATACGAGCACTTGCTGCTCATAATGGAATAATTCCGAGTTCGGAAAAAGCATGGCAAGCGGCAATTGACCAAGCAGGAATTATCAGAACCGCCGATGTGGAAGCAATGGCGGATTTGGCTCAAGCCTTTAGTTGTACGACAGTTTTACCGCGAGGAGAAAAAATCGCCCTAATCGGTTTGTCGGATTTTTATTTGGAAACCGCCAAAAATATGATTTCGTTTTTTTCTTTGCAACTTACAGAAAAAGTTGCCAGTTCACCTGATTGTTGTCTTGCTGATTTTAAACGTCTACTTGAACAAAATCAAAATGATGCCGTTTTGTTGCTTCTTGATTCTGATGGCGAGCAGGAACTTTTACTGGTAAAAGAAATTGTTGTCCTTGCTGCCAAAACTAAAAAAACTGTTGTAGCATGCCTGCTCCAAAATGACGAGAGCCGAAAATATTTACGCTCTCACGGTATCCCCTGTTATTTGCAAATAAGCTCAGCATTATTGGCACTGGAAATGATGCAAAAATATGCTCTAAAAAAAGAACGACCTTATCCTGTACAGGTAGCATATCGTCGAGATGTTACCAAAGCCGAGCAGCTTGTTCGCAGTGCCTTGGAACGCAATATAACGGAGCTTTGCGGAGCGGAAGCGGAAAATCTTTTGCAGGCGTATGAAATCCCTCAACCCAAACGCCAACTCTGTCGTACAGGACAAAATGCCGTAAAAACCGCCAAAAAAATAGGTTTTCCAGTACGACTTAAAATTGTAAGTCCGCAACTTCCTTACAGTGAAGATTGGGGTGGAGAAAGTTCATTTTTGTATAATGCCTCTGAAGTTCGGGCGGCATTTCAGGAATTAACCAATCGTATGTTACGATTATGGTCAAAAAGTTATGTAACGGGATGTATGGTAAGTGAGGGCGTTGCCGAGGCATTTCCTGTCAGTATAAGGTTTTTGCGGGATACTCGTTTCGGGTCGTTGATTTGGTTAAGCGGTTGGTCGGAATTTCAAAATACAAAAGATGAAATCGTATCTAGCCTTGCTTCTCTCGGGCTTGATGAGACACGAGCGATGGTGCAGGAACTTTTTGATATTTTACAGATTAAAGAAGAAAAATTTCGGGCAGGAATGAAAGCATTGGAAGATGTGATTTTGAGTGTTGCCCGTATGACACTTGACTGCCCACAAATTTATCAAGCGGAAATTCAGCCTGTTTTGGTTACGATTCAAAGCGTACTGGTAGAAAATGCGAATTTTATTTTGTCTTCAGAAAGTATACGGGAAACAGAAAAAAAACGGTGGAGAAGAAAATGATTGGAATTTATGTAGGCGGAACTTCTGCTTATTGCGGTAAACATACATTTGTTATCGCTCTTGCTCATAAATTACAGCAAGAAGGGTATCGGGTCGGTTATATGAAACCAATTGGCACGCTGCCTTTGGAAAAAGACGGCGAAATCGGTGATGAAGACGCTTTTTTCATGCGGGAAATGCTCAAGCTTACAGAACCGATGGAAAAATTAACACCCGTTATTGTCGATCAGGATTTTCGTATGCGAAGTTTTCGTACAGTCGGTGGCGGAGAATATATGGAACGAATTTTGGACGCATATCAAGAATTAAGTGCGGACAAAGATGTGATGATTGTTATGGGTACGGTCGATATGTATAGCGGTAAATATTGCGGTCTTGACGGAGTCAACATCGTGCAAAAACTGCATTTGCAGGCGATTGTTCTTGACCGCTATATTTATAATCATTTGGCATACGATAAAGTTTTCGTTTTACACGATATTTTACAAAAACAGCTTTCCGGAGTTGTTTTTAACGGTATTCCGCCTATTTTTCAAAACGAACTTGATACCTTGCTTATTCCTATGTTACAGCAAAACGGAATAAATGTATTGGGTGTTATCCCTAAAGATCCGCTTTTGGGAGCGATTGGTGTTTTTGAATTGGGAAAAAATCTCGGCGGACGATTGATTTGCGGCTCGACTCACTTCAATCGTATGGTTGAAGATTTCTTAATTGGTACGATGCAAGTGGAAAATTTTGCGACTCATTTTCAAAAAAAACGCAATACGGCTATTTTGGTCGGGGGAGATCGCTGCGATATACAATTTGTCGCTCTTGAGGGAGGATGTTCCTGTTTGATTTTAACAGGGAATATTTATCCGAATGATGTGGTGATTACCAGAGCCGAAGCATTGGGTGTGCCGATTTTTGTGGTCAGAAACGATACCTATGCCGTTGCTCGGCAAGTGGAAGATATTTTGTGGCGACATAAGTTACGAGAAATTGGAAAAGTTGAGCATATCGGTCAGTTTATTGACAGCGTTGTTGATTTTGAACGCATAAAAAACAAATTACAGCTATAGGAATGAACATTGAAAAAGCTGCAATCTGCCGAATCTTTGCTTGAATTTGACCGCAAGCATATCTGGCATCCGTATACTTCAATGCATAATCCTCTACCCGCTTTTTTGGTTAAAGAAGCTAAAGGTGTGCGGATTGTTTTGGCTGACGGTCAAGAATTGATTGACGGTATGGCTTCGTGGTGGGCGGTCATTCACGGCTACAATCATCCGCGACTGAATGCGGCGATTGAAACCCAACTTGATAAAATGGCTCATGTAATGTTCGGCGGACTGACACATGAAGGGGCTATTTTGCTGGCACAAAAATTGATTTCCATAACCTCAGCCGGTTTACAGCATATCTTTTTTTGCGATTCGGGTTCAGTGGCAGTCGAAGTTGCCATGAAAATGGCAGTGCAGTTTTGGGCGGCACAAAAAATAAACCGCCGCCGTTTTATAACGGTTCGTAGCGGCTATCACGGTGACACGCACGGAGCGATGTCGGTTTGCGATCCCGTTAACGGAATGCACTCTTTGTTTCAAAAAGCAATTGTCCCTCAGTATTTTGCTCCTTCACCGCCGGCAGGATTTTTCACTCCATTTTCTTCAAACGATATTGCATCTCTTACCGAGCTTGTTGCACAGCACAAAGACGAAATTGCCGGCATTATTTTAGAGCCTATTGTACAAGGAGCAGGCGGAATGCGGTTTTATTCGCCTGCATATTTGGCAGCGATACGAAATCTGTGCGACGAATTCGGAATTTTATTGCTAGCCGACGAGATTGCTACAGGTTTCGGTCGCACCGGAAGACTCTTTGCCTGCGAACACGCCGATATCGAGCCTGATATTTGTTGTTTGGGTAAGGCGATAACCGGAGGTTATATGTCGTTTGCCGCCACACTGACAACGACTCGTGTCGCACAAACAATCAGTTTGGGTAATCCGCCTGAACTGATGCACGGTCCGACTTTTATGGCAAATCCGCTGGCATGTGCAGTTTCGCTTGCAAGCATTGATTTGCTTTTAGAAAGCGACTGGCAGGAAAATATCGCTCGCATCGAAAATAAACTGCAACAAGGTCTTTTACCTTGTGCAGATTTTGCAAGCGTTGCTGATGTTCGGGTTTTGGGAGCAATCGGGGTGGTGGAAATGCATTCGGCTGTCGATGTAACGGCGTTACAGGCATTTTTTGTTGCACACGGCGTATGGATACGCCCTTTCGGGCGATTGATATATGTAATGCCGCCATTTTGTATTTCCGATGCCGAGCTTGCTCTGCTTTGCAATGTTATTATTTCTGCCCTTCAGGAACAAATTGGAGAATAAAAATGAACTGGCCGTCAAAAATGTTTATCACTGGAACAGACACCGGAATCGGTAAAACCTTTGTGGCAACGCTTTTATTAAGCGGACTTCGCTGCGGATATTGGAAACCGGTACAAAGTGGAAGCGTGGAAGGCACAGATACCGCTTGGGTACGGAGAATGAGCTGCCTTGATGACAAACATTTTTTTCCTGAAGCCTATGTTTTTTCCGCACCGCTTTCGCCGTATCAGGCGGCACTGCGAGAAGGTCGGGAAATTGATTTAAGTACAATCACGCCTCCACAAACTGAACGCTTGCTAATCGAAGGAGCTGGCGGTGTGCTTGTGCCTCTTACAAAAACACAAACAATGCTTGATTTAATGATACAATTTAATTTTCCCGTGCTGGTTGTTGCTCCCGGGCGGCTTGGCATGATAAATCAAACTCTGCTGACACTTGAATGTTTACAAAGGGCAAAACTTTCCGTTGTCGGAGTTATAGTCAACGGCGGTGAAGAAGATGGTGAAATTACGGCAATTTTACGGGATTTTGCAGGTGTAAAAATGTTGGCACAAATTCCAAGCATTAAAAAAAAGGAAATTTCTCCGGCTGATTTTACTTGTTTATATGCGAGTTTGTTTTTAGGAAAATAAAATGACTGATTTTTTCAGGCAGACAAATTTTCAAACACACAACATTCAAACCCAAATTCCCGAAATCCCCGATACACCACTTTCCCGTTTCGGTCTTCATTTGGCAGAACGAATTTTGGCAGGCAAAACGCTTCGTACTGAAGATTTGGAAATATTGGCGACTTGCAACCTGGCAAATGCCTTGGAGCTTTGTGCGGGAGCCTTCGTTTTGCGACAGCATTTTTTTGCTAGCGGCATTCATCTTTGTTCCATTCTTAATGCCAAATCCGGTAGCTGCTCGGAAAATTGTTCTTTTTGTGCTCAATCTTCGGCGTATCCAACTAAAAATAAAGTCTATCCGCTGCTTGCAGAAAATGAGCTTCGACTTTCTGCAAAGTCCG
This sequence comes from uncultured Desulfovibrionales bacterium, assembly GCA_963542765.1. Taxonomy (GTDB): domain Bacteria; phylum Desulfobacterota; class Desulfovibrionia; order Desulfovibrionales; family Desulfomicrobiaceae; genus CAUTYU01. The sequence goes on from CAUTYU010000008.1 coordinate 21,103, forward strand.
TTTCGCAGCTGCCCGTTCACCGTTTCAGTTTTGTAACTTCGGGACGAACGCTTTCCCGAGTAGAAATAAAACGAATCGTAGAAGCAACGATTGGGCTGACAAAGCCTAGTTTTTGTGCTTCTTTGGGCATTTTAAGCGAACAAGATTTTGCCGAGTTGCGTAAAGGAAATATCAGCCGTTATCATCACAATTTGGAAACTGCCGCTTCATTTTTTCCGAAAATTTGCACCAGCCATAGTTTTGAAGAACGTCTGCAAACACTTTTGCTCGCCCGAAAAGCAGGATTTTCTCTTTGTAGCGGCGGAATTTTCGGTTTAGGCGAAAGTGATGTCCAAGTCATTGAGCTTGCTTTGCAACTACGAGATTTGGAAGTGGACGCCGTCCCCGTGAATTTTTTGTTACCGATTACCGGTACACCGCTAGCTTCCGCACAAAATCTTACACCGCTTCGCTGTCTCAAAATTCTTGCCGTTTTGCGGTATATTTTACCGAATAAAGATATTTTGCTTTGCGGCGGACGGAAATATAATCTTGCCGAAATGGAAAAATTAGCGTTTTGGGCAGGTGCAAGCGGACTGATGATTGGAAATTATCTGACCGTAAAAGGACAAGGTGTTAATGAAGATTTAGCTTTGCTTCGCGAGGGCGGATTGCAGGTTCGCTAAATAATAAAAAAACTGTTTTCAAACTTGAGTTACAAATTTGAAAACAGCCGTTATTTAAAAATATGTTGTTATTTAAAAAGGAATATCATCCATTCCGCTTGCTTCGGACGGAAATGCCGGACCTAAATCTTCTTCTTGATCAAAATTTTGATTTTGTTGGTAATTTTGGTTTCCTCTCGGTGTTCCGCCCATAGAACCTTCACTATTTTGCTTGCTATCGAGAGCTTGAACATTTCTGGCATTTATTTCCGTTGAATATCGGTCTTGACCTTGTTTATCCTGCCATTTTCTGGTTTGGAGCGAACCTTCGACCATAACGAGCCGACCTTTGCTTAAATAATTACCACAAAATTCGGCTTGTTTGCCCCATACGCTCGCACGATGCCATTCCGTTTTGTCAACTCGATGTCCGTCTTGAGCGGTATAGCTTTCGTCAGTTGCAATGTTGAGTGAAGTAACCGCCTGTCCCGATTGAGTATAGCGAACTTCAGGGTCTTGTCCCAACCGTCCGATAATAATAACTTTATTTAAGCTGCCTGCCATTTTATCCTCCTATTTATATCCCTAATCGGGCATATTCTGTTCAAGATTATCAAGTGCGTCTTCAAGTGCGTATGATGCTTTGTCCGCTTCGTGCGGATTTCGATTTGTCAAATATTCCGTTAAATTTTCTTTAGCGTTTATGACCGCTTCCGGTCCTTTTTGAAAAGTTCGCTTGCTTTCTGTCTGTATTTTTTCAAAACGAAAAATATCTTGCAACCGTTCGACTAATGAAAGTATATGTTCAAGATTATCTTGCTTTTCTGCCAGCGTAAAAAGTTTTTTCCAACGTTTACGAGCCTTTTCAGGGGTAAATGTTTGAGCTGTAACCCGAATCTGAAGAATTTCACCCATTATTTTTACCCCATTCACTTTGTACGCGACTGACAACCGCTTCGATATGTTCGAGTTGATCATGCGGACAGATGCCTATAAGCGGGTCATTAGCTTCCAAATCGTCGCCGGAACTGAAATAAGTGGCATAAATAAGACCTTCAGGACCGGTATAGGGCAGCAAAGTTTCGCGTTTCATACGGGAAAGAATGAACATATCCTGTCCGTTATGCACATAAATTGTGGTACAGTCTCTGGTTTTAACCTTGATGTCCATATCGGGTGTAAAATAAAAGCGACCTTTTTCCGGAGCCCGACACAAAAAAAGTGCCTGCTGCAAAATGCGATCAATAACTTCTTTGGCGGTAAAAAAATGACGGATAACAAGAAGCGGTTCGCCAGCCTGAACAAAACTGCCGTTTTGTAAATCAAAAAATTTGACGATTTCTCCGTCTTCAGGAGCATGTACCGTGCGTTGGTTGCGCTCCCGTTCGATTGTCAAAAGCTGTGTGCCTTGATTTTCCAGCCACGAACCTTCCGCTCCTTTGACCTGAACGCCTGTTTCGTTAATTAAAAATTGTACCCGTCCCGTATGCGGAGCTTGAACGATAAGTTCTTCGTAGGGCGTTTTTTTTATTTGTTCCAAAAAATTTTGTATGTCGAGCATGAATTTTCACCTAACGGTAATAAAGGTTTCTGCCGCCCATTGTTTGCAGGGCCTGGTATAAATTGTCCCGAATTTCCCGTCTGTCCCAAATAGCATGGATATGTCCGCGGGAAAGAGCTTTGTATACATTATGATAATCGGGGGCGATGTCGAGTCCGGTTGTTTCTTTGATAACGCCCAGTCCGGCAAAACCGATATTGGCGGAACGCACGGCAAATTGATAGGGAGAACAACCTAAAAAGCTGGCGACCGGTCCTGCATAAGAATTGGTATCGTATAAAACAAGATATAATCCGCCCGCTTCGATATATCTCCGTACCGCCATTGTACAACGAGGCATTTGGATAACGCCGTTTGTACCTTCTTGAATACGGATTCCTGCCGTACCGTGAACATATGCCAAAAACGGATATTGTTTAATTCTGGCGTGTTCAATTGCCCGAATAAATTTTTCTCCTTCGGCAGCTCCGACACTTCCGCCTCGAAATGCCGCCATAAACATGGCGACGCTTATTTTAATATCTTTGAGTTTAGCATCAAAGGTCATACAACTTGATTTTTGCCCCGTTTTTTCTTTGGCAGCGGCAAGTCTTTCATCAAAACCTGGAAAATGCAGCGGATTGATGGATTCAATACTGGTATTGGTTTGGCAAATACTGCCATGGTCAAAGACATTGTTTAAGTACCATTGGTATTCCATAGGAAAATGGTGTCCGCAAAAACTGCATACGCCCGCCCATTCACCGAACAAATCAGGTCCCCACTGGTCCAAACAACCGTGAACATGAGCGTTCGGACAGCTGACAGCTCTGTCTTCTTTAGCTTGAGGGCTTATATAAAGCCATTTATTTTTACGAACATTTTTACCATCCCATGAAGAAAGCTTGGTAAGGGCATTTTCTTTTTCTTTAAGTATTTTTTGATTCGGAAAAAAATCTTTTATTTTTGTCCAATAATCGGCTGCCTGATTAACAACAATCTGACCTTCCGCCTGTACTTCTTCGGTAATTTGTTGAAGTTTGCGTTGCTGTTTTCGTAACAATTCATAACGGAAATAAGTATAGAGACTACTTGAAATGCCCAAAACATTGTCTATTATTTTGGAAAGTATACTTCGTTTGTCAGCATACGCTTTTTGAGCAAGATTACGATATTTTTGATAACGTTTCCAGACGAGTTTGTTACGAGCGGAAGAACCTAAATTCCAACGGACATAAATTTCAGCGTCGGTCTGACTTTTTAATACCCGACTTCGAAACAGTTGCACGCCTCGCACACCAAGAACTGTTTCGTCCGTTGCTCGCAAAACTTCTTGGCGTAAGCGTTTAAAAAAATCATAGTGTTCCGGTCTCGCCCCCAGAGTCGGTTCTTGTAAAAAGCTGTCGATATAGCCCATTTTAAGATTATCTTCGGCAGTCATTTTAAGATTAGCGGCACAGCTTGCAAGAAGTTGTTCCGAAGCTCGTTTGCCGTTTTTGAGTCTGCCTTCGATAGCGGCGGCTCCTTCGGGAGAAATAACCGAATAATAGCCATGCGAAAGCATAATTCGTTTGTCGGCGAGTCCAATTGCTTCCGCTCCGCCCGAACCGCCCTCAGAAATAACGGAAATTATAGGAACACGAAGACCGCTCATCTCATAAAGATTTTTAGCAATTTGTTGTGCCGCTCCGGGATAATCTTCAATCGGATACGAACCGGGCGTAAAAATATAGGTATGAATGGGCAGATTTTCCGTTTCGGCAACTTTCATATATTGTAAGGCTTTGGCGTTTCCCCACGGCTTAACGCTACCGCCATTACGAAAATCCTGTCCATGTCCTTTTTCCTGTCCGATAACCATAACCATTTGGCTGTGAAGTTTTTTGCCAGATTTACGGTGAATGGTTGCTCTTGCGATAACCATACTAGGATCAATGCTATATTCATCCTGTCCGCCAAGTTCGGTGTAATCGTCATATACATTTTCTAAAATGTCTTTAAGACAAATTCGTGTCGGATTTCGGACAATCCGTACTTTGTGCATCGGTGTCAGCTGTTGTTCGAGTTGAAGTTCGATAAAATTAAAAAGTTCTTGCAATTCCAAGAGTTTTTGTCTTTCGTCTTCTTCCGACAAATTTTTCTGCGTATCAAAAAATTTCTCAAGTCGCGTTTGCAACAAAGTAACATTAGAATTATTTTCCGTTCCGAAGATATCTTGAATATATGTCAAACGGTTTTGGAGATTTTGGACGATTTTTTCTTTTTTCATTTTTTTCTCTATTGTTTAAGCCTTTAATATGTCGTCCGTTTTTTGTTTCAGGTAGGCGATATTGGAACAAAGTGCACCGCCTTTGGAATCCTGACCCTTCAAAACAAGCGTGTCTAAAAATTTTTTCCCTCGTGTTTTTGCCTGAACAAGGTTTTCTCCCCAAACAATTGCAAGAGCCAAATTTGGGTCAAAATCTGTTGGAATATCATAGGAACGGTCGGTCGGAATTTGAGTAAAAACTTGCAGCCAATCCTCCGACTTCCAATGAAATTCATCAATCCGTCCAACCCACGGCATAAAATTCTTTTCTGGTTGTTCGGCAACGATACGATATTCAATACCGATACCGTTTTGTTTGATATCTTGTTGGCAATAACCAAGAGGTTGCCCTAAAGCACAGCGAATTTGCTCGGCAATCAAATCAATCGGATAATCCTTGCAGCGGGAAATACAGGCGGAAACACCATTTTCAACCTGAATACGGGTATTAACTTCCATTAAAAAAGGCTCTCCCGTTCGGCTGATAATCCATTCCCACGTGCCGACATTGTCATATTTAATTTCTTTTGCCATACGCAGCGAGTATTCCGTTATATCGCTTAATACTTTATCGGCATCAAAAGCATAGGAAAAATCTTGAGGAGCAAATCCCGGAGCGACTTCAATCCGTTTTTGCTTGCCCGTACTTTGAATAGAACAATTACGAGTACCGAAATGAACGATATTTTCACCTTTACGGTCGGCAAGAATTTGCACTTCAAGATGATTAAAATTAAAAATTCTCTGTTCAATAAGAACACTTTCGTCTCTAAATTGGCGACGAGCGTAATTTTGTATGCGTCTTAGAGTAAGGCGAAATTCGTCCAAGTCTTCAATTTCTTCAATACCCATTCCGCCACCGCCGGCAGCTGCTTTAATCAAAACAATCGGGTGCTTGATTTTTTGTTCTTTTTGAAAAGCGAATAGGTCTCTTGCGATAGCTTCGGCTTCTAGTTCGTTGACAACAGGTTTGTCTGAGCCAGGAACAGTTGGTATACCGAGTTTGCGAGCCAGCCGTTTTGTATTGATTTTATCGCCCAGTTCTTGAATAACTTGCCAAGATGGTCCGATAAAAACCAGAGGACGACGACGTTCGACAACTCGACGGGCAAAACGATAATCTTCGGCAAAAAAACCATAGCCGGGGTGAATGGCTGTTGCTCCACTTTCATCGGCTACCGAAAAAAGTTCGTTGGCATCTTGATAAGAGCTGATACGGTATAAACTTTTTTCACCGCCGATTTTTTTTGCCAGTGTGCAATGTTCGCTTTGTTCATCAGTTGCGGTTGTAACCGCTACAAAAGGGATTTGGAGCTTTTGGCAAGCCCGCATAATTCGCATTGCAATTTCGCCCCGGTTGGCAATCAATATAATATGTTTATTCATAGTCTTTATTGTGCTTATTCGTGTAAACGAAGTTTATTATTTACAAAAAGTTTTTAACATCTCTTGTCCACCGGCAGCAAGTATTTCTTTGGCAAGGAGTTTACCGACTCGTTTTGCCTGTGTCGGGTCACCACTTCTATTTCGTAAAATTCGCCTACCGGTTCTGTCAAAAACCGCTCCGCAAAGGCTTATATTGCCTTCTTGTATTGTTGCCAATCCAGCAATCGGTACTTGACAGCCACCTTCAAGATTAAACAAAAATTCCCGTTCCGCTTCAACACAAACTCTGGTATCGGGATCATCAAAAGACTTAAGTATTTCTGCCAGTTCGGTTCTTTCTTGTAAAAATTCAACTCCCAAAGCCCCTTGAGCCGGTGCCGGATAAAAATCGGGAGGTTCCAATCGCTGAATATATGAAGTTTTTATATTAAGCCTAGTTAGTCCGGCAGAGGCAACAATAATTGCATCATAACCTCCTTGCTCGACTTTTTGTACACGAGTGTCCAAATTTCCCCGCAAGTCAACAAGTTTTAAATTAGGACGCAGTGCCAAGATTTGCGATTGACGGCGAAGACTGCTTGTACCGATTCTAGCTCCGGCAGGCAAAGATTTAAGTGTCGGATATTTCCATGAAACAAACGAATCACTCCAATCCGTTCGTTTAAGAATTGCTCCGATAATTAGTCCTTCAGGCAAAACGGTCGGGACATCTTTCATACTATGTACGGCGATATCCGCCCTGCCTTCCAAAAGAGCTTCTTCAATTTCTTTGACAAAAAGTCCCTTGCTGCCAATTTTGGCAAGCGGCACATCAAGGATTTTATCACCTTTTGTTTTGACAATCAAAGGCTTGATGTCGATTTGCGGATAGTGTTTTTTGATTTTTGTCGCGATAAATCCAGCTTGCCAAAGAGCAAGTTTGCTTCCTCTGGTGGCGATGGTTATTTTTTCCATATTAACTTCCGCAAGTTGAACAACTTCCTCCGGAACAGCTTGTACATGGGCTGGTTCCGCGAGTTGTAATGGCGTTAGAACTGGGAGAACCGGTAACAATAGGACCGCCGCATCTAGCCCGAAATCCGGACATCAGCTGTCGTACTTTTTTGCTGCCGCATTCAGGACAGTTTATTGTTTCATTGCCGAGAACAATTTCTTCAAATTTATTTTGACAGTGTTCACAGCTATATTCATAAATAGGCATGGTTACACCTCGTTTATTTTATTTACATTATCGGTTTGTGAAACAAGATATGGTTTAATTTCCGCAACGGCAAAAAATAAAAAATGGTCGATAAGAAAACAAAGAATATGTCCGAGGGCAATATGAACTTCTTGAATAAGTGCCGTTCGTGCTGTTGGAACGGAAAAAGTATGTTGACAATATTTTTGCATAACCGAATCATCTATACCGCATAGTCCTATAGTATGGATAGAATTTGCTTGAGCAGCTTTAAGAGCGTTTAAAACATTTATACTTTTACCAGAAGTAGAAATGCCGATGAGCAAATCGCCAGCTTGTCCTAAAGCTCGCAATTGCCGTTCAAAAATATTTTCAAATCCAAAATCATTGCCGATGGCAGTGAGAGCGGAAGTGTCGGTAGTAAGGGCAATTCCGGCAAGTCCTTGTCGCTCAAATTCAAAACGACCAGACAGTTCCGCCGCAAGATGTTGTGCATCGGCTGCACTGCCACCGTTCCCGCAAAAGAGAATTTTTCCGCCTTTTGCAAGACAAATTGCCGCCAGTTTTCCGGCTTCAAGAATTTCTTGTATGTTTTCCTGAAAAAAACGTTCTCTAAGTATACCGCCTTCTTTGGCGTAGGCAAGGATTTCCTCTGCAGCTGTTTCCATATTTCAATATTGTGTTTAAACTTAATACTGTTTTAAATTGGTGCGGGCGAAATGTTTTTGTGAATTTGTCTTTTCCTCAAATAAAAAAAGAAATATATGCAACTTCTTTTTTTTCCGCAAGATTAAAAATAAGTCTTGAAAACAAAAAAACGAACTTCCAGCTAAATTTTATTTTGCTTATATTTTTTTTACGATATGCAGCGTACAATGGAAATTGTTTTGAGATTTATCAAAAATACGGAGGAATATGTTACAAAAAACTATTTCTCTTTCAAAGATGGATAATTTTAATCAAAACAATAAAAATATATTAAAATGCAACAAGAATATATTTTTACGATAAAAAATAATTTAACAATAAAAAATTGGCGAACCCGCAGCGTATGAAGAATACAAAAGCGAATTCGCCAATTTCAGGCGGCAACTTATGCAGGTTGCCGATTACTATTTTATTTATCTTTTCATCTGAATAACGGTAGTCATCATTGCATCCGAGGTTGTAACCACCTTGGAATTAGCCTGAAATCCTTTTTCCGTGGTAATCATTTTGACAAATTCGGCAGCCATGTCGACATTGGAATTTTCCAAATGGTTGCCGACTACTTTTCCTCGTCCTGCAGTATCTGCCTGACCGATAAGTGCTTCACCAGATTCTCTGGTTGCGGAAAAAAGATTTCCACCTTCTCTGTTTAGTCCGTATTGATTACGAAATACTCCGATTCCAAGCACATAATGGTCTATAGATTGACCGTTGGTATAGTGTCCGGTTAATACGCCTTCCTGACTGACGGAAATATTTCGTAAACTGCCAACACCATATCCGTTTTGAAATCGGTCCAAAATACTTGTCTTTTGATTATAGGTTGTGATGGCGAATGTTTCCAACTGCGGTTCGTTTAAATAAGAAATACTGTTTAAAAAGGCGGCATTAATGTCGGGAGGATTTGCCGGAGGATTAAGATTCTTCTCTGCCAACTTTTTCATATTTTGATTTGCAATTGTAAATGTTTTCGCTCTGGAGCGAATTCCAAAATCTATTTCAATATTGGTATTTGTGGCTTTTTCGTTTACCGGTACATCAGGAATATTTGTCGTTGTAGCACTTTGGTCGTATTTAGTAACATCTCCCCGCAATGTTCCTAAAAAGTTTGCCGTACACATTGGCAAACCGCCTTCGGATAAGTTAGCAACTGTCCAGCGTTCAAGGTTAGAACTGATATCGTTATGAACCGGATCGTTTGCACCGGTATTTTGCGGATTAGCGTATGGCTGGTTAACAGTATATGCTGTCATATTGAGAAGTTTTCCGCCCGGACTAAAATGCAAAACTCCTGTCATTAAAATACCTTTTTTAGATTGCGGATGTTCACCGTTCGGACCGTTTTGAGTTTGCCCTCTCCAAAATTGACGATTGTCTTCTGTAGGAGGAACGGCAACTACAAACTCCCAATAGGTATCTCCATTTGCAGCTTGAGTGAGTCGCTTATCACGAATCGGATCAAAATACATGGTCAATTCGTGGCTGCCGCCGTTTTCGTCATAAACACGAAATGTATCTTGTGCAGCATACATTTGATCTCCCAAAGGTGGCTTTTCAGGTTTAGTCGGGTCATAATTCCAGTTATTAAACATCGACAAGAAAGGAGTGTCTTGCATACCTGCATATTTAGGATCGGCACTGGAAAGCTTTTTTGATTTTTCGATTTCCTGTGAATTAAGGTTCGCTTTTAATCGTACATTGGTTGTTGCTTTCGGTGGAGATTGTAAATCTTCTATACGAATATCCTGAATTGCCCCTTGTACGACAGGATAGCCTTGTCGTCTGGAAGCATCGTGGTCAACTTTCCAACCTTGTACACGCAATCCGTGCGGATCGACATAATAGCCTTTTGTGTTGATACGAAAATTTCCCGCTCTGGTAAATTGATATTGATGTTCATCAGGTTTTTTGACGACAAAAAAACCGTTGCCGGACATACTGACATCAAGCATATCATTGGTGCGATCCAGTGAACCCTGAGAAAAATCTCCCATTACGGTTTCCAACATTACGCCTCGACCTATCTGATCAAGCCCCGAACTCGTATGAGTAAATTGGCTCAGTGCATCATCAAAATGCATATTTGAACCTTTGTAACCGACGGTACTTACGTTCGCGAGGTTGTTACCTACGACCGACATTTTTGCACCGTGGGATAAAAGCCCACTTACTCCTGTATACATTGCTGCTGAAAGACTCATTTTTTTTCTCCTTTTTTATGTTTTTTTTAAATATGTTTTTAAAAATATATTGTTTTTTACGGAGTAGAACCCGTTCCGTTTCCGCCTGTTGAAGACGTACCGCCGCCAGTTCCGGAATTATTTGTCGGCGGCTTTTGCGGTCTGGGCATTCCTATTTCCGTAACTTGATCTGCCTTTATTTTTCTACCGTCAGCCAGTTTGAGCATAGTAGCTCCGTTTTCGGTTAAAACTCCGTTAACAATACCGGCAACCTGCATATCAACCATGATCGGTCTGTCGTTTTTATCAGTTGCACCTATGGAAATTTTATACACGCCGCTCGGCATATCTTGTCCTTGAGAATTTTTACCGTCCCAATCAAAATAATATGAACCTGCTTGTTGAGCCGGAAGTTCGACTGAACGGATGATATTGTTATTCGAGTCAAAAATATTGGCTACAGCTTTATTACAATTTTCTTTAAGTGTGTAGCCGACACGGCTGATTGTATCACCGTATTTGCTGATACTGTCGCCATGAGCCAAAACGGTTTTGCCGATAAATGATGCCGAATTTAAAATATTTTTATCGGCTTGCTTATTAAGACCTTCCACACCTTTGGCAATATTGATAAGTTGTTCCAAACTGGAATATTGCGACAACTGGGCGATAAAGTCCGTATCTGCAATCGGATTGAGAGGGTCCTGATTTTCCATTTGGGTTACAAGTAATTTTAAAAACGCATCTTTTCCTAGTTGGTTACCTTTTTTGGGTGCATTCATTTGTTCCTGCAACCGTTCCGCACCCCCAAAAAGACCTTTTCCTGTAGTTCCTGCTTGCATAGTATGTTCTCCTGTTCAGGCAAAAAGATCTACGCCTGAAGAATTTTTTTCCTTCTGCAAAGTATTTTGCAATTCGTGTTCCAAATTTGTCATCTCATTATTATTTGGTACTGCCGTTATATTTTGTGTTTTATTTTTATTTGATTGCCATGCAAATTGTTCCTCAAATCCTTTTTGAGAATCGTTTTGCGGATTATTTTGCCGATTGGCAAAATTTAAATCGGACTGAAAAGACGAATTATGCTCAACATCAAAACGGCTGACTTTAAAACCTTGATTTTCAAGCATTTGCCGCAATTGACCCGCCTGTTCGCTGATAGCCTGTGCTGCTTCGGGACTTGCGGCACGCAAAACGGCTTGAACTTCTTTATCCTGTGTTACTCGTAAAGAAATCATAACCGAACCGAGTTCCGCTGGATTTAAATGCAAAACCAGTCGCTGCGAGCCGGGACGAATATTTTTAAACACTGCCTGTTCTATTTGGTAGGCAACGGTCGGCAAACGAAACTGTTCCGATTTGCCTGAGGTTTTGGCGGTCGCCGTGCCGTTTGTTTCTACAGAATATAAGTTTGTTTTGTGATCAGCGGAAGAATTTTCCTGCTTAAAACCGGGCTCGTTTTGTTCTTCACTTGACATTTTTGCCTGTATCGTTTCACCGATTTCAGCTTTTTCAGTTTTGGCGGTTTTGTTTTCTAAACTACGATTTTTTGTATCTTGGTCGCTTATTTTTTTGCCCATTTGTTTTTCAACAAATTTGGCAGCGGTAAAAGTATCCTTGACAATTTCCGTTTTTTCCTGATTTTCGATTATAATTTCAGGATTTTTTTGCTCGGTCGTCGCGGACTTTTCGCTCGATATCGCTTGTTTTTCATTCTGTATTATTTGTTTTTTATCTAATAGTGCTTGCTTTTCTTTTCGTATTATTTGTTTTTCATCTAATACCATTTGTTTTTCGTTAAAATTTCCATGACTTGCAATTTTTTCGGATTTTAAAGCGGTTTTTGTTATAGATTCCGGCAAGTTGTCAGTCTTTTGTTTTTTTTCAAGAATTATATTGTCATTTATTTTAACAAAATTAGCTACTTTTAAAGATTCATTTGTTTGTTTTTCACTAATCGAATGAATTTCCTGCACATCACTTAGAATTTCCCTACTTAATTTTTTGCTGTCTTTTTCATTCATACCGAGCGATTGAAAAACCCGATTCAGACTAGATTCAAACTGTAAAAATAATTTTTCCGTTTTTTCTTGTTTATCTGCAACTGTTTTAAAATTAACAGAATTATGTACAGTTTTTACTTTTTCGTTTTGCTCAATTTTTTGTAAATTTGTTTGTATCTGTATTTTAGCTTTTGGAGCGATTTTTACGTTTTTTGCAGTTTTAGCATCAATTTTTAAATTGGTTTTTACATTGCCGTCAGCTGTTTTTTTCTTTATTTCATCTTTAATTTGAGAGGCAATTTTCGGTAAAACCAGTTTTTGATTTTGCTTAGAAGAAATATCCACCGCTTCACTTGCTTTTTGAGTAAAATCCTGAACTGTTTTCAAAAGTGTTTTTGTAATTTTTTCACGCAAAAAATTTACAGAAAAAGAATATGCTAGCGTATTTTTATCCGCTTGCGGTTTGTCCGTTTGCAATTTGTCTGTCAGCTTTTTTATCTCATCTTTGGAAATCCCTGCTTCCTGCAAAAAATTTTGCAATTCCGTTAATATTGCAGTCTGAAGTTTTATGCCGGATACTTTCTGCTGTTCATTGTTGAAAGCAGAATATTTAAATTTACTATGTTTTATGACGGATATCTTCGGCTGCTCAGTTTTAATCTCAGTTTTTAGGGTAGGTTTTTTGTCCGTCTTTACCTGCAATTCCGCCAAAAGCTGCATATATAATGATGCGGCAAAGGCGATTTTTTCGTCCTTTTCCTGTTTTGTCTTATTCGTTTTAGCCGCTTCAATCGGAACCATATTTTTATCCAAAGAGGACTTGGTAATTTTTTCTGCCGTCTCTTTTGGCATATCTTGCTTGGCAAGGCGGGAAAAATTTTCCTTCGTAAAAAAAACGCCAAAAGTATTTCCCGTCTTATTTTCAGAGGATTTTTTTACCGAATTACCGGTAGTAACTTTACCCAAAAGCAAGCTGAACATATCATTTGGTGAGTTTTTAGCTTGCTTTGATTTTACCGCTTCGTATTTTTCAGTTTGTATATGAGGAAAAATTTGCATTATTTACTCCTTGTTATGCCACTTACAGTTCAATTTTTGTACCACAAAATTTTGCGACATTCTTTTGTAAAATTTCAATTATTGATTTTGTAAATTTTAAAAAATTTGTTTGTTCGATTTTTAATTTTTTTTGCCTTTTGAAACAGTTTATCGTAAGTATTTTGGCATAAAACCTGCATTTTGCATACAAACGGAGATTTTTTATGAAAGCAGTTATTCTTGCTGCCGGTGTCGGCAGTCGTTTAGGGCGTCCATTTCCCAAGTCTTTATCGCTTTTACCCGACGGTGAACGCATTCTCGGACGACAAATTCGTATTTATCAAAAATACGGAATAAATGAGATTTTTATCGTGGTTGGTTTTAAAAAAGAACTGATTATGGAAGAATTTCCGTCCGTTTTTTACAAATATAATCCGATTTATTACATTACAAATACTGCCAAAAGTTTGTGTTGCGGACTGGAAAACCTAGACGACGATATCATCTGGTCAAATGGTGATGTCGTTTTTGATGAAGGTATTATTGCTCGTTTGCTGACAGCACAAGAAAATGCCGTAGCTGTTGACCGCAAAAAATGCGGCGAGGAAGAAGTTAAGTATCGTGCAGACGAAGATAAAAAAATTCTTGAAATTTCCAAAACCGTGGCGTATCCGCAGGGCGAGGCTGTCGGTGTAAATAAAATTTGTCGGGAATCAGTGCCGATTTTTTTGCAATGTTTGGCAGGTTGTAGTGACAATGATTATTTTGAACGGGGAATAGAATTGACAATCAAAGAGCATGTGGATTTTTCGGCAGTCGATATTTCCGATTTTCGTTGTATTGAAGTTGATTTTGAAGAAGACTTAAAGCTTGCACGGAATATGTTTTCGTAAACAGGAGTTAAAATGAGCAAGCCGCGCATACTTTTTTATGTGGAGCGGGATTTACATTTGCCGTTTTTAGAGCCGATTCATGATTATTTGTCCGTTAACGACTTGGCGGAAACGGCATTTTCTTCGCCCGAGTGGTTTGCCGGAAACGATATAACCCGTGCCAGAGGTTGCAATAACGAGTTGCAGGCATATTTAGCAAAAAAAAGTCGATTTTTTGCAAAACCGCAGGATTTTTCACCCGATGTAACGATTGTAGCCGATGCCTGCCACAGCACGATTCCACAGCTCAAACATATTATCAATGTCGGACACGGTATGATTTGCAAAGGTGCGTTTTATACCGACTCGCCGATTATTCGACGGGAAAATTTGTCGGAGCTGATTTGTGTTCCCGGACCGTGGCACAAACGCCGTCTTGCCGAAAATGTTTTTATTCCGATTATTACCACAGGATTTATGAAATCTGATTTGCTTTTTGGCGCTCAGGCTGTGAGTCGGGAAGAATTTTGTAAAAATCTTGATATTAATCCGAACAAAAAAATCGTTCTATTCGCCCCGACTTATAATCCCGAACTCAGTACCGTACCGTGCGTGTGGGATAAAATCGCAGAAATCGCAACACCCGACAGAGAACTTTTGATAAAATTGCATAATGTAAGTGATGAAAGTTGGAAAGATTTGTATCGCAACATAGCGGCAAAACACGATAATATTCATTATCTGACCGATGCTGATTACGGTGGAATGATGCACGCTGCGGATTTGATGATTTCCGATGTGTCGTCCATTTATATCGAATTTTTACTTCTCGATAAGCCGCTGGTTTTGTTTAACAACCCTGAAATGACCAATTTCCGTTTTTATCGTCCGAACGAGATTGAATACTTGGCTCGCGAAGCAGCCAGACAGGTGGCAAGTTTTGAAGAATTAAGCGTTGCCGTCAGTGAAGAACTGAGGGAACCGAATCGACTTTCCGCTCGGCGTAAACAGTATATTCCAGCTCTTGATTACGGTCGGGACGGAAAAAGTGCCGAGCGTGCGGCAAAAGCGATTTTGGATTGGTGCGATGGAAAAATAAAAGAAAATATTCCCGAAACAACAGTCGTGTTGTTGGCTGAAAAATGGAACAAAAAGCAAAAAAAGGCGGCAGTTTTGTATTTTGCTCCGCTTTTTGAACGCCAGAGCGTTAATTTCGCTTTTTGTACACCAGAAGAAGCAAATGGAGACAATATTGCCAAATTAACGGAAAAATCGAATTTTGTCCTTTTTATTCATCCGGATTTTACATTTCAAAGCGGAATTTTAAAATATTTGCACAATCATTTTCGCTGGAATGCAGGCTGCGGACTAGTTAAAGCCATTACCGACCATCAAGTCGCCCAAAATATTTTAAGTAGCTTTTTAGCCCCAGAACAGCGAATCAGTGTAAATGCGGTTTTGTCTTTCGGACTTAAAAATATGGCGTGTGGACAGTCGGCAAACGGAACGAATATTACTTCTTTTTGTGTACTGGCTCGTCAGGAACTTGTTAATGACCTAAAAAAAACTTCGGATACAACAGATTTTTTTGCTCAGCTGGATAAGGCGGCTCTTGCTAAACAACAAAAAATTATCTTAGCTGCCGATTGCTATGCTTGGCAGTTGAGCTCGTAAAAAACGGTAGATAAGAATACAACTGCAGAGTAATAAAATTTTCAGCGAGTCTAAAGAAAGAATTTTTAATTACGAAAGGTATGAAATTGAAGAAAAGAAAAATCTTTTTTTCATGCCTTTTGTGGTTTATTTGTTGGATATTGATTAATTAGCAAAATTTCTTGTTTTTAATCACGAGAATTTTTGTCTTTCTTGTTGAAATTGCGGAAATGATTTTTTGATGCAGTCGGGATTGTCGAGGTGAATGTCGCAAGCGGCGAGGCTTAAAATGCTCATACTCATCGCTATTCGGTGATCGTCTCTGGTTTTTATGGTAATTTTTTGGGTGTGAAACGGCTTGGGGTAAATTGTTAAACTGTCTTTTTCATCTTGGACTTGTGTGCCGACGGAGCGCAGAGCCGTGGCTATGGCGGTGATACGGTTACTTTCTTTGTGGCGGAGGTGGCTGATGTTGGTAAGTCGGCTCGGCGTTTTGGCACAGGCGGCTGCAACGGCAACAATGGGAACAAGGTCTGGAGTCATTTTCATATCGGCTGTTATTCCGAAGAGTTGGGATGGATAAACAATCAAGTCGCCTGATTTTTTTTCAATTTTTGCTCCCATTTCTTGTAGCAGTGTGATGATTTTTGCATCCGCTTGTAGGGAGTTCGTTTGCAATCCTTTCAGACAAACAGCTTTTTTCCCGATTGCTCCTGCTACGGCAAAAAATGCCGCTGCACTCCAATCATTTTCAATTGTGTAATTTTGCGGCTGATATTTTTGCGGCTGTATGCAAAATTCATTTGTTCGCGACTCAACACATATTCCAAAACCTCGCATAATCGCAAGAGTCAGTTCCACATACGGCCATGAAACCGGGTCGGGTTCAAATTGTAGGAGAACTTTATTTTGAGCAAGCGGAGAAACCAGCAGCAGGGCGGAAAGAAATTGGCTGCTTTTCTGAGTCGGAACAAAAATCTGTCCGCCCGTAAGCCCTGTAGAACAAATTCGACATGGAAGCTGACCGAAATCTGCAAGCCAGTCGATTTGTACGTTTTGTCCGCTGAGAGCTGTTTGCAAATCGGCAAACGGACGGTTTCGTAATTGTTTGCTGCCGTCTAAAATTCTGCCGTTTTCGTTTTTTTGAGCTGCGAGTAATGCTCCTATGAATCTGGCAGTCGTGCCTGAATCACCTGCGTACAGTGATTTTTGGGAGTTTTCTTTTTTTTGTAAATCCGTACCCGTAATTGTAACGCCTTCTGCGGTATTTTCAATTTTCGCTCCCAGTTCTTGCAGACAGTTGCGAGTGTGGTCGGTATCGTCGCAGTAAAGCGGATTGGAAATCTGGCAGGTGCCACAAGCAAGAGCGGCTGCTACAAAAGTTCTGTGGGTTAAGGATTTGGAAGGCGGAACTGTCGGGAAAATCATTGTTGTAATTCTTTTGAAGCATGCAGGATTTCGCCGTAAATTTTGAGTAGCGATTGTTGTGGAAAAGAACCGGAAACGGCAGTAATCTTTTTTAGCAGGGCTTTTTCACGTAGTGGTTGATAGACGGCTTCTTTGCCCGCTTTTGCCTTTCCTGCGGCAATGCTTAAATCTGCCCGATAGTGTAGTAACTTGACGATTTGTTCATCGATGTCGTCAAGTTTCTGACGAATGTCGTCAAGCTCGGTGTTCATCAGCGTTCTCTGATTGTTTCGTTGATATTCGTTCCGAAATGGCGACCCGGTTTGTTTAAATGGCACAAAATCGTGTCGTTGGGGGCGAGGTCGGTGATGCTTATGGATTTGCCGTCAGGTCTTACGAGGCGGACGGTTTCGGCGTTTTGTAGGAAAATTTGTCCTTCCACTCCTTCGCATTGTGCTTTTATCAGCACCATCGGGCGGATTTCCGTTTTGGTTCGTCCGACAATTGCCAAACGAGTTGAGCCGTCGGCGGCGACCAGCAATATTTCTTTACCTGCCTGCAATTCTTCCAAATAGGCTGTTTTGTTATTTGGTAAATGAACATAGCTTTGCACACTGCCTGCGTTGATGCGAAAGGGTCGTGGGGCAACATAAGCGTTGTGTTCCATTTCGCCCTGTACCAAAAAACTGCACGAACCGGTGTTTCCGATTAGCAGTCCTTCGCCTGCGTGCAGTAAACTCAGCGTATCCACGCAAACCCTGTCTCCGGAAGCAACCTGTCGTATTTCTAAAATCGTTGCCGATTTGAGGTCGAGCGTTTTCGGCGTTTGACAAAGGGTAATAATTTCTCTGATTTGTGTTATTGCTTGTGGTAAAATTACAAGCGTACAAACACCTTTTTCCAAAATTTCAAGGGCAAGTTTCGCTTCGTCGAGATTGCCTATTTCCAACCCTAGATTGCCGTTTTGTGCCAAAATATTTTCAACCGGAATAATTTCCCAGCCGCGGCGAAGTATGACTTGTTTTCCGTTTGCTAAAAGCGAGGCGGCGTATTCTTCATCAGATTTTTGGGTTAGCTGTAAAAAATGAATATCTTTTTCGCAAAAAACGGAAAATCGTCCCAAGGAAGCGGCTTTTTCAAAGTGAATGGAGTCGGTGATAATGCCGTCAATGCCCGCTTCGAGGGCGTGGGTAACTTCTGATTTTTGGAAAGGCAGAGCGGCAAATAAAAAATGTCGGGTCATATTGTACTCGGTTGCTGAATTTGCTTGCCGAAAAATGGAATAATCCTAAGTTAAAGTCAAGGCAGGGTAGGAAAGGCAGTTCGTTTGGGAAAAAATGACCGCATAGGGCAGTTTATAGGATTTTTTCCCTGTGCGGTCATTTTTATGCTTGAGTTTCAAATCTTTTTTTGAACGGCATAAGAATTGTCGATTTGTGATATGGTGTCGAGTTGGCGTAACGTTCTCTTTGAATAGCGTTCAGCTCTTTTTGTAAAATATTGCGTAATTGTTTTGCTTCTTTGGAAAGAGTACTTTGCAAGCTTTGCAGTCGAAGTAATTTTTCCCGTATTCCTTGCATTGGAGACAGGTCTTGTTGCATTAGCTCGTCCCAAATGGCTTTTCTTTTTTCTGAAATTTGTTCAACTTTAGTTAGATTATTGTTTTGAAGAAAAGAAAGTTCTTGTTCTGCTAGTTTTTCAAATTCCAGTAAAAGATCATTTGCTTGCATAATGAACTCCTTTTAATGTTATTATAAAAAATATTAAAATATTTTTTCAAATTTTATTTATTTAATGTATTGAAAAGAGTTTGCCATTCTTGCAAAAGAGGATTGAATTCATATTCCAACAAATCAGCCATTAAGATCCAGTCCTGATTGTCTTGTACTTCTATAATTTCGTTAAGAAGTTCAGAAAACTTGTCAAAAATAGCAGAATCTTTTTGATTTAAAAGCATATTTTTTTGGTTATACAAAATAGAAATCATTCCTAAAAAGTTGCGAACAACATCAAGTAGGTCTGAATACATTTCTAGTGCTTCGCTATCGTCCGCCTGTCGAAAAAGTTCTGCAATCTGTTTGCTGCTTGATTGCATAATGGTAATGACTTTTTGCATTTCAATTAAAATGTTTTTTATCATTTCTTCTTCGGCAATACTGATAATTTCTACTTTATCAACCATTTCCATTTCGATATCTTCCGCCTGATGCGGATAAATTTCGGAAAAAGGTTCATCGTTGACCAGTACATCGGTGATTACTCTTTTTTCCAAATTATCGAATTTTACGACTTCATCAAGCAGGGTTTCCAAGTTTGCAAAGTCGGCAAATTGTAATTTTTTTTCGTTTCCATCAATAATAAGCATAATATTTTCCTCCTTGGGATTTTTTATTTGAGTAACTTGAAGCAAGAAGTATGCCGATTTTGGAAAAAAATATGAAAGTTAAAGAAAAAGGTAGAAAAATCGGAGTAGTTGCGGAAGAAAATTTTTCAAAATTTTAAAAAGAAATTTTATAACGATGTTTTGGAAAAAAGTTGTAAAAGTATTTGTAATAATTGACGATATCTGCTTGTTAATACAAGAAGCGGAGGCAGTTCGGAATTTTGCTGGCTGTGGCAATCCCATAAATAATTTAAAACGCTGAAGTACGGATCTCCCTGCCAGCAGGCATGAATGCGTTTCCAGTTGGACATTACTTTATCTAAAAT
Source organism: uncultured Desulfovibrionales bacterium (assembly GCA_963542765.1). Taxonomy (GTDB): domain Bacteria; phylum Desulfobacterota; class Desulfovibrionia; order Desulfovibrionales; family Desulfomicrobiaceae; genus CAUTYU01. The sequence continues at coordinate 40,731 of CAUTYU010000008.1, forward strand.
AATTTTTTCCGGTTTTTTAATAGTTAAAGCAAGCTGTTGTTCAAAAAGTGTAAACAAAGCAGCGGATTGTTCGAGTCGTGAACGGATAGCTTCGCCGATTTCTCCTTGCGGAATATCGGCAGGGTTGGCGGAAAAGGGGGTGTTGTCAAGAAGTTGACGATAAGCTTGGCGTTGCAGTCTAAGCCAGCGAACGGGATCGGTTCGGTCGTGATTGGTGTGGGAAATCAAATTCATAAAACCGTCAAGGGAGCGACTTTCCCAGATGCGGACATTTTTTTCGGTTTTTAGGTTGATATTTTCGCCAAAATGATGGTACGAAATACAGTGAAAAAGTGTTTGCGGCGTGATGAGTTGGCGGCAGATATGGTTTTTTTCGCATTGTGTAGAAAAATTGCAGGGGTGGCAGGAAATATCCGGTTCAAGGCAAAAACTTTTTTCTTGATACGGTCCGGTGTCCCAAGGTTGGGCGGTTGCTAAAAAAATGGCAAAAATCGGTACTTGCAATCCGGCTGCCATGTGCATCGTGCCGGTGTCGTTGGTAACGAGAAATTGACATTTATTCAGTACGGCTGCCAGTTCGTGCAGATTTGTTTTGCCGCACATATCGACAACTGGAGCATGTGAGGCGAGTTTGTATTTTTGGGCAAGCGGTTTTTCATCTGCCGTTCCGACCAGAATAGGGCAAAGTCGCTTTTTTTGCCAAAGCAGGTCTCCCAAAGCGGCAAAATATGAAGTTTTCCAGCGTCTGATTTCGCTGCTTGCTCCGAGTTGAAAGGCGGCGTAGCCTGAAATTTCGTTAGTGCTGTAATCTGACAGGTTTTCTAAGTTTTCCTGAAAAATTCTTGTTGGAATTGTGGTTGTTTTTGGAATGGTGAGTTGAAAATTTTGAATTGTTCCGACTTGAGCCACGCGAGCAAAAATGTCCATCAGATTGAGCGGACTTGAGCCGCGGCAGGCGGAAGCTGCTTGTAAATAAACCGCCCAGTCATTTGAATATTGGCTGAAACCGTGTTCGTCGAGTGTAAAACCTTTGATTGTTGCCTCGCCTTTTAGGGAGGAAGCTAGCAAGCGAGCAGCGATAGAGGGCGTTAAGTTGATAATGATGTCGGATTTTTGCGGATTGAGAGCTTGTTTCCATTTATATAAAGTTTGTATCGCTTGCTGCCAGTTTTGTTTGGTTAGGGCAAGGAGTGAAGAACCTGGCAGGGTATGCACGGCGTGTAAATTCGGCAGCATTGATGCAGCAGCAGCAAAATTTTCCAAACAAATCAGCTCGACTTTACCTTTTTGTGCCAAGGCTGAAATTGTGGGGGCGGTTTGTAGCAGGTCGCCCAGACGAGTCAGATTGAGAAGAAAAATTCGCATAAGTAGTTGGTTATGAAAACATTTGTCCTGTAATTTTACGGACTTGTTGTATGTCGGTCGTGCCGTCCAATATTTTACAGATGCCGTCTTGTTTTATGGTGAGAAATCCCCGTTCCTGTAAGGCGGCTTGAATTTCGTCTGTTGACGGACGATTGCGGATAAGTTTCTTGAGTTCGGCGGAATTTATAAGTAGTTCGTGAATGCCCGTGCGACCGGCGTAACCTTGAATGCAGTGTTTACAGCCGACGGCTTTATAAAGCGTAAGTGGTTGTGGATAGCGGTCAAGCAGGTTGGTAAATGTTTCGCTTGCAAATTCCTTTTCTAGCTCTTCCAGTTGTTGTTCGTTTGGCGTGTAGGCTTCTTTGCACTGCGGACATAAGGTTTTGATAAGTCGTTGGGCGACGATACCCAGTAGCGAGTCGGCAAAATTAAATGGGTCTATGCCCATATCCAGCAAGCGAATAATGGTTTCGCCGGCTGAAGCGGTATGCAGTGTGGAAAGCACTAAATGTCCTGTAAGTGAGGCTTCAACGGCAATATCAGCGGTTTGCCTGTCCCTGATTTCTCCGACCATAATTACATCAGGGTCGGCTCGCAAAAAAGACCTAAGGGCGGTCGGAAAATCAAGTCCGATACGGGAATTGATTTGTACTTGTCGCAGTCCGGCTTGGGTGATTTCGACGGGGTCTTCTACTGTCCAGATTTTGCGGTCGGGTGTGTTGATGGTTTGTATTCCTGAATGCAGTGTTGTTGTTTTGCCCGAGCCGGTAGGTCCGACAACCAGCAACAGTCCGTGGGGTTTTGCGAGCATCGTGGCAAAGGCGGTAAGATTTTGCTTTTGCATGCCCAGTTCGTTAAATTGTAGCGATTGTCTTGCAGTCAGCAGTCGTAAAACGACATCTTCCTGTTCTTCGATTGTCGGCACGACGGCGACCCGATATTCCGCCTGTTTGCCGTTTTCGATTTTGATGGTAATTTTTCCGTCTTGGGGTAGACGGTGTTCGGAAATATCAAGACCAGCCATAATTTTTATGCGGGAAACCAGCGGTTTGGCAGCTTCGATTTGGATATGACCGTAATCGTAGCAAGTGCCGTCAATGCGAAAGCGAACCTTACAATTACGGCTTTGTACATCCGGTTCGATATGAATATCTGACGCCCGTTTTTTCCATGCATCAAGTAAGAGACTGTTGACTAAATGAATGGTTTCATTGGTTTTTTCATTCATATTTTTCGGAGTGCGTGTCGGCTTTTTTGTTTTTTTGACCGGAGTGGTGTACTCCGGTCCGTAAGAAGATATTTTATGCGTTTTTATACTCTTCTAGGAGTTGGTTGAGTCTGGTTTTACCGGCGAGTTTCATTTTTTTGATGTCTTTGATTCTTGTTTCGTCTTCAATTGTCGGAAATTGGATTTTTGTTAATTCTTCAAGCTGTTTTTCGTAGTTAAGGTGAGCCGTCCACAATTTGTCGAGTTCCGGATTTTCTTTTTTGTATTTTTCTACAAGTTCGAGTTCTGTTTGTTCCATATCGTCCCTCCGTATTTTTTATGTAAGTTGCAGTATAAAAAATATTTTTATTTTCAACTTACAGGGTTATTAAATTGTTATAACCTTTTTGCAATATCAAATAAGGTTGTAATGAGAAAGTCTCGTGTAAACGAAATCAATAATAATGCGATAATCGGTGAAAGATCAAGTCCGTTGATATAACAAAAAGGAAGCCATTTGCGAATGCGGGAAAAAACAGGTTCTGTTAGATTTCGTAGTGTACGGACGATTGGATTGTACGGATCGGGTTGTACCCAGGAAATAATACAGGCGACGATGATAACCCAAAAATAAAAATTTAAAATCCAATATAGGATATTTGCCGTTGCAGTAAAAAAATTATTTAAAACAAACATAAAATCTCCGATTAAATAAGGTTTTGGTAATTTGTAAGGGCTGTTTGTAGCGATATAAAATTTTGAAAATGTATGTCGGCATTTAAGTCGGCATTTTTAAATGAAGCAAAAAATGTGTTTGCTCGTCGTGCTGCTTCCATATCAATGGCTGAATCTCCAATAAAAAGAACTTGTTTCGGAAAAAGTTTCCAAGTGTCGAGAATTTTGTATATTCCTTCAGGGTGCGGTTTGGCAAAGGTTGTTTTTTTACAGGTCATAACAGGAAAAAAATACGGCGTAAGACCAAAATGTTCAAGGATTTGTTCCATTGAGTCGCGGCGATTGGTATTGACCGCACAGCGGATATTGTTTTTGTATAAAAATTGGACGAGTAACAGAAGACCGCTTTCGATTTTCATTTGTGGGATAAGTTCTTCATAGGGAAAATCGGCACAGATCCGTTTAATTTCTTTTGCTCGATCTTTACCGACAAAACGGTCAAAAAGCTGTTGTGCAGTAAGGGCAAAAGCAAGTTCCTGCTGTTTTTCGGTTAGCGGCGGAAGACCGAGTTTTTGGATAATGTTATCGTAATAATAGGCATTGAGTTCTCGTGTATCAAACATAACTCCATCGCAATCAAAAATAATTCCTTTTATGGAGCGTAGAATGTAAGAATTTGCCGGTGTTAGCAAGATTTCTCCTGTTAGTCGTCAAGAGCAAGAAGTTTGGCGGCTTGTTCTTGTAGTTTAAATTTTTGCACTTTGCCGTTGGCTGTAAGCGGAAAGGATTTTACAAAGGCGATATGTCGCGGGATTTTGTAGCGAGCGATTTTGCCTCGACAATAATCTCGTATTTCTTCGGGAGTATACTGAAAACCTTCCTGTAAAATAATAAATGCCATGACTTCTTCGCCCAGTTTGCGGTTTTTTACTCCGACAACTTGGACATCGGAAATGCCCGGAATTTTATAAAGAAATTCTTCGATTTCTCGCGGATAAATATTTTCTCCGCCGCGGATAATCATATCTTTGAGCCGTCCGGTGATGTACAAATATCCGTCAGAATCTATTTTTCCCAAATCTCCCGTATGCAACCAGCCGTCGCTGTCGATGGCTTTTGCCGTTTCTTCCGGCATATCAAAATAGCCTTTCATTATATTATATCCACGACAACAGATTTCGCCTTGTGTTTCGGTAGGTAGAGTATTGTTTTTGGGGTCTACAATGCGAATTTCAATTCCAGGTAATGGACGACCGACTGTTTTGAGCATTTTTTCAGGGTCATCGTTGATTCTTGTTTGTGTAATAGCTGGTGAAGATTCTGTAAGTCCGTAACAAACGGTTATTTCTTTTATATTCATTTTATTCATAACTTGTTCTAAAATAAGAGTGGGACAGATTGAACCTGCCATAATTCCTGTTCTCAATAAAGAAAAGTTGAATTTTTGAAAGAGTCGGTGTTCTAAAATGGCAATAAACATTGTCGGTACGCCATAAAGAGCGGTACATTTTTCTTTTTCTATTATTGTCATTACATGGACAGGTGTATATTCTTCCAAAACAATCAGTGTCGCTCCGTGGCTTAGGGTTGCCAGTACGCCGAGTACACAGCCGAAACAATGAAAAAGAGGAACAGGAAGGCAAACTCTGTCTTTATCCGTAAAATTTTGATTTTTACCAATCCACCAACCGTTGTTGCCGATATTGTAATGTGTAAGCTGGACACCTTTTGGAAAGCCTGTTGTTCCTGATGTGTATTGCATATTGACAATATCAAAAGGAGAAATGCTTTCTTGTCTTTTTTTATATTCTTTATCTGTTATATTTTTTCCAAGTTCAATTATTTCAAAAATAGTAAACATTCCTTCTTGTTCATCTTTCCCTAGAAAAACTATATTGCGTAAATTGGGAAAATGTTTGCTTTGTAATTTGCCGCGGGGTTGTGATTTGAGTTCTGGAATAAGTTCGTAAAAAAGTTGAATGTAATCGCAATCGCGAAACCTATCTATTGTAGCAATATATTGTGTTTTTGATTGCTTTAAAAGATAAGTAAGTTCACTTTTTTTATAAAGTGTATTGATTGTAAGTAGCGTTGCACCGATTTTGGCTGTAGCGAATTGGAGCTCGACCCAAAATGGAATGTTTGTCGCCCAAATTGCAAAAGTGTCTCCTTTTTGTACGCCAAGATACATAAGTCCTTTGGCGAGTTTATTGACGGTTTCGCCAAATTCTTTGTAAGTGCTTCTGACATTGTGCTTAGGGTAAACAAGGGCTTCGTTGTCGGGATAGCGTGCGACGGTGTCATCAAGGAGCTGTCCGAGAGTTTTTTCTTTAAGTGGTTGTGTCGATAGATTTGTCATATGTTTTCCGAAAAAAATATAGAAGATGTTGATTTTATTTGTTTATTTTTTGTATTTTTGTGCGAAAAAGTTCATTTTTTTGTTCAAAAAAGAATTGGTAGCAGAACACAGCAAAAGAAACAATACCTGAAAAATGACGAAAATTGCGAATTTAAAAGGAAGAGATTTTTGCAGTTTGTTTTTTTGTTTTAGAGTGAAAAAAAATGGTGCTTGACGGCAGGAAGTCTATCTTGTACAAAAATGCACATTCTGCCGTTTTAAAAAATCCTCGGGTCAAATTTATTTTTTGATAAATAATTGACCGGCGTGTGGAGGAGATTGGAAGCGGTAACCTCAACTTTTTTTAAGGAGTAGGACGATGGCTGATTTTAACAAGATTCTAACACCTGGCGATTATGAAAATGGTTTGGTTAATGTTGTTGTGGAAATCCCTGAAGGTTCCTGTCATAAAATCGAATGGGACCGGAAGGTTGCAGCTTTTACGCTTGATCGTGTCGAACCGCAGGCTTTTGCAAAACCGACCAATTACGGTTTTATTCCACAGACTTTGGATGAGGACGGCGATGAGTTGGATGCTTTGATTTTGACCGATCATCCGTTGACGACCGGTATTTATTTGGAAGCCCGTATTATCGGCGTGATGAAATTTGTTGATGATAACGAAGTCGATGATAAAATTCTTGTTGTTCCGGCGGACGACAGAAATAATGGTAATGCTATTAAGGATTTGAAAGATGTTCCTGCACAGCTGATCAAGCAGATTGAGTTTCATTTTAATCATTATAAAGATTTGAAAAAGCCGGGGACGACTGTTGTTAAGGCGTGGGAAGGCGTTGAAGAAGCGAAAAAGGTTATCAAAGATGCTATTGCTCGTTGGAAATAAGATTTTTGGTTTATAAAAAGTAAAAGGGCGGATTTGGTAGCAAGTCCGCCTTTTTTTATGGCTTGAAATGTTTTGAATGTTTATAAAAAAATAAGAAACAAAGTAAATATTTTAAAAAATCAGGGACTATTTTTTGTTGGTATTTTTTAATTAAGAATGAAGTGTTTGAGAGTTGCTTTTGTTTTTGAAGTTGTTTATGTTTTGATTTTCTGTTTTTGTTTTGCGTGGTAATGCTGTTTCGGTTAAAATAGAGAATATATTTGGAGGAGAATATGGTGGAACCGTTGTCTGGTGGAAAAATTCATGTTGTTGTAGTCGATGACTCCGCATTTATGCGAAAAGCATTAAGTACCATGCTTGAGAACGCTCCTGATATTGAAGTGGTTGCAACTGCAAAAAATGGAAAAGAAGGGCTTGAAGTTATTAGGCAGTATAAACCTGATGTTGTTACTATGGATATTGAAATGCCCGAAATGGACGGATTGACGGCACTGAAACATATTATGATGGAGATGCCTCGTCCGGTTATTATGGTAAGTTCGTTGACTACTGATGGAGCAGAGGCCACACTTAAAGCTTTGGAGACCGGAGCGGTTGATTTTATTCCTAAAGAACTTTCCAAGGTTTCTCTTGATATTATCAAGATTGAAAAGGAATTGTGTTCAAAGGTACGGGCGGTTGCAAAAAGAAAAATTATCCGATTCGGTAAGATTAAAACCCCGGCAGAAAGTGTAGCTTCGCTTGCTGTTCGTAAAGACGGGCGTTGTCGAGACATTGTTGTTATTGGAGTTTCTACCGGAGGGCCTCCGGTTGTACAAAAGATTTTGTCCAAATTGCCCAAAGATTTTCCTGCCGGAATTTTAATCGCTCAACATATGCCCAAAGCATTTACCGGTCCTTTTGCTCGCAGGTTAAATGATTCTTCGGCTTTAGATGTTAAAGAGGCGGAGACAGGCGATCCGGTTGTGCCTGGCAAGGCTTACGTGGCTCCGGGCGGAAGTCATATTGTTTTGGATAAACAAGGTCTTATGCCGATTGTTCGGGTTACTTCCGAACCAAAAGAGGCTCTTTATAAGCCTTCAGCCGATGTTTTATTCGCATCTGCCGGTGAGGTTGCGGCGAAACGCACGCTGGGCGTGATGTTGACAGGTATGGGACATGACGGAGTCGAAGGTATGCGGATTTTGAAGGAAAAAGGCGGAAAGGGGTTGGCTCAGAGCGAAGAAACTTGTGTTGTTTACGGAATGCCGAAAGCTGTTGTTGAAGCGGGGCTTGCAGAAAAGGTTTTGGATTTGGACGATATTCCCGAAGGAATTATGACTTATCTTTACAGTTAGGTCGTATTTGAGAAGTAGAGGAAAGTATGGAAGAAAAACAAGTATTGGAAATGCTGAAAAGCACTGATTTTGAAAAACAGCGAGAAGGTGCTTGGGAAGCCGGTGAAATGGCGTTGTGTGATGCTATTCCTGATTTGATTCGCTTTTTGGCTAGTGAGAAACTTGGAGTTCAGGAAGCTGCCAATTTGGCTTTGAGAAAAATTGGCGGCAGAGAGGCTGTTGTAGCTTTAATTCCTTTGTTGCGAACGGAACAAACGGCTGTTCGTAATTTGGCGATGGATATTTTGCGGGAAATCGGAGCTCAGGGGGTTCGCAGTCTTGTTCAGCTTTTAAAAGACGATGATGTTGATATACGGATTTTTGTTGCCGATATTCTTGGTTCAACGGATAGTGCTGTTGCCGTTACTGCATTGAGTGAAAGTTTGCTGAATGATTCTGAAGTAAATGTTCGTTATCAGGCGGCGGTTTCGTTGGGTGAATTGGGACGAGATGATGCCGTTCCCGTGCTTTCTCAGGTTTTGGGAAAAGATGAGGAATGGGTGCAGTTTGCCGCGATTGAAGCCTTGTTGAAGATTGGCGATTCTTCTGTTGTTGATAAAATGATTGAGGCGTCGGATAAAGGGTCGGAATTTATTTCCGCCATTGTTGTTGATGCTTTAGGTCAAATGGGTGGCTTGCGTGCGATTCCTCGTTTGTTTAGGCGGTTAAATAATGCGTCTTCGGCTTTGCGAAATAAGATTTTAAAATCTTTGGTCGCCCTTGCCGGTGATATGTTTTTTTCTTTTGTACCGGAAAAGGATAGGGAGCAGGTACACGAGTATTTGCTTGTTGCTTTGCAAGATGATGATGAAAGTATTCAAGATGCAGCTATAAAAGGTCTTTCATTTTTTGGACTCAGTGAAGGATTGGAGGAGATGCTGCATATCGTTTCTCGAATTTCCGAAGATGAATTTCCCGAACGCCGTGAGGCTTTGATTGTTTGTTTGGCTCGCAACGGTTTTTTTGCTGATGTGTACGAAAAAGCATTGCAGGAAGAAAATGAAGAACAGGCGATTGTTGTTGTAGAAATTTTCGGGCTTATGAATGATGAAGCTTGTGTCGATTTATTATTAAAATATTTTGATAAATTTTTACATGGAGTGCAGAGGGTTGCAACAAAAGTTCTTTCTCGTATCGCTTCTTCGCAACATGCAGCATTTTTTATGCAGCTTTTGGAGTCGGATAATCTTGATGGTGATATGATTAAAGATGCTTTGTATTTTTTGGGTGATAGAATGACTTTTGCCGATGCCGATATGGTGGTAATGTCATATTTAAATCATGAGTATGACGATGTAAAAGAAGCTGCTTTAGGGGCTTGTATCGCTATCAATACTGAAAATGTTATGAAAAAAATGACAGAAATGGCGGATTCAGATGATCCTGTTCAGCGATTGATGGGGGTATATGCGTTAGGTCGATTGTCTCCTTTTCAGTTTCAAGATGTTTTTCGTAAAAATTTACAAGATAATTTTGCCGATGTTCGTCGTATTGCATTGGAAAGTCTTGCTAAATCAATTTCAGATGAAGAAGAATTGCTTAGTTTAACAGAAGAAGCATTGCAAGATGAAGAGAAAAATGTGCGATTAGCGGCGGTTGCAATTTTACAAAAAATGTCAACGGAAAAAGCACATGCGTATTTGATGCGTGCTTTGCAAGATGAAGATGATTGGGTTAAAATTCGGGCGATTGAGGTTTTGGGTGAAAAAAATGTTGCAAGCTGTGTTGAGAAATTAATACCGCTTTTGGATGATTCTTCGCCGCTTGTTACGATGAAAGTGATTCGTGCTTTTGAAAAAATTCAAGGAGAGAGTGCCGTGTTGGCGTTGATTCGCTATTTGAGTTCTACGGAAAATGAAGAATTGCAGGTTGCAGCTGCTTCCGCATTGAAAACAATTGAACAGGGAAATACGGGAGGACTGCAATGGTAGCACTTTTGACAAAAACACTTGAAAAAGGACAGAAAATTACCGACAAAGATTTCGAGCAGTTGCGAGATTTTATTTATCAAAAAAGTGGAATTTTTATCGCTGAAAATAGAAAGTATTTGCTTGAAAATCGCCTTGCTAATCGCTTGAAAGCATTAGATCTCAAAACTTTTGGTGAATATTATTATTATTTGCGATTTGATGCTGGCAGGCAGGCAGAATTAACTCGTCTTTTTACGGTTATTACGACCAATGAAACAAGTTTTTTTCGTAATCCGCCGCAATTGAAGGTTTTTCAAGATGTTATTTTGAAACAGGTTATTGATGAATTGCGAGCAAAGCGACAGAAAAAAATTAGGATTTGGTCGGCAGGATGTTCTTCGGGAGAAGAACCTTATACACTTGCAATTATTTTTCATGAAGTGCTTAAAAAAGAGATTTCTTTGTGGGATATTTGTATCAATGCGAACGATCTTTCTGAAGATGTTCTTAAGTCTGCTCAAAAAGGCATTTATTCTGATTATGCTTTGCGGACTACTCCTAAAGAAATTATTGATTCATATTTTATTAAAAATGATGTTGGTCTTTATGAAATTAAGCCTGAAGTAAAGCGATTGGTGAAGTTCGGTCCGATAAATTTGAATGATAGAATGCAACTGAAGCGGATAGAGCCCTCCAATATCGTTTTTTGCCGAAATGTTATCATTTATTTTGATGAAGATATGAAGAAACGGGTTGTTAGTAGTTTTTATGATAATCTTTTGCCGGGCGGATATCTTTTTATTGGGCATTCAGAATCATTACATAATATTTCAGGAGCATTTAAACCTTTGCATCATCCAGGTTCTATTGTCTACGCAAAGGAGAAATAATATGGCTGATGAACGCAGGCAGCATGACCGAATTTTTAAAAAATGTCGGGTTGAAATGAAAAAATTCTGTTTTCCTTTGAGCAAAGGAGAAGCAACAGAAGTTTCTTGTTTAAATATCAGTGTCGGCGGCTTGCTTGTTGAAACAAAAGAACATTTTGAAGTTGGAGATAAAGTTCAGGTTTCGATATATATTATGAATTTGAATAAATTTCATCCTAGTTATTTTAAAGTTTTTGAAAGTGATGTCGGCAGTTCTTTAAATGCCGTAGCTGAAGTTGTTCGGGTTTTGCCGGGTTCAGATAAGTCATTATATCAATTCGGGATACAATTTGTAGATATTTATGAAGATGATTGGAAAGCTTTATACGGGCTGCTGAAAAAGGAACTGATTGAAATAAAAAAGAAAAGCGTTGACGGGAAAAAATGAAAACACAAATTTTAGTCATTGCAAATCAAAAAGGTGGGGTTGGAAAGACTACAACAGCTCTTTCTCTTTCGGCTGCACTTTCTATTTTGAAAAAAAAGGTGTTGTTGGTGGATTTGGATCCACATGGTTGTGCGACCGTACATCTTTCTATTTTTCAAGATGATCCTAAAAAAAGTGTTCATCAGATTTTCAGGCAGGACTTGGTAGAATCGGTTGGTGAACGATGGGATGGACTAATTTGTCGCAATGAACGTTTTCCGTTTGATTTTGTACCGAGTCATGTTCAGCTCGCTGACCTTGATATTGATTTAAAAGATGTGGTTGGTAAAGGAACTATTTTGTTGAATGCCTTGCAGTCATTGCAAGGGCGGTATGATTATATTGTTATTGATTGTCCTCCATACGTTGGAGTTTTGTTGATAAATGCACTTATTAGTTCAGATTTGCTTATTATTCCGATTCAAACAGATTTTCTTGCATTACATGGTTTGCGACTTTTATTTAAAACAATTCGTATTGTAAATAAAGCAACAAAACGCAAGATTCGATTTAAAACATTGGCAACAATGTTTGATCAACGAGCAAGTGCCTGCCGTCGAGTTTTGCATTTGTTGCAAACAAAAGTGCAGAATAATTTTTTTAAAACTATTATCAATATCGATACAAAGTTTCGGGAAGCGTCGGCTCAAGGTCGAGTTATTTATGAGGTCGCTCCTGCTTCTCGCGGAGCAAAAGAATATTTATTGTTGGCCAAGGAGATTGTGCGTGATGAAAGGGCCTGAACAATATTATTTGGAGCAGGATTTTTGGGAATTAGAAGAAGACGGTGAAAATTTTTCTGAGTTTGAAAATGATTTTGTAGAAAAATATATCGGTTTGGAACTGCAACCAGCCAAAGAGAAAGAAGAATTACAAGCTGTTGAAGAAGTACCAATTTCTCAAGAATATGAAAAAAATGAAGAAGCTGAAAAAAGTGAAGTTTTAGAGGAAATAAAGCCGGACAGACCTCGATTGTTGGATATTTTGCAAAAAGCGGTTAGAAACGTTGAAAAATTGGATTTTAAAAAAACAGTATCTAAGCAGTCAGACGAAAATGTTGCTGATGTTGATTTGACAATAAACAAGTTGGAGCAGGTTGAAGAGTCTGTAATTGCTGAAATTGATTTGTCTGAAGCTGAACAAGAAGATGTATCCGGAACTGAACAGGTCGAAGAGGTTCAAGCTGAACAGCTTGCAAATGCTGAAAGCACTGAAATTATTGGAGCGAAAGTACTCGAAACTATCGAAGCAGAAGCGGTTGAAATTGAAGAGTTGCCGATAGAAACAGAACACGGCACGGAAATTGTTAGGCTTTTAGATGGTGAAAGCGATTCGGTAGATTTTTCGGCACTCGAAGAAGAGGTTGTTGAAGAAGCGGTAGCGGAAAAAGAGGAATTCGTTGCAACAAATGAAATATTAGAAGCGGAGTCGTCGGAAATAGATTTGGCTGAAAGTGAAGTTGTCGAATCGGGTAAAGTTGAAATTGTTGAGAATGAAACAAGTGAAATTTCCGAAGTTGATTTTTCTGTAAGTGAAACGGAGTTGGTTGAGGCGGCTGCAATTTCTGAAGCCGAGCAAGAAGATATATCCGGAACTGAACAAGTCGAAGAGGTTCAAGCTGAACAGCTTGCAAATGCTGAAAGCACTGAAATTATTGGAGCGAAAGTACTCGAAACTATCGAAGCAGAAGCGGTTGAAATTGAAGAGTTGCCGATAGAAACAGAACACGGCACGGAAATTGTTAGGCTTTTAGATGGTGAAAGCGATTCGGCAGATTTTGCGGTATTCGAAGAAGAAGTTGTTGAAGAAGCGGTAGCAGAAAAAGATGAATTTGTTGCAACAAATGAAATATTAGAAGCGGAGTCGCCGGTAGTAGAAGATTCGCCTGTAACCGTTCTGATTGAAGAAACTCAAACTGAACAACTTGAAAATGTTGAAAGTACTGAAATTATTGGAGTGAACGCAGTTGAAACTGCTGAAATCGAGCAGAACGAAATTGCCGAAGCGGAAGCGGTTGAAATTGAAAAAACTGTTGTGTCGGAACAGGATTTCTGTTTTGATTTAGTAAAAGATGAACCGGGTGCAGTTGATACTGAATTGTCGCCGCTTGAAATTATTGAAGCTAAAAATATTGAATCTGTTATGCCGGAAATGGACAGGCAGGAAGAGAAAATTGTCAAGCCTGTTGTACTTGAGGAAATGCCAATTGATGAAGAAATTTTGATTGGCGAAGATGTTTTACAGGTTGGGCAGGATCTTTTTTCCAATGCAGAGGAAGTAGAATTTTCCGGAATTACAGATGTTGTTGAACGTTTAAAGGCAAGAAAAGAACTGCAATTTGTCAGTTTTAAGGTTTGTGAACAAGAATTTGTATTGCCTATTGATTGTGTGCAGGAAGTTGTAAATTATGTTGAGCCTGCACGAATTCCGTCTAAATCGGAATATATCGTTGGAGTAACGCCTTTACGTGGAAGAATAACGCCTTTGATTCGTATGGACAGGCTTATTAAGAAAAAAACACTGGATACAAATTTTAAATTTATTGCAGTATGTCGATTTGACGGATTGCAGGTTGGATTGATTATTCATTCTGTTACAACAATATATAGAGTAAATCAGGAACAAATAGATTGGAATTTTACAGGCAAAGATGATTTGGTTTGCGGTGTAGTAAAATTAAATGAAAAACTTGTCGGTATTCTTGCAATCGACAGAGTTATAAAACATACAGTAGATTGAGGAGGTTTTTATGCCCAGTCAGATTTTAATTGTAGATGATTCAAAAACAGTGCGTAATCTTTTAGCTTTTATTTTGAAAAAAGAAGGTTTTAATGTTTTGTCTGCTGAAAATGGAATTGATGGCTTGGAAAAATTATATTCTTTTTCAGACGAAATAGATTTGATTTTGTCTGATATCAATATGCCTCGTATGGACGGTTTTACATTTATAAAAACTATCCGCGAACAAGAAGCCTATAGAGACCTGCCTATTGTTATTTTGTCCACCGAAGGACAGGAAAAAGATATTGAAAACGGCATCGGATTGGGAGCTAATATGTATATGGTGAAGCCGGCACAGCCTGAAAAGTTGGTGAAAAATATAAAAATGTTGCTTGGAGAGCATTAGTTTTTGTATTTGGCTGACAGTCAAATTGTTGCATAAGGAGTGGTTATGGGTGATGAATTTATGGATGCTGAGATATTTGCTGCATTTGTTATTGAAGCTAGAGAGCATCTTGAAAGTATTGAACCGAATTTGTTGGAATTGGAAAAAGAGCCAGACAACCTTGCTCTTCTCGATGATATTTTTCGTCCGATGCACTCTTTGAAAGGTGCATCAGGATTTTTGGGACTTAATAAAATCAATAGCTTAGCTCATAAAGGTGAAAATGTTCTTGATGAATTGCGTAAAGGTCGCATGCGGACAACTTCAGGAATTATGGACGCAATTTTGCAGGCAACGGATCTTTTGCGTGAAATGATTGATAATCTTGATGAAGCGGCGACTGAGGGTGATGTAGATACCGCTGAGGTTGAACAGCGTTTTCAGCAAATTCTTGAAGGTAAAGGAGAGGATACCGTTTCAGCAGCTGAAAATAAACCGGAAGAAGCGACGGAAGTTCCGGCAACAGAAGCTGTTTCAGAATCGGAAGAAGTCGAATCGGAAGTTGCAGAAGAGCCGGAAGGCGAATCGCAATCTTTGGAATCGTATCATCTGACTGTCGGTTCTCCTACACATTTACATAATTTTTATGAAGAAGTTGAAGAAACCGTTGAAACACTGAGTGATGTTTTAGTGCAGTTGGAAAAATCTGACGGTGAGGAACAAAAGAGACTTATTGATGATATTTTTCGTTATTTTCATAATTTGAAAGGAAACAGCGGAATTATCGGATATAAAGAATTTAATGCTTTAACACATGAAGCGGAAACGCTTTTAAATGATGTTCGTAAAGGTGAAATTGTCATTTCTCAGCTTGTTATTGATTTATTGCTTGAGACTTTGGATTTAATGGAAAAATTGGCGGAAGGTATCAATATTGATACTGCTGTTGTAACTCCGATTGATATTTCTTTCAGTATCAAGAAATTACAGGAATGTATAAAGACAAAAGGCAGTTTTTCTGATGCTGGTATTTCAAAAGGAAATGTAAAAGAAGAAAATGATGATTTGACAATCTTTAAAGATACTGTTGATCAGCAATTAAGTTCAATTTATAAAGCTCTTGAAATTTTAGAAAAAGACGGTTCAAATAAGGAAAGTATTGATTCTCTTTATCGTTCGCTTGTTACAATACAAAATTCCGCCTGTTATATGGAAGAGGAAAATTTGAAAGTATATGCGGAGCGGACTGCCGGTTTGGTCGAGCAGGCTCGTAATTCTGAAATGGATTTTTCCGATATGCACGATATTTTGAAGCAGGAAACAGGAATTATCGAGCAAATGGTAGAAAAATTTATTGCAGCTCAGGGAGATACGCCTGTTGCTACAGAAATTAAATCTACGTCTGATTCTGCTCCAAAACCAGAAACGAAACCGGCTGCAAAGCCTGAAGTGAAATCGGAAACGAAGCCTGAGGTTAAGCCGGCAGCAAAATCTGCTCCTGCTCCAAAACCGGTGACTACTCCTAAAGCTCAAGATGCAGCCGCCGCTGCTGCTGCAAAATCAAAAAGTTCTAGCACCGTGCGTGTTGACCATGAAAAACTTGACCATTTAATGAATCTTATCGGTGAGTTGATTATTAACCGTAACCGTTTTTCTATGTTGGCTCGCAGTTTGGAAGAACAGCACGATCCGGCGGAAATTGCACAGCAATTAACGGAAACGACATATTCTATGGCGAGAATTTCTGATGATTTGCAGGATACGATTATGGCTGTGCGTATGGTGCCGGTGCAAACTGTTTTTTCTCGTTTTCCCAGGCTTATTCGGGATTTGAGTAAGAAAAGTAATAAAAATGTTGAACTTATTATGTCGGGTGAAGATACAGGACTTGATAAAAGTGTCGCGGAAACTATTGGCGATCCGTTGGTTCATTTGATTCGAAATTCCGTTGACCACGGTTTGGAGCCGGAGGCTGATCGTATCGCTGCCGGAAAAGATCCGGTTGGTAAAGTTTGGTTGCGGGCTTCGCATCAGGGAAATTCTGTTGTGATTGAGGTTGAAGATGATGGTCGTGGAATTGATCCTGAAAAAACCAAAGCTAAAGCATTGGAAAAAGGTCTTATCACAGAAGATGATGCAAGAAATATGGACGACAGGGCGGCAGTTGATTTGATTTTTGCTGCCGGTTTTTCAACTGCTGAAAAAATTACCGATATTTCAGGTCGAGGCGTTGGAATGGATGTTGTTCGCAGCAATATTAAAGATTTGAAAGGAAACGTTACCGTACAAACAGAGTTGGGCAAAGGGTCGATTTTTACTTTGTCTTTACCGTTGACGCTGGCGATTATTGATGCGTTGATGGTTACCGTACAGGGAGATACTTTTGCGATTCCGCTTGATTCCGTTTCAGAAACAACCAAAGTTGAAATCGGCTGTTTGAAAGAAATAAATCAGCGCCGAGCCTTAACTTTGCGTAATGAAGTCGTTGGAATTGTTGACCTTGCCGATTTGCTCGGTTTTGAGAAAAAAGAAGATAATCGTGAATTGTTGCCTATAGTTATTTTGACCGTCAACGATCGTAAGGTCGGTCTGGTTGTTGACCGTCTTCTTGAACGACAGGAAATTGTTATTAAAACTTTGGGTTCATATCTTGGTACCTTGCACGGGATTTCCGGTGCAACGATTATGGGTGACGGCGGTGTAACGCTTATTCTCGACCCGCATGAAATTTATAAAATTGCTACGATGCAAGGAAATTTATAATCTCGTTTTGCGTGTTGTTTGTCCATTTTTGTATTTTATCCGTTTGAAAATGCAAAGCGAGGCAAAGGAAGCAAAAAAAGGTAAGCGAACTGAGTAAAAGAACCGTTTTTTGTGAAATCGGATTGCTGTGAAAAATCGCTTTTTTCCAAAGTATGATTGTTAGTATGCCTGTTATTGCGGCACTTGCCAATAAATATGCGTTTTGCTCAAAAGGCAGGTGTAAAATTTGGGGCGATAAATAGGATAAAAAGTGCAAAACAAAAAGAAATATTGCAGCTTTGAAGCAAAACGGAACGGCAAAACGGTAATAATCCCGTCCGAAATCGTCTTTTTTCCTTCTTGCCAAAATATACATTCCGCTTGCGGCACTGGCACTTGCCGCACCTAGGAGCATCGCCCCCACAACAAAACTCAATCTTTCAGATATATTTTCACTAGGGAGTTTTATTTTTTCTTGCCAAACGCTCCACGTAAAAACGAGCATCCAAAAACTTATCTTTACTCCTAGTACTCCAAATCCTCCAAGAAGAATATGTAGCCATTTTTGTTTTTTGCTTTTTTTAAAGCTCAGCTTGTAAGCAAAAAGTAGTACAACGTTTGTAAGTAAAAATATCAAACCGCATTTGAACCAAAAAATATTTTGTAGTTGGGCGAGTCTTGGAAAGTGAAAATATGTTGCTATCGTTACAACGAACAATCCTAAAAAAGCATAGCCGCTCAGTCCTAAAATTTGTTCAGCAAATTTGTCCCAAAATGCCTTTTTCCAAAGTTTACTTCCGAGTTCCATCAACCATGTGAACATCGGTATGACTACTGCACAACTTATAAGAATAAAAATAAAAGTGAAAAGAAAGAGTTTGCCCAAGAGTGCAAGATTGTTGAAAGTAAAAAAAATCATTTTCTGTCCTTGTTGTTCATTTGTAAAAACAAGTTGTTTTTGCCTTAAAAAAAGCGGGGACGCAAGGTTTTCGCTTTGCCTTTAGCTTGTGTTTTTTTTTTTTGTGGCATATCTTTTTCGGCAGGAAAATTTTTGATGTTGATGAATTATGAAGGAAAATCAATTGAAAATACAAAAAATTGTTTATAGGTCGGCTGTTATTTTGTTTTTTTTCTTTTTGCCCGCTTGTCAGGGAATAACGAAAACAACGAAGCAGGATTTTTCTTCGTTTGAAGCTCAAAATGTAGCGGAAACGGAGTATCAGGATGAGAGTTTTCAAGAGGCGACAATGCTTGCAGATACTCTTGTTCGTAAATCGGTAGCAGCTCCGGTGCAGATGAAAAAAACTATTCGGCAAAGTATTTTTGAAAAAGAAGCATACCAACAGGCTCTTGCGTTGTTGCTGAACAATAAGAATAAAGCCGCTCGGACAGCATTTAAACAATTTCAAAAAACATGGCCGAACAGTTCGTATATGCCGTCGGTTTTATTTTGGATTGGAGAATCATATTATTCTGAAAATTTATATGTAAAGGCTTTGCTCGTTTTTGAGCAGCTTTGGCAAGAGTATCCGCAAAGCCCGAAAATAAAAGATGCACTTCAACAAGCGGCATTTTGTTGTTTATATATAGAAAATAAAGAAACTTCGGAAATTTATTTGCAAAAAATTCTTACTCAACTTGATTTGCAAGGATCGTCTTCGCAGGTCAAATTTTTAGAAGAAAAATTGCAAACCTCGCAAAATAAAAAGAATTTACAACCGCAGGTAAAAAAATCATCACCTCTGCCACAATCCGCACCAATCGATACACCGCAGGAATTGTATAAAAATGCTCTTGCTGAACTTTTATCCGGAAAATCGAAAACGGCTCGGCAGCAATTTTTTCGTTTTCAAATGATGTATTCGAAAAGTACACTGATGCCCAATGTTTGGTACTGGTTGGGAGAAAGTTATTATGTCGAAGGTAGATATGTTGATGCACTTTTGAATTTCAAGGCGGTTTGGGAGCAATATCCGGGAAGCTCCAAAATTCCCGATGCGATGTTAAAAGCGGGATACAGTTGTTTGCGTTTGCAAAACAGAGAAAGTGCGGAACTGTATTTAAAAACGATTTTGGAAAAATATCCTCGCTCGCATTCTGCTGTTTTGGCACATAAAAGTTTGCAGGGAATGTAAGTGCTTGAAAATCAAGAAAAACGCTGGGAGGAATTTCGGGCGTGTTTGATTTTACGACATACGCCGAGGCTTGGAGCGAAATCGTGGCAGCGGCTTGTAAAGCATTTCGGTTCTGCGACTGCCGCTCTTGCCGAAAAAAAAGATTGGATTTTACTCGGATTGACCGGTCGAGAACAGGCAGAAAACAAGGTTAATTCTGTTGCTTTTCGTAAAGAAATGGATTTAGTCCAAAAAGGCGGATTGCAGTTTATTTTATATTCCGATGACGATTATCCTGCACTTTTGCGAGAAATAAATACGCCTCCACTGGTTTTGTATTATTTGGGACAGCGTGGACTGCTGCAAAATCCGGCAGTGGCGGTTGTCGGTTCCCGTAATTGTTCGGCGTATGGTGTACGGATTGCCGGTGAAATTTGCCAAGGACTTTCCGCAAGCGGCGTAAGCATTGTTTCTGGTATGGCATACGGAATTGATAAACAGGCACATCTTGGCGGTTTGAGCGGTCTTGGTAAGTCAATTGCTGTTTTGGGAACGGGGATTGATATCGTGTATCCATCTGCCAATCGGGATCTTGCAGAGCAATTGGCACAAAACGGACTTGTTTTGTCGGAATTTGCTCCTGGAACGCTCCCTGATTCTTATAATTTTCCGGTGCGAAATCGTATCGTGAGTGGATTGTGTTTAGGAGTTGTCGTGATTCAGGCCGCTTTAAAAAGCGGCAGTATGGTTACGGCACGGCTTGCTTTGGAGCAGGGGAGAGATGTTTTTGCCGTTCCGGGACCGGTTGATCAGAAAAATTTTGAAGGTTGTAATTGGCTTATTCGGCAAGGGGCGGTACTGACTAGAAATGCCGAAGATATTTTGTTTGAGCTTGCACCGCATTTGCATTCTTTTGTTTGTGAAGACAAAAAGGAAAATAGAAATGAAAACTTATATGCAGGTTTGGATACAAAACAAGTGCAGATTATAAAATGCTTACAGGACGGTGAAGAGCGGCATATTGACGAATTGCAGCGTGAGCTTGACTGGGAAGGGCAGGAGCTTTTGACCTGTTTGTTGGAGCTTGAAATGACAGGGCGAGTGAGTCGGCTTCCTGGTGCAAAATATACGCTTGGTTGAGTAAAAATTTTTTCGCTAATAGTCGCTAGGATTACGGAGGAACATATATGCAAAAAGTACCTTTATCATTGGCAAAATCGGGAATGATTCTGGAAAAGCCGGTTACGAGAGAAAACGGTATGACACTTGTCGGAGTCGGGACGGAACTGACGGACAGTCTTTTGCAACGCTTGGAAAATATGGGTATTGAATCGATTGTTGTGGAGGGCAGTCCGCTTACTCCGGACGGTGAAAATCCTTATGCCGCCAAAATTGAACGGCTTGATCATTTATTTCGTCAATATACGCAGGATAAATGGATGCAAAAAGTTAAAGCGACGCTTGTTGCTTGTTTTGAGAAAAAATTAACTCCAGCCGACGGAAATGTGAAGGAAAAGAAAGATGAATGATTTACGAACTCAGCAAAAAGGGCAACTTTTGGCGGTAAAAGATTTGCCGACTTTGCCTGCCGTGCTTGAAGAACTGAACTTGCTTCTGGAAGACCCTGAAGTTTCTACAGAACAAATTGCCAAAGTTATTTCCCGCGATCAGGTTTTGTCTGCTAAAGTTCTTAAAATGGTCAATTCTCCGATTTATGGTTTTCCTCGTCGAATTGGCACAATTCAGCATGCCCTCGTTTTGCTTGGTTTTAATGTTGTGCGTGGGCTTATTATCAGTACTTCCGTTTTTGATGCTATGAATACCAGTATGTCGGGGTTGTGGGAACACAGCATCGCCTGTGCGGTTGTTTGCAGTCGGATAGCAGCTCGACTGGGAAAAAAAGATCCGGAAGAATATTCACTTGGCGGTTTGTTGCATGATTTAGGAAAAGTGATTGTTGCTATTCAGTTGCCCGAGATGAAAAAGCAGATTGATGATTTAGTTGCCAAAGATAATTTGAATTATTTGCAGGCGGAAAAAGAAGTGCTGGGTTTCGGGCATGACAGAATCAATGCGTGGATTGCCGATCATTGGAATTTGCCCGTACGACTCAAAGACGCTCTTGCCTATCACCATCGTCCGCTTTCTGCTGAATTTTATCCTGATATGGCTCAAATTGTTCATCTCGCTGATTTTTTGGTTCGGATTTTTGAATTGGGTTACGGCGGTGATGACCAGAGTGCTTATTTGCAGGAGGGTGTTTTGGAGGCTTTGGGGCTTGGGTTGTCCGATTTGGAAGACTTGATTACGGAAATTGAACCGAATTTGATGGAGCTTTGATTTTTCGGGCAAGAGGAAAATATGCGGAATAAACAAAAACGATTTTTTCTTATTTGTGCAAGAGATGAAATTATTCAAATGTTACAAGGACTTTGGCCTGTAGAACAGGTTGAGTGGACCTGTTTTTCATCAGGGTCGGCGGCGATTAAAAGATTGTTTAACGATCCTCCCGATTTGCTGGTTGTGGACGCTGATTTGCCGGGCGGTGTTTCCGGTATGCAAATTATCAATTTGATTAAAAGCGAAAATGTTTATCGTCAGCTTCCTGTTGTGATTTGTTTGGATAAGGACAATATTGATATAGATTTTTCAACGGTAGAAGCTGATGATTTTTTGTGTTTGCCGGTTGAAAAGCAGGAAGCCAAAGTTCGTTTGGAGCTTACATTTTTTCGCTCAACACGGGAGCTGGACGCTAGTCCGCTTACAAAACTTCCGGGCAATACTTCTATTGTCAATCGTATTCAGGATTTAATCGACCGGCAGGAAGATTTCGCCTTGATTTACAGTGATCTTGACCATTTTAAATCCTTTAACGATAAATACGGTTTTTCACGAGGTGATGAAGTTTTGTTGATGACCGCCAGAGTAATGGTCAATGGCGTTCGCAGTTTGATTACTGATGGCAGTGCTTTTATCGGGCATGTTGGGGGAGATGATTTTGTGTGCATTGTACCTGCGGAAATGGCGGAAAAAGTGTGTCAAAAAATTATCGAAAGTTTTGACAGTATTGTTCCCAGTTTTTACGACAATGAAGACAGGGAACGCTGTTGCATTGTTTCCACCGATAGGCAGGGTGAATTACAAACTTTTCCGCTGATGGCGATTTCACTTGCTGTCGTGTTTAATATTGGCGGTAAGCTTCGTCATTTCGGGCAGGCTTCTCAGATTTCTATGAATTTGAAAAAAAAAGCAAAAAAAAATCAAGGCAGTTGTTATGTGCTTGATAAGCGGCAGGATCAGGGCGAAAGTTAGATTTTGTCGGGGGGCGGAATGCAGGATTTCATAGAGCTTTTTTGGGATTATTTGACTGTTCAAAAAGGTTATGCTGCGGCAACAATTTCGGCATATCGTACGGATTTATTGCAGGCGGAAGAATTTTTTAAGGAGCAGGGTTATTCGCTGAATCGACCGGAAAGCGTACGTAATGAAAGCGTGCAAGCCTATCTTTTTTGGCTACATAAAAAGCAGATGGCAAAATCATCTCTTTCCCGTAAACTTGCTTCATTGCGTTCCTATTTTCTTTTTTTGCAAAAAAATAATCTTTGTTTGAAAAGTCCTTTGCAAGATATTGCTAATCCCAAGCAGGATAAACCTCGTCCCAAGATTATCAATGTTGATCAGGCATATATGCTTTTAAATCAGGAGCGTACGGGTTTTGACGGCTTGCGTAATCAGGCACTTTTTGAATTGCTTTATGGTTCGGGGCTTCGGATTAGTGAAGCTTTGGGGGTTTGTTTACAGGATCTTAATCTTGATGACGGTTGGGTGCGTGTATTCGGAAAAGGTAACAAAGAACGAATGGCTCCGTTGACGGCGGTTTGTGTTAAGAGTTTGCGTGCATATCTGGCACAGCGAAAAGGTTTTGAATCCGAACACCTTTTTTTGACGGAAAAAGGGCGACCCTTGGGGCGGAGTGCGGCAGCGGCGTTACTTAAGAAGGCTTGTCGAGAAGTCGGCATCACGCAGTCTATTAGTCCGCATTATTTGAGGCACGCTTTTGCTTCGCATTTGTTGGCGGCTGGAGCTGATTTGCGTTCTGTACAGGAGCTTCTAGGACATGCCAGGATTTCTACGACACAGCGGTATACGCATTTGAGTATGGATAAAATTTTAGCTACTTACGATACCGCTCACCCTCGTTCTCATAAAAAATGACCTCATCAATTTTGTCAATTTCATTGATTATTATTCCTTCTGCTCTTGCAGGAAAACGTTTGGATAAAGCGCTTTTGTTTTTTTATCCGCAAACTTCGCTGCGTGAGCGGCGGCGTTGGATTGAAAACGGGCTGGTGCGGTTAGGCGGACAAGCAGTTGATGTGGGGCTGAAAGTACGAGTCGGACAGGAATTTGAAATTTTGGCAAACGAATGCGGGATAGGCGAGCTTAATTGTAAGCAGAACGTTGGGCATTTTGACGATTTGCTCGGTGTGCGGATTGTTGCCGAACAAAGTGGACTTGTCGCTTTGTATAAGCCGCAGGGTGTGCATTCTCAAAAAGGAAAAGAGGCGAGCGTTGAAGATATTTTGCCGAGACTTATTGGTGAAAAAGCATTTTTGCTTAACAGGCTTGATTTTTTGACTTCAGGAATTGTTTTGGTGGCTCTGTCGGAAAAAGTACGGGAGGAATATTTAGCGGCTCAGCAAAGAGGAAAATTACAAAAAATTTATTTTGCTGTTGTTTTTGGGCGGGTTGAGAAGGAATTTGTTTGTACGCAGGCAATTGACAGCTGTAAAAGACAAAAGGTGCGAGTGCTTACAAAAGATGCTCAGCCTATTCGTCATACCGTCGTACGACCGTTGCAAATTCTTGGCGATACAACGCTGGTGCAAGCCCAAATCTCCAAAGGTTGCCGTCATCAAATTCGCTCCCACCTTGCCGCCGCAGGATTTCCGATTGTCGGCGATCCGCTTTACGGTAAAAAAGATATTGTTCTTTTCGCTGAAAATAATTTATCCGCTCACGCCACACCTTTCAAAAATACTGAACGTCTGTATCTGCACCATTCGGTATTTTGTTGGGAGGAGAAAAATTTTAAGGTAGAAGTTTTGCCTGAGTGGGTGGAAATATTTTATTTTTCTTATTAGTTAAAAATATAGTAGAAAATTTTATAAAGTTGTTTTGTATTTTTATAATGTTGAAAGTAAAAAGAAGATTTAGATATTATTTAGCGTGATCGGTTATGATTTTTATAATTGATGTTAGGGAAAATTTTTATTTTAAAGATGAATGGTTTTTGGATTTTAGATTTGATTTGGTGTTTAAGAAAATAATACTAAAAGATATTTACAAAAATAAAATTTGTCGAGTTGGATTTTTGTAAATCATAAAAAAACGAGCTTTCAATTTTGTATTGAATGCTCGTTTTGTTTGTGCGGATTTTTATTTTGCTCGTTTTTGGGCGTATTTTTCAATGAGTTCTTTGGCACTTATTGCCAGTCTGCTGACTTCCGGTTTGGTAACTTGGTCGTCGGCTCCGACGGATTCACCTTTGTGGCGGAAATGATCGGTAATAAGAGAGGAAAATAAAATGACGGGAAGTTCTTTGAGCATATAATCTTCTTTGATGCGTTTGGTGAGATTGAGTCCGTCCATACGAGGCATTTCGATGTCGGATACGACAACCTGCAAATAGTCGGGAATAATTTTTCCTTCTTTTTCCGCCGTTGCTTTGATAGCTTGTAGTCTATTCCATGCTTCTTCACCGTTTTTGCATGTTTCGACGATAAAACCGGCTTTTTCCAAGAGTTCTTTGAGCATATTTCGAATCATATTGGAATCGTCGGCAATAAGAGCGGTATAGTGTTCGTCATTTTGCCAGTTTTTGTCCAAATCGAGTTTAAGAGCAATATTTGGATTGAGACCGAAAATGATTTCTTCCAAATCCAAAATGAAAATAACCCTGTCTTCCATACGTACAATACTGGTAATACTGTTGGAGCTGACTTTAGATACATATTCGTTGGGAGCTTCAACGAGTTCCCAGCTTAAACGATGAATACGATTAACGCCTGAAACCAAAAATGCTGTAACTTGAGTGTTAAATTCGGTAATGATGACTTTTTCGTTTCCGGTTCTTTTGACTTTTTTCCCGAGCCACATACTGAGGTCAATGAGCGGAATAATGCTTGAGCGTTGGTTAAAAGCACCTAAAACGGCAGGATGGGGTGGTTCCGGCATTTCGGTAATGCTGGGAAGATTGGTTATTTCAAGGACTTTGGCGACATTGACTCCGTAATGTCCTCTATAAATAGTGGTTTCACCGTCTTCAGTTAATTC
Organism: uncultured Desulfovibrionales bacterium; assembly: GCA_963542765.1. Taxonomy (GTDB): domain Bacteria; phylum Desulfobacterota; class Desulfovibrionia; order Desulfovibrionales; family Desulfomicrobiaceae; genus CAUTYU01. The sequence continues at coordinate 66,160 of CAUTYU010000008.1, forward strand.
TTCGTCCAAATAAAACTCAATGATTTCAAGCTCATTTGTACCAGCTTCCAGAAGAATATCGTTTTTGGCCATATTTTCGCTCCATGTACTAAAAGTTTTTATTAAAATTAGATTTTTATATTATGCTAAAAAGAAAAAAAAGTCATCTTTTATTTTGAGAAAATTTATAATTGTTTCGTTCTCGCACTTTCAATGTATTGACGAACTTCGTCTACAATGTCCTGTGGCGTGGAAGCTCCTGCCGTCAGTCCAATTTGCGAGTACTTTTGAATTTCGTCAAGAGATAAATCGGTTACCGTTTCGATATGAAAAGTTTTTGCGTGCATCGAGGCGATTTCTGCCAGCCTGCGTGTATTGCCGCTGTTTTTCCCTCCAACAACTATGATGCACTGCATTTTTTGGGCGAGTTCTATAACTTCTTCTTGTCTGTTTTTGGTGGCGTTGCAAATTGTATCCAGCACTGTCAGCGGAGTGTTGAGGCGGTTTTTTATGTGTTTTTCGATTGCATAAAATTCGTTTCTGTCCTGTGTTGTTTGAGCTGCTAAAAAATATTGTCCCGCAGGAATGTCGAGTCGTTGAAGGCTTTGCAAATTTTCAAAAACAAAAGAGTGCCGGCAGTAGCTCAAAAGTCCTTGTACTTCGGGGTGTTCCGCTTCACCAAATAGCAACATCGTTTTGTTTTGCATGCTTTGTTCTTCAATAAGGAGTTGGGCTTTTTTTACTTTCGGGCAAGTGGCATCGATGATTGTTGTTTGTTTTTTGAGCAGTTCTTCTTCTTTTTCTTTCGGAATACCGTGTGCTCTGATGACAACGATACTGTTAAATGTTACTTCATCGATTGTATTTGCAAGTATTACACCTTTTTCTTTGTATCGTTGTTGGACTTGAGGATTATGTATAATCGGACCGAGAGTAAAAAGTGGCGTTTCATCTTTTTTTTCAATGATTGCTTTATCTAGTTTTTTGAGTGCGAGACTTACTCCCATGCAAAAACCTGCCGACTTTGCTGTTGTAATTTTTTTTTTCATATCTTTTCATATTTGGTTATAAGTTTATCAAAAATTAAATATACTTCTTTCCAGCTTGTGCATTTTTGAATCATTGTTCTTGCTTCTTTTGCACCGTTTATATCTTTTATAAATCGAGGAAGTAGTGTTCGCATTCTTAAAAGTGCTTTCATGGGTGAGCCGTAGCGTATATAAAAATCTTCCATACAACAAGTTAGTTTTTTTATGTCTTGTAGATTGTGCTTTTTCTGTGGTTTTCCTTGTTGTAAATCTTGAAATTTTGCAAAAATAGAAGGGTCATTTAATGCTCCACGTGCGAATAATATAGTATCAACTCCTGTTTGTTGAATGCAATCTAGTGCATTTTGTGCTGTAAATAAATCACCGCTTCCAAGTACTGGAATGTGTACAAGTTGCTTGAGTTCTTTTAAGCAGTTCCAATCAGCCTGCCCCCTGAATCCTTGTTTGCCTGTTCGGGGATGCATACAAATCCAGCCGGCTCCGGCTTGTTCGATTGCAGGAGCAAGTTCTTGCCACGAGTGTTTTTCTCGACCGAGACGAATTTTTACACCGACCCGTCCGTTGCCTGCTTTTTGCACCATTATTTTAACGATTGCCAACAAAATATCGGGGGTTGTCATTAAGCTGCTGCCGCTGCCGGTTTTGGTAACTTTTTTGACGGAACATCCGCAGTTGAGGTCAAAAAAGCGGAATCCTCGTTTAAGCAAAATGTCCATTGCTTGTGCGAAAAATTCCGGTTCGCTGCCGAAAAGTTGAACAACGAGCGGAGAATCTTCTTCGCAGGTGGCGAGCAAATCTTTTGTGCCTGGGCTGCCGTAGACAAGTCCTTTGGCACTGACCATTTCCGTACAGGCGACTTCGCAACCGAAATGGCGACATAGCAGGCGAAAAGGCAGGTCGGTAAAGCCGGCAAGCGGAGCAAGCCACGGACTTTGAAATGAAATGTTTTTCAAGGTTAGACCAGTAAATTCAGGCGATTTGTCTTTTGGGTGCTATCGTCTGTAGGTTTAAGGATAATGTTCGGTTCAAGTTGTATGATTTCAAAAAGGAATTTTTCTCCTTTTTGTTGCGGCTCGGTAATTTCGGCAAGCAGATAATGTCCATCGATGTTTATCCAATTTAGTTTTTCGTTGTATATATCAACAAAAGTTCCTTCTACAATTTGACCGACATAGTGACAGTTTTTGAATTTGTCCGTTCGGTTCGCTTCTTTTGGGAGATTTTGGAGATGAAAATCAATTTGCATGGAAGACCTGTTAGAGATTTTCTTGTCGCAAAATAAGTTCGATTTCATCCTTGCTCATTCCGGTTGCAACGGAAAGAGCTTGAACGGATTGCCCGCGTTTGTAGCCGGAAAGAATGGTTTGACGGAGAAATTGGGGAGATTTGCAAAATGTTTCCGTTTGTTGCAGCAATCGGTAGAGTTCTGTGGCTCGTTCTTCAAGTTTGTTTTCCAGCTTGATGAGTTCTTGTTGGCGAGTAGCAAAACTTGCGACCAATTCTTTTTCGAGCTTGGAATTAAAATCTAGTCGTTCGACAAAGGCTTGTTGCTTTTTTTCGAGCTGTGAAAGCAGGATTTCGGACTTACGGAGTTTGACAAAAAAAACAAGAACCAGTCCGAGCAGTACGAGTTCGAGTGAGCTTGAAATAACAATTGTCCAGTATAAAGTGTTCATATAAAAATTTTGCGGTTTATACCTGTATATCGACGAGTCCGTAATTTGGTTGCCGGTTTTCGTCTTTTTTTATCTTTTTTTTACCCGATTGTTTGTAAAACTCTTGTTTGCCGCCTTCGTTTTCTTTGAATTGTGTTTCGGTGTCCATTTCGTGTTTGATGACCTTGGGGACTTGTTTATTTTCCAGTTCTTGTTTTTTTATGACCTCTTGAGCCAGAGCCGCTTGTGCCATTTCCGGTCCCGATTGTTCAGCGTTTTGTATTTTTTGGATATTTGGAAGCTGAGAAAGAACGATTGGTAACTCAATCGGGCTGACCATTGTTACCTCACCAAATATTTGTCGATTAAAATGTCGGTTACTGGTTTAAAAACCATATGTTGATTGATAACATCAAGTACTTCTTTTTTGAATTGTTCGGCATTTTTTTGATTTTCTAGAAAGAAAATGTCTTTATTTTTAAGGTAAAAATACAGTGCATCTCGTATTTCAATCATATGTCGCCGCAACTCGTCATTTTGAAGAATATTGGGAGCTGATAAACTTAGTGAACATTCCAAAAAACGAGATTGGTCTCCTTGTTGATATTCAATAAAAAAAGGCTGTAATTTAACAACTCTTCGTTCTTCGGGAATAAGTGGTTCTTCTTCCGGCTGGGGTTCGGGTTTCGGTACTTTTTTTTCCACTTTTGGCGGCGGTGGCGATGGTGGTTCAGGCGGTGTAGTTGTGCGTAAAAATAGCCAAAATCCAATGCCTCCGGCTACTGCTAGGCTGCCAAGCCCCCCAAAAATAATGAATTTTGTCTTAGATTTTTTGGGTGTTTCCGATTTTTGTTCAACCGGTTCGAGTTTTACTTCTTCTTCGACCGGACTTGTTTCTTTCTCTTCTTCATCATCGTCAAAGTCGAGAAACGGAGCGTCATCAAGGTCAAGTTCAACTTTATCCTGTTCAGATGAAACAGTTTTTTCAGATGAAGTTGATTCCGAATCTTCGGGAGGCATTTTCTTTTTTCGCTACAAGATTATTTGTTAAAAATCTTGTCTATTTTTTGTCCGAGTGTTTCAGCGGTAAATGGTTTGACAATATAGTTGGAAACTTTTGCCTGCACTGCCTCAATAATATTTTCCTGTTGGGCTTCGGCGGTAACCATTAAAAATGGAATATCGGCAAATTCTTCGCTGGAACGTACTTTGCGTAAAAGTTCAATACCTGTCATTTGAGGCATATTCCAGTCGGAAACGATGAAATCAATTTTGCTGCTGTTCAGTGTCGCCCAAGCTGTTGTGCCGTCATCAGCTTCGACAATGTTGGTAAAACCTATTTGCCGTAAGATATTTTTGACAATTCTACGCATAGTTGAAAAATCGTCCACAACCAGAACATTCATATTTTTATCGTATGCCATTTGGAACTCCTATCTTGCTTAAATGTTAAATGATGAATAAAAAATATATTTATTTTTTTTCATTTGTACAAATAAAATTTGTATAAAAATTTTTTTTCAATTCTTTGATAATTCGTGAATGAAGCTGGGAGACTCTACTTTCTGTAATATCTAAAACTTCAGCTATTTCTCTCATGGTAAGTTCCTGTTCATAATATAAAGAAAGAAGTTGTTGGTCTCTTTTGGGTAATTCTTCCACTAATTTTGTCAATAATTCAATTGTTTCCTCTCGACTGATAACTTCCATCGGTTCATTTGGTTCATTTTGATCCGTTATGAGTGTCGAGCTGTCTTCTAACAGAACAATATCAAGAATAAAATTGTTCTGACTTGCTTCTAATAGCTGAGAGACCTCGGTTTTGTCCAGTCCTGAAAGTTGAACAAGTTGTTCTTGTGTTGGAGTTGTGCCTGTGGTGAGTTCATGCTGTAATGTAATGGCATCCAACTGTTTGATTTTTTTTCGCATTCCGCGGGAAAGCCAATCTTGTCGTCGCAGTTCATCAAGCATTGCTCCTTTTATTCTCGAAGTGGCGTAAGCTTCCAGCGGAACGCCCAAATGAGAGGCAAAATTTTGGAACGCATAAAAAAGACCTTGCAAACCGGCACTGACTAATTCTTCCAGTTCGACATGTGGGGGAAGGCGATTTTTGAGCCGCATTGCCAATCTTTGCACGGTTGGAGAGAAATGTCTGACCAATGTGTCTTTTTCTCGATGTGAGCAGTTATTGTAAAGCCGTTCTCCTTTTTCTAGAGCGGCTTGCAGCTCATTCCCGGAACAGAAGTTTTTTCCAAAAGAATTTGATATTGCCATCAAGATGATCCAAAACTTTCCAGTTGGTTATTTTTTTGGCGACATCTGCAACCGCTTTGGCAGCCGGACTTTGCGGAGTGCCGTAACAAAAGGGAACTTGTTGAATGACTGATTGCCGTACAGTTTTATCCAGTGGAATAAAGTTAATAAAATCAAGAGATACTCCACTTAGAAAATGATCGCAAGCAGCATAGAGTTTGCCAAAGACATTTTTGGCTTCTTTTTGGTCGGGAGCCATATTGACCAAAATTTGAAAACGGTCGATGCCGTATTGTGTGTTCATAATTTTGATTAAAGCATAAGCGTCTGTCAGTGATGTCGGTTCGGGAGTAACGACAATCAGGCGTTGTTGTACGGCAAGATTAAAGTATAAAACATTATCGTTTATTCCGGCTCCGGTATCCACGATTAGATAATCAATTTGGTCTTCCAGCGTGTCGAAAGTTTCTAAAAGTTCCAGTTTTTGTCCGGTACTGAGTGTAATCATATCGCTTACGCCCGAAGCTGCCGGTAAAATTGTAAAACCGAATTTGGTTTTTACCAAAATTTGTTTGAGACTGATGCCTTCGTGAAAAAGATGAAAAATATTGTATTTCGGCGTTAATCCTAAAATAACATCAACATTGGCAAGCCCCAAATCCGCATCAAGCAGTATTGTTGTTTTTCCCATTTTTTGCAGACAATAGGCTAAGTTGACGGAAATATTCGTTTTTCCTACTCCACCTTTTCCTGATGATACGGAAAAAACCATTGGAGGTGAGTTTTTCATTGTTTTTCCTTTTTTTTATGAAATCGTGTCAGACACAATTTCGTGTTTGAATATAAGTTTCCAGATTTTTGATAAATCTGCTTTTATAAGGCTGTTTTGCAGTCCGTTACCGTTACATAGCAGAGAAATTGGCAGACCTGTCGCTCTTGCTTGGTTAATCAATTCGCCGTACGAACATGCTTCGTCGATTTTTGTCCAGATAATGCTGGCGGCAGAAGAATTATAAAATCGGTGTATGAAATTTTGCGTTTGTTTGGCGGAATAAAGAGGATTCATCACTAAATGCACCTGTGCGTCCTGTCGCAAATTTTGAATAGTCTCAAGCCATTTTGAAAAATTTTCACGGTTACCATATCCGGGTGTGTCGATAAAAACCTTGTCATATTCTTGGCAGGACTGAAGCAGCTCGGTTAAACTTTCGGTTGTAAAAACTTCTTTATATTGAAATCCCGACAGGTCGGTGTAGTGGCGTAAAAAAAGCCGTCCTTTGCCATTGTCGGCATTTGCCAAACAAATTTTAAGCTTCGGGTTTTCTTTTTGCAATGACAGTGCCATTCTCAGAGCTGTGGTTGTTTTGCCCGACCCGAAAGGTCCTGCCAAAATATGAAATTTTTCTTTCCAATTTGTTGCCGTCCATGATTTGGTGTCAACGATTGATTTTAAAAGCGTAAGCGTTTTTTCATTCGGGTGGCTCCGCATACGTTGCCAGATTTCACTGATAATTGATGAACCAACACCTTCTTTTTCCAAGTATTCCAGCACCATTCTTTGTTTGGGACTTAGTAAACTCATATCGATTTGCGGACGCATAACGGCAAATAGATGTTCTTTGAGTTCTTGCCATTCTTCGTGCATATATTTCCAGCCGGCGGGTGAATCATCGCTTCTCAGGGAAGGAATGGGCTGCTTTTTGGATTCTGCAACTGCTTCCGTTTCAACTGCTGCCATAATTTCATATAAGCGTTTTCCGTCTTTTTTAACGGTTTTATTGCTCAGGATAACGGCTTCGTCTCCCATTTCTTTGCGGATTTGCTCCATAACAGAGGCGGAACTGGGTCCGTGAAAGGTTTTAACTCGCATCGAGGGTTACCATTCCTAAGGAATTGAGGTTGATGTCTGCCGGAATTTCCGCTTGTGAAATAACCGGAAGTGTTGGAATAAATCGGGTTAACAGTTGTGCCAGATGTGGGCGAATAAGCGGTGAAGTCAAAAGTACGGGCTGACCTTCCGATAAAATACTTTCTTCATAACTACGGTTGATGGTTTGGATAATCCGTTGAGCCGTGTTCGGATCCATGGTCAAATATGTGCCGTGGTCGGTTGTTTGTAGGCTTTCTTGAAAAAGTTGTTCAATGTCGGGAGACAGACTGAGAATTGCCAAACTGTTGTTGGACGCTGCAATATACGGTTTGATAATTGTGCGAGCCAATTTTTGTCTAACAAATTCTGTCAGTTGTTCAGGTGATTTTATGCTTGAACCGTAATCCGCCAAAGTTTCAACAATGGTGAGCAGGTCTCTGATTGAGACATTTTCCCGAATAAGATTTTGCAATACTTTTTGTACCGTGCCGAGCGACAAAATACCTGGAACAAGTTCTTCAACGACTTTGGGTGTGCGTTTTGCCAAATTATCAAGCAAATCTTGTGTTTCCTGTCTGCCCAAAAATTCGTCCAGATTTTTCTTGAGAATTTCCGTTAAATGCGTAGCAATGACGGTGGACGGGTCAACAACTGTATATCCTGCCATAAGAGCTTCGTCTTTTTGACTTGCCGGAATCCACAGTGCCGGCAGATTAAAGGCTGGTTCAAGTGTGTCAATTCCCTTAATTGTATGTTTGGCGTTGCCCGGATCCATAGCGAGATAATGGTCAACCATAATCTCGGAGCTGACGATTCTGTTGCCTTTTATGCGAATGGCGTATTCGCCTGGTTTGAGTTCCAAATTATCTCGCAAGTGCAGTGATGGAATAATGATTCCCATATCCAGTGCAAATTGGCGACGAATGGAGCGGATACGGGCGAGCAGATTGCCGTCTTGTTCTTCGTCAACCAGCGGAATAAGTCCATAGCCGACTTCCAGTTCCAGCGTATCGAGCGGCATAATATTTTGGATTTCTTCCGGTGTTGAATTTCCTTCTTGTCCGGCAGCTCCCGCTTGTCCTCCTTTTTTGCCTTGTTTGGCGACGGCTTCTTCTGCCATTGCCCTTTGTTTGGCGGCAATAATGGAAGTCAGATACAAAACGCTCGACAGGAGTAAAAAAGCAAATGTCGGCATACCCGGAACCATGGCGAACAAAAGAAGTACGGCGGCAACAAGTCGCAGCGCACGCGGGTGAAAAGTGAGCTGACCGATAAATTCTTCGCCCATTTTGGCTTCGGCAGCTGCTCGGCTGACAATAATACCGGCGGAAGTGGAAATAACCAGTGAAGGAATGGTTGAAACAAGACCGTCGCCGATGGTCAGCAAAGTATAGGTTTTGGCGGCATTCATCCAGTCCATACCCTGCATAAATGTTCCGATAAACAGACCGCCGACAATATTGATGACCGTAATGAGCATGCCGGCTTTGACATCACCGGAAACAAATTTTCCCGCACCGTCCATCGCTCCGTAAAAGTCGGCTTCACGACGAATTTTTTCTCGTTGTTTTCTAGCTTCGTGTTCATCAATCAGTCCGGCATTGAGGTCGGCTTCGATTGCCATTTGTTTTCCGGGCATTGCATCCAAGGTAAAACGGGCGGCGACTTCTGCGATACGGGTCGTACCGGAAACGATGACCATTTTGTTAAGAGCAAATAAAATTAAGAAGATGATGATACCGATAACGAAATTTCCACCGACAACAAACTGCCCGAACGCTTCAATAACTTTTCCCGCAGCACTCGGACCTTCGTTGCCGTGCAGTAGAATAATTCTCGTGGAGGCGACGTTGAGTGCCAGCCGCATAAGCGTCGTAATCAACAAAACGGAGGGAAAAATAGAAAATTCAAGCGGTGAGGTCATAAACATGGAGGTAACTAAAATAACCAGACCGAAAGAAATGCTAAAAGCAAGCATGATGTCGAGTAGCATGGTCGGTAACGGAACCAGCATAACAAAAAGGATAATAACCACACCACCCGCGAGTAAAATATCACCTTGACGGCTAAAACGGCTGTAATCGACACCGGAAATTGCAGATTTTAACGACATATTTTTGACACCTGTTTGTAAAATGTCTGTTTTTTGACACGCCTAAAATTAAAAATTGAAAGAAAAAATACTAGTGGGGATTTGTTTTTCCTCGTAGACCGTATACTTCTGCCAAAATTGTGGCAACAGCCTGAAACATTTCTTCGGGAATAATGTCTCCTACTTCAACTATCTTATACAAAGCTCGTGCCAAGGGTTTATTTTCTCTTACAGGAACACGGTTTTCCCGTGCAATTTTTTTGATTTTTTCCGCTATATGTCCGGCTCCTTTTGCCAAAACAATAGGAGCCGGAGCTTTGAGCGGGTCATATTTGAGAGCAATTGCCAAATGGGTTGGGTTGGTGATGACGACATCGGCTTCCGGAACTTGTTGCATCATTCTTTGCTGCATGGCAGCCATCATTTTTTGGCGTTGCTGTTGTTTGATAATCGGGTCTCCTTCGGCTTGTTTGTGTTCGTCTTTGACTTCGTCTTTGGTCATTTTTAAATTTTCTTCATAATCCCAGCGAGTGTAGATGAGGTCGGCAATACCGATAAGGAGCATCGGAATAAGAGCATATTTGGTTAAATCATACGCCAGTTGTAAAATATAAATGGAAATGGCATCGGCGTTCATAAAATACAAAGTATGCATTTCAGGGAGTTTTTTCTTGAGAATGATGTATGAAGTCGTGCCGATAACGAGAGCCTGTAAGATACTTTTAACAAGTCGAAGTCCTGCCTGAGGGCTGGCAATCATTCGTTGCAGACCTGCAAAAATATTGAGTTTGAGTTTGAACTGAAAGACCTTGGTCGTCCACAAACTGCCAACCTGCAATCGCATATTGCTAAAAGCAATCAGGCTTATTGCAAACATTATCGGCAGGACAATCAGTCCGAGTTCTTTGGCACAAAATGCAAATGTATTGACAACAAAGGTTGGCGTGAGTTCGGTTGTCAGTTCTAATTTGAGAAAATACCGCATAATTTCTTGAATATGAAGATTGATATGTTCAATGGCGAGACGAAGAGCAATTAGTCCTGCCAAGACTACGAGCGGCTTAGAGAGTTCTTGGCTTTTGGGGACATTACCTTCGTTTCTGGCTTTGTTTCGCCGTTTGGGTGTCGCCTGTTCGGTTTTACTTGGGTCGCGTGCCATTTTTGTTATTTTATGATGGTAAGAAAATGAAAAATTTGGTTAAACTCCAGCCCCAGTTTGGAAGTGAAGTTTTCCATTGCCGTTGCGAGCAGGGAGAATAAAACACCGATAAAAATAAAACCGAGCATAATTTTGACGGGAAAACCGATGATAAGCACATTCATTTGCGGAGCGGCTTTTGAAACCAGTGCCAAGGCAAGGTCTGCTAAAAAAACAGCGGCAATGACCGGAGCGGCGATTTTGATTGCTAAAAGAAAGATTTGCCCTGAAAGAGAAATGATATGTTTTGTGATTTCGGGGCTAATAAGCAGTTCGCCGGGCGGTATGAGGTAAAAACTGGAGCTTAATGCTTTAAGTAGCAGCAAATGTCCGTTTATTGATAAAAAAACAAGCAGTGAAGTCATATACAAAAAATGCGACAATGCCGCTTCGCTTACTCCTGATAGCGGGTCAACCGCATTAACCATACTGAAACCGATTTGAAAAGAAATGAGCGTACCGCCGGTTTGAATGGCGGCAAAAATAAAATTGGTCAGCAAACTTAAGAGTATTCCTAAAATTAATTCGCCTAAAATCATTAAGGCAAGAGCAAACGGGTGAGCGGGCAAAACAGGATTGGGGAAAGAAAGTGCCGGCCACAGTCCAAAAGTCAGCACCAGACAAAGAGCGGCTTTGACTTGGTTCGGTAGCGACGAACCTCCAAAAAACGGGAGCAAAAACAAAACAATACTCAGTCGAATAAAGGTGAGGAAAAAGCTGAAAATTGTTTTGTATTCAAAATTAAACAGATCCATTTTCTTCTCCGGCGAGCTGCCAACGCAATAAGCCGTTTTTGATATTTGTTTTGCGGTTTTTATTTTTTTTAATGAGTGTTTGTATGTCTTTTGCAATTTCCGTACGCAGCGTTTTACCGGAAGACGGACAAAGATTTTCGGTAATAGGCAGATTCCATTGCTTGCACGCCAGTTCTATTTCTTTTTTTTCAAGTAAAAGTAACGGTCTTAAAAGCGTTAGCTGTCCGTCAAAATAGTGTTCTTTGGCAGGCAGTGTCCAGACTTTTCCCGTTTGTACCAAATTCATAAAAAAAGTTGTTATTAAATCGTCGGCGTGATGTCCGAATGCCAAATGTGTCAGATTGTAACGTTTGCAAAGTTCAAAAAGTCTTTTTCGCCTGTGCCATGCACAAAAAAAGCAGGTTGATTTTTTTTTGTTTTCGGCAGAATGAGCACGAAGTCCGATGTCGCCGATTTCGATATGGGCGGCGATGCCGTTTTTTTTAAGCCAATTTTGTAGGACTTCGCCGCTTTTTGTTTCAAATCCTGCTCCGATATGCAAAGCCATAATGTCAAAAGAAAATGGAACTATTCGTTTGCGTAAAATAAGAGTTTGCAGAAGTACCCAGCTGTCCGCACCTCCTGAAACCGCCACGCCGATTTTTGCATTTGTATCTATCATTTTCTGTTCGTGCATTAGTTTTCCGACCTTGCCGAGACAGAGCTTTTGTGCGTATTTGAGCTTGCCGAGTTTGGACATTTCAGTTGATTTCAATAGCGACGGGACAGTGATCCGAACCCTGTACATCTTGTTCTATCCACGCATTTTTGAGGCGTGGTCTGAGTTCGTCGCTTATAAAAAAATAATCAATCCGCCAGCCAGCGTTTCTTTCTCTTGCTCCAAAACGGTAACTCCACCAGCTGTATTGATCGCCTTCGGGGTGAAAAAGACGAAAAGTGTCGTGGTAGCCGTGGGCAACGAGACAGTCGAGCCACGCTCGTTCTTGCGGCAAAAAACCGGAAACTTCGGCGTTGGCTTTAGGGTTTTTAAGGTCAATTTCTTTGTGGGCGGTATTAAAATCGCCGCAAACGATAATTGGTTTTTTCTGTCTTAATTCTTCGGCGTACTCTAAAAAAGCATTGTAATATCCCATTTTGAATGTGAGCCGTTCGTCGTTCATTTTGCCGTTGGGAAAATAAATATTAAAAAGATGAAAATCCGGATACTCAAGTCGAATAAGCCGTCCTTCGCCGCCAAATTTCCCGTTTGGAAGACCTGTTGAAAAATCAAGCGGCGGTGTGAGAAAAAAACACGCCGTGCCTGAGTAGCCTTTTTTTACCCGGGCAGGATTCCAAAATGATTGGTAGGGTGAAATAAGGCGGTCGTTTTCTGCCAGCTGGTCTTCTTGTGCCTTGGTTTCTTGAATGCAGATAATGTCCGCATCTGAGGCTTTTACCCACTGCCAAAATCCTTTTTTAATGGCTGCTCGAATACCGTTTACATTCCAAGAATATATTTTCATTGTAAATCTCGTGTATTTTCAATTTTAGCTTGTATATTATCTTTTGTAATTTGCAAACGAACAAATCCACCGGAAGCTAAATCTCCGGGATTATAGATTTTTGTTTTGCCTATTTTGTCCGTTGCAATTGATTCATGAATATGTCCGACAATGCAAATTTCTGGTTGAATATGTTCAATCCAGTCTCGAACTGCCGTACTGCCGACATGCATACCGTTTGCAATCGTATCCGTTTTTGTTTGGAATGGAGGAGTATGAGATAAAAAAATGATGCGGGAAAAGGTATTAAGTTTTTTTTCTATTTCTTTAAGCCAAGTTGTAAATATTTCTTCTGTAACTTCACTTGGTGTGTGAAAAGGTGTAATGTTTGAATATCCCAGTCCGACAAGAGTAACATCATCATATAGAGGAATTATTTTTCTATGTGTATTGATTTTTGAACTGTCAAGCAAATCTTCTATTGATTTTGTATCCATATTTCCTATTTGTGCCAAGATATGCGGATTGTAATTGCGGATTTGGGCAAGAACCGTTTCACCGTCTTCTTTATTTCCGCAGTTGGTTAAATCGCCGGAAATCAAAATACCGTCAGCTTCCCGTAAACCGCGAATTCGTTTAAGTTGAGAAGTGTTGCTATGAATGTCGCCGAACGCAATCCATTCTTTTTGGGGTTCATAAACCATCTTGCCGCCTGAAAATATTTTTTTTAGTTTATTTTAGGAAAAAATTTTTAACAGTGAGGGCTGATGCTTGTCAAACAAGGAAATGGACGAAAAAAAACTGTTGCGGAAGAAGTTTTTGGCTGTTCGCGGTGCAATTGTAAAAAGCCAAAGAGCGGAAAAAAGTAAGGTGATTTGTGAAAGATTATACGCACTTATTTGTAGGCGACGGGCAAAAACGGTTTTTTTGTATGCGGCTTTTAAAGGAGAAGTTGACCTTTTTCCGCTTGCAAATCGGTTGTGGCAAGAAGATTTTTGTGTGTGTTTTCCTCGTTGCCTGCCGAAAAAAAAGAGTATGGATTTTTGGCAGGTGCGTTCGGCTGACGAATTGGTTGTAGGGGCGTTTGGAATTTGTGAGCCGAATGTGGCTTTTTGTGTTCCGGCTCCTGTTCCTGACTTGTTGATTGTGCCGGGTATTTCTTTTGACAAACAGGGATTTCGTTTGGGTTATGGTGGCGGATTTTATGATCGCTATCTTGCGGACAAAACACCGCCATTTTGTGTGGCGGCGGCGTTTTTTTGCCAAATTACGGAAAATTTGCCGCATGAGGTTTGGGATAAGCCCGTGCAGACCTTGGTTACGGAAAAAAATGAGATTGTGTTTTAAAGAGTTTTGTAAATGAATTTACGGCTTATTTGCGAAAAATATAATAAAGAATTTGTGCAGGCAAAGCGGGAAGTTCATTTTGAGGGAAGTCCTCAACGCAGTTTGCGGAGGTTTTTGTTGCAAAGCGGAAGTGATTTTTTTGTTGCCGAGCAAATTCGGCAGTCGCAGGCGAAGCGGCGAGAACAAATCGGTATGGTTTTGCAAAAATTGCGGGCAAAAGGCGGAGCGGTTGTGCCGTATTTACAAACGCAAGCAGGTGGATTTGTTGCAGAAATTTCGTTTGAAAACGGGGTAGAGTTTTGGCAGATTGCTCCTTTTGTTGAAAGTGTGGCACTTTTGCGACCGCAATATGTTTTTGACGGCTGGCGAGGAAAGGAACTTGCCTTGTTTTTAGATTTGTTCACCGGTTTTGAGTTGGAGGTTTTTGCAGACGAACCGCTATTTTTTTTGCAAAGCTATATTCGGGATTTGTTACAAATTATTGCACAAAAAGAGCGGCAAATTTTTTTGCGTGCAAAAGCGGTTTTTGACAAGGTGGCAGATTTTTTGTCTGAAATAGAAAAAAATCCGCCTGTTTTTTGCCATGGTGATTTTCATCCTTTGAATGTTTTGTGGTCGAAGCAGGGCATAATCGGGGTTATTGATTGGGAATTTTGCGGATATAAAAATCAGTTTTATGATGTCGCCAATCTTGTCGGTTGTGTTGGAATTGAACATCCGGATTTTTTGCGTGCCGAACTTGTGCGGGATTTTTTAGCAAATTTGATGCACTCAGAGATTTTGCAGATAGATTTTCGTTTTTTGCCGTTTTTTATGATTGCTTTGCGTTTTGCTTGGCTTGCGGAATGGTTGCGAATCGGAGAAAAAGCTCTAGTTCGATTAGAATTTTCGTATATGGATTTTTTATGGGAAAATGCTCGTGATTTGGGAGATTTTTGGTTGCAATCGGTTGAAAATTTAAAAAATACGAAATGATAAATTTGTGTGAAAACTTGTCTGTGATGTCAGTTCGGTTTTTTACTTGTCACATGGTCGCTTGGGCGGATTTTTATTGTGCCGTCAACTTTTGTTTCGCTTAAATCCTGTCTGACATTTTGGGCGGTGATTTCTGTGATTACTTCGCCTTTTTTGTTTATGATAAAAAGCGTTTGTCCTTCTTTGATACCGTTTTGGCTGCCAAGTCCGAATACAATTTCCCACATTTTTTGGCGAAGTGCGAGTTTGTAAATTGCTCCTTGTGTTTGGAGCGTATTATTTTTTTCGGCTTGTACGCCTCGCAGGTAGGAAAGGTAGAGCATGAAAAGTCCCAGCGGCAGAAAAATGAGAAAAAACCAAAAAGGTTGAACACCGAATTGTCGTTGGCAAAAACTTTTTTCGCTTGCCTGTAGTTGCTTGGCATTTTTGAAAACGAGAACCTGTAAACGAATATCGGTGTCGTTGAGAGGAACACCATTTTGATGAACGGCTATTAGATATGTTCCCGGTGAGATTATTGGGTCGGCAAAAAGTTCGCCTCGCCACATTCTTCCTGAAAGTTCCCGAAAACGAATGGAAAGATATGGAGAGTCGCTTTCGTAAGAAAGATGGGCGGCAATATCTTGCGGAGTTTTGACATTGTATAGTCGTTCCAGTTCCGGCAAGTTGGAATGCAGGTATCCGCTAATAGGTACGCTTGAACCCTGTATTATTTTTATTTGTGTTTCAGCTTTTATAAACCACCGCAATGAATCAAAAATTGAAAAGATAAGCAGAGCAAAAATTATTAAAGCAATGGTGTTGAAAAGAGAAAAACGGTTTTTCATTCTTCAGTCGGTTCTTCAGTTTTTAGTCGCCGAATAAGAAAACGAAAAAGTAAAAATGTTCCCAAACATAGCGGAACATAAGAACGCAGAAAAAGCCACGGCATGTTTGCTTTGTCTTGGTAGCTGAAATATACACAAAGTGTGAGTTCCAACAGGAGCAAGATATCCATACAAAATAAGGCGAGTTTTTGGTAGGTGTTGTAGTTATTCATTTTTTCGTTTGTGTAAAAAGTTAGTGGGGAGATTGTAATCTCCCCACATTGTTTAGAATTTATTTTTATTTTTTCATTAAATCTTGTCGAGTAACATTCATTATTTTCAAAGCAGTTTTTTTGTCACCTTGAAATACATAGGCAAGGCGGATAATGTCTCCGTTTTGTGGAGCAATACCGATTTCTGCATTTGTAATGTCAAATTCGATTTCTTTTTCAGTCGGATTGCCATATTTATTTGTTGAAAAATTTGTATCGTATTCTTCAACAAGAATTGTTTTTCCTGCTTGATAGTCAATGCATTTCCCTTGTATAACTTCAGCAGCAAAGACATTTCCGGAAAAAAGAAGCAGTATAAAAAAGAGAATTGAAAGATATAATGTACGCATTTTTTATTCCTTATTTATTATGGTTGGAAAGTTCTTTCTTCGCTCTGATTTCCTTTATCGCTCCTTGAAGCATAATGCGTATAATTACAATACATATAATTGTAATTGTACTTAAAATTAAAGTCGCAGAAGCGATTGTAAATCCGAATTGCTTTAAAATAATAGAAATCATACAGCAAAGAACGGCGAGTCCAAACAAGATACGAATGCCGTACCCTTTTGAATATTTTGTCGCAACCGTTCCAATCTGGGCACCTATAGCCGCTCCTGTAAGCATAACAAAGACGGCAACAAGTTCAATACGACCTTTATAGGCATAAGTTGCGGCACCGTACAGACCGGAAATCATTACTTCAAACAAATCTGTTCCAACAGCAATATGCGTCGGACAGCCGATGAGGTAAATAAGAGCCGGCATACGCAATAAGCCGCCGCCGATACCTAAAAAGCCTGCGAGGATACCGGTCAGCAGACTGACGGAAATCGGCAGCCACATTGAGCAGGTAAAACCGGAAGCCTTGAAGTGTACCATAGGTGGGATATTGATTTTGTGCAGCGTTTTATACCAGGTAAAACCTTCTGCACCTTTTTCTCCGATTTCTCCAGCTTGTTTTTTCTTTCTTGCTTTGTAGTAGTCTCCGAAAACCATTAATACGATTAGTGCTAAAAAGACTACGTATACCCAGCGAACAATTGAACCGACCATACCGAGGCGTTCTAAAAACATAATGAGTTGGGCACCGATTTCGATACCGACCATTGTTCCTACAAGCATGGTTAATCCTAATTTATAGTCAACATTGCCGAATTTCGCGTGTCGAAATGTTGAAATCATAGATTTGCCGGCGATATGGGCAATGTCTGTTCCGATTGCAAATGCCATGGGAAAGCCGAGAATGTTAAGACCGGGCGTAACCATCCATGCTCCGCCCATTCCGAAAAAACCGCCGATTACACCAACGGAAAAACCGATTAGTACCAGTCCTGGCCAGAAAATATACACACCGGCGATGGGCATATACATATAGAGCCAACTTGTTGTTTCAAACATATTTTACTCCTTAGTGTTCTACAATTTTGCGGGATTTCAGATCAAGACCGGTGCGGGACATAATGAAATCCATAACAAGCCCTAAGAAACCTCCGTACAGTCCGGTTAATACAACTGCCCAAACAGCCATCATAAAATGGCTTGTATTGTAGACATTCGCAAAATAGAGCAAAATTGGATTGTTAATAATGCGAGTGTCGGCAACGACAACCAGGTTGGCTGCGGCTTTCCCTGCAAAAGCCATACATGGCAAAAGCAGGTTGGCGACCAAAGTCGCTATACCTAAAGAAATATAATGCTTTTTTTTCATTTTCCCTCCTGTTGTTTAACTTGTTAAATAGACGGTTTCTTGTAGAATTCCGTCCATTTGAGATCTTGTTTGGCTTGTGTTTTTTTATTCACAATATTGTTTTTTTCGCACACTTTTTTTATTTCGTCAAGATAAAGATTGTAAAAGAAAACGCTATATTTGTGTTATTCGGTGAACTTGATTTTTGAAAATGATTGTGATTATCTGAACAAAGCTGCGTTTTGTATAATATGGCTGATAAAAGTTTTATTTATTCAGGCTGTTGAATGTAAAAAATGATATTTTTAAAATCTGTTTCGTGATAATGAAAAAAAATCTGAGGCAAAAATATGTTTTATTTTATAAAAAAATTGTTTGGATGCCCTCAAGAAGATGAAAATAGCATCGTGCTGAGCTTTAAAAGCAAATATGAGGCGTTTCGGAATTTGCTCGAGTCCAATTCGGAGTTATTGCGAATTACTTCTGAATTGCAGGAACTGCTTGAGGGAGACAAAGTTTTTGGAATGTCCGATTTGCGAATGCATTCTGCTCGTTCTGTTTTTCACGCCGCTTCAATTGTAAAAAGTCTTAATGAAATATCAGCCGGTGCGTATCCCGGTTTGCAGCGAAAGATTGAAGAATTGGGGCGTGAAATTGAAATCTGTTTGGGAAGCGATTTTGCCGTACATGAATATCCGTTTGTTATGTGGCATACAGCAATCGGTCGGGATTTGGCTTCCGTTGTGGGCGGAAAAAATGCAAATTTGGGTGAAATTGTTTCACAGGTTGGTTTGCCCGTTCCCAGAGGTTTTGCCATAACGGTTTCCGCTTTTTTGACTCTTATGGAAACAGACGGACTTTTGGAAAAAATCCGTTCCGTCGCCATTAATGTCGTGCCTGACGATACACAGTCGCTTGTTCAGTGCAGTCGGGAAATCGAGACACTGATTACGCAGGGTGAATTTCCCGAAGATGTGGAGCAGGCTATATATGAGGGATGGGATAGGCGTTTTTCTCCGGGACAACGAGTTGCACTTCGCAGCAGTGCGGTTGGTGAAGACAGTGAACTTTCTTTTGCCGGACAATATCTTTCGCTTATGGGCGTTGGACGAGACGAGGTTTTGGCAGGCTATCGTCAAATCGTTGCCAGCCTTTTTTCACCGGCTGCAATGGCGTACCGTTTGTTTCAGGGGGTTTTGCTGGAGCAAAGCTCGATGAGTGTAGTTTGTATGGAAATGGTTGATATTGTTGCAAGCGGTGTCGTTTATTCTCGCCATCCATTTCAGCCGAACAATTTACAAATTGTCGTGCAGGCGATTTGGGGACATGGTTCGTATTTGGTAGACGGACGGGTTACACCAAGTTCTTTTTGGGTTGAACGAGGCGAGACTTTGCAAATTGTCGCTCGTGAAGAGAAAAAACAATTTGTGCAGTCGGTGCTTGTAAACGGGCGGTTGCAGGAGGAAGCTCTTGAAAAAGACAAACAGGACAAGCCGTGTTTAAATGATGAGCAGATTTTAACGCTTGCTAATTGGGTTTTGCGGCTGGAGGAGCATTATAATTGTCCGCAGGATATGGAATGGGTGCTTGATCGTAGCGGTAAGTTGTTGGTGGTGCAGACAAGACCGCTTGCACTCAGCGATTTGGAGGAACAAGAGGAGGAAGGACCGGTCGGCGAGCAAAATGATTTGCCGCTTGCAGGGCAGGAAGTGTTGTTGGAGGCAGGTAAGACCGTTTGCCCGGGTGGTGGAAGCGGAGCGGTATTTTTTGTTGAAAATGAAGAGGATATGAATGCTTTTCCTGTTGACGGCGTTTTGGTCGTGCGACATTCGTCTCCCAGATATACGCCGGTTTTGCAACGAGCAAGTGCGGTTGTGGCTGATTTTGGCGGTTTAAGCGGACATATGGCTTCTTTGGTTCGGGAATTTCACGTTCCGGCGTTGTTTGATGCCGGCGATGCAACAGAAAAATTGCAAGCCGGAGAAATTGTTACGGTCGATGCGACTCATCAGCGGATTTATAAAGGGCGTGTGCCGGAATTGTTGAGCGGTGGTTGGCGTAAAAAAGGCAAGATGATTGGTTCGCTTGTTTATGAGAAATTGGAGAAGTTGGCGGAATTGATTGTTCCGTTGCATTTGATTGACCCCAAGGCGGAAACTTTTTTGGCAAAAAATTGTCAATCTCTGCACGATGTTATGCGTTTTGCTCATGAGAGTTCGTACGCAGAGATGTTTTCCCTTAACGATTTGACGTCGTCCAACAGTTCAATCAGCGTGCGGCTTGTGGCAAAAGTGCCTTTTGATTTGTATCTTATTGATTTGGGAGGCGGGCTGAAAATTCCTGTTCGCAGCAAGCAAACCGTTTCCAAAAATGATATTTTGTCCGCTCCGTTTTTGGCATTGTTGAACGGAATGGAAGAGCAAAATCATAATACAAGCGAGCCGAGACCCGTTCAGCTCGAAGGTTTTTTTTCGGTTTTGAGTGAGCAGATGCTTGCTCCGCCAAAGCTTGAAACGGAACGCTTTGGAGACAGGAGTTACGCTCTTGTTTCCGACAGATATTTAAATTTCAGTTCCCGTGTAGGCTATCATTACGGTATTGTTGATGCGTATTGCGGAAATACGTTGAGCAATAATTATGTGAATTTTCAGTTTAAAGGCGGAGCGGCTGATGAATTGCGACGAAGTCGGCGAGCTGTTGCAATTTCTCGAATTTTGCAAAAACAGGGTTTTGAGGTCGAAGTTACGCTTGACAGGGTTGTTGCCCGTTTTTCCAAGTATGAAAAAAAATATATTTTACAAACTCTTAAAATGATTGGAAAATTGTTGATTTTTACCAGACAGATGGATATGTTGATGAACAGTGAAAAAAGTATAGATGATGCGGTATCGAGTTTTTTGCAAGGAAAATACGAACTGAACTGTTCGGAAACAGGAGAACAGGTATGAGTGAGATTCGGGTTTTGCTGGTTGATGACGACCGGCGATTTTGTGAAAATGCCGTGCTGTTGCTTGGTCGGGAAAAGATTGCTGCCGAGTTTGTCTGTTGCGGTGAAGCATGTTTGGAACGTATGCAACAGGTTGATTTTGATGTTGTGGTGCTTGATCAGCGAATGCCCGGTTTGAGCGGTACGCAGACGCTGCGACAATTAAGGGAAGAGGGGTGTTTGGCGGAGGCGTTATTGCTGACAGGACATGCTTCCGTGGGAGATGCTTTTGATATAACGAAACTTAATGCGGCGGATTATCTGCTTAAGCCCGTTTCAATGGCGGATTTGGCGATAAAGATTAAAAGCGTTTTTGAGCGAAAGAAGGAACGGGAGCGGAATATTCCAGATTAGACAAGGTGAATTGGTAATTTTACCTGAAAAACAGCTCCGCTTCCGTTTTGATTGCTGACCTGAATTGTACCGCCAAGTCTGGTTACGATTGCAAGCGAAAGCGGTAGTCCCATTCCGATGCCTTTGTTGCCTGTTTTGGTCGTGAAAAATGGCGTAAAAATTGCCTCAAAATCTTGTGGATTGATGCCTTTGCCGTTGTCTTTAACCTGTAAAATGAAAGTTTCGTTTTGTAAATCGGTTGTAATGTCGATTTGTCCGTTTTGTCCGATTGCCTGTATGGCGTTGTTGAGCAAATTTAAAATGACATGTCGCAAAAGCGGAGCGTCCGTATTGATTTCCGGCAGCTCAGGAAAAAGATGTTGTTTGATGACGATTTTTTGTTTGTTCGCTTCTTTTTCAACCCAGTTTACCATATCTTGAACAAGTCGGTTGATGTCCGTTTTCTGTTCGACCGTATGCAGTTCTTTGGCAAAATTGAGTATACCGTGTGTGATTTTCGTGCAGCGGTCAACTTGTATTTGGATTTGTTTGGCATTTTCGCTGATTTTTTCCGTCCAGCCGGGGTTTTGTTCTTGTAAAGTGAGGTGCAGCAGTTCCAGTTCCTGTACGATAATATTAAAAGGTGTATTCAGTTCGTGAGCGATTCCTGAAGACATCTGTCCGATAAGTGCCATTTTGCGTGATTGAAAAAGAGTTTCATTGAGATTTTGTGCCTGAAAATGGAGCTTGTGACCTAAAAAAAGTAAAAATCCGCTCAAAAGCAGCATACAGCTGATGGTCAAAATTAAAAGCAGCGGCGTGGAAACCGGTGTGAACAAAAAGGCGGCATACGCTACTGCAAAAACTAGCAACGGAAAAAGAAAAAGATATACAATCGGGGCGAAACGGAAAGTCAGATATTTGGCAGCTTTTTTCCCGTCTTGCTGAATTGGTCGATAATTATTTGTTTTCATTGCTTTTCCAAGCGAGTTCGTCTGTTTCTTCCATTTAAAATTCCAAAATTGGTCAGTTAGGAAAAGTAACGAACTTCATATTTGTAGCCGGTTATCAATCCGTTTTTGAGTTTGCAAAGGAAAATGAAAAGTCGTATATAGTTTGCCAGTCTTACTAGTCTTACTAATCTTATTGTATTTTTGTGTATAAATATTTTTTATAAATAAGGATGAAAAATGTATCAAGCACATATCTTTGAGCTTTTGCAAAGTTCGGTTTCGCCGGTTGTGATGATTTCGGGTATCGGTCTTCTTTTGCTGTCGATGACTAATCGTTTTTCTCGTCCGGTTGATAGTATTCGGCGGCTTATGCAGGAACGTTTGCACGCTGATGAGCAGCGGAAAGATGTTATTGATGCCGAAATCAAGATTTTTTACCGTCGTTGTTTGTTGCTTAGAATGGCATTGTTTCTTGTTTGTGCGAGTCTCAGTTTGGTGAGTATTATTGTTTTGCTGTTATTTCTTTCGCAGATTTTTCCATGTGATTTATCGTTTTGCAAAAATTATTTGAGATTTTTGCTTTAATTATTTGAGATTTTTGCCTATTATGTTTTGATTAAATTTTTCCCTCTAAATCATTTCCATTTATGAAAATCTGCCTCCAAAAATCCGCATCCCGAGCCACATTGCATAACTAATCGATTTCGGTAAATTGCAATCAAGCAATGCTAATTGAAAAATTTTATCGCTTTTACGGCGATTATAACCGACAGCGTAGAGATAGTCATGAATAACCGCTGCACGCTGCCCTCTGCCGCCGTACCTTGCATAAACGAATGGGATACGAGGTACAGAAGCAAAATCTGTTACAAATCCAGCCGGAACCGTAACAACTGATTTTCCTTTTTTTTCGTCATAAAAATCTCTGCCAAGTTCTTTTTCTTCGATTAAATATTGAAAAGGTTTCGTTATTAAAAACGAATTTTCATCAATTTGTTCGACGCTTAATTTTGTTAAAAACATTGTTTCCTCTACTGTTTATTAAATATAAGAATGTCGATGTTTATATCAAGTATATTTAATTCTTATGAAACGTTATTTCAATTTTGCGAGCTCTGTCCGCAGCTTAGCACTCTCCTCTTCTAACTCTTTTATTTTTTGCTTATCAAAATCCGTTCCGGTTCCGGCTAAAATAGCTCTGAGCGGTCGCATCGATTTGTAGTCAATGCCGCGTAGCTTGACTGCAATTATTCGACGTCGTTGCTCTTCATTTGAAAGTGGTTCGATTAAACTTTCACTTTTGTTTTGTTCAATTGTATGCTTGTTTAAATCTTCCGACGTGTTTTTTTCCATTTGCTCATCAACAGAAAGTAAACTGACGGAACGATGATGACTGCGGTCGTTATGATGAGGGCAATCCATCTGTCCGTGACCCTCATTATACAAATCTGAAAGCTGTTTAACTCTTGCTTCAACAGCGTTCAACCGATTGTCCTGCTGTGTATTTTTTGCTTCAGCTTCGCTCAACCGATTGTC
>CAUTYU010000009.1:0-86836 GCA_963542765.1 uncultured Desulfovibrionales bacterium
TGGAGCTTTCCAATCAGGCACAGGAACTGAGCGGGCTGATTCAGACTATGAAAGATAGTTAAAATTTTTATTAATTTATTTTAGCGGATATTATTTAAAAAAGAATCCCGTCGGTTTTATAATCGGCGGGATTTTTTTGTATTTCCTCAAAAATAAAGATAAATTTTAGTTAAAATTGATAAAATAAATATTTTTATATTTTATTTCTTGACAAATAATATATTTTTTAATATTTATTTATTTATTTATTTTGTCTTTTTGCATTAAAATTTTGTTTAACAGAAAAAATATAAAGGAGGATTTTATGCGATTGCGGACAAAATTGTTAATAAGCTTTAGTATAATGATTTTATTGACGGGAATTGTTGTTTATGAAGGTTTTGATGCTATTAAAGAAGCGGAAAGAAGTCGTAAAATTATTCTTGCCAGTACAGATTCAATTTATAATTTAACAGAAGGAAATAGTGTAGGGTTGAGATTTTTGTTAACTAAAGATTTTATATTCAATCAAAAAGCAGGTGAATTTTTTGATTTGGCAGGTAAAAATCTTAAAATAATTTTTTCGATGACACGAAGAGAAAAAGTAAGAAAAATGATTGATGATTTATTACTTCATATACAAAAAATAAAAGAATCCAATGAAGAAATAAAAGAAAATTTTAAAATATTAAAAGATAAAGAGCAGGCTTTTGTTAAAGTAGGAATTGAAACTGTTCAAATAATAAGAGAAACAGAGGCTGCTTTTAAATCGGGCGGTTTTGAATCCGTAGCTTTAAGTATGATAAATGAATTTTATGAAATCAGATTGTCAATGCAGCGTTTTATTGATTATCCGACACCGGAAGGAAAGCAGGAATCTGAAAAACTTTTAACAACATTTATCAATAATACAAAAAAATATGAACGAACCGTTTCAGAACCCGTAATAAATAGGGCATTAAAAAAATTGCTTGCAGGTATTTTAAAATATCAACAAATAGGAATTGAATTTTCACAAAGTGCTCTTACTTTTCAAAATATGTTGCCTACTATGATTAGTATGTTGGAAACTTTTAAAAAAGACCTTGATGTGTTGGATGATGACCTTTTGGCGGCTCAACGCAGAAATTTGCAGCGTTCTAAAAATATGTTGTTGTTTATTGCATTGATTGCACTTATTTCTGGTATTGGAATAACTATTCTTTTGACCCGCAACGTTCTTGCCCAGCTTGGTCGCGACCCGGGAGTTTTGGTAAGTGCGTCCAAAAAGGTTATCGACGGTGATTTCAATATCGATGACAAGGGCAAAAAGCTGGGCGTATACGGTGCTTTTGTCGATATGGTCAAAAATCTGGAAGAAAATATTCATAATGCCAAACGTCAGACCGAAATGGCGAAAGAGGAGTCTCAAAAAGCACAGGAAGCGACAGCCCGAGCCGAAGAAGCACAAAAGCAGGCGGAGCGTGCGAAACGCGACGGTATGTTGCAGGCTGCCGGTCAGCTGGAAGGAGTTGTGGCGGTACTGTCTTCCGCTTCCGAACAGCTTTCCGCTCAAATTACCCAGTCCAGTAAAGGTGCGGAGCAACAGGCTGAGCGTGTGGCTGAAACCGCTACCGCTATGGAAGAAATGAATTCCACCGTTTTGGAAGTCGCCCGCAATTCAGGACAGGCATCGGAACTTTCCGAACAGGCGAAAGAAAAAGCCAAAGCCGGCTCGGCAATTGTACATGAGGCGGGCGGAAAAATGACCGTTTTGCAGGAACAGTCTCAGGTTTTGAAAGCCGATATGAACGAACTCGACCAGCACGCCACGGCTATTTCCGAAATTATGAGCGTGATTTCCGACATCGCCGACCAGACCAATTTGCTCGCACTCAACGCCGCCATCGAAGCCGCCCGTGCCGGTGAATACGGACGCGGCTTTGCAGTCGTTGCCGACGAGGTTCGCAAACTGGCGGAAAAAACAATGGCTTCCACTACCGATGTTGCCAATGCCATTACCCAGATTCAGGAAAGTGCCGCTAAAAATATCCGTTCGGTTGAGCAGACAGGAGCGATTATTGAAGAGGTTATGGAAAAAGCCCAAGCCGCCTCTTCGGCTTTGACCGAAATCGTAACGCTTGTCGATAACAGTTCCGACCAGGTACGGGCGATTGCCGCGGCAAGCGAGGAGCAGTCCGCCACCAGTGAAGAAATCAACCGTTCCATCGCGGAGATCAATACTATTTCCAGTGAAACTTCGCAGTCAATGCAGGAAGCTGCTCAGGCGGTTATGGAACTTTCCAATCAGGCACAGGAACTGAGCGGACTGATTCAGACCATGAAAGACAGTTAAAATTTTTACTAATTTATTTTAGCGGATATTATTTTAAAAAAAATCCCGTCGGTTTTACAATCGGCGGGATTTTACTGTTTTAAAAAAGATATTAAAAATAATTATTCGGCATTTTTCCGTGCATTTTTTAGAGCGTTTTCCGTTGCCTGCATAATGCCGCGGGAGCTAAGAGAAGCCTCTGCAACGACATCGACTTCTACCGTTTGTTCTTCCAAAATATTTTTAATTACACCGCTTTTGGCAAGATTCATTTTTTTGGGCAGGTCGTTGTGTTTTAAGACGTTAATAGCAATAATATCGTTTTCGCTGACGGTAACTTCTACGATTACATCTCCTGCTTTTCCGTTGCCGGTACCGCGGTAAGTTCCTGGTGTGTATATATTTTTTTCTTCAGGAGCTACTTCATCGGTAGACGGTAAAGCATTGCCTGAAGCGGAGTTGACGGAAATGCAGCTTAGAAAAAATAAGTATAAAATTGTTTTTTTCATATTTTTCTCCAAATTGTAAAATTGTTTTTTTTAAAAGCGGAAAAACTTGATAAAAAGTTTTGTAAACAGAAATTGTTTTCATAATATGTTTTTTTATAAAAAGAACCGGTTAAAGACCGGTCGGGCTGTTTTGAAAATGGTGCGCCCGGGAAGAATCGAACTCCCGACCAAGAGCTTAGAAGGCTCCTGCTCTATCCAACTGAGCTACGGACGCAAATAATCAAAGATAGAAAAAATATGGAAAATTAAATGTAAAGTCAATGAAAAACATTGGGCATTCGGGTAAAAAAAAAAGGCAGAATCTATATTCTGCCTTTTTTTGATCGAAATGAAAAACGACTAGTCGTTATCGATATCGTATCCCCACAGTCTCAAAAATCCGGTTCCACCTTGCAGCACTAGGCTGTTGTTGATACCGGCATTTTTCATAATCAATTGAGACTCAAAAGAACGGTTGCCTGAAGTACAGACGATGAGAACTTTTTTGTCTGTAGGGATTTCTTTTAAACGCTTACGGATTTCTCTAAACGGAATGTTAATCCAGCATTTGCCGTATCTTTTGCAGGCTTTTTCAGCTTCGACAGGAGTACGGACATCAAGGATAACAACACCGTTCTTGTCTCTGTCATCGAAAAGTGCTTTAAATGCAGCGGATTCGATAACCTGAGTGCGGTCTTCTATGATATTTTGGGCGATATTACCGATAGCATTCAAAATATCCATTCCGGAGGCAAACGGAGGAGCATAAGCCGCTTCCAAATTGGAAACATCGTGAACTGTCGGTTTGTAGGGCAAAATGGCGGCTACGGCATCAATACGGGCTTTGAGTGCATCGCCGGCTTGGCAAGCACCTTGAATGCCCAAAATGCGACCTGTACCTTTTTCAACAATAAGTTCTAGAGCCATTGTTGCTCTATCTGCCATAAAGTGTGCTCTGTCTGTTTGGACGAGCTGAGCACGAACGGCATCATAACCGAACATTTTTGCTGATTCGAGGGTAAAACCAGTTCCGCCAAAAGACATTTCAAAAGTACGGACAATGAAAGAACCGACCACACCGTCGAATGTATCACGTTTGCCGGCAAGGTTGCTACCGATAACGCGACCCATACGGTTGGCAATAGAACCCAGAGCCAAATAAAACGGAGCTTCAGCTACGAGGTTTTCAACCTGAACACAGTCTCCACCGGCATAAATGCATGGGTCGGAAGTCTGCATTCTTCTGTTGACCATAATTGTTCCGCGAGGAGAAACATCAAGTCCGGCATCGACAGCCAGCTTGGAGTTCGGGATAACACCGGCAGAAATGATGACCAAATCTGCTTCGATTTCTCTTTTGTCGGTAACGATGGAGGTAACTTTTTTACCGTCGCCTTTGATTTCTTTTACGGTTTCTTTCAGATGGAAAGTAATGCCTTTTTCTTCCATATGGTGTTGGCACATACGGGCAATTTCTTTACTCAAAACGCGAGGCATAACCTGATCGAAAATCTCAACACAGGTGGTTTCAATTCCCCACATATCGGCAAAAGATTCAACCATTTCAAGACCGATAAAGCCTGCACCGACAACAACAGCTTTGTTGATACCTTCTTTAACCATTTCTTTGATTTTGATACCGTCTTCAAGTGTGGCAACGGTAAAAACTCCCTTTAAATCAGCACCGGGAATCGGCAGGCTGCGCGGGATACTTCCGGTCGCCAAAACGAGTTGGTCATAAGGAAGAGTAGTTTCTTTGCCTGTTTCGACATGTTTAACTAAAACGGTTTTGGCTTTTCTGTCGATTTTGATGGCTTCGGTTTGGTCCATCATTCTGATGTCTTTGGCTTCTTCAAAAAATTCAGAGGTGCGAATATCGTGGTAAGCAGTACTTTGCAGTTCTTTGTAATCGCTTACATCGTCAGCAACATAATAAGGAATACCGCAACCACCGTATGAAAACAGTTTTTGCTTTTCAACCATGGTAACTTCTGCGTCCGGTTGCAATCTTTTTAAACGGCTGGCAGCTCTTGGACCGGTAGCGACAGCTCCGATTACTACAACTTTTTGTGACATACAAAGACTCCTTTGGGTTAAAGATTTCGGGTTGATAAAAATTGTTTTATACTTTAAAAAAAACAATTTATATAGTTGAGATAGGAACACGAACTAGTATTTTTGGAATAAAATGGCAAGCCTTTTTTGTAAAATAAGGGAAAATAAATCGGTTTTTGTATGTTTTTTGATAGCTGCTCAGGAAAAAAATTTATTTTTTTAATAGAGGTAAATTTATGAAGTATGAAGCTGTACTTTTTGATATGGACGGTACTCTTTTGGATACGCTGGACGTTATTACTTTGAGTGTTAATTCCGGTTTGCTCCGTATGAATTTGCCTGTGCATTCGGCTGATGAATATAAAAATATGGTGGGAGACGGGGTTGAAAAGCTTTGTTATTTGGCACTTCCCGAAGAATTGCGTTTTGATAAAACTGCACTTAAAGAGTTAAAAATCGCATTTGAAGCTGTTTATATTGCAACGCAAGATAAACTTATTAAAGCTTATGACGGTATTTTTGAGCTGCTTGAGGCATTGCAGCAAAAAGGTATAAAACTGGCGATTATCACCAACAAGCCGCAGGCACTTGCTTACAAAAGTGCTGCTGATTTTTTGCCGGATTGTTTTGACTGCATTTTGGGACAATCCAAGGAAAATCCTTGTAAACCTGATCCGAAAACAGCTTTGCAGGCAGCTTCCATAATGCGGGTTCAAGCTGAAAAATGTCTGTTTTTGGGCGACAGTCGTGCCGATATGCAAACGGGGATAAATGCCGGAATGGTATCTGTCGGAGCTTTGTGGGGATTTTCTTCCAAAAAATTGTTGGAGGAAAACGGGGCAAAACTTTTTGCCGAAAAGCCGATGGATATTATTTCGTTTTTTGAAAATTAAAATGCCAGAAAAAAATAATCGACATTTCGGTTTTTATCTTTTTGCAAAAACGGCGGACGATTTATTTTTCGGTTTAGATTTCAAAGTCAACGACACTGCGTTTATCAACAACCTGTTTGATGAATTCCAGACATTTTACATGTTCGGGGTGGACGGCGTAGGCTTGCAGGTCTTTTTGGGAGGCAAATTCGCTATATAGGATAATATCGCATTTTGGGTCGGCTTGAAAAATATTTGAGGTAATTTCAAGTTTTTGTGCCAATCCGATTTTTGCAGGAAGAGCTGTAAGCATTTCCTGCATAATTTTTGCGTTTTCTCGTCCGCTTTTTTCCAGTGCATTTTCTTTCATTTGCCACATAACGATATGCTTTATCATTGTTTTTTCCTTGCATGTCGGTATTATAAGGTTTACAAATATGTAAATTCATTAAATGGAGATTTGTAATGAGTCCTGAAATATCTTTACTTTTCGGTGCAGTCAAGGTTTTCAGTTTGGCATGTGTTGTTATTTTGGCAAGTCATCGTTTTCATATACCGCCGATTATCGGTTTTTTGTTTACCGGCGTATTGGCAGGTCCTTACGGACTGGGGATTGTCGGAGCGGCGGAACAGGTCAATATGCTGGCGGAACTCGGTGTTATTCTGTTGCTTTTCGTTATCGGGATGGAACTTTCTTTAGATGAATTGTGGCGTTTGCGGCGACCTGTTTTTGTGGGTGGAGGCTTGCAGGTTGTTTTTACGGTTGGAGTTTTTGCCGCCATATATTTATTGCTTGACGGCAGTTTGGGAAAATCTCTTTTTATCGGATTTCTAGCCGCTCTTTCCAGTACTGCTATCGTTTTAAAAGTATTGGGAGAAAAAGCGCAGCTCGATTCGCCTTACGGTCGCTTAACTCTTGGAGTACTGCTTTTTCAAGATGTGGCAGCTGTTCCGATGATGCTGCTTGTGCCGCTTTTAGCCGGAGTAAGTGAAAATCCTTTAGAAATGTTCGGGTTTTTGTTGCTTAAATTTTTGGGAGTGGGTCTTTTTGTTTTTGTTGTTGCCCGAAAAATTGTTCCCGTTATTTTACATGCTGTTATCAAGACTCGCAGTCGGGAACTTTTTTTAATGACTACATTGGGACTTTGTTTTGCTATCGCGATTTTAACCGCCGTAAGCGGGCTTTCTTTATCTCTTGGAGCATTTTTGGCAGGACTTATTATGAGTGAATCCGAATACAGTTATTCCGCTCTTGAAGGAGTTTTGCCGTTTCGTGATGTTTTTACAAGTGTTTTTTTTATTTCAATCGGAATGTTACTTGATCCGATGTTTGTTTTTATGCATTTTCCGCAGGTTTTGGGATTTACCCTGCTTATTTTGCTGGTTAAGGCGGTTTTGGCGGCAGGGTCGGGATTTTTTCTCGGTTATCCTTTGCACATATCTCTTTTAAGCGGTTTGTGTTTGTGTCAAATAGGAGAATTTTCTTTTGTTTTGGCAGGTGTGGGAGTTGGATATAATTTGCTTGCTGCTATTGATTATCAATATTTTTTGGCGGTCGCGATTGCAACGATGTCGGTTACGCCGTTTGTGATTGCGGTTTTGCCGAAATTCTCGGAATTGTTGATTAAAAAAATTCCGGTTTCCGGTCGAAAAATTGTTGAAGAAAAGCAAAAAGAAGAAGTTCGCGATCATTTGGTTATTGTAGGATATGGGCTTGGTGGGCATCATTTGGTGCGGGCGGCACAGTTCGCCGGTGTGCCTTTTATGGTTTTGGAAATGAATCCTGAAACTGTGCGACGGGAACGTGGCAAAGGCTTGCCTATTTTTTACGGTGATGCCAGCCAAACCAGCGTGCTTGACCTTGTTCGGGTACGGCAGGCACGGGTTTTGGCTGTTGTAATTTCGGACCCGGCTGCAATCGGAAGAATTGTAACAACAGCCAGAGAACTCAATCCGGGACTGCATATTATTGTTCGTACACGATTTGTAAGTCAGATTGATGCTCTGTTGGAAGTTGGAGCACAGGAAGTGATTGCCGAAGAATTTGCCACTTCCGTGGAGATGTTTGTGCGGGTATTGTCTACTTATCTTGTTCCGAAAAATAATATTGAACATTTTGTGCAGGAAATTCAGGCTGAAGGTTACGATATGCTTCGTCGTCCGGCTTTGGATACATTACCGACCAGGCGAGAAGGTGTTGCCTGTTCGTCTTTTGCAACCAGTGTCGTTAGTGTGGCGGCGGGGGCTTTTTTTGACGGTAAAAATCTTAAAGACAGCAAAATTCGTAATCGCTTCGGTTTGACTGTCGTAGCGATACAACGAGATGGAGAAATCAATCTAAACCCTGACCCGAACTGGGTTTTTCGTTCAGGCGACCAAGTACATCTTTTTGGTGAGCAAAAAAATATTGCCGACAATATTGATTTGTTTTTGCAAAAAGAGGAGTTGCAAAGCATTTGATTTTTGGAGTTTCATCTGTCATAGTTCGCACTTCTTTTGTTTTTTTATAAGGTGTTTTTTTATCCTGAATTGTTAAGTAGGAGTGGAAAATGAAAAATGTATTGAAGCGGTGTTGTTTGCTTAGTGTTGTTGTCGTGTTTATTTTTTGTACAGCAGCTTTTGCCGAAGAAAAAAAGCAGCGGTTTATCACAATTGGAACCGGCGGCGTAACCGGCGTATACTATCCGACAGGTGGAGCTATTTGTCGTTTGATGAATAAAAACCGTAAGGAACACGGTATTCGCTGTTCGGTGGAATCAACCGGTGCGTCAGTTTATAATGTTAATACTATCCGTTCGGGTGAATTGGATTTTGGAGTTGTTCAGTCTGATGTGCAGCATCATGCGTATTACGGCGAGGCGGAATTTGCGGGTGATAAGCCGTACAAAGAGCTTCGTTCCGTTTTTGCTTTGCATCCCGAGGCGTTTACAGTTGTTGCCCGCAAAGACAGTGGTGTAACAGAATTTGAACAGCTTGCCGGAAAGAGGGTAAATGTCGGTAATCCCGGTTCGGGACAACGGGCTACGCTTGAAGCCTTACTTAAAGAGGACGGTAAGGATATATCCATTTATTCTTTTGCAGCCGAGTTGAAACCGGCAGAAATGGCAAATGCTCTTTGCGATAATAAAATTGACGCCATGACTTATTTTGTCGGACATCCGTCGGGAGCAATCAAGGAAGCATGCAGTACCTGTGAAAGCAGGCTTGTTAATGTCCGCGGTCCGATTATTGATAAGATTGTCAAGGCATATCCGTATTATCGTTATGCGGTTATTCCCGGTGGAATGTATAAGGGAAATCCTCAGCCGACTAAAACTTTCGGTGTTGCCGCCACGATTGTTACTTCTTCTCAAACTCCTGATGATGTCGTGTATGAATTGGTTAAGGCGGTTTTTGAAAATTTTGATACCTTTGTAAAATTGCATCCGGCATTTGCCGATTTGAAAAAAGAAGAGATGGTAAGAGCCGGTCTTTCCGCACCTTTGCATAACGGAGCTGTCCGTTATTATCGTGAAGCTGGACTTTTAAAATAAATTGCCGACAAAGGGGCGGTAAGCCCCTTTTTTTTGAGAGTTTGTATGTCTCCGAAAACCCATCCCGTTGTTATTGAAGATACACTTAAGCAATTGCTGCAAAGCGATAGCGGTTCCCGTTCGCCAAAAGGCAAAATGGGACTTTTGCTTTTATTGCTTCCTCTTACATGGTCATTGTTTCAACTTTGGTATGCATCGCCTTTTGGTTTAATAAGTTCAAATATTGCCCGCCCGCTTCATCTTGCTTTTGCATCGTCGTTGGCTTTTTTGGCTTATCCGGCTTTTAAGCGTTCGCCACAGAATTATGTTCCTTGTTATGATATTATGTTTGCTTTACTGGCTGCTGGAAGCTGTCTTTATTTGGTATTTTTTGATGCGGAACTTGCTTTACGTCCCGGTAATCCGATTTTAATAGATACGATTTGTGCCGGAATTGGTATGATACTTTTGCTGGAAGCAACTCGTCGTTCGCTTGGACCGCCGCTTTTGGTCGTGGCTTTTTGTTTTTTGGCATATACGCTTTTCGGTCAGTATTTTCCTGATGTTATTGCCCATCACGGTTCGACACTTAAAAAATTGCTAACTCACCAGTGGCTAACTTCACAGGGTGTTTTCGGTGTGGCTGTCGGAGTTTCCGTCAGTTTTGTTTTTTTGTTTGTGTTGTTCGGGGCATTGTTGGAAAAAGCCGGAGCCGGAAATTATTTTATTCAGGTCGCTTTTTCTTTGCTCGGTCATATGCGTGGCGGTCCTGCCAAAGCGGCGGTCGTCGCTTCGGGACTTTCCGGTTTGGTTTCCGGTTCGTCCATTGCCAATGTGGTGACAACCGGAACTTTTACCATTCCGCTTATGAAACGGGTCGGATTTACGCCGAGCAAAGCGGCTGCTGTTGAGGTGGCTGCTTCCACCAACGGACAGGTTACACCGCCGATTATGGGAGCGGCGGCTTTTTTGATGGTTGAATATATCGGTATTCCGTATTTGGAAGTGATTAAATATGCTGCTTTTCCTGCTTTAATTTCTTATATTGCTCTGTTTTATATGGTGCATTTGGAGGCGTGCAAAGCAGGTATGCAAGGTTTGCCACGCGATGAACAGCCAGTAACTTGGTTACAACGCCTGTGGATATTGAGTATGATTTTTATCGGGCTTTGTGTGATGACCTTAATTATTTATTACGGAATGGGCTGGTTGAAGACAGTATTTGGAACGGCTGCAACGTGGATTGTCGTGGTGTTTTTGATTGGGGCTTATTTGTTTTTATTGTGGTATGCTTGCCGGTTTCCTGAGCTTTCCGTAGGGCGGATTGATTTTCTTCCGCCGATTGGAGCGACCGTTAAGTCCGGTTTGTATTTTTTGTTGCCGGTTGTAGTGTTGGTTTGGTGTTTGACGGTTGAGAGGCTTTCTCCGGGTTCGTCTGCTTTTTGGGCAACGGTTTTTATGATGTTTATTGTTGTAACCCAAAGACCGCTTATTCGTTTTTTTCGTAAACGGGGTGATTTGAAAAAGGGTTTTGTAGAATCGGTTTGTGATTTAATCGACGGGTTGATTACCGGTGCACGCAATATGATTGGAATCGGCGTTGCTACGGCGGCGGCAGGAATTATCGTCGGTACGGTTACGCTGACCGGAATCGGTCTTGTGATGATTGAACTGGTTGAATATTTATCGGGCGGTAATCTGTTTTTGATTTTGATTTTTACCGCTGTAATCAGTTTGATTTTGGGAATGGGACTGCCGACTACGGCAAATTATATCATTGTTTCAAGTCTTATGGCTCCGGTTATCGTCAGTCTCGGAGCGACACAGGGGCTTATTGTGCCGCTTGTAGCGGTGCATTTATTTGTTTTTTATTTCGGGATTATGGCTGATGTTACGCCACCTGTCGGGCTTGCTTCGTTTGCTGCCGCGGCTATTGCCCGTTCCGATCCTATTAAAACGGGAGTGCAGGGTTTTGTGTACAATATTCGTACGGCAATTTTACCGTTTATGTTTATTTTTAATACCAATTTACTTTTAATTGATATTTCCAGTTTACCGCATTTGATTATCGTGGTTGTCGGGGCGACGGCTGCGATGCTGATTTTTGCGGCGGCAACACAGGGTTGGTGGCTTACTAAAAATAAACTGTGGGAATCGGCGTTGATGCTTTGCATTGCATTTTTGCTTTTTCGTCCTGGAGTTTTGTGGGACAAAATTTATCCGCCGCTTTATTCCTGCTCCGCTTCGGAAATTGTTTCCGCAGCGGAAAGTGTGAAGCACAACGAAAATTTGCGTATTACTTTTTCCGGTGAAGATATTGGTGGAAAAGAGGTTAAAAAAACCGTACTGCTTCCTCTTGGGAAACTTGGTTCAGGATTGGAACGTTTGCATCGGGCAGGACTTCATCTGTCTTTTGATGGTGAAAATGTCGAAGTTGATTTCGTTGATTTTGATTCGGCTGCCCAAAATCTTGGAATTGATTTCGGTTGGAAGGTGATTTCGGTGGAAAAAGAAAGCGACCGCCCGGTAAAAGAATGGGGAATGCTGCCCGCTTTTGCCTTGCTTTTACTTTTGGCTGCTTTGCAATTGCGGCGGCGTAAGTTGCAAAATATACAATAATTTTGGGAGAAAGTATGTTTCATCACATTTTAGTTCCTGTTGATTTGGCAGAGCCGAGTTTTGCCGATAAAGCTGTTGAGCTGGCAAGTGATATGGCTCAAAAGCTCCACGCCGAACTTTATTTGTTGACGGTTTTGCCCGGTTTTGGTTCACCTATGGTTGGTAGTTATTTTCCGCGGCAGGGTTTTGAAGAAGCGCAGGAAGAAATAAGTTTACAACTTAAAAAATTTGCCGAAACGCACGTTCCCGACGGACAGGTTGTACATTTGAATGTTGTCGGCGGTACACCTCATAAGGAAATTTTGCGGGAAGCCAAGAGGGTACATGCTGATTTGATTATTATTCCGAGTCATACGCATAAAATTGTAGAGCGATTTTTGCTCGGTTCGGTAGCGGCACGGGTTGTGGAGCGGGCAACGATTTCGGTTATGGTTTTACGAGTGGATGAAAATGGTCCGATGATTGTGGAATAATCGCTTTTTTTATTTTAGTTTTTTTATTTGCGGAACGTAAAAACTGTTCCGCATTTTTTATTTTTAATAATTTTGATTGATAAGTTGCACTGTTTGGTATCTGCCCGATTTTTTGGCTTGCATTTCCATATCAAGAGCCATGGTGATGCATTTTTCACAGGCAAAGTGCGGGATTTGCAGCCCAAGGCTTAAACCTTGCACGTTTGACGAACTTTCCAGCCACAAAAAACCAGGGCAGTTTGGGCAATCTCGCAATTTTTCTCGTTGTTTTTCCTGAATGCCGTCTGTATCGTAAAAAATTGAACGGTTGCGGATAAAAAATCCGTCTGTCGGTTTTTCTTTGATTGGTGACGGGGAAAAATAAATTTTAGGCAATTCTTCGCATAGCTGTTTTATATATTGTGTGGTTTTTTGATTTTGACTGCTTTTTTGTGGTGTAAAATCTGGTTCCCGAATTTGAGAATAATCAAAGCCTGCCATTGCTAGTGCAATGCCCAGATTGACATAAGGTAATGCTCCTTGAATAGAGTAGCCGCCTTCTAGTACAGCAATGTCAGGATTTAGAACAGCGTTGAGACGGGCATAACCTTGAGCGGAAAAATTCATATTTGTAATCGGGTCGGAATAGTGGTTGTCCTGTCCTGCTGAATTTATAATAATTTCCGGTTTAAAATCTGCTAAAATAGGCATAATCACATCGTTTAATGCCTGTAAAAATCCTTCATCTCCGGTATTGGGCGGAAGTGGAATATTTATGGTACGACCTTTGGCTTTTGGTCCTCCATCTTCATCCGGAAAACCTGACCCGGGATAAAGTGTACGACCGTCTTGATGAATGGAAATAAACAAAGTGTTTGGGTCATGCCAAAAAATATCTTGACTTCCGTCTCCGTGATGACAATCAGTATCGACGATTGCGATTTTTCGGATACCGTAATGTTTGCGGAGCCATTCGATCATAATCGCTTCGATATTGATGGTACAAAAACCTCTTGAGCCGTGTACACTTTTCATAGCATGATGTCCCGGAGGGCGTACGAGGGCAAAACCTTTTTGAGCCTGCCCTTCGGCTACAAGCTGAGCGGCTTTAATTGCACCGCCTGCGGAAACAAAATGAGCTTCGGAACATATCGTTTCAGGATTGGGAAAGCAAAAATGACAGCTGGTAATATCTTCCTTGGTGGCAATAAGCGGTTTGTATTCCGTTATACCGTCCAAATCAAAAATACCTTCTTCCAAAAACTGGTCTTGAGTGTAGAGCAGCCGTTCTTCACGTTCTGGGTGGCAGGGACTGATTGCCCAGTCAAAAGCAGGAAAAAAGATGATACCGAGTTTGTCTTTTGCTTGTGTCATAGTTGCCTCTTTTGTTTGCATCAGTTTTTATCCGCTATTTTTCTTTAATATTCAAGTCTTGTTTGTAAAAATAAAATCGGATAAAAAATATAAAAATTGTCGCTTTATTGCGGTTTCGAATTTTTGGGCAAAATGCAGATTGCAGTTTTTAAAAAGTTTTAAAATATAGAGAAAAATAAATTAGGTAAAAAATATCAAAGGAAGATATCTTGACGGTTCAATCAAAACAAAAAAAGAAAAAATATGCAAAACGCAGTTGTTTGATTTGTGGGCATAAATTTACGCCTCGTCAGTATAATCAAATTCTTTGCGGTGATTTTGAATGTCGTATTGAATATCTTCGCTGGATCGGAAACGGTTACAGCCGCAGCGATTTGGAAACGATATTGCGAAAGGACAGAAAATAAAAATATCGATAGTGTGTTGGATTTTTTGTTAAATTTTTGCTTTTTATTTTGTATATAGTCAGTTTTTTAGTAGGATTTTGGTGTATTTTTCTGTATATTATTTTAAAAATATGAATATACAAAACAGGATGATAAATAAAAAAGCAAATATGATCATCGTAAAATTTTGATGTATAAATATTTTATTTTATATTTTTTCATAGCCGCTGTCAATTTCCGTAGGATTTTTTTGTGCCGCTTTGCGAGCGAGTTCGTCGCATCGTTCATTTTCGCATTGTCCCGTATGTCCCCGTAACCAATGAAAATGCACTTGGTGTTTGCTCATAAGCGGCAAAAGACGAAGCCAAAGGTCTTTGTTTTTGACAGGTTTTTTGGCGGAGTTGACCCAGTTTTTTTTGTCCCAGCTGTCAATCCATTTTTTTTCCACGGCATCGCAAAGATAACGGGAATCCGTATATAAATCTACGCAGCAGGAGAATTTGAGTTTTTCAAGAGCCATAATCGCCGCCAGTACTTCCATACGGTTGTTGGTGGTGCAGGCGAATCCTCCGCTGATTTCTTTTTTTTGGTCTTTATAGGATAAAATTGCTGCCCAGCCACCAGGTCCGGGATTTCCTAGAGCTGAACCGTCGGTATGGATTGTTACTTTATTTAATTGTGTCATGTTCCATTGCTATTAGTTTGTCGGAAATCAAGGTTAGGGCTTGACCGAGGCGAAGTACCCAAGCATTGTTTTCCCATGAATTTTTAAAATAATCTCGTTGAAATTCCGTGCAGAACTGTTTGCCGAAAGCAGCTTGAACAAGCGGCGGAAAAATAACGGTAACTTTTCGGGGAGCAAGACACAGTCCGATAAAAAAAGTTTGGGTGTCAACCTTGGGCGGGGTGGGATCTATAGTAGTTATGTTAATTTTGAGCTTGATGCCGAAACGGGATTTGAATTCGTGGTGCAGGCGGTGCAGACTCTTTTTTTGTGCTTCGTTTAGGGTTTTACTTTGGTCCCAAATGGCGGATTTGGCAGTAATTACCTGAACGGCTTTTTCGTTATTTCTGGCAAACATAACGCCTGCGATAATAAAAATAGAAATTAATGCTGCAAATCGTATTATTTTAACAATCGGGCGGTCGTTTTTTGTTGATTCGGGAAAAAATTTCACTGTGTTTCTCCTTGCAAAAACAAAATATTATCATTACTAAAATCTGTTTGCAAGAAATGAGGAAGCTTTGCGGTTGAAAAAAGTTTTTTGAAAAAATTCGTGCAGCGTATATTTTGTAAAAATAAAAATTGTTGTTGAAAAAAGGAAAAACAGATGGATTTACTTTTGGATATACAAAGCATGGTTGCACTTTGTACTAAACGGCAGCCTTTTGCCGCTCAAATTGAAAAATGCTTGGACAAATGCCGAAATGGACGAAATCGGGTTTGGTTGTATGTCGGCAATTTGCAATCAATGCTTATTGTTTTGCGGCAGGAATGTGAGCAAAATTCTAGCGAAAAATCGGAAGATGCGTATAGGTCAGCAATCAAAGAATTGGAAAAATTGCAGGAAAAAACGCATTTCCTTGCTGCTCTTGCCGAAGAAGGCGGCGTTTTTACCAGTTCGTGTCCGCAAGGAGAGCAGCTTGCTTTGGCGTGTAAACGTTTTTCGGGAAATTGTATTCGGATTTTGACTTGGGACGAAGAAATTTTGCGGCTTTTTTCCGAATGGACAATTACTCCCGAAAAATATTTGGCACAAAATATTTCCATGCAGCCTTTTTCGTTTGTTGATCTTGCAGCTCAACAGGATAGATTGCGAAACGGTCTTGAGCGGCGGATTCACGGCGTTTTACATCACGGTCGTTATTTGGGCGGCGAGGAAGTGCAGGAGCTGGAAGTGCGGTTGGCGGAATTTTGTAAAGCCAAATTTTGTATTTCCTGTGCAAACGGTACGGACGCTTTGCAGATTGCTTTGATGGCACTCGGTGTTGGTTCGGGAGATGAGGTTATAACTTCCGCTTTTACTTTTATCGCCACTGCCGAGGTTATTCGGCTTTTGGGGGCAACACCTGTTTATGTGGACATCGACCCTCGTACTTATAATTTAAACTCCTACTTGCTTGAGGCTGCCGTTACGCCTAGGACAAAGGCGATAATTCCCGTTTCTTTGTATGGACAATGTGCGGATTTTGATTCAATCAATGCTATTGCCGCTCGGTATAATTTGCCTGTTATTGAAGACGGAGCACAAAGTTTCGGGGCGGGATATAAAGATAAAAAATCCTGCAACTGTACAACGATTGCCACGACTTCATTTTTTCCGAGCAAACCGCTTGGTGGTTATGGCGACGGCGGAGCAATATTTACAAATGATGAAGAACTGGCAGTTGTTTTACGGCAAATTGCAGCTCACGGTGAAGATTATCGCTATCATCATGTTCGTTTGGGAGTGAACAGCCGTTTGGACAGTTTGCAGGCAGCGGTTTTGTTGGAAAAGTTGGCGGTTTTGGAGTCAGAAATCGCTTTACGGCAAAAGGTTGCAGATAGTTATAGCGAGCTTTTGCAACAAGCAGGAATTACATCTTTGCCGTATATCGAGCCGTATAATAGCAGTGTTTGGGCACAATATACGCTTCGTTTACCCGATAGAGAGCGAGTGCAGGCGGATTTGAAAAAGTTAAAAATCCCGACAGCAGTACATTATCCCATTCCGCTTAATCGACAGCCCGCGGTTGCGGTTGATGCGGTTTTACCTGTGAGTGAAAAAGTCGCCAAAGAAGTTATAAGTTTGCCTTTTGGTCCATATTTGCAAGAAAAAGATATTGAAACGGTGGTTAAGGCTTTATCTGCAAAATAAGTCGGATTTGAGGAAAATTTTGTCATAGACTGTAGTGTTTTCGGTTGGTTGCGAAAACAATTTTTTTGAGTTTGTTTTTTATTGTTGATTGTGCGGGGAAGTATGAAAATTTTGCAAAGTAAATGGTTTTTTCTTTTTTTGGTATTGTGTTTCGTCTGTGTTAGCGGATTGCTTTTGTTTATGGGAACGGTGGAAGTGGGCGGAAAACGTTTTTCCGCTGTCAATGTTTCTTTAAGTCGGGTGCCGTCTCGAATGATTCATATCGTTTTTTCTCACGATATTCACGACCCCAAAAGTTCGTATGTTGCCGGTTCGGTGAAAATGCAGCCGCAGATAAAAGGGCAGTGGCAGTGGATTACGCCGTCATTTTTGCGTTTTCAAGCAGAAGAATATTTTCCCGAAAATTTGGAAGTTCAACTTGATTTGCAGCCGCAGCTTTTTGCTCCTGATTGGAAATTGGACGGAATACGGAGTTTTACTTTGCACGGTCAGGATTTTTATTTGCAGAATATAGAAGTGCAGGAATTACCTGTATTGGTTGATAATAAGCCGTTTTCGATTATTGAAATGAATTTTTCTTTTACCCATGCGGTTAATCCGGAAGAATTGTTAAAATTTTTGCAATTAGAAGATCCGTTACAGCCGAATAAAAATATAGATTTGCAGGCGACGACTTCGTATGATTATGGAAGTATTCGTATTAAAAGTGAGCCGTTACAGCGTTTACCTGAAAAAAGAAATCTGCTTTTGACTCTTCGCCCGGGCTTAACACCTCAAGGCAGTCTTATGAAACTTCGAGATGAAGTGAATAAAAAAATTCCGTTGGTTTTTGATTTCGAAATGCGGCTTTTGAAAATTGAACGGGAAAGTCGTCTTGAAGGCGGTGTAATTCGTTTGCGTTTTTCGTCCGCTATTTCCGTTGAAGAAGCGAAAAGTCGATTGCGTGTCAGTCCAAGTGTTGATTTTTCGGTGAAAAGTGAAGGGCAGGTGCTTGTTTTGCAAGGTGATTTTCGTGCGGGCAAATCGTATGAATTAGAAATTCAGAAAGATTTGCAGGCAATTGACGGAGCGAAATTTTCTCAAGCTGAAAAACAAACTGTTGTGTTTCCCAATCTTTCTCCCAGTGTCGATTTTGCTCACGACGGACTTTTTTTGTCCGCTTCGGGTATGAAAAAATTGGTTCTTGAAAATGTAAATGCCGAAAAGGTGCATGTCGTTGTTGACCGCGTATATCCGAACAATTTGTTTTATTTGTTCGGTGATTACGGATATGAGGTTTTTCGTAAAGAGTTTTATCAAGATGGTTTAACCAGGTTGTTGGGCAGTCGAGTAGCGGATATTGATTTGACTTTGCCGTATTCGCTGAATGAAAAAAAAGAAGTGCCTCTTGATTTGGAAGATTTTTTCAAAACCGGTGGAGCTGGATTATATCGAATCGGCATATATTTTCCGGGAAATTTTGAAGGCAAACAGCGTTGGGTATTGCTGACTGATACCGGGCTGGTCGCTAAACAGGGAAATGATGAAATCGGTATATGGGCATCGTCTTTGAAAAATTTGCAAGGTATTGCCGGTGCGAAGATTACAGTTTTGAGCAGGCAAAATCAGGTTTTAGCAAGCGGTATGACTGATAATAAAGGAATTTTTTGGAAAAAAGGGCTGAAAGAGTCGTTAAAAAAACATACTCCTTTTATGGCGATTTGCGAAAAAAACGGCGATATGGCTTTTTTGCTTTTTGACAGATTTAAAGTCGATACAACAGGACTTGATGTCGGTGGTGCGGATATTGTCGGCGGAGCATATACGGCTTTTGTGTATGGAGAACGGGATTTGTATCGTCCGGGTGATACTGTAAACGGAATGATGATTTTGCGTGATAAAAAATTGGAAGTACCGAAATCAATGCCTGTTACTTTGCATTTTATCGATCCGCGAGGCAGGAAAATCGACAGTCAGTTTTTACAGTCCGGTCTGCAGGGAGAAGGCGGATTTTCGCTTGCTCTTTCTAAAACCGCTTTGACCGGTCGTTATGCCGTGCAAGCTGTTGTCGGAGAAAATGTTGTGGGGCTGTATTCTTTTCAGGTGGAAGAATTTGTTCCTGATAAAATTCGGGTGGATATTGATGTTGCAGATTTGGAGTTGACACCGGGACGCGATTATTCTTTTCAGATAAGAAGTCAATATCTTTTTGGGGCTGTGGCAAATTCGTTGCCTGTAACGGGAAATGTGCGGCTTTTTTCGGCGACTTTTGCTCCGAAAGGTTTTGAAGATTTTCTTTTCGGGACTTCGGCTTTATTTAAAGAACGGGAAATTTTTTATACCGATACAAAGCTTGATGAAAACGGTGAACTTAAATGTTCGTTTCAATTGCCTGATGATTTGCAACCGCCTGCAGCTTTGCAAGCCGTGATTTCCGCACGGGTGGAAAAAAACGGAGGTCGCGGCGTTATGGCGAATTATTCTTTGCCTGTGCATATTTATTCGGCATATCCGGGTTTGAAAAAATTGCCGAAAGAAAATTATTCGCCGCGGGAAGAAGTGCAGGGTGAAGTGATTTTGGTAACGCCTGACGGGAAAAATAAACAAAGCGGTAGCGTGGAAGTACAGTTTTTTCAAGATTGTTGGGAAACCGTTTTGCGGAGAACGCCAAGCGGAGGTTATCGTTATGAATCTGTTTGCAATCCGCAGTTTTTGCGGTCGGAAAAAGTGGAGATTGTAAACGGTAAAGGTGTTTTTCGTTTTTCTTCACAAAAAATCGGTAGTTATCGTTTTGTAGTAAAAGATGAACAAAGTGGAGCAATGAGCGAGCAGAGTTTTTTGGTGTCTGGCTGGGGCTATTCGCCGTGGGCAATTACTCACCCCGCTAAACTTGAACTGGTTCCGGATAAAAAAGATTATCAGATCGGACAGGTTGCCAAAATTCAAGTTCGTTCACCGTTTTCGGGAAAAATGTTAGTTACGGTCGAAGGCGAGAATGTTCAAAAAACGATGTTCTATACGCTCAAGGACAATACCGCCGAGATAGAGCTGCCCATAGAAGCTACTTATTCCCCTAATGTGTATGTAACGGCAATGCTGGTTAGGAGTGCAAAAT
Organism: uncultured Desulfovibrionales bacterium; assembly: GCA_963542765.1. GTDB lineage: Bacteria > Desulfobacterota > Desulfovibrionia > Desulfovibrionales > Desulfomicrobiaceae > CAUTYU01. The sequence goes on from CAUTYU010000009.1 coordinate 20,004, forward strand.
CTTTAGAACCAGGAGCTGTGGCACGGGCTTTCGGGAGCGTCCCGATTTTTGTTGAGCTGAGTAAAAAACAGCAAAAAATAACGCTTTCCTTGCCTGAAAAAATTCGTCCGCATCAGGTGCTGCCCGTTCATATTCAAACCGAACCTGATTCACTCGTTACGGTGTCGATTGTAGATGAGGGGATTTGCCAAATTCTCGGCGGAAAAGTCCCGAATCCGTTTTTGACTTTTTACGGGAAACGGAAACTTGGCGTAACGAGTTTTGATACTTTTTCTTTTTTGTTTCCCAATACTGCCAAATTATTTGAAAAATCTCCAGCAGGCGGCGGTGATGGCAGTATTTCTTTTGTAAGTGAATTACGGGCGAAATCGGCTTTATTGCGTATGGAAGGTGTGCGTTTGGCAAAGGCGGTGGTATTTTGGTCGGGACCGCTTAAAGCCGATGCGAAAGGTCATGTAAAGCTCGATTGGAAAGTTGAGGATTTTCAGGGAGCGGTGCGTGTGCATGTTGTGAGCTGTAAAAATGAAAAATTTGCCGCTCGGTCGCAAATTGTGCAGGTTTCGTCTCCGTTGGTTGTTATGCCCGTTGCTCCGCGGTTTATGGGGCTGAATGAAAATCTTGATTTGCCGGTAACAGTAATGAACAGAAGCGGCAAATCGGGAAAATATATGCTTGAAGTTAAAGGAAGCGGAGCGTTGAGTTGTGAACAAAAAGTTGAATGCGACCTTGAAAAAGATGGAGAAACAACGATTTTTATACCCGTTGTTAGCAAAGCAGTTGAGGGGCAGGCGAAATTTGAGCTGATTTTTTTAGGTGAGGGTGAAAAAATACAGACACATTTCAGTTTTCCGGTTTTGTCCCGTTTGCCGGTTGTAAAGTTGGAAAAACATGGAACGCTGGAAGAATGTACGCAGCAAATTTCGCAGGAAACGGAATCCGTTTTGTTGCCGCAATCCGTTTCCCGTACGCTACGAATCGGTGCAACTCCGTGGGTGCTTTTGGGAACAAGTTTGCAAGATTTGTTGGCATATCCGTATGGCTGTACGGAACAAGCTGTTTCCAGAGCGTTTCCGCTTTTGTATTTTGACAGTCTTGCTCGCGAATTGACTCCTGAGTTTTTTAAAAACAAATCGGTTTCGTTTATGGTGCAAAATGCTTTGGAAACCGTTCGTTCCCGTCAAACGGCTAACGGCGGATTTTCTTTTTGGGATAGCGGTCGGGAGGCTGAGCCGTGGATAAGCATTTATGCGACTCACTTTTTACTGGAAGCACAACGAGTCGGATATGGCGTGGATTCGTTTTTTCTGAAGCAGGCGTTAAAATATTTGGCTCATATTGCAAAAGAAAAAAATGAGAGTGAAGAAGGTTTGCGAACTCGTGCGTATGCTTTATATGTTTTGGCTTTGGCTCGTCAGGGAGATTTGGGCAGTATGGATTATTTGCGTGCAAATTGTCTCCAAGATTTGCCTGTTGACGGTCGTTATTTTTTGGCAAATGCCTATTTTTATATGGGGCAAAGTGAAGATTTATCTAAAATTATCAATGAGTTCGATGCAAAGGAGCAAATGCAGCCCAAAGGAATGTATTCTCCATTTCGTTCCAAAGCTATTCAACTTTTGTGCTTGCAGGATTTTTCTCCAAGAGATCTTCGTCTTGCTTTGCTTGCACGGGAAATTTCAGTCGGTTTGAGTCAGAAACAATGCAGTACACAAGAAAAAGCATTTGGATTTTTAGCATTGGGACGGTTTTATAAACAACAAGAATCGCAATCGCTTAAGGCTTCTGTTTTTGTTGATGAAAAAGAATTTGCCAAGGTAGACGGGATAAAACCTTTTTCGTTTTCTTTGCCGGCAAAAGGCGAGGTAAAAATTATTCAGCAGCAACCTTGTATTTCTCCGTTTTATCAGTTAGAGATTTCAGGTGTACCGCAAAGGGAAAATTGGCAACCAAAATCTAACGGTATAACTCTGACGACTGCTTTTCTTGATAAAAACGGTATGCCGCTCCAGAATTATTTTATTCAGGGAAGTACGGTGGTTTTGAAAATAGAATGTACCGCTGAACAGGATATTGCCAATTGTGTATTGCAAATACCTTTTCCGTCTTGTTTGGAAATTGAAAATACAAATTTACAAAATGTTGAAGAATTTTCATGGATGCAAACGGAAAATCGTTTGTTTCCGATATATGAAGACAGACAAAACGAACGATTGCTGGTTTTTGCCGATTTAAAACAGGGCGAGAAGCAAGTATATTATGTACAGTTTCGGACGATTTTTGTAGGTAATTGTATGTTGCCTCCCGTGTCTTGTGAAAGTATGTATCAACCGGAATTACGAGCTTATACAGCTTTTAGCGAAATACAGGTTAAAAGATAATTTATACTTTATTTTTTAGTGGATGTTGTTTTAAGGATTTTATAGGAGGAAAATATGAGCAGAAAAGAATCTGAAACATCGGTGTCATCAATGGAGCAGGTCAGGGATCTGTTGATGGGTACACATATAAAAGAGGTCGAAAACCGTTTTCAACGGCAGGAACAACTATTTTTGAGAGAGATTGCAACTTTGCGTGAAAATATACAAAACAGTGTCAATTCGCTTGAAAATTTTATGAAAAATGAATTTGCTTCGCTTTCCCGTCGTTTGGAAGATGAAAAATCCGAACGGACAATCCTTATACAAAATGAAAATAAAGAACGCTTGGAAGCTGTTCGCTGTGAACAGGAAGAACGTGTTCGTCTTTTTGAAGCAGAAAAACAAAAGAGAGAAGAAGGATTAAACCGTGTAAATCAGGAGCTGTTGAATAAAAAAGTTGAACTTGAAAGAAAAATAGATTCTCTTTCTTCTTTATTGGATAGTGAAGTTGCAGGTATTCGAAATCTTATTCTTTCTGAAAATTCAAGACTTTTACAAACACTTGAAGAAAGACATCGCAAAGGAATGGAAACTTTGGAAAGTACTGCTTTACATATTCGTCAAGATACCGTTTCCAGAGCTAGTCTTTCTTCTATGTTTGCCGAAGTTGCAGTACGCTTTTCTGAAGATATACAGGTAATGAATGAAAATAAAGATGGAGATTTTGAGCTTGAAAAGGAGACGGGTGAACAGTAATAATGTCTGATATCACAACTCGGGAAAATTTATCTGAAGAAATTTCTGATTTGCAGGATAAAGATTTAGAACGCTTGCGACAGCTTCTTTTTTCTCATGAGCTTGAATTGTTGAAAAAGCTTGAACATAATCAACAGGAAAAAGAATATTATATTGAAAAAGTTAGCGAGGTTTTATCTGAATCCATTGCTTTGCGTTCCGGAAAAGACAGTTCTTTGAATATTGTCCTTGAAACAATTGTTGACGATATTTTTAAAATTTCTTTGAAGCGGAGAAAAAACGATTTCGTTAATATGCTTTTTCCGCTTATTGGTCCTGTTATTCGTAAATCAATTTCTGAAACCTTTCTTTCTATGTTGGGTAATATTTCTCAGAGTTTGGATGTTGCTTTTTCGTGGAAGGGACTAAAGTGGCGTTTTGAGTCGTGGCGTTCTGGTAAATCATTTAATGAAATTGTACTTTCGCATACGGTTTTGTATCGGGTGGAGCAGGTTTTTTTTATTCACAGTGAAACCGGACTTTCTTTGGCTCATGTTGAAAATGATGAAGTAACGGTACAGGATGCGGATATGGTTTCGGGTATGCTGACCGCAATTCAGGATTTTGTGCGAGATGGTTTTTCAGAAAACAGCGATCTTAACTCTCTTAATCTTGGTGAGCTTACACTTGTAATTGAAAAAAATGATGTTGCTTGTTTAGTTTGTGCGGTTCGAGGTGTTGTACCGAGTGAATTTCGTATAACGCTTGCAGAAACGCTTGAGTTGATGATGGTCGAATATGCTGATTTATTTGATGATTTTTCCGGTGATACTACACCTTTTTTGTCATCTGTTCGGTATTTGGAATCACTTTTGATTTCTCGTCATATTGAAGAAGAAACAAAATTACCTTTTTGGACCAAAGCCTTACCTGTCGGAATTTTGGTTTTTTTGTTGTTTTGGGGAATTTGGGCGGGATATTCAAAAATTACCCGAAATATACTTTTAGAAAGAGCGGTTGCGGCATTGTATAATCGTCCCGGAATTATTTTGACAAATGTTATTAGACATTCCGATGCTCCGTGGGATGTTTTGGCTTTTAAAGATAAGCTTGCTCAAAGCCCTGAAGAAATTTTACAGGAAAACGGATTTTTGCCGGATTTGTTAAATTTTAAAACCGTTCCATTTGTTTCGTATGATCGTTCTATTGTTTTGCAGCGGGTAAAAGAAGTACTTTCTCCGCCGGATAGTGTAAAAATGCAATTGCAAGAAGACGGTACGCTCGTTTTATCGGGTAATGTTCCGATGAAATGGATTGTTCGTTCGCGGAATATGGCGGTATCAATTCCCGGTGTAAAAGGAGTAGATGTTTCCGGCTTGCATGATCCGCTTCTTAAAGATGTTTTAGCTCTGGTTGAAAGTATTAATTCGATCAGTATTGAATTTCCGCTTGGAAAAGATACGCCGGTTGGAAAAAATCGTGTGCAGCTCGAGAATGTTGTTGATAGTCTCGTTAAGCTGGAACAGATTGCTCAAAAAAGTAATTTGGCGGTTACGCTAACTGTATACGGTCATGCCGATACGGTGGGATCGGAAAGAAGAAATTATGAGTTAAGTCAGGCACGATCTAAAACAGTGGCTGCATTTTTATATGCAAAGGGATCAAAAATTCCTGTTACTTTATACGGTATGGGATCAAAATTTCAAAAAGACAATATAAAATCACATAAATCTGACCAATCAAGTAGAAGAATTGAATTGCATGTTTCTCTTTCGCAATCTATTTCCGGAGATAGCTTGTTTGGAAAATAATATTTTATTTTAAGGTAAAAAAATGATAAGTAAAAAAGTATGTATGCTTGGATCTTTTTCTGTAGGAAAAACTTCCTTGGTTGATAAATTTGTACATTCTATTTTTAGTGATAGATATTTATCTACAGTAGGTGTAAAAATCAGTAAAAAGATAGTGCAGTTGGATGATAATGATTTGACTTTTATTCTTTGGGATATGGAAGGGCAAGATTTATATACCAGTATCAATATGTCTTTTTTACGTGGAGTAATGGGATATTTCATTGTAATGGACGGTTTGCGTGCAGAAACCTATCAAATTGGATTGGAAATTTATGCATCTTCTCAAAAAATAACGGGGAAAAATGTTCCGTGTTATTTTTTGATAAACAAAGCAGATTTGCAAGATAGATGGGAAATAACGCAAAATATGATTGAAAATTTGCGAGCCCAGGGGATGAAGGTTTTTTTGACTAGTGCCAAAATAGGTTTAGGGGTTGAAGATGCTTTTTTCTCGCTTGGACGTGAAATGTGTGGAGTGGAAAAATGAATGAGTCTGGCTTGATTGCTTGTAGCATCTTGAAATCAATGAATATCGTGATGTTAAAAAGACTTGCTCCTAAAAAATATACATTGCTGGGAGAATTACCTCCTTTTTATCTTGAATATTTTTGTGATGACAGCGGGAAACCCAGTTGTGAACCGTGGCTTATTTCTCCTATGCTGGATTTGTTTTTAGAAGATGCAGAAGAATTTTTTCAGATACAGCAGCAAGGTGAAACTTTGGTGTCTTCTACTTGGCAGGAAGACGGTAAAACAACTGAAAATACAGCGTTTATTTGTATTGCAGCCGAGCATAACGGTTCTCAGGTTTTACTTTTGCGGTTGCTTGATAAAGATTATCAAGAGTATGTCGGAATGTTGCGTAAAGCTCGTAAACAATTGTTGGAAAAACGAGATATAGCTATGAATTTAGAAAAATATAAGGAAAAATCACGCATTGATGGACTTACAAAGATTTTTAATAAAGTAACTTTTATAGATTTGTTAAAAGATGAAATAAAAAGAAGTATTTTATTGAATTATCCTTTGGCATTACTTTTAATTGATATTGATGATTTCAAAAATATAAATGATTCTTATGGGCATTTAATTGGAGATAATGTACTTGAAATGTTGGGAAAATTGTTGGCTGATTTTTTTAAAACCAAAGGTATTGTTGCTCGTTTTGGAGGAGAAGAATTTACCGTTTTAATTGCTCAAGTAAATGAAGAGCAGGCTTTTTCTATTGCAAATGATTTAAAGAAAAAAATTGCCGATACAAAATTTTTGCAAATTCCAGGAGTGACGGTTAGTATTGGATGTAGTGTTTATATTCCGCAGGAAACAATGGAATATTTTATAAACAGAGCAGATACCGCTTTGTATTCAGCTAAAAAGAGCGGTAAGAATAGAGTTTGTTCTGCTTAAAATCTTTTAGTTTATTTTGTTTTTTATTAAGATATAAAAAATATGCCTAAGATTTGTTAGGCATATTTTTTGATGATTTGAAATAAATTTTATTTAATCTGTTTCTTTCCTACTTACAAGGTTTGAAAGATCTGTGGCTGTTTTATTTATCTCCTGAACTGATGCATTGATTTCTTCCATATTTGATGACTGGATATGAACAAGATTGTTTATTATATCAATTCTGTTCGTGATATTTAATATAGATTTATCCATTCCGGATAAACCTTCTGTTATTTTGGCTGCTGCTTCTGTACTGTTTGATGCAAGTTTTCTTACTTCATCAGCCACAACTGCAAATCCTCTACCGGCTTCTCCTGCCCGTGCCGCTTCAATAGATGCGTTTAAAGATAAGAGATTGGTTTGATCGGAGATATTGATGATAGCATCGGTGATTTTCATTGTTTCATCTGTTTTTTGTCGTGCTTCCTGAGCAGCATTTATCATATATTCCTGTTCATTGGAGATTTCTAAAGTTTTTGCCGTTGTATCGTTTATTGCAACACTTATTTGTTCTATAGCACTGGCAAGATTGGAAAGCATAGCGTTGAGATTATTGTCAAATTCTATTTTTTCTTTTTGAAGAGTAATGTCTTCAATTGCTCCTGCAACTAAAATCGGACTGCCATCTTTTTTGCGTAAAGTTTCTCCGACAGCTTTAAACCATCTGTAGGTACCGTCTTTTTTTGCCAATCTGTATTCCAGGTTGAAGGGGGTATTGCCGGAATAGTCCATAAGATGTGCATTGAATGCTTCCAATGTCTTGTTTTTATCTTCCGGGTGTAGTCTGTTTGCCCAGGAGCTTAATACATTCGGAAAATCATTTGTATCTTTGAATCCTAGCAGTTTTCTGAATTGGTTGGACCACCAGAATTCGTTATCCGGATTGACCGGATCATCGCTGATTATTCTCATATTCCATGAACCTTCTGTCAGAATAGAGTCTATCAGTTCATATCTGTTGATGGTATATTCAAGTTCTTTTTCTTGGTGGATTTTATCATCAATGTTGATGAAAACACCTATGATTTCAGTAGGTTTCCCCGCCTCATCACGTATGGTATGACCTGCCGCCCGAAACCATTTATAGCTTCCGTCTTTGATTTTCAGACGATAATTGACATCATATATTGTTTGACCGGTAAAGTCGGAAATACAGGCTCCAAATGAATTAAGAGTATTCGGTGCATCTTCGGGGTGCAGTCTGTCTGCCCATGAATTTAATTCGTTCGGGAAATCAGTTGTATTTTTAAAACCTATCATTTTACGGAAATCATCAGACCATATCGCTTTTGTAACATTCATCTGTTCATCAATTTTCATATACCAAAGTCCGGAAGAAACAGAATTGTTAAGTACTGTTATTCTCAGTTTTTGATAATTAATTTCTTTGTTGAAGTTTTCTATAAGTGTATGAAGAAGTTCGGTTGAATGATTACTGTTTTCAGATTTATTAAATTCCGGGAGAGTAAAGTCTCCGTTCATTTTATAGTTGTCGAGAATATTTTGGAGCTGTATTTCCAGATTTGAATATTTTTTGTTGTTTTCTTCAATTGTTTGTTTGAATTTGTTGATAAGTGTATTGAGCAATTCAACAATAGGTTTTTGTTCTTCTGTAAATATTTCCGTGTTAAGAGTTGTTAAGTGAGAATTGTTTTCGTATGCTTTTATAAGCTCTTCCATATAAGTTTGCAGATTAGTAAGATTGTTATTTTTCTTGTTCCAAAATGACATAAAATTTTCTTCCTTGGAGTTAGAGGGTTGTTTTATTTTTTTACTTTTTATTTCTCAAATTTTTGTTTGAGAGCTTCCTGTAATTGTTTTTTACCGAATAAATCTCGTAAAATGAGCGGATGTAGAGGGTCGTTGGCGGAAAACAGTGCCACGACCGGAATGCTTCTGCTACCCATTTTTTTTAAAAAATCAAGTTTGTTTTTTTCGTTGTGGGTAAGGTCTACTTGGAGAAAAGTCGCATTATATTTTTTTTCTATTTCTGTTAAAATTTTGGGTGTAAATACTGTTTTTTCTAGTGCTTTGCAATTTGGACACCAATCGGCAGTAAAATCAATGATGATATTTTTTTTACCTAAAATTTCTTGAAAATTTTTATTTTCAAAAGGTTGCCAAAATTTTTTGGTATTATCGGGTTCAAAAATAAAAAATCCTATTCCGACAATAAAAGCAAGAGCTAGTCCTCGAATGGTAAACCGTTTTATAAAAGATTGAGAAAGAGAAGTAAATTTGCCCCAAATCCAAAGGGCAAAACCTGTACTCCACAGCAAAATAAGAGTTTGTGGAAGTTTGTTGTCAGGTAAAAGTGTCAAAAGATAGACACAGGTTCCCAGCAGGAAAAATCCTAAAATCTGTTCTAAAACGACAGTCCAGCTGCCCTGAGCAGGTAAAAAACGTATAAGACTCGGGCGGGCTGATAAAAATAGATAAGGGGTTGCCATACCCAGTCCGATACATAAAAAAATTAAAAAGATTGTTAATGGCGGTTGTAAAAGTCCCCAGGCTAATACTCCACCTAAAAATGGACCGGAGCAGGGTGTTGCCAGCAATGTGGCTAGCATTCCTGTTAAAAATGAATCAAGTGTCGGATATTTGGATGCTGAATGTTTGAGATTGAGAACAGGTAGATTGTATATGCCAAAAAGGCTGAGTCCTAGTGCAAAAACAATGATTGTTAGCGAAATAATTATGAACGGATTTTGAAAAATTTGTCCCCAAATTATTCCGGTTAGAGCAACCAATATCGCGAGTATGGAAAAATAAACTAACATTCCAAGAGCAAAAAAGAAATTGTGTAGTCGAAAGTTGCGTATGTTTTGGGGGTACGAGTGTTCTCCAGCCGGTAAAAGTGAGTGAAGTTTGAGCGTAATTACAGGTAAAACGCAGGGCATAAAATTAAGAATAAATCCTGCCAAAAAAGCAAAAAATACCGCTTTCCATAGACCTTGTATTTCTAAGGCAGGTGTAAAGAATTGCGGAATAAAAGTTGGGGATGTAGCATGTAAAAGTTTGGTTGTTTCTTGAGTGCTGACTGAAAGCCAAGTATTCCACCACGGACGGTCTTGGGCTTTTTTTAGTTGCATATCAGGCGAAAGTAAAAAGGAAAAATTTTTGCGAAGTGGCAGACAACTGGCGTTTGAGCAAAGAAGCATATCGATTGTTGCTGTGATTTCGTATTTTTCGGTTATGGATTTTTGGGGAATAACAATAAAAAAAGGTGTCGATGTTTCGTAAATATTGAATGATGTTTTTGTGGCTTGGTCAATACTTGGTTTACCAACTGGATAAAAAATTTGCAGAACTTTGTCGTTCGGGCTTTGAAGCGAAATTGTGGTCGATAGGGCAGTATTTGAGCCGGTTTGATTGGCATAGGAGTGCCAGCCGTTTTCAGGGTGAAAGGAAATGACGGCAAGAATTTTGTCTTCAAACTGAGCGAGTTCTTGAGAAAATGTCGCCGGAATAGCAATTTCATCTTTGGGATTTGTATTTTTTGTGAGTGTATCAGCGAAAACTGCGTAAGAAAAAGTGCAAAATAAAATCGTAAACAGCAGGTTTTTGTAAAAAATAAAATATAAATTTTTATGCATAAAAATAAATGATTGAAAAATTAAAAAAATAAAAACTGCACGAAATATTAAAAAAATACAAGTTCTTTTTTTATGCAAAAATGCTTGACAAGTATTTGACGAATACTTAAAAAAATTTTTTACCCTTTAGCAAGGGCCACTAGCTCAATTGGCAGAGCAGCTGACTCTTAATCAGGAGGTTCAAGGTTCGATTCCTTGGTGGCCCACCATTTTTGGTACAAAGTATCTATTGTTTCGGGTATTGATGTTTTTTGTATGAATTTTTTAGCAAAATTGTGCTTTTGATAAAAAAACAAGAAAAACGGCTCGTTTTCGTAAGAAACAAGCCGTTTTTATTTAGTCTTAAATGAAGACTTGTTAGCGAGGCTGGCGTTCCGGACGAGGACGAGCTTCGTTGACTTTAATGGCACGACCGCCAAAGTCGCTTCCGTTGAGGGCTTCGATTGCTTCATCGCTTCCCTGATCTTCCATTTCGACGAAACCGAAGCCGCGAGGACGACCAGTATCACGGTCCTGAATAAGTTTAACGGATACAACGCTTCCGTATTTTTCAAAAGCACTTCGTACTTCTTCTTCGGTTGCACTCCAAGGCAAGTTGCCTACATAAATGTTTTTAGCCATTTTTTTTCTCCAATATAAGGCATTAAATAAAAAAAGCAGTGTCCTAATAATGACGGGGCACTGCTTCAAACAACAATTTTTTGCAATAACCAAATTCAGAACAGGTGCAAAAATATACAAATATAATTTGATGTCAAGAAAAATATTGACCGAAAAATGGTAGCGAGGAGAGGACTTGAACCTCCGACACTGCGGATATGAGCCGCATGCTCTGACCACCTGAGCTACCCCGCCACATTTCCTGCAATCTTTGCAAAAGAAGTTGTTCTATATTGATTAAATTTTGAAAAGGCAAGTCTTTTTTGTAATATTTTTTAAATGGAAACGGATTTGCTTTTTGCTATGGAAATGGGTAGGGGGGACGGCTTATGAAAACATTAAAGCAGCGAGTACGGATTATTTTGGATTTTATGCACAGTCGTTATCCTGAGCCGCAGACTGAACTGATATGGAAAACTCCCTGGGAACTGCTCGTTGCAACGATGCTTTCTGCTCAATGTACGGACAGACGGGTAAATATGGTTACGCCGCATCTTTTTTCCCGTTGGCAAGATGTACAAGCCGTTAAAGCGGCAAAACTTTCGGAAATGGAAGCGGTTGTGCATTCTACAGGATTTTTTCGAAATAAAGCGAAAAATGTTATTGCCGCTGCCTGCAAAATTGTTGATGAGTTTGGTGGTGAAGTTCCACGTTCCATGGCGGAGTTGACAACATTGCCTGGTGTTGCTCGTAAAACCGCCAATGTTGTGCTTTCAAACGCTTTTGGTTTGCAGGAAGGGATTGCGGTTGATACGCATGTAAAGCGATTGAGCAGCCGTTTGGGGTTGACAAAGTCACAGGAACCGAAACACATTGAACAGGATTTAATGGCAATTGTACCGCAGCCGAAATGGGGTGTTTTTAATCATTATTTTGTTTTATACGGACGGGAAATTTGTCGCTCGCAAAATCCTTTGTGCGGTGAATGTGGATTGGTAAAAATATGTCCAAGTGTGTCGGAGAAAAAAAAGTGAGCTGTTTTATCGTACAGGCAAAAGACGGAAATGCCAGAGCCGGAGAATTACAAACGGTACACGGTATTGTGCGGACACCGATTTTTATGCCGGTCGGTACGCAAGGGGCAGTTAAAAGTTTAAGTCCCGATGATTTACACGAAATTGATGCACAGATTATTTTGGGAAATACTTATCATTTATATTTGCGACCAGGAGATGCAATGCTTGCCCGTCGCGGTGGGCTGCATGATTTCATGCACTGGGAAAAACCAATTTTGACGGATAGCGGAGGTTTTCAGGTTTTTAGTTTGGCAAAATTAAGAAAATTGTATCCGGACGGTGTAGAATTTTCTTCACATCATGACGGTTCAAAACATTTTTTTTCTCCGGAAAAAGTGATGCAAATTCAGGAAAATATAGGCTCGGATATCATGATGACGCTGGATGAATGTGTGCCGTACGGGGCTGACTTTCTTTATACGGAAAAATCTCTTGCCATAACGACAAAATGGGCAAAACGTTGTCGAGTTGCACATCCGAAAGGTAAGAACGATCAATTGCTTTTCGGGATTACGCAGGGTGGATTTTTTCAGGATTTACGTCGACGGAGTATTGAAGAAATTTGTGAAATTGATTTTGACGGATTTGCTTTGGGGGGATTGAGTGTCGGGGAAAGTAAGCAGGAAATGCTTGATATTTTATATCCGAGTGCGGCGTTGCTGCCGGTCAATTCACCTAGATATTTAATGGGAGTTGGAACTCCGCTTGATATTTTACACGGTATCAATGCCGGTGTTGATATGTTTGATTGTGTACTGCCGACCAGAAATGCCCGAAACGGGACTTTGTTTACATCGACAGGAAAAATCAATATTAAAAAAGCCGAATTTAGAGAAGATGATAGCCCGCTTGACGAAAATTGTCATTGTTATACTTGTCGTACTTTTTCTCGGGCTTATCTTTGCCATTTGTATCATGCACAGGAATTATTGGCATATCGGCTTAATTCTATTCACAATCTGACTTTTTATCTTGATTTAGTTCGTGGAGCAAGAAAAGCGATTTTTTCAGGAAAATTTCAGGAATATTTTGCAAAATGGCAAACTGTTTTTGCCGGTTAGAATAAAATTTTAAAAAGAGTAAAAAAGAAAAAATGATAATAAATACAAAAAAGACATTCTTTGAAAAATATATGAAAGAATTCGTATCATGGAAAAGTATAGCTTGGAATATTTTTTTGATTACGATCGGTTCTGGAGTTTTTATTTTCGGACTGAAATCCGTAGCTGTGCAGCAATCGTTTTTACCGGGCGGGCTTTTTGGGTTATGTTCGTTAATTTATTATCATACTCATTTGTTTGATCCCGGGGTTTGGTATTTTTTTCTTAATATTCCTCTTTTTTTATTTGCATGGTTTAAGGTTAGCCGTCGTTTTTTCGTATACAGTATGTTGGCGGCGTTGATTAATTCCGCCGGATATCCGCTAATCAATATGCAGCTGCAAATTGATAATCAGCTTTATGCCGCTATTGTTGCCGGAATGATAATGGGTTGCGGATCTGGAATAATTTTGCGATCGCTTGGATCCGGCGGCGGAGCTGATGTGATTGCTGTATATTTTTTTCAAAAATATAATTTGGGTATTGGTCGTTTTTATTTGATAATGAATGGTTGTATTTTTATTGCCAGTGCATTTATTTTGAATTTAGATTTGATTATTGCCTCGATGATAATGGTATTTATTTCTTCTGTTTCAATTGATAAGGTTTTAAGTTTATTTAGTGAACGCAAACTTGTACTTATTGTTTCAAATGAAATTCCGCTTATTGCAGAAGAAATATCTCGTACTCTTCATCAAGGAGGAACTTTTTTGCATGGGCACGGAATGTTTACCCGTTCACAAAAAGATGTTCTTATGGCTGTTACAAACAATATTCAGCTGAGAAGATTGGAAGAGATTGTATTTAAATATGATGAAAATGCACTTTTCATTGTTGAAAATACTTTTTCCGTATTGGGTGCAAATTTTTCCAGAAGAAAAATTTATTAAATACTTTTTTAAGAATAAATTGTATTAATAATATTTTTAACTATTGTATTTATCGGAAGAGTTGCATCAAAAATATTTTTTTTTGCAAGAATAAGATAATATTGTTCTCGTTCTTGCAATGAACGTTCTAATTCTTGTTGTAGACTGCATGGTTGTGAATTTGTTTGATAAAGTCGCGGTCGTTGGTTGCAATCAGCCGATTGTTGCAGTCTTTTAAGTAAAACTGAAATTGGAGCTTGTAGATAGAGGCAGGTTTTGTCGGTCAGTAGTTCGCGATTGATTTTTTGGGTAACGATGCCGCCGCCTGTAGCGACAACCGAAGTTGAACGGATTTGTTTGAGAGCTTGCGTTTCGTAGTCTCGAAAGGTTTGCCAGCCGTATTTTTGGACAATTTGGCAAATGCTTGTGGCATAAGTTTTTTCTATGATGTCGTCGGTGTCAATAAACGGTAGCGTGAGTTTTTTGGCAAGTTCTTGACCGACAGTTGATTTGCCGCTGCCTCGCAGACCGATAAGAAAAAGAGATTGCATTCGTGATTTCGGGGTTAAATTGTTATGCTTTATTGTTTGCTAGCTAGCATTTTTTATTTGTTTTTGCTAGGGCTGTGCTGATTTGAGATTTTGGTGGAAACGAGTATGAAAAAAAATTGGGATAAAATGTTTCGGCTGTGTCGCTACTGGTTTTTGCGTGTTTTGCGAGTGAAATCCGAACCGCATACGGCAGCTCTTGGATTGAGTCTTGGTGTTTTTATCGGTTGTTTGCCGATTATTCCTTTTCAGAGTTTGGCGGTTTTGGCTTTGGCATGTATTTTTGGCGGGAATAAAATTCTTGCTCTTTTAGGGACGCTGGTTTCCAATCCGCCGACTTTGCCAATTTTTTATTACGGTTTGTATTGGGTCGGTAAATTTTTTGTGCCCGGGCGAGTGCCGAAGTTTGCAATCGGACAATTTGAGTTTTTGGAACTTTTGCACAAGGGTTGGGATTTGGTAGTTGTAATGATGATTGGTGGCGTGATTGTAGGTATTCCGGCAGGACTTATTACGTATTTTTTTTCTCTGCGAGTAATTCGGGCATATCGGAAAAAAAGAGAAATTCGACGGTTGCATAAATTTATGGAAGAACGATGAATAGACCCAAAAAAAGTTTGGGACAAAATTTTTTGCGAGATGAAAATATCGCTCGCAAGATTGTTGCTTTGGTTGATAAAAATCGTCCGGTGTTGGAAATAGGTGCGGGACAGGGAGCATTAACCCGTTTTTTGCTGGAATCCGGAGTGCCGCTTACGGTTTTAGAAAAAGATCGTTCGCTTGTGCCGTTTTTGCAAAAGCAATTTGCCGGATTGCAGGTTATTTGTACGGACGCTTTACAATTTTCTTGGGAAAGCGTGCATGACCAGATTATTGGCAATCTGCCTTATAATGTTGCTTCACCCATTATTTGGGAAGTTGTGAGTCGGTCGAATTTTTGTGAAGCTGTTTTTATGGTACAAAAAGAAGTCGCCGAGCGTATTTGTGCCTGTCCGGGAAAAAAAGCATACGGAGCTTTGTCGGTTTGGGTGCAGATATTTGCTCAGGTCGAATATGTTTTTACAGTCAGTCCGAATGTATTTTTTCCGCGTCCTAAAGTGGACTCGGCTGTGGTAAAATTTTTGCCGATTGCTCAAAAAGTAGATAAAAAGGCACTCAAAAAAGTTTTGGCATTATTATTTCAGCAGCGACGAAAACAAATTGGTGGAGTGTTAAAATCTTTTTGGAATAAGGATTTTGATGCGTGGCTTGATCGTTTTGGCTTGACAAAACAGAGTCGTGCGGAAAATATTACGCCACAGTCTTTTTTGTTTTTGAGCGAATTGTTTGCAAAAAAATAAAAAAAAAGTGTTTGGAGTACTAGACAAACGATTACTTCTTAGCTTAAAAGACGATTTGTTGTTTTTTGGTTGGTTTCAAAGTTGATTTTTTATATTTAATTTTGTTTACCGCTAAAAAAGATTGTCAAAAAAGTTTTTATAAAAGAACAATTTTGGCGTATTCGGAAAAGAAATATTTTTCGAATGAACAGTAGAATTGGCAGAGGGAGGAAGAATGTTTTTAACCTTTTTGAGGGCATGTTGCCCGTAACATTGTGGAGGAGATTCGAATGACAAAAGCTGATTTGATTGCGAAGTTGGCAGGAGAAGCAGGTCTTTCTAAGGCTGATGCAGAGCGGAGCTTGAATGCTTTTTTGAAGGTTGCTCAAGGAGTATTGAAGGGCGAAGGTCGTTTGGCTTTGACCGGCTTCGGTTCCTTTGTTGTTGAAAAAAGAAATGCCCGGACAGGAAGAAATCCTCGTACCGGTGCAAAATTGCAGATTCCGGCGTGTAAGGTTGTAAAATTTAAGCCCGGAAAAGCATTGAAAGATAGTATAAATTAAGGAGAACATTGTGTTGCACGGAGAAACTGTACACAGTATGTTGCCTTGGGATTTGCCTCTATGGTTGCCTGACCATGCTATTTTCTTTGGAGCATTATATGCAGTGCTTCTTGTTGTGGGTAGCGGATTAGGCGTTGTGGTTTTTAAGTCTTTGGCAGATACTTTTGCACAATCCAAAACGCAACCTTAAGTTTTCAGCATGACCCGAAAAGTGAAGTCCTCCCTTTCTTTTTCGGGTCATTTTTTATTAGTGATTTTATTTGTATTTTTTAGTTTTTTGTAGATATTTATTTATTTATTTATTTATAGTATTTTGAGCAAAGATATAAGCTTAAAAAAATGGAATTTTTTTAATGATGGGGGGGGTGATTATATTGCCGGGAGTATATCTTGGAGAAAACGATGTTTTTGATTATGCGTTGCGTCGTTTTAAAAAACAGGTTGAAAAGGCAGGCATTCTTTCAGAATTGAAAAAACGTCAGCATTATGAAAAACCAAGTATTGAAAAGAAGAAAAAAGAAGCTGCCGCTCGAAAGCGTTTGGCGAAAAAAAATAGAAAGATGCAGATATAATGAGCCTTTTAAATAAAATTGAACAAGATTTTCTTTTAGCATATAAGGCAAAAGAGTCTGAAAAAGTTGCTGTCTTGAGAATGCTCAAGGCAGCAATTCGTAATTTTCAGATTGATGCCGGTCGAGATTTGCAGGATGAGGATGTTCTTGCTCTTATTTTAAAGCAAGCCAAACAACGCAAAGAATCCATTGCTCAATTCGGACAGGCTGGGCGAGAGGATTTGAAAATAAAAGAGGAACAGGAACTTCAAATTTTAGAGGCTTATCTTCCCCGGTCCCTTTCTCCACAAGAAATTGAAACTGCCATTGTTGAAGCGATTACTACTACGGGAGCAAACAGTCCGGCAGATATGGGTAAAGTGATGAAAGCCGTGTTGTCTCGTTATCAAGGTCGGGTTGACGGAAAATCTCTTAGCACTCTTGTGCGTCAGCATTTGACCGTATAGTTCGGCATTCATTTAAATCTATGGAAGCTGGAACTTTTCACAGATTGGGATTTTCCCAAGTTCTTCATATTCTTAGTCGTTATGCCGTGTCTGAAAGTGGACGGTATGCGGTAAAATCCTGTGTTCCTTATACAACTCTTGTCGATTTACAGGCTGAAAACGCCCTTTTGGAGCAATTGACTTGTTGGCAAAAACGGCAAAATTTTGTTTTGATGCCGTTTGAAGATGTGAGCGGTGTTTGTGCAGCCCTTGCCGGACAGCAAGAGCTTGACCTAGATGCCTGTCGTTTCTTGTATGAAATGTTGCAAATCGGTCGCGGTGCTTGGGATGTATTTACAAAAAATGAAGGGCTTGGTGAGAACACGGAATTAGCAAAATTTTTGGACAGTTATGATTTTCCTGAAAATTTATGGTCGATTTTAAATCGCTGTTTGGCGGTAAACGGGACTCTCAAAGACGAGAGTTCTCTAGAACTGTATAGTGTTCGAACTGAAATTCGTCGTATTCATTCACTGTGTACTCGTAAGGTATATGATTTTTTTGAAGGACAGGATACCGGTTTTTTGCAAAGTGATTTACTCACTCTTTCCGCCGACCGTTATGTGTTGGCGTTAAAGGTTAATTATAAACGAAAATTTCCCGGTATTGTTCATGATTATTCGCAAAGCGGTGAGACCTGTTACTTTGAGCCGATGTTTTTGGTCGAACTCAATAACCGTTTGCAGGAATTGAAGCAGAAAGAATTGTTGGAAGAGCGGAAAGTTTTGCTGCTTATGAGCGGAATTGCTCGCGGTTGTTTTGAAGAGTTGCAAGCGGTTTTTCATTGGCTGACAAGGCTTGATGTGCTGCTTGCCAAAATTCGATTTGCAAGCGAGTGTCATGGGCGAATTTTAGCGATAGGAAATGACCATCAGCTTTGTTTGCGGCAGGCTCGTAATCCGCTTTTAGTTTTTGATAAAGGAAAAGCAGTTCCTGTCGATATTCAACTTAAAGAAAAACAGCGAGCTTTGATTGTTTCTGGCGGTAATTCCGGCGGTAAAACCGTGTGTTTGAAGACTTGGGGCTTGATCGCTTTGATGGCACTTTCCGGTTTGCCTGTACCGGTTGGACAGGAAAGTTCGATGCCGTGGTATGATTCTGTTTTTGTTTTTATGGGTGATGAGCAGGATTTGGCAGCAAATTTAAGCACATTTAGCGGTCAAATTCATGCTTTTTCCACTGCTTGGAATCAGATTGATAAACACTCGCTTGTTTTGTTGGACGAATTCGGCACGGGAACGGATCCCGAACAAGGCTCGGCACTTGCTCGTTCTGTACTTGCAGCTTTGTTGGAACGCTCGGCACAAGTCGGAATGTCAACGCATTTTCCGGCATTGAAATTATTTGCTATGACCCACGAGGCTGTTCGGTCGGCAACTGTACTTTTTGACCCGCAAAGTAAAAAACCGCTTTACCGGCTTGCTTATGATCAGGTCGGAGCAAGTCAGGCTTTTGTGGTTGCCAAAGAATATGGAATGCCGCCGCATATTTTAGAGCAGGCGTACCGTTTTATGCAGGGTGGTGAAAATCAGGAAGTACTTTTTGAACGTTTAAACGCTTTGAGTGTGGAACGGGAAAAAGAGATTGCGGCTTTGCAGGCGGAGCGAGAAAAATTAGAAGAAAAAATGCAACGACAGCGTCTTGCATTGCAAAAAGAAAAAGAGCGGTTGGCAAATGAAATCAGACGGCAGACAAGTGAAATTTTTTCAGATTGGAAAGCGGAAAAACTGAGTCGTAAAGCTGCTTTTAAAAAATTGGCAGAACTTCGCAAAGAATTGGAAACTTTGCCGCTGAGCGAAAATCTTGAACAGGAATCGCCCAAGCCGAATGATTTTATAGTCGGGCAAACGGTTTTATATCAGGCTTGGGAAAAGAACGGTGTTGTTACGGATATTGATAAGCGGAAAAAATCGCTTCGCTTGGATTTTGGCGGTATCTCCGTTTGGGTCGGTTTGCACGATGTTCTTCCTGTTGAAAAGCAAATTGTACGGGAAGAAATGCCGTTTTTGTTGCGACGGGAAAAACAGGGGGCTTTTCGCATTGATATTCGTGGGTACCGGGCAGGAGAGGTTGCTTCGGTTGTAGAAAAATTTTTGGATAACGCTCTTTTGGCAGGTTTTGACGAATTGGAAATCATTCATGGCAAAGGAAATGGTGTTTTAAAAGAAGCGGTGCATGAATTGCTTGGCGGACTTTCGTTTGTCACTTCGTATAAATTTGCTTCGGCGGATTGCGGTGGCGAGGGTGTTACGCTTGCCCGGCTTCGCTAGGTTTTAAAAATGTCTGGACGAACGGTTATTGAAGAAATCAAAGAACGGCTTGATATGTTGGAAATTGTCGGTCGTTATGTCGATTTGCGACAGGCTGGCGGTCGTTGGGTCGCACCGTGTCCGTTTCATAACGAGACCAAACCATCTTTTTCTGTGGGAGACGGATTTTATTATTGTTTTGGTTGTCAGGCGAGCGGAGACATTATTACTTTTTATCAAGAAATTAACGGACTTGATTTTAAAACAGCTTTGGCAGAACTTGCTGTGGAAGCGGGAGTGGAATTAAAACCGCTTTCGGCTGCCGGTAAAAAAAAAGAACAGTTGCATCTTGTTTGTCTTGATATGCATAAGACGGCTCAAGAATTTTTTGCGGCAAATTTGCAACACGCTCCGCAATCGGTGCAAAAATATTTGCAAACTCGGGGTATAACGCCTGAAGATTGTAAAAAATTCGGTTTGGGATATTCGTTACCAGATTGGCAAAGTTTGAGCGAGTATTTGAAAAAAATCGGCTATAGTGAAGAACAGGGAATAACGAGCGGCTTGCTTTCCAAATCTGATAAAAGCAATCGTTCTTACGACCGTTTTCGGGGGCGACTCATGTTTCCGATTCATGATTTGTCCGGACGGGTTGTGGCTTTTGGGGCAAGGTCGTTGCAAGCGGAAGACGAACCGAAATATCTTAATAGCAGCGACAGCCCGATTTATACCAAGGGTGAACATTTATACGGACTATATCAAGCCAGAAAAGATATCGGCAAAAAAAAGTCCGTTTTGCTAACAGAAGGTTATGTCGATGTTTTGGCTTTGTCTCGTTTCGGTTTCAGGCATGCCTGCGGTGTTTTGGGAACGGCATTGACACCTTTTCAGGTGCGGCGGTTGGCAGGTTTGAGTAGGCGGGTAGAATTGCTTTTTGATGGAGATGGAGCAGGTCGCAAAGCCGCTCTTCGCAGTGCGGAAATGATATTGTTGCACGGATTGGAATGTTCCGTGGTTTCTTTTCCCGAAGGCGAAGATGCCGACAGCCTTTTGCAAAAAGGTGGAACTGAGGCTTTGCAAAATCTTCTTTCGAGTGCTGAAGACGGGTTGCATTTTTGTTTGCAGGAAATTCGTCGGGCTTTTGCACCGGCGGATATTTTGCATTGGGCTTTGCAGTTTTTGGGAAAACTGGTGCAGCCCGAGTTGCGAGCGTATTATTTGCCCCGATTGGCACGCGGGCTTGATTTAAATGAAGCTGAACTGCGAAACTCGCATCAGCAATATAAGGCAAATAAACCAGTTGTTGCTCGTAAATCTTCTCAGAAGCAGCTTTTTTCTCAGCAAGAAAAGGAGTTGTTGGCATTTGCCGTAAACTGTCCAGAATATCGAGAAAAAATGGTTGAACTCGGGATTTTGGGAGTTTTGGAATCTTCTTCAGCCAGAGAATTTTGGGAAAAATTAAATACTCTTTCCGAGCAAGAACTGTTGTCAGGGCTTTCAAACGAAGAACGGATATTTTGGGTGCAGAGTTCGCAACTTTTTATTTCGGAAAATAAAGAAGGGCTGTGGACGGATATTCAGGATTTTATTGTGCATACTTTTCGGAGTCGGCGGCAGGAACATTTGCAAAATGCATTGCAGATTGCACAAAAAAACGGTAATCGTTCCGAGGTTGAGAGGATTTTGCAAGAATATCAGCAAACTTTGCAATCGTAGACATTTTAGTATCGTATCTTTTTTCAAACATAGGGGGAAAAATGGGAAATATAAAAGAAATACAGCAGATTAAGGCTTTGATTTCCGAAGGAAAGAAAAAAGGATTTCTGACTGTTGAGGAAGTTAGTAAAACACTTCCGGGGAGTAATTTTTCTCGCAGTCCTGAACAAATAGACGAAATCATTCAGATTTTTGAACAATTGAATATTGCCATCATTAACGAAAAAGACGGCAAAGGTCTTGATGATGATGAAGAAGATGTCGGCGATATTGATCTTGATTTTGAGGTTCAACCTGAACAGGACGAGATAAGTGAATATATTTCCAGAGGCGGAGACCCTGTTCGTATGTATTTGCGAGAAATGGGAGCTGTTGGATTGCTAGATAGAGACGGAGAAGTTTATATCGCTAAGAAAATAGAAGAGGGAGAACTGGAAGTCTTGAATGCAATTGTTGAAGTTCCGGTTGCAGTTGAAGAACTTATTACGGTTGGAGAAGATCTTAATGAAAATAAAATCAAACTTAAAGATGTAGTAAAGACGATAGAAGAAGATGATCCTTCCGAAGAAGAGATGAACCAGAGAGATAGGGTTATTAAACTACTTGCAGAAGTAGGAAGTATATATAGAAAAAAGAAAAGTCTGTATGGAAAATTTGAAGAATGCTCAAGATGTGATCGTCGAGTATATGCTTCTCAAAAAAGAATTATGGATTTTAAAGAAGAAATTGTTCATTGCTTGCGTGAAATAAAGTTGGAAAAAAATCTGATAGATAGAATTATTGAAACAGTTAGTGATTATGTGCAGCAAATGCATAACTGCCGTCGAGATTTGTCGGCGTATATTTTATCTACAGGTAAAACAACAGATGATATTTTTTCCTTGTTTCAGGATTTGGAACAACGGAAAATAAAGCCTTTAGTGGCTGCGGATACTTTAGGTTTGACTGTGGAAGAATTGTTTTCTTTCAAAGAAATGATTTACGGTAAGCGGGAAATTCTTGACCGCTTGGAAGAACGCTGTACGCATTCGGTTGAGGAGTTGGAAGAGATTTTGTGGCGAATTAAAAAAGGTAATTGTTATGCTTTGAATGCCAAGCAGGAACTTATTCGGGCAAATTTGCGGTTGGTTGTCAGTATCGCCAAAAAATATACAAACCGCGGTTTGCAATTTCTTGACCTTATTCAGGAAGGAAATATCGGACTTATGAAGGCGGTAGATAAGTTTGAATACCAACGCGGATACAAATTTTCGACTTATGCAACATGGTGGATTCGCCAAGCCATTACTCGGGCGATTGCCGATCAGGCTCGTACTATTCGTATTCCGGTGCATATGATTGAAACTATTAACAAGCTTATTCGCACTACTCGTTATTTGGTGCAGGAATTGGGACGGGATCCGCTACCGGAAGAAATTGCGGAACGAATGGATTATCCGCTTGAGAAAGTGAAAAAAGTTCTCAAGATCGCCAAAGAACCGATTTCATTGGAAACACCGATTGGCGATGAAGAAGATAGTTCTTTGGGAGATTTTATTGAAGATAAACGGGCGATTGCTCCGGCGGAAGAAGTGGTTAATACCAAACTGGCGGAACAGATTGCCGAGATATTGTCAGATTTGACTCCTCGAGAGGAACAGGTTTTGCGGAAGCGATTCGGGATTGGTGAAAAATCCGATCATACGCTGGAAGAGGTTGGCAAACTTTTTAATGTTACCCGTGAACGTATTCGTCAAATTGAAGCAAAAGCCCTGAGAAAATTGCGACATCCTAATCGAAGTCAGAACCTTCGTTCTTATTATGATAGTTAAATTATTCTTTTTAAAAGCCTCTTTGCTTCAAGTCTGTAGGGGCTTTTTTATTTTTTTTATTTTTTTCTTTTTTGTTTGTCCGATTTTTACAAAACTGGTTTGGGCAAAAGATTTAGCTAAAAACTCGGTAAAATTATTTTTTGTTGAAAAAATTTATGATGGCGATACCATTCGTCTAAAAAACGGTTTCGTTGTGCGATTTTTGGGCGTGGATACGCCGGAAATTGGCAAAAAAGGAAAGCCATCGCAATATTTTGCTTTAGAAGCCAAGCAGAAAACAGCTGATTTATTGGCAGGCAAGATGGTGCGGCTTAAAACTTTCGGATATGATCGTTATAAACGCATTTTAGCTATTGTGTTTTTGTCTAACGGGCAAAATGTGAATGAAATTTTATTGCGTTCTGGAGTCGCTTTTTATTTTCCGCACCAAAATGAGAAGGGGTTTGAAATTGTTGCCAAGCCGTTTTTGGCTGCTCAGCGAGAAGCGATTGCCGCCAGGAAAGGTTTTTGGTCAACACTTTGTAATCTTTCTATTTCTCCGATTTATGGTAACCGTCGAAGTCTGCGTTTTCATTTACCAAATTGTCCGTACTGTCCTGTAAGAGGCAATCAGGTGATTTTTCCCTCGGTATGTGCGGCTTTTTTCGCCGGTTTCGCTCCGTGTAGAACTTGCACGCCGTTTCAGTTGCTTGATTAAAGCGGTAAATTTTTGGTAGCGTAGCCGGTTAGTTCGTGCGGGTTATTTTTAGAAATGAAACCGTTTTTGTCCTGATAGGTAAAGAGTTCTTTTTTTCAGGGCGATTAGATTTTGATCTATGCAATCTAAAATAATGTCATCAAAATTGAAAAAAGAATTAATACTTTCGTTTAAAAAGTATGAAAAATATTAGAAATACTGTTAATTTTTTGTATTGATTTTGTAGTTATTCAATAATCTTATATATGTTCTCTTGTCTCATAAAAATAAATATCAGGCCATTGTTCGGATATATAATCTAGTTTCCATTTATTTTGAGCTAAATAAACAAAGTCTCCGTATCCGTCTAGTGCAAGATTGGATTGAAATTTCTTTTTAAATTCTTCTAGTTTGATTTTATTGTCGCTTTCTATCCATCTAGCAATACTTAGATCAATAGTTTGATATATGGCATCAACGTTATATTCATTTTTAAGGCGGCTTGTAATAACATCAAATTGTAAAATACCTATCGCTCCTAAAATGTAATCATTGTTCATAAGGGGACGAAAAAGCTGTACAGCACCTTCTTCTGCCAGTTGTATAAGACCTTTTTGCAGTTGTTTTGCTTTAAGTGGACTTTTTAAAATTACTCGTTGAAAGAGTTCGGGTGCAAAACTTGGAATGCCAATAAATTTGAGTTCTTCTTTTTCTGTAAATGTATCACCGATTTTAATTGTTCCGTGGTTGTGAAGTCCTATAATATCTCCGGCATACGCCGTTTCTATGCCTGTTCTATCTTGGGCTAAAAAAATAGTGGCATTGGAAACGGTAATATCTTTACCGATTCGATGATGTCGCAATTTCATTCCTCGATTGAATTTTCCTGAACAGATGCGCATAAAAGCAATACGGTCACGGTGAGCGGGATCCATATTCGCCTGAATTTTGAAAATAACACCGCTTAAGCTTTCTTCAAACGGTGAGATTTCCCTGGTGAGTGTTTGGCGTGGACGGGGAGATGGAGCAAGTTCGATAAAATTGTCCAAGAGTTCCTGTACACCGAAATTGTTAATCGCACTGCCGAAAAAAACAGGTGTTTGTGAGCCGCTCAAGTAGCGTTCCACTTCAAAAGGATTTCCTGCCTGTTCAAGAAGTTCCAGCTCTTCCCGCAATTGTTTAACCGTTTCTTTGCCTAATAGTTCTTCAAGTTTTGGGTCGTTGATTTGTAAGGTGAGTTCTAAATTTGTTCGTCGCGTTTCGCCGCCTTGAAAGAGGCGAATTTGTTTTTTGTGAATATTGTAAGTGCCTTGAAAATTTTTACCCATACCGATTGGCCAGGTTAGCGGGGCACATTCGATTTGCAGTTTATCTTCAATATCAGCCATTACATCAAGTGGATTTAAGCCTTCTCGATCGAGTTTGTTGATGAAAGTTATAATCGGAGTGTCCCGCATACGGCATACATCCATTAGCTTGAGTGTTTGTGCCTCAACACCTTTGCCGCTGTCGATAACGAGTAAAGCAGAATCGACCGCGGTCAGTACCCGATATGTATCTTCAGAAAAATCTTGGTGTCCGGGTGTATCCAGAAGATTGATTTCAAAATTTTTGTAATGAAATTTCATAACTGAGGTTGTTACGGAAATTCCGCGTTCTTGTTCCATTTTCATCCAATCTGAACGGGCGTGGCGATCGGCTTTGCGGGATTTGACTGTTCCTGCCATTTGAATCGCACCGCCAAAAAGTAGTAATTTTTCCGTAAGTGTCGTTTTCCCGGCATCAGGGTGGGAAATAATTCCAAATGTTCTTCGTTTTTTTACTTCTCTTTCTATTTCTTTCATTAAAGACATTATTTTTCCCCGTAAAAATAAAAAGCTCACCGATTAGGCGAGCTTTTGAGACTGTTAATAACAGTCTTTTTTTTGATTTTTTATTTCCAAAAGTCCATTTCTTTTTGAAATTGCGTATATATATCTTCAAAAATTAGCGGAATTTGTCCGTACATTGCTGCTAATAAAGGCAGCATAATCTGGCGGATTTGCGGGTGTGCTGCTTTTGCACAACGTAGTTTAAAAATATGTCGCCATTCACGCATATTTGCTGTCATAACCAATTCGGTTTTGAGGCTGTTTGGCAGGACAGAACGGGCTTCTTGTGCTGACGCACCGTTTTTTATTAATTCTAAATATATAGTTTCTGCCGCTGTCATAGAGGATTTCCAACGGATAAATTGATCCGTTCCTTCTTTCCAAAAAAACGGACGGATTACGGTGATTTCGTTGCCGAATTTGTTTTGTGAATAGTTGGCATAGCGGGTACTTTCTTGACTGAAAGCACAAATGCGGTGGCGTACAATTTCATGCGAAATTCCGCGGTCGCAGATAATACGGACGCTTGCTGAAGCATGTTCCAATACGCTTTCGTGACCGGTGCGGATAATGCGAGTTAGTAGGTTTTTTGCCGAACCTGGTTTAATTTTATCTTCAGATTTGTAACAGGTGCGGGCTGCTTCTTCTAAATGTATTAAACATTCTTCTTCTGTCGGCATTTTTAAAATAATAAAACCGGGTTCTATAATTTTCATTGTTTCATCCTATTTTGGGTAAAATGTTGATAACGGATAGTTGCATTGCTGTAAAAAACTATTTTTATTTTATGTTTTTGTGTCATTTTTTGTGTAAATGTTCGTATGCTTTGTGTGTTGCCATTCGTCCTCTGGCAGTTCTTTTGAGAAAACCGTGCTGCATTAAATAAGGTTCATAGATTTCTTCTATTGTTCGTACTTCTTCTGAGCAGGCAATTGCCAGTGTTTTTATGCCTACAGGTCCGCCGTTATAATTTTCAATAATGCAGGATAAAATTTTTCTGTCCATATAATCCAGCCCTGAATCGTCTACATCCATTTTTTCCAGAGCTTTGGCAGCAATTTTTTTGTCGATCCAATCCTGTCCCGCTACAAGGGCGAAATCTCGTACACGTCGCAACAGTCGATTAGCAATTCGGGGAGTTCCTCTGGAGCGTTTGCCGATTTCAAAAGCTCCGTCGTTGTCGATTTTTAAGGATTGAATGCGAGCTGCCCGCAGAACGATTTGAGTTAAATCTTCGGCAGAATAAAATTCCAGTCGGCATAAAACTCCGAAACGGTCACGTAAGGGAGATGAAAGTAGACCGATACGGGTTGTTGCTCCAATTAGTGTAAAAGGTTCTAAATCAATTTTGACAGTACGGGCTCCAGGTCCCTGACCGATAATTAAATCAAGTTTGAAATCTTCCATACCAGGATATAAAATTTCTTCTACACTGATCGGCATTCGGTGAATTTCGTCAATAAAAAGTAGATCATTACGGTTGAGGCTTGTTAAAATTGCAGCTAAATCTCCGCTTCGTTCTAGTACTGGACCTGAAGTTGTAACCAAATTTACACCTAGTTCCGCTGCCATAATTTGAGCAAGCGATGTTTTACCCAGTCCGGGACTGCCGTGTAGCAAAACATGATCTAATGCCCGCCCTCGATCTTTGGCGGATTGGAGATAAATAGCCAGATTTGCTCGCAGTTCATTTTGTCCGATAAATTCGTTCAATGTTTGCGGTCTGATGCTTTCGTCTTGAAAATTTTTGTTCATGATTTTTGTTTACCAAGTTCTTTTAAAACCTGTCGTATCGCCGATGCCGTATCAATTTCGGGGTCATTTTTAAGAATATTGGTAATTAGTCCGGAAACTTCTATCGGTGTATATCCTAGTCCTGTCAGTACGTCGAGAGCTTCCTGCTGTGTTGATGATTGTAAATTATTTGTGAGATTTTTCAAGTTGTTCGAATTGAAATTAGTGTTGCGGAGCTTGTCTTTTAGATCAAGAATTATACGGTCTGCTGATTTTATTCCGATTCCCGGAACTTGAGCAAGAGTTCGGGAGTCGTTTCGGTTTACAGTTTCGACCAGATTTTCAGGTGTAAAAAAGTTTAATAAAGCCAAAGCAGTACGCGGACCTAGTTTAGGAATGGTTAATAACAGGTTAAAAAGATGGCGGTTTTGAAAATCTAAAAAACCGTACATTGTAATGGAATCTTCGCGTACAACGGTTGCAACATGGAAAAAAAGCTGCTCGCCTTGTTCTGGCAGTCCGCCCAAGTCTCTTTCTGTTAAAAAAAGTTCGTAGCCGACACCGCAATTTGTAACAACCACGCAGGAACGCTGTGTTTTTTCAAGCAGGCGACCTTCAATATATGCAATCATATTTGTCCCGTTATTTTTTTCATTCGTCGTTGATTAAGATGACATAGGGCAATGCCCAAAGCGTCGCTGCAATCGCTTGCCCAATTCGGTTTGCAACCAAGAATTTGTCCGACCATAAATGCTACCTGATTTTTTTCCGCACGTCCTACTCCGACTATGGATTTTTTGACTGCCGTGGGTTCATAATTCCAAACCGTAATTCCGTTTATTGCAAAAGCGACCAAAACCGCTCCTCTGGCTTGTCCTAGCTTGAGAGCGGAAGATGCATTTTGGGAGCAAAAAACATCTTCTATCGCTCCTTCCTGCGGTTTATGTGTTTCGATGAGTTTTTGAATTGAGGAAAAAATATACCCCAGTCGGACAGCCAGCTCAGCTTTTGCCGGTGGACGAATAACTCCGGCATCAATGAGTTTTAGCTGACCAGATTGTTCGTGCAAAATTCCATAGCCTGTTGCACGTGAACCGGGGTCAATTCCAAGAACCGTAACGCCCACTATCCTTCCATTTCTTGTAAAAGTTCTTCGGGCAGGTCAAAGTTGGCATATACATTTTGGACATCGTCGTGTTCGTCCAGTAAATCGTACATTTTGAGTAATTTTTGACCGGTTTCCACATCAACTTCGACCGTGTTTTGCGGAATCATGGTAATTTCTGCTTCTTCAATTGTAAAACCGGCTGTCGTGTAGGCTTCGCACAGAGCAGAGAAATTTTCAGGAGTACAATGTACAGCCCAAGAGCTGCCGTCATCAACGAAGTCTTCCGCTCCGGCTTCTATTCCTGTTTCCATCAGGTCTTCTTCGCTATATTTTTCTTTGTTAAAACTCAGTATTCCTTTTTTGTTGAACATCCATGCCACGCAGCCGGAAGCACCCATCGAACCGCCGTGTTTGCTCAAAATATGACGCACTTCCGAAACGGTACGGTTACGATTGTCTGTAGCGGTATCAATTAAAATCGCTACACCGCCCGGACCGTAGCCTTCATATATAATTTCTTCAATTGTTTCAGATGCTATTTCTCCGGTTCCTTTTTTGATTGCGGTTTCAATTTTGTCTTTGGGCAGGTTGACTGTTTTGGCAGCTTCGATTGCCGCCCGCAGTCGGTTGTTGCTGTTCGGATCACCGCCGCCGTCTTTGGCGGCAAGCATGATTTCTTTGGTTATTTTGGTAAATATTTTACCTTTTTTAGCATCCTGACGACCTTTGCGGTGTTGAATATTTTTCCATTTACTATGTCCTGCCATTATTTTCCTCCTTTAAAATCTAAGCCGACCCAAAAAATTTCTTTACTTTCTGAGCGGGAACTTTTGGGTTTAAACCATTTAAACCGTTTAAAAAAAAGACGGATTTTGTCCGCAACTTTTCGGGTATCGGGACCTTCAAAAACTTTGGTAATAAAAGCTCCGCCTGTACACAAATATATTGTAGCGACTGTAAAAGCTTCTTCGACCAATTCCAACGAACGGGTTTGGTCTGTTAGGCGAATGCCCGTTGTTTTTGGAGCCATATCGCTCATGATGATGTCAAACGGAGCATATTTTTCAAGCAGTATCGAAAAATTTTCAGAACGCTTAAAAACATCTTCTTGAAAAAAATGTACCTGTTTCGGAAAAACAGTTTCAGGTATATTTAAATCGGCACTGATGACAAGACCTTGCACTCCGACCTGTTCGGCGGCAAAAAGAGACCAAGAACCGGGGCAAGCTCCAAGATCCAGTATTTTTTGTCCCGGACGAAAAAAATGAAAAGATTTGTTCATTTCCTGTAATTTATAAACGGAGCGAGCCGGATAATTTTCTTTTTTTGCTTTTTGAAAATAATAATCCTGATAATTTTTCACTTTCTTTTTTTCCAGAATTTGCGTACAGTTAGGACAAAATTTGGTTGTTATTAAAGTTGTTGTTAAAAAGGTGCCGTCTGAAAATGTTGCAAAATTTCAGTATGCCAAGCACATCATTTTGTGTAAAGCTAAAAAATGAACAGGGAAAAAGTAATACGCTGCCTGATGGGAAGCGTTATTTTTGCAGTACGCAGGGAAGTAAGGTGCAGCTTTTTTTGGGGCTTGGAGTAAATCCGGCAAATATTCCGGTAAATTTTCCCAAAAACTCTCCTGTTTATTTTTTGGAAAGTCCGCAATTTCTCAGTCAAGTAGATAAAAAATGGCATACTTTGGTGCCGACAAATTTTCAGCAAATCAATCAAAATGAACTGGAAAAAATATTGGCATATAAGCCGACAATTCACGAGTATATGCCGGAAAGTAGAATTTTTCCCACATTTTGGAGTTCAGTCAAGGCACAAATTCTTGCTTACAATTTTGAGTCAAAAACTCGGCAAACGGTATTTTTGGCAGCCGAAGAAACGGCACTTATAAAAAAAGAACTGGAAAAGGCGTTTTTCCAAGCAGATATGTTAACGGTTTCGCTTGCCAGAATACTGACGGCAAAAGAGCTGTACGAGATGATTTGTCTCCATTCTCCGCTTTTTTGGCTGAGTATCAATTTTAGCGGACTTGATTCTTTGGGAGAAAATATCGCTTTGTTACGGGCATGCGGTATTCCGGTATTGGTGTGGTGCGTTGACAATCCGTTTCATCTTATTAGCCGTTTTAGGTCTGAACTGTGGAAGGAATGCGAGCTTTTGCTTACGGACGGCTGGTTTGTACCTTGTTTGCAAAATTTTGGGGCCAAAGTGTGGCATTTGCCGCTTGCGACTGACCCGACAATTTTTAAACCCTGTGAAAAAGAAGAAGAAAAAGGTCTTTTTTTTGTGGGCAGCAGTTCGTTTCCGGGAAAAGAAAAGTTTTTTGCCGGCTGTCGATTTGAAGAACGGCTTGCCCTGGAAGCTGAAAAATTATTTAAGATAGGAAATCGTCCCGACCTTGATTGGTTTTTACAAAAGTTGGGTAAACCGGAAAATTGGTTCAGTTTTGAATGGCGAGAAAGGGGATTTGCCGCTGAAAGTTGTAATCTTGCTTGGCGGCAATATGTATTGAAGTATTTAAATGAACAGGAAACGGTACAAATTTTTGGTGATAAAAATTGGAAAAACATTATACCGAAAGCAAATTTGTACGGAAATGTGGATTATTATTCAGCTTTACCCGATTTATATGCACGAGCGGAATTTTCTATAAATCTTACAAGTTTGCAATTACCGAAAGGATTAACCCAGCGGCATTTTGATGTTTGGGCGGCAGGTGGATTTTTGTTGACGGATAAGACCCAAGGACTTTTACTTTTTCCAAATAGACTTACTAAACTTATTAGTTTTTCTACTCCTGAACAGGCTTGGAAAAAAATTGTTGCTTTGCGTAGATCTCCCCTGCTAAAACAGGAGTTGAAGCAGGCGTGGCAGCAGGAAATTCTTGACCGGCATACTTATTTGCATCGAGTACGGCAGATTTTGGAAATTGTGGCAAACAGGTTGTAAAAATTGATGAAAATTGCTGGCAAATTAACTTTTAGGAAAATCGCTGTGCATCTTTATTGAGTTCAAATCCTTTTAAATCCGAAGTCGCCATCTGGCTGTAAATTGATTGCGGTGCCAGATTGATAATTTCATTTAATTTCTTTTTCCAATTTTCAATATCAGAATTGAGTTTATATAAATTTGCCAAACGATAGGTGAATGCTGGCCATTCTTCCATTTCCGGGCTGACATATTTGCCGTATTCTAAAGCCCAAGACAGAGCTGCTTGTTTACGTCCGCTTCGTTCGGTTGCACGTATGAGCAGATCAAGAGAATTTTTAATTTTTGGTTCGTCAGGTGGTGAAAGAGTAAGTAAAAGGTCTAAGGCTTCTTTGCCGAAAAGAGCAACATTTGCCAAATCTTCTTTAGCATAGGCGTTTTGAGCCATAAAATATAGAGCATAAGCTCGCTGTTCATCTTGTAGACCGGTATCTAGTCCCAGTTTGTGCCAAAGAGGTTCGCTTTTATCATTTTCTTCTAAATTTTCGTATGCTAAAGCAAGTGCATAGTCTGCTTGCCGTTGCTGTTGTGCGGGAAGTTCCCAGTTTGTTATTTGCGGTGCAAGTTTGGTAATGGCTTCCCAGTTTTGCGAGTCGGTATAAATTGACAGTACAAGGTCGAGAATCAGCTCCGAGGCTTTATCTTTTTCAATTTTTTGCTGTAAAAACGGTTGAGCAAGCTGTAGAGCATTTTGAGCATCTCCTGTTTTCCAAAGAGCGTGTGCCAAGGCAACTTTTTGTTCAGGTGTGAGTTCGGTGTTTTGTAAAAACGGATATTTTTTCCAAAATGCGGCTGTTTCTACAAAGCGTTGTTCTTTGGCATGTTCGGTAACCAGTTGTTCAAAGGCTTTTTGTCCGACTAGCGTCGTGCGTTGGCGAAGCGGACTGTGCGGATATTTTTGTAAAAAGGTGTCTACTTCTTCAATACTTTCTTTGTATTTGTCTTCCCACAAAAGCCACATGGCAAGTTTGAGACGGGCAACCGGAGCCAGTGGACTTTTGGGGTAATTTTCTATGATTTTGCGGTAAATTTTTTCCGGTTGCAGATTATACGGGCGGTCGAAAACCGTGAACATATCTTTGACTGAAGGAGCGTCAAAAATACCTTCTTCCGCAAGTCGCATCTGGGCGATGAGTCCGCCTTCTCGGTCGGGAAAATCTTCTGCCGTTTTTTCGTACAATCGTTTGGCAACTTTTTTTCTGTTTTGTAAAAGTGCAATGTCTCCAAGACGAGCCATAACGGTGTCGGCATCTGAACCGTCGGGATAAATATTGTAGTAAAGTGAAAAAAGTTTTCTTGCTGTTTCCAGTTTGTTATTTTTTTGAGCAATAATTCCTGCAAGCATCAAAAGAGACGGTTCTGAAATGTAGGCTCGGGGCCATCTTTTTTTGAAATATTCCATAATTTCATCGGCTTGTTTATTGTAATCAAGTTCGTTTAATGCTCGTGCAAGTCCGATTGTACTTGGTTTTGCAATTTTGTATTCGGGATAATTTAGCAAAACTTTTTGAAAATAATTTGTTGCCTTTTGCGGTTCGTTTTTTCGGGTATAATATTCACCCCAAAGATAATCTATTGTTGGAACTCCTGCATCTCGTGGATATTTTTTTTTCAAAAGTCCAAAGTATCCTGTCGCTTCAGGTATGTTATCGACAAGCAAATTGGCATGTCCCATTTGTAAAAGAGCATGTGGAATCCGTTTGGAACGCGGATTGAAATTGATTGCTTTTTGATATGCTTTCATTATGGGTTGAAATGATTTTGCAAAATCGGAAATTGAGATTTCAAATAAAGTATCTGCATACATATAATATACTTCTTCTTGCATTTTGGGAGGTATATTTGAAGATATAAGTAAATTATTTAAAGCCTCAAATGCTTGCTCGGTATTGCCGTTATAAATGGCGTTTTGGGCATCTTCAAAATTTTTCTTGTTATATTCATCAGTGCCGGGAATTTCTACCGGGTCCAAATTTTCTAAATCATCACCTTTTTGAGGTTTGCCCGACTTTTTTTTCTTTTTTGTCGGCTGTGATGCTTTTGTTTGTTGGTCAGAGTTCTGTTTTTCTTCATTGTTTTGAGCTTGTTGATTTTTGTTTTCTTCCTGAAGATTTTGTTTGTTATCATCGGTTTGTTTTGGTGTGTCCGACTTATCTTGAGATGAAGGCGTTGATTTTTTATCTGAACGGCTTGAATCTTTTGTCGAATTTTTCGCTAAAGTTTCGGACGGTTGATTGTTGGTGACGAAAATTGCCGGATTTTCAGCGGACGCATTTTGAATTTGTCCGCGCATTTTGAAAGATTCTTGTTTTTTGGGTGTTTTTTTTACTTCTTGGTTGTCATTTGGGATAGATTGTTCGGACAATTCGGTTTCTTTTGTGTTTGAAGTTTTTTGTTTTTGGGAAATTCCTTGTTTTTCTTCCGGTTGGGATTCGTTTTCATTTTTTGTGTTTTGAGAAGGTTGTATTTCCTCTTTGGTCGGCGTTTTTGCTTTTTGGGCGTTATTTTCTTGGGCTTTGCTGTTTTGTTTTTCGTTTTTTTCGGAAGTTTTTATCGGTTTTTCCTGAACGGTTTGTTTTTTATTCGTCGCAAGGTTCGGTTGTTCAATGTTATTGGTTTTGGGGGCAACAGGTGATTTTTTTGCTTTTGGCAATTTTTCTTGCTTTTTTTCGACTTGTTTGCTGGGTTCTGGTGGTATCCAGTTCGCTCCGACAGGGTCATGAAAAATATCAACGAGGAAGGTTTTTTCCGTTTCAAGCGGAGTGAAAACAAAGCCGACAGTTTGTTTTTTGAGTGAAATGATAATGGCATCTTGCAAAAAATCGATTCGATTCAGTAAATTGGAAGTATGAAAAATGGTTGGCAGTGTTTTGTTTTCTTTTTTCCAAAAATCTTTTGGCAACGGAATTGTGAGTTGGTTGTATCCGGTTCTGGTAACCTTGAGTGTCGGGTAATGCTTTTCAAAGCGGAAAACCAGATGGTCATTTTGTGGCATTTTGTTCCACGAATAAGTTAGGGACAAAGCGGTAGAAACCTGAGCCGTAATCAGGACGAGCAATGCTAAAATAAAAAAAAGCCTGCTTGTCATATTATATTCCGTATCTATTGAATATTTTTTTTCCGTAATTTTTCAATCAAGGTTGTGCGTTTTATTCCTAATAAATCAGCGGCTTTATTTTTTATGCCGTCCGCTTCTTGTATTGCTTCTTTTAAAAGATTGTCTTCCATTGCATCAAAAAATTCTTTCATTCCCAAACCACATTTTTGCAGGTCTGATAAATGTGGCATAGTGAATGCTTCGGTTTTTGTTGTGATTTGTGTTTTATTATCGGTTTCAATGTTTTGTTCGTTTATTTCGTTATTAAGAATTTTTGCCGGCAAATCAGCAGGGGAGATGACATTGTTGTCGCTAAGAATGGAAATGCGTTCCATAAAATTTTCTAGTTCTCTGACATTTCCCGGCCACGGGTAGGATTTGAGGAATTTTTCCGCCTCTTTACCGATTGACATTTTCGGTTGGTCTTTTTCTTTGCAAAATCGCTCCAAAAACATATTGGCAAGCAAAATGATGTCGTCGCCTCGTTCACGAAGCGGCGGTAAGTGCATGGGAATGACATTGAGGCGGTAAAAAAGGTCTTCTCTGAATGTGCCTTTTTCCACTTCTTTTTCCAAATCCCGATTGGTCGCTGCCACGACCCGTGCATCGGTTGTGATTGTTTTGTTGCCGCCGACTCGTTCAAATTCCCGTTCTTGTAAAACTCGTAAGATTTTGACCTGTAAACTTAGTTCCATTTCTCCGATTTCATCAAGAAAAATTGTTCCGCCAGCCGCCATCTCAAATCTTCCTGCACGGGAACGAATAGCGTGGGTAAATGCTCCTTTTTCATGTCCAAAAAGTTCTGATTCGAGCAGTTCTGCCGGAATGGCACCGCAATTTATCGGTACAAACGGTTTGTCTTTTCGGGGACTGTTGGCATGAATTGCCCGAACGAGTAGTTCTTTTCCCGTTCCAGATTCGCCGGTAACGAGTACGGTGCTGCTTGTCGGAGCGACTTTGGCGAGTACGCGAAAAACCTTTTGCCAGATTGGGCTGTTTCCTAAGATTCCACAAGTATCAAGTTGCATTTTTTCCTCGATTTTTACTGTCGTTATTTGGCGTAGTTCTTAGGTGTCAATTTTATGACTGCAAGTCAAGCATTTCTTGCTGTTTTTCTTATATTTTTTCTTTTTTATTTTGTTTTTGGGGATTATTTGGAATTTGAATTTCGCTTTGTTCGGTTACGGTTTACGGTCTGCTGTTTTTCAGGTTGTTTAGATTTTGATGATAAAGGGATTGGCTCTTAAAGATCGGTCTTGTGGTCTTGGTTGGTACAGATTGTTTTGTTTGTAATGAAATAGTATTACAAAAAAGCATGCTTAATTTATGCTCCTTTTTTGATTTTGTTGTGTAGCCACGCATTAAGTCTGGATTCCGCACCTTCTGTTTTTGGCTCATAAAATGTTCTGTTTTTTAGTTGTGGCGGCAGGTAATCCTGTTGTATCCATGCTCCCGGAAAAGAGTGCGGATATTTGTAGCCCTTGCCGTAGCCCCATTCTTTTTGCAGCGGAGTGGAAGCGTTTCGCAGATGGAGCGGAACGGGTAATGCTCCGTTGTAGCGGATTTCTTGTTGGGCTGCTCTGTAAGCTGCATAGCTGCTGTTACTTTTCGGGGCGAGAGCCAGATAGATTGCCGTTTCGGACATGGGAATAAATCCTTCCGGCATACCGATATTTTGTACCGCATACAGGCAGGAAACAGCCAGCGGCAATGCCGACGGGTCAGCCAATCCCACATCTTCCGAGGCGGAAAGTATCAGCCTGCGGCAGACAAAAAGCGGGTCTTCGCCTGATTCCAGCATACTTGCCAAATAATACACCGCAGCATCAGGGTCGCTGCCTCGAATGGATTTAATCATGGCGGAGGCTTTTTCGTAATGGCTGTCGCCGTCTCTGTCTCCTCGTAAAATAATTTCCGGCAGTAAATCTTTGAGTGAACTGACTTGTTGTTTATCTTTGTCGAGTTGGCAGGTGTATTCTACCAGATTGAGGAGTGTACGCGCATCGCCGCTGCAAATCGAAACCAATAAATCAATGCTTTCTTCCGGCAGCGTAGTTTTAAGTGTTTCTGTCCCTTTTTTGGCAATTCCCGTTAGTTCTGTATGACTGAGCGGTCGCAGTCGTAAAACATGCAGCCGTGAAAGAAGCTGACGCGTAATGCAAAAAGACGGATTTTCCGTCGTGGTCGCCAGCAGTGTTAAAGAACCGTTTTCTAAATATGGAAGAAAAAAATCTTGCTGTGCTTTGGAAAAACGGTGCAGTTCGTCCAAAATTAAAATTTCTACGCCTTGAATTTGTTTACGGAGGTTGCTGATGCCCGTTTCGGGAGCACTTAGACGTAAAAACTGTTTGCCCTGTGTACTTGCTAGCAAAAGGGCAATTGTTGATTTGCCACAGCCTGGCGGTCCGAAAAAAAGCAAGCTGGACAGCCGATTTTTGCCCATGGCGATAAGTCGGTCTTTGAGATGTTCCTGTCCGTAAAATTCTTCAATATTTGTCGGACGAATGCGTTCTGCAAGTGGAATTGTTGGTGGCATTATTCGTCTTTGTCCAAACCGAATGCTTCATGCAAAGCACGGATTGCAAGTTCGGTGTATTTTTCTTCAATTAAACATGAAATCTTTATTTCAGAAGTGCTGATAATCATAATATTGATATTTTCTTTTTGTAATGTCGAAAAAGTAATGGCGGCAATGCCAGAATGATTTCGCATTCCGACTCCTATAACGGAGATTTTACTGACAGCATTATCAAATAACAATTCTCTATAGGATAGTTCGCTTTTTAATTTTTCTAAAATAGTAAGTGTTTTATTGAGACTTGCACGGGGAACAGTAAAAGTCATATCTGTAAGTCCGTCATGACTTGGATTTTGTACAATCATATCGACTATAATTCCTGCATTGGAAATAGGCAAAAAGATTTGTGCGGCAATTCCCGGATTATCTTCTACATCGGCAAGTGTTATTCTGGCTTGGTCTTTATCATAAGCAATACCTGAAATCATTGCTGTTTCCATACTTTCATCCTCCTCGGTAAGTAGAGTTCCTGTATTATTACAAAATGTTGAACGAACAAAAAGCGGAATATTATATCGTTTTGCAAATGCAACGGAACGGATTTGCAGAACTTTTGCTCCCATACTTGCCATTTCAAGCATTTCTTCATAGCTGATACGGTCTATTTTTTGTGCTTTAGAACAAATATTGGGGTCTGTTGTATAAACTCCTTCGACATCTGTATAGATTTCACAGAGTTCAGCTTGCATTGCTGCCGCCAGTGCAACTGCCGAAGTATCCGAGCCTCCCCGTCCCAGTGTTGAAATGCGACCGGTTACGGTGTAGCCTTGAAAACCGGCGACAACCAAAACATCATAGTTTTCGAGAAGTTGAGAGATTTTTTCGGAGTTGATGTCCAAAATTCGGGCAGAACCGAATTCGGTATCGGTGTGAATTGGTATTTGAAAACCTAAAACCGAACGTGCTCGTATGCCGTTTTCTTTAAGCAGCATTGCAAAAAGAGCTACAGAAACCTGTTCGCCCGTGGAAACAAGGCTATCCATTTCCGCCGGGTCGGGGTTTGAACAGCGTTCATGGGCTAGAGCGAGTAGACGGTTTGTTTCTCCTGACATAGCGGAAAGCACGACGATGATTTTGTCAAAACCGCGTTCAAAACCGTCGGTGATTTTATTTTTTACTTGCAAAAGCCTTTCGGCATTGGCAACCGATGTGCCGCCGAATTTTTGTACTAAAATTCGCATTGAAAATTTTGCTCCTTAACTTGAAAATTTAAAAATTTTTTGGAGTTGTGCTTGTGCCGCCAGTCCGTTTTTGCCGTTTGCAAAGCATTGCAACTGTCTTTGGTTTTCGGTTTGAAAAACAAGGTGCAAAAAGTGTTGTGGCATATATTCTTTTGGTAAAAAACAGCTCCATTCAATAATAATAAAAAAAGCCGGATTAAAAAGTATATCTTCCAAATCCTGTTCAAAACCGCTGTGTTCCATTCGGTACAGGTCAAAATGGGCAACCTGTGGCAAGGTTGGATAAATATTTACCAATGTAAACGACGGACTTGAGATTTCCGCATTTTCGCTGCCTGAAAGATGTAAAACCGTTTCCCGTGTCAGGGTTGTTTTTCCGGATCCGAGTTCGCCGTCTAGCAGTAGTGCCGGAATCGGGTTAAATCTGGGAAAAATTTCTGCTAAAAGTTTCCCCAAAGCCCGTGTTTGTTCAAGTGTTTCTAAACAAATCATTTTTGGGTGTTGACAAGAGAACGCAAAATATCTTCTTTGCCGATTATACCGACCAGTTCATCGTTACTTACAACTGGTAAAGTATGATATTTTTGCTCAACCATAAGCGTTGCAATTGTTTCTAGTGGAGTTTGCGGTGAAACCGTATGCGGATTTTTGGTCATGGCATCGCCTACCGTAACGGCTGAGATTTTATTGAGTTCTTTTTCAATATTATTAAATGAAGCCGTTGAAAAAAATCCGTCTAAAAAAGAAAAAACCGAAGGTAGCGGCAGCGTTTTTTGCAGAGTTACCAAATCGCTTTGGCATAAAATTCCGACAAGTTTGCCGTCGTCTATAACAGGCATGCCGTTGATTTTTTTTTCAAGTAAAAGTGTAACCGCCTCGCCGATGAGTGTTTTTGATGAAACGGTCAATGGATTTGGGGTCATAATGTCTTTTGCTGTGAGCATAAAAAAGCCTCCTTAAGAACAAATGGAAGTTGGTTTGCGATTTCGCGGGCAAGATTTCCTCGTAAAGGGAATTGTTTTAAGAGTTCCCGACCTGCCAGCCCGTGCCAATACACTGCCAGTGTGGCGGTATCCGTGGCGGAAAAATTTTGTCCTCGCAGTGTGCCGACAATTCCTGCCAAAATATCGCCTGAACCGCCTACTGCCAAAGATGGCGTGGTAAAAGGTGAAACAAAAATGGATTGTTCCGTATTGGAAGCGACAATTGTCGCCGCACCTTTGAGAATGAGCGTACCGGGAAATTTTTGAATAAAACGGTTAGCAAAGCCGATACGGTCGAGGTTGATTTTTTCCGTGGTAACCCCGAAAAAGAGTCCCATTTCTCCGGGGTGTGGCGTGTAAATGCATTCGGTTGTTAGACCGCTTTTCGATTTTTCGTCTTGAGCCAGAAAATACAGTGCATCGGCATCATAAATTGTTTTGGAATGGGGTGATTGCAAATATGCCTGTAGAAATTCATTGGCATTTTGGTCGCGTCCAAGCCCCGGACCTATAACCACGCTGTCAAATTTGGGCAGCAAAGGAGTTAGGATTTCCATACATTTTTTTGACCATTTTTTGCCTTGGACAAGCGGCAGGGTCATAATTTCGGGAAAATTGTTTTTAATTATCGGGCAAAGTTCTTCGGGAGCGGCAACTGTTACCAGTCCGACTCCGGCACGCAACGCTCCAAGAGCCGTTAAGGTCGGAGCTCCTGTTAGTCCTTCCGAACCGCCGATAATTAGTAAATGTCCAGCCATACCTTTGTGCATAACTAAATCTGGTTGTTTTATTTTTTGCAAAATTTTTTCGGTAATGGCGAAATGTTTGCACGGATTTTGTTGTTTTATATTATGGGGAATGCCGATTTTTTTGACTATCAGTTCGCCGACAAATGCTTTGGCAGGCGGCAAAAAAAGTCCGAGTTTGGCTTCCTCAAAGGTAACGGTTGCATCGGCTTTAACGGCAATCGGCATCGGTTCTCCGGTAATGCCGTTTAGTCCTGAGGGAATATCAAGAGCGAGGACAAAAGCGTTTTTGCCGACTCTGTTGACCCGTTTTATCCACCGTAGCCGTTCTTCTCTGATTTCACCGACCAGTCCTGTTCCGAAAAGTCCGTCAATGACAATGTCGATAGATGGAAGCAGATCAATATCATATTCGGGAAGGTAGGAGCAAGCCACGCCGAGTTTTTCAATCATTGTTAGCTGAGCGGCAGCCGCTCCTTTGTATTCGTCTTTGAGTTTTGTATGTAAAATAAGTATCTTACATCCTTGTTCGTGCAGATGTCTGGCGAGAGTAAAGGCATCACCGCCATTATTGCCCGGTCCTGCAAAAATAATAACCGAACAGTCGTGCAGATTGTCGAAACGGCTTTGCAAAATGTGAAGAGCTTCCCTACTTGCACTTTCCATAAGAACAAGTTCAGGTAGACCGAAGTCGTTTATGGTTGATTTTTCCCAAGCGGTAATTTCTTTAGGGGTTGGAAGTGGTGCAAACATATATTCCTCGTTTGTTAAAAAAAAATCAGGATTAATGTTCATAAAATTGAAATCAGCTTACGCAATTTGTTCCAAAATGACAACCGCTCCGGCGGTGTCTTTACCGTGTGTAAGGCTGATATGGACGCTATTTGCTCCGCTTGCCAAAAAATGTTCGTATGCTTTTTGTAAAAAACAAAGTTGTGGTTGACCGGAAGAGAGATTGACGGTTTCGATTTGGTTCGGTGTAATGCCTTTTGAAAATCCTGTACCAAGAGCTTTAACAGCTGCTTCTTTGGCGGCGAAACGGGCAGACAGATAAGGAACAGCATTGAGCGGAAGGGCTGCAATTTCTCGGTCGGTATATACTTTATGTAAAAAATTTTTGCCAAATTTTTTGTAGGCTTTTTCGATTCTTATCAGTTCTATAAGATCAAATCCTATTCCGATAATCATATTTCCCTGCAATATTTTATTTTTTTGAATTATTTGTATGCACAATTTTTTTCGGTACTTTGAATTGACAGAAACAGATATTTTTTAAAAACTTATATGTGTTTTTTTATCATTTGCCAATATTGTGAATTTATGTCCAAAATTTTCGGATTTACTTTGCTTGAATTGTTACTTGTTTGTTTTTTCTTAAGCGTTTTTCTTGTGTCAGGAAAAGCGTTTGTTCCTCGTTTGCAGGCAAATTTAGGGCTAAATACGGCAGCTTTTAATATGCGGTTGCTTATCCACAAAGCTCGTACTGCAGCGTTGAGTAAAAGACAAAAAACAGTGCTGGCGGTCAATTCTAAGAGGTTTTGGGCGTTTTTGGATAAAGACGGAAACGGAATTTTTTCGGGAGAAGACAGTCTGCTCGGACAAATCGTATTTGCTGATTTTTCGGGAAAGGTGCGAGTTGACGAAAAAACGAATTTTTCTGAAGTAAAACCGTTGCGGTTTAATCGGCGGGGAATTTTGGAAAGTTCTTCGGGAAGTATATATTTTTCGGCAGGTGGACGGGTGTGGAGAATTGTAATCAGTAAAAACGGGGCTTCCCGACTGGAAAAAGATGTGGCGAAAAAAACGGTTTTTGGAAAATAA
Source organism: uncultured Desulfovibrionales bacterium (assembly GCA_963542765.1). GTDB lineage: Bacteria > Desulfobacterota > Desulfovibrionia > Desulfovibrionales > Desulfomicrobiaceae > CAUTYU01. Next base: position 61,691 of record CAUTYU010000009.1, read on the forward strand.
CGGCGGCTTTACACTTGTGGAATTTTTGCTTGCAGCTGGAATTGGACTCTCGGTTTTGGCTGCGTTGGCAGCTTTTTTTGTCAGTACCAGCCGTTTGCATGCTCGTCAGTCGGAGAAAAATTTTTTGCAACAGGAAATACACACCGCATTTTTGCAGATGAGTTATGAGCTGCGAATGGCAGGATTTGACCCTAGAGGAACCGGGCTTTTCGGTTTTGCTTCATTTGCTAGTGGTTGTGGAGCAAATTCCGTTGCTTTTACATTCGATACGAACGAAAACGGACAGCTAAATGATATGGAATATATTGGTTACCGCTTACAGGATAAAACCGTTCAACGCTTTTCCAATAAAAGCAGTCAGCCGCTTTCTGCCAAAGATGGTTTACTTGAAATGACGGATTTGGATTTTGTGTACCGTTTGTCGGGAGGAGGCGAAACGAAAAATCCTGTCGGAAAATTGCATGAAATTAAAGCTGTAAATATTCGGTTGTGCGGGTGTTTGAGCGGAAAATTTTCTTCCAAAAAAGAAACTGAAAAATATTGTTTGCAAGCGTGGGTAAAAATCCGAAACAGGGGTTTATAAAAAAATGGTTATAAGCTCTTATTTTTGTAAGAAAAATATGCATAAAAACGGATTTAGTTTTTTAGATGTTTTGATCGGTGTTTTTATTCTTTCTTGTGCAGTTGCGGCTTTTGCAGGTATGCAGGCACGGGCAAGTCGAGATACCGCCTTGGCTCAAACGGTTTTTATGGCGACTTTTTTGGCTCGCTCGGAGCTTGATGATTTGGCGACTCGTTCTTATGACAGTTGCTTGCCGAATGAGGAGAAAAAAACGCTCGGTCGTACGGTTTATACGCTTCGGACGACGGTAGCGGAACGAGCCGATTTGGGGATAAAAAATATTGTGCTTTCAGTGAGTTGGGGTAAAAATCACGAACAAAAATATCGGTTGACAAAGGTAAAAAATGACTGAGAGTAGCGGTTTTGTAACGGTAACGGTTTTGATTTTGTTGCTGGTGCTGGGCTGTTTTGCCTTGAGCCTTTCCCGACAGGCTCGTTTTGAGCTTGAAATGGCAGGTAGCCAAAGACGTTATGAACAGGATTTAGCTTTTGCCGAAGCGGTTGCTTTGAGTGTAGCGGCTGAAATCGTACAGAAAAAAGATGAAAATTTTTTAAAAGATAGGTGTTTATGGCAGGATGCCAAACCGAAAAAAAAAGATTTTTTGCAGCTTCCTTTGGTAAAATGGCAGCAAAATGACATTGGTATTTCTTCCGATGCCTTTGTGGTTTGTAGACTTGAAAAACAGGTTGTTTTGGAAAGTTTGGATGTTGATGCCGAGCAGGTTTTGGAAATGCAGTTTTTTGTGCGAGTAAAGAAAAATCCTTTTGCTCCGATTATTTGTCTTGGTGTGAGAAAATTTGTTACGCCGTAATGGTAAAAACTGAAGTTATTTGTTGGGTACGAAATGTCACAAAAAGATAAAACAAAACAAATCAAAAAAATTGAAGTATTTTTTGTTTTTTGGCTTGTAGCACTATTTTTGAATGCAGATTCGGTTTTTGGTGCAAGCTACAAAAAAGTTGCGACCGAAATCGGAGCGGGGTGCTCCGAATATTCTTCACTTGTAACTTTAGACGAGAAAAAACTTTTTTTGCCACATAATAAAAAAGAGCTTGAGTTCACGGCGGCAGACTGCGGAAATATTTGCGGAAGTGCAGTAATTGCAAAAAGTAATGATAAAACACACCCGGTAATCGTGGTTGCGGGAAACGGTTGCGGCAGTGCAAACGGATCGGCTTTGGTGCAAATTTTTGATGGAAAAACAGGTGAGATTGTAGCAAAATTTGCTTGCGGTAATTTGCCTTATAATGGAATTTGCTCGGTAACTTTGGTTGATTTGGACGGAAACGGTACGGCGGATAGCGGTTATGCCGGAGATTTACAGGGAAATATTTGGAAGTTTTTTCTGCATGAAAAAAAATGTAAAAGCTGGTCGCACGGTGAAAAGCCGATTTTTACAGCTTTGTATGGCGGTCGTCCGCAGCCGATTGTTGGGGCGGTAACTGTTTTTCGGCATTGTTCTCAAAAAGGTGTATTGATAAGTTTTGGAACAGGCAAATTTCCGAGTGAGCCGCATTTTGCTTTTGTTAACAGTCTGTATACGATTTGGGATAATGGGGCAAAAAAAAAGCAGTGGATTTTGGGACGGTTTGACGCACAAAATGGCACTTTTTCTTTTCCGTCAGGAACGCAGTTTTCGGGAAATGTAACGCTTTTGCGGCAAAAAATTGAAGACAAAGATGGCATTCGGCGAGCAACGGTATTTTCGCCTAATTGGTGGGAAAAAAGAAGTGCAAGTTCGCCGAAAAATTTTCATTTGGGCTGGTTTGTAAATTTGCCAGGGCATCATGCTACAGGCGGTGAAATTATAGAGAAAAAACCGCTTTTGAAAGCCGGAATTCTTTTTGTTGCTTCGTTTTTGCCTGCAAGCGGAACAAATTCGGCAAAATCCGTTATTTTTTCTTTGCGTTCCTGTGTGGGCGGTGTTTTTCGTAGCCCTGTTTTGGCATCGTTAAAATCTGAAGTTGAAAAGGATAAAACGGGTGATAAGATTTTTGCTGCCGGGAAAATTGTTGACGGTCGCGTGCAAAAAATTGAGATAACTAAAAAAAACGGTAAAAATATCGTGCAGCTAGAAAAAAAAGATGGTACAAAAGAAAATTTACCGCTACAAAAAAAAGCTTTGCGAGAAGGTGTATTTTTTTGGCAGGAACTTGAATAGGATAAAATATGAAAATTTGTATTGTCGGAACGGGATATGTTGGTTTGGTAACCGGGGCATGTTTTGCGGAAATGGGAAACAATGTAACATGTATTGATAAAGACAGCATTAAAATTGATTGTCTGCAACAAGGAGATTTGCCGATTTATGAACCAGGTTTGGAAGAAATTGTTCGGCATAATATAAAAGAAAGACGGTTGGTTTTTTCTACTTCGCTTGCAGACGGTATGCAGGAGGCAGATTTTATTTTTCTTTGTGTTGGTACGCCGTCGCTTGCAGACGGTTCGTGTGATACTGGTTTTGTTTTGCAGGCGGCACGGGAAGTGGCTGCTAATATTCAAAAAGAGGTTGTATTGGTAACAAAATCCACCGTTCCTGTCGGTACGGCGGAAAAGATTCGGCAAATTGTAGAAAATGAGCTGCAAAAAAGAGGAGTTGAGGTTGATTTTTTTGTCGCTTCAAATCCTGAATTTTTGAAAGAAGGTGCGGCTGTTAACGATTTTATGAAACCGGACAGAATTGTTGTCGGAACGGATAATGAACAGGTAGCTGAGCTTTTTCGGGTATTGTATGCTCCTTTTTCCCGAAATAGAGAAAAAATGCTGATAATGGATGTAAAAAGTGCGGAAATGACCAAGTATGCCGCAAACTGTATGTTGGCAACCAAAATTTCTTTTATTAACGAAATGGCTCGGATTTGTGAGTATTTGGGAGCGGATATAGGAAGTGTGCGTGCCGGAATTAGCGAAGATCCGAGAATCGGGCAGCATTTTTTATATCCGGGTGTAGGGTATGGCGGTTCATGTTTTCCAAAAGATGTTCGTTCGCTTGTACATTCTGCCGTTGATGCGGGGTTTGAACCGAAATTGTTGCAGGCGGTTGAATCTGTTAATAATTCTCAAAAAGAATTGCTGGCGGATTTTGTTTTGCGTTTTTTTGCGGATAAAGGCGGAGTTATCGGAAAAACTCTGGCGTTGTGGGGGTTGGCGTTTAAGGCAAATACCGATGATATGCGGGAAGCCTCGTCGTTGACAATTATTAAAAAATTAACGGCAGTCGGAATGCGAATTCTTGCTTTTGACCCGGTAGCGGATAAACGGGCTGCAGATATTTTACATGATAATCCGTTGGTTGAAATTGTAAATGAACAGTACGGTATGCTTGCAAATGCTGACGGATTGGCAGTTGTTACGGAGTGGAATCAGTTTCGTACACCGGATTTTATTTTGATAAAAAAACAGTTGCGTACACAGGTTATTTTTGATGGACGCAATTTGTATTTTCCCGATGTTGTACGAAATTTTGGTTTCCAATATTTTGGAATCGGAAGAAAATAATTAAAAAAAGCAAGGTTCTTGACAGTTCAAAATCTTGTTGATAGGAAATCCAAATATTAGGTGTAATTCTAATCTGTTTTTAGTGGGAGTGAAGTATGGCAGAAGAAAATAAGAAGCAAGATGCTAAATTAAAACAGTTGGTAACATTTAGTATTGGTGAGGAAGAATTTGGAGTTGATATTCTTCGGGTTCGGGAAATTATCCGTATGTTGGAAATTACCCGTGTACCAAGAGCTCCCGAATTTGTTGAAGGTGTAATCAACCTGCGTGGAAGCGTTATCCCAATTATAGATTTGCGTAAACGTTTTAGGTTACTTGCTAAAGAAAATGATAAGGATACGCGAATTGTTGTGATTAGTATCGACAATATGACTGTCGGTTTTATTGTGGATTCCGTTTCGCAGGTTCTTAGAATTCCGGCAAATACCATTGAGCCGACACCGCCCGTCGTTGCCGGAGTCGATTCAGAATACATTGAAGGTGTCGGTAAGCTGGAAGACAGACTTTTGATTTTGCTTGACCTTGACCGTTTGTTGAGTAGCGAAGATAAGGAAGCCTTGAGTCAGATTTAGTTTTTTTTAAAAGGAGTAAAAAAGGCCGCTTGCAGCGGTCTTTTTTTTTGAGGCAAATTTGTGGGATTTTTGTTCGATACGAAACAATTTTTAAAAGAAAATTCAAGTGTTCATATCTACAAAAGTGGAGCTTTTACGCAGTTTCAAGTCGTACAGGCTTTTTTGCGTGAAGGGCGAAATGTAGTCTTGATTTTTAATACGATTGCTGAATGCCGTGATATCGAACAGCTTGTCAAAATCTTGTCTCCTCAAGATGGTTTTCAAAAAAATTTTCTTTTTTTGCCCTCGTATTTTGTAGGGGAAAACAGCTCAGAAGCGTGGAGCAAACGCTGGGAAGTTCTTTATTTTTTGCAGCAAGATTTTCCCACTTGTTTGATTCTTTCATTGGAAAATTTAGTTTTAACTTGGCCGCACCCTGATGAAAGCAAATTTTCATTTTTGTCTTTACAGCAGGGGCAGGAATATCGCCTTGAAAATATAACAGCTTTTTTGGCGGAAAACGGGTACAGTCGTGTTTCAACCGTAAGCCGTTCGGGTGAATTTTCTTTGCGTGGTGATTTGCTTGATGTTTTTGCACTCGGTTATAGCCTGCCTGTGCGAATTGATTTTTGGGGAGAACAAATTGAATCGCTGCGGCTTTTTGAACCGGGTTCTCAGCGGTCTTTGCAGGAAATTTTATCTGCCGTGCTTGTTCCTGTTTCTTCAAAAGGTTCGGTTGTAGCGAGCCAAACGGAGGATTTTTTTGACCGTTTGTCGCGAATCGGTGAGCTTGGCGTGTTGGCTCGTGCATTTTTGGAAGAAGAAATGACAAAGGCTGAACCGGATTTGTTGCCGGCGATGTGGGGACGCAAGAGGGCAACGCTTTTTGATTGGTTGAAAAAAGATACGGTTTTTTTGTGTGTCAATGCCCGTGATATGCGTTCTCGTTTGGACGAGGCGTTTTTTGCTTGGCAAAATTCTTTGCAGATAATTGATAAACGCTGGCCGTGGCAGGATTTGCTGGTTTTTCCGACTGAAATTCGTAAAACAATCGCTTCGCATAAACAGGTGTTGTTTGATGATTTGCTGATTGGCGATTTGGGACGGGGAGTGGAACTTTTTGAGCAGGAATATACGGCTTTTGAGCAGTTTTTTTGGGAGCCGGGCAAAAGGCAGCGACCGGTTAGGGCTTTGGTTGATGAATTGCGGCAGCGAAAAAAGAATTGGAATCAAACTGTTCTTGTTTTTCATTCCGAGAGTTCTAGACGAAAATTTCTTGATTTTGCCGCTAAGGAAGAGTTGGCATTTTTTGAAACTTATAATTTAAATCAAAAAGGTCTTTTTGCTCTTGTAGGTGAAATTCGCAGCGGTATGGCGGCAAACTGGAATAAGACCGCTATTTTTCCTGAACAAATTTTACGTCCCGGAGCGGAAGCGGTTCGAAAAAGTAAGGCTGTCGGTCAGGGGTTGCGGTCTTTTTATGAACTTGAAATCGGCGATTTGCTTGTGCATCGGGAATACGGACTGTGTCGATTCGGCGGTTTGCAACGACTTAAGGTTGAAAATGTTTCAAATGATTATTTGCTGCTTTTTTTTGCCGGAGATGGCAAGCTCTATGTGCCGGTTGACCGTATAAATGTTATAGAGCGTTACAAAGGTCCCGAAGGCGTTTCGCCGGTTCTTGATCGCTTGGGTGGGACGAGTTGGACCAAAACCCGTGCTAGGGTAAAAAAGGCAATCGAAAAAATTGCTCATGATTTGGTTCGTATGTATGCGTATCGTAAGGTTGCCAAAGGTTTTCAATATGATGAACTGCCGGTTGCCTATCAGGAATTTGAGCTTGGATTCCATTTTGACGAAACGCCTGATCAGGAAAAAGCGATAGCGGCGGTTTTGGCGGATATGGAACGTGCGGAACCGATGGATAGGTTGATTTGCGGAGATGTTGGTTTTGGTAAAACCGAAGTTGCCATGCGAGCGGCTTTTCGGGCTGCGATTGTCGGACATCAGGTTGTTTTGCTTTGTCCGACAACGATTTTGGCTGAGCAGCACTTTCGCAATTTTCAGGCGAGAATGGAGCCGTATTCCATTCGTGTCGCGATGCTCAGCCGTTTTGTTTCGTCTGCTCGGCAAAAGGAGATTTTGCAGGCAGCGGCAAAAGGTGAAATTCAGGTGCTTATTGGTACGCATCGCCTGCTTTCTGATGATGTGCATTTACCGTTTTTGGCTCTTCTTATTTTGGACGAGGAACAGCGTTTTGGTGTGAAGCACAAAGAACGCCTTAAACGTTTGCGACAGGACATTGATGTTTTGGCATTGACTGCAACGCCCATTCCACGCACGCTCCAGCTTTCTTTATCGGGGATTCGGTCTTTGAGTGTTATTGAAACGCCGCCGGTTGACCGTCTGCCTGTTAAAACGGCGTTGATGGAACGAAATATGGGAGAACTCAAGGCGGTTTTGGAGCGGGAGCTGGAACGGGAAGGGCAGGTTTTTTGGGTTTATAATCGGGTCGTTGGTCTTGAACGGATTAAAGAAGATGTGCAAAAACTTGTTCCATATGCCAGAGTCGGTATGGCTCACGGACAGATGAGTTCGGCGGTACTTGAAAAAACAATGCATGATTTTTGGCACGGCGAGCTGGATATTTTGGTTTCTACGGCGATTGTGGAATCGGGGATTGATTTTCCGCGAGCAAATACACTGATTGTTGATCAGGCACAACTTTTCGGTTTAGGTCAATTGTACCAGTTGCGTGGACGGGTTGGACGGTCTGAAATTCAAGGATATGCATATTTTATCGTGCCGGATTTGGAAACGATTTCTGAGCAAGTAAAAAAAAGAATGCAGATTATTTTGAATTTGGATTATTTGGGAGCTGGATTTCAGGTCGCCTTGGAGGATTTAAGACTTCGCGGTGCAGGTAATTTGTTGGGTGAGATGCAATCGGGAAATATCGGTAAGGTCGGGTTGGATTTGTTTTTAGAGATGTTGGAAGAAGAAGTCGCATTGCAAAAGGGAGAAGAAAAAAAACAGTTCGCCGAGCCGGAAATGAATATCAAAGTTCCGGCATATATTCCTGAAACATATATGCTTGATTCCGCCGGTCGCCTGCAGTATTATAAAGAGCTTTCAGCATGCAAAACAGAAGTGGAGTTGGAAGTCTTACGGGCGGAACTGGAAGATCGCTTTGGCATTTTTCCTCTTGAATTGGATACATTTTTTACGATTATGCGTTTTAAGCTCGTGCTTGTCCGTTTAGGTACGATACGAGCTGATATTTTTCCGGAAAAAGTTGTTGTTGTTTGGCCATCGGGTGAACATAATCTGAATATTGATTCTTTGTTGGAATGGGCGGCAGAATGTGAAGGGGTACGACTTTTTCCGCCTGCGAAATTGGAAGTACAATTCTTGCAGAAAATGTCATTTGTTGAGGCGTTATTAAATCTTTCGGAAGAATTGGCAAAATTTGTATTATAGACTAATAATATATTTTATTTGGAAAATTATATGAAAAAAATGAGGTTTTTGGTAGTTTTCTTTTTTTTATTTTTTTTTATGCCATCTTTTTTATACGCAAAAATTCAACTTGTGGATAAAATTGTCGGTATTGTAAATGGAGAAATTATTACGCTTTATGATTTAAATCTACAAATGCAACCTGTTTTGCAGCAAATGCATAAAGAAAAAATAGAAGATAAAGAAAATCAATATTTTTTGGATATGCAAAAAAAAGTTTTAAATGAAATGATTGTTGCAAAATTGATTGAACAGGAAGCAAAAAGATTGAAAATAAAAGTATCCGATTCTGAAGTTGAGAATTATATTCGTCTGATTAAAGATTCAAATAAACTTACGAAAGAAAAATTGAATGAACAATTGCAATTACAAGAATTGAATATAAAAAAAATTAGAGAAAAAATTCGTTTGAATATTTTACGGAATCAGATTTTACAATATATGGTACAGAGAAAGGTAGCGGTTACAGATGAAGATATTAAACGCTATTATCAAGAACATCGTCAGGAATTTGTTTTGCCGGAAGAAATCGTTTTTCAGCTTGTTTTGTTGTCAACTCAAGGTGAGGCTGATGTATTTTTTCAGTCAGTGCAGGCAGGAAAAACAGATTTCGGCAGTTTTGTTAAAAAGTATTCCGATGGTTTGGAAACGGATAAGGACGGTAATATCGGTCCTGTTGATTTAAATAAATTGGATACTTCGTTGCGACAACGATTGGAAAGTTTAAAAGAAGGTGAAGTTGGTGAGCCGTTTATTTTTGCCGGTAAATATGCTGTTGCAAAATGTATTCGGATAGAAGTCAAAGATGTTGCATCGCATGAAGCTGTGCGAGAAAAAATTCGGGAAATATTGTTCAAAAAGCTTGGTGAAAAGCGATTTGATGAATTTTTACAAGAATTACGCAGCAAGGCTATTGTTGAAACTTTGTTATAGATTGAGGTAAATATGAAATTGAAAGAATTGGGAAAGATTTTAAAGGAAGAACGCATTCGGCAAGGATTAAGTTTAAATGATATAAAAGAAAGTACAAAACTTTCTGAATATATTTTACAGATTATTGAAGACGGTAAATTAGAAAAAATGCCTGTAGAAGTCTATGCAAGATCTTTTATTAAGAGTTATATAAAAGAACTTGGGATTGAAACAGAAGAAGTCTGGGAACTGTTAGAAGAAATTTATCCTGTTCAAAAAAGTAATCAAGAACAAATAAATACACCAACCGTTATGTTGCCGACTGTTCTTTCTGATAAACATAAAAGACTTATAGCATTTGTTACATTATTTTTATTGATATTGATTGTCATAGTATGGTTTAATTTTTCTTTTGTACAAACAAAAAGAGAAACACGGCAAAGTGAAAATGTCGGAACGCTGCAAGAGCTACCTGTTGAAAGTAAAACTGGAGCGGAAGATGAAGTTATGGAAGATGGACAAGCTACTGTACAGTCCTTTGAAGATTTTGGAAAAAATGAACAATTGGCAATTGATAAAGATGGTGCGGATTTGAATAAAAAGTCAAAATCTGCGTCGACGGACAAAAAAGAAACGGAGATTTCTACCGGTCGGACAGTCAGCGGTGTTGAATCCGCTGACGGTGAAATACATCGAAGCCTTAAGCTTACTGCCGTAGACGGGGAATGTTGGTTTATGGCAATTGTGGACGGACGGGAGATTGAGCGGACTTTATATCCAGGTAAAAGTATATCTTTTTCTTTTACGCAAAAATTACGCTTAAAAGTCGGTAACGCATCGGCTGTAAAACTTGAGTTAAACGGCAAGCCGTATCCGCTTGTAGGAAGCGGTTCCGTTCGGATTGTCGAATTTACCGCAAAAAATGACTAGAGAATTTTCCAGTGAAGCATTGGTGCTAAAAGTTGGTGATTTCGGAGAAAATCATTGTTGGGTACGGTTTGTTACACCCAAAAGCGGACTGATGATGGCATATGCTTTTGGCGGAAAAAAAAGTAAAAAACGTTTTTGCGGTTGTTTAGATGCTCTTTCTTTTGTTCGCTTTCGAGTTTGCAGCGATAAGTATCATCGATATTTAACTTTGCAAGAAGGCGAACTTTTAAATTCATTTTCATTTTTAAAGCATAATTCTATTCGTCTCGGTTTGGCTGTTAATTGCGTTTTGTTTTTTTCTGCTTTGTCGCAGGAAGGTTTAGGCGAAGACGGCAGCTATGAACTACTGGTGCGTGTTATTCAAATTTTGAATGATGCTGAACAGGTGGGAGATTTTTTTCCATTTTTATTTCGGGCAAGGCTTATTCACGAGCAGGGTTTTTTTCCGAAAATTCATTCTTGTACTCGTTGCGGTGTGGATTTGGCACAGGAAGAACGAGTTTTTTTTCAACCGCAGGACGGGCGTTTGTATTGTCCGCATTGTTCAGGGCGGCAAGGGCGTTCTTTTTCTTCGTTTGTTTTGCCTTTTTTGCAGGGACTTTTTTTGCAGGATCCCGTGTACTGGGCGAGAGTTCGGCTTGACCGTAAAATGCGGCAGGAATGTATGCAGCTTATAGATAGTTTTGTAGAAGGGCAGTTGGGTTTGGTTTGGGAGGGTGGTCGGTTTGTGCGGCGTTAAGAGCGGTTTTTGAAAAATCGGGTATTTGCACGCTGCAGAAAAAATAATTGAAAAATGGTATGCGTCTTAATGTAAAAAAGACGAGGAGTTGAAGATGAATTTTCAAGAAGTAATACTCAATTTACAAAAATATTGGTCAGATTATGACTGCGTTATTCAACAGCCGTACGATATTGAGGTTGGAGCAGGGACATTTAATCCGGCAACTTTTTTTCGGGTTTTGGGTCCCGAACCGTGGAAAACCGCTTATGTGGAGCCGTCTAGACGACCGACTGACGGCAGATACGGCGAAAATCCTAACCGTTTGCAGAATTTTCATCAATTTCAGGTGATTTTAAAACCGGCTCCCGCGAATATTCAGGATTTGTATTTAAAAAGTTTAACCACCCTTGGAATTATGCAAGACAAGCATGATATTCGTTTTGTTGAAGACGACTGGGAATCTCCGACTCTTGGGGCGTGGGGGCTTGGCTGGGAAGTTTGGCTTAACGGTATGGAAATTTCTCAATTTACTTATTTTCAGCAGGTCGGTGGAATTGATTTATTTCCGATTAGTGTTGAACTTACTTATGGTATTGAACGGATTTGTATGTATTTGCAGGAAAAAGATTCTGTATATGATATGTCTTTTAATGCAAGTGTTTCTTATGGTGATATATATCATCAGTCGGAAGTTGAGCATTCCAAGTATAATTTTGATTATAGCAATAAAGATATGTTGTTTGGTTTTTTTAATTCCTGTGAAGAGGAATGTAATAAATTGTGCGAAAATAAATTACCATGGCCTGCATACGATTACTGTTTAAAATGTTCGCATTTTTTTAATTTATTGGATGCTCGGGGAGCGATTTCGATTACGGAACGCACGGCATATATAGCGCGGGTGCGGGCTTTAGCTTCCAAAATCGCTCGGCTTTATGTGGAGCAACGTCAAGAACTGAATTATCCGTTATTAAAGGGCTAAGAGGAAAAAAGATGGCAAATTTTGTATTGGAAATCGGAACGGAGGAAATGCCGGCTCGTTTTTTTCCGCAACTGACTGATTTTTTGGCGGATGCATTTGAGCAAGAGCTTTTGAATGCACAGCTTGAACATGGAGAGATTGCGACTTTTTCTACACCACGTCGTATGGTTGTTTGGATTGAAAATGTGGCGGATTTGCAAAAGCTCGAAGAAAAAGAAATTTTGGGACCGCCTGCGAATATTGCCTTTGATGAAAAAGGGTTGCCCAAGGCGGCAGCACTTGGTTTTGCTAAATCACAGAGTGTTGATTTTAAAGAAATTTATCGTCTTACAACGCCAAAAGGCGAATATTTGGCAGTTAAAAAAACATTTGGCGGAGCAGCGGCAGCTGATGTTTTAGGAAAAGTCAGCGAGCAGGTTGTTTGTCGTTTGCCGTTTCCCAAAAAAATGAAATGGGAAGAAAGCGGTTTTTATTTCGGTCGTCCGCTACGTTGGTTGTTGGCACTTTTGGGGGACAAAATTGTTCCGATTCAGTTGGCAGGGCTTAAGTCCGGTAGGGAAACATACGGACACCGCGTACTTTGCGACTTACCTTTTGCTATTTCGCATGCAGATGAATATTTTACGGCAATGCTTGAAAAAGCAAGTGTCGTTGTGCGTGGAGATGAGCGGCGATCGTATATTTGTCAAAAAGGTGATGAATTGAGCAGGACAGTTGGCGGACATGTGCTTTGGAATGATGCACTTCTTGAACAGGTTACAAATTTGGTAGAAATTCCCGTGCCGCTTTTGGGTAAATTTGATGATAAATTTTTGGAACTTCCGCGAGAAGTTTTGTTGACCAGTATGGAAACACATCAAAAATCTTTTGGCTTGGAAGATGAGAACGGACGGATTTTGCCGTATTTTTTGACGGTTATAAATTTGCAAACGGGCGATGAAGAATTAGTGCGAAACGGTTGGCAAAGGGTTTTACGGGCTCGTTTGGAAGATGCCCGATTTTTTTGGGAAGCAGATAAAAAAGTTCCTTTTGCCGAATGGCAAAAACGGTTGGAACAGGTTGTTTTTCTTGCACCGCTCGGTTCGATGGGGGATAAATCGCGGCGGCTTGCAAAACTCGCAGGATTTTTGGCAAGTAAGATTGCTCCCGAAATGCAGGGCGATTTGGAACGAGCCGGATATTTGGCAAAGGCTGATTTGGTTTCGGATATGGTTTGTGAATTTGATGATTTACAAGGAATAATGGGCGGAATTTATGCTCATTTGCAAGGTGAAAATCTGGCAGTTTGCGAGGCGTTGAGTGAGCAGTATCTTCCTGCCGGGCAGACAACTCCTGTCCCTTCAAGTGTTGCCGGAGCGATTTTGGCTTTGGCGGACAAATTGGACACATTGGTCGGTTGTTTCGGGCTTGATATGATGCCGACCGGAACGGCAGATCCCTATGCTTTGCGGCGGCAGGTTTTGGGTGTATGTCGTATTATTTTGGAACATGGTTTTCTGTTGGATTTAAAAGAAATTTTTGCGGCTGCTTTTATCGGCTATGAAGGTGTTAAATGGAAAATTTCCCAAGAAAAAACGCTGCAAAATTTGCTTGAGTTTACTTTTTTGCGACTCAAGGCATTTTTTGCGGCTCAAAATTTTTCGACATTGGTGATTGATGCCGCTCTTGGAGCCGATATTTGCAATCTTGTTTCTTTGCAGGGCAGATTGGCGGCATTGGCGAAATTTGCCGAAAATCCTGATTTTGACAAAGCCGTGCTAACTTTTAAACGCGTGGACAATATCGTTCGAAAACAGGCAGATTCGCAGCTTGACGGTAATTTTGATGCTGTTTTGTTTGTAGAAGATGCAGAAAAAGAATTGGCGGAAAAAATGGCTGCAACACAAAAACGCTGGGAAAATTTGTGGGAAAAAAGCGATTTTACCGCATTGTTGCAAATGCTTTTGGAAATTCGTCCTGCTGTTGACCGCTTTTTTGATGAAGTTATGGTTATGTGTGAGGACAAACGGTTGCAAGCAAATCGATTAAATCTGTTGCAATCGTTATTGAATCACTTGAATAAATTAGCTAATTTTGCAGCTTTGCAGATTTAGAAGTTTTAAAATAGTAGAAAATATAAATATATCGGTATTTGCAATATCAATCAAAGAATAATCCGTTTATTAAATATCGCTTCGGATAGAAAGAAACTTTTTAGTTTAATTTATGCTTATTCCTTAAAAAGGAGACTATTATATCAAAATATTAAAATGCTTTCCTTTTTAATTTCAATCTGACATTATTACTTTATAGAAATGAAAAATATATAAATAGCAAGTTGCTTTATACCTTAAAAAGGAGAATAATAAGTAATGGCGTCTACTAAAGATTACTTAGATTTTGTACTTGACCAGCTTTCTGATTTGGAAGATATAAGGTTTCGACAGATGATGGGAGAGTATATAATTTATTATAAAGATAAAATCATCGGCGGGATATATGATGATCGTTTTCTCGTAAAGCCTACAAAATCAGTAATGGAAAAAATACCTGATGCATCATATGAAGTGCCGTATGCCGGTACAAAAGAAATGATTTTAGTTGATGCGATAGATAACCGTGAATTTCTTCGGGATTTGATTTTGGGTATGTATGAGGAACTGCCGGAACAAAAGAGAAAAAAGTCCTAACACCCGCTTCAACGCTGACATTGCGGACAAGCCGCAAATGCAGGTTAAGCGAATGTTAGGTTGACAGCCCGTTGGGCGGCTAAAAAAATAGGAGGCAATTATAAATGGAAGCAAAAACAACAATTAGAAGAATGTTAAGTGGAAATTTTATTTCCGTGCCGAAATATCAGCGCGCGTATTCATGGGACAAAGAAAAACAAGTTAAACAATTTTTGATTGATTTAGATGATTATATAAATAGTAATTCTGCTACTCCATATTATTTCGGACATTTTCTTTTTGAACAGAAAGAACACGATTCATATAACATCATTGATGGACAACAACGTTTAACGACAATTGAAATTTTCCTTTCCTCCGTATTTAAGAAACTTGTAAGTATTCGCCCTTTGACAGACGATGAAATAGAAATAAAAGAGGATACAATAAAGAGAAACAGTAAGTATAGGTTCTCTACCGTTGAATATGATAATTCCTTTTTTAAGGATTATGTAATTAATCAAAATAAAATTTCAAAAAAGAATTTAGAGACACTATCTTCTTTTAGAATTTCAGAAGCTTTTGATTTCTTTGAAAAAGAATTGAAATCAAAAGATGAAAATGCTTGTATAAACTATATAGAATGTATAATAAATTCGGTTTGTACAACGCACATTGTAAATGAAGAAGCTGAAGCAATCCAAATGTTCATATTTCAAAACAACAGAGGAAAGGCTCCTACAAAACTTGAGATTATAAAAGCGCAATTTATGTATGAGGTTCAGATTTCAAGTCTTGAGGAAGAAGAAAAGTTTGCGAAAATAAAGGAACTTCAAGAGAGGTTTGAACATATCTATAAATCTATAGCGACAATTGAAAATCATATAAATGAGGATGATGTTTTATTATATGCACTGCGGGTCTATTTTAATAGTTTTGATATTGATGTTTCTACAGAAAGAATTGAAAAAGAAATTAAAAATAAGAAAAACTCTCTAAAATTCATAATGGAGTTTACACTTGAATTAGAAAATAGTTTTGAAAGCCTAAAGCCATTTTTTAATGAGAAGAAAATTTATGAAATTTATTCTTTTGCGCTTCTAGGAAAAACTCAGATGATGCCATTTGTAATAAAATCCTATGAATACAATATATCTGATTCCGATAAGGCAAGATTATTTGTAGCACTGGAATCATTTGTTTTACGACATAGAATAATTGGAACAAGGGCCCACATGGAGGATAGAATAAAAGATGTTTATTCAAACTTTACCAAGGAAGATTCTAATGTAAATCCAATTATTGAACGTATTAGATGGTTTGAAAAAGAAATAGATGAAAATAACTGGTGGTGGTATTATTGGTCTGATACAAGATTTGAAGAAGCGTTGAAAGGGGCTTTAGATCATCAGATTGCAAAACACATTCTCTGGAAATATGAGAACTATTTACTGTTAAAGGAAAAGCAAGGTTATGCATTTATGCAAATGGAACAGATTGTAAAGCCTGAGCTTGAACACATCGCGCCACAGACTCCTACAGATAGAACTCCGATTGCTGCAGGATATTGCAAATATGATGAGGATTTTGTTAATGGGTATTTGGATTGTTTGGGTAATTACCTTCTAATTTCAAAATCTCACAACTGTTCAATTGGAAATGTCCCATTTAAGGATAAACGAGCTTCTTATACTGTTTTAGCACAACAAAGAGAGATAAAAGAAATGACGGAAGATGTAGCAATATGGAATAAGCCCATTATTAATAAACGGCATAAGAAATTAGTTAAATTCGTGATTGAAGAAATATAAAACCTAACACTCGCTTCAACCTGACATTGCCTTTACAGCAATGCAGGTTAAGCCGCCCATTATGTGGACGCCCCACTGGGGCGCTTGATGTGATAGAATTTACCATGTTTTATCGTTTATAAAATGAGGAAATAAAGAAAACAGGAACATACCGATGGATGTATACGAAGCAATCAACAAAAGACGAACTGTAAGAGAATTCTTGGATAAAGAAGTAGATTTTGAGGCGATAAAAAGAATTCTGGACGCGGGAAACAAAGCCCCGACATGGAATCATAACCGTAATTGGAGTTACATCGTCTTAAAAACGGATGAAGAAAAAGAATACGCTTTTGAATACGCCAAAAAGATAGCGGATAAATTCGATGCCCAAGGATATCTTAACCGCCCAAAACCGTATCCGACCACGCTTGCGCAGAAAATGTATGCTCATGCGATGCCGCGGCAATTTACAATGCTAAAGAATGCTCCTTATGTGGTAATCCCTGTGTTCAAGTCAAAAGAATTGAACGGTCAATATGTTTCCAAATTAAATCCGTTTTCAACAATCTGGTGTGTAATAGAAAACATATTTTTGGCGGCGACGGCAGAAGGGCTGTCATGTTCCATGAGGATTCCATTAAACGAAGAACACGATATTGTAAAAGAAAAACTGAAAGTCCCGCCGACATATATGATTCCTGTATTTATAGGAATCGGTTATGCAGATTCAAACGAAGATCAACTGGAGCAAAACGCAGCAGACCTTGGTAAACAGCTGCATTTCGGCAGATAGAAAGAATTTGGCTGCAATATGATGAAACCGGTCGTCCAAAAAATCAAAGTAAAATCGGTTCTCACGAAGTCAAATCTTCCTGTTGCTGATTTTTCCGTGAATCCCTATGTCGGCTGCACTCATGCCTGTAAGTATTGCTACGCCTGTTTTATGAAACGGTTTACCAATCATACTGAAAATTGGGGTGAGTTTTTAGACGTAAAATACTGGGAGCCGATAAAAAATCTGAAAAAATATGAGGGCAAGGAATTCTTTTTCGGTTCGGTTACAGACCCTTACAATCCGCAGGAAGAAGAGTTTCGCCGCACCCGCGCACTGCTTGAAGAATTAAAAGGGAACGACATAAAGATCAGCATGCAGACAAAAAGCGACCTTGTTTTGCGTGATATCAATTTAATCAAAACTTTTCCGAATGCGCGGGTCGGTTTTTCAATCAATACGTTGGACGAGGCTTTCCGCGCTGATATGGATAATGCCGTAAGTATTGAGCGCAGACTTTCCGCTATGAAAAAACTTCACGATGAAGGAATCCGCACAACCTGCTTTATCTCACCGATTTTTCCCGGAATCACCGACGTAAAAGCAATCGTGGAACGAGTAAAAAATCAATGCAATCTCGTTTGGCTTGAAAATTTGAACTTGAGGGGAACGTTCCGTCCGGTAATTATGGACTATATACGGCAACAGCACGCAGAGCTTGTTCCGCTTTACGAAGAAATTTATTCAAAAGGTAATCGCGATTATTGGGAAAAGCTTGATACGGAACTCCGCGCGTACGCAAAGGAAAGCGGGCTGTCGTATGTCAGAAATGACGACAGCATGAATCTTCCGTTTGATTCTCCGCCTCCTTTGGTGAATTTCTTTTACCACGAAGAAATTAAAAAGTCAGTGATGAAAAACGCATAACACAGTTTTCAAAGCCGACATTGCACTTTCGTGCAATGCGGTTTAAAATAATGTTAGACCGATGCCTTACGGCACGATAAACTGTAACTTTGAAAAATAAAGGGTATAATTTTGATGGATGTGTAAGTGCAATTACGTTTATACATTCGTTATCTGTTATTCAGAATACAAAAAGAAGATTTAAAACAATGAATGAAAAAGAAATAATGTCAGAGTTGAATAATTTGACTAGGCAAAAAGAAAAATGGAGTACATCCATTGACAATGTAGTATTGATACTCAAAAATACCAATTCTAAAGAAATAAAAGCAAAATCATTGTGGTTGCTTGGTGAAATGGGACTACAAAATTCTTCACAGATACAAGACCATATACAAATAATCGCCAGTTTTCTAAATGATAAAGAACCTAAATTAAGAGCAAGGGCGGTCAATGCTTTAGGAAGAATTGGAAGAACTAACCATTTATTAGTAATGCCTTATTGGGATGATATGATGGATATGAAAAATGATGAATCATCGGATGTCAGAATGTGTTTTATATGGGCTTGTGAAAATATTGCAACAAATTCCCCCGACTTATATAGCAATTATATGGATATTTTTTTAGAATTGATAAATGATAAAAATGACAGAGTTCGTATAGAAGCTCCTGAAATGTTTAGAGTTATTGGAAAAAGAAAGCCAAAATATGTAGAACCTTATTTGGACAAATTACAATGGTTCGCTGATAATGATTTACATCGAGTTGTTCGCATTCATTCAGCAGGTGCTGTTAGAGTTACAAAAAAAGCATTGGAAGCAACTAAAAATATCAATGAATAAAAATAGCAGATAAGATAGTGTAAAAACAATGCCGTATAATTTTTTTCTAATGGAAAAATTAACATCTTTGCTTATGCAAAGGTAATACTGTTTTTACACTCAAGATGTTAAGGAAAACAAAAGTTTTATCTAAGGATTTTAGAACTTGTTAAGGAAATCGACAAAATAAACGTTCGTCGAGCTGTTTGGTATTTATAATATAAAGCTATTAAGTTATATAAAATTTAACCTTATAGTAAAATCTTAAGTTTTTTTATTTATGAATGTATAGTGAGAAAAAGCAAAATAAGGTAAGATGTAAAAGCATAATTGTTAATATTAAGTTATATAAATAAAATAAAAGTGTCTAACACGCAGTTCAAGACTGACAAAACCCGCTCTGAAGAGCGGCCGGCTAGACGCCGGTACGTTTTGCAGCTTAACTGCATGTTAGACGGATGCCTTACGGCACGATAAACTGTAACTTTGAAAAATGGTGTATATTTTTATAAATTAAAGCTTAAAACCCAAATTAATAGTTTGGGTTTTTGAATAAAATTATGTTTTATTATAATGGCTATTTAAATAAGGAAAATAGAACTTTTATCTTAGGAGTTTAAAACTTGTTAAGTAAATCAACGAAATAAAAGTCTTTCGGACGGTTCTGGTATTTATAACAATTATTTGTTAAGTAAACTAAAATTTTAGCCTTATAGTAAAATTTTAAGTTTATTTATTAAATATTGTAATAAAAAGCAAAATAGTATAGGATATAAAAACATAATTGTTAATATAAGTGGCATAAGTAAAATAAAAGGAGATTTTATGGAAAATATTTTAATTCAAGGCTTAGTTGAAGAATTTAAAAAGGATTATGCATTAGAGTTTAAAGATGAAGCTGATGCTTTTGAAGCTTTTATCAATTACCTAGTTGTAAGCGATATTCATCCCGAATCAATTGATTCTGATATTTCAAAACTAGATGATATAAATGTTGATAAAGGTAAAAATTTTGGATTAGATGGAGCTGCGATATTTGTTGATTCAATTTATGCTGATGTTAATAATATACTTGATCCTGATTTAACTTATAATAAATTATTTTCATCGAAATTTATATTTATTCAAAGTAAAATATCAACAAATATAAATAATGGTGATTTTAATAATTTCAATCTTTCAGTAAAGAATATATTCAAAGCAAGCCAAACTAATATTGCTCATCCAGATCTTGTTCAGTTTATATCGGCTAAAGATAAAATCTTTAAGCACTCATCACATTTTAAGGAAAATCCAGAATTAAAAATTGTTTTTGCATATTGTGGTAAATATCAAAAAGATAAACACACCGAAGTAATTATAGATCAGTATAAAAATGATTTAACTGACATGGGAATATTTTCAAATATTGAGTTTATTATACTAGATTCAGAGAAGATTTCACGTTTATATAGAGAAATTAACAACAACTATAAAGTTCAGATACTATTTGAACATCATAAGCCCTTACCAAAGATTAAGAATGTAAAATCTTCATATATTGGAATAATAAATGCAAATGAGTATTTAAAATTACTTATTGATGAAAATGATGGTACTTTAAGAAAAAATATATTTGACGAAAATGTAAGAGATTTTCAAGGAGAAAATAATGTAAATCTAGAGATTGAGAATGCTATTAAATCAAAAAAAAACCAAGATGAATTTTGTTTACTAAATAATGGTATTACAATTGTTGTCAAAGAATTGAATGTCACAGGAAGTGACTTTACTTTAACTGACTATCAAATTGTTAATGGATGTCAAACAAGTAGTATTATTTATAAAAACCGGGATATTTTATCTGAGCAGATGTATGTTCCCTTGAAAATTATTTGGACTCAAGATAGTGAATTAACAAATAGAATAACACGAGGAACAAACAGACAAACTCCTGTTGTAGATGAAGCATTTGAGGCCTTAAAACAATTTCATCAAAATCTTGAATCTTTTTATAAATCAATCAATTCTCAATCTGAAATTAAGATATATTATGAAAGACGTTCTAGGCAGTATGCTCATAGTGAAACAAAGATATTACGATCAAATATCATCACTTTGCATTCACAGATAAGAACCTTTACTGCAATGTTTCTAGAAGAACCTCATAGCACGCATAGATATCCAGGAGAAATATTAAAGTCATATAGAAACAAAATATTTAAAGACGGTCAATCTTATTATCCTTATTATATTTCAGGTTTAACATTTATTGTTTTTGAAAAACGTTTAAATAGTATGGGTTATCAAAAGTATAGAAAATACAGATATCATTTAATGCTAATTGCTAAGAAACTTGTATGTAAAAATTGGATTTCACTTGAAAATAAAAACATTGAAAATCAATGTTCTGTTTTTAAAGAAATACTAACAAACAATATTAAGTTTAATGATTTATTTGAGAAATCATTGGAAATTCTTATTAAAGGACTCAAGATAGATTTTAATGTTGCAGAATATAAATATAATCGTATTTCTTCTTTTACGGCTGAATTATTGAAACTGATTTGAGTATTGTCTAACACCCGCTTCAACCTGACATTGCGGACAAGCCGCAAATGCAGGTTAAGCGAATGTTAGGCGGACGGGCCACTGGCCCGCTAGTTTGTCAAGTAATAGTCAAAAAAGCTAAAAAATGTTATAGTAATGTGTAGAAATTCTTTTTTGGGTGGGGAAATGCAAGTTACTAAGATAAATAATCGTCGTTATCTAGGTAATAAATACCGTCTTTTGCCTTTTATAAATGATGTTATTGCAAAAGAATGTGGAAAATTTGAAACTTTTGCAGACATTTTCGCAGGTACTGGTGCAGTTTCTTCTTCTTATATAGATAAAATTCTTTATACCAATGACATTTTATGCAGTAATTACCTCTGTCATCTTACTTGGTTTTCAGATGAAAAGTTTGATATTGCAAAAATAGAAAGATATATAAAGTTTTACAACTCAGATATTCCGTATGAAGAAAATTATATGACAGATAATTTTTCTGATACATATTTTTCTAGAAAAAATTGCTCAAAAATTGGTTTTATTCGAGAGAATATTGAGAATGAGTTTAAAGCTGAAAAAATAAATAATCGTGAACGTGCAATGCTTATAACTTCATTACTTTATGGTATTGATAAAATAGCAAACACTTGCGGACACTACGACGCTTATCGTAAAGGCGTAGATTTTCCAAACTCTTTTACAATGTGTGTTCCTGAGCCTAATACTAACTTAAAACATAATCATTGTTATAACGAAGATACCAATGAACTTGTAAAAAACATTTCCGCAGATGTTGTGTACATTGACCCGCCCTACAATTCACGACAGTATTGTGATGCTTACCACTTAATAGAGAATATTGCTCGTTGGGAAAAGCCAGAAGTTTTCGGAGTTGCTAAAAAGATGGACAGAACAACTCTTAAAAGTAAGTATTGCACACGGTCTGCACCATCTGCATTTAAAGATTTAATAGAAAATCTTGATGCTAAATATATTGTTGTTTCTTACAACAATATGGCAAACAAGGGCAATGACCGTTCAAATGCTCGTATTTCTGATACTCAGATTTTAAGTACTCTAAAATCTAAGGGAACTGTAAAAACTTTTTCCGAGCAATTTAAAGCATTCACAACAGGAAAGTCTGAACATCTCGATAATGAAGAAAGGTTGTTCGTGTGTAAATGCAATTAGATCCTAAACAAGAAATTATAAAATCGCCTCTAAATTTTACAGGTGGCAAATATAAATTGTTTCCTCAAATTTTGCCGTTGTTTCCGAAAGATATTTCAACTTTTGTAGATTTGTTTTGTGGCGGCTGCAATGTCGCTGTAAATGTTTCTGCTAAAAAAATTATTTGCAATGATATAGATTCTAACTTAATCGGTTTGTTTTCTTTTTTCAAAAATATTTCCTATGAAGTTCTTTTTCCTAAAGTTCAGAAAATCATTAATGATTATAATTTATCGGATTCAAATAAAAATGGCTATTCTTTTTATAATTGCAATTCTGCAAACGGTTTGGGTAGTTACAACCGAACAGGCTTCTTAAATCTAAGAAAAACTTTTAACGAGCTACCGAAAAACAATGAAAATTACTTTTTGTTTTTGTATGTTCTAATTGTATATGCCTTTAATAATCAAATTCGCTTTAATTCCGATGGCAAATTTAATCTTCCTGTAGGCAAACGAGATTTTAATATACGAATGCAAAATAAGCTAAAATCTTTTTTGCTTACACTTTCCAACAAGAACATTTCTTTTACAAACAAAGATTTTACGAAGATAAAGATATCTTCTCTTTCTGTTCAAGATTTTGTCTACGCTGACCCGCCGTATTTAATCACTTGTGCTACATACAACGAAAAGTCATGGAGTGAAAACGAAGAAAAACGTTTGCTTGCCTATTTGGATGAACTTAACGACAATAAAATTCGTTTTGCACTTTCAAATGTGCTTTCAACTGACGGCAAGACAAACAATATTTTGAAACAATGGCTAGATGAAAAAGGCTATAATTGTCATCACTTGGATTTTTCCTATAAAAACTCAAACTACCATAAAAAAAATATTTCCAAAACTGACGAGGTTTTGATTATAAATTATTAGAGGATATTGCATGACAGAAGAAAATATTGCTTTCAAATCATTTTATTACAGTTTGGGAACAACAAGTTTCCGTATGCAGAACTTCAACCAGAAAATTGAACAACAATTGGACTTGCTCAATCAGTTTTGGCAAAAGAGCGAATATGCAAATGAAAAATGGGAAAGCAACGAATCTGTTCAAGAAGCATACTACAATTTTATAAAAGAGAGTGGTTTCTTAAAAGAAGGTGATGCACCTCGAAAAGCAAAAGATGCCCGACAGAAAACCTCGGGTATGCGAGATATTGGCTTAATCGACGATAACCGCAGGCTTACGGCTGTCGGTAAGAAATTGCTCGAAATCGCTAAGAGTGGCAACTTTGCAAGCGACAATTTTTTGCAAATTCCAAAAGACAGTTTCGTTTACTTTCAGCAGTTGTTAAAAACTTTTATAACAATCAACAAAGATTCTGGTGTTCGCCCCTTTGTATTGCTTGCTCGGTTGCTCAAAAAATTTAACTATCTTAGCAAAGAAGAGTTCATGTACCTGTTCCCACTTTGCATTAATCGAGAAACGACAGAGTTTATCGAAAACAAACTTTCAGAGTTTCGCGGTAAAGATGTAAATGTTGGAGAGATCGTTACAGAAATATTCATGCAGCAACAAAACTATAAAGATGCTCTTGATTATTTCGTTTCTGAAAAATCAGTTTCAGAAGAAACATTTTGTAAAGTTGGTTTGAACCGAAAGAGTAAGGGGTATGACAGTGCATATTTTCCTTTGTATAACGCAATCAAAAAAGTTTACTTTGATTATGATAAAAGCCCAAAGGCTATTATGGCACTTTATGAAGCCTCTGATATTGGAAATGTAAAAACACATTGGAGAAAATTCCTTTTCAAAACTTCTTCCAGTAGCTCAATCAAAAAGTCGCCACTAGACCAATTGCAATCGGCAAATATGTTCTCGAATCTTGAAGATGAAAAAGCGTTTAAAACAGTTTTCTTCAAGACAATGCACATGGTAAAAGTTGAGAGGACTCTTGAAGACTACTTCGATTTGAACCGTCGTTATCTAAAAATCTCAGATACATTGCTGTTTGCAGACGAGCAAGTAAAATTTGATGTTATACCGAAGTATTATTTTTCGCTCTTGTCTGATGAGTTCTACAATCTTGCATTTGTAAAATCGGACGAACTTGCTGAACTACAGACACTTGAAGAAATCTCTCCTTTGTTGAAACTGGACGATAAAAAACTTCTCAAAGTTATCAACAAAGATAATAAAACTTCGTTTTCTCAAATCGGAGATATTAAGCAATTTGTTGCAGATGAGCGAACAAAACGCTTCAACAAACTTATTGATGAGAAATTTTCAGATACTCAACTTATCTATATTTTGCAGCTTATCAGCAAGCGGGCGGACAAAGAAATTCAAGAACTCGTTACAGATGATGCTGACATTCCGACAATCTTTGAATACATCTTGGGCATTGCATGGTATAAAATCAGCGAACGTAAAGGCGACATTCTTTCGTTTATGAACTTGTCTCTTGAAGCTGATTTGCTTCCAAAAACTCATGCTGGTGGTGGTGAGGCAGACCTTGTTTTTCAATACGAAGCAGAAAACGGTTATCCGAAGCACAGTTTGCTTATTGAGGCAACTTTGGCAGATTCTACAAATCAGCGTCGTATGGAAATGGAGCCTGTTTCAAGGCATTTGGGCGAGTACATGCTTACTCATAAAGGTTTAGAATCTTATTGTGTATTCATCACAAATTTCTTGCACATGAATGTAATTTCAGATTTCCGCAATCGCCGTAAAATGGAATATTACGGTGGCAAAAATGG
>CAUTYU010000010.1:0-78675 GCA_963542765.1 uncultured Desulfovibrionales bacterium
GATTGTCCTGCTGTGTATTTTTTGCTTCAGCTTCGCTCAACCGATTGTCCTGCTGTGTATTTTTTGCTTCAGCTTCGCTCAACCGATTGTCCTGCTGCGTATTTTTTGCTTCAGCTTCGCTCAACCGATTATCCTGCTGCGTATTTTTTGTTTCAACAGCGCTCAACCGATTGTCCTGCTGCGTATTTTTTGTTTCAACAGCGCTCAACCGATTGTCCTGCTCTGTATTTTTTGTTTCAACAGCGCTCAACCGATTGTCCATTTTTCCAGCAATATCAATTAATTCTTCTTGGGTAGCGTAACCCGATTGCGGCACAATAATATTAATTGTGCTTTTCCCTGCAGCCGTTGGGAAAATATGCACGGGAATTGAAATCTCGTGAGTTGTCGCTTGTCCGCTCTCAGCCTTCATTTTGTAGTAGGGGGCGTGGTTCCCGTATGAAAATAGTACCGGCTCGCCGCCGTCCAGAGGCTCGGCGTAGACGCCAAATTCCCGTATCCACCAGCCGCCGACATCGGCAGGCACAATACAATTTATCCATACAATGGACTTATCAGTTATATCTAACTGATAACGGTCAATCGCTCTGCGATGAGTTTCATTTTTAAGAGCCGTTTCTTTACCGCTCGGCTCGGGAATTTCACCCCCGCCGTCTCCGACCGCAATCGCCGTGAGCTTCACGGTCTTACTCTCGGCGAGTGCTTTTGCAGCGAGCTGCGAGCCGACTTCGGTCAAAATCGTAAAATATTTTTGTTTTTTTTCAGACATTTTTACTCCTTTTTTTTAAATTTAACAGCAGCTAAATCATCCAATATTAGTTTTTGTATGAATTACTGCCGCCGTACCGATAATGATTGTCAATCTCGGCGGCGTGGCGACATACATTTCGCTTTTGTACCGAGTCTTTCCGATACAACCGACAGCGATTTTGACAGCGGTTTCAGCGGACTGCGTTTTTGTTTCGAGACATTCAAGGCAGCTGCGGACATTTTTCCAAGAGTCGATTACACTGAAAATCAACGCCAGATTTTTCGGAGTGAAAAAATCTCCCGCCGAACCGAAATTAACTTTGAAGTAAAAAGGCTTTCCGCCGTACTCGAACCATTCTGACAATTTTATATCAATCCCTGTAGTTGTTTTAACTGCAAGTTCGACCCCTGATTTCGTCCCCTTTCTTGTAAGTAGTTTACAGCTCTGAATTATTGCCGCTCTTTGCATATCTTCACCAGATAAAGAATAAAAGAACGGCACTGCAAACTGCAGTGCAATTATTGACAAAAAGCTGCTATGTACTTCGTGTATGTCCGAAGTATTTAAAACTGTCGTTTTATCTCGTAACTCGCTATCCAATTGCCAAAGCAAGTCGTCAAAAATTTGCAATCGTGTGTTTTGAAAAATTGTTGGTAACATGGGAAGAAATATTTAATAAAAGAAAAAACAGCTTTGCTTTAAAGACTTTTAAAAATTCAATATCGAATAATTTACAATCAATAATTGTAGTAAGGAAATATTTTAAAACAAAAAAAGGAGTTTTAAATGGGATTTTTACATGGCGTGGAGACTTTTGAGCTGCAAGAGGGTCCTGCACAAGTACAGGAAGTAAAATCGGCGGTCGTAGGTCTTGTCGGAACGGCTAGCAAAGGTGAACCGGGCGTAATGCATATTTGTCGAAGCAGAAAAGATGTCGAGCTTATCTTTGGTCAAGATGAAGGCGGTACACTTTTAAAAGCTTTTGATGCTGTTTTCGATCATGTCAACACGACTGTTGTGGCAATTAATGCTTTTGACCCGCTTAAACACTCGGCAGGCATTGAAAGCGTTACGGCAGGCGACATTATTGAAGTCATACCTGCTTTTGAGTCCTGTCTTGCACAATTCGGGTTTTTCCCGAAGCTGCTTATTGCTCCGGGTTGGAGTCAGCATGTTGGAGTAGGTGCGGAGCTGGTTTCCGTTGCCGGCAAATGTCGAGCAGTGGCGATTGTGGACTGCGATCCCGATATGACTCCGGAGCAGGCTGTCGCTCAAAAAAAGCGGTACGGGCAAAATCGGGCTATTTTTTGTTATCCGCAAGTCAAGGTTTACGACACGAAAATGAATGTCGAAGTAGAAGACTGGCTTTCGGGACGTGTAGCCGGGCTTATTGCCAAAGTCGACAAAGAAAAAGGCTACTGGCACTCGCCGAGCAATCATTTATTACAGGGAATTACGGGGGCGGCTCGTATACTTTCTTACATTCCGAATAACGAAGACACCGAGCTTAATTATGTTAATTCACAAGGTATTGTAAGTGTTCTTAATTTTCTGGGGTCGGGATTTCGACTGTGGGGCAATCGCACCTGTGCATTCCCGTTTTCGACCACACCGGCGGACGCTTTTATTCCGTGGAGACGAACTGCCGACATTATCGAAGAATCGGTCGAATATTTTACTTTGCAGTTTTTAGACCAACCGATGTTTACTCGACCGGAAAACGCCTCTCGGGAGATGCTTTCCCGTGTCAGAGAATCTGTACAGGGGTTTTTAGATGCCTTGGTCGGCAGAGGAGCACTTGTTTACGGCAAAATCATGCTTAATCCCGATGAAAATCCTGTGAGCGAACTGGCAGGCGGTCATATCGTTTATACTTATGAATTCACACCTCCAGTTCCCGCTGAAAGAATAACTTACAAAGCCGTTGCGACCGTTACTCCGCTAAAAGAAGCATTTGCGGCGGTAATCGGAAGTTAGGACAGATTTAAAAAACGATAAAAAAGGTGATAAAATGGCAACTGTATCTTGGAGAAAAAATAAGGTTTTTTTGAACGGTATCGATTATTTCGGCTCGGCAGAAGAAGGCTCGGTTGAAATTAAACGCAAACTGATTGAGGTCGATGCTATGGGTCTTCCGGCGGCGGCAAAAATACCGTCAGGCAAATTTGAGCCGATTGTGGCTAAACTCAAGCTGAGCAATATCAGCCCTTTAAATCTGCGTACACTGCTTTTAAATGACGGCTATATTGATTTGCGAATGACGGGAGAATGTCGTCTTTTGAACGCTGCAAGCGGTACGGTAACCGAAGATATGCTTATAACGGTCATTCGCGGATATGTCGAAGAAATACCGCTTCCCGCACACAAATCAAGCGATAAATCAGAGGCGGAAATTTCAATTCACTGCCTTTTTTTGGAAGTACTTGACCGCATGGGAACTCTTTTAAAAGTCAATATTCCCGACGGTATCATTGAACCCAAAGAGCTTTCATAAGGCAAATACAATGAAAAAAATACTTGTAACTCCGGGCGTACAAAGAAACGGACAGATTGTAACACCTGCTCATCTTAAAGAGGTTTTGAGCAATTTCAACCCCGATGCTGCCGTCCCGATTACGCTTGGACATCCCTCAGATTCGCAGCTCCCCGCTTTCGGCAGGGTTACAAAGCTCTATTTGGAAAATGACGGCTCGCTTTCGGGTGATGTTGTATTCAATCCTGAACTACAAAAACTGGAATCTGAGGGATACTATACGGGTTGGAGTGTCGGGCTGAAAAAAGGGGAAAAAGGCTTTTATCTGCACCATTTGGCAATGTGCGGTGAACTTCCGCCGGCAGCGGAGATAAAAAATTTGGCTGACGGCGGAGCAAGTGAGCACAGTGTCGAACAAGTGCAATTTTTATTAACCGATACAATAGGAGATAAAAACGAAATGAACGAGGAAGAAATCAAAAAACTGGTTGCCGAACAGGTGGCGGAGCTGACAAAGGTTTTGACGACTATAGAAGCAAGACTTGAGGCATTTGAACAAAAACAGGAAGGCGAACAGAAAACACCCGAAAAAAGCGAAGAAAAAGACGAACGCGGGCAGGGAAAAACAAATGATGAAACCGAAGAAAAACTTGAGAATATGGAAAAAATGCTCAAGGCGGAACGGCTTGAAAAGCTTAAAAAACTGCTTGCTGAAAAGGGACTTACTCCCGAACAGATGAAACCGCTTTTAGAAGCGGTCGAGGCGGGCGGAGACATCACTCTTGCCGACAGTCCGTATTCACGGGTCTTACAGTTCGCCGATTCTTTGCCGTCATTACAAAAACAAGGCTTTTTAAATCTTACGGTCCCAAAAGATGGGAGCGAAGCAAAATGGAAAGACCTTGCTTCTAAAATGTAAAATTAAGGAGAAAAAAATATGTCAAGTTTTAACATCGGCTCAGCCGATATCGTTTCCAAAGAAGTTATTGACCGCTCTTATCCGCCGCTTGTGCAGGTTTTACCTGTAGACGGAACGGCGGACGATATGCCGGTTGGACTAGTGGTTTGCTACACGGCTAAAGGAGTAAAAGTCTACAACAGTACTCTTACCAACCAAAAAGTTCTTCTGGGTATAGTAACAGCCGAGTTTGACAAAAAAAAGGATAAAACGGTTCAAGTTCTTGTACACGGCACGGTTGTCCGCGAGCTTATAAGTCTCAAAGACGACCAGGATTTGACAGATGAAGTTTGGTTTGAGCTTAACAAAAACGGAATTTGGGGGCGGTAATGATTATAAGCAGTCTTCGCAAAGAGTTCGGGAATCGGTTTAACGAGTTTAACGGCAAGATTGAAAAACTTGGTACACACCCGTGGAATTTGCTCCATAATCCGAATTTTGAAACCCTGCTCAAAGAAGCCGAAACGGCACTCAATAACTTGCACGGTGCAGGGATTCGATTTCACGAATCTCTGAGCCGGCAGGCAAATCAAATAATTGACAAAAAAGAGAAAAAATAAGGAGACAGTATGTTGGGAGAACTTAACGGAATGTTTACGCCGGCAGCAATTGCGCAAACTATTGAGCAGGCAAAACCGCTCAATTTGCCTATCAGGCAGCTGGTTTATCGAAACAGTGAAACACACCCCCTGCCGGTTATCGGAGTTGATGAGATTGCGGCTCAAATTAAAAATATTCCGGTTGTTCGCCGCGGTACGGCAGCCGTGCCTGTCGGCGGAAACGGAAAGAGCTTTTCTTTTATCGAACCGCAGGGGGTTGATGCCTCGGATTTTGTCTCGGCGGCAACTTTGGCAAACTGGAAAATGCTCGACGGAGCCGGCTTGAATGCCGTTGTTACCAAAAAGCAGACAAAGTTGATGCGAATTTGCCAAAAAACGACCGAGGCTCTTTGTTCGCAGTCGTTGAAAGGGAAAATTGAATATCAGATGAAAACGGACGGTTCGTCCGATTTATATGAGATTTCTTTTGGCGACACGCTCAGCTACACGCCGTCGGCAAAATGGACAAGCTCAACAAAGACTGCTGATATTTTTACCGGCTTGTCCGAAATGGATTCGTTAATTCAAGACGAGGGCTGGGGCGGTGAAATCGTTACTTTGGCGGGGAAAAAAGCATTTCAAACCATTGTTGCCGCTTTGGGTGAAAAAACATCGAATGCCGTTGTTTCTTGCTCGGTAAATGACAGAGAATTGTCAATCGGCGGCTATAAAATCAAACAAGTCGCCGCTTCTTATGTCGGTTCTGACGGCAAAGCGACCAAAGAAATCGCGGAAAATGAGATTTGTATGATTGACCTTGCCGCTCCGCACACACTTTTTTACCTGGCTCTCGATGACATCGAGGCGGGACTTGTCGCCTTGCCGTTTTTTGCAAGTCCCGAACAGAAGAAAAACCCGTCGGGGATTGAAATTGTCGGTCGCTCCAAGCCTTTGCCCGCTCCGGTTTGCAAGGCTATTTGTTGGGCGAAAGTCTGTTGATTAAAAATGGCGGGAAGCAACATGATACGTGCCTGTTTCCTGCCGTTTTTAAGTTTAAAGGCTCCTTCGTTTTTAATTGTTACTTAAAATTTATTGCGGGGGAGCTTTTTTTTATTATTAAAAACAATTCCATTTATTATTTTTAGGTACAATATGTATAACGAATTAAAAAAACTGATTTGTGCAGATGACGTGCTTGCCGTAATCGATAGCCAAATCCTTGAATCTCTCGGAGCCGACGGGCGGATGGAAACGGCAATAAATTCCGCCGTTGCGTGGTGCTGGGCGATGATTAAGCGAACCGGTGCAAATAAGCTCCCGACGGATACGGAAATTTTGAAACTCGCCCTTGTCAAACGCTCCGCTTACGAACTTTATACCGTCTGTGATGTCGAAGAATCGGCGGAAGACAAACGCACAGATGCCAAGGAGCTTTTGGAAGCAGTTTTGGGACTGGGCGAAAAAACAAATTGCACGGCAGGAAAAATCAGTTTTGATAATTAAAAAAGGAACAGGCACAATGTCAAAATATCTCAACAGACTCACGGAAAAATTTAATCCCGATAAATTTACTAAAACTCATGTTCCGCCGGCTTTTTTTTATCAGACCCCTCGCAATGGAGACTATTTTTCCGAGATTAAATTTATGAAACTGGATTCTCAAGTAGGAGCGGCTCTTGAGCTTCGAAAACGCACTGCGATGGAATTCCCCCGTCAGATTGTAGGTGACGGAAAAGCAGTCAACCTGGTCAAAAAAATATTAAGTGCTCTTACTTGGGAACACGATTTAGAAGATATGCTCGGCTGCCTTGAATATGGATATATGCCCAGCGAAATAATCTGGCGCTTAAAAGACGGCATTTGGACGGTGGCGGCTATTGAGCAGCGAGACCCTGCAAAATTCCGTTTTAATACGGAAAAAGGCTGGGAAGCCTCAATAGACGGTGCGTGGCAAGCTCTTCCGTCCAGAAAATTTATATTCACTACGCACAAAGCGAATTTTGAGCACCCTTACGGAATGAGCTGCCTGCTCAGTGCTTATCAAGCCTGGTCATCCAAGCTTGCCACGTCTGCGTATATGCTCAAGCTCGGCAAAAAATATGCCGTCCCTTCACTTGTGGCTCTCACCGATGCGAATAATGAGATTGAACTTGAAAAAATCTCATCAACGCTTGCCCAGCTGGAATCAAGCTCCGGGGTGGCTCTTTCCGGCGTAAGCAGCGTTTTACAGCTCGCGGCGACGGGACAAGCCGAAGCCCTGCGGGCAATCGTCGAGCATTACAATGTCGAAATTTCAAAGGCGATAACGGGTCAATCACTTGCAATGGATCAAGGCGAAACAGGATCATACGCTCAAGCACAGGTACACCGCAGCTCACTTGAACAAATGGCGGCTCAAGATATTCGGGCGCTCATCAATAAAGTTAATCGCACGCTTATTCGCTGGATTTTGGAACTCAACGGAATAAAAGGTTCGGCGGAAATTACCGTTAGTGTCGGAGGGCAACCGACGCTTGCCGATATTTGTTCAGCTCTTTCCGCCGGTATTCCCGTTTCCAAACAGGGCATTTATGAGTTGACAGGGCTGCCGGCTCCCAAAGATGAATGGGATATGCTTGTAAACTCCCCGAATGTATCTGCTCAGAGCGATTTTTCACTCTCGGATACCAAAAGCGAAATAAAAAATGATTTTCTTTTATTGTCGATATAAAAACAAATAAATCTCAAATAAAGAGAACAAAAGATAATGAAAAATCTAAAAGCGAACGACATTATGATGCGGGAAGTGTTTATGGTCGGGCAGCTCGACAGTGTTCTGGAGCAGATTAAAGAGGCTGCCGCCTATGCTATGGAACAGGATGCACTTTCTTCTTTAGGATTTGCGACAGAAATTCAAGATGCCGACACAAAGCCCCGTTCTTTTGCCGAACTGTATACGCAGGCGATGAATCTGTCTTTTTTATACGGAATGTTACATATAAAAAAGCAAGTTGAAAGTGTAAACAAAGTGATGCTTGCCGACAGCCGGTCATTTCAAGTCAATTTTACCGAAGCCGAAGACTTCCTCGCCTCGGCGGTTGCTATACCCAAAAGCGAGTTTGAGGACTTGAGTGCCGATTTAAAATTTCGGGCATTTACAATCGCCCATGTCAGCCGTGCCGACAATATTACACGCATACAAGAAGTCTACAAGAGCTTTTTGGCAAAAGGCGGACACAAACACGAATTGCTTGCCTCGGTGTCCGAGATTTTAACCGGGGCTGGAGTAAAAAAAGAAAATCCAGCTTGGCTGCATACGCATTTTAGGGTCAACACGATGTCCGCCTACAACGCAGGCAGAGCAAAACAAATAGAGCGTTCAAGCGGGGTTCGTTTTTTGATGTACAATGCAATCTTGGACGGACACACAACAGATTTATGCAAGAAGCTACACGGCAAGATTTTTCCCAAAAACCACCCGTTTTGGCAAAAATTTATGCCCCCGAATCACTTTAATTGCCGTGCGATTGTAACGCCTTTGAGCGAAGCACAGGTCAAAGAACGGGGGTTGAAGATCGAGGACAACAAGACAAGTGCAGGCACTGTTTACGGCGATTCGGAAGAACTCAAAAAACAACATCAGTTTACCGCAAGCCCCGTTGCACGCTGGGACGAAATCCCCGAAAGCATGGCGCAAAGGGCGACTAATGCAAAACTTTGGACAAAGATTTTGGATGAATACTACAAAAGCTTGTCTCCACAATATTGGCAAAAAAAGCTTGCGGAAATGAAAAAGTTTACGCCGTCAAAAAAGGCGCTTGAACATATCCAATCTGAAAGAGGACGAACAATTTCAGTCGAACAAATCCTAGAAATTGTGCAATCGCCCGACCAAGTTTTTTTAGCCGTTACAAATGTTGATAAAAAAATTGTTAAATCTCTTAATGCCATTCGCTGGACAAATGATAAAAAAGGAATTATGATTGCAATAAGAAATGGCATAAGAACTGCTTATGAAATAACCAAAGAAGAAATCCAAAGAAGAAAAGCAATTTTGGGTTGGAAAGAGCTGAAATAGGAATATACCATGACCAGCGAACAAACGAGAAAAAGAAAAAAAACTCCTTTTCAATACGCTTGCGACCTCCTTTTTTCCCCACGAATCGACCTCGAAACAGAAGAAGGGCTTCGGCTTTTGGATAAGCTCTATTTTGAGAACAAACTTACCCATGAAGACCTTGAGAAAGTGTCTGAGGGGATAAAAAAGCATGGGGTCGGTTTTCTTTCCATCTTTCGGAGACTTCTTGATGCCCCGCCAACTCCTGACCGCTTCTGGTGGTTCGACCGGTCGTTGGGAGAAACCCCTGAAGAACAAATCGCCGATGATTTGAAAGACCCCGAAGCCTATCTCGAATACAGGAAACGGCTGGCAGGAAAATAATTGAAAGTAAAAAACTGATAATTTAAAAGGGGAGCTTCGGCTCCCCCTTTGATTTTCGCTCTCCCGGTTCCTATGCCCGACCCCCTCGGCTCCGGCTGAGCCGTTCCCGGAACGGAGTCGAAGAAGAGTCGAGGAACCGAGGGACGAATCTAGATACGTTGTTGCTCATACTGCTCAAATACCTGCTGCATCGCTCGTTCAAGGGCGACAATCAGCTCGGACGACCTGCTCTCCAGCGCCTGCACGACACTGTCGACAATGCCGTTTTTATCGCCCGTCGTGCCCTCGACTTTGACCGAGGGAGAAAAGGACAAATTAACGGTTATGTTTTTTTCGTTCCGACTTCCTTTTTCAACATCCCTTTTTAAACCCTCTGGCAAGTCGTTAGGCGGACTTTGATTTAAATTTGACATAAGACGCTGCGAAATACCCGACAAAAGAAATTTTGGCAGTTTAAAGGCGTTTTTAGCCCCTGCCGCTAAAACGGTTGCAAGTTGCCCGAGTCCTCCCCTTAATGTCCCTGCAAGTGTGG
This sequence comes from uncultured Desulfovibrionales bacterium, assembly GCA_963542765.1. Lineage (GTDB taxonomy): Bacteria > Desulfobacterota > Desulfovibrionia > Desulfovibrionales > Desulfomicrobiaceae > CAUTYU01. The sequence continues at coordinate 9,674 of CAUTYU010000010.1, forward strand.
GGCTTCCTTTTTTTACGCCCACCGCCATTGTTTCCATGATTTTTTGACCGGAAAGTGTAAGTTGTGAAAGAGGACCCTCTTTTGCGTCCGAAAACGGCAAAAGCTGACGGAGTTTGCCAAGACCGCTTTTAACCGCTTTGTACGGTGCGGCTATACCGCTCAGTATTCCGTCCGCCAATGTTTTCATAAGTTTTATTCCCGATTCCGCCAGATTGAGCGATCCCAAAAAACCGGAAATCTTTTGTCCGATTTGAAAAAATCCCTTAAACCATTCAATACCCGCACCGACCGCACTTACGACCTTATCCCAGTTTCGCCATAAAAGATATGCAGCCGCGGCTATGCCGACAATCGTCGCTCCTACGGGATTCATAACCAGAGCCAAAAGCCCCTTGCTCAAAACTAACGCTGCCTTGCCTGCGAATAAAAGCCCTTTGCCCAAAAGTCCGGCAAGCGTTCCTAGCGGTGCAAGTCCTGCCGTAAGTCCGCTGCCGAGAAAACTCAATCCGGCAATTCCTGCTGCAAGTCCGCTAACGGCGGCGGCTACACCCGCGACAGTAACAACCAGCTTGGCAATGGCGGGGTGCTCTCTTGTAAACGAGGCAATACCTTTTGCTAACCCCGACACGATTTTTCCAATCGGAGCGAGGTCTTTTCCGATTGCTCCCGCACCCTCGATAAAAACAGACACCAGCTCCCGCCACGACTGCCGCAAATGGTCAACAAAGGTCAAAGATTCCGCAAATTGGGAATTTGCCCGTCCCGAAGAGCCGGATAAAATACCGTCTGCATTTTTAAGCCCCGTGCCCATCGCTGCAAGAACCTGAGCGGTCATATTTTCCGAACCCTGCGTGCCGAAAATTTGCTCTGTGATATTTTTGGCAGCCTGTGCATCCTGTTTTTGCAATTCAGCCGTTTTGACAAGAAGACTTGCCCACGCCTCGGATTTAAGCTCGTCATTACCTGTAAGTATTCCGTGTCTTAATCTTCCCGGTTCTGTTTTGATCTGTTCGCCGGCTTCTTGTAAATGGAATCGTTCCGTAATCTCATCGATTGTACCTTTTTTATCGTCTTTGCCGACCAACAAATCCCATGCATTGACATCGGTAATTCGGGATTTAAATGCCTCTTTGATTGAACCGGCGATTTTATCAAAATTTATCGCTCCGGCGTTCGCTCCGCTGATAAGCATTGCGGAAAACTGTTTAGCACCGAGCCCGGCTTCTTTCATCGTCGGGGCGTACTGCCAAAAAGTGTTCAGCAAATCTCCCGCCTTATCACCTGCCTGTTCGGTTATGGTTGCGATAATATCAAGAGTTTCTTCGGCACTCAGTCCCCACGCCTTTTTTGCCTGTCCGGCTGCTTTGACAATTTCGCCTGCGTCCATTTCGGGGTGAACGCTTGTAAAACGCATAATCGCCTTGGTCGCATCGGTTGCCTCTTTGCCGCTTAAACCGAGCTGCTGGACAACAAGCTGTAGGGCGGGGGCGACCTCTTCGATTGATTTTCCAGTTTGCGTATAGATTTCGACAAGAGCGGGCTTCATGTCTTGCGCCTGCGAAAGCGTCAGTTTCGTTGTAGCTGCAAGTCTACGCAAGTGTGTTTCGTACCCGTACGCACTTTTTGCAAGAGATGTCGTGAATGCTCCCGCTCCCAAAGCTGCAACACCTTTTGCAAGCCCGCCCATTTTAGATATTTTAGCCGCTTTTTTTTCAGCTTTACCGACCTTTTCAAGTCGGGATTCAAGCTTTTTGAGCTCAGCTTCCGTGTTTTTGACATTTATTCCGGTTTTGGCAAGACCGGCAGCCAGTTTTTTACCGGAAGCAAGACACTTGTTTTGCTCGGCTCCGACATCTTTAAGCTGATTTGTAAGCCCGTTTTCTTCTTTTTTAAGCCGAGCAATTTTAGACGCAAGTACAGCTGCCTGTTTTTTAGCTTTTGCTCCCTGTTTTCCGCCTGTGATTTGCAGTTTTTGTAACTTTTTTTCTCTTGCTTCCAACAATTTCTTTTGTTCGGAAATTTTTGCAAGACGCTCGGTCAATTCTTTTTGCTTTTTACCAAGTCCGGCAAGAGCTGCTTGAGATTGCCTGTACGCCTGCACATCTGCAATCGTTTGTTGCAAACTCTTTACCTGCGACTGAAAATCTTTTGTTTTCGCCTCAATCTTTTGTATCTGACCGGAGTATATATCTTTTACTCCGACAGCAAGCTGAATAGCGAAATTGTCTTGACTCATTTTTCTTGCCTTTTTTAGCTATCTTGTGATTTAAAATGTTCAATTAGAGCTTGAGCGGCAAAGATAAATTCTTCCGGCTCAAGAACGGCTAAATCTCTTGCTGATTGTCCGTTTGCGAGTAGGAAACCGTAGATTCGTCTAAATCCGGTTTCCTCCCAGCGAAAAAATCAGTGCCGGGCATTTCCTCAAAAATACTCATAAAATCTTCGTAATCCAAACTCTCCGCCAAAATATCGGCAGCGATGCGGATTTTTTCTTTCCCGAAAACGCAGATTTGGGACAAAATACCAAGCAAAATGCTCTCTCCCTCCGTCTCTCCGAAAATCTCTTTTGCTAAGCGGGCTGCAAAAATCCTGTCTTTTACTTTGGGGCGACGAATAAATTCCACGCAGTCAATCGTTTTACCGTCGTGTTGAAAAGAGTGTTTAAGTTTCATTTTTTTTCTCCTTGTTTTTTTTAAGATATATGCTCAGAATTAAAATTAAGCAGTACCGTATGCGTTGAGCTGTTTGCTCGCATTTGAAAATCAATTAAGACATCGATTTTACCCAAAAAGTCCGTATCAAGTTCCGGCGTAACCGCCAAAACCGTGATTCTCGGTTCGTATTTTTTAAGTGCCAGCGTTACATCGCGAACAATAAACGGAATGCGTGCGAACGAACCGTCGATATAATCCCACACCGCACAGCCGAAATCGGGGTCATGAATTTTTTCTCCTTTTCTGGTAAGAAGTATAATACGGATACTTTCAAAAATCTCTTCAAGTTCGGTTTCGTTTCGTCCGTATTTATTTAGTGCCAATGAATAATGCATTTTTTACAGCCCCGGATGCGTGTGTTTGTTGTCGCTGGCGGCACTTGCAAATACCGTCACGGCGGTAATGCCTCCGCCAACGCTCACATTGCCGCTTATGTTCAGATTGCCTTTCAGTTCCATATCGCCGCTAAATTTTGCCGACCCTGTGCCTCCGCCGGCAGGCGGAGTTGCAGCAAGTGCACCGGCTATGGTTACCGCTCCGCCTAATGTTATTGTTGGAGCATTTAAAACTATTCCCGCCCCCGCGGTAACGGAAGCCCCTTTGCTTACGGTTGCCTGTAAACTGTCCGCCTGAGCCGTAATATTGGCTCCTGTTGCCGAGATATCGCCGCCGGCGGTAATTATTGCATTTGCCTCCGTACTCACCGAAACGTCGCCGCTGGCGGCAATTTCGGCATTTCCCGCCACGCTTGCACTTAAAATATGAGACGAGCGGTCGTATTCAAGCCGTGTGCCGTCGGAAAAATTTATTTGTGCTTTATTCGCATTAGCAACCGGTACGGGATCTTGAGCATTATATGTTCCACCGAGAACAACACCGTTTTCCATACCGCCGACAGGCGGAAAAATAACGACAACCTGCATTCCCATATCCGGCATTTGATAGATTTGATTACCAAAAGTCGAATGATGCATAACGGGCAGCCAGCTTGACACGACATTGTCTTTGTCGGGAAAAACTACTCGCACTCTCGCCGTTTGAGGGTCAATATCGCAGACTTCGCCCCAGCAGATCACTCGTGAAAGACGAGATTCAATATCGGCAAGTTGTCTTTCCAAATTTAAAATTCGGGTAATAAACATAACAATCCTTATAAATTTTCAATTCAAAAAAAAATGTCGGACAGTTCGTTCAAGTCTGTCCGCAAAGCTCATTTTAAAAGTTTGTGCAATCGGAGTTCCGCCGACAAAACGGCTTTCAAAGGCGGAGACGGCATACGCCAAAGCATCGGGCAAGTCGTCGTGTCCGCCGAAAGGAAACTCCAAAAATTGGCGGATTAGGAGTGTTTGGCTTTTATGAAAACGCAAAATGCCGTTTTCGACCAGCGGCGAAATCGCTCCGATGCGGATTTCTTTTGAAGCCGTAGGTTTTACCCCTCGAAGCGGCAGGCTGAGTCCTTGTTTGCTCGCCAGTTGGGCGACAGAGCTTTTGTATACCGCTTGAAAGACCAAATCTTCAAATAAAATCACGCGCGGGCGAAACTGCAGGTACAGTTCAATGATTTTAAAGCCCAAGCCTGAAACACTGAGCCTTTCTCCGCTCGCTGCCAAAACATAAACAACACCAGTGCTTTTGTCTTTTCCCAGTACAACAAGCCCTTGATAATCGCCTGTTTTCTTGCCCGTTGACGGGTCAACCGCCATAACAACATCAAGTTTTGCCGGCAGTTGATGGCGTTCGTAAAATTCAAGCCACTCTTCTTTAAAAACTCTGTCCTCGCTTGCCATCGGCTCGTTCATATATTCTGAAGCAAAAGCAGCCGAGCCGATTTCACGCCGTTTTTCTTCGAGCTTTTCCTTCGTCCAGTACGTAGACCAAAGCGGATTGCCGTCCGGCAAAAGTGCCTGAAACTTCCGCACGAACCAACCCGAATCATTTGCGAACTCGTCCAAAAAACGTTTTAAGACAGAATCGTAATGTAAGATTGTGCCGATATAAAAGATTTTTGTGTCCCGTCCCAATGGAAAAACAACTCGCCTGATCCAACGATCAAGTTTTTGTCGCATCACGGCGGAATTGGCAACGACATCTTTTTCAAGGTCGTCCATAATTACCAGCGAGGGGCGTTTTCCCCGCCGCAAAAGTCCGCGCATTGAAGCAGCGGAACCTTTGGCTACAATGGTTGCACCGCTTTTCAAAACAAGCGAGTCCTGCCGCCAAATATCGGTTTTTTGTTCGCCAAAATCTTCAAGAAGCAGTTCGTTGACTTCAAGCTCCTGCTTGATGTTTGCCAGCTGATCGCTTGCCATAACGGCAGAAGAGGCAATGACGACAATGAACTTTTCCCGACCAGTCAAAAGTGCCCACAAAGAATAACCGACAAAAACAAGCGAGGTTTTGCCGTGTCCTCTGGGGGCTGCCAGAACTATCTTTTGCCTGTTCTTGGAGTTAAGGCAGGTAATAACTTCCTTATGAAAAGAGCAAAAATCGGACGGAAAAATATGCGGCAAATAGGTTTTGCAAAAAAAGAAAAAATCGTCTCTTGCTTTTGTAACTCGCTCCAATCGTTCGGGACTTGCTCCCCGCGGCAAATGTTTTGCCAACTCCAGTAAAATCGAATTTTCCATATTATTTGAGATTTATTTGCCTGATTTTATCCAAAATCCTTTTTTGCAACTCTTCATCGTCGGCTAGTATCTGTCCTATTTCTTTCAAAATGACCTCTTTTGCCTGTTCAAAGCCTTTTTGATACTCAAGCCTCAGCCGACCCATTGCAACCTGTGTATGGCTGATTTTGGCTAAAACATCGGCAAATTTCGCGGGGTCTTCAAACTCGACAAACTCAAGCTCTTTGGCGAACTCAAAAAGGCGGTGTGCGAGAAGTGAGGTTGTTGTCTCCAAGACATCGGTATTGGGGCTATTTTTGACCGCTTCAATTAAGAGTTTTGCCTCTTCAAGCGATTGCTTGTACTGGGCTGCGACTTCTTTGTAGTTTTTCAGGCTGCGGTGAATCCCGCTGCAAGAAACATCGTAGCCTTCGGCTCTGAGCCTATCTTCGATTTCTTTGATAGACAGTTTTTCTTTTTCGTATAAACGAACAACTTCTTCCAGCAGCCCGTATAATTCCACTTTCGACCGTTTTGCCATTTCTTATCCTTTTTTTAAATTGTCGATTTGCCCTTTAAAATAGGCAAAATCGCTGCGAAACTCGCTTAAAGTCCTTTCAAGCGACTGCACTTCTTTTCTCCATTCGGCAATACCTTTGTAAAACTCCGAGCGGGTGATTTTTTCTTTTTCCATGACAACAACTTGCTCACGCAATGACGCTTGGTCTTTTGTTATTATTTTTAGTGTTTTTTCCAGTCGCAAAATAGAATACGCAAGCACGCTTGCAACTGCCAACCAACCACCGTTTGCGACCATTGAAAGTAGTTTTAAATCCATTATTTCTTATCTCCTTTTAAAGCTGCACTAACGCTCGGAATAATCTTTTCAACGCTTCGCCCGACGACATATCCGCCGACACCGACTTCTAACAAACTCCACATCGCAGGCGGAATTTCGACGCTCGGCAGGCTGAAAAGCGGAACTAAAATATAATTGTGAGCCACAATATAAGTGAAGGTGAGCATTAAAATCGGTCTCCAATTCCGCTGAAGCCACGATTCGCCTTTGATTTCAGCCGTAAGTGTTTGAGCCTGTGCGTTGAGTTCCGCTTGAATCCGCTCGGCATTTTTTAAAACCCAAGTTATCTGAAATTCATTTTTTAGCCGATTAGCGAGGTCTTTATCTTCGACTGCTTGGTCAATCCAGGTTCCGATACTGTCAACAATTTTGCCTAAAATCGGCACCGATGAAAAAACCGGCATTTTGCCTCCGTTATTTTTTCAAAATTTCTTTTATAAAATCGCAAATATCATCAAACAAAAGCAAAACAAGCAGTACATAAAAGCAAAGAAAAAAGTATTCCATTTTTGCTTCTTCGTTTTAGCGAACTTCTAAAATCGGACATTCTATACCCTCAAGCCGATTCATAATCAGCTCGAAAGCCTGTCTTGAATGTAAAACCGCAGGCACACCGTCGATTTCGCCGAGTCGCATGCCGGGCGCAATGCAGCCGTTTAGTTCATTTGCAAGATTCGCAGGGTGAATCATAACAAATGACCGACCGGGAACTCCCGTAACCTCATAACCCTGCGAGCGTTCGCCCTTTGTGATTCTCGTAATAAGTGGTGAATTACGAAGTTTGAGCCTGTATTCACCGGCGGGAATACAGCTGACATCGGGCTCGTTGTTGAGCCACGGGCGTTCTACAGTATAAAGCATCGGCAACCCCTCAATATACAGCGCTCCGAAAGTGCCGTTTTCCGTGCTTCTTGTTCTTTGTAAATGTAAAATCAATTTTTCTTCCATAAAAACCTCCATAAAAGCGAAGATAAAAAAAACAAAGCAGGCTTTGCCTTAAAAGACAAAAAGAGGGGGGGGACGTAGATAAATAAAAATCATGGAAAAATTTTTACGCCGTTTGCACGAAATAAAAGTTAGAGCCGACCGCACTCCGGAAGACATCGCCCCGTTTATTGTGGCAATGGTTCAAGAAAATATCAGCAATATGACGGGACCGCCCAATTCGCCCCTGACAAAAACGCTCAAAGGCGACAAAGGACCTTTAAAAGATACGGGAGTGCTGCGAGCAAGTTTAAGTTTTGTTGTGAGCGAACAAACAATAACGGTCGGTACAATGCTTCCATACGCACCGATTTTGCATTTTGGCGGAGTAAAAAAAGCGAAAAAAGCAAAAAAGTTGGCTATCCCGCTCACTAAGAAAATAAAAAAATGGACGGATGTAAAAGGTGTAAAAGGCTTTTTACAAATGCTTGAGTCGCAAGGCTGGAAAATCTTTTTTACCAAAAAAGCCATCGTCGGAACGCCCCCCGCAGGCGGGCAGAAATACGGACTGACAATGAAAGGAAACAAAAAGTCTCAACTTCTTTTCGTGCGTAAAAAGTCTGTTAAAATCCCACGCAGACCGTATATGCGGCTTACGAAAAAACAGGCGGACGAACTGAAAAAAACCGTTTTGGAAAATCTGATAAAATAGGCAATTTCGATTCCTGAGCGGAGCTGAAATCCTACAACAACTATTAAAGGAACTTTTTATGCAACATCTTGAACAAATCAAAGCCTTTACAGCTCAAAAAATGGGGATAACCGTTATCTTGGAACCGACAAAGATACTCGGCACAAAAGAAATCCGTATCGCGGCAAACTCTTTGCGTTTAACTCCCGCCGAGAAACTTAATGAAAACCAGACCTACTTAATCGATATTCCTCTTATTTTTTCTTTGCGAGTCGCAGGCGGGAACGAGTCCGGAGCGTTTACCCGTGAATGTCTTGCTCTGGCGGTCAAATTTTCTTTGTTTTGGGAAAAAAACGCCCAAGCAGTATTTACATCTCAAGATGAGCAAATCGCAGGGATGACCGTTTCCGGAAAGAGCGTTTTACACAATCCTCAAAAAGAAAAGGGAGAATTTTACCAGCTGGACGGCGAAGAGCGGGACGGAAAACTGTTTTTATACCGTGAAGATTGGACGGCAACTTTAACCGTACAGGTTGTGGCGGAGGGCGTATGAACTGGGGAAGTTTTGGTAATATCGTTTTTCGTCTGGAACAAACGCCGAAGGAACTTAGCGAAGATTTGAACTATAAATTTGCAATTCATGAGCGAATCGGTCAACGAGGTGTCTATGAATTTTTAGGACGAGGAGAAAGTAAGATAGAAATTTCTTTTGTTTTAACCTCGCAGAGTTTTGATTCCGCCCGACCAACCGAACACCGCACCCCGAGCGGAAGTCAAAAAGAAAATCAAGCCGAAGCGACACTTAAAACTTTTGAAAAATATGCCCGAACGGGTGCGGCAAAATCGCTTATCATCGGACAAAAATACAAAGGCGAATACGTTATTACAAGCATCAAAAAAAAGTGGCAGGAAACGGATATGAGCGGAAGGATTGTCGCCATTTCCGTGCAAATTTCTTTTATGAAAAGCTAAAAAGGCGAAAAATGGAACGAACATATCTGACCAAAAACGGCGACCGCTGGGATACAATCTCCCAAAAAGCTTACGGCACACCCGAATGCTACCCGCATATCTGGGAAGCGAACAAAGAGCTGCTCGCACAAATCGACTACCCGCCGCAGATGCCGGGCGGAATACGGCTTATTTTGCCGGACATTGAAAACTCTAGCGAAAAAACGGCGGAGGTGCCGCCTTGGCGAAAATAAAACAGACGATAGCTTCCATAAACTGGCAGGGACAAGATGTTTCAAGCTCGCTTGCTCCCTACCTCGAAGAGCTGACCTACACCGACAATATTGACTCGGGCAGCAAAGATGAGCTGACCATGCGACTTAACAATTCTTCTGGTAAATTTTGGGGAGAGTGGCTGCCGCAAAAAGGCGATGAGCTGCGGGCACAAATCCTGTTTCGCAACATCGGTGAAAAATTCACCCGTTTTTCACTCGGCTCGTTCACTTTAGATGAGGTGGATTTTTCTTTTTCACCCAAGACCTGCTTTGTTCGGGCTTTATCCTACGCGGATATTGACCGGGACCGTTTTAAAAAATCGGTATCAAGAGCTTTTGAGATGACATCGCTGAGCGGTCTTTTGACAATGCTTGCCGCTGAAAACTCCCTTGCTCCGCATATCGACTGTCCTGATGTTTTTTTTGACAGAATTGAAATGCGCGGCGAATCGCTGGAGGCTTTTTGTACTCGTTTGGCTAAGCAATACGGTTGTAATTTTGCAATAAAAGGAAGCCGGTTTGTTTTTTTACAAGATACTTTAAAAACAACGCGTAAAATCTGCTTGTCTCACTTAAGCGGCGGGCAAATCAAATACAAACCGCGTGTCCGTGTCGTTACTGCTGTCATGGAATATTACGACCCACAGCAAAAAAAAACCTTGTCGTGGACGGAAAAAAAGGACGGCAAGGGTGAAACAAGAAAAATTCACGGCATAGCAAGGAGCCTCGCCGAGGCAAAAACCAGATGTCAAAATACGCTTAATACCTGTGCAGCCGAAGAAATAACAGCCGACATTTCGCTTGCGGGTATGCCGCTCAGTGCAGGCGAATGCGTTGAACTTGTCGGAATAGGAAAACTTGAAGGTATCTACGCTGTCCAAAGAGTCGTCCACACACTAAGTGCTACAAAAGGCTGGACAACTCGGGCAAACCTCAAACATAAGGAGAAAAAATGAATACAGATTTAAAAAACCTGTCAAAACCGCAAATTTTAAACGCAACTTACGTCGAAATACTGTCAAAATTAAAAGATCGCTACCGACAAGCAACAGGAGTCAATTTGACGGCAAGTTCGCCGGAAATTTTTCTGCTTGAAAATATGGCATACCAATACATTGTTTTGCAGGAAAAAATCAATGAAGAATCGCTGTCCAATCTTTTGCCTTTTGCGACCGGAAAACGCCTTGATTGTCTTGGAGCATTTAAAAACTGTCCCAGACTGAAAAAACGTCCGGCAATGACGACCCTGCAGTTTACTCTGCATCAAAACAATTCCCCTGTTTTACTCAAAAAAGGAATCAGAGTCAGCACAAAAGACGGTTGTATCTTTGCAACAACCGAACAAAAACTGGTCGAACCGAATACCGTTAATATTGATATTCCGGCTTGTGCCGTCGAGACCGGAGAAAGCAGCAACGGCTATTTGGCAGGAGAAATAAATCAGCTTCTTGAACCGCTGTCCTTTGTCGAACATGTTCAAAATACTACTTTGACGGTCGGCGGCGGAGATGATGAGTCGGATGAAAGATACGCTCAGCGTATCTACGAAAGCAATTTTACATATTCAACCGCAGGACCGAGGGAAAATTATATTTATCAAGCAAAATCCGCTCATCAGACCATTTGTTCCGTTTCTTGCTGGTCGCCGTCGGCGGGTGTCGTTTGTATCTGTCCTCTTACGCGAAATATCTTAGGGGGCTGCCTGCCGTCGCCGGAAATACTGGCTCTTGTGGAAGAGAAACTCACAGACTCCAAAAGCCGACCGCTTACGGATTGCGTTAAAATTGTCAGTCCCGTGCGTTTTGAATGGAAACTTACAGCAACAGTCGTCATCTATGCTAAGTATTCTGCACTGTTTGAAAGCATAAAAAAAGAATGTACCAAGCGGTGCGAACAACTGACTAAAAACTGGTCGCTCGAACTTGGAAGAGACATCGTCCCCGAAGCGATTGTCGCCGAGCTGCAAGCGGTACACGGAGTCTATAGAGCAGTTGTAGCAAGCCCCGAATATAAAAGGCTTGAAAACAACGAATTTTCCTTTTGCTCCGAAATATGCATTGAGGCTGAGATAATCGATGAAGACTGAAAACGCCAAAGAGCGATTCGACGGCAAGGAATAAAAAATCGGCAACCCTTTTAATATATTGAGGGGTTGCCGACTTTTCAAATTAAATACGGCGATACCTGCCGTTTTTTTTATAAATCGAATTGCAACTGGTAAAACTTAGGATTTTTTATTTCCTCGTCTATCTGTTTAAACACCAGCCAGCGGTTAAGTTTAAAAGCGAAAAAATCATACTGTCTGACCTTTCGCTGCACCGTTCGCGAACAGCAATCAAATACAGACCCCACGGTTACCAGTTGTATCCGATTAGAACTCTGCTTCTCCATAATTAGACCTCTCCCAAATTAAATCGGCATAATCTTTGACAGAAAATTTTCCCACAAGACCCAGTTTTGAATAAAGCATATTTTGGTCAAGTCGGTCATAAAGCTTAAAATACCTACAAAATTCCTGAATTGTAAAACCTTCAACCGGAATATGCTTTTTTAAAAACTCTGTAAGTTCTTCTTTTGTCTCGGGTGAATATATCATATTTCTTTTTCCTTAAATTTTTCTGCCAATTTAGTATTGATTTCTTGCAACTTTTTTAAGGTATACATCTGTTTTTCCGATAAGTCAGCCTTATCTTCATGTTTTTCAATGGAAACGGCTCTAAAAGAAGCTCGTTTTTCCTTTTCCGCAACCTCTCTTTCAAATTCCCGACTTGCTTTTTCATAGGCAACGGCTCGTAAGTAGTTGTGGTTTTTAATCGGTCTTTTAAGTTTGCCGACAGCTTCCATTTCAAGCATCGTTTTGACAGCTTCTTCCCAATAGTGAGGGGAGTTCGCATAAATTCTCCCCCCGTCCCATTGGATATCCTTTGCCTTTACCAAAGCGTCAAGTTCCGAAATCAGTCGACATACTCTTTCCCACGACAAAACTCTGTTCGAGTTCGGCACCCGAAAAAGCCCCAGATACGACCAAATCGTCTGTGCAAGCGAACCGGTGAGCTTTGAGGCGACAACCACCGCATTTTTGGCGTGATTGTCGGTCAAAAACACCTCAAAGCCCCCCGTTAGCCCGCAGTTTGGACAATTCGCTTTCATGCTTTTCCCTTTACGCTATGTGTTCATAACTACCGTCGCAGCGGCGCTCATACAAACGGATATATTCCTTGCTCTCAACGACGTGCAAAGAATCGTTAATAGCGTTCATCGCCTGTTTCCATTTCGGATTATCAATATTAAGTCTGCGCAAATCTAAAATTCGTCGCAAGTTAAGCCGCCCCTGTTTGTCAACATTAAAAGCATCGGCAACAAGCAGTCTAAGTTCGTCTCCCGCATTTTTTGACCATTCGACAATACACTCGTCAATCAAAGCCTTGGCGGCATGCAGCTGTTCCGTAAAAATAATTTTGTCCGCAATTCGTTTTTGGACTTTGTACTTACCGTCGAAAGAATAAAGAGTTATATTGCCTTTTATTCCGCCGATTGCCGCACCGTACCTGTCTGCCATTTTATGACAAAAAGCGTCCATCAGTTCCGAATTTTTGTCTTCAGCTTTTTTAAGTTCTGCCTTCGCACTTGCAAGCCCGCAAACAATTTCCATGACGACTCCATGTCTTTCCAAATCAAGCGGTTTAATCTTCGATTTCGGAACTTGAACCCCGTTTTTGTCCGTTAAAAATTCTTCTTTTTTAAAAAAACCTAACATTTTTCGTCTCCCAAATTAAAATTTTTATTAAAATCATTAACAATTAAAGCCGATTGCTCCATTTCCCATGCATCTTGTACACATCGGTTGAGATGTGTTTGTATCGCCCGCAAATAATCGGCATCGATGTTATCAACTCTGCGAAACATTTCCCCCAATGAATTTACTGCTTTTTGAATTTCATCACTTAACATTTTGATTTCTCCTTATTTAATTGTTTCGTCTGTTTGCAGTCCAGGAAAGAGCGGCTTCCAGCACCGCCGGTGTCAGTCCGCTCAATCCGTTGGCATCACAAATCCGCTTGCACTCATCGGCAAGCTCCAATGCCTCGCCCCAGTTACCTTTGCGGCAATTTAGCCAAAAATTTTTGGCAACCGCCTTTTCCACTTCACCGAAAACGGGCTTTAAAATATGCAAATATGTCTCGCTAACCGTAAGACTACCCATTCTAACCCGTTTTGCCCCGATACGCCGTCCCAGCTGCAACAAAAGCGGACGGGTGCGAACGCTGGTAAACTGCCTTTCGTACAGCTCGGTACCGACCAGCAAAACAGCAAATCCGCATTCGTCTGCCAAAAACCGCAAGGCTTCCAAGCCTTTCCAATTGAGCTTGTTTGCTTCGTCAACGATTAAAAGCGGTCTGCGGTCTTCAAACTTCTCGGCATACTCCCGCAAGGCATTAAAAAGCCTATTCGCCTTGTAACGACTGCCAAAGACCTCTTCGCTCACTTCCGCAAGCAACCCCGCTCTGGTCATGCCCTCGTAAGCACAGACTCGAAAACCACCTACAGCTTTTGCAAGCATGCGGGTTGTAAAGGTCTTGCCTGTTCCCGTTTCGCCGACCAGCTCCCCAATGGCGCTGTGTCTGGCAGTTTGTAAAAGCTGCACAAGCTCGCTTGCTTCTTTTACAAACTTTGTACTAGCCAATTCTTTAATCATAAAACCTCCTTAGTTGGTTGAGCAAAGCCGAAATCAAGACCACCAAAGCCCTGTTCCGTCTCTTTTCTTTCCCTGTATTTTTCCCAAAAACCATTGCTTCGCAGTCGCAAATACTCCATTCTGCACTCAAAACTCCCGCACAAAATCTGTTTGTACTGTCTGGGCGTAAATTTTGTATTGCAAACCATACATCTGCGGCGGTTTTTTTGTTTCATCTTTTATTCCCACCCCGCCAATTTTAAAGCACGTAACTCGGGGTCTTCTTCAATCCCAAAACGATTTGCTTTTAACTTTTCTAAATCCGTGCTTTTTTCCGATAAACTCAGCACTTCTTGGGCGAGTTTATGCCTGCTTTTATAAAGCTGCTGCACTTCGGCATCGGCAACGCTGATTCTGCCTGCATTTTCGTCTGTAGCCGCAATTGCTTCCCGTACTCCGGCAAGTCTGGCAAATTCTTTCATCAAATCCCGCGGGTCGAGCCAACTGACCTGCCCTTTCATTACCACTACCGATTTGCGGGCGTTGATTGCCAGCTTGTGGGCATATTTCGCCCCCTCGGGGTCGGTGTGGGCAAAAACCGGCATAGGTTTGGCGACACAAAGCAGCTTGTTTTCCCGAAATACGTATGCACAAACGGGATTATGTCGCGGAAATCGAACCGGCAGCACCTCGCCGTCATACAAATGCAATTTCTCGTGATAATACCTCCAGCCGCCGACATTGACCGTACCGGCTATGATTTTTCGCTCCTCGCGGTCGGAAAAGGCGAGCATAAGCGCCTCTTCGTCCACCGTTATTTTTTTCCAGCCACGAGCGACAAATTCATTCAAAACTTGGATAGGCGAGCGGTTTTGCATATGCGTTCCGCCCTGTTGCACGGCGTGATAATAAGGGATTGCCTCGCTAAAAAATGTTTTTAAATCCTCAAGCGGCGCGGCTTCGGGCTTTTTGCCCAGACACCGCGTGCGTTGGACCATGCGGTTGCCGCCTGCGTAGAGAGGGTGCCAGCTGAGATAATGGGCAAGGGTCGAAAAAATGCCTTCGAGGTTTTTTGCACGCGGGTGAAAGGGTTTTGAACGGTAGACCCGACCCTCTTCTCCGCCGACCTGTATGCCGCTGAAAGCTCCGCCCGTGAGCAGGGTGAGGTCTTTCCAAACGGTCAGCATTTCCGTCCAGTTGTATTCCGAGCCGTTATCCAAATATAGCTGCTTGGGCATACCCCACGGCGAATTGGCACACATCGAAGCAAAGGACAGGGCGATATGCTCCCGCCGAACCCCCATGCCTTTTTCCGGCAAATAACCCGTTACATAAATCATATTTGTGGCTGCATCCTGCCAGACGATAAGCCTCGCCCATGCCAGCTTGCCGTCGGCTCGAAGCACCGGAATGTCGGCAGGCGACACATCGCCGAAAACCAAATCACCCGGCTCGAAGCTCTCACGACTGCGATAAATGGCGGTCTGGTGTTGATCATAAAATTTTTTAGCCTGCCGGTCGTAAACGGCGATACGTTTATATCGTTTTTCCGCCTCGACAAATCGGCGCGGCACTTTCGAAAGAAGCTGTGCCAGAGACGGAATAACCCCCGCCTCAACACTCAGACGATACAAAATCGGAGCTGCCAAATTGGCGACCTGTCTGGAGCTGACATCGCCCTGTCCCCACAAACCCCGTACGGCAAGCCGAAGCAAGCCGCTTATCTTTTCTGCGGCTTCTTCCGACAGCCCCGCACCGATTGCGGCTTCGTCCCATTTTTTACCGATAAAAACCCGACTCCTCCCGTTATCCGCACGCCTCTTGCTCATCAGTGCCGTCATACCGCCTTTTTTGTACGCGGCTTCCCAGCGGTACAATGTCGCGGGGCTGATTCCGTGAGCAGCTGCGAGGGTCTTTGCCCGCTCCCGCCTGCCTTTTGATTCACGAGGTAAGGAAAGAAGCGGTTCGATAATACGGTAACGCTCAAGAGCAACGCTCGCCTGTTTTTGAGAACTGCCGACATAAGCGGTACTCACCTCGGCAAAAGACGGAAGAGCAGGAGAAGTCGGAGGGAGAGCGGAAATAATTGTATCTTTTAATTTCGTTTTTTCAGCCGCTATAAGAGCGTCTTTGACATCTTGCGGAAGGGCAGAAAACGGAAAAATCTTACCGCCGCCGCGACCGCTACGAGGTTGAAACGCCCAGTTCTCGGCGGCGGCTCGGGAATTAATAGCACGCACTGTTACTCCCATCTCTTTAGCAATCATTTTGCTTGTCATCATCTTTATTTGTTCTCGCCTTTAATACCAAGAGCAATAGCGACTAAATGAGCCTGCCCACGAACTCCACGCCGACGACCCGCAATAACTTCATATACTGTTTTTTCGTGAAAATTATTTTCTTTTGCCCATTTTCGGATTGTCAAACCTTGCATTGTAAAATAATCTCTAACTTCTTGACAGGTTTTAGTTTTCATAAAGACCCCTTTTATGCTCCCTTACGTGGAACTTCGTGGGATATAGACCATAAAAGGAGACTTTGTCAAGCAAAAAAGACCCTTTTTTTATCTTTTTTTACTTCCAAGTTCCAAATCAGTAACCAAGAAGATTGTTATATAAATTCAATAGGTTGCTAACTTGGAAGTAAATTTTAAACTTGAAAGATTACTTCCAAGTTCGACAGTTAAACTTGGAAGCAGGAGATGATGAACAATGACAATTAGTTTGAGATTGAAAAAATGGCGACAAATACTGGGCGTTACACAAATAGAATTTTGTGAACAAGCAAATATTGCTTTAGGCGTTTTAAAAAAATATGAAGCAGGTACAAGCATTCCGGGCGGAGAAACTCTTTCTAAAATGGCAAATACCGGATTAAATATCCACTGGCTACTTACCGGCGAAGGCTCAATGAGTAGCGATACGGGCGAAGATGACGAGCAAAAATCTTTGACCATACAAGACTTGCCACAACTGCAACGATATGAGAAACGATTGGAGGCTATTTTAAAACTCATGGCAGACATAGAAAATGAACAGGAACGAGATGCGTTGATAAGTGAGATATTCGCCCGTGTTTCAAGTGCGAAACAACTAGATGAGCTAAAACAGCTGGTCACAAAACTTTCAATAAATCAAGCCAAAACAGGCTAAATTATCTGTCAGCTATTTTATATATAAATAAATATATTAAGGTAATGAACATAATAAAAAAAAATCTCAAATAAACCGTACAAAATTCACTAGTTATAACTTTTTTAAAATTTCTCCAAAAACCTATACCATTCCTTAATATCCCGTATAGTTCCGCATAATCCCAGTTTTTTTCAGTCTCAAATAATTTTGACAATTCAGTCTCAAATAATTTTTGCAAATCGATTTATCTTTGTTTATTGAGCTGTTTTTTGCCGGCAGTTTATTTTGTTTGTTAGGTTCACTTTTATATTTTATGCTTGATATTCGTCTTACGCTCAATTCTTTGCGTTTGGAAATTTCGTCTCAAATCGGTAAGTAGCCGGAGTTGTTTTGTTGTTTAAAAATTCGATTTAAATTTTCTGTGTATTTCGTCAACCAATGTTTTTAAAGAGTCTTTTTGGTTTGCCTAATATCGGATATCGCGAAAAATGACAGGCGTGCGACCGTGGATTTTTAGCTGACTTGGTTTGAGACTGTAAAGATTGTCTTTGGATTTTTTGGGCTATTTTTTGTCTTCGAGAAAATCGGCAATCATACGGTCATATTCCGAAACAAGGTGAAATGTTTCCGCTGCCATTTTTTGGCGGAAGGCAAGCGAGACACACATTTTGTTCATATTCAGTTCTTTTTGCAGTTCGTCGTAATATTCCGGTTTAGGAATAACGAGCAGGCTGTGAAAATTTTTTGCTCCCGCTCGAAGCAGTGTTGGTCCGCCGATGTCGATTTGTTCGACTGCTTCTGTGAGCGGCTGATTTTGACGGACAGCTTCGGCAAAATTATAGAGATTAACACAGACCAAATCAAAGGCGGCAATGCCGTGTTCTTGCAAAGTTTGTAAATGTTCGGGACGGTCTTTGTCGGCAAGCACACCGCCGTGAATATGTGGGTGCAGGGTTTTAACACGTCCGTCCAGAATCTCCGGAAAGCCGGTTACTTCACTGACTGCTTGTACGGGCAGCCCGGCTTCTTGCAGAGCCTTATATGTGCCGCCTGTGGAAACCAGTTCAACGCCGCCTGCGTGCAGGTATTTTCCCAGTGCAATAAGACCACTTTTGTCCGTAACGCTTAAAATTGCTCTTCGTATGGGGAGGAGTTCCATCGTCTTGCCTTTATTTTTTAAATTTTCCGAGATTGACCGGTTGTGTCCAGCCTCCGCCGTTGTTGTCATTGACAATCCAGATTTCGCCGTTTAGCAGGCAAATACCTTCGGGGCGGCTTTGCAAAATATTGCTGTCCAGTAAGTCGCGGACAAGAGTTTTATTGAGTACTTTGTCGTCGGTAATGTCTTTTGCCGGCACGCTGTAAATACGTTTTATTTTGGAGGAGCAGGCAGGAGAATTGTCTCGTTCGATAATGAGCAGTTGTCCGTCTTCAGTATAAGTAAGCCCGGAAATGCCTACCCAGTATTTTCTGGGATTATTTGCAGTTTGGCAAAGAGGATACCATGCTGCTGTCCATTTTTTAGTGTCGATGTCGTAGCGAAGAATGGCGGCATTTGGGCTTGCAGGGTCAAAACCTCGTTGCATGGCGATAAAGATTGTTTTTTCATCGGGACTGAGTGTTATGCCTTCGAAACCGTAGCGAATGGGAGCTCCATATTTACGGATAAGTTTTTCGGAAAGATGAATTTCTTTTTTGATTTTTCCTGTTTGATCGGCAAAAATTAGCAAATTATCTTCCGCTTTTTGTCCTTCCGCGACCAGCCAAAAACCGTTTTGACTTCGACAAATTCCTTCCAAATCATAGTGAACCGGATAGCCTTTTTTGGTAAGTATGATTTTTTTATCAATTTCAATTTGACCGTTTTGA
The DNA here is from genome assembly GCA_963542765.1 of uncultured Desulfovibrionales bacterium. Taxonomy (GTDB): domain Bacteria; phylum Desulfobacterota; class Desulfovibrionia; order Desulfovibrionales; family Desulfomicrobiaceae; genus CAUTYU01. The sequence goes on from CAUTYU010000010.1 coordinate 28,372, forward strand.
AGATTGTGTATATTGAGCCGCCAAATTTTGGAAGGACTGAAGGCATGGTCCCCGACGGAATAAAGATATTTTCCATCCGTAGTCAGCCCTGAAAGTGAACCCCACTGATATTTTTTGGAAAAAATGAGCGGCTTTGTCGGTGTTGCAAATGTTTCTTTTGAGCTTGCTTTATAAATGGTAAGCGTGCCGTCGCCTTTGTTGGGAGTAACAAGTATCGTACCGTCCGTGCGGTGAATGGCGAGCAGGTCTTCTGGTTTTTCGCCGGTCGGTATGATTTGGATAAATTCTCCGTTTCCAGAAGAGTTGATTTTGTAGACAATTAGAAAAGACCCTCTTTCGGAGCTGGCAATTAAAAAATCTTCGTCAAAAAGTTTGGTCGAGATAATACATTTCGGTTCAATTCCTCGTTTTTCCGAACGTCTGTCCGGATAATGACCGAGTAAAGTTGCTTTGCGTTCGAGGTCGAAATCGGTTTCCCAGATACATTTGCCGGTTTGTATTTCATGTAAACTGAGACTGCGACCGCCGGAATGTGTGGTATTTTGTGATGTGTATTGTGTGTTGCCCTCGTTCGCCAAAGCGAGCCATGTTTTTTCCCCTTTGGTAACATAGGCGAGCATTTTTGGTTCCCGTCTGCCTTTGAAATTGTCGGTAAAGAAAATTTGCTTGTCTCGTTTGAGGTCGGCAGGTCGGTTTTTGGTAACACCGGCACAAAAAATATTTTGCAATTTAGGAGCGTCCGGCTCGGTAATGTCAATAAAAGCAACGGCATTGTTGTCTTGTAGACTTACCGCTGCTTGTTTGAGTTTGGAATTGATTGTTACAAATTCCGGTTTGGGGTCTGAGGGAAAATTGACACCGGCAACGGCTTGTAAGGTGGCGACAGGAAATTCGACACTTGCAATGCTTGAGTGGGCGACATCATTTTTGTTTATACAAATCACATCAACCCGTCCGGGGCGTTTACCGCCAAGCGTTGGTCTGCCGTATTCGTCCGATTCTTCATCTTTAATGGCAACAACGGCTACGAGTTTGTTTTGTATCGTTTCAAGGGCAACATAATTCGGTCCTACACCGATCGGGAGTTTGCCTTTTGCAACCGGCTTTTGAGGATTTTTAATGTCATATAAAAGAAGTGTGCCGGGAAATGCTTTTTCTGCATCATCTCCGTTACGAGCTACACAAACAAGAAAATTACCGTCGGGGCTGACAGCTACGGAAGTCGGAAGAGATTCTCCGGTTGGGGTAAAGCCGATATGTTTGGGTGTTGTGGGGTTGGAAATATCAAGTATTCCGATTCCATTGTCGGTAATGTTTGTATAGAACAAGACATCGCCTTTTGGCGTGGCACAAATATTTTCGGCGATTGCTCCGTTATGAAGAGTTGTGTGCGATACAAGTACAAAAGATTTAAAATCGCCTGCATTTGCCGAGTATCCAACAAAAAGTAAAAAAAAGCTCAGTAAAATTCGACGAAACATTTTTCCTCCGGTTGTTAAAAATAAAATAACAATGCCTCGAAAATACATTATGGACAAACTTTTATGTCTTCCAGTTGTAAGTTGATGCTTGTCAAACCTTTGTATGTACTTTTTTGCGGTCTGAAAGCTAAAATGTACGGTGTGTTTTCCCGTAAAATATTTTGCCATTTATCAGCCATATTCCAAGCAATTGCTTGAAAAGAGCCTTTGGTGATGTCGGTGGATTGCAGCTTGAGCTCGAGGTGTTTTGAGCCGAAAGTGCGTATCGCTTGAACAGTTACAGGTTGAGATTGAAAAATCGGTTGCCTGTTGCCTATGCCGAACGGTTGCATCAATTCGATTTCTTGTAAAAGTGCAAGGTTAATATCGGAAAATGGAAGCAGGGCATCAATAGCGATATTGCGGACAGGTTTTTGTTCACCGAGTTGCTTGCAAACCGCTTTATCAAAGGCGGCAGCGAGTTTGGGAAGTTGTTCCGGTAGCAGACTGAATCCTGCTGCCATACGATGACCGCCAAACTGTTTGAGTTCGTTTTTACATTCGTCAAGGGCTTGATATAAATCAATTTGTGCAATGCTTCGTCCCGAACCTTTGAGCTGGTCGTTATCTTTGGTAATCATCAAACAAGGTTTGTAAAAAATTTCGACCATTTTGGAAGCGACAACACCGATAATTCCGCTGTCCCAATGTGGAGCATATAAAATGAGGCAGTTTGAACCTTCTTTGGCAAGAGCCTGTTCTTTGGCTTCGTTGCAGGTTGTTTTTTCCAATTCTTTGCGTTGGGTATTGAGTTTTTCAAGTTGTCCGGCAATATGAACAGCTTGGGATTTGTCGTTTGTTGTGAGCAGTTCAAAGGCAAGAGTTGGATTGTCGATTCGTCCGGCGGCATTCAATCGAGGAGCAAGTCCGAAACTGATTTCTCCCGTGCCGACAGTGGCATCGGTCGCAAATCCACAGGCTTTTTTGAGGGCGGCAATACCTGGTCGTCTGGCTTCTTGTAAAAGTAGCATTCCGTTTTTGACCAAAATTCGGTTGTGTTCACTGAGCGGCACAAGGTCGGCAACCGTGCCAATGGCTACCAAATCCAGATAGTCTCTGATGTCAATCCGTTCACCAGACAGCAAATTATTAAGAGCCGCAGCTAAATAAAAAGCAACACCTACGCCTGCCAAATGCGGAACGGGACAAGGTGCAAGACAGGGATTGAGAATTGCATCGGCATCGGGAAGTTCGGCTGGCATATGGTGGTCGGTAATAATTGTCGTTAGTCCGAGTTTTTTGGCGTGAGCGATTTCTGTTCCTGCTGTAATGCCGCAATCAACTGTAATAAGTGTTTTTACTCCTTGCTTGGCAAGGTTGTCTATTTCGTTTGTGTTTAAGCCGTATCCCCAGCTCCGACAGGGAATAATCGGAACTATTTCAAGATTTAAGCGTTTTTTAAAAAATAAAAATAAAAGGGCGGTTGCCGTAATGCCGTCCGCATCATAGTCGCCCCAAACGGCTATTTTATGTCCGCAAACAATCGAGTTGCAAACGGTTTCCGCTGCTTTTTGTACGGCTGTCCAGTCCTTCCAGTGCGGTAGATGGCGAAGTCCGGGCGATAAATACCTATCCATTGCTCCGGCATCTTCAAATCCTCGTTGTATCAGTAAACCAGCGAGAAGCGGAGAAATTTCAAGCTGCTTGGCAAGGCTTTTAATTTTTTCCTGAGGAAGTGTTTTATTTTGTATATCCCATTGCAAGGTCATACAAATATCCTGTTTAAGAGTTACTTAAGTAAATTTTTCTTTTTCATGTAGTCAATAAATTTCTGTGCGGCTTCAAAATTTTTATTGATTTTTAAAGCTTTTTGTAAACATTCAGCAACTTTGTCCATTTCTTGTTTGTCAAAATAAACGCGAGCCATATTGTAATAGAGGTTTTCGTCTTCTTTTGCCAGCTCTTCCGCTCGTTGATAATAGGTAATAGATTCATCGAGCAGTTTGTTTTTGCGAAGATTAATTCCAAATTCATTAAAGAGATGTTTATGTTCTGCATCAAAAGTTGCATCAAGTTTGACCAGTCGGTTGAGAATGTTGTTTGCTTTTTCTTGTTCACCTCGTTCTAAGTAAGTCAAACCAAGACCAAAATTCGCTTTAATATTTTGTTCGTCGATATTTAATGCTTTTGTGTATTCGTGTTCTGCACTGTATGTTTCACCGTTTTTACGGTGTCTATCTGCAAGAGCAATTGTTTTTGTCAGTTCTCGCATTTTTGGATAAACTGTTTTTGTATACATTTCCGGTTCAGGAGTGTAGTTTTCCAAAAAATCGTCTTTGTTTATAAGTCTTTTTTCACCGGCAGGAACACTGTTGTAATTTAGAGCTTGGATTTCCAGTTTGTCATCTTCTTGTTCCAATACATACCAGTACATTTTTTGTACGGTTTTTCTTTGTGTTACACCTGTTCCTACTTTGGCAATGGTTTGAGTTGAAAAAAGTCCTTTGATTTTAGTTTGTTGTTGTTTTTCTGTCATTTTTTTCTCCGGTAAATGTCGTTTTGAAAAATATTTGTATCGTGTGTTTTTTTTAAAAATTTTTATTTGGTTTCGGCAAGCAGCTTTGTCGCAATATCGTCAAGAAATCGGTCTTGTTTGAGAGTTTGAGCAAGATATATTGCCTCAAGCGATGCAAATGCCTTTTGCAAGTCATCATTGATGATATGATACTCAAAAAAACGGGCTTGGGCAATTTCGTTTTTGGCGTTATGAAGTCTTTGTTGGAGGCTTGCCTGTGTTTCGGTTTGTCTGAGCAGAAGCCGATTTTTAAGCTCCGTAAATGAGGGCGGAAACAAAAAAATAAATGTTGCTTGAGGTAAAGTCTTTTGCAGTTGCAACGCTCCTTGTACATCAATATCAAAAAGCAGGTCATCTCCCTGTTTGCAGCATTTTTGCACATATTCAAGCGGCGTGCCATAATAATTGCCGTGTACGTTTGCCCATTCGGCAAAGTATCCTTGCTTTTGGCGAGCTAAAAATTCCGTTTCACTGAGAAAAAAATAATCTTTGCCGTCTTTTTCATTAGCACGGAGCGGACGCGTGGTGCAGGAAATTGAATAACGGAACTGTGGATAGCGTTCAGTAAGTTTTTGGATAAGTGTACTTTTTCCCGTTCCGGACGGAGCACTTATAACCAGTAGTACACCTTTTCTTGCCGGTTCGGAGTTAGTCATTTTTATTTTCTTCCAGTCTTTGGGCAATTGTTTCGGGCTGTACGGCAGAAAGAATGCAGTGATTGGAGTCGGTTATGATAATCGAGCGGGTTTTTCTGCCCTGTGTGGCATCAATAAGTCTGCCGTCTTGGCGGGCATCTTCCCGTAAGCGACGCATGGGTGAAGAACCCGGTCCGATAATGGCGACAATTCGTGATGAGACAACGGAATTGTTGTAGCCGATATTTAATAACATATTATTTTGTTTTGCCATTTTTTTCTCCTATTCGAGATTTTGTACCTGTTCCCGACATTTTTCAAGCTCTGTTTTGAAGTCAACCGCCAGATGGCTGATTTGTGTGTTTTGAGATTTGTTGGAGCAGGTGGTGATTTCACGGAAACATTCCTGTAAAAGAAAATCAAGTTTGCGACCGGTGTCGGTCGATTTTTTTAAAAGTATGCTGATTTCTTGTAAATGCACACCAAGTCTTGTTAATTCTTCGCTGACATCTAATTTGTCCGCTAAAATGGCAAGTTCTTGCAGCATACGGTCTTCGGAGATGATATGGTCTTTTAAAAGTTCATGAATTCTTTCTTGTAACGAATTGAATTTGTCAGTTGCCAAATTAGTACACTTATTTTGCAGTAAAAGAAGGATTTGGTGCATTTTTTTACAGCGATTTTGTAAATCTTCGCTCAGAGCTTCGCCTTCTCGTATGCGTTCTGTGTCCCAGTTTTGCACGACTCGCTCAAGTCCTTTTAGCAGTTCGGTTTCTAAATCTGAATCGGAGGCGAGATTTCCTTCTTTCCAAAGAAACGGCACATTAAAAAGACGGCTTACATCTATTTCCTTAGCATTTGGAAGAAATTGTTGCAGTTGGTTAAGCATTGAAGTTGCAAGAGCCGTGTCGAGCTGAATATTTTGCAGTTTAGAATCCGTAATCCGAAGAGCAAGAAAAATTTCTATTTTTCCTCGCAGTGCAGTTTTTTTGAGGATTTTTTCCCATTTGCCGAGCATTGAATTAAGAAAAGAAGGCGTTTTGAAATGCAAATCAAGGTGGCGACTGTTGACGCTTTTTATTTCCCAAGTGGCATTCCATCCGGAATTGGTGATTTGTTGTCGACCGTATCCGGTCATACTTTTGGGCATATATTTTCCTTTTTTTATTTTTTTAATTTTTTGATTTGAGCATGATAGAGAGTGCGAATTCGCGTAAGGTGGTTTTGTATTTCCAAAGTCGCATAATCCGGAAAAGTCCACGGTAAATTTGTCCAGTTTCCTTTGTGAAAAATTAAGGTCAAGTCCGCCCAAATCCCTTGTTCCAGATAAACACGGTGCGTAAAATTTTTGCCTGTTGCCAACACCAGCCTTTCCAATGTTAAATAGCCCGGGTCAAGATTGAAAGTACGGTTGCCGTTAACGGTAAAGTGATTTTCAATAGTATTTGTCCAGAGCTTAATTTGCGGTAAATGTTGCATCGTACGCAGATTTTCAAAACCAAGCAAGCGTCGAAAAATCGGAAAGCCCATCTCCGCATTGTAGTATGTTGTTTGTGTAAAAGGAATTTCAGGCGAAAGATAGTCTATCTTGCCAAGTTTGTCTTCGAGTTCATTTTGAAGTTGCGGCCAAAAACTTTTCCAATCGGCACTTAAAATTGATAAAATGAATTTTGCCGGTTGCGGTTCGTAAGGAATGCTCATCAGCTCACCAAAAGAGTGTTGTTGTGTACGCCAAGAGGACGAACGGTTTGCAGCTCACCGGGAATGAGGCGTGTTTGGCTATAACATTCGACATAAAATTCGCACATTCCTTTTTGGGAATTTTCCGCTACGATTTTAAGTCGGTCCTGCTTGCTCAAGGTCGTGAGAAAATGTTGTTTTTTTTGGGCAACAAGATAGCGAAGTTCTTTTGCCCGTTTATGGCGGATATGGGGAAAAATCTGATTGGGAAAGTTTGCTGCCGGAGTTTTAGGGCGAGGTGAGTAAGGAAAAATATGAGCATAAGTCAGAGGTGATTTTTGGCAAAAATCAAGAGTTTCGGTAAAAAAATCGTCAGTTTCTCCCGGAAAACCGGTAATAATATCAAATCCGAGTGCAAAAATCGGCCAAAATTTTCGCAGTTCTTGTAAAAACGGAAGCAGGTCATTTGCTTTATAGTGGTTTCGCCGCATATTTCGCAGGACATTATCGCTCGCACTTTGTAGGGAAATATGCAGATGGGGACAGATAAGTTTGCTTTTTTGCAAAACGCCAAGAGCTTTTTTGTCGAGTTCTGACGGTTCAAGAGAACTGAGGCGAATACGGTGGTTTGGAGCAAATTCGGCAAGATGGTCTTCCAAATATGTCAGTAAATCCCAAAAATCACAGGCAGGTAAAAGGTCTTGCCCGAAGAGCCTGAGATTGACTCCACAAAGACTGATTTCTTTGATTCCGCTTTGAAACAGGTTTAGAATTTCGTTCATGATTGAGGCGAAATCCCGGCTGCGTGAGCGACCTCTGGCTCTTGGGATAATACAGTAGGTGCAATTATGGGTGCAGCCGTCATGAATTTTTATGGCAGCTCTTGACCGATAGTAACCGGTAATTTCTTCTTTCTGTTTTGAATTTTGCCAAAGTTTTGTTTTTTGAAATTGCGGAATAACGCTTGTAACGCGGGGGAGTTGTTTGAGTTCTTGGCTAAAAATTTGGGCAGCACAGCCGGTAACGATGATTTCGGTATCAGTGCGTTGGAAGCGGCGAATAAAATTGTATAAATCTTGAACCGCCCGCTGTGTAACGGCACAGCTGTTGATGAGTAAAATATCGGCCTGTTCGATATTTTTTATTTCACGGTAGCCTTTTTGAACCCAAGCCTCACGAATAAGTTGGCTTTCGTATTGATTGACCTTGCAGCCTTGTGTGTACAAAAAAAATGTCTTGGAGGAGTTCATTTGTAGTGTAGCTGGCGGAGAAATTCAGTTTTGTTTGTTATTTTTTTTGAGGAGAATGTATTTTGTCAGTCCCGCTAAGAGTCCGGCAATACTTCCTAAAATAAATGTTGAGAGGGCGGGCATTCTAAACCAACCGGCAATGAGTCCGAAAGATGAGCCGAGAAAAAGCCCTTTTAAAATTATAAGGCTGTTATTGTTCATAAAAAAGAAAAAGGTCGACCCTTGCGAGTCGACCTTTTAAAAATCATAATAAACTACAGAACATCATCAGCAGGAACAAAAGGCAGACCGAAAGCATCGGAAACGCCTTTGAAGGTAATTTTACCCTGAGCAATGTTTAATCCGGCTTTCAGACCGGCATCGTCCTTACACGCTTTCTTCCAGCCTTTATCAGCCAAGTTGAGGGCGTATGGCAAAGTTGCATTTGTAAGAGCCATGGTGGAAGTCAATGCGGCTGCACCCGGCATATTGGTAACACAATAATGCAAGATACCTTCTTCGCGGAAAGTCGGGTTGTCGTGAGTAGTCGGGTGGGAAGATTCAAAGCAACCGCCTTGGTCAATAGCAACATCAAGCATAACGGCACTTTTTTTCATCAACGGCAACATATCGCGAGTGATGAGTTTCGGAGCTTTTGCACCCGGAATCAAAACGGAACCGATAACGATATCGGCTTTTTTGACCAATTCACGCAAAGTGGCATCGGTAGAGTAGAGCATCGTACAGTTGCTCGGCATAATTTCGTCAAGGTAACGCAGGCGGTCAAGCATAACATCGGTAACATAAACCTGTGCTCCCATACCGGCGAGGATTTTGGCGGAATTGGTTCCGACCATACCACCGCCGACAACCAATGCAACAGCCGGAGCAACGCCGGTAACACCAGGAACAATCATTCCAGGACCGCCGTTTGTTTTCAGCAACAAATTGGCGGCAACGATAGCGGACATACGACCGGCAACTTCACTCATCGGAGTGAGCAACGGTTTGCTGCGACCGTCGCGACCGAGAACTGTTTCATAGGCGATACCGACTGCTTGAGACTTAATGAAAGCATCGGTTAATTCTTTTTCAGCGGCAAAGTGAAAATAGGTAAAAACGAGTTGATCTTTGCGAATCATACCGTATTCTTGCGGCATAGGTTCTTTAACGTGCATAACCATTTCGCAGCGGTCATAAATTTCTTTTGGAGAGGCAATAATGTCCGCACCGGCATCTTTGTATTGCTGGTCGGTGAAACCGGTACCAAGTCCGGCATCTTTTTCAACCAAAACGGTGTGTCCGTGCTTTTTCATTTCTGCAACACCGGTTGGTGTCATGGCAACACGGTGTTCCTGCTCCTTTACTTCTTTAAGAATTCCAACATTCATGTTCATCCTCACTTTGAAAAAAGATTATAAAAAATTGAATCTTTTATGAAAGATTCAAACACGCCTATTCAGATAAATGTTTATTTGTTTTTTGTCTATATTTTAATTGAAAAAAAATAATATTTCTTATGAAAAATATTTCTGTTTGTAATATAGCGATTTTATAGACTTATAAGCCGAGTTGAGCCAGCAAGTCGTCAACATCGTTTTGTGAGCTGTCTAGTTGTGGACCTTTTAGTTCCGAAACCACCTTTTCGCTTTCTTTGAGGATTTCTTTGACTTCTTTTTTGGGATTTTTGTCATAGGCTTTCATACTCAGTCCTGTTGACATATAGAGATCGAAAACGATTGTTTCGACTTTGCGAAGGGCGTTAATGATTTTTTTTACTCGCTGTCCGGTTAAGTCTTGAAAACTCAGAGTTGTCATTATTGTAATCAGGTCGTTATTTATTTGGTCGTTGGCAGTTATGAGTTGTTCAAGTTCTTTTGATTGTTTGTGGTCTTCTTTTATTTTTGCCAAAATTCCGGTTACTTCTGCTTGAATATCAAGATTTTTTTCTACCAATTCCATGATTTTAACGGTAGCTGCTTCGGTTGATTGCAGGATTTCGTCCAGCTGGTCGGAGGCTTCCGAAAAAAGTTTTTTGGCATCTTGTTCTTCAAGCATTGTTTTGTTTTTGTCGGTTGTATCTTGGGTTACACCTTTAATTTCTTTAAAAATATTGCTTAGTCCGCCTCGAAGGTCGCTGCTCATTGTTTTGTAAAATTCGCTTTCCATAATCGGTTGCATCAAAAACATTCGCAGTTCTTCTTTAAGTTCGTCGTCGATATTGGGAACAACTTTGCTTAAAGAGGCTAAAAGTTGGTTGAGCAGGTCATCAACAAGATAATCTTTAGTTTTGTTTGTATCGTTTGACATATTTTTCTCTTTTTTGGTTAAAATTGTCTTGGATTATAAAGTATTTTTTTGACGTATTTCTTCTCGTTGTTCATAGAACACATATTGTATAATCGCTTCTCGGTCACTATTGCGAATGTTGGTAAATTGGGCGACCCATTCCGACGGGTTGTCGATTTGGTCTTGGCGAATCACTTGACAAATTGCTCCAATTGTTTTGAGCGGTAAATGGTTTAAAACAAGAGCAAGTTCCAAATATTCATTTTCGGTAAATGTTTCTTTGGTAGTAAATTTAATTCCCGCCGCACTGAGTTCCGTTACTTCAATTTCAAAAGGAAAGTCTGTTGCCAATTCTTGTTTATTAAGCAAACTGACAATAGTATCCAGTTTTTCGTCCAGATTTTTGAGAAAAGTTAACAGTTCATCCGGAATTCCTCGAACTTTGTCCATTCGCAATAAGTTTTGAGGCGAACCGCTGCTGAAAATAGGAATATCTTTTGCCGATTTCGCCTGACGAAGATAACCTTGTATTCTCGTTTTGGCTCGGGTAAATTTTCTGTTTTTGTCGTTCATTTTTATGCTGTTTTATTTCGGATTTTTCAAAAAGGTTTTTGCCCGTGTCGCTTCAAAGGATTCCGGAAGTTGTTTAATAAGGTCATTTAAAACAATTGTGCCTGCTTCTTTTTTGCCAAGTTTAAAAAAGGAAATTCCTTGTTTGAGAAGAGCTGGAGCGTATTTGTTGGATTTTTTGTATTTGCTTATAACCTGTTGGTATGAAAGCACGGCTTGAGCATAATTCTGTTGTTGATAGGCAGCTTCTCCGTGCCAAAAATATGCATTCGGTGTAAGCTGATTGTTAGGAAAAGATGTTGTAAATTCACCCCACATATTTTGTGCTTTGGCGTATTCTTTGGCGTAAAAAGCTTCTAAGGCTTTTTTGTAAAGAGTTTGGGCTGAAGTATATTGTGTTTCTTCGTCTTTATCGGGTATAGAGGTTTCAATCGGAGGCACGGTTGGTTTGCCGGCAATTTGTTTTGGAGTTTTGGTTGCTCCCGATTGTATATCGGTTTGTTCCACGCCAAGTTGACTGGATATTTGTTGTAATTTGCGACTGAGTTCTTTTTCTCTGGTTGTTAAGCGTTTGATTTCTTTTGTTTCATTTGCAGAAGCTTGTTCTTGCAGTTCGGCTCGTTTGTTGATTTCTTCCAGTTCGCCTTGCACTTTAGCAAGTTGTGTTCGCAAAGAACGAACTTCTTCCGAAATATTGGCTTGATTAAAACGAACCGGTTGATTGGACTGGGAAATTTCTTCACGTAAAGAGGTATCGGTTTGTCCGAGTTTTTCTTCAAGCTCATTGATTTTCTTTTCCATAACTAGGCGTTGTTGTTGTTCAACATTGAGTTGATAGCTCAGCATTTCCATTTCTTTTTTATTGTTTGCCATACAGCCAGTTAGGAGTAACGCTAACGCAATCAGAATACAGAATCTTTTCATTTTTCAGTCCTTTGGTTTGTTTGTTCTACAGTGTAAGGTAGAATCCTTTTTTTGCCAATAAAGATATAGGCAATTCCTCCCAAAATTGGCAAAAAAATGCAAGCTCCAATCCAGCCCATTTTTTCTTGTCCAGTTGGGAAATCATTTCTAAAAATATGCCAAATCCCCCACAGATTTGGCAAAATAGGAATAAGAAAGATAAAACCTAAAAGCAATGTTTTTTGTATATCGAAAGTAAAAAGCATAGTTTTTTATTTTAATTCGTTTTTGTTTTTTATGAAAATAAGCCACACACCAATTATAAATGCCGTGATACTGACCGCCTGTGTCGCACTAATCGGTCCTAAAGAGCCTCTGTAATCGGCACGAAATAGTTCAATCGTAAATCTGCTTATGGCAAATATCATTAAAAAAAGTCCCATAAGCTGCCCGTCGCCTTGTAATTTTTTTTTGGCAAGGAGTAAAATAAAAAATGTCAACCACGCAGCCAAGATATGGTAAATTTGTGTTGGATGTAAAGCCATATGTAACGGTGCCAAGCTGTTGGGGTTATGAAAAGTTATTGCCCAAGGCAGGTTGCAGGACTTGCCGTAGCAACAGCCGGCAGCCAAACAACCCATTCTGCCGATTCCCTGTCCTAGAGCAAGAGCAGGAGCAAAGACATTGAGCCACGAACGGAATTTTTCTTTTTTTTGTCGAAAAAAGTATACTCCCGTTAGTATGCCAGCAATTGCTCCGCCGGAAAAAACAAGACCGCCTTGCCAAAACATAAGGATTTCTTTGGGATTTGTCCAAAAATAGTGTATATTTATCAGGATATAAAAAAGTCTTGCACCGAGAATGGAAAATAGCAAAATATAAAAAGCAGCATCCGCAACAAGTTTGTCATCGAGTCCATAGGTTCGGGCATCGTATGTTGCCCGACTGATTCCTGCTAAAAATGCGGCGGCAATGAAAAAACCGTAAGCATAAATAGTAAAAGGTCCGATTTCAAAAAGAACGGGGTGCATGTTTTTTCCTTTGGTACATGGTTACAAGCAGGCATAGCACGCCGGTACAAATTGCCATATCTGCAATATTAAATGCCGGCCAGTGATGATTGTTAATGTAAAAGTCTAAAAAATCAACAACCGCACCGAGATAAATGCGATCAATCATATTGCCGGTTGCTCCGCCGAGCAGCAAGCCCAAACCAATGCGGCTGAGTTTGTCTGAATAATTTTCGCTACGGGCGAGATAAAAAATTAACACGATGGCAACCGCCGTTGCGGTTAGAAAAAAAAGAGGTTGCCAGTCAAAATCGTTGCGATTTAAAAAACCGAATGCCGCACCTTTATTGGTAAAAAATACAAGGTTGAAAAATCCCGGAATAATATTTTCGCTGTCCCAAAGGGCGAGTTTTTGTTGTACAAAATATTTTGTCAGTTGGTCAAAAGCAACAATAATGGCAGCAATTGTTGTTAATAAAGTATATTTTTTCATTTATTTTCCATTACCTTTGTACATCTGGGACAAATATCTGTATATTGTACATTGGTTCCTATTTCTTCACTATAACTCCAGCAGCGAGCACATTTTTCTCCTGCGGCTCGTTCTACATGAATTTTTACTTCCGTTTGTAAAACATTTGTCGATATCGCATCTTTGTCTGCTTCTTCAAATAGTCGTAAACTAACTTTGGAAACAATAAATATAAATCGCAAATCATCGGCAAGTGGTTGCAGCATCAGTAAAATTTCTTTTGAAACAAAAAGAATAATATGACTGTCAAGTGAATGCCCTAGTGTTCCAGATTGGCGAGCAGGTTCAATTGCTTTGGTTACTTCTTGCCGTAATTCTGAAATATATTGCCATCTTTCTTCTTCTTTTGGTAAAAGTTGAATCTCTGTTGCAATCTGTAATGGTTCGGCAAAAATTGTTTTTGCAGTTTTTTTGTATGTAGTTGGAAAATATTGAAAAACTTCTTCGGCGGTAAAACTTAAAATCGGAGCCATATTAAAGGTCAAAACATTGAGAATTTGCCATAAAACAGTTTGAGCACTACGGCGTTCTTTGCTGTTTGCTTTGTTGGTATAAAGTCTATCTTTGACAATATCCAAATAAAACGAACTTAAATCCGTTACACAAAGATTATATAGATCCTGATAAATTTTGTGAAAGGCAAAATCTTCGTAGTAACTTTGTGTTTTTGCATGCCATTTTGCCATATAGTGCATCATATATCTGTCTAAACTTAGCATTTCTTCGATTTTTACGCAGTCAGTTGTCGGGTCAAAATCGTTCAGGTTGCCGAGCAAAAAGCGACAGGTATTGCGAATTCGGCGGTAGGCGTCCACGAGTCGTTTGATGATTTCATCGGAAATCCGCAGGTCTTCTTGATAGTTTTCCGAAGAAACCCACAGCCGTAAAATTTCCGCTCCGTGTTTGTCGATAAGTTGTTGCGGTGCAATGACATTTCCCAGAGATTTTGACATTTTGCGACCCTGTCCGTCCAAGACGAAACCGTGTGTTAAAACTGATTTGTAGGGCGGAGTTTTGCGTGTTCCGACGGCGGATAAAAGTGAACTTTGGAACCAGCCGCGATGCTGGTCAGTTCCTTCCAGATACAAATCCGCCGGACAGCAGCAATCTTTTCGTTTTTCCAAAACGGCGGCAAAACTGGTGCCGGAGTCAAACCAGACATCTAAAATATCTTTTTCTTTTTCCCAGTTTCGGGCGTTGCAGTTCGGACAATGCAGATCGTGGGGAACGATTTCGTTTAAATCGGCTTCAAACCAATAATTCGCTCCGGTCGGGTGTTTGGCAAATCTGTCGGCAATCTCGTGTGCCCATTCGGAGGAAAACCATGCTTGTCCGCAATCTTTGCAAAGTAGGGCGAGAATCGGAACACCCCACATCCTTTGACGGGAAATACACCAATCAGGGCGGTTGAGAACCATATTGTAGATGCGGTCTCTGCCCCATGACGGAATCCAGCGAACGGATTTTTCTATGGCGGTAAGGCAGTTTTTTCGTAAATCGGCGGCTTCCATAGAAATAAACCATTGTGTTGTTGCCCGAAAAATAACCGGTTTTTTGCACCGCCAGCAATGTGGATAGGAGTGAGAAATATTTTCTTGTCCCATTAAATGTTTGTTTTCTTTGAGTTTTTCGATAACAAGGGCATTTGTCTCAAATACATTTTTGCCTGCAAAAAATTCGACACTCGGTAAAAAACGGGCTTTATCATTAAGCGGAGACAAAATTTCTAGTCCGTATCGCAGCCCGGTTTCGTAATCTTCCCGTCCGTGTCCGGGAGCGGTGTGTACGCAGCCTGTTCCAGCGTCAAGCGTAACATAATTTGCCAAAACAATAGGCGACGGTCGGTCGTAAAACGGATGTCTGGCAACTGCACCTTCGAGTTGCGTTCCTGCAAATGAGACAATAATTTCCTTTTCTTCCCAATGAAAACGTTTCGCACAGGAAGCAAGCAGTTCTTGGGCAACTATATAATATTCTTCTTTTTCTTTTACTAAGACGTATGTGAATTCTGGATGAACTGCAATTGCCATATTATCAGGTATTGTCCACGGTGTTGTTGTCCAAATAATAATATAAGTTGGCTTGTCTTGCGGCAGTTTTGAAGCAATATTTTTTGCATCTGTAATTGGAAAACGAACAAAGATAGATGGTGAAGTATGGTCTCCGTATTCCACTTCGGCTTCAGCAAGAGCCGTTTCGCAGGAAGCACACCAGTAAATCGGTTTTTTGTTGCGTTGTACAGAGTTGTTTTGCATAAAATTTGCTAGTTCGTGAGCGGTTGCCGCTTCGTATTGCGGAGTCATTGTAATGTATGGATCTTCCCAATTTCCCAAAACACCAAGTCGTTTAAATTCTTCACGTTGAATATCCAGCCATTTGAGGGCATATTCACGGCAGCGTTTGCGGATTTCCAAAACGCCCAAATTATCTTTGCTTTCTTTCGATTCCTGTTCGACTTTGTATTCGATAGGCAATCCGTGGCAATCCCAGCCCGGAACATACGTGGCTTTTTTGCCGCTCAAATTGCGGTGCTTGATGACAATATCTTTTAAAATTTTGTTGAGTGCCGTTCCAAGATGAATGTTGGCATTGGCGTATGGAGGTCCGTCGTGTAAGGTGTAGCTTGGGGCGTTTTCATTTTTTTCGATCATTGCCTTATAAGCGTTTTCTTTTTGCCAGTGTTGCAGAATTTTGGGTTCGTTTTGGGTTAGGTTGGCTCGCATAGGAAAATCGGTTTGCGGCAGATTGAGAGTGTTTTTGTAGTCGCTCATTATTTTTTGTTCCTCCGTTATTTGTGGAAGTGGTAAAAGTGAAGGAGATAGCCCTTTAAGTCAAGAAAATTGTATTAGTGTAAATAATTTAATCGGTAAAAATGGTTAAATTTTTTATTTTGTGTTTTTGAGAATCCAGACAAAATTATATAATTCCTTTTGATTTTGAGACAGTATTTCTGTTGCCTGCTCGGTGTCGGCGTGGATTTGGTTTTTTAGCTCATCAAGTGAGTTGAATTTTTTTTCGGTTCGCAGGTTTTGTACAAAATGTACTCGAAGTTGTTTGTCGTATAAGTTATCGGAAAAATTCATAATATGTACTTCAACGCTCAGTACATCGTTGCCGAAAGTGGGATTAAAACCGATATTTGCCACTGCCGGCATAACGGTATTTTTATATTCCGCAAATACGGCGTATACGCCGGGAAGTGGGAATAATTCGTCCGTCAGGCAAAGATTTGCCGTGGGATAACCGAGTAGACGACCGCCTCTGTTTTGTCCGTGAACGACCTTGCCTTCCACTCGATAAAATCGTCCCAGCAAATGCCGGGCTTCAAAAACCTGTCCGTTTTCAATCATTTTGCGAATGCGGGTAGAGCTGATTGTTGCTCCGTGTAGATTAAGAGCCTCGGATTGGCTGATACTGTAATTGTATTTTTTACCGAGTTCTTGCAAGGTTTGAAAATTGCCGCTTCTGTTTTTTCCGAAAGCATAATCGTAGCCTACAATTAAATGGCGAATATGCAGAGCATCTACTAAATAGATTTTGACAAATTCTTCGGGGGTTAAAGTTGCCATTTGCCAAGTAAAAGGAATGCAAAATGTTGTGGATATGCCTGTGTCTTCAAGCAGTTCAAGTTTTTGTTGAAGAAGTGTAATAAACGGCGGTTTTTTTTGCCCTGTTAAAAGTCTTTGAGGGTGGGGGTGGAATGTTACAGCAATACTTTGTAAATTGTTTTTTTGTGAATGTTGTATTACTTGCTTGAGGATATGCTGATGACCTTTATGTACTCCATCAAAATTGCCGATTGTTACACAAGAATTTTTGTGCATATCAATATCTTCAAGAGATTTAAAAATCTGCACTCATTGTTCTCCTTAATGCAATTTTAAAATATAGAAATAAAATAAAAATATTTATATGAAAATTATTGTTGTTCGTATGCTTTTTTTAGTTGGGCAAGTCGTCTTTCTGCATCTTTTATTTGACTTTTTAATGTTTTATCATCTGATTTTTTTTTGAGTTCATACGCATGTATTTGCTTTTGCAGTTCTTTTATTTGTTTCTTTTTTTTGAAGAGACGAATACGCATGGAATTGTTGAAATTGCCAATTAAAAAACAGGTAAGTACTGTAAGAGTTAAAAGAGCTATAAGAATTGTCATTGTTTTGTTGTTTCCGATTTCGCTTTTTCTATTTCTTCTCTACTAAGAAGACCGAGAATTGTAAGAGCGTTTTCAAAATTTATGCCGTTTAGCTTTTGAAAACGTTGCACTTTTATCATTTGGTCTTCGGTTATATAATTGTTGTCTAGTAAGATTTTTTGTAATTTGAGAACTTCTTCATAGTCGCCACTTTCTTTCTTTTTTTGAATAATGGGAGGACGTCTTTTGAGTTCGCTGAATTCTTTATTTATTTCGGCGAGTTGAACTTCCAATTCATTTGGTTCTTTTCGTTGTGCTTCAATTTCTTTCAATTTTGCTTGTAAACTTTCAATTTTATTATCGTGTTCTTGGGAATGTAATTTGTGTCTTTGGTAGATGAAAGTTCCCAGAGAGAGATTGAGAATTGCAAAAGCAAGAATGAGTAGAGAAAAAATCATTATATCCATATTTATTGCCTCTAATAAAGACTTCTGAACCGTATGCTAAATGACATTTATCGTCAAGATGACAGTCTTTTATGAAAATGACGTATGGTATGGATATTACAGAAAAGAACTTGGCAGGCAAAGGCGGGTGTGAATTGTTAAATGTAAAAATATTAAAAAATATGGTTAGTTGTTGTTTTTGAGATGAATGTCGCGTTGCGGATAGGGAATTGTAATGCCGTTTTTATCAAATGCGGTTTTGATTTTTTCATTTAAATCGAAAAAAACAGCCCAATAATTTTGGTTTTTTACCCAAGCCCTGATTGAGAGATTGACTGAACTTTCGGCTAGTTCCGCTACGACAACGTTCGGAGATGGATCCGATAATATTCGGTTATCTTGTTTGAAAATTTGTTCTACAACCTGTCTTGCTTTTGCGATATTGTCCTCGTAGCCGATGCCGATTGTGAGGGTAACTCTGCGGTTTTCTTGGCAACTTGTATTTACGATATGGCTACCGGTTATGAGAGAGTTGGGGATAATGATTTGTTGGTTGTCCGCCGTGGTTAAAATTGTTTGGAAAATGCCTATTTTTTGTACTGTTCCGCTTGTACCTGCAATATGTACAAAATCCCCGATTTTAAACGGTGCGAAAAATATAATAACTATGCCTGAAGCGATATTGCCGAGTGTTTCTTTAAGAGCAAGACCTATTGCGAGTCCGGCTGCACCCATAATTGTTAAAAACGAGGTCATATCAATACCGAGCTGGGCGAGGGTGCTTAAAACAACTACGATGAGTAAGGCGTAGTAAAAAAGTGTTTCAAAAAAATGAACGAGTGTTTTTTCCACGCCGCTTTTATGAAGCATCAATGTAAAAAAAACTGTGATTTTTCGAGCAGCGTACCAACCGAAAAAAAGAATAAGTATCGCCGACAGAATTTTGGGAAAATAGTTAAGACTTGAATGCAGCAGTTGATTTGTTATTTTTTCTATTTGTAAAAAGTTCATATTTTTGCTCAATTCAAAAGTTTTTGTATCTTTTTTGCCGGAAATGTCGAAATACAATAAATAAAAAAAATAGTGTTTACAAGATGTTCGAGTGATATTTTTTTGCAAAAGCAAAAAAGAAATGTTGCTCAAGGCGGTGGAAAAAGATACAAGAATCAAAAAGTTTATTTTTGGGAATTTTTAACCTTGGGGAAAGTATGAAAATTTCGTTTTTGGGTGCTGCTCGTACCGTTACGGGGTCGTGTTTTTTGATTGAGACTGTTCAATCTCGTTTTATTGTTGATTGCGGTATGTATCAAGGAAATAAGGATATTGAAGAGCGAAATCTTGAACGTCAGGATTTAAAGCTCGGCAAATTGGATTTTGTTTTGATTACGCATGCCCATATTGACCATTCGGGATTGTTGCCCAAGATTACCAAAGATGGATTTACCGGTCCGATTTATTGTACGACCGCCACGCGGGATTTGTTGAATATTATGCTGAAAGACAGTGCTCATATTCAGGAGATGGAAGCTGAGTGGAAAAATAAAAAAGCTCTTCGCAAAGGTCAGTCTCCGGTTGAACCCTTGTATACGCAAAGAGATGCAGAAAAAACCTGTCGCCAGTTTAAGGGGGTTGATTATAATACCGATTTTTCGCCGGTTGCCGATGTGCGAATTCAGTTTAACGATGCCGGACATATTTTAGGTTCGGCTTTTATCGAGCTGTGGATTACGGAAGACGGTAAACAGACCAAGCTGCTTTTTTCCGGTGATTTGGGGCGTTCGGACCGTTTTATTATTCGCGACCCGGAAGTTGAGGAAAAAGCTGATTATTTATTTTTGGAATCCACTTACGGCGATCGCAATCACAAAAACGAAGATATCAGTTTGGACGAATTGGCAGACGCTATCAATTCCGCTGTTAAACATGGGCAAAAAGCCATTATTCCTGCTTTTGCAATCGAACGCAGTCAGGAGCTGATTTATGCTTTGCGGCAGCTCAAAGAAGAAGGGAAAATTCCGCTTGAACTGCCTGTTTATTTGGATAGTCCGTTGGCAATTCGGGCGACAGAAATTTTTCGCAAGCACAAGAATTTTTTTGATGAAGATACGACAAAAATTTTGAAAAAAGGAAAAGACCCGTTTGATTTGCCCGGTTTGAAATTTACGCTTAGTACGGAAGATTCTATGGCAATCAACGAGGACGGAGAGTCGGCGGTTGTTATTTCGGCAAGCGGTATGGCAAATGCCGGACGGATTAAGCACCATCTGCGGCATAATATTTGGCGACACGGAGCATCGATTATTTTTGTCGGATTTCAGGCGGTGGGAACTCCGGGGCGGCGGTTGGTTGACGGAGCGAAAACAATTACGATTTTGGGTGAAGATTTGGCGGTGAATGCTAATATTTACACTATCGGCGGTTTTTCCGCACACGCTGGACAAAGTCAGATTTTGGACTGGGTTTCAAATTTTAACAATCCAAAAATGAAAGTCTTTCTTGTTCACGGAGAGTATAAAGCCCAGCAGGTTTTAGCGGAATTGTTGCAAAAACGGTTCAACTTGGAAGTGCATATCCCCGATTATATGGAAGAAATCGAGCTTGAAGCCGGTACGATTCAGACGGCTCATCAACTTCCTGGAACGCCGGAACAGCGGATTAACTGGAAATATGTTGTTTACGAAATGCAAAACAGAGTTGACAGTCTTAAGGAAAATATTGATTTGCTGGAAAAGATGGAATGGGCGGATCAAACCGATATGCGAGATGATTTGTTGGCGATTGCGGCTAAGTTGACGCGGCTTTTGTCCGAAGTTTCTTAAAAAGATTTTGTTACTTTGTATTGCTCCAGCAGCTATCGACCGTTTCTTTTTGGGCTTGCAGCTCGTCAATTACGCTTTCGGGCAGCAAAAAATCAATATTTTTTCCTTGCAGCCATTTTTTTCGTATTAGCGTGGAGCTGATGGCAATTTTGGGGGGAGCGAGAAAGAGCATTTTTGTTCCTTTCGGAAAAAGTAAGGTCTTACCCTGATATTTTCGGTTTTGTTTTTCCCGTTGTGTATTTTCTTCTTTGCAGTCGTGCCAAGTTGTTTGTGTAAAGTGTATCGCTTCGGCAAGCGGAAGTTGTCTTTCTACAATGATAAAATTGATGCGATAAGGAAGATTCATTCCTTCTTCCCAGTTAGGCATATCCGTCAAATCGTCTGTTCCGAGCAGAAAATAAAATTCCGTTTGTTTTCGCTCGGCGAGCAGGGCATTGATGGTTTTATAAGTATAGGAAGTACCGTCGAGCCGTGCTTCCAAATTGTTGACAGCCAGAGCTTTGTGGTCGGCAATAATTTTTTGCAGCAATTTTTCCCGAAAAGAAAAAGGTAAAATTCCTTTGGAAGATTTATGCGGAGGAATATTTGCCGGCATAAATTCAATTCGGTCAAGTCTTGTTTGCTCCAGCACTTCCATCGCCAGTCGAAAATGTCCGATATGAACGGGGTTGAATGTGCCGCCGAAAATGCCGATTTTTTTCATTGTCTGATTTGTCCGTCGCCGAAAACGATGAATTTTTTACCTGTCAGTTCTTGTACACCCATCGGACCGTAGGCGTGCAGTTTGGAAGTGCAAATGCCGATTTCCGCTCCCAATCCGAATTCTCCGCCGTCGTTAAAACGGGTCGAGGCGTTGACCATTACGGCGGAGGCATCGACCTCTCGCAAAAACCGCATAGCATGTTCGTGGTCGTTGGTTAAAATGACTTCAGAATGGTGTGAGCCGTATTGGGCAATATGATTTTGTGCTTCGTCCTGTCCGCTGACGATTTTGACCGCCAGTTGTAAACTCAAAAATTCTCGGCCCCAGTCGTCGGTGGTTGCCGCTTCCGCCGTTTCGCCCAAAAACGGTAGAGATTGCGAACAGGCTTTAAAGTGTACGCCGTGCAGGGCAAGGCGTTTTTGGATTTGGGGCAAAAAAGTTGCTGCGATTTTTTCGTGTACAAGCAGGCATTCTAAGGCGTTGCAAACGCCTGTGCGTTGGGTTTTGGCGTTTTCGATAATTTTTTCAGCCTGTTTTAAATCTGCCGATTCGTCCACGAAAATATGACAAACGCCTTTATAATGTTTCAAAACTGGCATTGTCGCTGCTGAAACTACCGCCCGAATCAACTCTTCTCCGCCGCGGGGAATAATCACATCAATATATTCGTCTAGTTTGAGCAAGGCATTGACTGCTGCTCTGTCCGTGGTCGCCAAAAGTTGGACGGTTTCGGTTGGAAGTTCGCTTTTTTCAAGGGCTTCGTGCAAGATTTTTCCTAGCGTCTGATTACTGAAAAACGCCTCCGAACCTCCTCGTAAAATTACGGCATTTCCGGCTTTTAAACACAAAATGGCAGCGTCAATCGTTACATTTGGACGGGATTCATAAATCATTGCTATAACGCCGAGTGGAATTCGCATCTGTCCTAGCAAAATTCCGTTTTTTTGGCGTTTGAGACCGAGGATTTCACCGACAGGGTCGTCCTGATTGGCAACTTGACGACAGGCCGCCGCCATCGCCTTTACTGTGGTCGGTGTGATTTTGAGCCTGTCCATACGGGCTTCGTCCAGTTCTTTTTTTCGTGCATTTTCCAAATCTTTTTTATTTGCCGCTATAATTTCTTTTTCCTGTTTTTCCAGTAATTCAGCCAGCAGGAACAGCATTTGTGCTTTTTTTTGACTGCTTGCTTTGGCGATTTGGAGGGAACTTTCTTTGGCTTGCTTGCCAAGAGTAAGCATTTGGTGTTCGATTTCTGTCATATTCTTCGTGTCGATTGTCATATCAGTACTCCGTTATTGGATATTTGTTTGTAAAATTAAAAATAATATAAGTGGACAGCAAGATAGGCAAGGAAAAAATGGTTATTTAAAAAAAATATTGCAAAAAAATGTATGATTTTTTTTGACTTTTTTATATTTTTGCCTTAAATAAATAATTTTAACTGATTTGAAAAAAATGTTGATTTTTTATTTTAAATGACTGTAACCGGAGAAAAATATGAATAAAGAAGAACAAAAAAAAGATGAATTTATTGAAGAAATCGGGCAGGGTAGTGTTCCGACCTTAAATCCGCTTTTGCAGTGGATTGTTAAGCATATTAAGTGTATCGGGCTTATTATCTTATTGATTATTGCCGGTGTTGGCGGATATGCTTGGTATGAAAATTATCAAAAATCGAAGATTGAACTTGCACTGGAAGAGTTCGGTACAATTACTGCTCAAGAAGATATTGCCAAGAAAAAAGAAGCCTTGATTGCTTTTTTAAAAACCGCACCCAAAGAAATCCAGACGACTGTTCGCTTGGAATTGATTGATACTTATCAAGTTGAACAGGATTATGAAAGCAGCTTGGAGCAGTGGCGGGAATTGGCAAAAATAAAAGACCCTTTGGTTAAAATTATTGCTTTGTTCGGAGTGGCAAACGATTTGGTTCATTTGGCAAACTTTGAAGAAGCTTTGACGGTTTTAAAAGAACTTAAATCCTTTGGCGGTAAGGCATACGAACCGATTATTTTAAATCGGATTGCCACTGTTGCCGAGTCGGCAGAGAGATGGCAGGAAGCACTTGATGCTTATAAAGAATTGCAAGGCGATATCCGTAATCCGAATAAGGATTTCATCAATTATAAAATCGAACAAATTCAACAAAAAATAAATCAAGGATAAATCGTGCATCCTCTTCTTAGCGGAAAAAGCGGGGAAACCCATTTGCTTTTGGCTAATGAGGCTATCGTGCGAGGAGCGATTGAGGCGGGAGTTGGTTTTATTTCCTGTTATCCCGGAACGCCGTCTTCGGAAATTCCCGATACTTTTTTTCGTTTGTCAAAAGAAGCTCAGTATATTTTTGAATATTCCGTAAATGAAAAAATTGCTATGGAAGCCGCCGGTGGAGCTAGTCTTGCCGGCGTTCCTTCTTTGGTAACGATGAAACATGTCGGTGTGAATGTGGCTGCCGACCCTTTTATGACGCTTGTTTATATCGGTACGCCCGGCGGAATGGTACTAGTTAGTGCCGATGACCCTGGCTGTCATTCCAGTCAAAACGAGCAGGACAATCGTTATTTTGCTCAATTGGGAACGGTGCCTGTTTTTGAACCGCTGACGGCACAGGAAGCTAAAGATATGACGGCAGCGGCATTTTCGCTTTCCGCAAAATGGGAGCAACCGATTATGCTCCGCACGACTACAAGAGTAAATCATTTGCGGGGAAGTGTGCAGTTCGGTGAAAAAAAAGCAGCTTGTACAAAGGGAAGTTTTCAAAAAAATCCGGGACGTTTTGTTGCCGTTCCTGCTGTTTCCCGTCGTCGGCACGATATACTTTTACGTAAATTTGAAGAAATCACCGAATATAGTGAAAATTGTCCGTGGAATACGGTTTACGGCGAGGGCAGTGTCGGATTTATCGCTTCGGGCATAAGTCGTGCCTACTTGCACGATGCTTTGCAAGAAAGCGGCAAGCGGGCAAAAGTGCTTGAGCTTGGATTTTCGTGGCCACTTCCGCAAAAGAAAATTATTAAGCTGCTGCAAGAAGTAAAAACACTTGTTGTTGTTGAAGAGCTTGAACCGATTGTGGAAACTGCGGTACGGGCTTTGGCTCAAAAACACGGTTGCACGGTTGAAATTATCGGGAAAGGAGAGATTTTTTCTCGGCAGGGAGAATATTCGGTTCAGCTTATCAGGCAAATGCTTGCAAAGGTTTTTGATTTGGAAATATTGTCTACATCTTTATGTAAAGCAAGCGAAGTGCAGTCTTTTCCTTTGCGTCCGCCCAATCTTTGTGCCGGTTGTACGCACCGTTCGGTTTATCATAATGTCCGTCGTATTTTTAGCGATGATGTTGTATATTCTTCGGATATCGGTTGTTATACGCTCGGAATTTTGCCACCGCTCAAAACAGCTGATTTTTCACTGTGTATGGGGTCGTCCATTTCCGCTGGCAGCGGTATGGCTGCTGTAAATGATAAACCCGTTATCGCTTTTATTGGCGATTCTACTTTTTTTCATTCAGGAATTACCGGACTGATTAACGCTTTGTGTCATAAACGCAATATGTTGATTGTGATTTTGGATAATCGCACTACGGCAATGACAGGGCATCAGCCCAATCCGGGAGTTGACGATACGCTTGTCGGGGTTAATTCAGCTAAAGTCGATATTTCCGCCGTTGTACGAGGTTGCGGTGTTGCTGAGGAAAATATTCGTCTTGTAAATGCTTTAAATTATAGAGCGGTTGAAAAAGCCTTGCTTGAATTTCGGGAAAAATCTGGTGTTCGGGTGCTGATTACTCAAAGTCCGTGTCCGCTTTTTGCTTGTCGGGTACAGGGAAAAAAATATTTACGCACCGTTTATGTTGTAAGCGGTTTTGAACGGGATACTTCAGTTCTTGAATGTGCAGCGAGTCTCGGTTGTCCGGCGTTTTCTGTTGCAGACGGTTTGGCTCATATTGACGAAGAAATCTGTATCGGCTGTATGCTTTGTGTACAGTTGAATCCGTATATTAAGGCAAAGATAAAAAAATGAAAGGTGTTCGCATTTTTTTGACCGGAGTCGGCGGTCAGGGAACGCTTACCGCGACTAAATTACTTGCCAATATCGCAATGGATAACGGTATTTCGGTTACTGCTGGAGAAATTCACGGTATGGCTCAGCGAGGCGGAGTAGTCGAATCGACGGTTTTGTTGGGTGATTTTTTGAGTCCAAAAATTGATTATGGACAGGCTGATATTTTGCTTGGATTTGAAATTTTGGAAACGCTGCGAGCTTTGCCATATTTAGCAAAAGACGGAAAGGTTTTGAGTAGCAGTCAGTATATCCGTCCGATTGGCGTGGCTATGGGACGGGAAACGCTACCTCCTCCTGAAGAACTCAAGGCGGAAATTCTTAAACGATGCCCCGAAACACGATTTGTTGCTTGCCAAGAATTGGCGGAGCAAGTTCGTTTTGCCAAGGCTGCCAATATTATTTTGCTTGCAGCACTTTTTTCTATGCCCGAATTTATATTGTCGCTTGAAGCTTTGGAAAAAGGCATTAAAAAATATCTTAAGCCGAAATTAGTCGAGATGAATCTGCACGCTGTTTCGCTTGTTAAAAATGGAAAATGATTTTTTTGTTGGCAAGATAGATTTTTTATTTTGTTGAAATAAAAATGCCGGAAAACCGCTTTTGGTGATTTCCCGGCATTTTAGTTATTTAAATGTGATAAGTTCGGCGATTTTTTCCAGAGTTTTTTTCCCGATTCCTTTAACTTTTAACAATTCTTCTTTGTTCGTAAACGGTTTTTTATTCCGTTGTTCAATGATTTTTTGAGCGGTTTTTTCACCGATTCCGGGAAGAGTTTGCAGAGTTTTGGCGTCGGCTTTGTTGATATTGATTTTCTGTGCGACTTTTTGGACGGTTTTGACTGCATTGGCAGTTTTGTTTTTCATTTCAGGCATTGCCATTTCGGAAGTAGCGTACAATGAACCGGACAGGAAAAACAGGGCGGTTAAACAAAGATAAAGAATAAAAAAGCGTTTCATTTTAGATTCCTCCTAAAAAAATTATAGATATTTCATTTAGCAAAAAACCAGAAGAAAGGCAAAAGGAAAATGCCGTGCCGGATAGAAAAAGTGTTTGGGAAAACTTAAGCGATTACGCCTGCCTGTAGCAGCGTCTTGGTTGTTTGGGACATTGGAAGACCAATAACATTTGAATGCGAGCCGTCAATTTGGTCAATCAAAAAAACGCCAATGCCTTGTAGTGCGTATGCTCCTGCTTTGTCCATCGGTTCGTCCGTAGCAGCGTAGGTAGCAAGTATTTCTTCTGACCAGTCGGCAAAATGTACAACGGAACGTACACAAAATGTGTAGCTTTGTTGCTCGGGTAAAATCAGGCAGCAGGCGGTTAATACTTCGTGGGTTCGCCCGTTAAGTTGAGTGAGCATCGCAAGTGCCTGCTGGTGGTCTTTGGGCTTGCCGAGAATTGTTGTGCCAGAGATAACGACGGTATCTGCAGCCAAAATCGCTGCTTGGGGTTTTATGCGAGCAACATTTTGAGCTTTAAATTTGGCGGTGCGTTCCACATATACAGCTGGATTTTCCGCCTGCTTTGGAGTTGGTTCTTTTTGTGTGCAGGGAATGACTGAAAAATGAATGCCAAGCGAGCTTAAAAGCATTTGTCGACGTGGTGAGGCGGAAGCGAGAACGAGCGGAAAAATGGTGCGAAACATACCTTGTAAATTGTGCATATCGGTTGGATTGGTTGTTTTTAGTGGTTTATTCCGTATAAGAAATTTTATAGTTGGCGAGGTGATATTTTTCAAGTTTTTTGTTCGCTAATTTACTTGCAGTAGCAGATTTTTATCGTTATCTGATTTTTGAGAGCTTTGACGATATTTTTTCGTTTTTTTGTGTTAAATCTCATTTCCTTTTTCTTGAAATCTCATGTTTTTATCTAAAAAATCCTAAATTTTCTTAAGAAACTAGATGAAGTTTTGTAACTTATAAAATTGCTGTAATTTCTCGATTTTTATTTTTTTAAAAATTATTTCTTAACCGTGTAGTATTATTTGTTTTTTTGTATTATTTAATTTTTTAAGAAATGCTCAAAAACCTACCGACAATATGGATAAGGCAGAAAAAAAGAAGAAAAAATATTTTTGAAAGCAAAAAAAATGAAAAAAAAATACAAAAAATGAAGAAAATTAAATAAGTGCTTGGGTACAATATCGTTTTGTTTGTGTAAAAAAAAAATATATATTGTAAATTCATCGTTTTTGTTCGAGACAAAAAATTATCAATATGTAAGGACTTGCAAAAAAGAATAGTAAAATTAGTTGGTTATCTTGTACAAAAAGATTTTGTTTTTTATTTGAAAAGTTGGCGTTTTGGTTTGTTGCTTCTTTTTGAAAAAAATTGCTAAAAGACTGCCCATGACTACTTGGGAACAAATTAAATTTTCTTTAAAGCAAACACTTGGCGAGGGAACTTGTCGGGTTTGGATTGAGCCGTTGCAAGCTCGTTTCGAGGATGACATTTTGATTATCATCGCTCCTAACAACTTTACGGAAGGGCAGGTGAAATCTCGTTTTCTTCCTCAAATTATGCAGGCTTGCGAGACCGTTTGCGGTCGAACTTTTTCTGTCCGAATTCAAGCCGATCCTGCCGGTAAGGTGGCTTCTTCTCAACCGGTTAAAGTTACTGTTAGACAGGAAGAGCGGGGGTTGCCGATTGAGCATACGGTTCTTTCCTGCCCTGTAAATCCGCAGTACTGCTTTGAGAATTTTGTTGTCGGTCCAACTAATGAAATGGCGTATGTTACTTCGCAAAATTTTAGTTGTCAGCATGGTTCTGGAATGGGGCAGATTTTTTTGAGTTCCGCACCCGGACTTGGTAAATCGCATTTGGTGCAGGCAATTGGAAATGTTCTTTTTCATGCAAGCAATAAAAATCGTCCCCGTATCACTTATTTAAATGCCGAAGAGTTTGCCCGTCAGATGGTCGCCGCTTTAAAAGGGAAGCGGATTGATGAATTTAAAAGTCGCTACCGTGAAAATACCGATGTTTTGTTGCTAGAAGACATTCATTTTTTTCAGGGAAAAGAAAAAATGCAGGCAGAGTTGCTTTCTACAATGCAATATTTACAGCAGCATGGTCGTAAAATTGTATTTACCAGTTGTTTTTTACCGGCAGAAATTGAAAATCTGGACCCACATTTGCTGTCTAGATTTTGTCAAGGATTTATTTCCGTTATTGAACGCCCTGATTTTGAAACCAGAATGCGGATTTTAGAAAAAAAAGCCTGTCAGGTGCAGGTTAAATTGCCGCTTGAAGTCAGTGAATTGCTTGCTCATAATTTGCGGGACGATGTTCGCCAATTAGAAAGCTGTCTTAATAATCTAATTGTCAAAGCAAGACTCTTAAAGGAAGAAATTTGTGCGGATTTGGCTTTAAGTGTTCTTAAAAATTACAGCATTGAAGTCCGTCCCGATATTGAAAAAATTGTGAGTTCCGTGTGCGATATTTTTTCTATTTCGATGCAGGATATTCTTTCCAAAAGTCGGAGTAAACTTAATGTCCAGGCCCGCAATACCGCTTTTTATCTCGCTCGTAAGCATACCGAACTATCTCTTGCTGAAATCGGCAAATATTTTAATCGTAATCATTCTACGGTTATTAAGGGCATTGCTAATGTCGAACGGGATATGAATTTGGGGACGGCTGAAGGTGTACGGCTTACGCAGACTATCGAACGTTTGCAGCTGTAGATTATTATTTTTTTATAGTTTTTTAAATATCGTTTGTAAAAAAAATCAAAAAGATATTTTTTTTTAGATTTTATTTGTAAAGTGGCGGAAAATGGGACTTTGCGGTTATTGTCCTGTTTTTCGCTATTTTTGTTTTTGCTACAATTGCATTTTGCGGCATAACAATATAAATTTTTGTCGTTTTTTTATTATCTTTTTTGTAAGATTTTTTATGGGGTAGGGTTTATATGCGTTTTGTATTTTCTTTTTTTTATATTTTGTTGGTTTTTGTTTCACAGGTTTGGGCAAAAGATTTTTCTCAAGTTTTTCATGACCGTTACGAGGCAATTGCGAGTTTTCAGGCGGATTGTACACAGATTTTGACCAATGCCGGTTCCGGAGAAGTTGAGAGTCGAAAAGGCAGGATTTTGTTTAAAAAGCCCGGACTGGTTCGCTGGGAAAATATGGATAAAACAGACGGAGAGCTTTTTATTGTTGGGAAAAATTCGATTTGGGATTATTTTCCGCAGGACAAAATTGTTTATGTCGGTAAAAGTAAAGATGCTTTTGCCTCGAAAAATATGCTTCGTTTTTTAATCGGCGGTACATTTTTGAGTGAGGATTTTACGCTTGAAAATCAAGGCAAAGAAGACGGGTTTGTTAAAATGAAGCTTGTTCCCAAAAATCCTGACCCCGAATTGGTGCTGGCGTGGTTGTGGTGGAATGAAAAAACGCAGTTGGCGGAACGGCTTTTGATAATTGATTTTTTCGGTAACGGGAACGAAATGCGGCTTTCGGATATTGAGCTTGATATTTCACTAGCCCCGAGTTTGTTTGAGTTTATACCGCCCAAAGATGTGAGTGTTGAACCTATTACGGAGTAAAGAATGTCAAAAAGTATCTTGCAGCATAAAACCGCTTTTGTCTGTTCGGCTTGTGGGGCAAAAACGCTTCGCTGGAGCGGTCAATGTCCTCGCTGTGAGGAGTGGAATACGATGGTCGAGCAAGTCGTTAAAAATGAGCCGCAGCGAGTTTTTGCAAGTGAAAATCGTCCGTCTTTGTTGAGTGAAATGGCAAATACGCCGCTTGCGGTTTTTACCAGTTCGTTGCCGGAGTTGGATGAATTGCTCGGTAGCGGTATTGTTCCCGGGGCGGCAATTTTACTCGGCGGTGAGCCTGGTGTCGGCAAATCAACGCTTTTATTACAGATTGCAGCTGGCGTGGCGAGGCAGTCGCTTCGAGTGATTTATGTTTCCGGTGAAGAATCGCTTGGGCAAATTCGAGGGCGTGCCGAACGGCTCGGCGTTTTGGATTGCGGTTTGGAGGTGCTTGCCTGCAATCGGGCGGAAGATATTTTGGCATTGATGGACGAAAGTAAATGTCCGCATTTGTTGATTGTTGATTCCATTCAGACAATGGCGTGTTCGCAGGTTGAGGGAACGGTCGGCAGTGTCTCTCAGGTTCGTTCGGTTTCCGCAATGCTTATGGAAAAGGCGAAACAAGTTGGCTGTACGCTTGTTTTGGTCGGACATGTAACCAAGGAGGGGCAGATAGCCGGTCCGAAATTGCTGGAGCATATGGTGGATACGGTGCTGTATCTTGAAGGTGAGCGGCGACATCTGTATCGGGTTTTACGGGTGGTCAAAAATCGCTTCGGTCCGAATAACGAGCTTTTGTTGTTTGAAATGAAAGGTGAGGGCATGGAGGTAGTTCACGACCCGTCCACCTTTTTTTTACAGGATAGAGACGCAGGAATGAGCGGAACGGCGCTTGTGATGGCTCTTGAATCAAGACGACCGTTTGTCGTGGAAGTGCAGGCTTTGGTTACCAAATCTTTTTTGAATTTTCCAAGACGTACGGCTCTTGGGTTTGACGGTAATAGGCTTAATCTTTTGCTGGCTGTGGTGGAAAAACATTTGCATTTGCCGCTTTCCAAAATGGATATTTATACCAAGGTCGGAGGAGGGTTGAAAATCCAAGATCCGGGGCTTGATTTGGGGTTGGTGGCAGCGGTGTTGTCGTCATTTTTTGATAAACCTCTTCCCGAAGGAGCGGTTTTTTGGGGCGAGGTCGATTTAAACGGACAAATCCGTCCCGTAAGCAGTGCCGATGTCCGTTTTCGTCAAGCGGCAAGTCTTGGATATTCACCGATTTTTGCCCCTAAAGGCGAAAATGTAGGGCAAAAGAGTTGGAAAAATTTGGGTGAGATTCACAGAACGCTTTTTTCATCGTAATTGATAATTTTATAGGAGTACTCTTTGTGGTCGCTTCTAACTATTCATTTTCAAGTATCAATTTCAAAACTCGTTTTAGAGGTTCTGCAGCTCCCCATAAAAGTTGGTCGCCGACAGAAAATGCTGTTAAATATTCATCACCGAGTCGCAGTTTGTGAATTCTGCCAACCGGTACGCTGAGTGTTCCCGTTACTTTTGCAGGCGTGAGTTCCTGTATGGTTATTTCTCGTTTGTTGGGAATAACTTTGACCCAATCATTATGTGCCGCGAGGATTGCTTCAATGTCGTTAAGCGGTACATTTTTTCTAAGTTTAATCGTAAAAGCCTGACTGTGGCAACGCATCGAACCGACTCGCACGCAAAGTCCGTCAACAGGCACGGGATTATTGTTTCGTCCCAATAGTTTGTTGGTTTCTGCAAAACCTTTCCACTCTTCACGCGTGCGACCGCCTTCTACGGCACTGTCAATCCACGGAATTAAACTGGCAGCCAGCGGAGCACCAAAATTTTCTGTCGGAAAATCATCACCACGCATTGTTTCGATAACTTGTTTATCAAGCTCGGCAATGGCAAGAGACGGGCTGTCCAGTAAATATGCCGAACTGTTGGCGATTGTCCGCATCTGATTTACCAGTTCCTGCATATTTTTTGCTCCGGCTCCTGAAGCTGCCTGATAAGTCATCGAAGTAATCCATTCTACAAGGTCATTTTCAAACAGTCCGCCCAGAGCCATTAACATCAGCGAAACAGTACAGTTGCCGCCGATAAAATCTTTTTTTCCGTCCCGTAAAGCCTGTTCAATGATTTTGCGATTAACGGGGTCAAGTACAAGGACACTGTCATCTTTCATCCTCAGCGTTGAAGCGGCATCAATCCAGTAGCCTTTCCAGCCTTTTTGCCGCAAAAGCGGATAATATTTTTCCGTGTAGCTGCCGCCCTGACATGAAACTAAAATATCCATAGATGCCAGCAGATTAAGATTGGTTGCGTCTTCAATTTTTCCGGCAGTCGTAATGGGTGCTAGCTGCCCTGCTTGAGAGGTTGAAAAGAAAAATGGTTCATAACCGACAAATCCGTTGTCTTCGTTCATTCGCTGAAATAAAACCGAACCGACCATTCCACGCCAACCGATAAATCCGACTTTACGCATATCTTCCTCGCTAAAATTTGTTTATTGGTATTTTAAAAATGCCAAATACTTCTTACCAGAAAAGATAGCGAACACCAAAAAAGAGCGTATGTGTTGTCAATTCTGATTCCATTTTGCCTGAATCGGTATTAAAATTTGGCTTGCTTGTTCCGAAATAGCGGTATTTCAAATCAAAAAGAAGTTGTGAATTCATGGTAAAACTTGTGCCTGCACCGAGCTGATAAGCAAAAACGGTATCATTTGTGGCTTCTATTTTAATAGGTAGTTCTCCTGTTTTTTTAAAAGTCAGATCGCTTAAGGTAATTATTGCTCCGCCCAAACCGACAGAAATAAATGGAGTAAAGGGGCTGTCGTTGATAAAGTCCAAATATCCGTTTGCCAGCAATGAAAATACATTCGTGTTTCCATTTTTGGCTTTATAGTTGTCTAAAGAAGCATTTTTAAAATCACAAATCGTAGCGGCAAATTCAAATTCGCCCCGTAAGTTTTCTTCAAAGCGAGAACCGAATGCTGCCAAAAATGAAAAACCATTTTTGTAGCTGATTTCTCCGTTTTTATCGCCGTAAGATATATTGGAATCAGATGGTTGTACCAGTCCGAGCGAAAAGCTCGTATATGGATAATCGTAAGCCATGACCGTAGAAGTGAAAAAGCACAATGCGAACAAAGTCGCAAATAATACATAATATTTTTTCATTGTTCCTCCTTTTTGCAGCCCTATATCTTTTTTTTATTTTATGCTCAAGCATTAAGTTGAGTTGACAAATAAATATTTCACTTCATATATTTCATCTTGGCAATAAACAACTTTTTTAAAACCGGACAGTTTGTCCGAAAAATTATAAAAAACAATGAATATCGATATTAAAAGACAAAATATATTGGAATTTGCCGAGGACAACACTAAAGAAGTTGTGCGTCCGCCAAGAAATTTTAAAGTTTTGCTCCACAACGATGATTATACAACAATGGATTTTGTTGTAGAAGTATTAATGCGAATTTTTAAAAAAAGCAAAAGCGAAGCAGTTGCAATTATGCTTATCATTCACAACAATCAGGTTGGTGTATGTGGAATTTATCCTTTTGAAATAGCGGAGACAAAAGTAAAACAAGTCGAGGCTCTTGCACAGGCAAATTTATTTCCTCTGCGTTGTACAATGGAGGCAATTAATGATTAGTAAAGAATTGGAAAGAATTATCGCTCTAGCAATACATGAAGTAAAACAAAGAAATCATGAATTTTTATCTCTTGAGCATATTCTTTATGCTTTTTTACTTGAAGAAAACGGAAAAAAATTTTTGCAAGGCTGCGGAATTGATATGCAGATGTTGCAAAAAGAAATGGAAAAGTTTTTTGATACATACTCCGATATTTTATCTTCAGAAAAACAACAAGAAAATATTTTGCAAACGATAGGTGTGCAGCGAGTTTTGCAACGCTCTATTTTACATGTAAAATCAGCAGGAAAGGAAAGTGTTTGTATCGGAGATTTTTTAGCTGCATTACTGGAAGAAGAAGATTCGTATGCAGTTTATTTTTTGCAAGTACAGGGAATAAAAAGGCTTGATGTTTTGCAATATATTGCAAATGAAATGGATAATAAAACAACTGCACAAGAAGAAAAACAATCCGAATCATTTTTAAATAAATTTTGCACCGACCTTATCGCGCAAGCCGAAATCGGCAAAATAGACCCGCTCATCGGCAGGAAACAGGAACTCAAACGAATGCTGCAAATTTTAGCTCGCCGCCGCAAAAACAATCCTTTGCTGGTCGGCGAACCGGGAATCGGCAAAACCGCTTTGGCAGAAGGTTTGGCTTTGCAAGCGATAAAAAACGAGCTGCCAAAGCAATTTCAAAATGTTCGTTTGTTTTTGCTTGATATGGGCGGATTGGTTGCCGGTACAAAATATCGGGGCGATTTTGAAGCTCGACTCAAGGGTGTGGTCAAAGAATTGGAAGCAATTCCCGGTGCTGTTTTGGTGATTGATGAAATTCATACCCTTGTCGGTTCCGGATCCGGTAGCGGCAGTCTTGACGGTTCAAACATTCTTAAGCCGGCATTGGCAGCCGGAACGTTGCGTTGTATCGGCTCGACGACCTTTGAAGAGTATAAATCGGCTTTTGAAAAAGATCGTGCCTTGTCTCGCCGTTTTCAAAAAATTGAAATCAAAGAACCGAGTGTTAATGAAACCTGTGAAATTTTGGAAGGTTTAAAAGCTGCCTACGAAAAGCATCACGGTGTTCATTTTTTGCCCTCGGCTTTGCAAGCGGCGGCGGAACTTTCCGACCGTTACATCAACGACCGTTTTTTGCCGGATAAAGCCATTGATGTTATGGATGAAGCCGGTGCGATGCGACTTTTGGAAGACAAAAAACAAAAAAATATAAGTAAAAAAGACATTGAACAAATTATTTCCATGATTGCTAAAGTTCCGACCAAAACGCTCAATTCTTCTCGAAAAGACAGGGTGCTTCAACTGGAAAAAAATTTGAAAAAATCACTGTTCGGGCAGGATGAGGC
Organism: uncultured Desulfovibrionales bacterium; assembly: GCA_963542765.1. Lineage (GTDB taxonomy): Bacteria > Desulfobacterota > Desulfovibrionia > Desulfovibrionales > Desulfomicrobiaceae > CAUTYU01. The sequence goes on from CAUTYU010000010.1 coordinate 62,990, forward strand.
GGTTTGTGCTTTAACACGGGCGATAAAAAGAAGCAGTGCCGGTTTAAATAACAGCGAAAAACCGCTCGGCACATTTTTACTCACAGGCCCGACAGGAGTTGGTAAGACCGAGCTTGCCAAGCAGCTCGCCAAGAATCTGGACATTGCATTTTTGCGTTTTGATATGAGCGAATATATGGAGTCGCATACTGTCGCGAGGTTAATCGGCTCACCTCCAGGGTATGTCGGTTTTGAGCAAAGCGGACTTTTGACCGAGGCTGTTCGTAGGCAGCCGCATTGTGTGCTTTTGTTGGACGAAATCGAAAAAGCTCATCCGGATATTTTTAATATTTTGTTGCAGGTTATGGATTATGCTACGCTTACCGACAATAACGGACGGCAGGCGGATTTTCGGCATGTGATTTTGCTTATGACTTCCAACGCCGGAACAAAAGAAATGAGCGGTCTTGATATCGGTTTTCAACGCGGCGACCGTACCGATCAGGGAACGGAAGCGGTAAAAAAACTTTTTAGCCCCGAATTTCGTAACAGATTGGACGATATTATTCGTTTTCAACCGCTCGGGCAGGAAATAGCCAAACAAATTGTTGATAAATTTTTAGCCGGACTGAACGACAAACTTATTGAGAAAAAAATCTGTCTTAAGCCCACTTCGGCTGCAAAAAATTGGCTTGTCCGAAAAGGTTTTGACCCGGAATTCGGTGCAAGACCGCTTAGTCGTCTTATTCAAAGTGCAATCAGCGACCAGCTGGCTGATAAAATTCTTGCGGGCGAACTTCGTTTGGGAGGCACGGTGCGTATTGACGCACCCAAAAACCAAAATGACGAACTCCACTTTTCCGTTCAATCTCGCTGAAAGCTATTTTCCTCCGCCGGAAAAAGCTACAAGTGAAGGACTGCTTGCAATAGGCGGCAAGCTGTCTCCCGATTGGCTGGTTGATGCTTACGCACACGGAATTTTTCCATGGTATGGCAAAAATGAACCGATTCTTTGGTGGACACCGCCGCTTCGTCCTGTACTCGAACCTCACAAAATTCATATTTCCCAAAGGCTTAAACGGGAAATTCGCCGTTTTCAAATTAGTTTTGACACCGCTTTTGAAGAAGTCATTACCGCCTGTTCGAACGTGTCTCGTCCGAAGCAAAATGGGACCTGGATTACGCCAGAAATGCTGGCTGCCTATATTCGTTTGCATGAGTACAATCTTGCTCACAGTATTGAGGTTTGGGAAGACGGAAAACTGGCAGGCGGATTGTATGGTGTAAGTTTGGGACGGGCGTTTTTTGGCGAATCAATGTTTTATTTGAGAACTAATGCTTCCAAAGTCGGATTTGTCGCTCTTTGCAAACTGCTTGCCCGACTTGATTTTGATTTTATTGATTGCCAGCAGGAAACACCGCATATGCTGCACTTTGGAGCAAAAAATATTTGCAGAGCGGAATTTTTAAAAAGACTTGAGCGGGCAGTCTCTTTACCGCCGCCAGATTGGGAAAAAGTAAAAAAAGAGCCGTTTATTTAAAAAAACGACGGGTCAATGGCAGCTTGTCCGTCAGCCAACACGGTTTTGATAAAAACCACACTTTTTTCGTCAATCGGAAAAACAGGAAATTCTCCGCCGCATTCCTCGCAGCGGATTGCTGCCGGACTGGTCGGTGAAAGTGTCGGCACTTGATGTTTGCAAAACGGACAAGGATACAAAAAAATCAATTCTATTCCGACCGGTTTGACTGGTTGCAGCGGTTTGTTCATTTTTTACTTCCTTTTTCCGTAAGTAATGTTTTTCCTGTCATCTCAGTAGGTTGCTTAATGTTTACAAGCTGCAAAATTGTCGGAGCGACATCAGCAAGTCGTCCTTCTTTTTGAACGTTCCATTTTGTAAAAGCCTCACCAACCAAGATTGCCGCAACAGGATTGAGGCTGTGGGAGGTTTTAGGTTTGCCGTTTTCATCAAGCATATCTTCGGCATTGCCGTGGTCTGCCGTGATAATCGCATTTCCGCCCTGAGCCAGCAGTACATCAATAACTTCGCCGACACATTTATCTACCGCTTCGCAGGCGGCAATTGTCGCTGGAATAATTCCGCTATGCCCGACCATATCTAAGTTGGCAAAATTACAAATAAAAACATCAAATTCACGATTGGTAATTTTTTCTTGTAAAATCCGGCTGACTTCATTTACGCTCATTTCCGGTTTGAGGTCATAGGTCGCAACATCTTTTGGTGAATCGACCAGGATACGGCTTTCGCCTGCAAATGGTTTTTCTTCACCGCCGTTAAAAAAATAAGTTACATGTGCGTATTTTTCTGTTTCTGCAATTCTCAGCTGTCGTAATCCTTTTTGAGCCAGAACTTCGCCTAAAATTTTTGTAGGTTTTTGCGGCGGAAATAAAATCGGCAGCGGAAAAGATTCGTCATACAAGGTCATCGTGGCGATATTTTGAAGTGGCGAAAAATCACCGCGGTCAAATTCAAAAAAATCGGTATCAAAAAATGAGCGGCACAGTTCCCGTACTCTGTCTGCTCGAAAATTAAAAAACAAAACGCTGTCTTTATCGCGAATACAGCCGTTTTTATCGCATACTGTCGGTACAATAAATTCATCAAATTCTTTTTTGGCATACGAAGCTTGAAGTTTTGTTGACCAATCTTGCAAAATACCTTTGCCGTGAACGATTGTATCAAAGGCAAGCTGTATACGTTCCCAGCGTTTGTCTCGATCCATGGCGTAATATCGACCGCTGATTGTAGCAATTTTTCCAGCACCATGCTGTTTTGTAAAATTCTGCAACTGCTGCAAAAATTCAAAAGCACTGTCAGGCGGTGTATCCCGTCCGTCCAAAAAAGCATGGATAAAAATTTCTTTTACGCCCAGAGTCTGAAAAGCTAAAATCAACCCTTCCAAATGTCTTTGCCGACTGTGAACGCCGCCATCGGAGACCAGTCCGAGCAAATGTATGCGTCCGCCGTTTTTGCGTGTATTTTCCGCTAAGTGCTGTAAAACTGGATTTTTAACCAGCTCGTTGTTTTTTAAGGCATTGTCAATTCTGGAAATATCTTGGTGTACAATCCGTCCGGCGCCGAGATTGAGATGACCGACTTCAGAATTGCCCATTTGTCCGCTTGGCAAACCGACATCTTGTTGACTGCATTTAAGTAAAGAAACAGGATATTTTTGCATTAGCCTGTCGAGATTGGGAGTTTTTGCCAGTGAAACGGCATTTCCTTTTCCGGCAGCCGCTTGTCCCCAGCCGTCAAGAATTAGTAATAAAACAGGCGTGTTCACATTTACTCCAATTTAAGTTCTATCCGTTTTTGTCCGGCAAAAAGTCCCTCAAGATTATAAAATTTTCGTGAACTTTCTTGAAAAATATGCACCAAAACATCGTTGCAATCAATCAATATCCACAAACCGCTGCGGTAGCCTTCCATACCGAGGTACGGCATATTTTTTTCTGCAAGTTCTGTTAAAATAAAATTCGCCAGAGACTGAACATGACGAATATTTTTACCGGAAACGAGCAAGATAGCTTCGGTTATGCCGGACAGTTCTCTTAAATCGATGGCTTCGATATTTTCCCCTTTTTTTTCGTGCAAACAGGCGGATAAAAATTGTATTTTTTCTAAATAATTTTGTTCCGTCATTTTTTCTCCCATATTTTTTACGGAAAATTTTTACTTGCTCCCATATTAGTCGGCGAGTACAAATAAAAAACACTTGCTGCAAAAAAAATCTGTTTTTTCCTAATAAAAAATGCAGGGCAGGACAAGACAAAAAAAAATGACAAATTGCTCTTTTCTCAGGAGATAAGCGATGCTTTTTGATTATAAAAATGAAACTCTTCCCAAAAATGAACTGCGTACGCTTCAGTTGGAGAAACTTATAAATCAGCTGGAAAGAGTGTATCATACCGTCCCTTTTTATCAAAAAAAATTTAACGCTTTGGGTATTAAATTTGAAAATATCCGTACTCTGAGCGATATTGCCAATTTGCCGTTTACGGAAAAACAAGATTTGAGAGATAATTATCCGTACGGACTTTTTGCCGTACCGCATGACCATATCGTTCGCCTGCATGCCTCGTCCGGCACAACAGGTAAAGCAACGGTTGTTGGCTATACAAAACGAGATGTCAGTAACTGGGCGAAATTGATGGCAAGAGGACTTGCAGCCGCCGGAGTAAGCCGCTTGGACATTGTGCACAATGCCTACGGATACGGACTTTTTACCGGTGGATTAGGTATGCATTACGGAACAGAGCAGCTGGGAGCGACCATTGTTCCCATTTCCGGTGGCGGTACTCGGCGGCAAATTATGCTTATGAAAGATTTTAAATGTAGCGTTTTATGCAGTACGCCTTCTTATTGCCTGCAATTGTATGAAGCCATGCAGGAAGCTGGACTTACGCCAAATGATTTGCATCTCAAAATCGGGATTTTCGGAGCTGAACCGTGGAGTGAGCAAATGCGGCAAGATATTGAAAAAAAACTGAATATCACCGCTATCAATATTTATGGACTTTCTGAAATTATGGGACCTGGTGTTGCCGTTGAGTGCAAAGAAGCACAAAACGGACTGCATATTTGGGAAGATCATTTTCTTATTGAAATTATTGATCCTAAAACGGGTGAAGTATTGCCCGACGGCGAACAGGGCGAGCTTGTCATTACAACCTTGCAAAAAGAAGCCTTACCGCTTATTCGTTACCGTACTAGAGACATAACCGCCATTAATTCCGTTCCTTGTCGCTGTGGACGTACGCACCGTCGCATTGAGCAATTGGCAGGTCGTAGCGATGATATGCTGATTATTCGTGGAGTGAATGTTTTTCCGACCCAAATTGAAAATATTTTACTCGAATGCCAAGGTACAACGCCACATTATCAACTTATTTTAACCCGAAAAGGTGCACTTGATGAGCTTGAAATCCAAATCGAAGTCGGAAGCGACCTTTTTTCGGACAAAATTAAACAACTGCAACAGCTGGAAACAAATATTAAAAACAATATCAAAGAATTTCTCGGCATCACCGCTAAAGTTAAACTTGTTGAGCCGTTCAGCATTGAACGCGGAAGTGAAAAAACGAAACGAGTTATCGACTTGCGGACTGTCTAATCTTTAAATCTTTTATTTTTGGAGTAAATATGAAAGTGGAACAATTATCTCTTTTTTTGGAAAATAAAACCGGAAGGCTTGCCGATGTTACCGAATGCTTGAAAAAAAACGAAATCAATATCCGTGCACTTTCCGTTGCGGATACCTCGGATTTTGGGATTTTACGAATGATTGTTAGCAATCATGCAAAAGCAAAAACCGCTCTTAAGGAAAACGGTTTTATTGTGGATACAACACAAGTTGTCGCCGTTAGTATGCAAGACCAGCCCGGCGGATTGTATACGATTTTAAAATTTTTGCAGGAAGAAAATATCAATGTGGAATATATGTATGCTTTTGTGCAGGAAAGTGGAGAAAACGCCGCTTTAATTTTCCGTTTTGACCATATTGATGAGGCTGTTGCCGCTCTTACCAAACGAGGCGTTAAAATGCTGAGTGGCGAAGAACTTAGTAATTTTTAATATCGTACTAAGTGAAAAAATTATATACTTATTGGTATTTCACAAAAAAAACGGTAGTTAGGAATGTAGCCGCTGTGTTTGAGTGCTTTTTGTGTAGTGTATTTAATGCATGAATAGAATAAAAAGTACAAAACAATAAATCTGATGCATTTCTATCTGCTATTTTTTTATTTTTAGAAGAAGTAATTAAGAGAAAAAATAGAACTAATTTCTTCGTAAATTTTTCCTTTTTCGTATTCGACTTGCAGGTTTAAATGTACATTTCTGGCAACTTGCACCGTACCGTCGATTTTTGCTGAAAAGAGTTTGCTTTTTGAGGAGAAAAAATGCAGGTAGCGGGAAAAAGCATGTAGGCGTGTTTTTGGTGTTGGAGCGAGAAAAAATCCGCCGCTGCCGCCCAGTCCGATATCGTATCCTTTTTGCAGTCGATGTCCGACTTCGCTTTGTTGTTCGGCAAGGGCATAGACAATGATATTTTCGCTCAGTAAATTATATGCCAATCCGCCTCCGGCTGTAAATTGGAAAACATGGGTTTCTTGTCCTTCCGAGTTTATTTTGCGGTTTATGCCGGTTTTAACTTTCCATGAAATCGGTTGAAAAATATTGCTTCTGGGGGCAAGAGAAAAAATATCAAATACATCAAAATAATCCAGTTGCAGTTTTTGATCTTTGGGTGTGTAACGAAAAGCCAAATCGCCAAAATTTATTTGAGCACCTTTGTCTTCGATATAATCGGGGTCGGTCAAATCTTTGAATGCCGGTCTAAAACGCAGTCGGGCAAAAAGTTTTTGTTCTTTGAGGGCAAAACCTATTGCCGGTGCAAGCGTATAACAGTCGTGTCCTTGGTTGGGAGGAGTTGGTGGCGTGATGACAATTTCATTTTGATTTTTTCCGAGTTTACTTCTCAGCTGTAAAAAACGAAGGAGCTGTTTGCGGTATCGTTCCTTGGAAATTTTATTTTTGACAGCTGAAAATACAATTAAATCGGTTGCCAAATCTAATATCTGGCGTTGGTCTTCTTGATTTGGAAATTGGTGTAAGGTTTGTTCGGGATTGTCGTCAAAAACAAGTTGCATGGAAATTTGTTGTTTGTTCTCGGTAAGTTGTTTTTGTTTGGTTCGTAGCGTGGTTTCTGTAGAGGGACGAAATTCGGCAGATTTTATAAATCCTTGTTTTTTTAATACTTGGATTGTGGAAATGGGTATAACCGTTGTTTTAAATTGACTGACGAGTTCGGTACTTGGTCGTGCTGCTTCCAGTAGATAGAGCAAATTGTAGGAGCAGTTTTTAGTAAAAAAATAGTATTTTGCATAAATTTTATTAAGCTCAGCAATATGATAAATCATTTTTTTGGTTTCGGCAGGCGTGAGATTGATTTCGTATTCCCACATATCTCGTTGTTCGATTCCGGCGTATTCTTGAATTTTTTTATAATAAGGCATAACATTGTAAAATCCTTTAAAATAACCGAAAACTCCTCCAATAGCGAATATAATTCCGTTTGAAGTTGTAACTTTTGCCGCATAATTGACGGCATGCGATAAACGGGGGTTTTTATTTTCTGTTCCGATGGTAAGCAGTGTATGTCCGAACATCGAAGCCGGATTGTTCATATAATAGGTTGGGAAAATAATTTTGACCGTGCCGGGATAAATTTTTTCAATTTCCTCGTAATGTATATTGGGGGTGATTGTATTTTGCGGGTCAAGTTGTTCTTTAAGCCAGCGATAACGGGCATAAAATCGTCTGACTACATCTTGGGAATTGTGTGAAAAAAGGGCGGAAATAGTTGCTTTGAGTTCCGCTGTTGGATTTTTGTATCCGTCCTGTGCAAGAAAAAATTCGGGGTCGTCAATTTCGCTTTTTACTCCGCCGAAAATGCTTGGTTGGTAATGTAAAAGAATATGCCAGTAGCGATTTTGTTGTAAATTAAGTGCAAGTGCCTTTTGCGTCAGCGTTTCAATCGGCTGTGAAAAGACGGGAAGTGCGGAAAAAAAATAAAAAAGAAGTACGAAACTCAGTATTTCGTACTTCTTTGGATTTTTTGATTGCATTAAATGCTGTTGTAATTAGATGGTTTCGACAACGGCAATAATTTCTTTGCTGACAGTGTCGTGTGTAACGGCTTCATTCGGGAAAATTTTAGCAAAATTGTTTTGCAAAGATGCACAAAAAGTAGCTTTTTTGTCAGCGGGAACATTGGCGATTTCTGCAAGAGCATCAAGTGTTTCACCTTCACCTTGAGCGATTTCGATCGCTAAAGCGTCCATATTGTCGGCGACATAGCTGTCCATTTTGGAAAAAATGCTGCTTTTGGGATCACAATCTAAAGTTCCGCTGGAAATACCGAAAGTTTGGTTAGCACTGAGGTTGTTCAAACAAGTTGCAAGTATCTTGAATCCGAAACCTGTTTGATTGCCAAGAGCCATTCCTCCGAGACCGCAACCGCAATCTTGACGAACCGTTCTTGCAGAAGCGGTAGAAACGGCAGCAGCTAAAAAGAATACACACAAAACGAAAGTAAAACCTTTTTTCATAAAGAACCTCCAAAAAAGTTAAAGAATAAAAAAACAATTAAAATTTCTAAGTAATTTTATTTATATTGTCAATTTTTATGTTGGGAAAAAGTGCAGGAGATTCGTAAAATTATCGGTATCCAAATGTTGTAATAAAGCGGAATTTGTCGTTGGTTTTTGGTTATTTCTGAAAAAACATTTGGTTTTGGCAAAAAAGATTGATGGCTTTTTGGGGAGATTTATTTTTGTCAAAAAACAATTTTTTTGTTTTTGATACTTTGTCTTTTGGTTTGGCGATGAATGGAATGGTGGCGTAACTTTTTAAAATTATTTGTTTTTATTATATGGAACAAGTTTTGCAAAGACCTCAAAACAAATACTTCGTTTTGAGGAGGGAAAAATGAAATCCTTGTTTGAACCACATCTTAATATGACTGCCAAGGTAATGGATTTTCGTTTGGAACGACACAATGTTGTCGCTTCCAATTTGGCGAATATCAATACGCCCGATTATCGTCCTTTGCGGCTTGAATTTGAAAAAGACCTGCAAGCGGCACTGAATTTAGGCGTGCGGGGTAAACTGACCAGAACCAGTGATAATCATATTCCGGGAAAATTTGATCCGAACAGCAGTAAATCAACGCTTGAGCAGACGCTGACCAAACGGCTTGTTCGTTCGCATGATGAAATTGATTTGGATAAAGAAATGAGCATTATGGCGAAAAATACTATGATGTATAATGCACTTTCTACGGTTATTAAAAACCAAATGGAAGGGATAAAAAAAGTTATTAGCGACGGGAGCAGATAAATGAACTTTATGAATGCAATTGACATCGGTGCTTCAGGGTTGAGTGCACAACGCACTCATTTGAATGTTGTTTCTATGAATCTTGCCAATGCAAGTACGACCAGAACCGTTACGGGCGGACCGTATCATAAAAAGGTCGTAACGATGAAGGCTGCCGAATTGACGCCTTTTTCGAGCGTAATGGGAACTCGTTTGGAACGGGAGTTGCGGGGCGTAAAAGTCAACGCCGTTGTCAACGACCCCGGTCCGCTCAGGAAAGTGTATGACCCGACGCACCCCGATGCGGATAAAAGCGGTTATGTCAGTTATCCGAATATCAATGCAGTGCAGGAAATGGCAAATTTAATGTCCGTTTTGCGGATTTACGAGGCGAATGTTAATTCTATTTCCACTGCCAAAAATATGTTTAACAAAGCTACAGAGATCGGAAGAGGGTAGGTAAATGGCTATTTCATCAGTTGCTTTGCAGGCATATACAAATGCTTTAAATAACCGTCCGCTTTTGCAGCAACGATTATCTGACAGTGCGAAAAAAGCGAGTTTTGCCAACACAATGGAAAATCTTAATAATTTGGCTCGTAGTGCTGATAAAAACGGCAATATCGGTGCCAAAACTTTGACGGAGACGATTGCAAATTCGCTTGGTAGGGTTAATCAGTTACAGCAGGAAAAAGCGGATATGATTCAAGCTTTTGCCGCAGGGGAAAAACAAAATGTTCACGAACTGATGATTTCCTTACAAAAAGCGGGAATGGCTGTAAGTTTGACTTCTGCTGTTCGTAACAAGGTACTTGATGCTTATAAAGAACTGTCTAAAATGCATTTTTAATACATAAATATTGAATTAAAGAGGAATATATGTTTGAGGATATTCGCAGATACGGAAAAAAATTGCAGGAATTGTGGAACGAAAGCAGCCGTTCGCAACGGATTTTAATAGGCGGTGTTTTTGCTTCTCTTATCGGCATTATTGTTTTGATTTCTGTTTGGTTACATGAAGATGAATATGCATTGTTGTATTCCAATCTTTATCCCGAAGATGCAGCCGGAGTTGTTGAGATTTTGCAAAAAGATAAAGTGCCTTATACATTAAAAGATAATGGAACCGCTATTATGGTTCCCAAAGATAAAGTCTATGATATGCGTTTGAAGATTGCATCTGCCGAAGTTTTACACGGACAGGGAATCGGATTTGAAATTTTTAATGAAAACAAACTTGGTCAAACGGAATTTGTACAGCATATCAATTATCAAAGAGCGTTGCAGGGCGAACTTTCCCGTACGATTAACGAACTTCCTGAAGTGGAATCATCTCGTATTCATTTGGTATTGCCGGATAAAAGTCTTTTTATCGAAGAGCAAAAACCGCCGTCTGCCGCGGTAATGATTAAATTAAAATCCGGTCGTTCGCTCAATTCACAGCAGGTGCAAAGTGTTGTTAATCTTGTTGCTTCCGCCGTAGAGGGGTTGGAACGTAAAAATATTACGGTTACGGATAATCGCGGTCGGCTTTTGTATGAACCGGAGCGGGAAACTGGACTTGCAGGTCTTACAAGTACACAGCTTGAATATCAGCTCGGTGTACAAAAAGATTTGGAAACGCGGATTGAACAATTGCTTGTGCCGGTTATCGGACCGGGAAAAGTTATTGCCAAAGTGAATGCCGACCTCGATTTTAATCGTCGTACGGTTCGCAAAGAAATTTATGACCCCAAAAGTGCGGTTGTTCGCAGTGAAAATGTCAGTGAGGAAAATAGTCGCGGACGGGCAAATTTGTCAAAAGATGTTCCTGAAATCGCCTATGAGGGTGAGGTGGAAGGTTTGGGTTCGGGCAGTTCGCAAGAAGTTTCTCGTAATTCCGCCTTGACCAATTATGAAATCAACAAAGAAGAACAGGAAATCGTGGCGGCTCTTGGAGATATTCGCCGTTTGAGTATTGCCGTTATTGTTGACGGTGAGCATATTAAAGATAAAGATGGAGTGTATTCTTTTACGCCGCTTGGAGAGAAAGAAATTACCAATGTTCGTCAGCTTGTTTCTCGTGCTGTCGGTTTTGACGCCGCTCGTGGGGATTCGATTGAAGTTTCGTGTATTTCTTTTGGAGCTCCGGAAACAGATGCCGCTCAAACTTTGGTTGACAAGCTCGTTCATTGGTACAATGTTGGAAAGCCGCTTATCAATAGTATTTTGATTGTCTTGGTTCTCATTTTTGTTGTTCGTCCAATTTTGATGAGATTGCTTGCACCGAATATTGAAGAGGAACAGGAAGAAGGACAGGAAGGTTTACCGGGTGAAGATATGGAAGCTTTAGAGGGTGTTGGACTTGAGGAATTGGAAGGTCAGAAACGGATTGAGGATATGAAAGATATGGCTCATAAATTAACGACGCAGTATTTTGAGCAATCGCTTTTGGTTATTAAAGGTTGGATGAAAGAAGGAGAAGCATAAATTGGCTGAAGAAAAGCTCACCGGAATTCAAAAAACGGCAATTTTGCTGCTTGCTTTGGGCGATGATTTCACAAGTGATGTTTTTAAACATCTTGATAAAAAGGAAATCACTCAGATTGGGCAGGCAATGGCGGAAATGTATACGGTTTCTCGTGAAAATGCCGAAGCTGTTTTGACTGAATTTAATCAAGGCGTAATTTTGGGCAAAGAAATGTTGATGGCAGGTCCTGAACAGGTGAAACGGATTTTGAGAAATACGCTTGATGAGGAAACAGCCAAATATGTTCTTGACGCACTAAAACTTGATGAAGGAGAAGTGCCGTTTAAAGAACTTGAAGATGTGAACCCCAAAATTTTAGCTCGTATTCTCCAAAATGAACATCCGCAGACTTTGGCATTGATTGTAGGTCATTTACCTTCGGAAGTTGCTGCTGATTTTTTGAGTTTTCTGCCAGCGGGTGTGCGTCCTGAAGTTTTGATGCGTCTTGCCAAACTTGAAGCCATACCGGAGGAAATGTTGACAACCGTTGATGAAGTTCTACAAAGTCAGCTTGTCGGTATGGGTGGTCGTGAAGGACATAAGGCAGGCGGAACACAGGCTGTTGCCGAAATTTTGAATGCCATTGATAGGGCGACCGAAGAAGAAATTCTTGCTGATATTGAAGAAGAATCTGCTCAGTTGGCGGAAGAAATCAAAGCCCTTATGTTTGTTTTTGACGATATTATCGATGTGGACGATAGGGCGATTCGCGAAGTGCTGAAAGAAATTCAAAATGATGATTTGACGCTGGCATTAAAAGCGGCAAACGATGATTTGAAAAATAAATTCTTTGGTAACCTTTCCGAGCGTGCCGGAAATATGATTAAAGAAGATTTGGAAATCATGGGACCGGTTAAATTGTCCGATGTTGAAGCCGCTCAACAAAAAATTGTTCGAGTTATTCGCCGACTGGAAGCTGAGGGTAAAATCGTACTTGGCAGCAAAGGCGGCGGCGACACACTGGTTTAGCGTATGTCGGACGAAAAAAAAGACAAAAAGCAAGTGCAGGTTTTTATTGGACCGGGTTCGCAAATGCAGCTTGACCCACAATGTGTGCCTTCTTTTCGGGAATGGACGGAAGAAGAAAAAGAAGCTTATTTTGAAAAGGTTCGCAGTCGTGCCAAACTCAAGGCTCAGGAAATTTTAGATAAGGCTTTACAAGAAGCAGCCGACATAAAAGAGCAGGCAAGAAAATCTGCTTATGAAGCCGGTTATGAAGAGGGTCTGTCGCAGGCTCAGGTCGAACGCAGTGAAAAGTTTGCAGAGATGAGCGAACGGTTGCACGATTTGATGTTTTCTCTTGAACAGGAAAAAAAAGATATTTGGGATAATTTTCGCAGCGATGTTTTACAACTGATTCGTTTGAGCGTGGAAAAGGTGTTGAGCGTAGAAATGGACGCTAGGAGAAAAGAAATTTTGTCTTCTTTGCTGGACGAAGCGGTTGGCACGCTTGAAGAAAAGCAATGTGTGCAGGTTTTTGTCGGTTCCGATGATAAAGCGTATATGCAGGAATTGTTGGCAGGTGCGGAAAAAGATGTTTCGACCGGAGCATGGCAACTGCACGAAGACCCACAACTTGTTCTCGGTGGCGTCCGGTTGGAAAGTACAATCGGCATTATAGATAATTCCATTGCTGCCCGTAAACGTGAAATTGATGCTATTTGGGATAAAATAAGTTTAACTGATTTAGAACCGTCTGTTGCATTTGATGGTATAAATGAACAAAGCAAGAATGATTTGACCGTTTCAAATCAAGATTCTGCAATCCTTTCGGATTTGAATTCGTCTTTAGAAGTTGTCGAAACGGAAACTTCGACTGATTTGGAAAAAACCGAAATGCTGCAAATTGCCGGCGGAGAGTAAAATGATTTCCGTGCAGGCAGCCTCCACGCTTATGGAACAGGTGCAGGGAATGCAACTCTACGGCAAAGTCAGCAAAATGGTTGGTCTGATTGTAGAAGGTAAAGGTATAAAAGCTCCTCTCGGTTCGGTTTGCCAGATTATTCCTGATGGAAATGATTTACAAAATGGCGTTAATGCTGAAATCGTCGGTTTTCGGGATGAAAGCGTTTTGTTGATGCCGTATTCCGATTTGCGTGGTATTCGTCCGGGCAGTTTGATTCGGGCGACAAATATTCCGCCGCTTTTTCCTGTCGGAGAAAATTTTTTGGGCGTTGCCGTTGATGCTTTCGGAGAACCGTTAGAAGACGGTGTTTTTGTCAGCCCGACGGCATATTATCCGTTGCATGCTTATGCTCCCAATCCACTTAAACGTCCCCAAATTGATGCCCCGCTTGATGTTGGTGTTCGTGCAATTAACGGATTGTTGACGCTTGGAAAAGGGCAGCGAGTGGGCATTATGGCTGGTTCGGGCGTTGGAAAAAGTACATTGATGGGAATGATGGCTCGTTATACGCAGGCAGATGTCAATGTCATTGCTTTGATTGGAGAACGGGGAAGAGAAGTTACGGAATTTATTACCAAATCACTCGGAGCTGAAGGTATGTCCCGTTCTTGTTTGGTTATTGCCACTTCCGATCAGGAACCGTTGGTGCGGATTCGGGCGGCGTATGCGGCGACGGCAATGGCGGAGTATTTTCGGGATCAAGGCAAAGATGTTTTGCTGATGATGGATTCTGTTACCCGTTTTGCAATGGCGGCACGCGAAATCGGACTGGCTGCCGGAGAACCGCCGACTTCAAAAGGTTATACACCTACGGTTTTTGCTCATTTGCCTAAGCTGTTGGAACGGGCAGGGCGGAGCGATAAAGGCAGTATTACCGGAATTTATACGGTTTTGGTTGACGGTGATGATTTTAATGAACCGATTGCCGATAGCGTGCGTTCGATTTTAGACGGGCATATCGTGCTTACCAGAGAATTGGCTGATCAAGGGCATTTCCCGTCAATTGATATTTTAAAAAGTATAAGCCGCTTGCGAAACGATATAGTTTCTAAAGATGATTTGCAGGCAGGGCGGGAGATAATTCGTCATATTGCCACTTTTCAAAAGGTGGAAGATATGGTGAATATTGGAGCATATTCCAAGGGCAGCAATTCTGAAATTGATCTCGCTCTTACTATGCGACCGTTGATTGAAGAATATTTATGTCAAGAAGTTGACGAGTATGAAAGCGTGGAAAGCAGTTTTGCCAAATTAAAATCGCTTAATCAAAATGAGAAAAATAAAATCAAATAATATGGGGTTGCAGTTTATTTTAATAAGTTATAAGTATTTTTTTATTTAATTTATAACAGAAAATATAATTTTAATAAAATTGTATTGGAGAAAAAAATGAAAATCCGTATAAAAATTTTACTTGTTTTTTTGCCGTCCATTGTTTTAGCTCTTACTTTTATTACAGGATTACTTTCTTGGCAGCTGTATAATGATGCAATTAAGAGTTATGAAACGCTCAGTTCTTCTCAGCTCAATCAAACTAATAATTATATTCAGCTTTTCTGGAACGATGTAGAAGAAAATATTATTTTTCTTGCCGATTTACCGGAAACCCAACTTGCTTTTCAATCTTTCCCAAATCATTGTCAAACAACAGCTCCAACACTCAACAGTCGGGAAATGTTTGACAGCACAGGACAACGACTTTTTGATTTATGGCGGATTATGCAAAAAACACATTCTGAATACAATCAAATCTATTGTGGCTATTCAAATGGAAATTTTGCTTCTTCTCTTGAAAAAAAATTTCCAGCCGGATTTGACCCCAGAAAACGAATTTGGTTCATTGAAGGTATGAAATATCCTGATAAACGCGTAACAAAATCTCCAGCTTTTCTCTCTGTAACAAATGATTTTGTAGTAGCTATAAGTGCCAAAATCTATAATGAATCCGGCATTATCGGGTTTGCTTCCTTTGATATCAATCTGACATCTCTCGTACATTTAATTAACTCTTTACATTACGGCAAAACAGGTCGGTATTTGTTGCTTGAAAAAACGGGACGAATATTGGCGAATACTGCTGATAAAAATACCGTTTTTAAAAATGTACAGGAACTTAATAATCCTGAACTTTCACAACTTGCAATCGGTGCGGATGGTTTTTTTAAAACGAGTATGCACGGTCAAAAAGTGTATGCCAATGTGTTGACCTCCGGCGATTACAGGCTCATTGCCATCGCCGATACCAAAGAAGTTTTGGCAGGAATGTGGAAAGCTCTTATCAAAATCATATTTATCAGCGTTCTTTTGTTGATTGTTCTTGCCGGCATAACATGGTTTCTCGCCCGTTCTATCGGCAATCCTCTCAATCAGCTAACAAAAGCTTCTGATA
>CAUTYU010000011.1:0-62571 GCA_963542765.1 uncultured Desulfovibrionales bacterium
CCGAGGCAATGGAACAATCCGCCCAAGCCGTTGCAGACCTGGCACAGTTGGCACAAAAGTTAAATCAGCTTATTGCCAATTTACAAACTGATTCACAATAAAACTACCCTAATTTATTTTATTGAACCAAAAGGAAGAAATAGCCAGCTGTTTCTTCCTTTCATTTTTTTTTACATTTTGATATTATATTGATTGACAAACAAAAACAAAATATTGAACCGACAAAAATCCACCGTTACTGCCTACAACGAACAGATACTTAACGACACCTTTTTTTCCTTTGCCTAAATAATAAAAAACTATTTCATCTTTATGATACTGGAATCAAACGAAAATAAAAATTGCCAAAAAATTACAGGACGAAGTTTTTATTCCGCCTTTTTTATTCCAAAAGGTATTTTTTACTTAAAATAAAAACAACTAAAAATAGCGATATATCTTACCAAACAAGCTTTTTGTTTCAGTTTTCGTCCAAAAAAAAGCTGGATTTTCACAAACCTTTTCGCTAAAGATTTTTATTTTTATGCAAAATTTTCCTCAATTTTTACTAAAATAATAACCGTATGCGTTTTTCTTTTTTCCTCTTTTTTTTCATTTTTATTCTTGCAACTTCTTGTTTTGCCCAAGATAAAATACAACCTTGGCGTTTGCAGGCGGACAGATTACAAGCCGATGAAAAAGAAAAATCTGTCGAAGGATTCGGCAACGTTATTCTTGAACAGGGGAAAAACAAACTGCGTGCCGATTATATCCGCTATTTCCCGAAAGAAAATAAGGCCATCTTACAAGGTAATGTTTCCACCGATTGGAAAGGAGACACATTTTTAGCCGAAAAAGCGGAATTTGACCTCAACAATCTGACCGGCAGCTTAAATCAATGCTCCATCTTTTTTCCCGAACCGCATCTTTATCTTAAAGCCGACCAAATAAAAAAAACAGGGGGGAAAACTTACGAATTTCAAAATGCCTTTATAACCGGCTGCGACAATAAGCCAAATCCGTGGTCGCTTATCTCCGCTTCGGGAGAAATTGAACTGGACGGATACGCTTGGCTCTACAACCCCAAATTTCAAATCACAGAACAAAACGTTTTTTACTCGCCGCTTTTTATCATTCCAATCAAAACAAATCGAGAATCTGGCTTACTTCAACCGCAAATCGGACACAACGACCGATGCGGAATTTATTACAATCAACCAATTTTTATTGTTTTAAATCAAGAACACGACATTACGCTTTATGAAAACCTGATGACCAAAAGAGGGTTCATGCAGGGACTTGAATACCAGCATGCAACCACCCCGTTTTCTTTCGGAATGTGGCAACTTGACTGGTTGCACGACCACGAAACGGCTCGGAGCGAAGCGGAGGAAAATTTACAATTCCAAGGCGACGGTCTTATCCGTCCCAACGTTGAACGATATTGGTTTCGCAGCAAAATGAATGCAAGAATTCTTGATTTTGACATCAAGCTCGATACGGATTTCGTATCCGACCAAAATTATCTGCGGGAATTTAATACAAGCCTAACCGGTGACAAAAAAAGCCTCCAAATCTTTCAAAACCGCTTCGGACGCGGACTCAAACCAAACGACGAGCTACTTCGTCCCTCAACCTTGCTTATCGGAAAAACGATTTTAGGGATTGACCTTTTTGCCAAGACACAATACCTGCAAAATCTAAGATATATGAATGACAATTTGCCTGCCAAAGATAATCCCACAGTGCAAATACTCCCGGAACTTGCTCTTTATAGCCACCCCAAAAAACTGCCTGGAGAAAATAACGAATTTATTAACTGGGATTTTTTAGCAGAAAGCGGCTACTACTGGCGGCAAGACGGCAGAAGCGACATGCGAATCGATTTAATGCCTCGTCTTATTCATACCGCCCGTTCTTCCTTTGGCAATATCACTGCCAAAGTCGGCTGGATTCAATCCACAATCCATAACCCGAAAACCGATAAATCTGAAACAAAAGGAGCCTTAAGCTGTGAAATCGACTTTATGCAAAAAGCGTCAAAAATCTACTCTTTTTCCGACAACCTCAATCCTTTTTTACTAAGGCACAGCATTATTCCGCGGATTTCTTATATTTTTATCCGTGATGGCGGTCAGCAAAACCTGCCATCATCGGTCAGCAAGCCTAACTTTACTCCACGCAATAAAATCACCTACAGCTTCAGTAATATTTTTACAACAAAAACCGTAAACACCTACCGCGATTTACTGCAATGGAATATAAAACAAAATTTTGATGTCCGCGAAGCTCAAAGAGATAAATATTTAGAAAAATATGAACGCCGTCCTTTTTCCGACATCTTGTCCGAAATTATTTTTACACCGCAAAATTATTTTGAACTGCACAGCAAAACTTTTTTTTCACCCTACACCCGAAAAATAACAGAAGATTCCCACGGTTTCGGACTTTTTGCCGCCGGACTTGGCAGACTTGACATCAACCTTGATTTATTACGGGCAATTGACGAATATAAACGAAATTATCCGCACGATGTAAAAATTTTAAAAACCGAACTGCAAATCGAACTGTTTTCACCTTGGACACTGCAAACCACAGTCCGCTACGACCTCAAATCAAATACAAATCTCGACAACAAAACGATACTTTCCTACAATCATCAGTGTTTTTCACTTGCACTGTTACACGAACACACAAGTTTCGATAACCGTTTTGAAATTCTCTTTTCAATCGGCAAACTCTGGAGCGACTCCTATGCCTATTCAAATTCTTAATGCTCCTCTCCAAAATCAAATTGCAGCAGGGGAGGTGCTGGAACGTCCGGCAAGTGCACTTAAAGAACTGCTTGAAAACAGCCTCGATGCCGGAGCCAAAAATATTTTTGTTTCTTTAGAAAACGGCGGCAGAAGAATGATTATCCAAGACGACGGCTGCGGTATTGCAGCAAACGAACTGAAACTTGCCCTCACCAGCCATGCCACAAGCAAAATTTCCAAAATCGAAGACTTAAACAACCTGCATACTTTCGGTTTTCGCGGTGAAGCACTTCCCAGCATCGCCTCCGTTTCCAGACTGACAATCGCTTCAACACAAAAAGGACAGGAAAATGCAAGCGAAATAAGGGTTGCCTTCGGTACAATTCAAGAAACGCTTCCCTCCGCCTTAACAACAGGTACCAAAATCGAAATCAGCGATCTTTTTGCCAATGTACCGGCACGGCTCAAATTTATGAAAACACCGTCAACCGAACTCAAACGCTGCCAAGACATTTTCTTTCGCACCTGTTTGGCTCATTTAGAATGCGATTTTGAACTGGAAATAGATGACAAACCCTACCGCCATTTTTTTGCAGGTCAGGAACTCAAAACAAGGCTGGAAAGCCTGTGGCCACCACAAATTACAGAAAAACTTTTATGCGTTGATTACCAAGCGGGTTCACTGCAAATCAGCGGATTTGTCGGCTCTCCCGAAACAGCTCAGGCTCGTTCGGAGCGAATACTTTTTTATATTAACAATCGCCCCATTCACAATATACAGCTTTTGCAGGCTCTTCGACTCGGTTATAAGGGACGGATTTTAACCAAAGAATATCCGCAAGCTGTACTTTTTATTACCATGCCGCCTGAAATGGTCGATGTGAATGCAAGCCCGACAAAAAATGAAGTCCGCTTTCAGGACGAACGAGGACTTTTTTCTTTTATCTTACACGCTTTGGAAAAACCGCTGACAAACAGTTTGCACTTTTCAGCCACGCCGTCCGACCTGCCGGCAACTTCATCTTTTGAAATATCAAACCAAAATGAAAAACCGTTTCTTCCTTTAACTGAAACTGACAAAGAAAAATTTGCCTATACAACAAATGGAGCAAAACTTTTTTCGTCCTCAAACCTAAATTTTCAAAGTGTCCGCGAACCACAAGCTACTTGGAACGCTCCAGAAAACCAAGAACCAAGTGAGATATATTACCAGAAAAGAGACAGCTCCCGAACAGATTTCACACCCCGAAAGACAGAGTTTCCTTGCGTTTTTACTGAAGAAACACTACCTCAAACCGAAGAAACCGTACAAACCGAACCTCTTTCCACTCCGCTTAAAATGCCGGGCGGACTTACATATCTGGGACAAATCGGCAATACTTATCTTATTTTTACTTACAACGACCGACTGCTTTTGATTGACCAGCACGCCGCCCACGAACGAATTTTGTTTCACCGTTTCCGTAATCAAGAAAAACCGGGTCGCAACCGTTTGGCGATTCCGCTAGAAATTCCGCTACACGCGGGACATTTAGACAGACTTGAAGAAATCTGGGAAAAACTACTTTTACTTGGTTTTATGCTCGAACGCCCCAACCCTCAAATATTACGCATTACCGCCCTGCCAAGCCTACTAAATAGCGTTCGGGCGAAAGAATTTGTCGAATCAGTTTTGCAAGGAAAAGAAATAACGCTGGACGGAATGTGGGCAATGCTTGCCTGCCGCAGTGCGATAAAAGCAGGAGACCGCCTTGCTGCAAACGACGTTCAACACCTACTCGAACAATGGCTTGCGTGTCCGCAAAAAGAATTTTGCCCGCACGGACGCCCAAGCGTCCTTGATTTTGGCTGTAACGAACTGGAAAAAATGTTTAAACGAAAATAAGGAAAAAATATGAATATTTTACTTGTCGGCTCAGGAGGCAGAGAACACGCTCTTGCTTGGAAAATCCGCCAAAGTCCACTGGTTGATAAATTATTTATTGCTCAGGGAAACGGCGGTACAGCCTTGCTTGGAGAAAATATAGACATTGCGGTCAACGATATTCCCAATCTGACCCAATTTGCCAAAGGACACAAAATTGATTTGGTCGTGGTCGGTCCCGAACTACCTCTTGTTTTAGGACTAAAAGACTCACTGGAGCTGGAAAATATTTTGTGCTTCGGTCCCGGAGCATTGGGAGCAAGGCTCGAAGGTTCAAAGGCTTTTGCCAAATCTTTAATGCGAGAAAGCGAAGTACCGACAGCCGATTTTATGGTTTTTGAGGATTTTCAAAAAGCCGAAAACTTTATCAAAAACCGCTCTCAATTTCCCGTTGTCATCAAGGCTGACGGACTGGCGGCAGGAAAAGGCGTTGTCATCGCCCAAAATAAAAACGAAGCAATCACGGCACTCAAAGAAATGATGTGCGACAAAATCTTCGGCAGTGCCGGTGAACGAGTCATTATCGAAGAAGCTCTGGTCGGTGAAGA
Source organism: uncultured Desulfovibrionales bacterium (assembly GCA_963542765.1). Taxonomy (GTDB): domain Bacteria; phylum Desulfobacterota; class Desulfovibrionia; order Desulfovibrionales; family Desulfomicrobiaceae; genus CAUTYU01. The sequence continues at coordinate 5,208 of CAUTYU010000011.1, forward strand.
AGCATCGTTTATGGTTTTTTGCGACGGCTACACCATTTATCCGCTCCCGTCCTCCCAAGACCACAAACGGGCTGGCGAAAATGATACAGGACCGAATACAGGCGGTATGGGTGCGTACAGCCCCGCTCCTATTTTACCGGAAAACCGCTATGACGAAATCATCGATCTGACCGTTCGCCCTATTATCCAGCATATGGCGGAACTTGCCCAGCCATATCAAGGAGTTTTGTACGCTGGACTGATGCTCACACAAGACGGACCGAAAGTGCTTGAATACAATGTCCGATTCGGCGACCCTGAATGTCAGCCGCTTATGCTACGTTTGGACTGCGATTTGGTAGAAATTATGCTTGCCTGCTGCCAAGAAAAATTGCGGGAAAAACAAGTCAAAATCAAACCGCAACACACCGCCTGCGTTGTTATGGCTTCGTCCGGTTATCCTGGAAGTTACGAAAGCGGCAAAAAAATCAGCGGCATTGAAAAAGCTCAACAAGACCCAAATGTCCAAGTTTTTCAAGCAGGAACAAAACTTAAAAACGGACAGTGCTTTTCCAGTGGAGGACGGGTACTTGGCGTAACCGCCCTTGGCAATACACTCAAAGAAGCAACCGAGCGAGTCTATTTGGCTGTAGAAAAAATCAATTTTGAAAATGCCGTTTTTCGCCGCGACATCGCACGAAAAGCCATACAAACAAATAACCATTTTATAACCGAATAAAAAAAGGAAAAATATATGCTGCAAGTTGCAATTTTTATGGGCAGCCTGTCTGACAAAGAAAAAGTCTCCCCTGCCGTCGAAATTTTCAAACAACTGGGAATTTCTTATCACATGACCGTTACTTCCGCACACCGCACACCGAAACGTACAATTCAGCTCGTTCAGGATTTAGAAAAAGAAGGCTGCAAGGTTTTTATTTGTGCAGCCGGAATGGCAGCTCATTTGGCAGGAGCGGTCGCCGCCCAAACCACAAAACCGGTCATCGGTATTCCCATCGCTGCTTCCGCCCTAAACGGAATGGACGCACTGCTTGCAACCGTACAAATGCCTCCGGGTTTTCCGGTAGGAACGGTGGCTCTGGATAAAGCCGGTGCAATCAATGCTGCTTGGCTTGCTGCCCAAATTTTGGCAATTTACGACCCGAAACTTGAACAACAAATTGAAGCGAAACGGCAAGAAATGAGAAAAAAAGTAGAAGAGGCAGCAGCTCAAATCGAAGTTGTTTAAATACAAATTCAATACAAAACGGCGGTAAATTCAAAAGAACATACCGCCGTTTTTATTTTATTTTTTTGTTTTTTTATTTAAGAAACTGCAAAAATTCGCTCTTAGGACTGAGTACAATTCCTGTTTTTTGGTTAATAACCTTCTTATACGCATTCATCGAACGCAAAAATGCATAAAAACTTGGAGATTTTTGAAAGGCTGCCGCATAAATTGCCGTAGCTTTCGCGTCTCCCTCACCTTTTACCATTTCTGCTTGGCGATTAGCGTCGGCAAGCATAATTTCTCTTTCTTTATCAGCTGTTGCCCGAATTTTGGCTGCCTCTTCCTGTCCCTCGGAACGATATTTTTTCGCTTGCCGTTCCCGCTCAGCATTCATACGCCCGAAAATTGCCCGCTGGTTTTCGGGCGGCAAATCTGTGCGTTTAATCCTAACATCAGCAACTTCAATTCCGTAATCCTTAAGCAAAGCATTACATTTTTCGGCGACCTGTTCCATAATCTCGCCCCGCTCCGTAGAAACAACCTCGGTCAATGTATAGCGACCTAAAGCAACACGCAATTCGGCATAAACAATATCGTCCAAACGTGATTCGCCCCGTTTAATATCCCTCAACGATTGATAAAACAAAAGAGGATTTACAATTCGCCAACGGCAATAATTATCCACAACAAGGTTTTTTTTGTCCTTGGTCAAAATTTCAGCGGACGGCGTATCGTATTCAAGCAAACGGCTGTCGAACAACACGGCATTTTGAATAAACGGCAATTTAAAATGTAGCCCCGGCTCCAAATCTCCTCCAACCGGTTTTCCTAGCTGCAAAACAATCGCTCGCTGTGTCTGGTCAACGATAAATACGCTTTGTGAGAAGATAAGCAATACCACTAAAAAAATAATTCCACTTATACCGGAAAATATTTTCATTTTTTCTCTCCCCGTTCCGCCTTTGTATTCAGCATATCAAGCGGCAAATACGGCACAATATTTTTTCCTGCCTGTTCACTCAAAATCAACTTTTGTACATCGGGATTGGAAAAAATCTCTTCCATCGTTTCCAAATATAACCGTTTTTGAGTAATATCTTTGGCTTTTGCATATTCTTTATATACCGCCAAAAAACGGGAAGCTTCACCTTCTGCCTTGCGAACAACGGAAGCCTGATATGCCTCGGCACGATTTACTATCGCAGCGACCTCGCCTCGTGTTTTTGGCAAAATATTATTACGATAGGCATCGGCTTCATTGATAAAACGACTTTTATCTTCTTTGGCACTGGCGACATCTTTAAATGCATGAACAACCTGTTGTGGCGGATGCACATCTTGCAGCTGTACTGCCAAAACCTTTATTCCACTTTGGTAGCTGTTAAGAATTTTTTGCAACAAATCTCGAGTTTCATTTTGGATTTCAAGTTTACCGGTCGTCAAAACATGGTCAATCATACTAGAACCGATAACTTCACGAAGAGCGGCTTTAGCAGCATCAGCAACCGTTTTTTCAGGTTCGCTTATTTGAAAAAGATATTGCTGCGGATTGCTAATTTGGTACTGCACAATACAATGCACATCAACGATATTCTCGTCTCCGGTCAACATCAATGATTCATCAGCAGTCGAGATTTTTTCATTTTTACCGGAAAATAATTGCTGCGATTTTCCGCGAAATCCGACCTCAGCACGCCGAACAACGGTAATTTTCGGAGTCGTTACTTTTTCGACAGGAAACGGAATACGCAAATGAGGTCCGGGCGAAGTTGTGCGATTATATTTTCCAAATCGCTGAACGATACCAACTTCATCTGGTTCCACAATATAAATTCCACTAGCAAGCCATGCAAGAATCACAATCCCAAAAATAATTTTCCAGTTCGGGGTTTTAAGATCTCGCAACTTACTTACTTTCTTATTGAAATTATTATTAAAATCGTCAAAATCCGATGAACGCATACCGCCGCCGGATTGTTGCCTCTGCCGCTTTTCTGATAATTTTTCCCAGTCCCAGTTCATAATACCCGTACTAATAGTATAAGAGTTGCCAACGGTCAAGAAAGAAAAATAAACTATAATTGTTACCGTTTTTATTTCAACAAAATAAGCAATCTTTACAGTTCACAAACCAATTACTATCTATTTTTATTATTTTTTATCAAAAATCATCATAATATTTATTCCAACTGCAAAATTTTTTACTCAATATTTTTATAATCACATTTTTATAACCACGGTCAAGATAACAATTGCACTCTTTTCAAAGTGACATGCACACAACATATTATAATATACAACTAAATAAATAGACTACTATAAAAAAAGAAGTAAAAAAAGATTTGATTACAAAACCGTTCAACAACGTCTTACAAAACAAAACCACACAATAATACAATAAAAACTACTCTTCAATTCCCTCTGCAAAAAACAATTTTTCCATTTCTGGATTTTCGATAGCAAAAACCAATCTGGCAACAAACCCGTCTTCTTCAGCGGAACAAATCGGACACCCTTCGGACAAAATCATACAACCGGCATTCAAACTGTTTAGATCAATATTTGACTGACGCAATAATTTCGCGGTTTGTCCTGGTTCCCACAAGAGCGGACGATGACAGCGAGCACACTCCACATACAAAAGTTCAGGGTCAAATCCGTCTTCTGTCTTAATTTTCTGCGTTTTATTCAACACTTTTGCTCCCAAAAAACGAACGGCTTCAAATTCTGTCAACATTTTGCCCCCAAAAATTATTTTTTCAAAAACAACTCTGCCGAACGCACTGTATTGTACATCAACATTGTAATCGTCATCGGTCCGACACCGCCCGGAACAGGAGTAATCCTCCCAGCAACCTCACAAGCTGCCTCAAAATCAACATCACCTCGCAAAACCATCTTACCTGTCTCAGCATTTATACCGACCCGATTAACTCCAACATCAATTACCGTCGCTCCCGGCAAAATCCAATCCGCCTGTATAAATCCCGGTTTTCCCACTGCTGCGACCAAAATATCCGCCTGCTTGCAAAGCTGCGGCAAATTTTTCGTACCGGTATGTGCCAAAGTTACGGTTGCGTTACCGCCCTCACCTTTTTGACCGAGCATAATTGCCAACGGCTTGCCAACGATATTGGAACGCCCGACAATCAAAACATTCGCTCCGTCAGTCCGCACGCCGTTTCGCACCAACAATTGCACAATGCCCGCCGGCGTACACGGAAAAAACCGCACCGCTTCACCGCCCAATACCATACGCCCAAGATTTATGGGATGAAACCCGTCCACATCTTTGTCAGGATGAATCGCATTGATAATTTTCTGTTCGTCAATATGCGGCGGAAGCGGCAACTGCACCAAAATCCCGTGAAAACGACTGTCAGCATTGTAACGTTCGATAAGTTCAACCAAATCTTCCGTTTCGATGCTTTCGTCAATATTTTCTTGTTTTTCAAAAAAACACAGATTGCGAGCGGTGCGGGATTTTAAAGAAACATAACTGACCGATGCCGGATTTTGCCCGACCAAAATTGTTACCAAACCTGGAACCCGACCGAACTTCTCCCGCATTTCAAAAATACGACTTCGCAACTCATTTTGCATCATTCCCGACAATTCACGACCATCAAGCAATTTTGCTTTCATTGTTTTCCCTTAAAATGAAAAACTTTTATACGACTTCCTTTGCAAATATAAATTTTTATTTTGTATTTACCGATATCAAAAGTCAAGATTTTGTACATTTTTGCGACAAATATACTTTTTCATCACATTCAAAAAATAAGTTCAAAAGATACTTTATTTATAATTTTTATTCTTGTTTATATTTTTATACATTTATTAATAATCTTTTCTTTAAACAAAACTAAAAATATAATAAAACAGTAACAACAAAGCTACGGTCTTATTTTTTCTGTTATAAAATTTTATAAATCTACATAAATTTTTCTTTTTTTGCTATTTACTTCGTTATAAACCGTTAAAATAAAGGATTTTTATTTGCTACATACTTGGGAATTAGTTTAATTTAAGCTCGTTTTTAGATTATTTTACCAGTTTCAATCTAGTTCCAACTATAAACGATTTCTAAAAACAGTCCTAATAGCAATAACTTTATCAAATACTTCATCTATCAGTTCATCGTAGTTTTCATGATTATCAAAATCCAAGACACTAATATAGTAGATAATTCTGGACGCTTTTTTATTATCTAATCTTTGCCAATCTATATTTAATCCTAATTCATTTTGTATTTCTTCAGATACCAATACAACTTATCAAAAAGCACTTTATTATCATTAATATAAACTTCTATACCTATGCTATTTATTTTACTTACCAAGACAATTGATATATGCACTTCACTTATGCTGAGAACAACGTCATATATCACGCTCCTATCAAAAATAGATTCTTTAAATAGGCATATATCACTAAACTAAATTTTAAATCCCAACAAATACTTCAACAATATGTCTTATTTTATCCAAAACAGATTCTTTTTTCTTTTCTCTTGCTCCGTGACGGCGTGATGTAGGCGGTATAATACGATCCAGCTCGTCTCCTGCATATTCTACATAGCCTCTGCCTATGGCTTTTTCTATAAAACGCCTTGATTCTTCTTTTAATTTTTCTTCTTCGATTAAATTTTTAATCTTATTTTCTTTTTCCTTTTTTGCAAAACTGTAAAAGTTTTCAAGTATGTCATCGGTGTTTTTTAATTCGGATAATTTAGTCTTGTTTATAAAATCCATAATCAGTTCTTCTTTTGCTCTAGTGCCTAGACTTGATCTTATAAGCCGGCGGACTTCCGATTTTAAATGTTCGATGTCATCATTTCCTTTTGATTTTTCTAAAATCAAAGCCAAAATATAATCCAAATTTATTTCATCCGTTTTAAGTAAATCAATTTGGAATTCTATGTCTGAAAAATCAATATATTCTCCGCTGATTTTATCGTGCCGCTGCGAATTGAGCATCTCTTCTCTGATATCAACATAGACACTTTTCATATCCTGCATTTGTCTTTCGGAGATAATTTTTTCAAAATGTTTAAACTCGTCAAAGTTTCTGAGGATATTTTCAGCTTGTAATAATTCTCCAAAAAGCCTGACAAATTCTTTTTTATCCGATTCACGTACAATTTCGGTAGGGTCGGGAAATTTGGTTGTAAGTTCATTGCATATTTCTATATAGCCTTTTATAACTGATCCTGTTTCTTCGTCGGTAAAACCGTTGATATATTCTTCATAGCTTTTTTCCAAGATAATATTTACACTGTTTTTATCACCGAAAGTTTTGATGGCATCTTGCGTTGCTTTTTCTAGGTCTCTAAAACAGACAATATTTCCAAAGGTTTTTACCTTATTTAGTATGCGGTTTGTTCTTGAAAAAGCTTGAATGAGTCCGTGAAATTTAAGATTTTTGTCTACAAATAATGTATTTAATGTCGGGGCATCAAAGCCGGTTAAAAACATTCCGACGACAATGAGCAGATCGACTTCCTTGTCTTTTACTTTTAGTGATAAATCTTTGTAATAATTTTGAAACTCATAGCCGTTTGTTGAAAAGTTCGTTTTGAAATATCTATTATAGTCTGCAATAACCTTATCTAAAAATTCTTTTGAAGTAGAATCCATTGCGGATACATCAAAATTTTCTTCGGATATTTCACCGATGGCTGCTTGTTCTTCATTAGCCGCAAAGCTGTAAATAGTTGCGATTTTCAACTTTTTTTCTTCAGGTAAATTTTCCTGTTGTTTTTGAAATTCTTCATAATATAATTTTGCTGCTTCAATGCTTTGTACGGCAAACATAGCGTTAAAACCGTTTAATCTTCTGTGCTTTAAATCATAATATTCATTTCTATGGGTCTTGGTATCGAACACTTTTAAAATATGCTTTGTTATTTCTGCTATCCGTTCAGAATGAAGCAGCATCTTTTTTTCCAACACAGCTAATTTTTTTTCATCTTCTTCTTTTTCAGCTGTTTTAAATTTTGGTGTAATGTTATTATAGTCAACTTTAAATTTTAAAACCTTTCCATCACGAATTGCATCTGTAATAACATAGCTATGAAGCTGTGCGCCGAATATTCCCGATGTAGTGTCTCCACCAAAAGAATTTTCAGAAAATATTGGAGTTCCGGTAAAGCCGAATTGATAATACTTTTTAAAAGATTTCCGTATATTTTTCTGAGCTTCACCGAACTGAGAGCGATGACATTCATCAAATATAAGTACACAATGTTTATCATAAATTGCATGTGAAGAATTTTTTTTAACAAATTCATTTAATTTTTGAATTGTGGTAACTACGATTCGGTTGTCGTCTTTTTCGATTGACTCTTTGAGTTTTTTTGTATCTTTGCTTCCGTTTACACTGTCGGGTTGAAATCTTTGGTACTCCTTCATGGTCTGGTAATCCAAATCTTTTCTGTCTACTACAAAAAATACCTTGCCGATAAAGCTCAGTTCCGTTGCAAGCCGTGCAGCTTTAAAAGAGGTAAGCGTTTTGCCTGAACCTGTCGTATGCCAAATAAAACCGCCGGCTCCTTGTTTTCCCGCTTTTTTTGCTTCATAACTTGATTTTATTTTCCATAAAATCCGTTCGGCTGCTGCAATTTGATAAGGTCTCATAATGAGCAGAGTGTTATTAACATCAAATACGCAATACTTTGTAAGAACTTCAAGCAAGACCCGTTTTTCAAAAAAGGTTTTTGTAAAATCTTCCAAATCCCGAATAACTCTGTTTTTTGCATCTGCCCATTCACACGTAAATTCATAATTATTTTTATTTTGGGCTGTGGTATTGGCAAAATATCTGGTGTAGGTTCCGTTGGAAATAACAAAAATTTGTACATATTTATATAGGGAATTATCGCTGTTAAAACTTTCTTTACTGTATCGATGGATTTGATTAAAGGCTTCGTGGAGATTTACGCCGCGTTTTTTTAATTCAATATGTACAAGAGGTAAGCCGTTTATCAATATAGTTACATCGTAGCGGTTGTGTTTAGTTCCTTCTCCAACAACCTGATTGGTTACTTGTAAAAAATTATTATGAATATTTTTTTTGTCGATAATTTTTATATTTTTTACATGACCGTCATCAAAGATAAAATCATAAACGTGATTTTCTTGGACTTTGCGGGTTTTTTCGACCATACCATCGTTTGGAGCATCCAAATATTCCTGCAAAAAACGATTCCATTCTTCGGGTGAAAATGTAATACCGTTTAATTTTTCAATTTGAATTTTTAAATTTGCATATAAATCATCAGATGAGCTTACTATAAGTCTTTCATAGCCTTGAGAAATTAAATTCTCTATCATAAACCGTTCAAGTTCTGCTTCGCTTTGATATGATGTCTCTTTTGCACACTCCGGTTTTTCAAAATGGGCTAGGATAATTCCATTGGTCATTTCGGCTATGGTAGATGTACCGTATTTTATACTGTCTTCAGACATTTAAATTACTCCTTCCATTTATACGCTTTTTTAAAATTATTGAATAAAACGTCCAATAAATTTTTTTCATATTGCTTTAGTTCTTTTGCTTCTAAATCTGATATTTTGTTATGTGAAAATAAATTAATAAATCTTATATATGCTTTTTTATCTTCTTCAGACATATTTTCAATCGCAATCAAATCACCCCAACTATTATAACCGAGAAAAGTTGCGGTTTTCTCTAATAAATTTCTAAATAGCATAAAATGATATCGCTCAATTTTATTATTATCAATTGCTTCTTGAATTATTGTTTTGATAAATAAATGATATCCAAATGGTGTATCATTTTGCTTATTAAGCAAATACCTATTATTATTATTTTTTTGTAATAAACAATATTCTTTTTTATTATCTGATATATTTCTTTCGCTCTTAAATTCATTAAATAATACATTGTAAAATAATGCATGATGTGTTGTGATTATAAACCTTAATTCATCATTTTCTGAATTAGCTATTACCTTACTCAGAGAAATAGCCATATGTATTAGATTATTATCATCTAAAGACGATACAGGATCATCTATAAAAATATACTGAACAGAATTAAATTCATCTGTACTTCTATCACTGGTTTCGTCAATATTTAATTCAGATATAATCGTTTCCATTAGGACAAAAAACACAGTCCAAATAAAAATACTTTCTTCGCCTTTAGAAATCTTTATGTTTGGAATAGCTTTTTCATCTCCAGTCGGTAAACTAAAGGTAATCTCTCCGTTATTTATATTTATATCCGGTTCAATTTTTGAAAAGGTAAATTCTTTAAATCTTTTTGCTATTTCGGTTTCTTTTCCCTGTCTTTCTATAAGGTCAATAAATTCGGAGTTTTTATTAATCTTTAATTTTCTTTCATTATCATTCTCTAAATCATTATCCCAAAAAAATAAATCCTCTGTAAATGCATTGTAATATATTACATATTTAATTGTTTCATCATCTTTTACCTCATTGACCAAGTTTTTGAAGTCCATAGATAATCTGGTTTTTCCTGTACCATTAAACGCATATAGTAAAGTAATCTTTTTATTTGAATCTTTTATTCTTTGAGCTATTGCTGTTAAAGCATTGTATTCTTCCCGGCTTTCTCTCCCGTTCTCTCGCGCTATCTATCTATCTATCTAATTTGGTTTAGGAAAACTTAGTAATTTCTCCCGATAATATTCATATTGTTTTTTTCTTTGTTCAATTTCTTTCGGCAAGCCTTGAGTAATATCATTGACCAGAGTATCGAATTTATCAAGGATTGAAACAATATATTCTTGGACAGGGAGAGAGGGAGTAAAAAATCTTAATTTTAAAATCTCTCCTAAATTGATTTTTATTGGGTTAGCCATGTGTAATGTCCTTTTGTCGAGTTCTCTTTTACCATGTGTACTCTCAATCATATATTTTAAGAACTTGCTCAAAACAATATTTTGTTGTGGTCTTAATAAAGCTAAAGTGACATAATAGGCTAAATCCTTGTTATTTTCTACAATTGCACATGTCCCAATATCGCCTATTCTAGTCATAAATAAATCATTTTTTTGTGGTCTAACTTTGTAATCTTTAAAAGCTTCAAATGATATAAATTTATCTGTGCCATAGATATTTTTTATATTTTGTACGCTTACAAACGGAACTCCTGTTTTTGTATATTTAGGAGTCTGATGTGTTCCATCATAACATTCACATATTTCAGCTAAAGTTTTTAATTCAGCACTATATGATTGCACACCAACGCTATTCTCCGCCTCGTACCCTTTATTTTCCAATCCATCTATCTTTTCAGAAATCTTATTTAAATACTTTTCACTTAACAGCATATCTCGATAATAAGAATATTGTTTGATTCTTGTTTGTAATTCTGTTTGTAATTCTGTTTGTAATTCTGTAAAGGTATCAAGTATTTTTACGATTTTTTCTTGTGTTTCTATTGATGGAACTGGAACCTGTAATTTCTTTAGTTCAGAAGAATTTAGTGCAGGAATTCCATTAAATGTACACAATTGATGTATTTCTTTTTGCATATTATTTAATAAGTGATATAAGAAGCGTTGTTCAATTTCATTTTTATTTTTTATAGTAACAGAATAATTTAAGTTCCCTCTAAAATATTTCCCAACTTGATATGTTATTGAACCAACACCTGCACCTCTTGTTGTTATTCCTATAGGATCATTTTCAGTATTCCATACATTTACATATCCTAGAGGCTCCTTGCCACTATTAATAACTGGATATCCCCCTATATTTTCAGATATAAAATTTTTACTAATAGTTTGTCCTGTTTTGATTTCACAAACCTCCCCCAGTCTTTTCCATTCTACTTTTTCATTTTTCAACATTTTATCTATCTTATTCATTTTTTATACCGCCTTTTTTGGCAAGGGTTTCGAGGCGTTTTAGCTCATTTAGATAGTCTTTTTCTGCTCGGCTCAACGTTTTCATCGAGTATTTTTTATACTCGGTTTCAACCTTGTTTTCCATCTGCGGCCTAGATACCGTTCCGCTGCCGGTTAAAAGATTTTCACCTGCAGCTACAAGTATTTTATCCACATGTTCTACCCAATCCTTCATTGTCATAGGAATTTCTTTTTGTGCTTGTCTTTCCGCAAAATCCAGATAACCTGACACTAAATTGTTTAAGCCTTTTAGTTCTTTTTCCGTAAGATAGTTTTTTGCCGTTTTCGCTTCTTTTAATGTTGGAAGTTCGCCTTTAAATACGGTAAGTCCCATAAATCCTTTTTCGCTGTCTACTCGGCCGTAAATCAATTCGGCGGCTGTGTGATTGTGTATCGCATAATGCATCTTGTTTTGTACGGTTGCAAAAAATAATTTGGCTTCTTCGGTATTCGCGTTGTAGTCGATGCTGGTGGCAAATAAATCCAAAACTTGCCGGTAAAAAACCTTTTCGCTTGAACGGATATCCCTGATTCTGTCTAAAAGCTCTTTAAAGTAATTGCCGCCGCCAAGGTTTTTAAGCCTGTCATCGTCTATCACAAAGCCTTTTATGATATACTCTTTTAGCCTTTCGGTTGCCCACTTTCTAAAATTGGTTGCAATTCTTGATTTCACTCTATAGCCGAGCGAAATTATCATATCCAGATTATAAAACGGTATTTCTCTTGTAACAGTGCGATTACCTTCTGTGCGAACCTGTCGGAAATTCCGACAGGTTGAATTTTCATCCAATTCTTCTTCTTCGTATATATTTTTGATATGCTCGACCACATTGCTTCTTGATGTTTGAAATAAGTCGGACATTTGTTGTTGTGATAACCAAACCGTTTCGTCAACAAAATGAACGTCTATTTTTGTTAAACCATCTTCCGTATTATAAATTAGAATTTCACCATTATCATTTTTTATTTCTTTATTCATCTTCAAGCTCCGTGACGATTTTGTTTATGGCAGCTCTCAGTTCATCTATCCTGCTGACGGTTTTTGCGATTTCCCTATTCAGCACTTTAATGTCTATGATTTCTCTTGTATCTTCTTTTTCGACATAGGTTGAAACGGAAAGATTATAGTCATTTTCTTCGATTTCGTCTCTTTCTACATATCGCGAAAAATATTCTTCGCCGCTTCTATTTCTAAATTCTTCAACTATCGTATCTATGTTTTTTTCTTCTAAAATATTGTTGTTTGTCTCTTTTTTAAATTCTTTACTTGCATCAATAAATAAAATTTTATTTTCGGTTTTATTCTTTGCCATTACCAAGATACAGGTTGCTATCGAGGTTCCGAAAAATAAATTTTGGGGAAGCTGAATTACACAGTCTATAAAGTTATTATCTACTAGGTATTTCCGGATTGTTCTTTCCGCTCCCTTGCGGTAAAAAATCCCCGGGAAGCATACAATGGCTGCCCGTCCTTGGCTGGAAAGATAACTCAAAGAGTGCATTATAAAGGCATAATCTGCGTAAGATTTCGGTGCGAGTTTTCCCGCCGGTGCATACCGTTCATCATTTATAAGAGTAGGGTCATCGTCGCCTACCCATTTGATTGAGTAGGGCGGGTTTGAGACGATTGCATCAAAGGGTTTTTCATTTTTGTGAAGAGGGTTTAAAAGGGTATCGCCCCGCTTAATAGAAAAATTGTTGTAGTTGACGTTGTGTAAAAACATATTCATACGAGCAAGGTTAAAATTGGTCATGTTTATTTCCTGTCCGAAAAAACCTTCGTCTATAATATGTTCGTCAAACTGTTTTTTCATTTGCAAAAGCAAGGAGCCGCTCCCGCAGGTCGGGTCATATACCTTGTTAATACTTGTTTTTCCGTCCATGACAAGCCGAGCTAAAAGTTTTGATACCGTTTGCGGAGTAAAAAATTCTCCTCCCGATTTTCCCGCATTGCTTGCATAATTGGAAATCAAATACTCATAGGCATCGCCGAATGCGTCGATATCGTTGTTTTTAAAATCCCCAAAATTTATTTCTGCAATTCCCGTTAATATATCTGTTAACCGCTTGTTCTTTTCGGCCACCGTTCCGCCTAAGCGATTACTTGTCGTGTCCACATCTTCAAATAACCCCTTTATATCGTCTTCTGAGGCAAAACCGACGGCACTTCCTTCAATTGCTTTAAAAATATTAGCTAAATCGGTATTTAAATTTTCGTTATCCTTTGCTTTTGCTGCAACATTTTTAAATAGCTGACTCGGTAAGATGAAAAAGCCCTTGTCTTCTACGGTATTCGGTCTAAAATCTGTCTCAGCTTCTTTATCGGAAATCTTTGCATAGTCAAAATCAGTGTCCCCTGCTTCATGTTCTGCAGAGTTAAAAAATTCGGCCATGTTTTCCGATATAAATCGGTAAAAAAGAATTCCCAATATATATTGCTTAAAATCCCAACCGTCTACCGCTCCCCTTACATTATCTGCAATAGACCAAATTTTTCTGTGTAGTTCCGCTCTTTGTATTATTTCATTGTTGCCTTTAGTTAAATCTGACATCCCTTTCTACCTCACTTTATTTACCAGACTTTAAATCAAGTCCTTGTCTTCTATCTTCATAATACCAAAATTCTTTTTACCGGTATATATAGATTCAAAAAAATTGATACTATAATATTTTTATATATCTTAAATATAAACCATATCCTCTATAAAAATCTTCTTATAAACGAATCAAAACCGGCAAAAAAAGAAATCATAATCAATATAATAACAAATTTCTTAACTTAATAAATTATATTTCCTTAAACCATTTATACAGATAAAAAAAGCCAGCAGAATTTACACACTGCTGGCTTAATTATTTTCTATTAAAAGTGGTTTACCACTTTTAGGGGACAAAAAACACTTCAAAAAACTTTAAGCCAACCACTCAAAACCTTAGAAAATTAGTAGTATCAATAAGTTCAGTTAATTCTTTAACTACTCAAACTCGATAGTGGCTGGAGGTTTATCGGTACAATCATAAAGAACACGGTTTACACCTTTGACCTCGTTGACGATTCGAGCGGATACTTTTTCCAGTATTTCCCACGGCAGACGGGCTGCTCCAGCAGTCATAAAATCACTGGTCCGCACCGCACGCAAAGCAACAGCATAATCATAAGTCCTACTGTCTCCCCTTACGCCGACAGAATGCATATTGGTCAAAACGGCAAAATACTGTCCCAAATCTTTTGCACAACCTGATTTATCAATTTCTTCCCGATAAATTGCGTCCGCCTGCTGTACGATTTTAACTTTTTCTTCCGTAACCTCACCGATAATCCGAATACCCAATCCCGGACCGGGAAACGGCTGGCGACTAACAAATTTTTCAGGAATACCCAATTCACGACCGACAGCTCGCACCTCGTCCTTGAACAAATTTCTAAGCGGCTCGACAATTTCTTTAAAATCCACAAAATCAGGTAATCCTCCGACATTATGATGACTTTTAATCACTGCCGACACGCCAATACCACTTTCCACAACATCTGGATAAATTGTTCCCTGCACCAAAAAATCAACAACCCCAATTTTTTGTGCCTGCTCTTCAAAAACACGGATAAATTCTTCGCCGATAATTTTTCGTTTACGTTCCGGATCGATTACGCCTTTTAATTTTTCATAAAAACGCTGCTTCGCATCAATTTGAATAAAATTTAATTTATATAAACCATTCTGACCAAAAACCTCAACAATCTCTTCACTTTCTCCCTGCCGCAACAAACCATGGTCAACAAAAACACAGGTCAATTGTTTACCGATTGCACGAGAAAGCAGCACCGCCGCAACGGACGAATCCACGCCGCCAGACAACGCACACAACGCCTTGCCACCGCCGATTTTCCGTTTTAAATTTTCAACCGTATTCTCCACAAAAAACGACATATTCCAAGTCGCCTGTAATCCCGCAACGGCAAAAAGAAAATTGTGTATAATCTTTTCTCCGTCTTCACTATGTACAATCTCAGGGTGAAACTGCAAAGCATAAAACCGTTTTTCTACATTTGCCATTGCCGCAACGGTAACATTTTGCGTTTTGGCAACCACGCAAAAATCAGGAGGTAGTGTCAAAACCATATCACCGCGTGGCATCCAAACGCTCAGACTTTTTTTGTCAATTCCCTGCAACAGCGGTACTTGCTCAAGCAAAGTCAAATCCGCCTCGACATATTCCATACTACTCGAAGCAGCCACACTTCCGCCCAGCAATTGAGCCATAAGCTGCATTCCATAACAAATTCCCAACACCGGTATGCCCAAATTAAAAATTTGCCCAATAACGCTTTGGACATTTTTTGCTAAAACAGCGGGCGAACCACCGGACAAAATCAATGCTGCCGGATTTAAACGTGTAAGTTCTTCCAATGAAATCGTACAAGGCTGAATTTCGGAATAAACACCCGCTTCCCGTACTCGCCGAGCGATCAACTGTGTATACTGTGAACCGAAATCTAAAATAAGCACTTTATTTTTATTCATAAAACAACCCTTTTTACCAAAAATACTGTAAAATTTTATCCTTCTATTCTATAATTCGGAGCTTCTTTTGTAATAATAACATCATGAACATGACTTTCACGCAATCCTGCAGGAGAAATGCGTATAAACTGAGTATTTATCTTTAATTCCGAAATATTACGACAACCGACATATCCCATTCCAGAACGAAGACCGCCAAGCAGCTGTTGGATACTATCCATAACGGAACCCTTAAATGGAACTCTCCCGACAATTCCTTCGGGGACAAGTTTTGATGTTTTATCCTGAAAATATCTATCGCTACTTCCATCCTTC
Organism: uncultured Desulfovibrionales bacterium; assembly: GCA_963542765.1. Taxonomy (GTDB): domain Bacteria; phylum Desulfobacterota; class Desulfovibrionia; order Desulfovibrionales; family Desulfomicrobiaceae; genus CAUTYU01. Next base: position 21,151 of record CAUTYU010000011.1, read on the forward strand.
ATCGCATCTATCGAACCCATTCCACGATAAATTTTGTATGTACGCCCCTGATATAGAATCGTCTCTCCCGGACTTTCTTCCGTACCTGCAAACATACTGCCCATCATTACCGTATCCGCTCCCGCTGCAAGAGCCTTTACAATATCACCTGAAAATTTAATACCACCGTCAGCAATGACACAACGATCAAATTCTCTGGCTGCCCGTGAGGCTTCCATAATTGCCGTAATTTGCGGTACGCCGACTCCAGCAATCATACGGGTCGTACAAATCGAACCCGGTCCGATTCCGACCTTAACCGTATCCGCTCCGGCGGTAAAAAGAGCCTTTGCTCCTTCGTAGGTTGCGATATTTCCCGCAACAAGCTGACAATCCGGAAAACTTGCTTTAATTTCCCGCACCGCTTTTAAAATATTTTCCGAATGCCCGTGAGCCGAATCCAGCACCAAAATATCAACGCCGACCTGCAACATCGCTTCCGCCCGCTCCAAATTACCTGCTCCGATGCCGATTGCCGCCCCGACTCGCAAGCGACCGTACGAATCCTTACAGGAATCGGGATATTTGCGAATTTTTTCAATATCTTTAATCGTTAAAAGACCGCGCAGCTTATTGTCATCGTCCACCACAAGCAGCTTTTCTATACGATTTTCGTGCAAAACCCGTTTGGCTTCATCTTGCGAAATACCAATCGGCACAGTAACCAAATTTTCCCCGGTCATAACCTTTGCAACCTCCGTATCCATATTCGTAACAAAACGAACATCACGATTGGTAACAATTCCAACCAGTTTGTCACCATCAACAACAGGCATACCGGAAATACTGTACTCCCGCATAGAATCCAACACCATACCGACCGTATCGCTTGGGTGAACAACCAACGGGTCAAGTACCATACCGCTTTCAGATTTTTTTACTTTTTCCACTTCCAGCCGTTGGCGTTCTATAGACATATTTTTATGAATAATGCCGATACCGCCTGCCCGTGCAAGCGAAATAGCCATTTTGTTTTCCGTAACGGTATCCATGGCGGCACTGATAAGCGGAACATTCAGCAAAATATCCTTGGTCAAAAAAGACGAAAGCTGAACAATATCGGGTAAAACTTCAGAGTAGGCGGGTAATAACAAAACATCATCAAAGGTAAGGCCGTTCCCTACTATCTTTTCCATACGCTCTTCCTTGTTATAAATTATAAAAAACGCTGTTTCGTACAGCTTTCAAATTCAAAAAACTATTACAATACCTAATAAGACAAGCTGCAACCGTCAAACATCAGGGCATGGTTTCCAATTCTTTTTCCGCCCGTGCAATCAATCCGGGTTCTTTAGTTTTCAAAGAAACAATTTTGGCAAACGCTTTTTTTGCAGCTTCTGGTTTTTTCAGGCGGTATTTATACAAAAGACCCAAATTAAAATACGCCGGTGCATAATTGGGTTCAATCGCTATAAGCTGCTTAAAAATCTCAAGCGACTGTTCATTTTGATTTTTTTCAAAATAACAGGTGCCAAGCTGCATAAGAGCCATAATATTTTTTTCCTGTCCGGGGAGAGCAAGCACTTTTTTCCAAAAAACAGCCGCCCTATCCCACGCCTTCATCGACATAAATGACTGCCCCAGCTTGGTCAGCAAAGAGAGATCTTGCGGATTTTTTTGCAACTCCTGCATAAGCGACATAATTTTTCCGCTGCCCTTGTCTTCCATAATCATCGGCATTTTCCGCTGCCGAACAACCTGAGGCTTGGCAGCCAATTTTCCTCGATAATACATCGCTGATGCTGCAATTACCAACAAGCATACAGCACTGAAAAGCAAAACTGTTTTTTTTATGTCAAAATCAATCTTACTCATCGCTACTGTTCTCCAATTGCTGCAAACGAAACACAATACTATTTTGTTTCCAACCTAAAAAAGCAACATAAATCCCAATTCCAATCCAAATCACAACATTTGCATAAAAAAGCCAAGACATATTTTCTCCTTCTTCACTCGTTCCATTCTTTTTTTTATAAAAAACGACTCTTATTCATTTATTTTTCATTCAATGCTTGCGTTAAAAATAATTCAAATCGTTTTTTAATTTGTGCTTCCAACAAAAGCTGCCGTAAACGAACGGCAACAAGAGCAAAAAATAAAAAACCTACGGCAACGACACAAATACAAACGGTTACCAGCATTTTTTCATCAAGCCCGATTCCTCTTGAAGAAAAAATTGCGGGGTGGATACTCCGCCACAATCTGGCGGAAAAAAAGACCAACGGTACATCTAAAAAAGCAATAATTCCAAGCACTGCCGAAATCCGCATTTGCTTGCTTTCGCCAAAATCAGCCTTTCGCAAAACCAGATACGCCGTATAAATAAACCACATTATAAGAGCAGTACTCAACCTCGGATCCCAAGTCCACCAAGTATTCCACGCCGCTCTTGCCCAAATCGAACCTGTCGCCAACGTAAGTGTCGTAAAAACAACACCGACCTCAACCAACGACACAGCTAACAAATCCGCCATTTGCGACGGACGCAGCAAAATTTTAATACTCAACAAAAAAACAAGAAAAAATCCGAAAAGTGCCCACCACGCCAGCGGCAAATGCATATAAAAAATCCGCTGCACTTCACCCATCACCATTTCCTGCGGACTGTAAATCCAAATCGCATACTGAGAAACAGGTAAAAAAATAACCGCCAACAGAGCAAGAAAAAAAGAAATTTTCACATCATTCTCCTCTATAAGCAAAAGGAAAAAGCAAAAGAGCTGCCGAAGTGAACAAAAAATCAAAAGCAAAAATCATATACCACCAATTATTTTCTTCGAAACTACCGTCCAACAACGCCACGCTCAAACTGATTGCCGCCAGCAAAAGAGGTAGCAAAAGCGGAAAGCACAAAACCGTCAACAAAATATCCCGTCCGTCGCTTCCTACACAAAAAGTTCCGAGCAAACCGCCCAAAACCGCAAGTCCGAAATCAACGCTCCCGATAAGCAACATTCCGTCCTGACAATTAAACGACGGCAAAACCGAAACATGGAAAAAAATCAGAAAAAACGGCAACCAAAAAATCTGACAGCCCAAAAGCAGACAAAAAATTCCGACACATTTTCCCAGCCAGATACTTTGAAGTGGAATGGCAATTTGCAGCAGTGCCGAACGAATACCGCCGTGTTCGTCCAAACGGTACAAAATATTGGCAATCAGCACCGTGGAAAAAGAAGAAATCAGCCAAAAAATCACGGCTACCAACTGAACCGGGAAAATCTCTGCGGGACGGCGAACCAAACTGAAAACAAAAACAAACAACATTCCCAACAAAAGAGCCTGTAAGTACTCGGCTTTTGTACTCAAAACCTGCCGAATATCTTTTATAAATATGATACGGCTACGCCTAATCATCTATATTCTCTGCAGTCTTTTGTTCTTCAAGCCATCCTTTTTGCAAGAAATAAATACTGTCCGCCATTTTACCATCTTTTTCCAAATCGTGGCTCACCCACAGTACCGCTTTATTTTTTTGCTTCCACGCACCGACACAATCGTAAAAAAACTTGCGAGAAGGATTGTCCAGTCCCGATGTCGGTTCATCAAGCAAAATCAAATCTGCATCAAGCAAAAGAATACGTGCCAAATGAAGTCGCTGAAGCATTCCTTTAGAAAAAATCTTTACTTTTTCACAAGAAAATTTCCACAAACCGACCGACTGTAAAAGCCCTTTTAGATTGAAATTTTTTACGCCGTACATATCCGCCCAAAATGCCAAATTTTCAAAAGCACTGAGATTCGGATACATCACCGAGGCATGCCCTAAAAAAACAATTTTATCAGGGGCGACAAAATAATCGATTTTTCCCATTGTCGGAGAAAAAATTCCTGCCAACAATTTAAGCAATGTTGATTTCCCGACTCCATTTTCACCGGCAAGTAAAACGACTCGCCCCGAAAAAATACTCAAATTGATTTTTTTAAGAAGTGGACGCACTCCGAAAGAAAAACCGACTTCCTGCAAAGAAACAACAGTATTATTCATTTTTTAATCGCAATGCCAAAAACGGGAATAAACAAAGCAAAATACCACCAATCCAAATCCAGTTGACGAGCGGGTGAATGCTGACTTTGGCACTAATTGCCTGATTTTTATCAAAACCGAGCAAAGTTGCGTACAGTTCGTTTCCAAGCGACGGCAAAACCGAAACTTCGGCAAAATTCTGCCGAAAATTGCGATAAATCCGTTTTTGAGGTCTCAATTCTCCGATTTTTTTACCACTTGCATCAAAGGCTTCAAAACGGGCTTCCCAAACCCGCATCGCCTGTGTTTCAAACTCCTGAAAATCGATATATTTCACTCGAAAATCACCGACAATCATACTTTCGCCTTTTTGCAAAATCGCCTCTTCACCTTGCTGATACGGACCGGAAACGGCAATACCGAGAGCAGCCAAAACCAAACCGAAATGCAGACCATAAATACCCAAATTTCGCCACGAACGAAAAGCGGCAGGCTGCGAAAACCAAAACACAATCACACCGCCCAAACCGACAAGTGCGGCAGTAGTTGCCAATAAAGGCAAAACCGCCCGCATTCCGGCTCCAAAAAGTCCGGCGGCAAAAAGCACCGCAGCAACACCGAGTCCAATGGCAGGACCACTTTTCAGACCAAATTTCCAGCCCAGCCACGGACAAACAACAAAAAATATGAGCAACAAAGCAAAAAAAGGCAAAATAGTGCGGTTATAAAAACCCGCATCCAAACCAACGGAATTTTTACTCCATAACTGGCTCAACACCGGCCACAACACACCTGTAAAAATCAACACCGAAACCAACAACAAAATAAGCATCGTCAAAAACAAAAGTCCCTGTCTGCTCCAAAGTTCCGCCAATTTTTCACCTTTTGAAGGAATAAAAATCAATACAAAAACAAGCAACACCGAAAGAGCAACCATAAAAACCAAAAGCGGCTCACCCGCTCCTCCTTTTCCAAAAGCATGAACCGAATCAATCAATCCGCTTCGCACAATAAAAGTTCCGAAAAAACACACCAGCAAAGTCAAAACGAGCAAAAACAAATTGGTCTTGTAAAGCCCGTGCTGCTTGCGACCGACAATCATAGCATGCAACAATGCAGACGCAACCAGCCACGGAATGAGAGAGGAATTTTCAACCGGGTCCCAAGCCCAATATCCACCCCAACCCAGCTCCATATATGCCCACCACATTCCGAGCAAAATTCCTGCGGACAAAAATGACCACGAAACTAACACCCAGTTACGAGCAGTAAAAAGCCAACTTTTTTGATCGCCATTTAACCAAGTGGCAAGTGCCATACAAACAGGCACGGTAAAACCGGCATATCCCATAAACAAAAGCGGCGGATGAAAAATCATTCCCGGATTTTGTAAAAGCGGATTAAGCCCTCGCCCCTGCATCGGAACAGGAGAATTTGCCACAAACGGATTACTCGGTCCTGTCAAAAGCAAAAAGAAAAACGCTTCGATCAGCAGAAAAAAAATCCAGAAAAAAAGCTGTGTATTTTTAGGAAGTTTTTTATAACTCGGCAACAAAAGCATACAACCGCCCATACACGCGACCATGAGCAGCCAAAAAAGCAGCGAACCGTTTTGCCCGCCCCAAAAAGCGGTTACGGCATAAAAAAGCGGCATAAAGGTATCGGAATAATCGGAAACCGTAGCAAAAGAAAAATCACGCATTGCAAAAGCCCGAAACAAAATCAGTGATGCCAGCACAACCAAAAACACGATACAAAGCTGTGAGCGTTCAATCCATTTCAAATCGCTAAGAGTACCTTTCCACTCATTCACAATTGCCAAAGCACATGCTCCAACACAAATCAACATTCCAAAAAGCATACAAAGATGACAAAAAAGCGGCATAACAATCCTTTTCGTAAAATTATTCTTTATAATCAGGCGGACGAAGTTTGCCTTCGGCATTCGGCTTATATTTAGACGGGCATTTGGTCATAAGATTTGCAGCAATAAAATTCCCGTTTTGCTCAAATTTACCTTCCAAAATAACTTCTATTCCTTTCTTAAACGAATCGGGAACAGCTCCGCGAAAGACAACCGGAACGGTCAAATTTTTATCGTCCTTGTCGTGCAAAGCAAACCGAACGCCAAGGCTAGCGGTTTCATCTTTTAAATCGTGTTGCCCCACTTCGCCAAAAAGCCGAATTTGTTTAGCATACTGTTTCGGCAATTCTTTTGCCTCCGCTACATTCAAAAAATATACGGCATTTTGCTGAACCGAACTGAAAACCAGTAACACCGCTCCGCACAAAAGCAAAGCCACCGCCGCAACATATACAAATTTTTGATTTTTACGCATGTTCCTCCTTCCCGACCAGCTGCCGTTTTTGCAAACGGGCATATTCCCGCATATCGACAATCTGATCGGTTTCATCCACGATTTCCCGTCCTAAAATTTCTTCCAACACATCCTCCAAAGAAACGACACCTGCCAAACCTCCGTATTCGTCCAAAACCACAAATAAATGCGTCTGCAAATCCAAAAACCGCCGTAAAACCCTATCAAGCGACAAATTTTCCAAAACAAATTCTACAGGTCGCATAAGCGAACTTAAAAGCTCATCATCTCTATCTTCTGCCAAAGCTTCAAGCATTTGCCGACGAAAAACGATGCCGACGATGTCATCTGGATTATTCGCATCATAAACGGGAATACGACTGTGCAGCCAAAGTCGTTCACCTTTTGCTTCCAAAACGGTCATATCAGCAGGCAAAGAAAAAATCACCGTGCGAGGAGTCATAATATCTTTTACGGTTTTTTTATCCATAAACAAAATATTGCTCATCGAAAGTGCCTCGGAAGCCTTAATTGCACCGATTCGCTGGCTCAGCGTAATATAGGCAAGCAAATCTTCTTCCGAAGCGAGCTGCTCTTTTTTTGAACCTACAAGCCCAACCAGCAACCGCAAAATCCAAATCAACGGAGCAAAAATACGAACCAAAAATGAAAGCGGATACGCAAGCACCGGAGCAAGCGAACGACTAAAAACAACGCCTGCAGTTTTGGGCAGAATTTCGGAAAAAACCAAAATCAAAGCGGTGAAACAAGCGGAAAAAATCCACAACGATTCCCCATCAAAAATCTTGACCGCCGCCGCTCCGGCAATAGCTGCTCCGGCGGTATTGGCAACAGTGTTCAAAGTCAAAATCGCCGTAATCGGACGATCAACATTTTGTCGCAATTTTTCCAGCAATTCTCCGGAATATTTGCCTTTTTTCTTCAAACTTTCAATTTTTGTCCACGAAACGGAATACAAAACGGCTTCCGCCAAAGAACATACAGCGGAAATTCCAACAACCAAAGCCACAATGCAAATAAGTTCAATCAAACCAAAAGCCCCGTGTTAAAAATCATCTACAAAAGTTCTTTTTGCAGATTCACAAGCGGACAAGGCGAAATCAGATACGGCGGAATTTCCAAAATCGTTCTCACTCCGCTCTCTCCTGCCTCCGACAGCCGATACGCCGCCCGTGCATACGCAACCAACACACCGGCGGTAAATTCGGGATTTGAATCAAGTTGTAAACTAAATTCACAAATCTCGCTATGTTCGCTTTTTCTGCCGGTTTTGCCGTTATGAATAACCAGTCCGCCGTGCGGCATCTTGGTATGATATTTTAAAAATTCCGCCTCGGAAATAAAATCAACCTCAGTATCATAATCCACGAAATAATCGGGCATCGTTACGATTTGCTCACGAATTTTTTCTTTATCCGCACCGTCAAGTGCAACAACAAAACATTTACGAGTATGCTTTTGTCGTGTTGAATATTCAGACGGATTTTTACCCCGAACACCGGCAAGAACTGATTCTACAGGGACGGTATATTGTACCGCCATTTTTACACCTTCAATACGGCGAACGGCATCGGAATGCCCCTGACTGACACCCTTTCCCCAAAAAGTATAGGTTTTCCCACAAGGCAAAATACTTTCGGCAAGTAAACGCTGCAAAGAAAAAAGCCCGGGGTCCCAACCGACGGAAACAATAGCAACCGTGCCGTTTTTTTGTGTAGCATTACCGACAGAAGCAAGATGTTCGGAAATTTTTGCATGCGTATCAAAACTATCCACCACATTAAAATCAGCCGCATATTGAACGGTTTGAATCATCAAATCCGATTTGCTGCCGCCGCACAAAATCAAAACATCAATATTATTTTTCATGGACAAAATATCATCGGAGCGAAAAACTTTCGATTCGGCAAAAATAGGGCAAAGTGTTGACGGCTCACGGCGGCTAAAAATCCCTACCAGTTCCATATCCGGTGTTTGTTTTAGTGCCAGTTCCACGCCTCTTCCTAAATTTCCGTAACCCATAACGGCTATGCGGATTTTTTTCATATTCCTCCCGATTATCAATACTCTTCACTTGTTTAAGAAAATAGTTAAAAACGCTCCACTGTCAACACTTCAAACGAAACTCAAACAAGTTCTCTCAATACAGCAACAATAAATAAAAAATTTTCCAAGATACCACCTTACAATTATCATAATAAGAAACAGAAAATTTATAAATCTGCAAAGAATAAATTAATTTATTTTATTTTTAAAAAATTTAAAAATAAAAAAAGAAAAACAACAAACCTGAAAATTAATTGTTTTTCTCTTATTTACTGCCATTTTATCCAAAAAAATGAAAAAAAATGCAACAACCAAAAATAAAAATTTATCCCGTATGCAACATATTCAAGATATAAGCAAAATAAAACAACTGCAACAACACTGCCAACGCATTTCTATCCGTCGTTTTTATTCCCAATCGCCTCAAGCACTCTTTCGTATTCTGCAAAAATCTGCGGAGCAAGAACGACAAGAGTTTCAAATTTTCCATCACGGGCTGCCGCTTCCATTTCTTTAGCTATTCCCGACAAAATAACAGCACCGACATTATAACTGGACGATTTTAAAGTATGAGCGGTTCTTCTTATTAGTTCTAAATCCTGATTTTCCATACCTGTTTTGAGATTGGCTATCAATTCTTCACCAGATTTTTGATAAGTTGCAAAAAGTTCGCTCAACATTCCAGGTATGCTCAATCCTCCAATTTCCCGCAAACTGTTAAGAATTTTCTCATCCAAAGCCGGTTTTAATTCTTCTGTCTCCCCTATTTCCGAAGACAAATTATTATCGGATTTCTTTTCAAAAGATTTTTCTTTTTTAATTTCTTCTTCAACTTTTTCTTCAACTTCTTCTTTTTTTTCTACCAACAAGCCTTTCAGCCATTCTTCCAAACACGACTGCAAATCATTTAACTCAAAAGGCTTAATCAAATATCCATCCATACCGTGTTCCAAACATCTTGCCTTGTCTTTATCCAGAGCATGTGCCGTCAGAGCCACAATGGGCGTACGCTTACGTCCTTCATTTTTTTCTTTTTCTCGAATTTCACTGCTTGCAGTATATCCGTCTTTCACCGGCATTTGACAATCCATAAAAATCAAATCGTATGCTCCGCTTGCAAACTTATCGAGAGCAACTTGCCCGTTTTCAGCAATTTCCGGTGAAATACCGAAAAGTTCAAGCGATTTGGTCGCCACAAGCTGATTAACGGCATTATCTTCCACCAGCAAAACTTTTGCCCGAAACTGCTTTTTCTCCGCATTTTTCTTTTCAACAATTTTATTATGGGTTTTTTCTTCCATAAATTCTTGAATAATGGTTTGAATTTCGGACAAATGCAGTGGCAAAGTCATACTATAATTCACATCTTCATCTCTAAGCTGCGTATCAGTTTTATCGACAGGACCGACCCTGACAAAAAAACTCTTTTGAGCAACACTGCTTTTAATAACTTCCGACAAACGAATATTTTTACCCGGTTGCACAAAAACAATAATCCGGCATTTTGCATCGGCAAGATTTTTTTTCAATTCTTCCTGAACGGAAAAATGTTCAATCTCCAAATCGTAACGTTCCAAAATTTTTTCCAGTGCGGTGCGTGAAAGTTCAGTCAAACCGAGAGAATAAACCGTAATCTTTTCAAGCGTGCGGTCTTCCAATTTTTGTTCTTTGACCTCTTCATTTGCCAACTCAAGCGGCATAGAAATAATAAAGGTTGACCCTTTACCCAACTCACTTTCAAGCCGAATTGTACCGCCCAAAAGCTCAATAATCTGCGTAACAATAGCAAGCCCGAGTCCTGTTCCGCCGTAATTCCGTACCATCGTTTCATCTGCTTGCGTAAACGGCAAAAATATTTTTTTCTGATTTTCAGGACTAATCCCAATCCCGGTATCGGAAATGCGAAAATTTAACCGCTGCTTTCCACCCTGGTCTTCTTCAACCCCGACACGCAAAACAACCGAACCCTGAGCTGTAAATTTAAGAGCATTTCCCAACAAATTTATCAAAACCTGCCGCAACCTGTCAGGGTCGGAATAAATATATATCGGGACATTTTTATCAAAAATAACAAGCAATTCGACATCTTTTTTCGCAGCTTCCACATTAAAAACATCCACACAATTTTCACACAATTGCTGCAAATCAAAAGCAATAATATTCAAATCGAATTTACCGGATTCCAAACGGGAAAAATCCAACAATTCATTAATCATATGAAGCATCTCTTTGCCTGAACGATGCAAAGTTTTAAGAAATTTCAATTGTTCATTATCTAATTTTGAATGTAAAAGCAGTTCCGCCATACCCAAAACTCCATTCATAGGAGTACGAATTTCATGACTTATATTTGCTAAAAACTGCATTTTAGTTTTTGAAGCCTCTTCAACATATTCTTTTGCTTTTTTCAATTCAGCAATTGATTTTAAAAGATTTTTATTGGCAAAATAAAGTTCCTCCGTTCTTTCTTTAACATTTTCTTCAAGAGTCATTTTTTGCATTTGCAGTTCTTTTTCTCTTTCTTCAATCTGCTCCAACATTAAATTGAAGCCTTCTGCTAAAATCTGCAATTCATCATTTGTTTTCAATGCGGAACGAATAGAAAAATCTTTTTTATTTCTAACCTCTTCTATAACTTTCAACAAAGAAAAAATAGGTTTTGTTAAATAACGTTGTGCAAAAAATGAAAAGATATAGGCAAGAAAAAAGCTCACCATAAAAAAGATAAAAATCAACAAAAGGTATTGCCAAAAATGCTCAACCAACTCCGATTGCTTTGTAAGTAAAACAATCGCCCCCATAAAATCATCATTAAAATCAACAGGAACAATAACCTGCAAATTCAATAAAGATTTCCATTCTATCCTTACTCGCTCCAAGTCCCGAGAATCAAAACTAAATGGAATATAGACATTACTATTGTCCCAACTGAATCCTTTTTTGTCGGCAAAAAGCCGCCCTTTTAAATCGTAACAGGCAACATATACGAGCGATTTTTCATTGATTAGCGAGGACAAAATTTCAAATTCGGTATGTCTATCTTGAAAAGAAAGCGGTACGGTAGAATTTATAGCAATAATTTTTCCTACACTTATCATTTTCTCTTCTACATTTGAACGAAATACAAACAGTTCATAAAAGAAAATTGCAATCGTCATAAAAAATATAGAAACGAAAGATGTTAACAACATAAAAAAGATGCTCTTAAAACGAACGGAGCGAAAATTTTGTTTTTTATTCATTATTTTTTACCGAATTCATATTTTTTTGAACAACCTGCGTCGCCATATGAAGTAGATTAGAATGAATTCTCGTACCGATTAAATTAACGATATTGATATGAAAACGCAATTTGTCATCAACGATATACAACTCGACAAAACCGCCATTTTTAATCACTTTAGGATAATCAGCAATAACAAGAGTTGAAGATTTTATCTCATTCCAAATTTTATCGGAAACATATTTATCCATCTCTTTTGAAATAAATATTACATCAGCAGCGGCAAAAGATATTTTATCTTTGCTTACTTCATGTAACACTATAGATTTACTATTCTTACTCTGGTCTACCCGATTCAAAACCTTATACACTTCAGGAGCAAAAACATAAACCTGAAGAGCTCGGTTCTCTTCTTCCCATGTTGTATATTTAATAAAATTTAACAAATAAGCGGCTTCGAGCTGAGTCAAACGGGAATTTTCCGCCCAAAGCCACACGGGAACAACTAATAAACAAAGTAAAATAAGCAATAATCTTTTCATTAAAAATCAACCCTTAACTGCATAAAAATCGTCCGTTCCAATTCTTGTCCTTTACCGTAAACAAGACTGTTTTCAGCTTCTCGATGATTATCGTGAAGAAGATTTTTCCCGATAAGACTAATTTCAAAATTTTCAAACGGTACATAACTTAATCTTGCATCCATTTCAGTATACGCCGGAATATCCAAACCGACAACCCTGCCAATATACCGTCCTGACAAATCCAATTTTACATCATACGGCAAAACAAACAAAGTTTGCAAAAAAGCCTGATGTTCAGGAATCATCTTACCGCGAAAAGCATATCCTGTTTTCTCAACAAAATTTTCCTGACCATAACTGTACCAAAAACGTGTTTTGAACCAATCCGCAACTTCCCAAGTCATTAAAAATTCACCACCGAATACATCTCCATCAATTTGGTTTTTGTATTTGAAAAAAACTTTCGGTACTTCAATTTTTTCCATTACAGGAACAATTAATTCTTTATAATGATTATAAAAAAGAGCCACATCAAAAAGAAGAGAGGAAGTCGGGAAAAAACGCCAACCCAGCTCATACGAACTAATATTTTCCGCTTTTAAATCTTTATTGTGTTCAAAAATCACCAACGCATTTGTCTTTTTATCGAAAAAAGCATTATTGGAAACAAACCGTTCAATACAGGACGGACTGCGTATAGAACGGGACAATGCCGTCCACAAAATATTTTGCTCATTTAAACGAAAAGAAAAACGGGCTCCGGGCGAATACTGAAAACTTATATCATCAATATATTCAAATTTTCCGCCCAAAGCGAATGTAAGCCTGTCAGTCAAAGAAATTGTATCAACTACAAAACCGCTCCCGACATAATCGGTATTTTTCAAAATAGAGTTCGGCAGTACATATCCAGAAAAAGGATTAAGAGCCTCAAAACGGCTCACACGCAATTCTCCTCCAAGTTGCACCAAATGCTTTTCAAACGGAGAAAAAGAAAAATCAATTTCAACTTCTCCATTATTGGTGCAAAGTTCAGCAAATTCAGATTTTCTGGCTTCCCGAATATAACCGAACTGCAAAGAAAATTGAGAAGTATCGGAAAAATCATAAGAATAAACTGAATTAAGACGAATATCGCTTAATTTTTCCTCTATCCACAAATCATTAATTTTCCAAATACTTGTATCTGCATATCGAATATATCCGCTGCTGATTCCGTCCAACAATTCTCCGGAAAAAACAAATTTTGCTTTTTCACCCAAAGGCAAATCAAATCGTGTACCGCAAGTTTTGATTTCAAAATTACTGCCGTCTCTATAACGACCATCAAAAATTCTTTGCATTCCGCCATGTACGCGAACGGCACTCCCCGAATCAAATTTCTTGCCGTAACGAACCGCCCCCATGCCTTTTTCCATACCGCCGATACGCCCGATAGCAGTCGTACCAGTCGTTTTTTCAGCTGATTTGGTAATAATATTGATAACTCCATTTACAGCATTACTTCCCCAAGTGCTGCCGCCCGAACCGCGAATAACTTCAATACGGTCAATATCGGGCAAAAATAAACTAAGAGTATCCCAAAAAGTTCCGCCATACACCGAGGTATAAACACTCTGGCCGTCTAGCATAACTAGCAGTTTGTTTTCATAGGTAGAATTAAAACACCGACTGCGAGAAGAAACCGACCATTGCGTGGTATTATTCTGAGCAATAATAAGACCGGGAACCATACGCAAAGCCTGAACAATATGTGTCGCACCGCTGCGACGAATATCATCTGCAGTTATGACATAAATAGCCGCTGCAGAATCAAAAAACGATTCCTGCTTTTTACTAACAGAAGTTACGGGAATACTCATCAATGTTTCCAAATCCATCTCAAGTAAAGATAGTTCTTTTGCATCTTCCGCCCGAACCGTCCCCGCACAAATAAGAAACAAAGTACAAAACAACAAAATGAATACTTGCGGCATTGTTCTTGCCGCATTTATTGCTCTTGAACCGATGTTTCCCATACACTCCCCCATACATTACAATGAATTTTCGTACTGTCAAAACGGTCAACAGATTTTACCTCTTTCTTTCCATGGCCGATAATCAAAAAACCTGCCGGCATAATATGCTGCGGCAAATGAAACAATTCTTTATATCGCGAAATCGAGTCGGGATAATGCTCGGAAATTCCGGTCCACACCGCCCCAAGCCCCAATCCCGTTGCCGCCAGTAAAATATTTTCAATAGCGGCACAACAATTTTGCAACCAAAATCCTTCCACCTTTTGTGTCTGCAAATCTCCACAAACCAAAATCCCAAGCGGAGCACGACGAGCCATACGAGCATACGGATTGATAAGCGGAACATTGTATAAAAGTTCCTTATCATCGACCACTATAAAACGCCAATTTTGAGCATTATGTGCCGTTGGAGCAACCATAGCTGCCCGCAAAAGCACCTCTATATCTTCCCGACTCACCGGTTCTTCAGTAAAAGAACGAACACTTCTCCGTTTGTACAGTACATCAAAAAATTCCATTTTACCCTCAAATTCTTTTTAAAATATCGTCATTTCTATTCGCTCACACGGAACGGTTTTTAATGACTTCAAGAAAAACTGCCCTCACCGCCACTACACGACGAAGAAGAGACCCGCGGCGAAGACATCAAACGGTTTGCTTCTTCCGCTCCGCAATGCGGACAACGGACTTTTTTTTGGTCGGCGCTGCACAGCTCTTCAAATTCTTCTTGGCATTTTTCGCACTTAAATTCATAAATAGGCATAAAATCTCCTATTTTTTGACTCGACGGTATTCGTCTTTTAATAATTTTCCAACAAGTGGCGTAAAATCTTCCTTACCGCAAAAAAGCGTTTCCGGAGACATTCCAACCAAGGCCCGGGACAAAACATCGTCCATATGCTTTACCGCAACAATTTCCAAGCCCTTTAAAACATTATCGGGAATTTCTTTCAAATCCGCCTGATTTTCTGACGGAATTAAAACGGTATGAATATTTGCCCTTTTAGCAGCCAACAGTTTTTCCCGCAAACCGCCAATCGGCAATACCCTGCCGCGCAAGGTAATCTCTCCGGTCATCGCCAAATCGTTACTAATCGGCAACGCCAATAAAGCGGAAATAATACAGGTCGCCAGCGTAATTCCGGCGGACGGTCCGTCTTTGGGTGTCGCCCCTTCAGGCACATGAATATGAATATCGATTTCCGTATGAAAATCCTGCCGCAAACCGAAAATATCAGAACGGGAACGGATATACGAAAGAGCGGCTCTTGCACTTTCCTGCATAACATCGCCCAATTTACCCGTAATTTCTATTTTCCCGCTGCCGGGCATAATCACGGTTTCCACCGTCAAAATCTCACCGCCAACCTGCGTCCATGCCAAACCGTTACATACTCCCACCTGCGACGCTTCTTCTTTTTCACCGTGCCGAACCTTTGGAATACCCAAATATCCGACTACATTATTTTTTATAATCCGAATCTGTGTACGGGCTTTTTTCTTTTGCTCCACAACACGGCGAGCAACTTTGCGACAAACGGAAGCAATCTGCCGTTCCAAATTCCGTACCCCAGCTTCACGGGTATAATGACGAATTATCCGCAACAACGCCCCGTCGGAAAAATTAATCTGCTTGGCGGTCAATCCGTTCGCCTCAAGCTGTTTGGGAACGAGATACTGTGTTGCAATTTTCAATTTTTCGGTTTCAAGATAGCCTGACAATTCAATAATCTCCATTCTATCCCGCAAAGGAAGCGGAATACTCGAAAGCGAATTGGCAGTCGTAATAAATAAAATATTGGACAAATCATAATCTAAATCCAAATAATGGTCGGCAAAAGTGGAATTTTGCTCGGGGTCAAGCACTTCCAGCAAAGCAGCCGACGGGTCGCCCCGAAAATCCGTACTCATTTTATCAATTTCGTCCAGACAAAAAACAGGATTGTTATATTTTACCCGTTTGAGCGATTTAATAATTTTTCCTGGCAACGCTCCAACATAAGTCCGCCGATGACCACGAATTTCCGCTTCGTCCCGCACACCTCCAAGTGACAACCGAACAAATTCCCGACCAGTCGCCTTGGCAATGGATTTAGAAAGCGATGTTTTTCCGACCCCCGGAGGTCCAACAAAGCACAGAATCGGACCGCGAACTTTTTTGACCAAACTTTGCACTGCCAAATATTCCAAAATTCGCTCTTTGGGCTTTTCCAGTCCGAAATGCTCTTTGTCTAAAATTTTTTCCGCCTCGGTCATATTGATTTTTTTCTCCGAAACGACATTCCACGGCAGCGCCAACACCCAGTCGATATAATTGCTAAGTACCGTATATTCTGCGGAAGACGGCGGCATCTGTCGCATTTTTTTCAAATCCGCCAAAGCCTTTTCCCGTGCTTCCCCCGGCATATCTTTTTCTTTTAACCGAATTTCCAAATCATCTTGAACAGGCTTACCATCACCGCCATGTTCCATTTCTCTACGGATTGCCTTGAGCTGCTCTCCCAAATAATATTCTTTTTGATTTTGCAACAGTTGCTTTTTAACCCGATTTTTAATCTTTTTTTCCAAAGAATGGATTTCAATCTCACCTTCCAGCAATGAAAAAACAAATTCCAACCGTTTGTTGCCGTCAAGTTCATCCAAAACCTGCTGCTGTTTCAAAAAATCAACATACAAATGAGGCATAATCGCATCGGCAAGCCTACCCGCAGTCTTAATTGTGGCAATAGCAAGCAACGTTTCTCTGGGAATTTTACGATTAACTTCCCCGTACTCGCTCATTGCATCTTGCGTAGCTCTCACCAATGCCTGCGACTGAGCATTACATTTTTCTTCTTCAAAAAGCTGATGTACTTCAACATACGATACACCATCTTCTTTTTTTTGTATTTTATCTACATTGTAACTTGCCCGATATTTTCCTTCAAATAAAACCTTAATAGTTTTGTCTGGCAACCTCAACATTTGCAAAATACTGCATACAGTTCCATTTTCAAACAAATCTTTACTACTTATATTTTCTTTCTCCAACTCTTTTTGTGCAACCAAAAATATATTTTTTTGATACTTTTTTAATGCAATTTCAATCGCTTGAATGGAATGAACATCTGCAATAAACATCGGAACAATAGAATATGGAAAAACAAGAGTATCCTGTAAATACATTACAGGAAGGATTACATCTTCTTGAAACTGAATAATGGACCCGGACATATATTTTTTAACTCCTCTTATCGCTAAAAAGGAAAATTTTCTCTATCTATGCAATTTTACTTTTCTCTTTATAAACCAAAATCGGATCAATTTCTTCATTTACAACAGCCTTGTTGATGATACATTCCATAACTTCTCCACGCATGGACGGCAAGCGATACATAATATCCAACATAATTTTTTCCAACACATTCCGAAGACCTCTTGCACCGGTTTTACGTTCCAAAGCGTTATGAGCGACCATTTGCAACGCTTCACCTTCAAAACGCAGAACCACATCGTCAAGCTCAAACATTTTTTGATATTGTTTGACCAAAGCATTTTTCGGTTCGGTTAAAATCCGCACCAAATCGTTTTCTTCCAATTCCTGCAAGGTTGAAATAATCGGAATCCGCCCGACAAATTCAGGAATCATACCAAATTTAATCAAATCAGACGGATGAACGCTGTTCATAATTTCCGCCTCTTCCTGCTTCTTTTTTTGTTTGGAAGCATTCAAATCAGCGAAACCAATACTGCCGCCATCAACTCGCTGCTTAATAATATCCTCCAAGCCAATAAACGCACCGCCCAAAATGAATAAGATATTGGAAGTATCGAGCCGCAAAAATTCCTGCTGCGGGTGTTTACGACCGCCTTTTGGCGGAATATTGGCTTCCGTGCCTTCAATTATTTTGAGCATCGCCTGCTGCACGCCTTCACCGGACACATCACGGGTAATGGAAACACCGTCCGATTTACGACCGATTTTATCTATTTCATCAATATACACGATGCCGCGGCTGGCAGCATCCAAATCGTATTCGGCATTTTGAACAAGCTGCACCAAAATATTTTCGACATCCTCACCAACATATCCGGCTTCGGTTACGGTCGTAGCATCAGCAATGGCAAATGGAACTTGTAAAATCCGAGCCAGAGTACGGGCCAAAAATGTTTTTCCCGAACCGGTCGGTCCGATAAGCAAAATATTACTTTTGTCGATTTCAACGCCGCCGTCTTCTTTCAAAAGATCGGCATACTGAATACGTTTGTAATGATTGTAAACAGCAACAGACAAGATTTTTTTCGTTTCTTCCTGTCCGATAACATATTCGTCTAGCGCCTTTTTTAATTGCTCCGGAACAGGAATTTCATTTAACTCACGACTTTCATTAACTTTTTCCTGACGAAGTTTCCGTTCACACTGTTCAACGCATTTATTACAGATAAAAACATCAGGTCCTGAAATCAACCGGCTGACTTCATACTGATTTGCACCACAAAAAGAACAATGAAGCTCATTAGTTACAGGTCGCCGTATTCCCATTTTCCACCTCAATTTTTCACTACTTTTTCTCAACATCTGCACGAGTTGCGAGAACTTTATCAATAATTCCATATTGTTTGGCTTCCTCGGCACTCATAAAATAATCCCGTTCGGTATCCTGTTCCAATTTGGCAAGCGGTGCTCCGGTATGATACGCTAAAATTTCATTTAGCTTTGCACGCAAACGAATAATTTCTTTGGCGTGAATATCAATATCCGTTGCCTGCCCTTGAAATCCGCCCATAGGCTGATGAATAAGAATACGGCTGTTCGGCAGTGAATACCGCATTCCGGCTGCTCCACCTGCCAACAAAAAAGCCCCCATACTGGCTGCCTGTCCCATACAAAGCGTTGCCACAGGAGAAGAAATATATTGCATAGTGTCATAAATCGCCAAACCGGCAGTTACCGAACCGCCCGGAGAATTGATATACAAATTGATAACTTTTTCGGGATTTTCAGATTCCAAAAAAAGCAACTGTGAACAAATCAAATTTGCCACATTGTCGTCAATCGGTGTTCCCAACAAAATAATTCGGTCTTTCAAAAGACGGGAATAAATATCATAAGCCCGTTCACCGCGACCGGAAGTTTCAATAACCATCGGAATGGAATATCCCATTATTTTCTCCTCAAAAACTGTATTGTTACAATATTTTTACTCCCAAAAAGACAAATCACCGCTTTGCAACCTGCCGCCAAGTCCGCATTGTTTTGTTTTATTTTGTCATTTTTGTCAAAAATCCCTGTCTGACAAGCAGGTCATTATTTTCAACGGCAAAATTTTTTGCATAAAATTGAGCGAACTTTTCACGGTACGGCAAGGTTTCCCTTGCTTCGGCAAAATCAAACATCGTTTTTTCGTACCGCTCAAGCTCTTCTTCGGTATTTTCCGTGCGATACACATTCTCAAAAACGCAAACTTCCTGCGGCAAACGCGGTTTTATACGCATTTGCACTGTGGGCTTACCGATACAAAGCCCGAAAAGCGGAAAAGTAAATTTCGGCAGGGAAAAAATCTCTATCAAATCTGCACACAAGCTGCGTACACCACCGACTATGCAAGTTCCATAGCCGAGACTTTCTGCCGCCACGGTTGCATTTTGTGCAACCAAGGCAGCATCCGTTACCATTGTAATCAAAGTATCGGCATTGCCAACAGCGGAAAAATCCATAGCGTGAAACTTAGCACACAAACTCGCTCGATACAGGTCGCCTATGAAAAACAACAAGGCGGAACACGCCCCGATTTGCACACTGCCAACTTTTTGAGCAATTTTTTGCCGCAAGCTTTTATCACAAACTATAATCGAAACATGCTGACCGTTCATCCACGACGGAGCCTGCCGTCCACTTTGCAAGATTTGTTGCAATTCGTCCGCCGGCAAAACAAAATCAGAGTCAAAATCGCGATAAGTGCGATGATTAAAAAGTATTTGCAGAGTACCGTTCATATTTTTCCCCCCCCCCATTAAAAAATCATTTTTATTATCCGACCTGTAACAAAAAAACAAAATCGAATCCCTCGCCAAAAGAAAAGTAAATATATCAATTTCTTTTGGCACGCAAACCAATTTCCTGCGATATTTTTTAGGGTCATACTAAAAAATAATTATTATTGATAATGGCTAATTATTACAAGATAATCATAATTTGTGACCATTGCCTCTGACAAATTCTTGCTCCCTAAACAAAATCAAAGGAAACGAAAAAAGTAAGAATTAATATCCTAACTCTGTTTCAGTTCAATCAGCAACAATTATACAAATTTTCTGTTTCTTTTCACAATATTAAAAACTTGATTTTTTTTAGATGGTTGGTTAAAGACTTTTTCAACAAAGAGGAGCCGGGCGGCAAAAGCGCTGCCAATCCTGTCAGGTCTGAAAAGAAGCAGCAGTAACAGTTGTTTTTTGGGTGTTCGGTTCCTCTTACAGGGGTGTATATTCAATACGCCCCTGTTTTTTATTGAGGCAAAATAATGAAAAATTCTGCAATTTTTTTAGCTATCAGCTCTGCATTTTGGTTTAGCATTGCCAATACTTTCGTTCGTTTGCTTGGAGGCTCGCTCCCAAGTGTAGAAATTTTGCTTGGTCGCTCTTTAATTGGACTCGGACTGTGTTTTATGGCTTTTGGTAAAACTGGTTTTGATTTTGGCAAAAACAAAAAACTTTTACTCATACGAGGCACGACCGGCTTTATCGCTCTTTTTTGTACAATTTATGCCATTACGCATTTACCAATCGCCGATGCCATTACGCTTTTTTATACCAATCCTGTTTTTGCATTGTTGCTTGGAATTATTTTTTTACGAGAACGACCCGATATATTAGCATTTTTTTGTGTTTTGATGAGCATACTCGGAGTTTTGCTTATCACCCGACCGGGATTTTTGTTTACTAATAGCAATTTGGACACATTCAGTACACTTGTTGCTCTTATCGCTGCTCTTTTTTCGGCAGCTGCGTATGTTACGGTGCATGCAATCAAAGGCAGAGAAAATCCGATAACCGTAGTTGCCTATCTTTATTTAGTGTCCGCACCGGCGGCGTTTTTTCTTTCTTTGCCAGTCTGGGTTTGGCCGACTTGGCAGGATTTAGGATACTTGCTTGCAATCGGCTGTTTTACTCAATTCGGACAGATTGCACTGGTTAAGGCTTTGAGTAAAGAACAAGCAGGAATAGTTACTGCTGTTGGTACAATTCAGGTTCCTTTCGTTACCGTTATTGGCATTGTTTTTTTTCAGGAAACTCCAGTTTTGCTTACAATTTGTGGCACAATACTTATTGTTGCCGGTGCTGTTATTTTAAATCTAAAAAAATAGCTATATAGCGGAATTTACGCTCTTGACTGTATTTGAGTGGAAAATTAGATTTATTTTTCGTATTTGTATCGTCTTTTTTCAATTTTTTATTTTTAAATAAGGCAAAAAAATGACACAAACAGAACAAAATTTACAAACGGAACAAAGTCCGCAAACAATCCCTGCTCCGCAAACAATTCTTGATTTTTTAGTACAGAGTTTTCGGCTTTACCATAATAAGACCGCTTTTATATATAAGGTAAATAAACAAGAAATTACAATCAGTTTTGAAACATTTTTTGACGACATTCTCACGCTTACAAAAGCTTTTCGTAAACAAAAAATCCAAAAAGGCGATAAGGTCGTTTTTATTTCCGACAACCGCTATGAATGGATGGTAACCGATTTCGCCCTGCTTGCAATCGGAGTCGTTAATATCCCTCGCGGTACGGACACGCCTCCATCTGAACTGGAATATATCATCACGCACTCCAAAGCAACACACATTATTTTTGAAACAAAAGCAGTATATTTGGCTTTTGAAGAGTTAAGACAGATTGAAAAAATGAAAAATAAACTGATAATTATTGGAGATAAGGATGAAGATAAAGATAAACCGTTTACGCTTTATAGCAGTATTATTAAAAAAAATAAAATAAAAGATAAAGAAAGAGAAGAATTTATTGCATCTATTGAGCATATACATCCGGAAGATATTGTTTCAATTATTTATACATCAGGAACAACAGGCACTCCAAAGGGTGTAATTTTAACGCATAAAAATATTTGCAATAATATTCGCAACTTACCGGGATTGATCGCCGTTACTCAAAAAGATGTATGGCTTTCTATTTTACCGACTTGGCATATTTTTGAAAGAACGGCGGAATATATTGCCATATCTAAAGGCAATACACTGGTTTATTCTTCAGTTTCAACCTTTGCCTCCGATTTGGAACAGTTTCGTCCCACGATTGTAGCAACCGTCCCCAGAGTATGGGAATCAATGTACAAAAAGGTCAATGCCGCTCTTAAGAAAAAAAATCCTCAAAAAGCCAAACTCTTTTCTCTTTTGGTTAAAACTTCTGCTTCTTGGCGATACCAATGTCGTGTCGCCCTTGATTGGCTTCCTCGTTTCGAGCCAACACCTTTGTCGTACAGTTTGTGGCAGCGTGCACAAGCTGGTTGTATGGTTCTATGTATGCTGCCTTTTTACCTTATTGCTCGAAACCGCCTTAGTGTGGTCAAAAAATATTTTGGAGGCAGATTACGACTGGCGATTAGCGGTGGAGGTTCATTACCGCAACATATCGAAGAATGGATTGATGCTATCGGTATTCGTATCGTCAACGCCTACGGTATGACGGAATGTTCACCGGGTATTGCCGGGCGGGGACTTAAATGCCACATTTTCGGTACAATCGGTCCGGCTTTTCCCGGAACAGAAATTCGTATTGTCGATGAAAACAACAATCCGCTTCCCGTCGGTGAAGAAGGGGAAATTCAAATCAAAGGTGAACAGGTTACGCAGGGATATTACGATAACGATGAAGAAAACAAAAAAGCGTTTACTCCCGATGGTTTTTTTCGCACAGGCGATCTCGGTAAACAAACAATTACCGGAGAATATATTATTACCGGTCGCTCTAAAGAAATTATCGTGCTTGCCAATGGAGAAAATGTTGACCCGTCGAGAATTGAAGCCACAATTTCCATGTTTCCCTTTGTTTCCGATGCGGTTTTGGTCGGACAGGATCAAAAAGGCTTGGGAGCGTTAATTGTATTGGATAAAGAAAAATGGAAAGAATATATTGCTGAAAAATTTTCCGACATCGTCAATGAAACCGAAAATTTTCTGGAAAATCAGGAAATAATCAACCGCATTAAAAGCGAAATCAACAAATTACTTAATGCTCAAAAAGGCTTCAAACCATACGAAAAACTTCAAAATATCAAATTTTTGGATAAAGAATTCAAGC
The DNA here is from genome assembly GCA_963542765.1 of uncultured Desulfovibrionales bacterium. Lineage (GTDB taxonomy): Bacteria > Desulfobacterota > Desulfovibrionia > Desulfovibrionales > Desulfomicrobiaceae > CAUTYU01. The sequence continues at coordinate 44,608 of CAUTYU010000011.1, forward strand.
TTGGAGAAGAATTGACAAACACATTTAAAAAGAAAAGATTTGTTATCGAGAGAAAATATAAAGAAATCATTGACCGTCTATTTCGTTAAAACAGATTCGACAAAAAATGAGGAGAACTTTTGACTTACACGCCTCGCTCCAATTTACCTATCGGTGTTTTTGACTCCGGAGTAGGTGGTTTGACCGTACTCAAAGCCTTGCAGGAAAAAATGCCGCAGGAAGATTTTATATATCTGGGCGACACTGCACGACTGCCTTACGGTACAAAAAGCCGGCAATCCATTATTCGTTATACTTTACAAGCAGCTGCACAACTGGTTACTCGTCAAATTAAACTGCTGGTCATCGCTTGTAATACCGCTTCATCCGCGGCACTTGCCGTACTTCAAGCACACTTTTCACCTTTATCCGTTATCGGTGTTATTGAGCCGGGAGCAAAAGCCTGTTGTCTTAATTCAATTTCCGGACGAATTGCAGTTATCGGCACGGAAAGTACAATTCAAGGCAATGCTTATCCGCAGGCAATTTTACGTTTGAGAAAAGATGCCAAAATTATTTCCAAATCCTGTCAATTATTTGTGGCTTTAGCGGAAGAGGGCTGGAACGAAGGTATTGTTCCTGAAGAAACAGCCAAAAAATATCTTGCTGATATGTTTTCCGTTCCGCAACCGCCCGACTGTTTGATGCTCGGTTGTACTCATTTTCCAATTTTTAAAAAAACATTACAAAAAATTCTCGGTAATCAAGTTATGTTAGTTGATTCCGCTGAAGAAACGGCAAAATATGTTTTTTCCTATCTTGAACAAAATAAAATGTTCGGAAATGGCAGCGGACAATGTCGATTTTTAACAACCGATGATTTGCAACGCTTTGCCCGTGTCGGGTCTATTTTTCTTGGACGAACTATACAGGATACGGAACTGGAATTGATTGATTTATAAAAATACTATGAATAGGCTTTTTTCATCGGTTCTTATAAACAATCCGTTTGCTTTTGGCTGTATGAATTTAGTCGAAAATTTATATAGTGACGAACACGTAAAAACTATTTTGCTTACAGCGTGGGAACAAGGTGTCCGACTTTTTGATACCGCCGATTCTTACGGCTGCGGCAAAGGCGAAATACTTCTGGGTAAAACGCTTCCCAAAGAAGCATTTTTAACTACCAAATGCGGTCTTATTCGTAATGCCAAAGGTCGTTATCTCGGAATCAATGCAAGTCCCGAAGCTATTTTCCGCTCTTGCGAAACAAGTTTGCGGCGGCTTAAACGGGAACAAATCGGCATTTTTTTTCTACATCGCGTTGACCCCAATGTGCCGATAGAAAAAAGTGTCGAAGCAATGAAAAAATTGCAAGAACAGGGTAAAATCGGAGCAATCGGACTGTGTGAAACGAAATCGGAAACATTAAAAAGAGCAGCAAAAATCTCCAAAATTACCATGCTGCAAAGTGAATATTCCATTTTTTCCAGAGACATTGAAAATAAAATCTTACCTGTCTGTCGGGAACTCGATATTAAACTGCTGGCATATTCCCCTCTCAGTCGCGGACTGCTTGGTAGATTTATCGAACGCAGTGAACTTGCCAAACAAGATATCCGCCGTATTTTGCCTCGTTTTTTTACGGAAAATCTTCCGAATAATCAGCAGCTTTTTACAATCCTCAATGAAATCGCCATTTCACTAAATACCACACCGGCACAAATTGCACTGGCTTGGCTGCTCCATCAGGGAAAAGATATTTTTCCGCTCTTCGGAGCAAGCAATCCACAGCATATAATTGAAAATATACAGGCAATTTCTTTGCAGCTGCCACCTGATATATTGCAAAATCTTAATAATCTGGCTAATCAGGTATATGGTGAACGATATAATCCGATGGGAATGCGCTTTGTTGATAAATAAGTTTAAAAAATAAAAAAATCCAATAATATTCTACCCTCATAAAAAATGAGCCAAAGTATCCTATACATTTATAACAAAAATTATTTATTAACAATCTTTACCATCATTTATAAGCGTAAATATCAGCATTACTCCTGCTTTCACTACTTTATATTCAACTCTGCGATCTATCCTTCTTTTCAAAATCATCTTTTCACCATCTACTTCATAATCATCCACATCTATATTCCACGCCAACTTTATCTTTATAACCGTTTTAAAATACGATATCGTCTTTCAATTCAATACATCATTTTTTTCAATGATACCGTTATTACTAACACCAATAAAATTAACTTTAAAGCAATAAAGAACCATAGCAAACTACATAAAGGATTTAAATTGCTTAATGGAAGCGATATAGAGCTTCTCTCTTACATACTTATAAATTTCGAGGAAACAACTACAACCCAAATATCCAAAACTATAAAATCTATAATTATTTCAATTAAATTAAGAAATCTACCTATTCAAACTATTTATTATCTATACACTCTTCTCTTTTTATTGTATATTAAATTTATTTTACTTTTTACTATATAATAAATCCGACTTATAATACAAACTATTATTTTTTATTCTTACTTTTTTTTCAAATACTTTATTAACTATCAAATTTTGAAAATATTTTATACAACAAATATTCCACTAAAATATAACAACTTAAAACAAATATAACAAGCCGATCCACAAATTTTTATTTATCTTTTTTTTGCATTGCACACCAAAAACGAACAAAATTCCAAGGCGGCAGAAGACAATTCTCCGTTTTTTTCATACAAAACAAGCGGTGAACGCAGTTCCATTCCCTCGCCGCCGTCTTTCACTCCCATAATCAAAACAAATTTGGCAGCCTCAGCCGGCTTTGCCGCAACAGGCAAAATGACCTTGGGTATGATGGCATTTTGCCGCATTTCCGTAAGCAAAAGGTCGCACCGCTCCGCTAAAAATACACAAAAAAAATGTCCCCTACTTCGCAACAACCACGCCGCAGCCTGCACAAATTCCGCGATGCCGCCATGCGTTTCAAATCGGGCATCACTGCGAGACACAAACACCGACTGTTTGCCTCTTCCAAGCTCACGGAACGGCGGATTGCTCACCACCGCATCAAAATATCCGGCAGATAAAATCTGACGTACACATCGTAAATCTGCCCCCAAAACGAAAAAGCTGTTCGCAAATCCGAGCATTTTTCGGTTTTCCCATGCTGCCAAAAGCATTTCTTTTTGCCGTTCGATGCCAAGCACCCGACACGAAACACCGCCAAGTAACAAAGCGAAACCAATAACACCGCAACCACAACCCAAATCCGCAATCCATACGGAATTTTGTGGCAATTTTTTTTCTGATAAGTCTTTACCGCTTGAACATTTCGGCAAAAAATATGTTGCAAATGAGGCGAGCAAAAGAGAATCCACGGCAAAATGAAAACCGTCTTCAGGCTGCACAAGTCCGCGTGGAAACGCCATGTTCACACTTTTTTCCCGAAAAGCCGCCGAGTAATCGGTCTCCATAAAAGCCACGCATCGCTACAGCCGCTATAAAGTGTTAAAACAAAATACAAAATTGCCAAAACAGGAATGCAAAGCAAACTCAACCGTCCGAAATCCTGCAAGAAAAAACACACGATAAAAATCAAAACACTCAGGACAGCATAAACAAAAAATCGCCGAGAAAAAGCAAAAACTCCCGACACACGACGGCGAAGAAAGAACACCAGCAACAATAAATTTAATGCCGACGAAAGCGTTGTCGCCAATGCAAGTCCCGTATGAGCCAAAATACGCATCAATGCCAAGCTTAAACCGATATGCACGACCAAACAAAAAGCCGCAATCAAAACCGGCGTTTTGGTATCTTTTAAGGCATAAAATGCCGACAGCACCGTTCGCAAACAAGAAAATACCGGCAAACCGACAGCATAGGCGACCAAAGCAAAAGCAGTCTGCCGTATCGCCTGTTCTCCGAACGCCCCACGCCCGAAAAGCAAATCAATGCATGGTTCCGCCAACCCCATCAATCCGGCTGCAGACGGCAAAGAAATAAAAAGTGTCAAATATAAACTGTCATTTAAAGCCGAGACAAAATCGTCATGCCGCTTGGCAACCGCAAGTGTTGCAAGCGACGGCAAAGCAGCGGCACTAATCGCCACTCCAAAAATTCCAAGTGGAAACTGTACCAGCCTGTCGGCATAATATAAATAGGAAATACTGCCCTGCGGCAAAAATGAAGCTAAAACCGTACCGACCAAAATCGTTATCTGATAAACAGCCGCCCCGAAAATCGTCGGAGTCATCAAAGCTCCGATTTTCCGCACGCCAACGCTTTTCAGTTCAACTGCCCCACGCCAGCGAAAACCGATTTGCCGCAAAGGTGGCTGATGCATTATCCACTGAAAAAAACCTGCAAGCACTACCGACCACGCAAGCGAATACGCAACGGAAAATTTACCCCACACCGCCAACAACACTCCGCCAATCATACAAATATTGAGCAGACACGGAGAAAAAGCGGGAACAAAAAAACGGTTGTGCGAATTTAAAATCCCCATACACAATGCCGTTCCCGACAAAAAGAAAATATACGGAAAACAAATCCGAACCAGATTTTGAGCGGCAACAAACGCCTCCGGTTGAGCGACAAATCCCGGTGCAATCAAAAGCGTTACCGGACGGGAAAAAATGCAGACAAGCACAACAAGCAACAATAAAATCGCCAAAAGCCACACCAAAACTGAACGGGCAAGCGTGGCAGCAGAATAAGAACCGTCTTCTTGCAAAATTTGAGTATAAACGGGAATAAATGCAAGAGTCAGAGAACCTTCGGCAAACAAGCGACGAAAAAGATTCGGTAAACGAAACGCCACAAAAAAAGCATCCGCCAAAGGTCCGGCTCCAAGAGCGAAAGCGACCACCGCATCTCGAACAAATCCGAGTATACGGCTTAAAAAAGTGGCGAACGCCATAATTGAAGCGTTTTTGACAATCCGTTGTGTTTCAAGTGTTTTTGCGTTTGACATCTTAAAATATGAATCGTATTTGTTTTTTTGCAAAATAGCTGCCTTTAGGCAAATTTTTCTTTAATCAAGGAAACGACAAACCGCAACTCCACAATCAGGACCGGAAATGATCGGCAATTTTCTTTTTTGCGACAGCCGCCAAAAAGCTGTTGAACTCAAAAACAAACTAACAAAACGGACAACGGACGACGGCGACAAAATCGAAAGCAGTGTTTTGACAATCATCAAAAAAGTACAAGAATCGGGCGACGAAGCACTTATTGCCTACACCCGGGAATTCGACTGCCCAAATTTTTCAAAAAAAATGCTTCCCGTTTCACCGAAAGAAATCACAGCCGCCCAAAAAAAAGTTTCGCCTGATTTTTTAAAAACCGTACACGAAGCCGCTGACAATATCCGCCGCTTTCATCTCCACCAAAAAGAAAAATCGTGGATTGATACACAAGAAAACGGAACGATACTGGGACAGCTTGTACGACCGGTCGAGCGGGCTGGACTATATGTTCCGGGCGGAAAAGGCGGAACGACACCGCTTATTTCCTCTTTACTGATGACCGCCATTCCAGCACAAGTGGCAGGTGTAAACGAAATTGTCGTCTGTTCTCCGCCGCAGCAAAACGGTGAAATCAGTCCGTATATTTTAGCGGCGGCAGGAATACTCGGAATTACAACAATTTACAGACTGGGCGGAGCATGGGCTATTGCCGCTCTCGCTATCGGAACACAAAGCATAACACCGGTCGATGTCATTGCAGGTCCGGGTAATATATTTGTAACAACAGCCAAACGTCTGCTAGCAGGCAAAGTGGGCATTGATATGCTGGCAGGACCAAGCGAAATCGCCATTATCGCCGACCAAAATTCCAATCCGTCTTGGTTGGCTGCCGACCTTCTTTCTCAAGCCGAACACGATCCTCTCGCCAGCAGCATACTAATTTCAGATTCACAAAAAATTTTGGACACAACAGCAAAAGAACTTACACAACAACTGAAAACACTGCCACGGGCAGAACTTACAAAAAAATCTTTGCAGGATTGGGGATTTTTGATCAAAGTACCAACAATTGCCGACGGTCTGGAACTAATAAACCTAATCGCCCCCGAACATCTGGAACTGTGTCTTACCGAGCCGTGGAATTTTATCGGACAGATAAAAAATGCCGGAGCGATTTTTTTAGGTCATTTTTCACCCGAACCGATAGGCGATTATTTTGCAGGTCCCAATCATGTTTTGCCCACACTGGGTAATGCCCGATTCGCTTCGGCTCTTGGCGTTTCGACATTTTATAAAAAAACAAATCTTATCAGTACCAATGCCGATTTTTTACAAACCCACGGAACCAAAATTGCTAACTTTGCTCGCTTGGAATCTCTTGAAGCCCATGCCAGAAGCATTGAAGCTCGCTTTCAAAACAATTAAAAAAAGGACAAAAAATGGAAATCGTTACTCAAACAGCAATCAGTGAACTCCCGCTTATCGCCAGAGGAAAAGTTCGCGATATGTACGAACTGGACAACAAACACCTGCTTATCGTTACCACGGACAGAATGAGTGCCTTTGATGTCATTATGAACGAACCCATTCCTTACAAAGGCGTTATTCTTAACCAAATCACACTTTTTTGGATGAAAATGTTTGAAAAAAATATTTCCAACCATTTAGTTGCGGACTCAACCGAACTTCCAACCAAACTGCAACCGTACAAAAATATACTGGACGGACGAGCAGTTATCGTCAAAAAAGCCAAACCGCTGCCAATTGAATGTATCGTTCGGGGATATTTGAGCGGTTCGGGCTGGAAAGATTACCAAAAAACAGGCTCATTATGTGGAAAAAAACTACCGAACGGTCTAACTCAATCCGCCAAATTACCGCACCCTCTTTTTACGCCGTCAACCAAAGCGGAAATCGGAGAACATGACGAAAATATCAGCGTAGAACAGGCAGCAGAAAAAATAGGCAACGGTCTCACACAAAAAGTCGAAGCTTTAAGTATTTCTTTATATGAAAATGCGAGCAATTTTGCTGCACAAAAAGGTATCATCATTGCCGATACCAAATTTGAATTCGGTATAATCGAAGATGAACTGACCTTGATTGATGAGGTGCTGACTCCAGATTCTTCCCGCTTTTGGCAGAAAAATCTATACAAAGCCGGACAAAGTCAGCCCAGTTTTGACAAACAATTTTTACGGGACTGGCTTGCTGCTTCGGTGTGGGACAAAACTCCACCTCCACCAACACTGCCGCAAGAAATTATCAACCGCACCAAAGAAAAATATTTTGAAGCCTTTCACCTGCTGACGGGAAAAGAGCTTAAAACCGAACAATAAACTTAACAAACAAGGAGACTACTTATGTTGACAGGGAAAAAAGCCGTTATATTCGGCGTGGCAAACGAACGGAGCATAGCGTGGGGAATCGTGCAGGAACTCAAAAAACAAAATGCACGGATAGCTCTGAGCTACCTCAATCCGGCTTTGGAAAAAAGGGTTAAACCGCTGGCGGAAGAAATCGGAGCGGATTTTACTTTTCAATGCGATTTATCAAATGACCAAGAAGTCATTGATGCCGCACGAGTCGTGGAAGAAAAATGGGGCAAAATCGATATGCTGATGCACGCCGTTGCTTTCGCCCACAAAGAAGATTTGCAGGGACGTTTTTTAGACACTTCTCGAGACGGTTTCAAAACAGCAATGGACATTTCCGCTTATTCGCTGGTTGCAATGTGCAAAGCCTTTGAAAATGTTCTCAATGACGGTGCAGCAATCGGCACAATGACCTATCACGGCTCGACCAAAGTTATTACCAATTATAATGTTATGGGCGTTGCCAAAGCCGCTTTGGAGGCAAGCACCCGTTATTTGGCGGCGGAATTCGGTCCTCGCGGCATTCGTGTCAACGCCATCAGTGCCGGTCCGATTAAAACCCTTTCAGCTTCAGCGGTACAAGGTCTTAAGGCTTCACTTGCCAATTTTGCTGAAAAATCACCGCTCAAACGCAATGTTTTGCAAACAGAAGTCGGCAAAACAGCCGTCTACCTGCTTTCCGATATGGCAAGCGGCGTAACCGGCGAAGTGCATTATGTAGACTGCGGCTACAATATTATGGGTTAATCAATCACCAAACTGAAGCCGTAAAACTATCGCTAAAGCAATTTTACGGCTTCTTTATTTATAACAATGCAAAAAACTTTATTTTTACTTTATTTTATATTGATACAGTTTCTTCTTGTTCAATTTATTTTCCCAAAATTAGGAATAAAATTTTAAATAAGACAGAAAAGTTGCAGCATGCAACCGAACAAACTACAACTTGAAAATAAACTCAAAAAACAAACAACAAACACAAAAAAAACACAACAATGAATGACGGAATTTCGTCCGGTTTTATGGTCATACAAAGCAATCTCGTAGAAAATTTACGAGATTTACTTACAACTTGGACTACCAAAACACCGCTTACGCCACTTGAAGACGAAATAATTCTTGTTCAAAGTAACGGCATTGCTCAGTGGCTGCGACTGGCTCTGGCAAATCACTCCTCAAGCAAAATAGCAGCCGGTCTACAAACGCCGCTACCGTCCGCCTTTGTTTGGCAAATGTATCGAGCGGTACTGCCAAATTTGCCAAAAATCTCCGCTTATGACAAAAATCCGCTGGCTTGGAGAATTTTTACCCTTTTACAAGATAAAAACCGGCTTTTGCAAGAAATGGGCGAACAGGCAAAAGACCTGCTTTTATTTTTATGTCGTACAAAACGACAATTACAACTATGGCAATTTGCCTATACCATAGCCGATACTTTCGACCAATATCAGGTCTACCGTGCTGACTGGCTCAACGATTGGAACAAAGGAAAAGAAGAGCTACGAGGTTTTAACAGTTTAAACAAAAAAACCGTTCCGCCGTCCCAACGCTGGCAAGTCGGACTGTGGCGACTACTTACAAAAGACATTGCCGACCAATCGGGACGTTCATTTGTTCATCGCCGTTTTTTGGAAACAATTAATTCTTTGCAACAACGCCCGACAACAATTCCTCGCCGCATCTCGGTTTTTGGCATCACCTCTTTGCCGACACAAATTTTAGAAGTCTTACATGCTCTTTCAAAATTTTCACAGGTACTGTTTTTTGTCCATAATCCGTGTCGCCACTACTGGGGCGATATTATCGAAAACAGAGAAATGTTTTTAAATAGCTATCGCCGCACAAAAAAAAGAAAAATCCCCGATAACTGCGACGAAAACAGCCTGCATATTTACGGTAATCCTCTTTTGGCAGCGTGGGGCAAACAGGGTCGGGACTACATCCGCTTACTAGACGAAATCGACCAAGTAGAAAGCTACCGCCACGAACTTGCAACCCATAATTTTTCCGTCGATGTTTTTGAAAATTTCGGCAACGACAGCCTCTTACACTGCCTGCAAGATGACATTTTGGAGCTGCGTTCCAAAGACGAAATCCAAAGAGAAAATCGCCAAATTACAGCAGACGGAAGCGTACATTTTCATATCGCCCACTGTCCGCAGCGGGAAGTAGAAATTTTGCACGACCAGCTCGTTGCACTCTTTGCCGCTGCCCAAGAACGAAACGAACCGCTTAATCCTGCCGATATTTTAGTCATGATGCCCGATATTACCGTTTACGCTCCGCATATCGAAGCGGTTTTCGGAAGTTTCCGTCAGGGCGAAGCGGGCTTTTTACCTTACCGCCTCAACGACCGCCCCGCCGTTCAAACAAGCCTGTTACAAAATGCTTTCAGTACGCTGCTTTCGCTACCAACGGTCCGTTTTCAGGCAGAAGATGTTTTAGATTTTCTTAACATTCCTGCTCTGCAAGCCAAATTTTCCATACACAAAAACGATTTACCGCTTTTGCGAACTTGGATTCAAAACAGCAATATTCACTGGGGACTGAATAAAGAACATAAACTCCGACTCGAACTGCCGGAAGACGACCGCAATTCGTGGCAATTCGGGCTGGAAAGAATGCTGCTCGGATTTGCACTGGGCGATGCTCCTGCGTGGCAAGAGGTCGAACCTTATGCCGCTGTCAGCGGTTTACAGGCGGAACTTGCAGGACGACTGGCTCAATGTATGCAAATGCTACAAAAATACTACGAAATCTTAGCAAACGAATACACGCCCGAAAAATGGTGTGAAATCTTACTGCAAATGCTTACGGATTTTTTTGAACCGACGGACAAATACGACAGACAAATCTTGCAAATAATACAAAACGCCTTGGAAAGCTGGACGGAAGAATGCGAACTCGGCGATTTTTTCGCTCCGCTTGCAATCGAAACTGTCAAATCCGTTTTGGAAGAAAAAATCAACAGCCGAAGCGGACTGCAAAACTTTTTCCCCGGAGCAATCAATTTTGCGACCTTGCGACCGATGCGAACAATTCCCTTTAAACATATTTGGTTGCTTGGAATGGACGACACAAACTATCCCAGAAAAAATACACCTCCAGCCATCGACCTGATGACAGAAATGCCAAGACCAGGCGATCGCTCTCGTCGCGATGACGACCATTATTTATTTTTGGAAGCTCTGCTTTCCGCCCGAAAAAGTCTATCAATTTCGTGGGTCGGAAAAAATATTACTGACAATAGCAATATTCCTCCGTCAATCGTTGTATCCAAGCTCCAAGAGCAGATCAATTCTTTATCCGAAGAAAATTTTACAGCCAAAATCACAACGCAATATCCTGTCAAAAGCTACAGCAAAAAATATTTTAGCGGTGAAAACGAACTATTTACCTATGCTGAAAAATGGCGAAATATCTATCTTGCCTGTGAAACACACAAAACCCCGCCGATTTTAACTCAAGAAAAAAATACAGAAAACATCGGAATTTACGAACTGACGGCATTTCTTAAAAATCCGGCTCAAATGTTTTATGCAAACCGTCTTGCCGTCTATAAAACCTATGAGCAGTCGCTGATTTCACCACAGGAATGTTTTGAACTCGAAAATCTTGACTGCTATTTAATTATCAAAGATTTAATCGACACGGTTTTTCAACAAGCTGAAAATAAAGATGATTTTGAAAAGCTTGGAAAAAAACGGCTAAGCCAACTTGCCCGAAGCGGCGATTTTGCCGTTGCCGACTGGGGAGCATTGCAGCAACAAAAAATTTTACACGCAACAAGCGAACTATTTGTACAAAAACAGGAATTTTGTTTACCGTTTAAGGAAAACTGCAATTTTAGCATTTCAAACGACACTACTCTTTTTTCAGGTTCGCTTATACTACAAAAATCCGAAAATGGCGACCACAGACAGATTTTTGTCCTTGCAGGCGATGGAAAAAAGAAAAAACATTACATACAACCGTGGATTTGCCATTTGGCGGCGAACAGCCAAATCCCGACCGAAACCGTAATTATATGGCAGGGCGGCACGCTCATACTTTCAGCTCAAAATGATAAAGATTCGGCTAAAAAAACTATTCACGAACTGCTGAAATTACGAAACGAGGGAATGCGTTTTCCGCTTCCCGTCAACGCAGAAATGGGAATACAATACCTCTTAGCCCAAAAAGACAAACGAGAAAAAAAACTGCAAACACTTGCAGATATTTATGACAACTTTAAAAACCAAAGTGGCAAAACCGAATTTTTACGCCCCTGCTATCCATTTTTTGCGGATTTGCAGACTGCCAATTTTACCGACTGGGCAACAAAATTATACGCCAAATTTATAGAAGAAACGGAAAGAAAAAAATGATTCAACCGCTTAATCCGCTTAATTTACCGCTTAAGCAGCACTCACTCATTGAAGCCAGTGCAGGCACGGGAAAAACTTATACTCTTTCGCTTTTATATCTCCGTTTTATTCTCGGGCATCGCACAACTCCGCTATTGCCGCCACAAATCCTCGTTATGACCTTTACCAAAGCAGCCACAGCAGAACTGCGAGACCGCCTACGAAAAAAAATAATCGAAAGTAAAAACGGCTTTCGTTCTCCCGATAAGCCCTGCGAAAAATGGCTCAACGATTTAAAAAACGAATTCGACCCGAAAGAATTTCCTGCCAATGCCCGCAAATTAGAACAGGCAGAACAGTTAATGGACGATGCGGCAATTTCCACCATTCACGGCTGGTGTCAACAAATGCTTCGCAAATATACCTTTGCAGCGACTTCCCGTACCATTCAAGAAGACGAACGAAAATGGACAAATCTTGCGGCAACGGACTATTGGCGAATATTTTATAGCCAGCTAAGCGAAGACATAATAAACGAACTACCAAGTAATTGGCAATCACCGCAAAGACTGACCAATTTTTTATCTCCGATTTTAGACAAACACACTTTATCACTTCCTGAAGGCGACGACCCTCGCCAATTTCTACCGAAATGGCTTGAAGAAATCAAAGAGGAACGAAAACAGCTCAAAAATCGCTGGCAACTCACTCTTAACGCTGCAAAAAATGCCTATGAAAAATGGGAAGTTAAAAATTTATACAACAAAACAAATCTGAAAAAAAACCTGCGAGACGAAATAATAAATGAATTGCAACGCTGGATAGACAACCCGCTTTTACCAAAACCGCAAATTGATTTTTCGGGAAAAACTTGGTCGCGTTTTCAATATGACGGCTTAAAGGAAATCTGGAAAAACAAAACGCCGCCACAGGAAGATTTTTTTGATGCCTTTGCAACTCTTGAAACCGATTTGGCAAATCTTGAATTAAGCACCGCCCAACTTCTACCGCATGCAATTTTGTGGATACGAAATCGCCGCATGCAAGAAAAAGAAAAACAGGGCGTTTTGACTTACGACGACCTGCTTTTACATTTGCATGATGCCTTAAAAGGTGAAAACGCCGAACAGCTGGCAACGGCAATCAGGCAACAATTTCCAGTTGCCCTGATTGATGAATTTCAGGATACCGACCCTTTGCAATACGCCATTTTTGATGCGATTTACGATTTGAGCGTTCCAAAAGGAAAAGGTAGCGTTATTTTTATCGGCGACCCCAAACAGGCGATTTACAGTTTTCGGGGGGCGGATATTTTTACCTACCTACACGCCAAAAAAGCACTCAAATCAAACATTTATACGCTTGATACAAACTATCGTTCCACAACAGAAATAGTAAAAGCGGTCAATAAAGTTTTTACTTACGCCGAAAACAACGCCTTGTCCGGAGCGTTTGGATTTGGTAAAGATTTGCAATTTTCACCGGTTAAAGCGGCGGGTATTGATGAAAAGTTTTTGTACAACGACAAAATTACTCCACCGATAACAGTTTGGGAACAAAACGAAGACGAATACAAAAATAATATGGCAAAAAAATGTGCAGCCGAAATCGCCCGACTTTTGCACGCTGCACAAAATAAAAAAGCGGTTTTTACGAGCAAAAACGGCACACGACCTTTAAGCGACCAAGATATGGTCGTACTGGTCAACAATGCCGGTGAAGCCCAAATCATTATTACGGCTTTGCATGAATTTCATCTTGCAGGCGTTTATTTTTCACAAAAGGAATATATTTTTGAAAGCCCAATATGTGGCGATTTGCTGATAATTTTACAGGCAATCGAACAAGGAGACGAATCACTTTGCAGACAGGCTCTTGCAACCTCGCTTTTGGGCATAAATCTGGAAGAACAGGAGCGAAACCTACACGATGAAGCGGCATGGGAAAAACATCTTGACCGTTTTTTGTATTATCGCCAAATTCAGCAACAGCAGGGTATTTTACCACTCATAACCACACTTATTCACGATTATGGCATTGCGAAGCGACTGCTTGGTGAAAAAACTGGCGAACGACATCTAACCGATTTACTGCATCTTGGCGAACTGTTGCAGGAAAAAGACAGACAAAAAACAGTGTCGCTTACCCACCTTTTTCGGCAAGGTATGAATGACCCGACCATGTTCGGCGAAGCGGCAAAACCGCGACTGGAAAGTGAAAACAACTGCATCGCGATTATGACCGTCCACAAAGCAAAAGGACTGGAATTTCCGCTAGTATTTTATCCTTTTCCCGTTTACAAAATAAAAACTCCCCAACCGCCATGCTGCTATCACGACCAAAACGGACAGCAACAAATCATTTTAAGTGCAAATGAAAAGCAACTAGCAATCGCCCAAAAAGAAAACCGCAATGAAGATTTGCGAAAATTTTATGTCGCCATGACCAGAAGCCGCCACGCTATTTGGCTAGGTTTAAGTACCGACAAAGATTTTTCCCAAACCGCTATGGACTATTTTTTTAACGGAAACTTACCCCCTTTTGAAAAAATTGGTATACAAGCGGCAAATCCCGACGAAAAAATTCCGAATGTGTTTTATAAAAAAGAAGAAAACACGCTCAAACCGCCCAAAATCGCCCCGATTTTTTCTTTCCCGAAATGGCAGGTCAACAGCTATTCTTCACTGACAAATATTTTTACTTCACAAGAAGATTTTGCCATCACCGCCCAAGAAGAAAAAATAAACGAAGCAAACGAAATCACGGAAGAAATCCCGAATTCTCCCGAAATACGCCCGCAAGGATTAAACGCCTTGCCGGTCGGACCGCAAAGCGGAACACTTTTACACAAATTACTTGAACTGGCTTGCAAGCATTCAAGCCCGCCGTACAGCGGTTTTCTCGCCTGTCTACGAGACGATACGGAGCGAAAAGCCTTTGTCCGCAAACAGGCTCTCCTTTTCGGACAAAAAGAATTAACAGAAAAACTCGACAATTGGCTTAAAAATTTTTTGCAAACCCCGCTTCAAATAGGAGACGACAAACTAATTTTGTCCGAATTGCCGCCACAAAAATATAAAACGGAAATGGAATTTATGCTTGGCATTCATAATGCCGATTTACGACAAATCGACAACATTATTACTCAAAATACAACAGACCGCACACCTCGCCCAAGTCTTTTACCCCGAAACGTCAACGGAATGATTCGAGGTTTTATTGATTTGGTTTTTGAGCTGAACGGTCGCTATTTTATTGCGGACTGGAAATCCAATTTTTTAGGCAACGAAAAACAAAGCTACGAACCGGAAAATCTAATACAAACCATTCATACCCACCGCTATGACGTCCAATACAGCCTATATTTACTAGCTTTACATCGACATTTACGACTTAGGCTTCCAAATTACAGCTGGGAAAAACATATCGGCGGAGCGGCGTATGTGTTTTTACGCGGTGAACCGAGCGTTTTTTGGGACAAACCGCCCCTTACAATGATTGAAGAACTGGACAGCCTCTTTACCGCCCGAGACAAACGATGAACAATTTTTTACAAAAACTGCAAAATACCAAACAATTCAGTCCACTAACCATACAGCTCGTCCGCTTTTTATCGCAAAAAAGCGGCGAAAAAAATCCTGTTGTTTTAACAGCCACCACCCTTACCGCACAAGGAATTTTATCAGGGCATACCTGCTGCGATTTAACGGACGACAATACAAAACAAAAACTTTTTGAACTATCCGAACAGAAAATCAAAGAAGAAAAACTGCGAGAAATTTTAATAAAAAGTCCTCTGGTAAACGATTATACCGACAGTCCGCCACAACCCGATGACAACCGCCCCCTTGTTTTGGAAGGCTCACGACTCTATCTGCGACGTTACCGACAATATGAAACCGACATTGCCGAAAATATCAAAAAACGCTTGCAAATACAGCGAAAAGACAGGGATTTTTCTGCCCTCAAACCGATTTTTTCCAAATTTTTTCCAAATAAAAATACGCAAACGGACTGGCAAAAAATCGCCTGCTGCCTATCTCTTTTTTCCCCGTTTTTTATTCTTACCGGCGGTCCGGGAACAGGAAAAACCACCACTGTCGTCAAAATGTTGGCACTTTTACAAACAAACGCCTTTTTACAAGGAAAAAAACCACTACAAATTGCTCTCACCGCCCCGACAGGCAAGGCAGCAGCCAGATTGCAAGAAGCAATCAGAAATCAGCTTGCCAATCTGCCCGAAGACAAATTGCCATGGGAAAAATCGTGGGACGAACTGTTTGCAACCAAAGCGACTACACTGCACCGCCTACTCAAAATGCAGTTTTTAACCAAAGAAATGCGGCATAATGCAAAAAATCCCCTGCCGTACGATGTCGTTCTGGTAGACGAAGCATCTATGCTTGATTTGGAATTGCTGCACGCTTTACTAACTGCAACACCGATGGAAACAAAACTGATTTTACTCGGCGACAAAAATCAGCTTGCCTCAATAGAAGCCGGATATGTATTGGGAAGTCTGTGTTCAAGAGCGGAAGACGGACATTATACCCCCGAGACCTGCCAAAATCTGCAAGCAATCTGCGACGAAACTATCCCCAAAAACCTGCAAGACCTAAACGGAACAGACCTTGACCAAAGCACGGTTTTATTACGCAAAAGCTACCGTTTTCAAGATAAAAGCGGTATCGGCGAAGCGGCAAACGCCCTACAAAAAAAAGAAATTTCTCAAACTGAAAATTTAACGGCTGATAATTTCCTACATTTTTTTGACAATTTTTCCGATTTGAGCCTTTTTGTAGAGGAAAAAGCAACACAAACGCAACTTATAAATTTTGTTTTACAACAATATGAATCATATATCGTCAAACTGCAAAACTCACCGCAAGACCCCGACACTTGGGCAAAAGAACTGTTGCAGGAACTGAAAACTTTTCAACTTTTAACACCGCTTCATGATGGTGAGTGGAGCGTGAACGAAATTAACCGCCGTATAACAATCGCCTTTCAAAAAAAAATGAATATCAAAGAAAGCACTTGGTTTCACGGCCGTCCGCTTTTAATCACCGGTAACCGACCGCAACTCAAACTGCTCAACGGCGAACGCGGTATTGTCCTTATGTGCGAACAAAACGGCGAGCAAAAACTGCAAGCCGCCTTTGCCGACGAAGAAACAGGAAAAATCCGCTGGATTTCACCAAGACGGCTGGGAGCAGTCGAAACCGCCTTTGCCCTGACCGTCCACAAAACACAAGGCTCGGAGTTTGACCGTTGCTCACTCGTTCTTCCGCCCTATCCCTCACAGGTCTTAAGTCGGGAACTGTTGTATACCGCCATTACCAGAGCCAAAAAACATTTTTCCCTGTTTTTGCCGCAAAAAAGCGTACTCAGCTATACGCTTAATAAAAAACTTGTTCGCACAAGCGGACTGGCATATAAAATAAACTCTGTTTTTACCGACAAATATTTTTTGGAGTCAAATTGAAAAACAAATTTAAACAAATTTTTATTGTATTTTTATTAAATATCTTTTTGTCCTGCTGCGGTTTTGGCATAGAGCAAAACAAACAAATGGCTTTTTCAAAGAAACCGTACAAACCAACAAAACCGCCTACGGATACGATACGAAACCAGATTGCCGATACGGCACTCAATTTTCTCGGTACCCGCTATTTGTACGGCGGCAAAAACAAATCCACCGGCGTTGACTGTTCCGGATTTGTCAGCCTTGTTTTTAATGAATTTGGAATACAGCTGCCCCGTATGGCTCGGGTACAAAGCAAAATCGGTCGAACCGTCAAACAAAGAGATTTACGCAAAGCCGACCTTGTTTTTTTTCGTATGCGAGGACATCTGATTGACCATATCGGCATTTTTATCGGCAACAATAATTTTATTCACGCCAGCAAATCAGCAGGCGAAGTCAAAATAAGCAGCCTGCAAAATCCTTTTTGGCAAAAATGTTTTTCACACGCCCAAAATATATTGGATTAAATTTATTTATTATTTTTATAGACTTTTTATCAATAAAAAATATTTTTAAAAATTCTTATTTAAAAGCATGAAACTATATTATATTTTATTATTTCCAAAAATAATGCAAAACAATAATATATACTAAACAAAAATACATCATTTTTTTGTAATTTTTATATAAAAAAACAAATAAAAAGCCAAACAATATTTTTTTCACTCAGCTTTTTGTTTATTTAAATAAAGTAACATATTTTTTTATGCGTTTTGCAAATCCGAAATTAAATGGTTAAGTTTCTGTGCCAACTG
>CAUTYU010000012.1:0-49594 GCA_963542765.1 uncultured Desulfovibrionales bacterium
ATTACACAACTCTCAAACATGCTTCAGCTTCCGCCTTTTCATCTAATTGTTTGACCACTATCTGAAATTACACAACTCTCAAACACTTATAATGCCCACTCTCGGGGAACATTAGTTTGACCACTATCTGAAATTACACAACTCTCAAACACAGGGACATCTAATTCAACATCTGAAGCAGTTTGACCACTATCTGAAATTACACAACTCTCAAACCAGGCAGGACTCGAACACCAAGATTTAGGAGTTTGACCACTATCTGAAATTACACAACTCTCAAACAAGTAACGCATACAACTCTCGTGCATACAAGTTTGACCACTATCTGAAATTACACAACTCTCAAACAGCATATTGGTGCTGTAGGAAATTTCGTTTGTTTGACCACTATCTGAAATTACACAACTCTCAAACATCGGGCGGCAAAAGTGTCCCCGTCAATAAGTTTGACCACTATCTGAAATTACACAACTCTCAAACAATTGGCAGCTGCGAACAACAAAAGCAGCTGTTTGACCACTATCTGAAATTACACAACTCTCAAACCTCAAAATCAAAATTTTAAGCTCAATCAAAATCAATTTACCCTCTTTTCGAAAACACAACAGACAAATTAATTTTTTATGAAAGTTGTCACACAACGCAATTTCAAAAGCAGCGTTTTTGATAAACCACTATCTCAAAATCTTATCAAAATACTAAATAATACATAAATCTTTATCAAGAATTATTTGTCTTTCTCCATCCACCTCCCCAAATACTTTTGATTCTAATAAAAAAATCTGTATGTGTTCCATTTGCAAATCTTTATACATCATCTCCAACTCTTCTAAAAGAAGAAATGATTTCAAATTAATAAAAACAAAACATTGAGTATCAAAAAGAAAACGATAAATTTTAAGATATTCAAGAATTTTTTCTTGAAAAGAATAATTTTTCTCATCATATTGTAAGCCTATTGCCTTAAGAATTGCACTGACATCAAAATTTTCTTGACAAATAAGCGGCAACTCCACTTCCTGCATCAATTGTTCAACATATTGCCACAAAAATCCTTTTATTTTCACAGTTTCCGACAAAAGCTTTATATTGATAACTGAATTTACATGTTGCAGCGTTCCGTTTATTATTTTGCGATCATTCAAAGATAAAGAAAACGGATCGATAATAATTTCAATCTGTTTTTTTATTGAAAGCGGTTTATATTGTTCAGAAAAAACATTTTTACCATCTTCACCATCTTTTTGGCTCAAAATATCAACAATAATATTTCTCAAAACTTCTGCATTTTCTATGATAAGCACAGGCACTTCATTTTCCCGAAAAACAATCGGCTCTGACAAAAACGGTGTTTTAAACATCATAAAACAATTACCCTCTTGTCCGAATTTATAATATCTTCATTCATTTCTCCAGTAATAGTTTCAATGCGGGCAAATTGCTTTTCTGTAACTGTTAAAATCTGTACCAACCCTTCTTTAGGACGAAAAGCCTTAATTTGTCCGACAAGCGTACTTGCCGAACTCATATTCAAAACAATTTTGCAATACACTGATTCTTGCATCATCATGAAACCGCTTCGAATAAGCATTTTACGAAAATCACGATATATTTTCCGCTCTTCAGCGGTTATTACCGGAAGATCAAAAAATACAAGTATCCGCATAAATCTATAACTCATAATAAAAAAACTGAATTTTAGAAATATCTTGTAAATTTAAAGCGTCTAAAACACTTTTTGTATAAATTTTTATAGCGTTATAAACTGTATTATATTGATTATTAATTTTTACATTATTATTTAATAAATCAACAAGTTGCAATTTTTCTTCTAGTTCAAATTTTTCAGGCTTCATTTCCACAATTAAATTATCAATTAACGGTCGAAACGGCTCTATTAAATCACAACTCAGATTAAAATGATTATGCACATTATGATGAAAAATACCAAATTGCGTAAGATAACCAGAAGATACAATTTCACGATTAAAAGCAGACAAAAAAACAGCATAACCATAATTCAAAGCTGCATTAACATAATTTGACTCTGAACGAGAAAAACATTTACCAAAAAGTGTATTAAAATAAACCTTTGCTGCATGTCCTTCTCTATTTGATGCATCACCAATTTCAACTTGTTCCAGATATTCAGTTAGCAAATCTGCTTCTACATATTTCCATTTCAACAAAACATTTCGCTGATTTTTTATTTTTTCCTTTACAATTTCTGTCCAAACAAACTCTCCAAATTTTTTATCCCAAGCGATTTGCCCTCGCAAACATGCACTCGAATCATGAGTTCCATAAAAAGAAACAAGCTCAGAAATCGGATTATGCTTTTCATCACAAAAAATGAGTTTAACCTTTTTACGACTCAATTCCGCAATAAGAGCGGCAGTAATGGAAACAGTTGTTGTTTCAACCAAAACGACGTTGATTTCGTTAATGGGAATTTTTCGAAATCCCTGTCTGTCCCGTGCAATCAAATTACCCAAACTGCATTCCAATTTTGCACGGCTTGTAACCACTACTGTCCGCCACCCCATAGGCACTCCTATTTTTTCATACCAGCCAAAAGATCAACCTTGCTTTCAAACAAACCTGTAACTGACTGATTGATGAGATTGAATGATTTAACAGAAGATGAATAATTCATACTTTGAGACAATTTTCCTCTATTTTTTCCTGACTTTCCATCTTTACTGAGATAATGCAAATCACCTAAACTCGCGGTACAATGTAATATATTAAGAATTTCCAAAAGAGTAAAAATCTGCTGATAAATCGTTAAAGATGAAAATAATTCTTTAACTTCCAATTTAATCAATTCATTTCCAAGTCCTTTAAACTTTTTACTAAAAATAGTATCACACATTTTATTACATAAAACTGAATAAAGATGAATATTTTTTTCTTTACTCACAAAATCATACAAACCTACCTCATATTCATCTACTGCAAATCTTAATCGATCTCCATTTTTACAACGGTCTAAATATTTTACAATATGTCTAACATATTGCATTTCTTCTTCTGATAAAATCAGCTGAATTGCAGGTTTTAAGACAATATTTGGGATTGATTTACCGGACAAATGCATTTTAAATCCATCTATCTCCAAAAGAGAATTAATTTTTATGCGAGGCACAATAATAATAGGATTTTTCAATTGTAATCTTTCTACACAATAATTTTGCGGATTTTTCTCAAATTCTTCTTTATAAAGAACAGGAATACCTTCAATTTTTCGAACATAACAGCCTTTTTTATTTTCATGTTCTATAACACAAAAATAAGCAATTGAAAGTTTATTGTAACCACCGTATACAGCTATGTTTTGCAAGCGTTTATCGGACGATTTAACAGGAGCTTGTCCTTTTCCTTTTTTTACAATATTTTGATCATAAAATTCGCCTTTCACTTCCGTTGCCAAGCGAGTAAATAAAACACTGTTTTTTTGCATAGTTTTACATACCGTTTTCATACTGCCGTCCCGACCTGATTGCCACGCATTACCAATATCATAATCAAACATACGATTTATACTAACCTTTCCATCACGAAGCTCAGCAATAAAATTCGCCCGATTATGCGTAATTTTAACATTATAAACATTGCCAACTACAATATTTAAATACGCATCTTTAGCATGATGATGGTCGTTGACTTCACGACATTTAAGAAAATAAATCGGCTCCTCGCCCTGATTCCGTGTAATATTATCACCATTTCGAAAATCTGAAACAAGATGCGACTTTACATAAACAATTTCTGTTTCAGGATAAAATATTTTAAAAATATGAGCTATCGCCTTTGTGGACTGACGAGTTTCAACAAGCTGTCTTGCAACGAAATCACCTAATTCTTTTTCCGTCAGCTTATTTTGATCGTCCCGAACAAGACGTTCAAATTTTTCTTCACTAATTAAATGCTTTTTCTTCAACTCGTTCCAAAAAGGAGACATTTTTTGACGAATTTCCGGCAACAAAGGATAATTATCTTTTTTATTTTGATTTTCTTTCCGCAAAACAAGAACCCGATTATCTAAACTGTCATCTTTTATCTTTGACCTTGGATAGATATGATCCACATCACATATTGCAGGATTATAAAGATGAGAAATTTCCAATTCTTCTCCGCTATACATACATTTTCCAAACTGAACATAATACAAATACAATCTATCTCGTCGCAAATTTGCTTCTGTTTCATTCTCTAAAAGAGAAAACAAATTCGGTTCTTCTTTTTTACAAGACTGATACAGTTCCAACAGCCGAGATTTTCTGCTTTTTGTTCTACCTGTATCTTGTTTTCCTCTTGCCATTTCAATAAAAATCTTTTTAGGAGGATGTTTTTGAATTTTTTCTAATTCTGTAACAATACGAACTGCTTGCAAAACAGGTCTTTTGACCGCCGGAGCGAGATGCATTTCTTCAATCAAATCTTCTATACTTTTTTTACCGTCTCCGACATTTTCTCTGTCAATCGCAGCCAAAAATCCTTTTCCATGTAAAATTTCCATAAAATTCTCATTAGATTGCCAAAGAAAATCCATCATTGTTCCAACTTCTCCGGTTACAGAATCAACGCCTTCAAGCTCTCCTAAAAGCCTTTTTGAAATTCGTCCCCAACCAGAATATGTTAATTTACAAATCTGCTGAATTTGACTTTCATTCAAATATGATTGATATTTTTCTTTAATAGCAGACTCAAGCATACGACGGTCTTCTCCAAACAATAAAATCCAAAGTATCAATTCTTCTACCATCTTCACAATAGAATTTTGTTTAATAAAATTTTCACCAAGAATAATTGCAAAATCTCTATATGACTTTAAATTTGCTTTAAAATCTCCATCAATTCCACTAATTATATCTTTCTTTGCATTAAAATCAGCTACCGAAACAAGGTAATCTCGCAATGTTTTATTTGTTACTCTATTTTTTTTCATAAAAAGATCTTTATAAATTCTCTGTTTTTGCTCAACAGTAATCTTTTTTCCATTTATTTTCAAATTATTCAATTCATTCAACACCATAAAACGACTATAAAGCAAAGAATTTTTAGGCAATACATCTTCTTTAAAAAGATAAGTACATTTATTAGTCATTCGACGAATAAATTTTTCTGCACTCTTCTTTTTATCTACAACCTGTTCAAAGTTCCACGGTGTTATTTTTTCATTCCAATCTCGAACAATCCAACCGACATCATCAGTATCTTTTCGAGAATTTAACGGTCCAACATAATATGGAATACGAAAAGAAAAAATCTTTTCAATTTTATCTTTATTACTCAAACCATTTGTATCTTTTTCCAAAAGAAACGGGAAGTATGCGACTGCATTTGTTAAAATTTGCGATAGCTCGGCAGCATTAACCTGATAAGGAACAGTTGAATTATCTTTTGACACCTGTTTAGGCAAAAGACGATCATTTTCCGCTTCCGCCTTTTCGCGAATGTCATCAAAAACAGCTTGATCACTTACAGAAACAGCTAAACCTTTCAAAAGAGTACGAACGGTTTTACAAAATGCATTTTGATCACATTTTTTTGTAATGGACAATTTTTTCCCACTAACAAGCGTACTGCCAACATAAGCAGCATAGTTATCAGGAGCAGTATTACTATTAAAAAATTCATCATATTTTTTAGGAAGATAGGTTTTGATAATATATTTAAGATTTTTCAAATCCGCTTGATGCTCTTCATAACTTTTGACTTTGGCAAAAGATAAATATTTCTCACCTCGCAAAATTTCTGCCAAAACAGACCAATCATATACAGCCTGAATTCGTTTTAATAATTCAAATCGATCGCCCAACTCCTGTTCAATCGTATCCCATTTATCTTCAAGATTTTCCATAAAACTAATTGAAACTATTTCGGCATTTTCCAATTCTTGTACTAAATCCTTATCATATTCATCCGAATGCAAAATATCTTTTAATTTCTTTTTTGAGCCGCTCATCATCTGCAAAATACTTTTAAGCTGCATATCTTTTACTCCGGTCAAAGCGATAAGTGCCGCTCCTTTTTTAGATTTTCCAAGACCGGGATTTTTTAAAATGGCTTGAAATTCTTGCAAATCAGAACAAGGTAAAACAAGCTCGTATTCTTCTCGCAAATAATCATTGAGAGCGAAAAAAATCGGCTCGAAATCCATTGTTTCTTCAGCCGCCTCAGCATTCAGCGTCGAAAATAAAAAATGCCCTCTATTTTTCATATAATGACTGACAACCAAATATAGTTTGCGTGGGTCAGTAATCTTTTTCTTTTCCAAAAAGGCTTTTTTAAGGTGCTGAATTGTTGGATATTCATTAAAATAATCAGCATCACCATAATCAACATCATTAAAAAAGATATTTGGAGTACAGACTGTTTTATCTGTAAGAATATATTTACTTTCATTAAGTCGAAGAAAAAATTCTGCATCTTTTTTGGCAATCTCTTCTGCAAAAAGAGCCTGCGTAAGCCGAATCCGTTCTTTTTTTCGCTCATTTCGCCTACGAGCCGTCCGAAATATCCGCCGTTCTTTAGCAGTTTTTGCTTCATCAAAAAGACGAACCCCCCACATATCCTGCTGTTTAAAACGACAAAGCGAATAATCAAGATTTGTCGCCGCCCAACCGATAGAATTTGTTCCCATATCCAATCCGACAAAATAATCTTTTGAATTCATACTTTTTCTCCTAAAAAAAAGAGTTTTTATAGGTTGCAAAATTTTTCCTTTCAATATATTAAAAGCTTGTCTGAATCACACAACATCAGACATCGTGCAAAAAAGACCACTATCTGAAATTGCACAACGAGTTCAAATACCAATTTTTTCAAATCGTCGCCTAGCGACTGCACAATGTGTGCAATAAAGAAGACCGTCAGCGGTCTTTTTTTATAACTTAATTATTTTTATGTTTTCCAAATTATCAAACTAAACACAACAAATAAAAAAATTCTTAAAATTGATAATTTATTTTTACAATAAATTATCCAACATTTAATTTTTAAAATTTAGTTTATTAAAAACTTTTTTCAAATATTTCTTCATATCTAAATTGTTCAATACTTATCTTATAATAACTCTTTAAATATTCTAAGCCCACATTATTTTAAAAATATTAACAAAAACAAACAATAAAGTATACTATAATTTTTCAAACAAAATTTATAAATAAGGCGATATATGAAGTCAAACCAAAAGAGCTCCTAACACCTTATAAATATTGTGTAATTTACAACAAACAGCTACAAAGCGAAAAACAATGGAGAATATGTGCGAATTTTAAATCTTGAAGCCGGATATTTTGTATCCTGTTTTCGTAAAATGGGACATACGGTTTTATCAATCGGAAGTCGAAGCGATTGCGACATTCGCCTTACCCAACAACTATCCGCCGCCGGACTTATTGAGTTACTTAAAACACAATCATTTTGTCCGGACATTATTCTTTGGGCGGACGGCTGTCAGATACCGAGTATTTTCGGATTTGAAATATTTCCTTGTCCAACAATCGGCTTTTCCATCGACCAGTACTGTAATCCATGGCATGTGCCATGGTCATTTTGTTTTGATGCATTTTTGGTTGCCCAAAAAGATTATCTACCGCTCTTTGCATCTTCGGATTCACCCCGAACAGCTGAATGGTTTCCGCTCTTTTTTAAAGCCGCCAATCCACCGAGTGAACCGACAAAACGAGATATTCCGATTTCTTTTGTCGGAACGGTAAGCGGAACAATTAACACCGCCCGACAGAATTTTTTATCCGCCGTTAGTAAAAGAGTTCCATTATTTGTTCACAGCGGAAATTTTTTACCGATTTACGGACGAAGCCAAATCGTTCTTAACCAAAGTGCAGCCGGCGAAATCAATTTTCGATTTTTTGAAGGTCCGGGTTGCGGAGCTTTACTGGTAACGGAAAAGACCGAAAACGGACTTGCCGAACTGCTTACGCCAAATGAAGAAATCCTCCTCTATGAACGACAAAATGCAACCGATGCCATTCGGGTTTGCCATGAAATTTTAGCTACCCCCGAACGCTTACAAGAAATGGCAGCCGCTGCAAAAAGACGGGTTTTGCGTGAACACGGTGTTACAACCCGTGCTAGACAAATCATACAGCTGGCAAAAAAATTATTGCAGGAAAAAAGCTGGCAATGGCGACTACAAAACCGAAATTTTGTAAGCAAAGAACTGGCAAAAACATTTACCTTTTTAGGAACAGATACAAAACTTCCTCTACCGTCTAAATATTCAAAGCAGCTTTTTGAATTAGGCGTACAATTATTTGAACAACAAGAATAAAAAACTAACTTTACTTTTCACTTTTTTTTCTTTAATCTAACTTTTTTTATAAGAAAAATAACTAACAAATAGAAAGTTTTTTGTGGAGAAAGCATGGAAAAAAAAGAACTGGAATTTTTTCGGCAAATGCTCAATGAACAGCTCAATTCTATTTTAGTGAGAAATGAAGAAACCAGAGAATCAATGTCGGAAGATGCCGAAACTTACGCCGAAACCATTGACAGAGCAACGGCAGAATCTTCGCGAGCTTTTGCCCTACGACTGCTTGAACGAGACAGAAAAATCGTATACAAAATCAACCAAGCCTTAAAAAAAATCGACGACGGTTCTTTCGGAATTTGCGAAGAATGCGGCGATGAAATTGCATTTGCCCGATTACAAGCCCGTCCGATGACAACTTTGTGTATCGAATGCAAAAAAGCGGAGGAAGAAAAAGAGCGACTCTATAACGGAGATTAAGATGATACGGCAACCAAAAGCCGATATGAATCGCGAATTTTATCTCTTCACACTAAAAGAGTTGCAAGAAAAAATTGTCGGTTGTCGTTTACAAAAAATTTTCTCCCCTGCTCCTCATCTTTGGACTCTTGATTTCGGACAAATCGGTTATCTTATTATTCACCTTTCACAGGCTTCTTTTTTCTTTTATCTTTCCCACGCCAAACCTCTCAATCCGCCCGTCCCGCAAACACAGGTTATGTGGCTGCGAAAACGGATTTGTAACTATAAAATTAAATCTCTGTATTCTGCGTGGCCTTCACGACAACTTATTTTTTCGTTTATCGAACGAGATGATTTTTTCGTGCTGGACTGTAAAAAAGGTTTAAGCCTGCAAACAACACTGCCACCCAATATTTCTGCCGAACCTGATTTAAAATCTCTTTTGCAAAATGATTTGCACCGCCAAATTCAAACAAAAACCGATTTAAAATTTTTATATTCTCCACCAAATCCTTCACCACTTCTGCAAACTTCTAAAAATCCCGAAAACGGCGAACAAATTTTTTCATCGGCTTTGCAAGCGGCGGAAAATTGTTATGCTGCCAAAGTAAACGAATTGGTCGGCGGAATACAAGAGAATACAAAAGAGCAACATCGGCGATTCAAACGCCTACAACGAAATCTGGAAAAACTCGATGAAGACGAAAAACGCCTGCAAAAAATGATTGAACAGGAAAAAAACGGCGAATTACTCAAAAGCGTTTTGTATACATATTCACCACAAGAAAAATACTCGGAATTAAAAATTGATTTTGAAAACGAACAAATAATTTTACCATTAGAGCCGCATTTGACCTTGCAAGAAAATATGGAAAAATTTTTCCATAAAAGTAAAAAAGGCAAACGAGGTTTTGAATTTATAGCAACTCGCCGAAAAGAATTACAAAAAGAACTTGCTGAAGAAAAAAAACACACCGTTGTCGTCCCGAAAATAGGATTTGTATCGCTTAAAAATAAAAAGAAAAAATATCCGTCCTTAGCGATTTACAAATTACCAGCAGGCTGGACAATTTTGCGGGGAAAAGACAGTAAAGCCAATCACCTTCTGCTTTCAGAATTTTCTAGTCCGTTTGATTATTGGCTACACGCCGCAAACTGTCCGGGAGCACATATTATTCTCAAACGGGATTTTCCAACACAGGAAGTTGATGCGAACAGCCTGACACTGGCAGCAGGTTTAGCCGGACTATACAGTTGGCAAAAACAGGCACAAAAAGCAGAAGTTTTGTGTGCACTCGTTAAAAATGTACGCAAAAATAAAGGAGCGAAATTAGGACAGGTCGTAGTCGATGCGGTTTTAACAAATTTACGAGTTCCAATTGAAGCGGAAAAATTAGAACAATTTCGGATTGATTAAAAATTATTGCAACAAAAGCGTTGAGAAAAAAATATGACATATTCCAAAACAGTTTCATTCGACGAAAGCGATAAAGTACGCGAACTTATCGGTTCACAGGGACAAAATTTGCTTTGCCTACACTCGCTTACGGGCATCAATTTTGAAAACCGCGGCAACACGATTATTTTGAGTGCCGACGACGAAAAAAAACTTACCTTTTGTGCTATTTTACTTGAACAGCTGCACCGACTAACGATACACGGATATACCTTGCACGACAGTGATATTCGTTGTGCCACACAAATGTTACAGAGAGATTTACAAACGGATATTGAGGCATTTTTTAAACAAAATATTTTCCCGGTTTCACACAAAAAAACTGTACGAGCTAAAAATCTGCATCAAAGTGATTATTTGCATGCGATGTGCAATTTTGACCTGACTTTCGGAATAGGTCCGGCAGGAACAGGCAAAACATATTTGGCAGTTGCCGTGGCGGTTTCCCGTTTGCTCAAAAAAGAAGTCAAACGAATTGTACTAACCCGTCCTGCAGTCGAAGCCGGCGAAAAACTGGGATTTTTGCCCGGAGATTTGGCAGAAAAAATTAATCCGTATTTACGACCGCTCTATGATGCTTTGTATGATATGCTTGAACTTTCACAGGTACAAGAAATGCTTGATAAGGGCATTATCGAAATTGCACCGCTGGCTTTTATGCGTGGGCGAACACTCAATAAAGCGTTTGTAATTTTAGACGAAGCACAAAATACGACCAGAAAACAGATGAAAATGCTATTGACCAGAATGGGAAACGGCTCGAAAATCATCGTTACCGGAGATATTACGCAGATTGACTTGCCACAATACTCAGTATCTGGTCTGATTGAAGCACGACAAATTTTGACAGCTGTTGAAGGCGTTAAATTCATTGAATTCAACAAAAACGATGTTATCCGCCATCCACTGGTCAGCCGAATTGTACAGGCATACGAAAGGCAGGAACAAGAATGAAAATACAGGTAACGGGTAATTTATTTCCGTTTTTACCGCTATGCAAACGGGAACTGGAAAATCTGCTGAAAGAACTGATGATTTTTTTACATTTAACAGGAAACATTGAACTGCACTGCGTTGACGACAAAGAAATTGCCGTTTTGAACGAACAGTTTTTAGGCTGCAACTCTCCGACAAATATTTTAAGCTTTCCGGAAGAAAATAAAGGAGAAACAGGCGGAGAATTGATTTTAAGCAAAGCTTCCGTTTTACGGGAAAGCATTTTGTACGGACAACCACCACGCGAACAACTGGTACGGCTGTTAGCACACGGACTGTTGCATCTAAAAGGACTGGAACACGGTGAAGAAATGTTTAACCTGACCGAAAATGCGGTAATATACTGTCAAAACAACAAAAAATTTGATTTTTAATTTAAAAATACACCTGCAAAAATACAAAGATACGTTTATATTTTATTGAAGATAAATATCAATAAGATACAATACTTTTCATTCCCAAAATTATTCCCAAGCCAAAAGCGGTTTTGCCATACTTGCGGCGAGTGCCTGCACGACTGCCATTTCAGGAGCTTGCGGCATTCGTTTTTTAGTTTTTACCAAAATATAATCGTGTTCGGGAGCGTTTTGTATTGTTCCGCTTTGTAAAAAAGACCAAATCCGAAGCCCTGATTCGACGGCATAAATATCTATCCGCAAAGCGAGGTCAGTTTTCCCGGTTATACCGCCGGGCAAAAAATTAACAATCTGACCGCAAACGATAAGGTCAATATTTTTTCGTCTGGCATCGGCAACGGCAATCTTTTTACCCTGCCATTTTTCATGCGAAAAAAGCATATTGGGAAACAAACTATTTTGTACCCAATGTCCCCAAAATGCTGCTCCCAGCCGCTGTCCGATTTCAGCAGGATAACTTATCTCTTGTTGCACAAAAAACGGATAACAAAGAGCCGTCATCTCGTGCCGAGAACCGGTTTTTGCCTGAACTTCCATCAACAGTTCGCTCAAATTCACAGAAGCGTCCTGATAATATAGTACGGTACCACTTCGTTCTTCCCAATTTTTACCGGAAAAACACCCGGTCAAACATAAACAAAATAGCACAAAAAGAACTTTTTTCATAAAAATATCCTTCATTGTTAACACAATTTTTCTTATTTCCTGCCACATTTTTAATTTTCATCAAGAACAAAATCCGTTTCTTGCAAAAAATGTGCAATAATTGCATCGCTTACAAGCATTCCCGTTCGGCTCAAACGCAACCGATTATTTCTAACCTGTAAAAGTCCTCGTGCGTGCAGCGAAGCAAGCTCTTTTTCAAAATGTTTGCAAAATACCAACCCCGTCAATTGACGGTATTTTTTCAAATCAAGTCCGCTAACAGTTCGAAGCGAAAGCATAATCATTTCATGCAAAGCTATACGAGGCGTGATAATTTCTGCATTTTGCCCATAATTTCCTGCTGCCACAATCTGCATATGTCCTCGCAAATCGGACGAATTTGTCCACCGCCTACCGTCAACAGTAGAAGTCGCTCCGGGACCGAGTCCGAGATAATCGACTTGTTGCCAATAACCGCTATTATGCCGAGAATATAACCCCATTCGAGCATAATTGGAAATTTCGTATTGCATATAACCGCTGCTTTCCAAAAGCTCTCCACCCAGTACGAACATTCGAGCTGCCTCTTTTTCAGCGGGTAAAACCAAATTTCCTGCTTTCACTTCCGCCGCCAAATGCGTATTTTCTTCAAGCATCAGTCCGTAACAAGACAAATGCTCCGCACCTAACTCAACTGCTCGTCGCAAACAAGAAAGCCACTGACTCACGCTTTGCCCGGGAAGTCCCCAGATAAAGTCCAAGCTGATATTTGAAAACCCTGCCGCCCTTGCTCTCCTAAAAGCCAACTCCGCCTGTCCTGCCGAGTGTCTGCGACCGATTTTTTTCAATTGTTTGTCATCAAAAGACTGAATACCAAGGCTTAAGCGATTTACGCCAAATTTACAAAGTGCAGCAAGAAGTTCCGAAGAAATGGAATCAGGATTCGCTTCAAGCGTAATTTCCGCTCCGTCTTGCAAAATAAAAGCTTTTTTCAAATTTGCAAAAATAGTCTCAAAATCAGCCACCGATAAAAGCGAAGGTGTACCGCCACCAAAATACACGCTGGAAAGAACAATCCTCCCCAGTTTTCGCCCCCAAAAAGCGATTTCCGTCTGCAAAGTACGGACATACGCCTCTCTTTCTTGCTCCGTTCCCGCCCAAGAAGCAAAGGTACAATAATGGCATTTTGACCGACAAAAAGGGACATGAATATACAGTTGCAAAATACAAAAATTTAAGTGTTTACTCTTTTTACAAACAATCTATTTTGCCATATTTTTTGGCTTCACTCAACAACAAAAATAAAATAATATATAAAACTAAACATATAAACTTTAAAATCAAAATTCTTCTTTCTTTTAATTCACAAAAATAACTAAAAAAACAACGAATAAAAAAGCAATAACAAAAACAAATACTTTTTGTCCCATGCAATGTATAAATAAATGGACAAAAAATGTTTATATTATTGCTGTATTTTTATCCATCGTTTTTATAATAGCGTTCAAATTCACTGTAAATACAACCGCAAAACTGCTGACGATAAATGCCCCATTTCTTAGAAATTTCAATTCCTTCTTTCCAGCCGAGACGAAAATCCTCATTCCAAAATTTCACCTTGCCCGATGCCGCCATATCCGTTCCGAGAGAACAGACTATATCATGTTTTTGCATTTTGCTATAAAGAAGCGTTGAGGAAAAATAATCGAAATTTCCCCGTTTAGCGATGGCAAATGTACGAGCCATACGCAAACGATAGCACAAAAAACAGCGATTTTGCTCCCGAAAAGCCACCGCTTGCAAATATACTTCGGGGCTGTATTCATCGTCCTTACAAATGAGCGTAAATCCCATTTTGGCAGCAACTTCTTTTGCCCCTTCCCGCCTGCGAATATATTCCTGCGACGGATGAATATTGGGATTATAAAACAACCCGACAATTTCAAGTCCTTGATCTTGCAGCCGTTTTACCGGATAAATCGAACACGGTCCGCAACAAATATGCAACAACAGCTTAGGCATCAATTTTCCACAATAACAATATGCACACTTATCCCCGATTGCTGTTCAAAACGAGTCAAAATATCCCGTTTTTCGTTCAGCAAATACAAAGCAAGGTCGCGGTCCGTTTGGTACACAACAGGAGAAGAATCGTTTTTTCGTAACCGACGATAAATATCTTTTAATGCCCGCACCGCACACCATTCCCGATTGCGACGGCTGCCCGTTCCCTGACAATGCGGACATGGTTCGGTACTAGAAGAAATAGCGGAAATTCCCAGTCGCTGCCGAACAAGTTGTTGTAAACCGTATTGGGAAATCTTGCCGATATCGGTACGAGCCTTATCACTTTTAAGTGCCGTCCGAATTGTTTTTTCCACTTCGCGAATATGTTTGTTATCTTTCATTTCGATATAATCAATGACAACCTGTCCGCCAATATCTCGCAACATAAGCTGATGGGCAATTTCTTCGGCAGCTTCAATATTTGTCCGAAAAGCAAGGTCGCGAAAATTCTTTTCACCTGCTGTTTTTCCAGAGTTAATATCAACAGCGGTCAACGCCTCGGTCTGGTCAAAAACTAACCGTCCGCCGCTTGGGAGCTTTACTTCCCGACTGAAAATGGATTCTAACTGATTTTCTAAATTAAAACGGGCAAAAAGCGGACTATCTTCGGAATAAAAACGAACCATTTTTGTACGGCGAGGAAAAATCAAAGAAACAAAATCCCGCATCTGTTCGGCTGCCTGTTCGTGGTCAATCCATATTTCCGTTACATCGGGCGTTAGATAATCGCGAACCGCCCGAAAAGCCAAATCCTTTTCTTCGTAAATCAGACTGGGACATTTAGTATCCACACCCTTTTTGCGAATATCTTTCCAAAGCCGTTTTAAAAACTGCAAATCTCTGGAAAGATCCGCCTTACTGAGCATCTCACTCACGGTGCGAACAATAACGCCGTGTCCATCGTCCAAATTCAGCTCATCCACAATTTCCTTGAGTCGTTGACGTTCCTTTTCACTTTCGATTTTACGGGAAATACCGAACTGCTCACTACCCGGAGTCAGGACAAAATATCGACCGGGCAAAGAAAGATAAGTCGTCAAAAACGCCCCTTTTTTACCGACCGGTTCTTTGACAACCTGTACCAAGACTTCCTGTCCGGGACGAAGCACTTTTTGCAACGGCGGATAGCGTTCACCTTTTTTTAATGCAACTTCTCCTTGATAATATTCAGGATGAACCTCATCGACCTGTAAAAAACCGTTTCGCTCCGCACCGTAACTGACAAATGCTGCCTGCAACGACTGGTCGATATTATGAATCTTACCTTTATAAATATTCCCCCTCGTTTTATTTTGGTGCAACATTTCAACATAATATTCTTCAATTCTTCCGTTACGTTGCAAAATTACTTCCACCTGTTCATCAGGTAAAATACTGATAAGCATTTTACGTTTTTTCTTGGAAACACCGGATTGTTGCAATTTTTCAAGCGGCATATCAACTGAATTTTGCGATTTCATTAGAGCTTGCGACTGCTTTTGAGACGATTTTTCCAATTTGTCGTTTTGAACGGAAGATTTTTTACCATTTCTGTTTTTGGCTCCGCCGGTATTACCGTTTTTATTGCCAGACTTCGCTTTATAATTCGGAAATTTCGTCTTGGCATTTTTTTTACCTTCCATCGACAATATCGGTTCAGATATTAGCTGCTCAGACAACATCGGTTCTGCTTGTACCTGTTCGAGCTGTGTCGGTTCAGCCTGCTTTGAATGTTCAACTTGTTTCGTATTTTCAATACTTTTGTCTTTGTTAAAAAATTGCAAAATCTGTTCTGCAATATCCATACTTTCTCCACATTATATTTTTTCAATTTTAAATAAAATCCGTTTACGATATTTTCTTTTCACGCCATAATTTATTAGGTTACGGTAAAGAAAGTTTACACAAAAAGCAAAGCTGTTTTTTCTAAAAAATTCGCTTGCCTTGACATTCAAGGCAAGCCTGACTAGCCACAACCTTTATCATTTTTACAATTCGGAGAAAATTATGCTCACGCCAAGCAAAGTCTTACTGCTGGTCAGCCCCAAGGGTAAACGATATTTCAAAATCCCCGTTACAGGCGAAGAATTTAATACCCAAGACGGCACGCTAAAAATGGACGAAGTCTTACAGGCGGGAATTGGCGGCAAAGTCAAAACACATATCGGCAGAGAATATACCGTTTTACGTCCCACACTTTACGACCTAATAAAAAATATCAAACGAAGCACACAAATTATTTACCCCAAAGACATCGGCTATATCACCGTCAAATTAGGCATCGGTCCGGGAAGTCGGGTTATCGAATCGGGAAGCGGTTCTGGCAGTCTGACAACGGCACTGGCATGGTTTGTGGGCGATGAAGGCAAGGTTTTTAGTTACGAACGGCGAGCGGAATTTTCCGAACTTTGCGGCAAAAATCTCAACCGTGCAGGGCTTGAACACCGGGTGGAACGTTTTCAATGCGACATTGAAAACGGATTTTTACAAAAAGATGTCGATGCCCTGTTTTTAGATGTACGCACTCCATGGGACTATCTTTCGCAAGCGGCACAGGCACTTATTCCGGGCGGACCAATCGGCTTTTTGCTGCCGACAACCAACCAAGTCAGCGAACTTTTAAAAGGTCTGGAAAACTCAGCTTTCGGACAGGTCGAAGTCGTAGAAATCTTAACTCGCCGGTACAAACCGGTAGCGGAACGTCTGCGACCGGACGACCGTATGGTCGCTCATACAGGCTTTCTTGTTTTTGCCCGTCTTGAAAAAAATAAATAAAAAACGATAAATAACGAGTTCTTAACTATGTTATTCAAAACCGGCAACCAACTTATATATATTTTGTACACTGCACTGGATTACCGACTTTTCACTGCTTATTTTCGGATTGTTTCCATCATTTTTTATTTATTGATAATGAAAAATTTTATAATAAAAACGGCAACCATTGATTCAAATCTACCCCATTTCGGCTTTGCTCGGGGAACATACTCAGCCGCCGTTTTTAATTAAAATCTGCTGCTTTTTGCAAAGTTTCAGAATTGAGACGATAAATCCGCATAATATCGACACATTTTGCACCGAAGCGAGAATAAAAATCAATCGCCGATGTATTCCAGTCCAAACAACCCCATTCCAACCGTCCACAACCCCGTTCCCGTGCCTGCCCTGCAATCCAAGAGAACATAATTTTCCCAAGCCCCAGATTTCGCACTTCTTCATCAATATAAAAAGCGTCGATATAAATGCCGCTTTCGCCAATAAAAGCGGAGCAATTATTGTTAAACCACGCAAAAGCCACAGTCCGATTTTGATAATCACCAAAAACAGCCTCGCCAACACCTTTTGCAAGCAAATGTGACAAACCTTCTGGCGTTGCGGTAATCGCCGCTTCCATTTTTTGATACATGCCGAGTTTTTTAATAAATTGCCAGACAAGTTCACCGTTTTCAGGCATTGCTTTCCAGAGCTGAAAATCTAAATTTTTCGTTGCAATTTTTTTCATATCCGCCTTTTTATTTAAACAAAAACCTGCTTGCAAAAGATAAACAATCCTCCACAAACAGGTTTTAGCGTTAATACAAATTAACCGATGCAATTTTGAGAAACAAAATCCCAGTTAATTCGACCCCAAAGAGCTTTAACATAATCAGGACGCACATTACGATAATCAATATAATATGCGTGTTCCCACACATCGCAGGTCAAAAGCG
This sequence comes from uncultured Desulfovibrionales bacterium, assembly GCA_963542765.1. GTDB lineage: Bacteria > Desulfobacterota > Desulfovibrionia > Desulfovibrionales > Desulfomicrobiaceae > CAUTYU01. Next base: position 18,013 of record CAUTYU010000012.1, read on the forward strand.
GCTTTTTCCCTGAAGTCATCGGATTGGCAGCATTGGAAGTACTGACAAGCTCCAGCTTGCCGTTTGTATTTTGCACCAACCACGCCCAACCCGAACCGAATGTCGTAACGGCAGTTTTCAAAAAATTATCCGCCAGTGTTTCCAGACTGCCAAATTCGGCATTAATCATCTTAAGCAGTTTGCCGCTCGGCTGCATTCCCGTTTCCGGAGTTAAACATTTCCAATAAAAATCATGATTCCACGCTTGGGCGGCATTATTAAAAATTCCGCCACTGGCTTTTTTAATAATTTCTTCCAATTCCATATTTTCAAATTCCGTTCCGATAATCAGCGTATTCAGCGTATTTACATAAGCCTGATGGTGCTTTCCGTGATGAAAATCAAAAGTTTCTTCGGACAAAACCGGTTTTAGTGCGTCCTTTGCATACGGCAGTTTCGGCAGTACATGTGTCATATTTTTTCTCCTTTTTATAAATTAAATAAAATTACATTAAAAGCAATTTTCAATTTAATGCAACACGATACTAAAAATGTCAAATAAAACAAAAAAATATAAATTAAAAAAAGTTATCAATAATTATTATAAATTTAATTGTTAATTTTAAATAAAACTAATTGTAAAATTATTTTTTCCCCAAAATAGTATTATTGACAAAATTAATAAAAATATATATTTTTGTTATATATAAAACAAGCAAAAAAATATTTTCTACCGATTAAACTATCAAATTATTTTGCAATATCTACCAACTATATATAAAAAATAATATTTAATTTTATAATAATAAAGAGGTATTATATTCAACAATCGAAATCTCCCCGTTCCAAACGGTCATTTTCCCGTATAGCGTATCTGACAGGTATAAGTGCTTTTTTGATGACAATGTTCATAACGGCACTTTTTGTCTTGCAGCCGTATTTTTTGAGTCAGCTTGATTTAAAAGTATACGATCAGTTTTTGTTGCACAGTGCCGAACCGAACAAAGTTTCTTCAAAACCGCTTATTGTGGATATTGATGAAGCCAGCCTTGCTCGTTTCGGTCAGTGGCCGTGGCCTAGATACCGTTTGGCAGCCTTGGTTGATAAGCTGGGGCAAGCTGGTGTCGCGGCAATCGGACTTGATATTTTACTTGCCGAACCCGACCAAACCTCGCCGGTTATGCTGCGAAATCGTATGCGGGAAGATTTCGGTTTAAAGATTGTAATCAATGAACTACCTCCTGAAATTGAAGACAACGATCAAATTCTGGCACATGTTTTTCAACAAAATCCGGTTGTTCTCGGTTGTTATTTCAAAGTAAAAGGTGAAAAAACGCCAACTCCGCCTTTTGCAGGACCGGGGGTTGCCGAGTTTTTAGAACCGCAAGGGATTTCCGCTTATAAAACCGTTCCATCCGCTCATTCCGTTGCTTTGCCGCTTGAAAATTTTCGTGACGCTTCACCTGTTGGATTTTTTAACGCCTACATTGATGCCGACGGATTATTGCGGCGAATTCCCGTTTTACTTGCCCATAAAGACAATATTTATGTGAGCCTTGCTCTACGAACCCTAATGGTCGCCTACAATCAAACTTCTCTTATTCTCCATTCAGGAAAAGATGGACTTCGTAAGCTTGAATGTGGCGAATTTCATTTTCCCTTAGCTTCCGATGGAACGATGCCTGTCCTGTTTAGTGGAGCTTCAGGATTGTATAAGACAATCAGTGCCGTTGATATTCTGGAAAACAGAATTGATCCGACGGAACTTAAAGACCATATTGTTTTCATCGGAACTTCGGCAACAGGTCTTGTTGATATTCGTCCTACTCCTTTTGATTCATATTATCCCGGAGTGGAAGTACATGCTGCAGCTGTCGATGCGATTTTGTCAAAACGGTTTCTTGAAACTCCGCCGTTGATTGCCGGTATTCAGGTTTTTCTTATCTTTTTTACAGGTTTTGCCTGCTGGTTGCTTTTCGGTTTGTGTCGAGCAGTTGTTGCTTTGCCTATCGGGATTGCAAGTGGTGGCGGTATGTGGCTGGCGGGTCAGGCTTTTTTTGTTCGAGGACTTTTTATTTCACCGCTATATGCTTTGCTGACTTTGCTAGCTGCCGGACTCGCTGTCATCGGTGTTCGTTTTTGGCATGAAGAACGGCAAAAAAAGATGATTTACAGTACTTTTAGGCGATATGTTTCACCCGAGGTCGTCAATCAAATTCTTAAAAGCGGCAAAGGGCAAACCGCACTTGGAGGAGAAAGTCGAGAACTGAGTATTCTTTTTTCCGATGTTAGAGGTTTTACGGCAATGTCGGAACAGCTTACGCCTGAACAGGTTGTAACTTTACTCAATCGTTATTTTACTCCGATGACTTTGCTTATTCGTTCCTGCCAAGGTACTGTGGACAAATTTATCGGTGATGCCATTATGGCTTTTTGGAATGCACCGCTTGATGTGGATATGCACACCGACAAAGCAGTTGATACGGCACTGGCGATGCATGAAGCGTTAGTTAAACTCAATCAGGAACTTAAACGGGATTATGGTTCGGAAATGCATATCGGTGTCGGGATTCATACGGGGCAGGTTTATGTCGGCAATATGGGAACTTCCGACCTTTTAACTTATACTGTTATTGGCGACAGCGTAAATCTGGCTTCCCGTTTGGAAAGTTTGTGTCCAGTTTACGGCGTACAGGTAATTGTCAGTGAAGATACTAAACGGCAGTGTCGGCAGGATTTTTTTTGGCAGCGGCTTGACAGGGTTCGGGTCAAAGGCAAAAAACAGCCTGTTCAAATTTTCCAACCTATGCGTAAAGAAATGGCGGCAAATCGTGTTTACGAATTGCAGCAATATAGCGAAGCTTTGACTGCATGGGATAAAGGTGATTTTGCTTTGGCGAATAAAAAATTTTCGGATTTGGCAAACAGTTATCCTTGTCTTTTGTATGAAGTTTATGTCAAACGGTGTAATATTTTTTGTGCAGCTCCTCCAAAAAATTGGGATGGAGTCTGGACATTTACATCAAAATAAAGTGAGTCTTTATGAAAATTATATTACGAGGTATTCGCGGGTCTTTACCTGTTTCTTCTTTTTCCACTCAACATTATGGCGGAAATACAACCTGTATTGAAATTACAACGGATGCCGGTGAAAAAATTATTATTGATGCCGGTTCCGGTATTTATACTCTCGGTAAAGAATTGTTAAATACAAATATAACCGATCTTAATATTTGTTTTACGCATACTCATTGGGATCATTTAATGGGATTTTCAATGTTTTCTCCTTGTTTTTCCGCTTCAACTTCCATTACCATACACGCCCAGCAAGGTATCGGAAAAAACGGCATCTATCGTGCCTTAAGCGACACGATGAATTCTCCATATTTTCCGGTTACTTTTGATGAACTTCCGGCTCGTATTTCCATACAGGAATTTGCACCGTCAGGGTCCTTTACCGTCGGTTCCGCTGTTATAGAAACCTGCCCGACAAATCATCCGGGAGGGTGTACTGCATATCGTATTACCGCTGACGATTGGAGTTTCTTTTTCAGCGGGGATCATGAATGTCTTGCAGATGACAATATTGATTTTAATCCTGTTTTGCAGCTGATGCGTGGAGCCGATGTCGCTTTGGTTGATGCGACCTACACGGATGAAGAATACAAAAGCCGAAAAGGTTGGGGACATTCCACTTTTTCGGTTTGGCCGCAAAAGGTCGCAGCAGCCGGAGTCAAGTCATTGATTTTTTCTCATTACGATCCTTCATATACAGACAGTCAACTTGACAAATTATTTGCCGATTTAAAGCAACAATTTGCTGATTTGCCGATTTCTTTAGAAATGGCATTTGAAAATATGGTGATTTCCGGGGCGAAAAATGATGAATACAAACAGTTAAGAGACAGAATGCGTTATCAAAGCGAGGTTGATAGATTTCAACAGTTTCCTCTTACATGGGTCAATAAGCTTTCCAAGGAGCTTTCTCGCTACGACGATATGAATGTTTTGCTTGACCGTATTTTGCTTGAAGCTCGGCGGATAACATTTGCCGATGCGGGTACTATTTTTTTAGTGGAAAATAACCGTCTTGTTTTTGCCAATATTCATAACGACACGCTTTTTTCTGTTTCTAATGCAAATAAACACGCCTATGCAGCCAGTTCTTTACCGCTCAATGATGTTTCCATTGCCGGATATGTTGCCATGAAAAATAAGCTGCTTAATATTGAAAATATGTATAATCTGCCTGACGGCGTGCCGTATCATTTTAATTCGGCTTTTGATGAGGCAACAGGCTATAAAACTGTTTCCACCTTGAGTGTTCCCATCACAGGCAAAAGAGATAAGGTTTTGGGTGTTATTCAGCTTATCAATTCCAAACCGTATGTTTCCACTCCTGTTCCGTTTTTAAAAACGATGGAAGTACAGATCCAGTTTTTGGCAAATTTTGTTGCCAATTCAATTGAAAAAGCTCATTTGGTTAAATCCTTTATTTTTCGTATGCTGCACATGGCGTCTCTTCGCGATCCGCACGAAACCAGTCCGCATGTTGAACGGGTCGGGGCGTACGCAGCAGAAATTTATCATTGCTGGGCAAGACGGCATAATGTGGATATTGATAAATTGCGGTATGAAAAAAGTCTCATTCGGTTGGCTGCAATGCTCCACGATGTAGGCAAAATAGGCATCTCTGACAATATTTTAAAAAAGCCCGGTAAACTTGATAATGAAGAATATACAGCTATGCAAAAGCACTGTATTTTCGGAGCAGATATATTTAAGGACGGACTGACTGCAATAGACCGTATGGCGTATGAAATTGCACTACATCATCATCAAAAATGGAACGGAACCGGCTATACAGGCTCGGACGTATTACCGCTTGCTGGAGAAGATATTCCGCTTGCCGCCAGAATTACAGCGGTGGCAGATGTATATGATGCTCTAAGCTGTAAAAGATGTTATAAAGAAGCGTGGCCACAGGAAAAAGTTATGGAAACAATGAAACGCGATGCAGGCACGCATTTTGACCCGGAAATCATTTCCTGCTTGGAAGAAGTAATAGAAACAATTCAAGCTATCAGGAAAAAATATTCAGACGAAGAAAAATAACAAAAAAATATTGGTTAAAATTTAAATAGCATTCCCAGACCGAAGACATTTTGTACATAATCATAAGTATTGGTATTGGATTCGTTATGAATGCCATCGTAGCTGCCTTCCAGTCCGATTGTTTTCGTAAAAAAATAACGCAGTTTAAGAGATAAAGCGGTTTTTATATCATGACGTTTTTCATTGAATATAACTTTATCATAATAACCGAGTAAAACCAAAGCCGGTTCTTGGTATTGTCTGTTTTCGTAAGACATATTGAGCAGACATTGAAAATTATCGAAAAAATTATATCGAAGACTGACCAAAGCTTGCCAGCCGTTGTAATCATATAATTTTTTTTGCTTTCCTTCCGATTCAATTTTTTGACCTAGATTTGCAAAAAAATATCCACCAAATGTAAAACTGCCTTTGGGATTAAAAAAAGTCAGATTTTGTCCGAGACGAAAAAAAATTGCATCCATATCATTATTTTCAGAATATTTTGAATGCAACAATGCAATATTTGTTGTAAGATGTAGGTCGGAAAGTTTTATAGATAGCATTGGCTGCAAGCCATACTGCATTAAATCATTTTTAGAGTCTTCTTTAAAATATTCAAGCACTCCGTATGCCGCCATTGTGTATGATGAAGTATCATAATGAATGCCGGATAAAGTATTTATTTGTAAATTTTGTATAGTTGATTTGTTGTATTGTTTTGTAAATACATTTATATCTGTAATAAAAGAAAATGGAGTTTGCATAAGTTGTTTATTTATAAAAAAGTCGGCTTGTGCATATCCGCCCCATGAAGTTTCTTTTTCCTGCCATTTTTTTTCCTTATCCAACAAATCCAGTGTTCCCTTGCCGAAACGCATACTGTTTTTGCCGTTACGAAAAAAGATATTATCATCATAAAAAGCCCCTGCTTCAAACGAGGTATTGATTTTAAAATCGTTGATTTCGTCGGTATTTTTTCCCATATTTGTTGCATATTGTGCGGCATGCTTATTTCCGAGACGGAGATATGCATCTGCTAAATCCAGCCATAATTTTTTTTCTTCAGGAAATAATTCCGTTAGTTGTTCAAGAAAAATAACAGCTCGTGTTAAATCCTGTTTTTTGAGTGCGATTTCGGCAGCCTTACGAAAAATGCGTGTATCTTCGGGAAAAAGAAAAAGTTCGCTGTAGTCTGATTTTTCTTTTGTTGCAGCGAATGCGGGAAAGACAATAAAAATACAAAAAATACAAAAAAATATTTTTTTATACATAATAATCTTATTTATGAAGAAAGTTAAAGGTAAAAAAAATGTAATTTACAGTTATGAGTTTATTCGTTGTCGATTCCTAAAATTACCGTTGCTCCAGGTGTAAGTCCGTTAGCACCGGGGAATGTTTCATAAGGAGCTGCACTTCTTTCAATATGAGAATTAAAAGCTTTGGAATCGATGATTTGACGCAGACTGTTTTGTCCTGCCGTTTCTTGTCTATTCGTTTTTTGTTGTGGAAAATTTTTGAAAGTGAGGGATAGAGCATCTTTGAATGCTTTTTGTTCTTTCCAAGTTTGCGGACGCGGATTTTTCGGTGTGGCTTTTCCAAGTTGTAAATCAACTCCTGTCAGCGAAGAATGTAAAGTAACAATGCCGCCGTCCCGTCCTTTGAGCAAAACGTTATGTCCTTTGCCCAGCGATTCGACAAAATGTTGTTCGGTTTTCGCTTTGACATCGTGCATGGTTATCGTGCCTCTGATGCCGATGGTCGCCAGCGGTGAGGTGATTTTAAATTTGTCGGGATTTTGTTTGACAATTTTTCCGCTGACTACGCGGGTAATGCCTTTGGCAATATGAATTGCCATATTAGACGATTCTTTTTCGCCAAAAGAAAAATTGCTGATTTTAATGGTGGTCGAACTTCCAAGCGATAAAATGGAATCATCGGTAAAAAGAATTTTCAGTCGTCCGTTTGTACTCGTAATAAGTGTATTTTTTTCAAAAATTTTGGATTTAAGTTGTAAGGTTTCTTTTCTACCGTTTATTTCTACCCATGCTTTGCCGCTAAGAGCAATAACGGTTCCTGCTAATTTTTGGGCATAAAGCGGCAAAGTAGAACTCAATAAAATTAATGTTAATATAAATATTTTTAATTTATTCATAAAAAATATCTTTTTAAATTTTTAATCATAAATCAAAATCTGTTCTATTTGTGATAAAAAATCTGTTAAAACCTCCAAGTTAGACCGGATGAAAAAATATTTTTGTCATAATCAAATATTTCTATACTTGAGCGGTTGCGAAAATGGGTGTATTCACTTTCTAAACAAAGATTATCAAAGAAAAAATATCGCAAACCGATACCCTCACTTGTTTTTCTGTCTTCTCGATATGCTATCCAATGAACATATGGTCTCTGAACTGTATTGTAATATCTTGTTTCATAATTCGCCATAAGATAAAGCGTTAAAGAATCTATTATAGAAAAATCAGCCGCAACGGATGTTTGCCAAGCATTGTACGAATAAGTGTCTGTTCGCTTGTAAATCTCATCGGATAGTTTTTTTCTGGCTTTGTTGGTTATGAGGCTGCCGCCAAGTGTAAATTTATTTTGCCGCCAAAACAGGTGCAAAGATTCTTCAAGCTGAATAATTGTCGCATCTTTCTCTTTATTTTTAGGTTCTTGATTTTCCCGTTTTATCAATACCCCTTTGGTCGTATGCCAAAGATTTGAAAAAAGCTGATGAAAAAGTGTCAGCTCAACTCCCGACTGAACAAGTTTTTTTTGAAAATCTTCTTCGTATTGTTCTCGCACGCCCTGTGCAACAATGTCGTGATTGTCTCCGGTATGGCGTAAACCGGCAGCCAAACGCAAAGAAGTTGTCGATTCGGGCTTGAATTTGTTGTAGCGTTTTATCCCGTAGCCGAGGTCTGCCACAACCGACCACGCTCCTTGCTGTGTAAAGCGCTGATTTATTTTTATTGCTCCGTTTGCATATTTTCCCCACGAAAATTTTGCCCGATATTGTTCATCTCGCAAATCATAAATTAACTTCCTCTCAGGCCGAGTGACATCATGAATAGTAATAATTTTTTGCGGAGGTTGAAAAAAAAGATTGTCATCATGAAAAACTCCGACTCCGACCTGCAAATTAATATCTGTTAGGGCAAATATTTTCTTTATTTTACTGTCTTGTTCTTCCGCTTTTTCCAACGCTTTTTTAGCCGCCTCGGTATTGCCAAGAGCCGTATACTCTTCTGCCAAATCCAGCCAAAGTTCTTTTTCTAAAGGAAAATGAACGGTCAGTTGCTCCAAAAATATCATTGCTCGCGAATGGTCTTTTTTATTTTTGGCAACCTTGGCAAGTCCTCTCAAAATGTTTGTATCCGCTGGAAAAAGCTCGAGCAGCTCCGAATAGGAAAACTGTTCGTCTTTTTGTACTTTTTGTACTTTCTGATTTGCAAAAACACTTTGAATGCCCAAAAGAAAAAGAATGCAGATGAAGACAAACAGCTTTTGTAGCGAGTAAAAAAATATTTTCATTTAATCTGCCCTCCTGATTTTAAATGCCGGTATAATATCTCGAGAATTTTCTTCTCGTAATGTACTTTCGTCCTGATTTTTCATACTGTTTTGCCTTTGTATATTTTCTTTAATCGGTGATTTGGAAGAATTGAGCTTTGTGGGAACAGGAATAAAAAATTGCTGCATAGTTTTTTGCTCTTCAACTTCAAAATTTTGTCCTGCTGTCGGAGTCGGTTCGCTCGGAAATAAATCAACTTTTGTCAAAGAAGAGGTCAAATTGACCGTTTTGCCGTCCAATCCTTTAATCCACACATCGTGTCCTTTGCCAATAGATTCTACAATATGACGTTCTCTTTCGGGTTTAACATCGTGCATGGTAATCGTTCCGCGAATACCCATTGTGGCAAGCGGAGAAGAGATTTTAAAATTTTGCGGGCGTTGCTTTACGATTTTACCGCTCACAATACGGGTAAGACCTTTGGCAATGTGTACCGCCATATTCGGTTCCTGTGTTTTGTCAAAAGAAAAACTTTGTATTGCAACTTTTGTTGATGGTCCGAGCGATAAAACTGAATCGTCGGTAAAAAGAACCAACAACCGTCCGTCCTTGTCGGTTATAAGTGTATCTTTTTCCATAATATCTGCTTTAACACTTAAAGCTCTTTTACTCGTTTCGTTTTGTGTCCACGCTTGTCCTGTTAAGGAAACAACCGTTCCCACGGATTTTTTTGCCTGTAGTGGCAAAACAGAACAAAATAATATAATACTGAACAAAATTATTTTTTTATACATAATTTTCACCTTTTTGGGTATTAGTTGTTTTTACGAACTAAGTGTTGAATCAATTTTTTTAATTTATGAATAAGATAAAATAATCATAGTAAAAAAATTACCATTTTTATCTTTATTACTTTCTTAAACCAATTAAAATAAATCTTTTTATCAATATATTAAAGATAAAAAAGGAAAATGAACGGTTAGTTGCTCCAAAAATATTATTGCTCGCGAATGGTCTTTTTTATTTTTGGCAACCTTGGCAAGTCCTCTCAAAATATTTGTATTTAATTTACTCTTTGTGAGGCCTTGGTAGAGTAACTTGGGAATTTTCTTGCGACGTACTTTCGTTCTGATTTTGTATACTGCTTTGCCCTTGTATACTGCTTTGCCTTTGCATATTTTCTTTAATCGGTGATTTGGAAGAATTTAGATTTGCGGGAACAGGAATAAAAAATTGTTGCATAGTTTTTTGCTCTTCAACTTCAAAATTTTGTCCTGCTGTCGGAGTCGGTTCGCTCGGAAATAAATCAACTTTTGTCAAAGAAGAGGTCAAATTGACCGTTTTGCCGTCCAATCCTTTAATCCACACATCGTGTCCTTTGCCAATAGATTCTACAATATGACGTTCTCTTTCGGGTTTAACATCGTGCATGGTAATCGTTCCGCGAATACCCATTGTGGCAAGCGGAGAAGAGATTTTAAAATTTTGCGGGCGTTGCTTTACGATTTTACCGCTCACAATACGGGTAAGACCTTTGGCAATGTGTACCGCCATATTCGGTTCCTGTGTTTTGTCAAAAGAAAAACTTTGTATTGCAACTTTTGTTGATGGTCCGAGCGATAAAACTGAATCGTCGGTAAAAAGAACCAACAACCGTCCGTCCTTGTCGGTTATAAGTGTATCTTTTTCCATAATATCTGCTTTAACACTTAAAGCTCTTTTACTCGTTTCGTTTTGTGTCCACGCTTGTCCTGTTAAGGAAACAACCGTTCCCACGGATTTTTTTGCCTGTAGTGGCAAAACAGAACAAAATAATATAATACTGAACAAAATTATTTTTTTATACATAATTTTCACCTTTTTTAGTATTAGTTGTTTTTACGAACTAAGTGTTGAATCAAATTTTTTTTGATTAAAGTCAACAAAAAACTAAAAAATCAATTTTCAATCCGTTTCCATGGCAACAAAAACGCACATGGCATTGCTAAAAAAGCAAAGAAAGCACTCAACAAAAATGCTTTTTGAAAACCGATATTATCAGCAAGCCACCCTATTAACAGTACAACAAGAGCAGTAAAAACAAAATTGAGTCCCATATAAATTCCATTTGCCGCTCCGCGATGACCTCCTGAAAAATCCTGTACCAAAGCAAGCAAAACCGGCGAGCAGGAAAAAGTTGTCAATCCCAATAAAACGAGCAAAACAGCTCCGGCAATTCCCGAACTCAGAATAAAAAGCAAAAACAAAAACGGACTAACAGCCAAACTCCAAAGCAAAATCGGCTTTCTTCCCCAATTATCACTAAAAACACCACCCAAAAAAGTTCCGACCGTCCCCGACAATTCAAGCAAGGTCAAAGCCGCTCCGCCAATCAAAATTGTACTACCTCTATTGACCATATAAACTGGCAAATAATTACTCAACCCATTCAAAATAAAGGCTCTTGCAAACAAAAGTCCTGCGAGCGGCAAAACAAAGGGACGCAAAGAAATCCACGCCGTGTGCCACGATTTTTCTTTTATTTCCGATTTTGTGGTCATATTTCGACAAAAACGAAACAGAAAAACAGTTAGGACAACAGCCACAAAAACCAACGGCCACATACGATTTATGCCAAAATATGCCACGCCGCTTACACAAAAAAGCGGACCGAACGTTCGGGCAAGTTCGCCTGCAACCATCCACGCACTCATACCTTTTCCGAGTTGTGTACCGGAAGTCTGAGCAATCAGCACCGGACCGCTGACATGTAAAACCGCCGAGCTAATTCCACCTGCAAACATAAGCAGACACAACCAAAAATAATTGGAAACAGCTCCCAAAAAAACCATACAAAACGCCGTCAAAAGTGGTCCGAATACAAAAAGCGACTGCAAATTTATACGGTCAATATAAAGCCCCATAAACGGATTTGCCAAAGACGGAATACGAAAAATAACAGTCAAAAATCCGGCAAGCGTCATGGAAAGCGACAAATTCTCAACCAAAAGAGGTAAAAGCGGCGGCAAAAAAGCTGAATACAAATCATGCGTAAAATGTCCGCCCGAAAGTATCAGCACCTTAGCGGTTTGGAATGATTTTTTGTTAGACATCGTCTTCATCACCCTAATTAAGACAGCCTTTGACAATTTGTACAAAAAGTCGAAGTTCGCCCCGCTACTTTTCTAGTTTCAAAAAGCTGCCCGCAAATAGGACACGGCTCATCTTTTTTCCCGTAAACCAAAAATTGATTTTGAAATTCTCCGGGTTGTCCGGAGGCATTGCGATAATCCCGAATGGAACTTCCACCTGCTGCAATAGCTTTTTTCAAAACCGTCTGCAAAGCGGCGTGCAAGGCGGACATTTTTTCAACAGGAATACGATTTGCCGGAGTTGCAGGATTGATTTTACTCGCAAAAAGAGCTTCATCAGCATAAATATTACCTATTCCGGCTAAAAAATGCTGATTTAAAAGCAGGGATTTTATCGATGCCTTGCGACCATTAAAAAGAGCGACAAAATCCTGCACGCCGATTTCCAAAGGTTCAAAACCGAGCGAGGCGAAAAAATCCCATTTTGTAAGTTCTGATGAGGAAAAAATTCGGGAATAACCAAAACGGCGAACATCATGAAAAAAGAATTTGCCTCCGTTTTCCAGAAAAAAACAAAGATGCGTGTGTTTGTCAGGCTGTGTTATCGTGTCTGCAATCCATACCCGACCGGTCATTTTAAGATGAAAAACCAAATGTAAATCTGCACTCAAATCAAAAATCAACAACTTACCCCGTCGCCATATCCGCCGCACCGTTTTTCCACAAATTCCCTGCTTGAACGCGACCGTATCACCAACCACAATCGACGGCGTAAAAACACTCAAATCCGTAATTTGCAGCCCGACAAGACCTTGATGCAAACCGCGGGCAACAGTTTCGACTTCAGGAAGTTCCGGCATACGTCAGTCCCGATTTGTGAGTTCGCTCAAAAAAAAGACCGTCGTTGTTTGCCCGTTGATATTTTTTTGCCGAAAATCCGCAAGCTCAGACATCTTCCTAAGCGGCGTAAAACGAACAATGCGGGCGGAACGATACAGTTTGCGAAGCCGCATTTCAATTCCCCAACCATTTTCAATATGTCCACTTCCTGCCAAAATCACGACCACAACACTCTGTGCAGAACCGTCTAATTTTTTTCCGTTTTCTTTTTGCTCAAAACTGTTTCGAGCGTTCCATGCATTCCACGCCATAACGCTATCCCAAAAAGCCTGCGTTTTTAAAAAACGACTTTCATCCATATTTTTCCCCATCATGGCACGATGACGCATAAAAATCTGCCGCAGTTCTTTTTCTTGCTCACTGCACGCCGCCACAAAAGGAAAAAAGATTTTTTCCTGTCCTGTCGCAAGCTCGCGAATACGTTGTCGCTCAAGATTTAAAGCAACAAAACGAAGACCGCTTCCTGCCTCAAAAATAGGACGATACAAGGAAAACGGAAAACCCCAAGACTCTTTCCATGCAAGATCCGTTTTTAAATTATCAATGCCAATTTCGCCTTGAAAAAATCTGTCCAAAATCGGCTGCTGCAAGGATGTAACCATTTCCAAACCCACAACGACATTTGGACGCTCTTGCCTAGCCAAATCGATAATATACGCCTGCACCAAATGGTCATAAGCGTTGGCATGATTTTCACCAACCAAAATAAAATCAGCCTGACGTAGCTCCTCAATACAGGAAGCAAGCGGAAATTTCTCGCCGCTTGCCATAAAAAACTGTACTTTAGGTATTTCAGGAAACTGATTTTGCTTATGCAAACTGCAACCGGCGAACAAGAAACAACCGAACAAAAGAACAAAGAACCTGTTTAATCCCATGTCCGTTGGTCTTCTATAGTTTTTAATTTGAGCGGCAGCGTTCCCGGTTCGACAATTTTAATATTCGGACGGATTTTGATTTTTTCGCGAAACTCGTGCTTGAGTTCCTCTTCCCGTTTAAACGAAGTCGCTTCCAAAGACAGCGTAACTTCATCAATGCCGTCCGGATTGGTTACCTCAATCTGCCAGCGTTTAATTTCTTCATATCCGGCAATAAGCTGTTCGACCTGATGTGGATAAACAAACATACCTTTAATTCTGGCAGTCGTATCAACCCGACCGACGATATTGCCAATACGCGGCGAAGTGCGACCGCAAGCACAAGCTGTACGCTGAATATATCCCAAATCGCCTGTTGCCAAACGAATAAGCGGATAAGTTTTGTTAAATGAAGTGATAACTATTTCACCGACATCACCGTCTTTAAGTGGAATGCCCGTATCGGGATGACAGATTTCAACATAAACCCGATTGCCGATATGCAAACCGCATTTATGAAAACATTCATATCCGATACAACCTACATCTGCCGTTCCGTATCCCTGCCGCAAAATCAAATCAAATTTCTTTTCGAGCGTATTTCGCATTTTTTCGGAAAATTTCTCACCGGTTACAAAAGCAACCTCAAGATACAAATCTTTGCGCAAATTCATACCCCGCTCTTCCGCTTTTTGTGCCAAGTGCATCAAATAACTGGGCGTACCGACATAACCGGTTACCCGCAATTTTTGCATAATATCAAGCTGAGTATTCGTGTTACCCGGTCCGGCAGGCACAACCGAGCAGTTAAGCTGCTGAAGCGGTTCTTCAAACATCAAACCTGCAGGCGTAAGATGATAATTAAAGGCAATCTGGGCAATATCTCCGGGACGAAAACCTACCGCATAAAAACCTTCCGTCCAACCCCAATAATCAAGTTCGCGATCCTCAGGGTCAAAAATCGGTCCGGGAGAAAGAAAAATCCGCTTCAATTCTCCCAAATCCTTCGTCAACAAACCGCCCAAACGCGGTCCCATGGACTGCAAAAAAATAAGTTCTTTCTTTTTTAGAATCGGAATATGTTTTAAATCGGACAAACTCTTGAAATTATCAGGCGAAAACTGAGCACGGTCAAAACGCTTTTTTACATCTTCAGAATAACGATACGCATAATTTAATAATTCTTTGAGCTGAATTTGATAAAATTTAGCCCGTTCGGATTTATCCAATACTTCACGCCGACTATAAATTCCTTCTGTTCTGTCCTTGCGAGTCATACTTACTCCTGCCGCAAATTACTGTAAAAACGCCCTATAAAGAGCAATGTGTACCGAAAAGCACACATTTACCATTAAAAAACAGTAGCATATAGACCTTTTTTATAAAAAGCAATGTCATAAGAATGAACAGGAAATTTAGCGAAGCTGTCGGCAATCAAATCGTAAATTTAAAAACAACGAAAATAAAATTATTGATAAAAAAACGGTATGAACAACCGCTAAAAACGGCATTAAAAAATGCAGCGACCGAAAATTAAGTTTTTTGCCCTGTGCGATGTATTCAAAAATGGGGTGAAGTATTCGAAATTACATTGCCTATACGTTTCTATCCACCGTTTTTCACAGTGTATTTTTTTAAATAGGAAAGAGGATTGTAAGACTCCTTTGATTTCCTCAGTCCCGGGTCTCCCAAATCCTGCTCGCGGTTTACAAATTCAAAATCCACCGCTCCGTGCAGCAAAAATGCCTGATTGATTGCCTGATAAATACCCTTAAAATTCGGACAGCCCTTTTCAAAATGAATAACAACTGTTTTCTCGTCCAGTCGCTCACCAATCGTATAAGCGATGATCCGATTTTCATATAAAAATCCGCCGCCCGCAATGCCGCTCAGCCTATCCCAATCTCGCAAAACCCGATAAATTGCCCTGTTTTCCGCATCAAGCGTATTTTCACCCTCAAAATTTCTCCACATCAACCATTCGGTCTGAAAAGTCAGCACCTGCTCAACATCTTCACTGCTCAGCGAAATATATTCAACAGCATAGTCTCTTTCAAACTGCCGAACGAGATTTTTCTTTTTGTGAAAGCGGTTTCCACGCAGCTCGGCAAGTTCCTGCCGGGAATACAAATAATCCCAGTCATCACGATTTTCTACCACCTGCAAACCGTCAAGCTGACAGGTCATTATTTCTTTTAAACCTTCGGGAACTCGTGCCAAAATAACCTCTTCCCCAAGATATGCTCCGAGCTTTTTCCAATCAAATATCAACCAATTTCCAATCGGCGACCAATAGCGAATCGTCGGCTTTGTTTGACGAATAAAAACCAGTTCGGGCGAAAATGCCCATTCCAAGCCATAATTTTCCTGCCAGCCCCAAAGATTGATAAAACTGTAATCCGACGAAATTTGCGGCGTTTTTCGCAAATATTCCAAATATTTTTCCTGTCCGTGCAAGGAAATCGGCTCAAAAACACTTTTCATCTTATTCAAAAACCTCGTCCATAACATCAACCATATCCTGAATATGACGAGGAAAATCTTCCGCTACGAATTTATCCGCGGCAATCGACCGCTGCAAAAATATTGTACACACATTTTCCTTTTCAGGATCAAGCTCGGCGGTCAAATGCATAGAAGAAAGAACGCTGTTGATTTGCAAAATCTCCAATAACTCGTCTTTATCGTAGTTTTCAAGGGACGTAATATTCAAGGCAATATTAACAACCGCTCCGTTATAATCAATTTTTCCGCTATTTTCATATTGTACAAAGCCAAAAAGCTCATCGATATCAAAATACCAAATCGCTCCCGCTTCGTCTTCGTCCTGCATTTTTTCAAACTGCACATCTTCTTTGCGAAACATTTCCTCCAACTTTTGTTCAAATAATTTCATATCCATTTTCTTTTTTCCTTTTTGTTATAAATTATACTCAACACAAAACATCGTCTTTTTAGCCTACAATTTTATCGACAATTTTTGCAGTCACAAATTTTTTCCGCTCCCGGCACCGTCTGCACGGGAATTAATGCCCGTAACGAATTTACAATTGCCAGCAAAGCAACACCGACATCGGCAAAAACCGCCGCCCACATCGACACGAAACCAAAACACGCCAAACCTAAAATGGCAAATTTTACGCCAAGAGCAAACACGATATTTTCTTTAGCGATTGCAATTGTTTTACGAGCAATCCCGATTGCCTGCGGAATTTTATGCAATTCATCCGACAATAAAACAATGTCCGCCGCTTCAATCGCCGCTTTGGAACCCAACGCTCCCATCGCCACGCCGACATCTGCCCGTGCAAGAGCGGGAGCGTCATTTATGCCGTCGCCAACAAAAACCAGCTTTGATTTTTTACTGAGCCGCCGCTCAATTTCCGCCACCTTGTCCGTCGGCAAAAGCTCGCTTGCAACTTCATCAAAAGAAAGTTTCTCGGCAATTTCCGCACCGGCCGCATGTCTGTCGCCTGTCAACAACACCAGCGATTTCGCTCCCGATTTCCGCAAAGCTGCCATCGTCTGCAAAGCGTCGGCTTTTATTTTATCACTAACCTCAATCGAACCGACAAATTTTCCGTTTACGGCAATTTGTACACCGCTTTCCGTGCTGCCCGAAATCCCCTTTTCGGCAAGCAAACGGTTATTACCGACCAAAATTTCCCGTCCATCGATTTCGGCTTTTATCCCGAAACCCGCCAATTCTTCGATTTTTTCAGCCGCTTTTACCTCGCTTATTTTTTTATAATTTTCACGCAAAGCAACTGCAATCGGGTGATCAGAATAAAATTCGGCACGAGCTGCCAGCTCCGACAATTCTTCTGCCGAAAAACTATTTGTCGGAAGGACGCTTTTTACCTGCAAATGCCCTGTTGTCAAAGTTCCGGTTTTGTCAAAAATAAATGTTTTTGCCTCCGCCAAACTTTCCAAATACACGCCGCCTTTCATCAAAATTCCTTGCCTGCCTGCACTGCCGATACCGCCAAAAAAAGAAAGCGGAACGGAAATAACCAAGGCACACGGACAAGACACGACCAAAAAAGTCAACGCCCGATACAGCCAAGTAAAAAAATCTCCCCCCCCAAAAAACGGCGGCACGACAGCCAAAAGCATCGCAACACCGACAACCGCAGGTGTATAAATGCGGGCAAAACGGGTAATAAACCGCTCTTGTCTTGATTTTTTTTCCGAAGAACGTTCGACCAAATCAAGAATTTTCTGCACGGTAGAATCCGCAAAAAGAGCCGTAACTTTACAAAAAAGCGGAGTTCGTAGATTTATCGAACCGCTGATAAGATTGTCGCCCTCGCTACACGCAACGGGAGCGGACTCACCCGTCAACGCCGAAGTATCAATAAGCGACTCGCCTTTTATCACGCTACATTCAAGCGGCACTTTTTCACCTGGCTTTATCAAAATTTCTTCACCGATTTGCACTTTTTCGGGAATAACTTGCACCCACGTATCATTTCGCCGAACATTGGCAAATTCAGGACTGATATCCATCAAATCCGCAATAGATTTACGAGATTTTCCAACCGCATAAGACTGACACAGTTCACCGATTTGATAAAAAGCCAAAACCGCCACAGCCTCGTGATATTGCCCGATTGCCATCGCTCCGAGAGACGCAACACACATCAAAAAATCCTCGCCAAGCGGCTCGCCTCCCAAAAGACCCTTTGCAGCAGCCCAAAGAATATCAAACCCGACAATCAGATATGCCGCCAGCAAGAGCCCTATTTGAATACCGCTTTGCCAATCTTCACCCGCAATTTTCGGCAGCAAAAATGACAAAACAAAAAAAACAAACCCGACAAAAATCTTTATCCACCGCTTTTTCATACAAACATCATCTTTTTAAATACAAAAATTTACTTACTTTTCTAAAATATGACGAAACCCCTGCTTGAAAATCTCATGAACATGGTCGTCGTCCAAAAAATAAAAAACCGTCTTCCCTTCCCTGCGAAAATTCACGAGCCGTGACTGCTTGAGCGTGCGTAGCTGATGAGAAATCGCCGACTGACTCATTTTTAAAAGTGCCGCGATATCGCACACACACAACTCGCCTTGGTCAAGAGCCCACAAAATCCGAATCCGGGTCGAATCACCAAAAGCCTTAAAAAGCTCCGCCAAATCATATAACCGTTCTTCATCAACCATATTTTGGCGAACTTTTTCCAACACTTCTGGATGCGGCTCGATACAATGACAACTTTCAATCTCTTCAGACATTTTATCTCCTTCTTATATGTTCATTTGTTCATATATAGTCGTATAAAAAAGAAAAAATTTTATGTCAAGCCGTTTTGACTTTTGGCGAACATTTTTTGCGAATAAATTTAAGATAGAGTTGACAAACTAAAAAACTCAAGGCAATTTTATAATCCAACAGATAACAAAAATATAAGCCCGTACAAAAACAAAGACAAAAATCACAGACTTACAATTTTTGCTTAGTTTTTCGGAGTTTCACACCAACCTTACAACCCACAATTTAGGAGAAAAAGCGTATGAAAAAACTTTTTTTAATCTGCATAATTTTACTCCTCACCGTCACAAATGCTTTATCGGCAGAGAGAGAGAGAGAAGAAGAGCAAATAAAATCTGAACAAAAACAAAACAAAAGTGAAAAACAGGCATTTGAACTGCAAACCATAACGGTTTTAGCGGAAAAACCGAACGAAATCACACTCAAAAAATCCACTCTCGCCCTACAACCCAATGCAACAGGCAGCATTACCGGTGCACTTCGGGGCGATTCCAATATTCAATTTGACGCTTTGGCATTGGACACAATGACAGGCGGTTCGATTACTCCCCCAAAAATCTCCATTCGCGGTGCTCATCATTACGAAAACAATTTTATGATTAACGGAATGAGCAACAATAATACCATCAATCCCGGCGGCTTTGATGAAAAAATCCCTCATACCAAAACAGAGATTTACGGCGATTCACAGGCAATGTTTATTGATACCGGACTGCTCGAATCGGTTACCGCCTACACTGAAAACATTTCTGCCGCTTACGGCGATTTTCTGGGCGGTGTCGTCGATGCCAAAATCAGAGATGCACAAAAAGACCGCTGGCATTTTGCCCTGAGAAGTCGCCACACAAGAGACCAATGGGCGAAAAAACATTATCACGAACAGGCTCAGCCGCAAGATTATCCGACGTTTCAAGACGGACAACATCTCAAATTTCAAAAATGGTCACTTGGAGCAACGGCGGAAGGTCCGATTTTCGACAATCTGGGAATGCTCATCACCTACGACCGCAAATGGTCAACAATTCCCGTTTATCAAATCTATAGCAACAACGATACTCCGCTTGAAAAAACTTCCCGCCGTTTGAACGAAAATTATCTTATTCGCTTAGACAGTCTTTTAGCCGACAATATCAGCACCGCACTCACCGCCACTTACGCCCCCTACTCTGCAAAAATGTTTCCCAAAAATGTAAAAAACGGAGAATACAGCATTAACGGCGGAGGTTTCAGCTTAAACTTGGAAACCAAATGGGATACAGCTCTTGGCGAATGGAAAAATATTGCGGCATTTTCCCGTACCGAAGTCTCAAGAACTTCCAACTCCGATACAACATACAACTGGAAAGCAAGAATCGGAGCAACCCCCAGCAAATATGCCAACTGGACAAAAGGCGGAAATGCCACTGAAGGTATGTTTGGAAATGTTGCCAATTACCAAAACACCTATGAACTGAAAAACCACTTCCAATTTCAGGATTTCACAACCGATATTTTACAACACAAAATCCTTAGCGGTATTGATTTAAAATTCGTACAAGCCAAACATGATTTCGGCGGTTACACCGTTTATACTACCCCCAAGCCTCAAGCTGCGGTAACCGGCAGCTTGTCCGACGGTATTGTTGCCGGAGAACAATATGCGGAAGTACGACAGAATTGGCACGCCTCTTCCAAATCAAAAGGCTACAATACCGCTGCCGTATTTTTGGAAGACAAGATTGGAGTCGAGCGTTTCAGCCTGCGTCCCGGACTGCGGCTTTCTTGGGACAATATCACCCGAAAGAGCAATCTCGCTCCCCGTTTTCTTGCCAATATGGACATCTTAAACGATAAGCGGTTTAATCTTTTCAGCGGATTTAACCGCTACTACGGCTCACAGCTTTTAGCCTACGCAATCCAAGTACGACCGGTCGGAAAAAAATACAAAAGAAACTTCGTAGGCGGAAACCTCACTCCTTGGAACTTTGACTCATTGCTTGGCGACACTAAAAAATCTTACAAACTCGGCGATATGAAAACTCCCTACACCGACGAATACACCGCCGGTGCTTCCGCTTTTATTTTTGATACCAATCTGAGCGTTACCTATGTCAACAGGAAATACCAAGACCAGATGCGGACACACAAAGAAGGAAAGACCGATATCCTCACCAACGACGGAAAATCAAAATATTGGGGTTTAACCCTCAATGCCAAAAAAGTTGTTGATTTTAACGAATTCGGACAACATACCTGCAAGCTCGCCGCCACCTATTCCGAAACAAAAAGCAACTATAGCCAATGGGAAAGAGGGTTTGAAGAAGATGATCATCAAAATAACAGCGACTATGTAAAACTCGACGGCAAATGGGTTACACGCGACAAACTGCCTACCGGCAACTTCGCCGCTCCGTGGGTCATAACCTATTCACAAGAAATGCGGTTTTTGGATAATTCACTGCGGTTTATGCCGGTCTTACGCTATGAAACAGGTGGCGAACTTATCCACCTGATAGCGATGCGTCAAATTGCTCCTGACGGTAAAGAAACAAAGTCCTATGAAATCGTAGACAGAAAAGACATTTTTAATGTCGATTTA
The DNA here is from genome assembly GCA_963542765.1 of uncultured Desulfovibrionales bacterium. Lineage (GTDB taxonomy): Bacteria > Desulfobacterota > Desulfovibrionia > Desulfovibrionales > Desulfomicrobiaceae > CAUTYU01. The sequence goes on from CAUTYU010000012.1 coordinate 39,287, forward strand.
TCCGCCCGATATGATGTTACAATCTACAATGACCATATTTTGACGGCAGAACTCGACATCACCAACCTGCTCGACAAAATAAATACGGTCGATATTGATACAACAAAAACAGTAAACAGAAGAATTACCAACCAAATGGGACGGCAATTTTATCTGGGCTTGAAATATTCATTCTAATTACGTTAAAAGGAACAAAATTGCCCTGATTTCGGTATCCAAATGAAATCTTGCATCAAATAATACACAAAAAATGCGACTGCAAAAGTTTTCAAAATCTTTGCAGCCGCATTTTCGCTTCCAACAATAAAAAAACCGTTCCGACTTCAAAACGCCGCAACATTTTACGGACGCTTGCTCCGAAAACTTGACAACAAACAATTTTTTCAACAATCTCGCCAATTACATAACAAAACATAAATTACAGCAAGGAACATATATGCAAAATATAAAATTGATTTTTTCTTGGATTTTTCTTTTCGTTTTTTGTTTTTCCTCTCGACTGGCAGCCAACAATCTTCCACTACCTCCGAATTTTCCGACGGAAGCCTTTTGGTACGACGGGAAATGGGCTCACGAAAAATCAAAATTGCCGCCCCGTCCCGATGTAAGTTTTCATCGCCTCAAAAATGGACTGCGTTACGCCGTTATTCCCAATAAAAATCCCAAAGGTCGAGTTACGCTCTACCTCAATGTACAGGTCGGTTCACTTATGGAACGCCCCGATCAGCTGGGATACGCTCATTTTCTGGAACATATGGTTTTTAACGGTTCTCGCAATTATCCCGCCGGAACCTTAATAGAATTTTTCCAAAAAAATGGAATGAGTTTTGGCGGCGATACCAATGCCCATACCAGCCTTGCCGAAACGGTTTATAAACTCAATCTGGCAAAAGACGACCAAAAAACCATACAAGACGGACTGCAAGTTTTGCGTGATTTTGCGGACGGAGCAACCATCAGCCAAAAAGAAGTAGATGCGGAAAAAGGTGTTATTTTATCGGAAAAAGCTGTCCGAGACGGTGAAGTTTTTCAGGCACGCAAAAAACGATTTGCCAAAGTTTACGCCGATACCGCCTTTACAAACGATGTCATCGGCACGCAGGAATGTATCGAAAATGCAACATCAAAATCGCTGCAAGAATTTTACCGGACATGGTATCATCCCGATCGTATGATGCTCGTCGTGGTAGGCGATGTACAGCCCAAATTCATTACGCCGCTTGTCAAAAAAGCCTTTGACTCCATGCCTGCAACTCCGTCTCCCGTCGTTCCGTCTTGGGGTGATACGCTTAAACAAGGAGTATACGCCTACAGTGTCAAACGCCCGATTTCAGGTTCGGAAATCTTTTTATTTTTTACACATCAACGCTCACATCAAAATGATTCTAAACAAGCTCAACTCAAAAGCCTTACCGATATTACGATTCAATATTGCCTCCAGCAAAGACTTTTACAACGCAAACAGCAAACAAGCGACCTCTGGAGTCAAGCCGGCTTTATCAATATGCAGCAAAGCGGACTGATGCCGCTAGTTCTTATTTACAGCAAATGCCCAAGTGGCGGAGAATATCGCGTACTGGACGCTCTTGCTGAAGAAATCAACAGTGTGAAAAAATTCGGATTCAGCAAACAGGAAATCGAACAGGCAAAACGCTATATTTCCTCGCAAATTACCAAACGAGCAAAAAAGAAAAGCTCAATGCTCAACAGAAATATAGCAGACGAATTTGTTTATTACGCCAATAACAACCAAGTTTATACCGATATCAATTTTGAAAAACAATTATTTGACGAACTATCTGCCGAAATCACATCAGAAAAAATCAGAGAAACGCTTATCCAAATACTTGATACCGACAAACTTTCCTTTTTTGTCGAAGCGACAAATCCGCCAAGCGACAAAAAAATCCTGCAACACTGGCAAACGGCAATCGCCCGTCCTGTCAAAGAACATATCGAAAGCAAAAGCGAAAAATTTCCATATTTGCCGCTTGCCAAAACATACATGGCAAAACTGCCAAAATTGACCAAGAAAAAACTTGACCCGACACAAGCGAACGCACCGACACTGCACTCTTTTAAACTGCAAAACGACATTCCGGTTTATTTACTGCCGACCCTACTTGAAAAAGATGAAATCGCCAAAGTACACATCTTTTTCGCGAAACCCCAAGAAACATATTCAAAACGGGAAATCATACTTCGTAAACTCGCCGAACAAACACTTGCTCAAGGCGGACTGGGAAAATTATCCGAGCAAGATACCCAGCGACTTTTTATCGAACTTGGCGGCAAAATGACAGAAAACTACGATGCATTCGGAGCGACCATCTCCGGCTCGGCGTTTTCCTCACAACTGACCAATCTTATTTTAGCTGCCTACACTCAGTTTAAAGATCCGATAATAAACCAAAAAATGCTTGACCGCGTTAAAATGAACCTTGATTTACAAAAAAAAGAACGATTTTTCACTGTAGACGGTGTATATAAAGCAGAAACTGCCTACTTTCTCCATGGCAATAATCCCTGTTTTGCTCCGCTGGAAGCAAGCGATGCAAAATCAATCAAACTCAAAGAACTGCAAGCATTTTTACAACAGCTTCACAAGCAAAATCCGACAGCTATTTTCGTAACCGGTAATTTTAATATAAAGGAAGCCTGCACCCAACTCGGTCGTACTTTCGGCAGCTTACCCAAGCAAAAATCAGAAAATGCAGCCAAAAACGATGCGAACCAAAATATTTTTCCGAAAGAAAAATCACTGGAAAAAGAAATTGATGACAGCGTCGATAAAGCCAAATTGGTTTTTGCCCGTTACTATCCTCTAAATGATGTCCACAACCAAAAACTGTATCTGACTCGCCAACTGGCAGCCTCGGTTTTACAAGATTATTTTCGCCAAGAACTGCGGGAAAATATGGGTGTAACATACAGCCCGCAAGCGTATTACCAAGCTCCGCTATCAGAAAACGGATATGGCTATCTGACATTTAATCTCTCAACGGAAAACAAATATGTTTCAAAAATAAAAGAATTTGTTGGCAATATAAAAGCATGGAAGGTAACAAAAGAAGAACTGAAAAAAGCTCGCCTGCCACTACAAACTTCGTGGAAAACGATGCGAAATACCAATATATTTTGGCAACGCTATATGCAACTAGAAATAAGAAGCGGACTCCCGACTATAGAATGGAGCAACGAAACGGAAAAACACTTAAAAAATATTACGGAACAGATGGTAACTACGGAACTTGCCAATATGCTAAACGGTGAAAAAGCTTTTGTCGAAATAAAAAGCAAGGTAAAAAACAAACAATAAAATAAAAATTCTAACCGAGCAAAATGGAAACAGTCATTGAATGTAAAAATCTTCGCCATTGTTACAACAAAACAGAAGTACTACACGGTATTGATTTCAAAATAGAACAAGGCGGAATTGTCGGGCTGCTGGGTAAAAACGGTGCAGGAAAAAGCACAACAATCAACATTCTTATGGGATTTTTACAACCAAGTTCCGGTGAATGCTCCGTATTGGGCTTTCCGAGCCATTCCATTCCGCCCAAACAACGCCGTAATATCGGCTTGCTGCATGAAGGATTTATACAATATGATTTTATGACTATTCAGGAAATTGAAGAATTTTACGCCGCTTTTTATCCGAATTGGGACAAACGTCTATATTACGACCTCACTGACCGCCTAAAAGTATCCAAAAAACAACAAATTGCCCGACTTTCCTGCGGGCAGCGTTCACAAATTACATTGGGACTGATTTTGGCACAACAACCGAAACTGATGATTTTAGACGATTATTCACTCGGACTTGATGTCGGCTATCGTTATTTATTTATGGATTTTTTAAGAAACTATGTAGACAAATACAAAACAACGGTTTTACTTACCAGTCATATCGTACAGGAACTGGACGATTTTTTGGACACCATCATAATTTTACAAAAAGGAAAAATCATCGCCAACACTTCCAAAGACAATTTTTTACATTCATTTTTCCGCTACGATTTACCGTTACCGCTCATACTCAAGCCGAATTGTTCACAAGAAACTTTTTTGCAAAATATAAATAATAAAATCCTGCGAACAGAAATCGGCAAAAAAAATCTGTCTATTTTCAGTTACCTTGCAAAAGATGCAATTCTACCCGAACTGCAACAAGCCGGTCTACTTCCCTCCGTTCCAATCAATACCGTACAAATGAATCTGGAAGAGGCTTTTATGGGTATGACCGGTCGCTATTAAAACAGGAGAAAGACCTTGTTTACAGCAATGTTCAAAAAAGAATGGTACAAAATACGCCGCATTTGGTATTTGCCTTTTTTACTGATGTTGGGAGCGTTGAGCGATTATTATCTATCGCTGCAAGGATTTCGCCTCACGCACGGCAGCAGCGAACTTTGGTTTCAAATCATTTATAAAGAAACAATTTTTTTTGAATCCATAAAATGGGTTTTTCTCTTCGCCTCAATTTGGTTTGCCGCTTTTCAACTCGTTCCGGAATGTAGCAACAGGCGACTGAGACTGCTTTTTCATCTGCCGATGAATCATCACTACCTATTTTTTGTTATTGTCGGGACAGGGCTTGGACTGCTGAGTCTGCTTTTTATCTTTACTTCCGCCGGTTTTTGGTTCATTGCCTGCAAAAACGGCTTTCCGACAAAAATGACTTGGTTGCTTTATTTGACAATTATTCCATATTTTTTAATCGGCATTACCTCATGGTGTTCCGTTGCCGCCACAATTGCCGAACCGACACTGCTGCGAAAAATCTGTTTAGCCCTTACCGGCTACGGTTTTTTTGTACTGCTGACTTCAAGCCGCGGTTTTGCCGCACTCGAACTTTCAACCTATACGCTTATTTGTATTCCATGGCTTTTCGCCCTCAATACTTCCGCCTTGCGAATAAAGGAGGGCGACTGATGTCCGTTCATTTTTTCCGCATTGTTCCATTTTTTTTATGTCTAATCATTTTAAGCTGGTTTTTACCCAAAATATATCTTCGAACGACAATCGGAGAAAACCGCAATATTTCAGGACAATATAGCCCGATTACACAAAGTTTTATTCTTTGGGAAAACACGCCTACAGGAATTATTTACCGCAACACAAACGGCGAAAAACTCGCCCAAATCGAAGCAAGAAAACTGATGCCTTTTTTCTTCCATCGAGACGGATTAAAAAACAACATTTTTCCGCTTTATTTGGAAGGTGAGACATTTTCTTATCAAGATGCCCTCACAAATCATAATTTCCGCATTTATCCCGGCAAGGTTTTTAAACATCGACTTCCACTTTACTTTTTGCTTGAATCCGCTCCACAAACCGCCGAATTGTCTTTACCTGATGATGTTTTACTTTTTGACAAAAACGCCGTCCGTTTCATCGACTGTAAAACAGGTCGTAATAAAAAGGAAAAAAGTGAAATTTTTACCCACGCTCTGCTGCAATCGGGCGTAACCTTTCCCGTACAACTGGCGGCAAACAACCCCGAACCGCAAAAACTGTTTGACGAAGGGCTGTTTTTTATCGACGGACAAAACAAACTCTTTCAACTTAAGCAAATAAAAGGAAAACCCCTTTGTCGCTTTATGAAAAATACTTTTTCAAGTCTCCCGCTCGCTCTTTTTGTCGATGAAAATTTACAAAAAAAATACTACGGGCAGGTCGTTACAGACAACAATATTTTTTTGATAGGCTACGACCAAAAACTGATTCGCCTGCCGCTACCGAACTACGAAGCGGTAAATACACAGGTTCAGATAAGAAATACGCCGTTTTACAAAACACTAATTGTCAAAAAAAACGATATACAAAAACCAACGACATTCATTGCAACAGATAAATTCTGGCAACAACGGGCAATACAAAAAGAACCCTGCCAACCTCAGATAACTTCATACCAAAAACGCCGTGAACAGGGACTTTCACTTTTGGGATTTTTTCGGATTAGCCAATTCCAAACAGGCAAGGCTGGAACGGTTTTGCGTATTGAATCTGCTCCTTTTCCGCTGATAGCGGTCGCTTCCAATCTACTTTGTGTCGTCTTTCTATTTTTGCAACGTTTGCATTTACAAAAATCATGGTTTGAAATGTTGTCAGTTGCAATATTCGGACTACCGGGTTTAATAAGCATGCTCGTTTTCGGACCGCTTTGCCCAAACAAAAAACAACAAAATTAACGCAAAAGGAGAATAAATAACAATGCTTCGCAATATACAAATAAAAACCCGCCTTATTATTATGTCCGCACTATTTATCTTACTATTAGCTTTAAGTCTTACAGAATACTGGAATTCTACGGATACGCTTATCTACTCAAGCGGACAATATGCAGGCGATATCGTTTTTCAAGAAGAAAAAACCAAAATATTAACGCTGACCGATGCCCTTGCAAACTCGCTTGCCGTTGCTTTACAAAAAGAAAATTCTGAAGAAGCCAAACTCGAAACACTGCGTAAAATTGTCGATACAATCTGGTTTGAAAAAGACAAATCGGGATATTTTTATGCATACCGAGGCACGGTTTGCGTTGCACACGCAGTAAATGCCAAACTCATCGGCAAAGATTTAAAAGGACTTCAAGACCACGACGGAAATTATATCATTCAAGAATTATTAAAAATTGCCAAAAACGGCGGCGGATTATTACGTTTCCCGTGGGAACTAAAAGATAAAGGTATTCAGGATAAAATCGGAACGGCTCTTTTTATCCCCGGAACGGATATTTGGATCGGAACCGGTGTTTATCTAAATAACATTGCAACTACAAAACAAAATATTCACCAAGCTCTAAAAAAAGAACTGTTACCGAGGATTTTTACAGTACTCATTGCCTTTGGCATTATAGCTTTAATTCTGATGCCTCTTTTAAGTCTTGCAATTATAAAAAGCATTCAAACTCCTCTTTCTCTAGCCGTTATAGGAACACAAAATATAGAACGGGGAAATCTTGATTTAAAACTCGACGAAAACGGTAAAGATGAAATTACCCAACTTTCCTGTGCGATGAATTCTATGGCAAAACAACTTGCCCAAGGACAAAAAGAAATTCAAAAAGCAATAGAACAAGCCAAATATGAAACCGAACAGGCGGAAATTGCCGCAAAAACAGCAAATACCGAAAAACAACGAGTACAAGAAATTTTAACGCGGGTAGAAAAAGTTACAACCCAAGCAACCGGCATCGCGGAACAGCTTTCTTCAGCTTCCGACGAACTAGCGGAACAAATAACGGAAGCGGCAAACGGTGCGGAAAAACAACGAGACATTGCTCAAAGCACGGTCAGCGATATGGAACACATGAATAATTCGGTTACCGAAGTTGTACACAATACGGAAAATGCAAATTCATTGGCAAACGATTCGCAACAAAAAGCAAGAGAAGGTGAAGAAGCGGTCAATACTGCTGTCGCCGCAATGAAAGAAATGCATAATCACACAACCGCCTTACATTCCGCAATGGGTAATCTTGAAAAACAAACGGAAGGAATCGGACAAATAATGACCGTTATTTCCGATATTGCCGACCAGACAAACTTATTGGCACTCAATGCGGCAATTGAAGCTGCCCGTGCAGGAGATGCCGGACGCGGTTTTGCCGTTGTTGCCGATGAAGTACGCAAACTTGCCGAAAAAACCATGCAGGCGACCGACGAAGTAGGTAATTATATTGAAAATATGCAGCAAGCCGCCAAAGATAATATCACAGCGATGGAAAAAACATCGGAAATGGTCAATCAGGCAACGAAATCGGTAAATATATCGGGCGAAGTCCTAAAAGAAATTGTCGGACTTATCTCCCAAACATCTGAACAGGTTCAAGCAATTACAACGGCAACAGATGAACAATCCGAAACAACAAAAAAAGTTACTCTCAGCACCGGACAAGTGGAAGAAATTGCCACAGAAACTGCAGACAGTATGGAACAATCCGCACAAGCCATCAACGAACTGGCAAAACTCGCCGGCAATCTCAAAACGGTAATCAACTCTCTTCAAGACGGACTGATGTAGATATAAAAGCAAATTTACTTTTTAGCAGATTAAAAACACAAAAAACCGTCTTTATGACGGTCTTTATTATAATTTCAATAAGCTGACAGCGACTTCATTTAATTTTTTTTACAACGGTTTTTTCTCTTTTTTGATTTTAACTTTACAAATTCAAAATTATTTTGCCTGCAACCGCTTTATTTTTTAACCTTCTTTTTCTTTTTACTGTCTTTATTATCCTTGCGTACCAGATCACACATATAATAATAGTCGTCCGCATGGGTCTCAACCATCCAATCAACATAACTTTTTATTTCATCAACAATTTGCTCGTCAGAACCGGCAATTGCTACCACGATTTGGTATTTATCACCATCAAATAAAAAAGGATTAATTTCAAGAAATAAAAACCCGTAATAAATTTTAGTTTTTTCATTATACCTATATAAATCTAAGTTTAAATTAGCCCAAGTATTAAAATTTTTTCCATCTTTACCAAATTTACCAACAACCGTGATTTCTTTAACAAAGTTTCGCATTTTAAGTTTAAAATACCGAAACAACTCATCTTCGCTCATAAATTGTTTTGCTTTTCCATTAAAATGTACTGAAAATAGCATATTCTTTTGTTTTGTCAACCATGAATATCCAGCTATATTCATCCTATCTGCATCTGCTCTACGGTAAGGTTTATTCCAAACCACTGCGTTCGCATCAAAACAGAAAAATACAAATAAAATTACAATTAAAAATTTTTTCATTTTACGATCTCCAATATTAAAGGTTAAAAAATACAACAATCATATTACAAATTAAGGTTAAGGTTGCTATTATAGCTCCCCACCATGCCGCATAATCACTTAGCTTTAAATCAATCATATCAAAATCCTTATATTAGATATAAAAAAACCAAATTTAAGTACAATTATATTCAATTCTTTTTTAAGAGTTTAGCTCTGACTTCATTAAATTCATCTTCTGAAATACAACCATCTTCCTTGAGTTTTGCCCATTTTATCAATTCATCGGCAACAGAATATTGTTTTAACTTCTCTCCTTTGATTATATCTATCTCAAACTGATTTTTTGAATTATTTTTATTCTTTGGTTTTATTGAAAAAATTCCATTAACTTCGACCCATTTTCTGTGTCTCGATAAAGGAAGATAAAATAACTTATGTATTATAAGTAAATAAAAAACAGCAATTACCTCCCACATAATCAAAGCCATACACACGCCATACCGAATATGGTTTGAATTAAAAAAAAATAAAGGAACACCACTTATAAGCATCACATAAAAATAAAGCTTCACCTCCTTAACGGATTTCTCAATTTCGGTAAAATCTTGATATTTCTTCATCATAAATATACCAAAAATCAAAATTATAACCGGAATTATACCAAACAAAAAAACCATCGATAATAGCATTAAAATTGAAAAAATAAATAATTTAGCGTGATCACCACTAGTTATAGATTGATTTTGCATAATATTTTTCTCCTTAAAAAAATATTAAAAATTAATTTATTTACAAACACCACTTAAAATAATAATTTATTGAATTATTATTTTCAACACAACTAAAGTCTTACTTTTGAATACAAGCCCTCTATACTACATTTATATCCATCAATATAAAGAGTTCCGTATCCACTAGAAGATATAGACAAAACGGCTTCTTTGCCTAATGCAAGACTAAGACATCCTCTTGTTTTAATATAAATTTCTTTTCCCCAAATTTCATACCAATTATTATCTCTGCGAGTAACTGTTACGGAGTATTCACCTGAACTTTGATTAATAGCAGCATAAACTGCTTCAACATCGTACTTTTCTCCGGAATTAGCAAAAATGATTTCACCATAACTCCCGCTCATCTTAAGAAAAGCATTTTCAGAATAAGCGTATTCATAACAATAACGCGTTTTAATATACATTTCTTTACCATCAATTTTGTATAAATTACTGTCTTTGCGAGTAACACTAATTTTATAATTTTCAGCTCCGATAAAAGAAGGAAATATTAACAGCAATAAAAACAAAATTTGAATAATTTTCATATTCTCCCCCTGGTTCTAATAGAATAGACAAACTGTAACATTAAAAAATTACAATTTATACAAGACAAAAACAACCTCGTCTGCCGAAATTAAATAGCATAGCGAGAAAAAAAAAAAAAAACGCAAGTGTTTTAAGGCAAGAATTTTTATTTTTTTTTAAAAAGCTGGTTATTAATTTCAAAAAGCTGAGAAAAATTTGAGCATAAAAAAAGACCATTTTTTTTATAGAAGGTCTTT
>CAUTYU010000013.1:0-27266 GCA_963542765.1 uncultured Desulfovibrionales bacterium
CGCCGCTCATAATTTTTTTAGTTGCACGCACCAAAACTCCCGGGTCGCGACCGAGCTGGGCAAGAACGTTGCGGGTCAAAAGAATGGTTATAAAAATACCCAAAATCAATATAATAGCGGAAAAAAGCAGCATAACGTTCCGGGAAGTCTTCATATAATTATCTTGGAATTCCATCATATTATCGTCCAAATCAACCATCTCTTCCGCAAATTTGGTTATTTTGGCAGTTCCTTCAGGCAACAGTTTTCTAAAAGCAATATTTTGTTGACCGTATTCCTTTCCCTGTTGTTCATACTCGACAAGGACGGCATATAAATTTTTAAGCACTTTTTTCAGTCCGGCACTTGAGCTCTCGGCGTTCATATATTTTTTGGTATCTCTGATAAATTGCGCCAAAAGATTGAATCCGTTCTGCAAAGTTTCTTCCTTCGGTTCCGACGTAAATTGCCACATTGCCAATCTTATCTGATAAAACTCGTCCATCATCTGCAAAGCTGTGTCCGTTAATCCGATTGATTTAAAAACTTCCTGTGCTTCTTTAATTTGTTCAACGGTTTTAATCCCGATATCAACAAAATCCTGATGTTCTTTATTCATCGACTCGAATTGTTTAAACATATCGTCGTTGACTTTTTTAATTTCTTCAAGATGCTCATGTAATGTTTTACTTTTTTCTTTTACTTCTTGTCTCAGAGACAGATTATATATTTTATCCAAATAGTTACCGGATTCTTCAAAAAATTCACCCGCTTTTTTATTTAACGAAACATCGTTTGCTAAAATGAATCTCTGTCCGCATGCAACGCCTTCCTGCAAACTATACACCGCTTCATCGGAATAAGCCTTAAGTGTACGAAAACGATCCAATGCCTGAAGAGTGCTAAGCCCTTTATAGGCGAGAACTCCGGACAATAAAATCATCAAACCGAAACCTATCAACAATTTTGTACGCAACTGCATAGCTACCTCCTTGCTGCTGTCTGCAATAAATCGGACAAAAACAAAAAAACTTTAGCATAAAATAAAATAAAATAAAATAAAAGTCCAAATATCTTATTTTGTCAAGAAATAAATATATTATTTTATGTTTTTTAACTTTTTTACCGCGTATAAAATCGACACGACAAATACGAACCTTTTATCGAAGCGATATTCTAAGCCTTTTTCATTCCGTCCATCAAATTGTTCAACACTCCTATCTGGGCGGAAAGTTCGCTTACGACCTGAGCCGCTTTTTCCATCGCCTGCGATGTTTCGGAAGAGATGACATTTACCTCCGTTACCGAATGCTTAATTTCCTCACTGGTAGCGGACTGTTCTTCACTGGCGGCGGCGATAGCCCGCACCTGATCCGAATTTTCATCAACAAGACTGACAATTTCGCTCAAAGCCGAAGACGCTTCCCGTGCTTTTTCCATCACTTCTTCCACAATTTCTCCGGTGCGTTCGACCTGACGAATATTTTTGGCAGCACTTTCCTGAATTTGAGTAATGGCTTTGGCAACATCGCCGGTGGAATGCATCGTTTTTTCCGCCAGCTTGCGAACCTCGTCGGCAACAACCGCAAACCCCCGCCCGTATTCTCCGGCTCTGGCGGCTTCAATGGCGGCGTTGAGTGCAAGCAAATTGGTCTGGTCGGCGATATCGGAAATCACGCTCATAATTTCGGAAATAGCCACTGTATATCGGTCAAGTTCATTCATATCCGACTTAAGAAGTCGGGATTGTTCCTGTAAAACAATCATTTTTTCAGCGGCTTCATGCACAACTTCCGAGCCGGCTTTGGCTTTTTCTTTCGCCTGTTCGGAAAGTTCCGATGCCTGCCCTGAATTGCGGGCAACTTCCAGCACCGCCACATTCATTTCTTCCATAGCCGTTACGGTTTCCGAAATTCGTTCAGCCTGATGTTTGGCTCCGCCGCTGGACTGAGTAATTTGGGCGGAAAGCTGTTCGGAAGCTGACGAAACAATCGACACGATACCTTCCAGTTCTCCGGCTGCCCGTAAAATACTACTTCTGCCGGCTTCAGCCTGCTTTTGAGATAATTCCGCTTTTTCCAACGCCGTTTTGCTCAACTCCAACGCTTCTTCGGCTTCCTTTCCTTTTTCTTTCATTTGCTGCAAACGTCCGACCATAGATTTGACGATACTGTTTAAAGCCAATCTCAATTTTTCAACTTCTATAACGGAACAGACCGCCGGCGTACCGGTTTCGCGTTCAGCGGCTACATCATCGGCATAAGCGATAATTGCTTCCATCGGTCGGGTAAGCGTTGCGGCAAACAACGTCAAAATAAGCAGACTTATCAATAAAATCCCGCCCCCGACAAGAATGGAAATATTGCGTATCTTATCGATAGGAGCAAATAATTCCTCAACATCGGCAATGGTAACGACAACCGCATTCAAAATAGGAATATTACGAGTCGAAACCAATATTTCTTTGCCCTTTGCATCAACCGTTTCAAAAGTTACAGACTGACCGGAAAGAATTTTGTCCGCCTGCATTTTAAAACCGGAAAGCCCGGAAAGCTTCGTACCGTTCAGTTTTTTTTCGGAGTGAAACATAATTTCACCGTTTTGACGCACGAGAAATGTAACCCCCTTTTCCCCAATATGACTCGAACCGAGACAGGCGGAAAATTCGGAAACATTCATACCGACGGACGTAAGACCTAAAAATTTCCCCCGCCCGTCTTCAATGCGGATATTTAAAAAACCCTGATCCGGATAATGCGGGTCGTCAGGAGGATGAATATTTACATAAACTTTACTACCCGAATCCTTAAAAGCAAAAAACCAACCGTCGATTTCCGGTTGGACTTTTTTATATTTTTTCGTACCGTCAGCCAGCATTTCATAATAATTAAGTCCGTTTAGAGTTGCGATACTGACGGCACTTGCTGCGGTATATCTGGTTCTGACATCATCTTCAATGGCATAAATAAAATCCGTCTTATCAGGGTTTTCACCATTTTCAATCCATTCAAGCAAAAAAGGATTTTTAGCAACGGTATTAAGAATGGTTGAAGGAAAAACAAGCAGTTTGTCAACGGCAGCAACGACTTCTGCCGTTTTAGCAGGAAGAGAATTTAAAACAATTTCTTCTTTCAACGCTTCCCGTGATGATAAAGTCGTAATTGAAATAACAGCGATACAAGTTATAAAAAGCAAAGTTGAAACCAAAAGATTAAGCTTACGTCGTATCGGCATATTACTCATATATTAGCCTCCCCGGTAAAATAAAATTTATCAACAAATTTACAGCTTTTAACATAACTTTATCCGCAATACAGACCGTCAATGCGTCAAATACCGCTGAATCAATACATAAAAAAGTCTAAGCTCAATCGGCTTGCTCAAATGGTCATTCATACCGACGGCAAGAGCCTTTTCAATATCCTGCTTCATAGCATTTGCCGTCATAGCAATAATCGGTACGGTTTTATATTTTTCACCGTCAAGCATACGAATTTTTTCCGTTGCCGTGTAACCGTCCATAACCGGCATTTGTACATCCATCAAAATAAGGTCGTAATCATTGGTTTGCACTTTTTGCAACGCTTCTTCACCGTTTTGTGCGACATCGGGTACAATCTGCAATTTGGCAAGCAGACTTTGTGCAATCATAACATTTATCGGACTGTCTTCCGCCAGCAAAACTTTCGCATCGGGAAACGCTTCAAGTTTGTTTTCGTCAAACTCTTCTTTCGCCTGCTTTGTAACGGCAACATCGCCCTCTTCTCGGTCGGACATATCAACGCAACGCAAATTCATTTTGATAACAAATTCCGTGCCTTTGCCTTCTTCACTTCTTACGGAAATAGTACCGCCCAAAAGTTTCAACAAATCACGGCAGATAACAAGACCGAGTCCCGTACCGCCGAACTGTCTGGACACCGAAGCGTCGGCTTGAGAAAACGCCTTAAAAAGTTTTGCCTGCTGCTTCTCGCTCATTCCGATACCGGTGTCGCGAACAACAATCTCCACTTCTGCATTATTTTCTATTTTGCTTATACATTTAGCCTCAAGAACAACTTCTCCTTCCGAAGTAAATTTAATGGCATTATTGATAAGATTGACAAAAATCTGATTTAAACGCAAAGAATCGCTTTCTACAAAGACGGGAACTTCCGGAGAAATACAACATTTCAACTTAATATTTTTCTCTTGAACAACACTTTGAAAAGATTCAATAACAGACATAATTATTTCGTGCAGATTAACGGTCTGTAAATCAATCTCAAGTCTTCCCGCCTCTATTTTAGAAAAATCAAGAATATCGTTCACGATAGAAAGTAAATTTTGTGCCGATTTTTTTATCTTATGTACATAATCAGCTTGTTTTTCGTTCATACCAGTATCTTTCATCATATAACAAAGACCGGTAATAAATCCGATGGGCGTACGGATTTCATGACTCATATTTGCCAAAAATTCACTTTTATAATGGCTGGCAATCTCCGCTTCTTCTTTTGCTTTGACAAGTTGTTCCGCAACAAGCCGTTCTTGTGTTATATCGGTATTGGCTCCAACAATTCTATATACCTTTCCCGTATCATCACGCAAAATAATGGCACGGGAACGAATCCACCGTAATTCACCGGATTTATGATACATACGAAATTCAAGGGCAAATTTATTGATTATTTTTCCCTGCAAAATATCCAGCCTGCAAAGATTAACCTTTTCTTTGTCGTCTTCATAAACCATTCCAAGAAAAATCATATAATCCATCTGACCGAGATTGTCCGACTGATAACCGAGCATGGTGTACCATTTGGAAGAAAAATAAAAACTGTCCTGTTTTGCGTCCCAATCCCAAATACCGTCATTTGAACCCTCAATCGCAAGCCGATACTGCTCCTGACTTTTTTGAAGAGACTCCATAGATTCCTGAAGATTGACAGCCATTTTATTAAAAGAATCCATTAGAGAGGTAATTTCATCTTGCCCCTTATCGTCTTTTATACGGGCGGACAATTTACCCTGCTCAAGAAGTTGAATATTTTTTCTTAAAGAATACAATCGACTGTATATATATTTATGAAAGATTTTAAACAAAGCGAGCATTACCCAGAAAAAAATCGATGCAACAACTATACTGTTATAATTTAAAATCTTTTTTATAGCTACATTGACATTGCTTAGAGGATAAACTTCAACGATTTTCCAATCATTCTTATTAAAATGCGACACAATATACATATTTTTTTCATCTTTAAGGAATGGTTTCTGATTCTCCTTTTCCAATTTAGTCAAAAAAGAATTTTCCTTCAAAAATAAAATGATATTTTCAAGTTCATCATTTTTTAATTTATCTTCATCTATATCTGTCTGTAACAAAGAAACAATAGGTATGTTATTACTATCAAGCAGAAAAATATTTATTTTTGTTCGCAATGCACCAAGCTCTTCAAATAAAGAAGAAAAAAAATCAATTGATACAACAGCGGACATAACCCCGACAACAGTAGTGTCCACTTTTATCGGCACTGCAAAAATAAATCCTTTTTCTCCGATGTAATCAGTTTTTATTATTTGTGAAATATGCGTTTTTCCGCTTGCGGCAACCTTAAAATAGGTACAATCCGAAACATTCTTTCTTTTTCCCTCCGCAAATTTATTGAAAAACGAAGAAGCTACCAATTGTCCGTCAAGATTATAAATATAAACCGAAGAAAACTTTGAACTTTTGGATACAAATTCAAACAACTGTCGCCTTGATTCCTCTACCGCTCTTGCTCCGTAAGGACCTGTTTGCGTTACGGCATCGACAAAAACAGGAATACTGCTCCACGCCGTAATAGCATCTGTCGCTGAATCAAACCATTTTTCCATAAAATGCTTTATCATCACAACTTTTGTTGCCTGATTAAAGCCGACCTCTTCTACAACGACCTGATAAGACAAAGAATAGGTACTATACAAAAAAACACCGCTGCCGATTAAAAGTATCAACACAGTAAAAACAAATATTTTGGTCTGCAAAGAACGCATCAATTTCTCCAGCAATTATTCAACACAACATTTACTCGTTTGAGAATATCATACAAAACAACAATTTCTTTTCTCTTTATAATTTTTAAATTAAGCCATATTCATTAAAATATAATCAGCACGGAAATAATATAAAATTTTTATAAAATAATATTACACTTTTTTGATATACCTTTAAAAAATTTGCTTTTATTGCAAAATTTTCCTTCACTTTGCCAATATCTATTTTCATACGGCATATAATGCAATTTTTGAGGGTATTGCATAAAATATGACAGCTGAAATTCTACCGAACCGATTTACGGATTCCCGCTTAAACAGAAAATAATATTTTTTTAATCAAAAAGACTTTAAAAGTAAATAAAACAGATAAAAAAGAACCAACGCAAATTTATTTATTTTTGTTTACTGTCTTTTTAAATGCGTTAAGGGCTTCAGGAAAGGGCGACAATACTCTCAAAATAACATTTTGTGCCAAAGAAATAGCTAAACCGTAATTACTCATAGGAATTTTTGCATCAGCGGCTGCCTGTTGCCGGACAAGCATTTGCCTTCGGGTCATAACGCACGCTCCGCAATGAACGATTGCCGCCAAATCATCTTCATAGGCAACAAATTCTTTTCCCGCCTGTATTTGACACTCGACAAAACCGCCTGCCAATTTTTGCAACAATCGGGGAAGTTTTATTCGACCAATATCGTCATGTTGCGGGTGATGAGAACAGACCTCCTGTATGAGAACTTTTTGACCGACGGCAAGATGTGTCAATGCTGCCGTTCCGCTGGCAAAAGCGACCAAATCACCTTTTAACCTTGCCATCAAAACGGAAAATGTTGTCATAGCAATCCGTTCCGGAACGATTTCAGCAACCATTCCCACAACTTGAGAATCACAAACAACCAAATCCGGCTCTTTATTCAGTACTTTTAAAGCAGAAACAAGCTCTTGCTGCGTACAAACCATACAAATTTTTCGCCCGTCCAAACTGTCCCGAATGGCTTGCACCTGCGGTAAAATAAGCCGTCCTTTCGGGGCCCCGCTATCAAGCGGCACAACCAAAACAACCACACCGCAATCCGGTAATAAATCGCTAAGTATCGGCGGCGAAACCGCCTCGTTTTGCGCAGCCAGTTTAACCAGTTCGTTTCGTATGGCATCAAGACCGTTTTTTGTATGAGCGGAAACTGTAAGACAGGCAACGCTTGTATCAAGTTCTTTCGGTCTGACACTATTTTGCACGGCAAGGTCGGATTTATTATAAACAACGGCAAACGGAATATTTTTTTCCTGCAAACGGGCGACCAAATTGATTTCGGTTTCGCCCCAACCGCCATTATCGGTTATCAAAAGAGCAATGTCCGTACGCTGTAAAATCTCCATAGTGCGACGGCTACGCAATTCGCCAAGTTCGCCGCTTTCGCCAAGACCTGCCGTATCCAGAAAAACAACCGGACCGAGCGGAGCAAACTCCAGCGTTTTTTCTACAGGGTCGGTTGTCGTTCCGGGTGCAGGCGAAACAATGGAAACCTGCTGCCCCGTCAAAGCGTTGAGAAGTGAAGATTTTCCGACATTCGGCCGTCCCAAAAAAGCGATATGAAGACGAAGACCTTTAGGCGTTGTTTGCATAAAAATTCCTGTAAAAAAACGGCACACGCGGTGCCGACATAAAACAAAACGGCAACAGGGGCCGAAAAGCCCCTGCAAAACCGCCAATCTTATTATTCTTCATACGGATAGGAATTGCCTTCAAACTCTTCCTGCCGCGGATTGGGAAAATCTCCTTTTTTTGTCAGTTTTTTTAATCCTTTTGATTTGTCAAACCATTTCGTATGCAGATGATGTTCCGATTCGTGGCTCAACGGTTTTTGCAACCAGCTTTTATACATCACCTGTACCTGCTCGTTATCCTGCGATGCCCGTTTCGGAAATGCTTTATCCGTATTATAAACGGCACTAATACGGTCGCTCATATAATCTTTAAGTTCTTTAACGCTTGCATATACTTTATGTGTCATACGAATACTTACCAGCAATGCACCTGAAAGAATACAAGCACCCTTCAAAAATCCTCGTCTTGTCATATTTTGTATCGACATAAAACCTCCTAGGCCTTTGTAGTTTGAGCAAGCCGTTTTTTCAAACCGGCAAACAGACTGGTCGCCTTGCGTTCGGCTGTTTCAAGAAAAGTCGGCATTATAGGTTGACCGCCACCGCAAACACAACCGCCCGGACAAGCCATAAACTCGATAAAATGATAAGGCGATTTCCCCGCCCGAACCTCTTCACATACCTGAGCAAAGCGTTTTGCTCCGTGTACCACGGCAACATGTACCTTTGTTCCGTTAATGGTAACGGTATATTCTTTTCTGCCTTTTAAACCTCTAACAGGTTTAAAATCCCAAGAATCGGGCTTTTTCTTTGTAATCGCCTGATAAGCAAAACGAAGAGCCGCTTCCATAACACCGCCGGTAACTCCAAAAATAGTCGCACCGCCGGTTGATTCGCCCATCAAAGAATCTCTTTCTCCGTCGGGCAGATTTTTAAAATCGATACCGGCCTCACGAATCATCCACGCAAGCTCACGAGTGGTAAGGGTCGCATCAATATCCCGTTCGCCGTTATATTCGTATTCCGGTCGCAACCCTTCATATTTTTTAGCAATACAGGGCATAATGGAAACCGTATAAATATTTTTCGGATTATACTTCCGTTCTTTTGCACCGTAAGTTTTACCCAATCTGGAATTCATACCGATAGGCGATTTACAGGACGAAAAATGCGGCAACAAATCAGGATAAAACGTTTCGGCATATTTCTGCCAACCCGGACAGCAGGAAGTAAACTGCGGCAAATGCTTTTTTTCGCCCAGCCGTTCTACAAATTCCGAAGCTTCTTCCCAAATCGTTACATCGGCACCGAACTCCGTATCCCAGCAGTGTGCAAAACCGAGAGCCTTGAGCGCCGAAAACATTTTTCCGGTAGTAACGCTTCCCGGAGCCATTCCGAAAGCTTCACCCAAAGCATAACGCACGGAAGGTGCGGGCATGGCAATACATTTAACATTTTTGTCTTTGAGCTTTTTTTGTAGCTCAGGCACCCAAGTATTAACTTCATAAATAGCCATTTCGGGACAATGTGTCAGACACTGACCGCAATTGATGCACAATTCCGGGTATTTGACCTCGTGTATATCGTCCGTGTCTCCATAAATCGCACCTGTCGGGCAATATTGCTGACAAGAATCACAGCCGATACATTTATCGGGGTCAATTTGAACAAAAAACATTTTTTCGCAATCTGCCCCTTTGGGCGGTACATTCGGCTCATAAAAAATATGCTCCATAACAATACGCGACATTTTCTACCTCCTAACGGTAATAAATGAATGTGATTGACCTGTCGGTTGTGTCCACACGGACGACAAAAAACGGGTCGAATTATCAACGGAACCTGCCGTCAAAGCGTGTTCACTTTGAACGGTAAGATTATGGGTTCGTTCTGCAGCTTCTATAGCACGACAGGCACAAGACAGATTAACCTGATTTTTGTGGTCATAAATACAATACTCTTTTCGATACATTGCAGGCGTAAAAACCGGCATAAGAACATTTGCCCCAGCCAACAAACCGTTTTTTTGTCCGTGCATAGCATCTATTGTTGCCAAAGCAGTTGTTGACGGCATATTCACCCACGGCAAAACCAATCGCAAAACCGCCATAACTCGCAACGTCAAATCCGCCGTACCGCCTGAACTTTCACTCAAAGGCGTATCTTTTTGAGGAATAAACGGACCAACTCCGCACATCGCAACCCGCAGCTCCTTTGCCAACAAAATATCATCAGCCAAAGTTTCGGGATTTTGCCCGAAAAGACCAACCATAAATCCGCTTCCTGTCTCATATCCCAATTTGGCAAGCATTTTTAAACAATCAAGCCGCTCTTGCAAACTATGTCCGGGGTGCAAACGGGCATACAATTCCCTGTCGGCAGTTTCATGTTTAAGCAAAAAGCGTTTTGCTCCCGCTTCTTTCCACAACGCACAGGCTTTTTCGGACTGTTCCCCGACACTCAAAGTAACGAAAACACCCATATTGTAAGCGATATCGTGTATAATATCCGCCAGCCAACGCGGAGAAATATCATATTCGCCTGACTGCAAAACAATGGTATCAACTCCGCCGTCAACGGCTTCTTTAGCGGCAGACAAAATTTCGCTTTTGGAAAGCGTATATCGTTTTATCTTTGTATTACCACTACGCAAACCGCAATACAAACAATTACGCCGACATACACTAGAAAATTCAATAAGCCCCCGAACAAAAACATGCGAACCTTTTTCTTTTGCCAGCACAGCAGCAGCACGCTGCTGCAACTCTTCATAAGGAGTTGCAAAAAGAAGCTCGATTATTTCGTTACGGTGCATATTTTTTCCTGACAATTACAATTTCTATTCAAAACTGAAATCCTAACAATACACATCTCGCTTTCCCGAACGAACCTTAGTCAACAACCGCTCCGAAACGCGACGGACTTTTTCATCCATACCAGCCAACGACGCATCAATGGCAAGTTCTCCAGCCTGCCGATATTCTTTCGTGGCATAATCAAGCAAATATTCTTCAAAAGTGGAAAGAGCGTTGGGAGCACATTTAGTTTTAATAAGTCCGGGTTTTGCCAAATCCATAAAATCTTTTCCCGTACGACCGAGCCGATAACAACCTGTACAAAATGAAGGAATAAAACCATGCTCGCCCAAATCTTTGATAACTTCTGCCAAACTCCTGTGGTCGCCCAGTTGAAATTGGGCGGCATCAAACTGGCTTTTATCCTGATAGCCGCCTGGATTTGTACGGCTGCCAGCTGAAATCTGCGAAATACCCAACTCAAGCGTACGATTACGAATAACCTGATTTTCTCTGGTGGACATAATAATACCGGTATAAGGAACAGTTAAACGCAAAATAGCCACTAATTTTAAAAAATCTTCATCGCTAACCGCATAAGGCGGCTTAGAAGCAAGCTCAGAACCAACAGCCGGTTCAATTCTGGGAACACTGATAGTATGACAACCAACGCCAAAACGCTCTTCCAAATGAGCGATATGCATCATCAAAGCCAAAGTTTCATATTTCCAATCATACAAACCGTACAAAATCCCCATACCGACATCGTCAATTCCGGCAAGCATAGCACGATCAAAGGAAGAAGCACGCCAGTCAAGATCGCTTTTAGGACCTGAAAGATGCATTTTTTTATAAGTGGAGCGATGATATGTTTCCTGAAAAAGTTGAAATGTGCCGATATTCCGTTCTTTAAGACGACGGAAGTCATCGGTTGAAAGCGGAGCCAAATTGACATTTATACGGCGGATATTGCTACCGTTTTCATCACGGGCTTCATAAATTGCATCAATGGAATCCAGCACATAATCAATGCCGCTCCCCGGATATGCCTCTCCGGCAACCATAAGTACACGCTTATGTCCCTGCCGCAACAAGACCTTTGTTTCTTCTATTATTTCTTTATGATTAAGGGAACGACGAATAACTTCTTTATTTGATTTACGAAAAGCACAGTATAAACATTCGTTGGAACAAAGATTGGAAATATAAAGCGGTGCAAACAAAACAATACGATTGCCATAAATTTCTTCTTTAAGATTTTTAGCCGTTTGATACAGTTCGGCAGTTAATTCAGGCGTTGTAATACTCATAAGTATTGCCGCTTCTTCCAAACTTAAACCTTTCATTTCCCGTGCTTTTGCTAAAACTTCACGCACTCGTACAGGGTCTTCATTATTACAGGAAGAAGCTATTTGTGTAATTTTTGCATCGTCTAGCCATACCGCTTTTGTATCAGCAAATTTTTCCATACCTTCTTATCCTCATTTTAAATTTATATTACATTCTTTTCTATCTTAATTACATTCTCTACCGTTGATTTATGAACACAAATTTTTAAAATTAGTTAAAACAAAAAGCTACACCATAAATTTCTTCTTTTTCTTTTTAAAAAATAAATTATATTATAAAAATTACAAATAAAACTAAAAAACGAAACTTAAATACATTTTTTAGTTTTTTAAATACCTGCGTTATTTCTGTCAACACCGTAACGCTATTTATCTTCTTTACCAGCATACAACAAATAAAAATCACTTTAAACTTTCAAAATATTTTTAATTTTTATATTTAAAAAGCCGATAAATAAATTTAGCGAGTTGACAGGTAAGCAAGTCTATTTCAAAAACAACAAAAAAATAAGGAGGCTACAATATGATTCGACGCTATTGTGATATTTGTAAAACGGAAATTTGCAACACCAGTGAAGGAACTTATGACGACAGTTTTATTTTACTTATAAAAGAACCGTCCTGCCTGAGTAAACTTGGCGGACAATCGGGAATGCAGCAACCTTCATTTTTAATTCAAATCAAAAATTGCCATAATAAAGATGTATGCAAAAAATGTTTAGGAGAACTGCTGGCTACGGAGTTTACAAGTAAAAAATAGACTCAATGATATAATTTTGCAAATATAAATTGCAAAACCGTTTTTTTATTTTTTTTAATGATATACATTGTATTATCCTCTACAAAAATATAATCCAGTTTAATACATATTTTTGAAATATGTATAAGCAATCCTAAATAACTGTTACATTTTTTATACTTTCAAATCAAACTACAATGCATGTTGCTTTATAGCAACTTTATCTTTAATTTGTTGCACGATATATTTAATCACATTGCAAATACTATACAATTCCATGTGCCAACATAGCATTTGCAACCTTTAAAAATCCGCCGATATTTGCTCCCAGAACATAATTTTGCGGTTTGCCATACGCTTGTGCAGTATCAAGGCAAACTTTATGAATGGTTTGCATAATTGTTTTTAGCCGTTGGTCAACTTCCTGTGCCGTCCATGCAAGACGCATACTGTTTTGCGACATTTCAAGACCTGAAACCGCAACACCTCCGGCATTTGCCGCCTTGGACGGTCCCAAAAGAATACCACTATCAAGAAAAATATTCACACCGTCCGGCATCGTTGGCATATTGGCACATTCACACACAACCTGCACACCATTTTTAATCATATTTTGAGCGTCAAGTCCGTTAATTTCGTTTTGCGTGGCACACGGAAACGCACAATCCGCCTTATGATTCCAAAGCGGATTATAATTTCTGCCTGCCTGAACGGGCGTATAAACGGCATGCGAATATTTTTGAGCGTATTCTTCAACCCGACCACGACGAACATTTTTCAATTCCATAAGATATGCCAGTTTTTCGGCATCAACTCCCTGTTCGTCAAAAATATAACCGGAAGAATCGGAAAAAGTCAGCGGTTTGCAACCAAGGGCAATAAGTTTTTGCATGGCAAACTGGGCAACATTACCAGCTCCCGAAACAAGTGCCGTACTGCCGTTTAAATCTTTTCCTTTTGTAGCCAACATTTCGGCGGCAAAATAAACCGCACCGTAACCGGTTGCCTCCGGTCTGATAAGACTGCCGCCCCAGGTAATGCCTTTTCCTGTCAACACGCCGCTAAACTCATTTTGCAACTTTTTATACATACCGAAAAGATAGCCTATTTCACGAGCCCCGACACCGATATCCCCTGCCGGAACATCGGTATTCGGTCCGATATGCCGAAACAATTCGCTCATAAAACTCTGACAAAACCGTAAAACTTCATTTTCCGATTTTCCCTTGGGATCAAAATCCGAACCGCCTTTTCCGCCGCCCATCGGCAGCGTAGTTAAAGCATTCTTAAACACCTGCTCAAAAGCCAAAAATTTTAAAATACTCAAATTAACAGACGGATGAAAACGCAAACCACCCTTGTACGGTCCGATAGCACTATTCATCTGAACACGAAAACCGCGATTTATCTGCACTTCTCCTGCATCATCCACCCAAGGAACCCGAAACAAAATAACCCGTTCAGGCTCAACAATTCTGTCAATGATTTTAGCCTTACGATACTGCGGATTGCGTTCAAGTGCCGGTTCAATGGATTCCAAAACTTCACTTACAGCCTGATGAAATTCCGGTTCGTACGGATCTCTTTGCTTTACAGTATTGATAAGTTGCACGGCATATCTCCCAAGAAATAAAATTATTAAAAATAAAAAATTATCAAAACTGAATAATCAGGTCAAATTGGTATACTTCTAACAAAACAAAATAAAAATCTTACAAACAATTTAACGTTTTACCGCTTCATTTCTCTTGCAAGGTCCTTGGCAACCGCCCGTTCTTTTAATGTCTGCCGTCGGTCATAAATCGTTTTACCGCGGGCAAGAGCCAATTCGATTTTAATCCGTCCGTCTCGCAAATAAACCTTAGTCGGAACAATGGTCAGCCCTTTTTGTTCGACTTTTCCAAGCAGCGACTTTATTTCGTTTTTATGCAACAACAGCTTGCGGTCTCTATCCGCTTCGTGCTGGGCATAGCCAGCATGTTCGTACGGTGCGATATGCACGCCGACTAAAAACGCCTCGCCTCCGCGAAAACGAACATACCCGTCCATAAAACTGATATGTCCAGCTCGAAGCGATTTAACTTCAGAACCGCTCAAAACAAGCCCTGCTTCGTAAGTATCCAAAAATTCATACAAATGTCGAGCTTTTTTATTTTGTCCCAGAATTTTTATCCCTGAACCTTTCATCTAATTTTCCTGCATATTTAAAAATGCTGTATAAAATTCCATTTCTCCGGCAAATTTTTCCTGAAAAACAGCCTGCATAAGCTGATTATTTTCGGCAACCGTTGCATTTTGTACAACACAACGAAACAAATCCCGACATTGTACAAAAGAAAAATCCCGCATAATTCGCTTGCAAACGGCAATCATACGAGGATTTACACTGATTTGGTCAACTCCCATTCCCACCAAAACCGGCAGACAAAACGGATTTGATGCCATTTCGCCGCATACGCAAACGGGAATATGAAATTTAGAAGCTGCCTCAACAATATAAGCCATACTACGTACGACAGCCGGATGCAACGGTTGATACAAATAAGCAACCGCACTATTCGCTCTGTCAATCCCAAGCGTATATTGAATAAGATCATTTGTGCCAATGCTAAAAAAATCCGCCCGTTTTGCCAGCTCTTCTGCCAAAAATACCGCCGACGGCAATTCTATCATAATCCCCAAAAGAAGATTTTCCTGAAAATCTTTACCTTCCCGCCGAAGTTCTTCTTGTGCTTCAAGATATATTTCCCGCACCTCTTCAAACTCGCCCACCCCCGAAATCAACGGCAGCAAAATCGATAAATTGCCAATCTTCCCCGCCCGCATTATCGTTCGTAACTGGGTTTTGAAAATATCTTTATTCCGCAAGCAAAAACGAACAGCTCTTAAGCCCAAAGCCGGATTGATTTCTTTAACGTCATATTTTACGGACATTTTATCAGAACCGATATCAATGGTACGAATCGTTACCGGCAACGGAAAAAATTCTTCGGCAATTTGGCGATATTGTACGACCAGTTCTTCTTCTGCGGGAAAATTTTTTCTCCCGATATAAGCGTATTCCGTACGGAACAAACCGACTCCCTCACCACCATTGTTTTTTATGAGTGCCATATCTTCGCTCAAGTCGATATTTCCCAGCACCTTCAAACGGTATCCGTCGCTCGTATACAATTGTAAATCGGCACAGCGGCTGACTTCTTTTTGAAAATCCTCATAGCGAACAATCCGCTCCGCATATTCCGCCAACTCTTCTTCTTCGGGACTCACTATCAATCTGCCGCTAAAACCGTCCAAAATAACGATTGTATTATCGTCAACATTTGCCAAATCGCTAATCCCGACAACGGCAGGAATTTTCATCGCCTTGGCAATAATTCCGGTATGCGAAGTTTGACCGCCCAACGCCGTAACAATGCCCAAAATTTTATCCGCTTCAAGCTCGATTATATCCGCAGGCGTTAAATCGTGAGCCAGAACAATGCCTTTACGACTTGTCGCTTTTATTCGTTCCCGCCCCGAAAGATTTCTCCACACCCGCTCGGCAACAAGCCGCACATCTTGCAGCCGTTCTTTAATGTATTCGTCTTTAATACTGTCAAAAATACGGGCAATATCGCTAAGTGCTTTTTCAAACGCCCATTCGGCGTTAACCGCCATTTCCGCAATATATTTTTTAGCGGCATTTCGTAACTTTTCATCAGCCGCAATCAGTAAATGGGCATCCAAAATAGCACGATTTTCCTGCATAAAATCAGGCAGCCTCTTTTTTAGCGTTTCCATTTCATCACAAGTTTTTTGAAAAGCAAGCTGCAAGCGGTCAATTTCTTTTTGAACAAAGGATTTTTCTATAAATTTGTGCTGTATAGGCTCAAATCCCTGCCGGTTCCAAAAATACGCCCGCCCGATTGCAATTCCCAAAGAAACGGGAATGCCGTACAAAACCTGTCGCATCAGTTTTAACCTGTAAAATTTTGTTCAAAAAAAAGCGAAATCGTCTGAAAAGCAACCTGACAATCTTCACCGCTCACCCGCAAAGTCAGTTCGCTTCCCTTGGACGCTGCAAGCGTTAAAATATCTAAAATGCTTTTGGCATCAACCCTGCGACCGTCAAACTCAAGCTCAATAGCGGAAGTAAATTTACTGGCCTCTCGAACCAAACTACCGGCAGTTCTTGCGTGCAAACCGAAATCATTTTGCACCACGACCGAACCGACTTGCAAATTATCAGTTTGCTCCATTTTATCCTGCAATTTTTAAATATGCCGACAACAATTTCCAAAATATCAATGAAATCACCAAAGCCAAAAATATAATTTCCTAAAAACTGTAATAAAAATCAGTCATACTGTCACAAAAAACTCTCTTCACCAAACAAAAAATTCTGGTTTGCTGCGAATAAAAAAAATCGGCTGCAATTTTTTCTCTGAAAACAAAAAAAGTATCTGTATGTTCATATTTTTTTATCTTGCCGCAATTTACAACATTCAGAGTACAGTTCTTTTACCGTCCAACCACTAAGTATTTCTTTGGCTTCGACACTTACTTTTTTAAGCGATTTATCATTTTGCAACAATTTTTCTAAAATACGATGAACTTCAGAAAGTTCGGAGCGAACCGCTGCTTTGGGCGGTGCGATAAGCACGGTAATTTCTCCAAGTAAATCATCAACTTCAGAAGATTGCTTACCAAGCGTGCCAAAAATAAATTCTTCAAATTCCTTGGTCAACTCACGGGCAATACAAAACTCCCGTTCACCCAATTCGGCATAGGCAATTTGCAAAATATTGGACAGACGATTTTTGCGTTCATAAAAAACAAGCGTGGCGGAAAGTGAAGAAAAAGAAGAAAAAAAAGAATGAAGCGAACCGTCCTTGCGAGGCAAAAAACCGGCAAAATAAAAAGGATAAGGCGGCAGTCCTGAAGCCATCAAAGCGGCAATCGCCGCACACGGTCCAGGAACGGGACGCACAAAAAAACCTGCTTCCCGACAGGCTTTTACCAACAAATAACCGGGGTCGGACAAAAGCGGAGTACCCGCATCGGAAATCAAAGCGATATTCAATCCCCGCTCTAAAAAACTCAGAGCTTGACGGATACGAGCCGATTCATTGTGTTCATAAAGACTGATAAATTTTGCCGTCCGCAAACCGAGTCGGGAACATAAAAGTCCGGCTCGACGGGTATCTTCAGCAAAAATACAATGCACCCCTTGCAGAATTTCCGCTGCACGAGGAGCCAAGTCACCAAGGTTGCCAAGAGGCGTTGCTACTACCCACAACGAGGCTGAAATTGATGACATCTCGCTCGTACTCCACTTGAAAATCACCGTTTTCGTCTTGCACCACACCAACAAAATCAAACCGGCAAGGCAAATCCCAACATTGATTTTCAGAAATATATTCACTGGCTGCCAAAACAAGTCGACGTTGTTTTTTACGGGTAAACGCTTCACCCGGTAACGTCATTCCGCTTTGCCTTCGGGTTTTTACCTCCACAAAAACAAGTGTTTTTTGTTCATTACAAACCAAATCCAACTCACCCTGAGCGGTTGCCCAATTGCGTTCTAAAATACGAAAACCTTGTTTTTGTAACCATTTTTCGGCAATTTTTTCACCGACAGCTCCACAAAGCAGATGTCCCGATTTCATCACGCTTACTCCTGATTTTGCACCACACCCCGAAAAGTGCGGCGGTGAAGAACAGACGGACCTAGTTTGGCAAGTTTGGCATAATGGGCTTTTGTACCGTAACCTTTATGCCGCTCCAAATCATAACCGACATAATACTCCGCCAAAGAAACCATAAGTTTATCCCGAAAAGTTTTAGCAAGAATGGAAGCAGCGGAAATTGAAGGAACAAGCCTATCTCCGCCAATAATTGTTTGTTGAGGAATTTGACAAGGAACAGGTTGATTTCCGTCAACCAGCAAAAGAGAGGGAAGTACAGGCAGAGCATACACCGCTCGTTTCATAGACAACAATGATGCCCGCAAAATGTTAATCCGTTCAATTTCTCTTGGCCAAGACAACCCAATAGCCCAAGCATACGCCTGCTGACGAATAGCAAGGGAAAGTCGCTTTCGCTTGGCTGGACTCAAGCGTTTGGAATCATCCAAAATAAGTTTACAATCGTCAGACAAAACAACAGCTGCGGCAACAACAGGACCTGCCAAACAACCCCGACCGACCTCATCAAGACCGCAAATAATTTCTTTCACCATCAAAGCCGGTGAAAAACTACCAATTTTGTTTTGCCTGAATACGGGCTGATTTTCCTTTCAAATTCCGCAAATAGTAAATACGACTGCGACGAACAACACCCTCGGTAATAACTTCTATTTTTTCAATAAACGGAGAATGCATAGGAAAAATCCGCTCGACACCGACACCGTCGGAAACCTTACGCACAACAAAAGTCGAACACATTCCACCTTTGTTAATACGAATAACAACGCCCTGAAAAGCCTGAATACGCTCTTTTTCTCCCTCAACAATGCGAACATACACGCGAACGGTATCACCAGCACGAAATGCGGGAATATCGCTACGAAGCTGAGCAGCTTCAAGTTTTTTTATAATTTCCATTTGCTCCTTTCTCCTTCAAAAATATGAACAATCGTCCAAGTCTTGACAAAAAACTACAAAAAATCACCTAAAATCCTATCGACAATAATCGAAGCCGCACTCCTGACGGCAAGGTGATTATACTTGTCCAAAAAACGCACGGAACGCAAAGTAGTTTTACACTTTTCTAAAACCTGTGAGGCGAGTCCGTGTCCCGTCCCCAAAACCAGCAAAACCGGTTTATCCTGCAAAAGTCGACGAAATCCGTCAACGGTAAAATCGCCCCGTACCGCACTGGTCGCGACAAGAGAGGGAAAAATTCCGCATCTCTTTTCAATTTCCCGACAGGCTTGTTCAAGCGAATCAACAACTACAGCATAAAAAAACGCCTGCTTGCGATCAGGATTCGCCTTGCCTCCTTCGCCTTCCGTCCAATGTGCAATCAACTCTTCGGCAAGCTGCTGCTGGTCTTCAAGCGGTGTACAAACAAAATATCCGCCCAATCCATAAGTCGCACTCAGTCTTGCAATATCGTGCAAATCAAGATTACTAACCGAAGTCGCTATCGTTTGCCCGTCCTTGCCCAGAACCGGAAAATGTACAAGGGCAATATATAGATTTCGTCCCAACCGTTTACGATTGAGCTTACGCAAAAAAGCCAAATCACCATCAGAAAGTTGAACATTATCAAAAAGTTCTGGGCGAGTGTCAAGCGTAATTGTTAAAGATTTTTCACGTCGCCAACGAGCAATCCGTTCGTGATTACCCGATAAAAGCACTTCCGGTACGGCAAATCCGTTCAAAACCTCAGGACGGGTAAAATGTGGATATTCAAGCAAGCCGTGGCTAAAAGATTCTTCTCCGGCGGAATCGTCATCACCCATAAAACCAGGCAACAACCGCCCAACACTTTCAAGCAAACAAAGTGCCGCCGTTTCTCCGCCGTTCAACACAAAATCACCGATGCTCACTTCTTCATAATCAATAAAATCCGCCAGTCTAGCATCAATTCCTTCGTAACGACCACAAACAAGTGTCAAACTTTTTTCACGAGCCAGTTCCAAACAAAAAGACTGCTCAAGCTTTCGACCTTTGGGAGAAAAAAACAAAATCCGTCCCGATTCGGAATTAGAAATCGAATGCAATGCGTCCAAAACCGGTTGTACTGCCATCACCATTCCCGAACCGCCACCATACGGACGATCATCAACCTTACCGTGCTTATCCTTTGAAAAATCACGAGGATTTATAAAATCAATGTCCAAAATTCCCCGTTCCACCGCTTTTCCCAACAATCCGACCTGCAAAACCGATGAAAAAAATTCGGGAAATATACTTACAATCTCAACACGCATTTTCGGATTTTGTTTCCTCGCTCACTCCCGGCAAACAGTCCGGTACACAAAAAACACATTTTTTCTCCGCCAAATCAATTTCACCGATAAATTCCGGCGGAGCAGGCAATAAAATTTCATCACCACTACTTTTTTCCACCACTGCAATCGGACTCGCTCCGTAATGTTCAACCCCCAGCACTGTACCAAGCAATTCACCACTTGGCAGATACGCCGCAAATCCGATAAGACTTTTTATGCTTTCTTCTCGCGGTAAATCTTTTTGTCGTAACAAAAAATCCGCTCCGCTCCACTGCAAAGCAATGTCCCGTCCGTCAATATTTTCAAGCGTCAATAAAAAACGATCTGTATGCTCTCGCCACGCAAGCAAAACAAAAGGACGAGGATTTTGTCCGTCTCGCTGCAAATAGACTCTTTTAATTCCGTCAAAAGAAAAAAGGGAGTTTGCGTGTAGCTTAACGCCAATCTCCCCTTTCAATCCATGCGGTTTTACCACCAAACCCAAACAGACTAAAGCCTGTTTCATAAAATTTTATTCCAAAATTTCAAGAACAGCACGCTTGCGGGCTTTCGTGGAAGCAGCACCTAAAATCGTCCGCATCGCCCGAGCCGTGCGTCCTTGCTTGCCAATAACCTTTCCCTGATCTTCTTTGGCAACTCTCAGCTCAATCACCGAAGTCTGTTCACCTTCCACCTCAGAAGCATTCACGGCATCAGGATTATCCACCAAAGACTTTGCCATATACTCAACAAGCTCTTTCAACATATTCTCCTCCTTTTTCGGCACAATACATAATCAACCAAACAAAAACATATCTGTTCTTCTATATGCCATCTATACAAGTAAAGCAACTTTTTCACAAGCAAATATTTAAGAAAAAATCTTTACCTGCCGCACCAAAAAAGAAAAAATTTAAGCCGATACTTTTTTGATTAACGAACGAACGGTATCGGACGGCTTTGCACCCTTATCAAGCCAAGCATTGACTTTTTCCATATCAAGCTTGAGTTCCACAGGATCTGTCATAGGATTATAATAACCCAAAAAATCAAGCGGACGACCGTCCCGACGAGTTTCGGTATTGATTGCAACAACACGGTAAAAAGGTTTTTTCTTTGCTCCCAATCGAGTCAATCTTAATTTTACAGACATAATTCCTCCAAATTATTTTTTACTCTTTTTTTTCATTTTTTTTCTTTTGGCTTTCAATGCCGCCATATCTCTGCCACCTAAACCTCCGGAAGCCAAACCAGAAATACCCGTCGGCATTCCGGGAATCCGTTTTCCCCGTTTCACATCGCCCATCATCTTTTTCATCATTTTCTGCATCTGCTCAAAATTCCGCAAAAGCGAATTGACATCCTGCACTTTTACACCGCTACCTTTAGCAATACGGAGTTTCCGGCTTGCATTGAGAATTTTAGGACTTAAGCGTTCTTTTGGAGTCATGGAATTGATAATTGCCTCCGTTCTCGCCAATTCTTTTTCCGGTAAACGAGCGTCTTTGAGCTGCTCCCGAACCTTTCCCGTTCCGGGAATTAATTTCAAAAGCCCTTCAATTGAACCCAATTTTTTAATTTTCCGCATTTGCTGACGAAAATCTTCCAAAGAAAAATCAGTTTGCTCAAACTTACTCTGCAACTCACGAGCTTCTTTTTCATCAATCTCCGTCTGTGCCTTTTCAATTAAAGTCAGCACATCACCCATTCCCAAAATACGGGAAGCAATCCTGTCGGGATAAAACGGTTCAAGATCGCTTAACTTTTCCCCGACACCGATAAATTTAATCGGTTTTTGCGTAACATTTGTAATGGAAAGTGCCGCACCTCCTCGGGCATCACCTTCCATTTTGGTCAACACGATACCGCTGATACCTAAATGCTCGTTAAAATGTGTAGCAACATTCACGGCATCTTGACCGGTCATCGCGTCCGCCACCAACAAAATCTCCTGCGGATTACAAGCGGACTTTATTGACACCAATTCCTGCATAAGCACTTCGTCAATATGTAACCGTCCTGCCGTATCCAAAAGTACGACACCCGCTCCGCTAAGAGTCGCCTGCGAAATTGCCTGCTTACAAATATCAACTGGATTCATATCCGTTGTTGACGGAAAAACGGACATCTTAAGTTCCGCCCCCAACTTAGTAAGCTGATCGATAGCGGCGGGACGATACACATCTGCCGGAACAAGCAACGGTTCGTATTTTTTACGGCGTAAATGCAAAGCAATTTTTGCCGTACTGGTCGTTTTTCCCGACCCCTGTAACCCGACCAACATAATCACTACAGGCGGCTTACAGGCAAGATTTAATTCGGCATGTTCTTTACCAAGCAGGGTAATCATTTCATCATGAACGATTTTTACAACCTGCTGTCCGGGAGTCAAACTTTGCAAAACATCTTGACCCAAAGCCCGCTCTTTTATTCGTTCAACAAAATCCTTTACGACTTTAAAATGAACATCCGCTTCCAGCAAGGCAAGACGAACTTCCCGTAGCCCTGCTTGAATATTTTTTTCATTCAGCCGTCCTTGCCCGCGTAAATTGCGAAATACGATATTTAACCGATCACTTAATTTATCAAACATAATTTTTATTACATAAACCGCTTGCAAATTTTAGTAAGGCGACTTTGTACCTTTCCCGATTCGTAAATGCAAGCCATAAAATCTTCTCGCAAACCTACACGCCTGCTTTTTGAACGGCACGCAAAAATCCGTCTTGAGATTTTACAATCACTTCTTCACTAACGGCAAACGACAAACGAAAATGCCCTTTACAACCAAAACCGCTACCCGCAACGGCAAGCACCCGTTCTTCCTGCAACAAATCAACAAAATCGGTATCACTTATACCTTTTGGAGTTTTCGGAAAAAAATAAAATGCCCCCTGCGGCAAACGATACTCAAGTCCGGCAGTATCCAAAACAGCTGCCATTTTCTTTCGCCGTCGTGCATAAACTGCAATATCCGTCTGTTCGTACAAACAATTTTCTACAATATATTGTCCAATACACGGAGCATTCACAAACCCCAAAATCCGATTTGTCAAAACAAGACCAGCAAACAATTCTTCCACTCCCGGCATCTGCGGCTGCAAAAGCAAATATCCAATTCGCTCACCCGCCAAAGACAAACTCTTGGAAAAAGAACTGCAAATCACCGTATAAGGATAAAGCGGAAAAAGTGCCGGAACTTCACCCTCAAAACACAAAAACCTATACGGCTCGTCAGCCAATAAATAAATCGGACGCAACCTATCAGTATTTTTGCGTTTTAAAATTTTCGCCAATTCCATCAACTGCTCACGAGCATATACTTTTCCTGTCGGATTATTGGGAGAATTTATTACAATCACCCGTGTTGCAGACGTAATTGCCGCCTCAATCGCCTGCAAATCAAGGTCGAAATCAGGTTGAGACAAAACGGGACAAAGCTTGCCGCCAAAATTTTCCACATAAAATCCATATTCCATAAAATACGGAGCAGGACACAATACTTCATCACCGACATCAAGCACTGCCCGAAAAAAAGCATTCATACCGCCGGCGGCACCGACAGTCAAAATCAAATTATCTGCCGTAACGTCCATCTGCTGCTGCCTGCTCAACTTTTCCGCCAACGCCTTTCGTACAGTCAAATTCCCGGCATTGGGCATATAACCGAAAACAAACGGTTCCCCAGCTTTTTTTGCCAATTTTAAAAGAGCTTTTTCCACCCCATCAGGCGGCGGCAAATCAGGATTGCCTAAACTGAAATCATAAACATTCTCTGCACCGTATTGTTTTTTCAAACGGATTCCGGCTTCAAACATTTGCCGAATTAAAGAAGAACGAGCAGTATAATTTTGAACTTGCAAAGAAAGGAGTTGCATACAATCCTACAAAACAATAAAAAATCAGGGAACAACCAGCCCATCTTTTTTGTACTCATTAAGCTTATTTCGCAAAGTACGAACAGAAATCCCAAGCAGTTGAGAGGCTAAAGTCCGGTTGCCATCTGTTCGCTCAAGACTTTTCATAATCATTCTTTTTTCCATTTCCTGCAAAGTCAACATCTCGCCGGAAAAAACCTCAGAGTATTCATTTTCCGATTTTTCATCACTTCTGTTTTCACTATCGGATAAAACATCGAAAGAAGAGCTTGAATTTTCGGACGAAACAGCAATTTCAGACGAAGCGGCAGCTATTTGCATCAAACCGTCTCCATCTTTTAAAAGAAAATGGGAAATATCAACAATGCTTTTTCCTGCCAGCAAAACGGATCTCTCCATCAAATTTTGCAATTCACGCACATTACCCGGCCAATCATAGCTCAATAACCAGTTACGGGCAGCCTCGGAAAAAGACACCGGCGGTAATCCGTATTCTTGACAAAAACGATGAGCAAAAAAAACGGCAAGTTCTAAAATATCACCCTGCCGTTCTTTAAGCGACGGCAAGCGAAGCGGAATCACATTAAGACGATAATACAAATCTTCCCTGAATTCACCTTTTTCAACACTTTCTTCAATTGCACGGTTCGTTGTAGCGATAACCCGTACATCAACGGCAATAGTTTCCATACCGCCAACACGATCAATCTCACCTTCCTGTAAAACCCGAAGCAATTTTGCCTGAAGCGGCAATGCCATTTCCGTAATTTCATCAAGCAAAAGCGTACCTTTATCCGCCAGTTCAAATCGCCCCAGTTTACGAGCTATAGCCCCCGTAAACGCTCCTTTTTCGTGTCCGAACAATTCGCTTTCAAGCAAATGCTCCGGTAAAGCGGCACAATTAACGGCAATAAATTTCTTTTCTTTGCGGGAAGAATGATTGTGAATAAAACGGGCAAACATCTCTTTTCCCGTTCCCGATTCTCCGGAAATCAAAACAGTTGCCCGAGAAGGAGCAATTTGTTTGGCAAGAGCCAAAACCTGCTGCATAACGGGATGATTGCCGACAATATCTCCTTTTGTTCCACTATCGGCAGCAACGGAATTTTCACCAGCTGCTTTTTGTTCTACCGATTTTTTAGAATTACGAGCGGCAGAAAGCAAAACACCCAATTTTTCACTGGTAAGAGGACAAATCCAATAATCGAAAGCTCCGGCTTCCATAAAAAACGATGCGTCCTGCACCGAAGCCTGCTCGGAAAAAACGATAACAGGAGAAAAAATTTTTCCCTGCGTAACAGCTTCAAAAACATCCTCAATCCGCAAACCGGGAAGCCCTTGTTGAACAAAAACAAAAAGCGGCTGACGCTGTGCTGCCGTTGCCAAAGCGTTTTGCAAATTATTGACAATAAGAGCATCCACACTTTTTTCTTTCAAAAAAGAAAACACCGGCGTAACTAATTCCGGACGGGAAATAAAAAGAATGCTATCTGTCATTATATCAAACCTTATCTATA
Source organism: uncultured Desulfovibrionales bacterium (assembly GCA_963542765.1). GTDB lineage: Bacteria > Desulfobacterota > Desulfovibrionia > Desulfovibrionales > Desulfomicrobiaceae > CAUTYU01. Next base: position 25,809 of record CAUTYU010000013.1, read on the forward strand.
AAAAATTCAGCCGTACAAAATCATTTTATTTATATTTATTTACTCATAATAAAACATAATATTTTTATATAAAAAAAGAAGTAAAATAAATATTTTTTATCAAAACAAAAATCAAAATATCTTTATAGCATAAATTTACCAAAAACAGCCAAACCGTTTCTTTATAGCAAATAAAGCTATAATGCAAGCCTGAAAAAACTAAAATTATACAACAAATACTAAAAACAATAACAAAAAAGCAAATTCGCTAAACTTAATAATATTGCTGATTTTCTCGAACAACTCTTTAAAGAAAAGTTTGTAAAAATAACAAAATCTATTATCCCCAAATAATAATGATAGCAAAAAATGAATATAAATCTAAAAATTAAGAGTAAAACTTAAAAAACTTAATAAAACATATAGATGTTATTAAAAAAATATAAAAATTTTTTCCGAAATTATTATCTTTTTTAGACGTTTATTACTTTATAAATATAAAAGACAATAAAACATTATCACCCTTTTTAAAGCTTAAATCACAAAATTTAATATAATTTAAAAACAAATCCTAAGCCAACAAATATTTTCCAAATTTACGCTCATTTTTTTATTATATAATCCATTCAAACATTTTAAAAAGCCAACGATATTTAGATATTTATTAACGTCCTTTTTAATTTGCATAATTAAAAATAAAATTTCAACGCTTTTTCTTCTCCCCCTTCAATCGCCATTTCTATCGCTTTAATGGCTTTTTCTAAAATAGACTTGCTTTCATTCCTTAAATTTTCACTCTCGACTAGCAGCTCGCTTATTTGCTCCTGTTTTTCCTTTTCGATAATCGGAATGATTACATCTTCTATTTCGCTCTTTTTCCAATGGTTAATGATTGAACCGCCTGCGTCCTTTTCCGCTTGCATTTTGACAGCTACGGAATTTAGCACCAATGCCAAATAATCGGGTAACACTCTATTATCCTTAACATTAAGGTGTAGTATAGCTGACGATGTGATAATATCTTCGTCTTTATTCATCTTGTAAGCTATGCCGACCGTGCCATCTTTGGATAAAAGTATCGTGTCTTTTTTCGGTCTAATACAATCTTTAAATTCATTCTCTGATAGATAAATACTCGTATCTGTCAAACCGAATTTCGTTAAGTCCTGCACTCTTATAAACGGCGTTCCTTTTGTCTGATAGCGTTCACTTCCCGGCTCAATCGACTTTTTGATTGTAACAAGATTAGATAACTTATCGCAGTTGTTATCCGACAGTTTTTCAAATAGCCTGTCATATTTTTCTTGATAATATTCGCTATCCAATCTTCCACTAACAGCGAATGTATCTCTAAGATTTTTAACAGTATAATTTACAGATTTCAGATTATCAAACAAGCCGATTTCTTCATAAAGCCTAAATACTGCAAGATTGATATAGTAGCTCGCTTGCTCCTTATAGTAGACAATTAGAGCCTGT
>CAUTYU010000014.1:0-24051 GCA_963542765.1 uncultured Desulfovibrionales bacterium
ACCCGCGACTTCAACCTTGGCAAGGTTGCACTCTACCACTGAGTTATTCCCGCTCGTTGGCAAACAAATTTTGTAAAGAAAGCTTATATACCTGTCAAGATAAAATAAGGTGATTACAGAAAAATATTTTTCATAAAAAAAGAGAAAATAAGTGAAATTTTTTTGGAGAATTTTTTAAGTAGGAGGATAAAAAAATGCTTTTATGAAAGAAAAAAATAAATAAAATTGAATTGACAGAAAAAAACAGTATGCTTGTTGCCATGAAATAATACGATTTTGTTAATTTTTTGAAAAAATTGTTTTATAATTATGTTTTTTATTTATTCGGCAAGAATTTGAAAATGTACCGAACTTGCTATTTCTATAAGAGCTTGTCGGACATGTTCTTCCTGTGAAGGTGAAAAAAAGACTCGTCCTACAGCTCGAAAGCGGTCAAGTATGCTAAAAATTGCCAAATTATCGTATGCTTCAAGTAAAAAACGAAAACGGGCGATGTCGTGTCTGGCAAGTTCGATATAAAGTGATTTGCTTCGCATTGTTGTTTTAGAGAATATCTGCTCCGTTTTCTGTAATCAAAATCGTGTGTTCCCAACGGATTCCGCCCCATTCGGGATAGTAGAGTCCCGGTTCGATGGTAATCATCATACCCGGCAGTAATTTTGTTTCGCAGGCAGGATTAAGGCTCGGCGGTTCGTGCGTTTCCAAACCGATTCCGTGTCCGAGGGCATGGGTAAAAAATTGTTCGATACCGAATTTGGCAAAATAATTACGGGCAACGGCGTACAAATCCTTTGCGAGTATTCCCGGTTGTACTGCTGCAATTGCCAGTCGCTGGGCTTCTTTAACCTGTTCAAGCGTTTCGGTGAAATATGTTGCCGGTTTGTCGCCTATCCACCACGAACGGGTTTGATCGGAACAATAATTGTCCAGTCGCCCTCCTTGGTCGATAAGGATTGAGCAATTTTTCGTCAAACGTGTGTCGCCGGGTCTTGCGTGTGGCAGGGCGGCATTTTTGCCGATTCCGACAATCGTTGAAAAATTCAGTCCGCTTGAGCCGTTTTCCCGAAAAAGTTTTTCCACTTGCCAGGCAATTTCTTTTTCCGTCAGTCCCGGAACAAGCATCGGACGAATCAGTTCATATACTTTGTGGTTGACATTACAGGCTCTACGCATCGCGGCAATTTCGTTTTCATCTTTAAAAAGTCGCAGTTCTTCTATAATATCTGTTGTTGGCAGCAAAGCAATTTCTTGCCCCAGTGTTTTTCCGTCTTGAAAACTTAACCCCGCAGCTTCGACACCCAGTTCGGTGATACCGAGTTTTTTGGCGAGTTCGGCAACGGTTTGCAACCGGTTTTTATTGTAAATTTTTATTTTGTCGGGATTCCAGACCTGTTGAGCCGCCAAATCGTAACGGGAATCGGTGAGCAGCCAGCTGTCGCCTTTTGCCGGAATGAGCAGGCAGCCGGAACTTTCGTTACACTGACTGTCTTGTAGTTCAAAGCCGCTTAAATAAAAACGGTTGGCATCACGGCTGACAAGTAGGGCCTGTAGATTTTTTTCTTGTAAAATGTATTGAAGTTTTTGTATGCGGTTTTTGAACATTGGTTTTCCTTTTGGTTAAATTTTAAAGGGTTGCACCCCAAAATATGATGCCTGTTGCTAGCAGTAGGCTGAAAGCGAGGGCTAAGACTGCAGTTTTGGCAAGTGTGGAATTAAGAACCGTTTCGCTGTCCTGATATAAACTGCGGCAGACAATTTTTGCTAGCGGAAGTGTGAAAAAAGGTGGAACAATTGCCTTGAACGGTAGCGTGTTATTTTGCCAAAAAAAGATAAGTAACAAATAGGATGAGACGATGAGCAGGAAAAATTGAATTTTGCTTGCTTTTGCTCCTAAAATGACAGCCAGTGTATTTTTACCGTTAAGTTTGTCCATTTCTAAGTCTCTATAATTATTGACGATTAAAATTGCGGCAATAAGCAGTCCGGTTGGTATTGAAAGTAAAAAAACGGAAAACGGCAAATCAAGACTTTGCACAAAATATGTGCCGCAAACCGCAACCGGTCCGAAAAAAAGAAAGGAAAAAATATCGCCCAGTCCGTTGGAAGCAAGTGGAAATGGTCCACCGCTGTATGCTAGTGCCGCCAAAACCGAAAAAATTCCAATAAGAATAACAAACCCTCCTGCTCGTAAAAAAAGCGGAATACTCAAAATGGTGGCGAGTAGAAAGCAAAAAATCATTCCCTGTTTGATATTTCGGGCGGAAATCATTCCGCTTGCCGTGGCTCGTAGAGGACCGAAACGTTGTCCGTCGTCCAGTCCGGCAATGCCATCAAAATAATCGTTTGCCAAATTAACGCCGATTTGCATACAAAAACTGATAAGGAGTGCCAAAATTGCTGCTGTAGCGTGTAGTTTGTTTTGACTGTAAGCAAGTGCTGTTCCGAGTACAATCGGAGCAACGGCGGCAGGAAGTGTTTTAGGTCTGGTGGCAAGTAGCCACATTTGAAATTGTGTCATTTTATTGTTCCAAGCCAAAAAAAATTCGGGCGTTATCACCGCATTGTTGCCAGAGTTCGGCGGCGGGAATTTGTTTTAGTTCTGCGATTTTTTGGGCTGTAAAAACTGTAAATGCCGGTTCGTTGCGTTTTCCTCGCCATGGTTCGGGAGCAAGAAAAGGTGCATCGGTTTCTAAAAGTAGACGATTGAGCGGACAGGCGGCTACTGCTTCTTGCAGGGCGGTATTTTTTTTGTAGCTGACCGGTCCGGGAATGGAGATTTGCCAGTCTCGTTGCAAAATCGCCTGCAAGTTGTCAATATTTTCCGTAAAACAATGCCAAAGTAGAGGCCTTTTTTGAAATCCCATATCGTCCAAAATGGCTATTGTGTCGGCAAAAGCATTTCTGCTGTGGATAACGACAGGTTTGTCGCAAGATTTTGCTAGTTCGAGTTGGAGGCGAAAAATACGCTTTTGTTGGTTCGAAGTTACTTTGTTATGAAAATAATCCAGTCCAATTTCGCCGACAGCTTTGAGTTTCTGGTCGGTTTGAAAAAAAAATTCCATTTCGGAGATATGTGTTTCCGTTACATTTTCGCTATCGTTGGGGTGAATACCGAGCAGATAAAAAAAACAGTTTTGCAAATCAAGGCGGTTTTTACTGTTTTTGTATGCCTCAGGTCCCAAAAAAACATTGCCGATTTGGCAAATACCGCTTTGTTTTGCCCGTTCTAAAACTTCCGATAAATCATCGACAAATTCCGCTAAATCAAGATGTGCGTGTGTATCAACGCCAATCGGAGGCAGATTGAGACTTTGCGGCAGCGGTCGCTTTTTTTTACTCATTTTTTACTTAAGCGGTTTCGCTTCTTCCGGCATCATAATCGGGATTTCGTCTAAAACTGGATAAATCAGTTTGCAATTATGGCAGATAAGTCCGTCGTGTTCGGCGGTCGGTTCCAGATTTCCTTTGCATTTCGGGCAAGCCAGGATTTCGAGTAGTTCCGGGTTTATGGGGTTTTCCATTGTATTCTCCTGTAAACAATTATATTTTTTCGCTTTCGTTGGCGACGGTTTCTAAATATTGCCCGTAGTCGTTTTTATACTTGGCGGCGAGTAAAAGTAGGTCGGATTTGGTGATAAATCCTTTTTGAAAGGCGATTTCTTCAAGGCAGCCGATTTTAAAACCTTGCCGTTCTTGAATTGCCTGTACAAACGAGCCCGCCTGATGCAAAGATTCGTGTGTTCCGGCATCGAGCCAGGCAACACCCCGTCCCAAGAGTTCGACATTGAGTTGATTTTTTCGCAGGTATGCCAGATTTAAATCCGTGATTTCCAGTTCTTCTCTGGCGGATGGTATAAGTTTTTCCGCCATTTCGGGGGCGTGTTCGTCATAAAAATAAACCCCCGGAACGGCATAACGGGATTTGGGATTTTGAGGTTTTTCTTCAATACCGATAACCTGTTTTTGGGAGTTAAAATCAACGACTCCATAACGTTTCGGGTCCCGTACTGGATAACCAAAAATAATCGCTCCTTGTTTAAGGGCGGCACATCGTGTCAAAATACCGGAAAGCCCTTGTCCGTACAAAATATTGTCTCCCAATACCAAGGCACATTTTTCGCCTGCCAAAAAATCACGTCCGATTGTAAGGGCTTGAGCTAATCCCTTGGGTTCGCTTTGTTCGCCGTAAGAAATCGACAAGCCGAGATGACTGCCGTTTCCGAGCATATTATGAAACGCTGGTAAATCTCGCGGCGTAGAGATGATTTGAATTTCACGAATGCCGGCAAGCATTAAAATTGAAAGCGGATAGTATACCATCGGCTTGTCGTAAACCGGTAGAAGTTGTTTGCTGACACTTAATGTCAAGGGATAAAGTCTGGTACCTGAACCGCCTGCTAAAACAATACCTTTCATTTTTTGTCCTTTTGGAGTTTGTGTTGCGTGTTGTTTAATATAGAACGCTTATTCGGACAAGTATCGGAAAACTGCTTGACAGGGAATGATTGTAATTTATATTTTTAAAATGTTTTAACAATTTTAAAAGGAGAAAAATAATGGCAATGCAAGTAAATGAAAGAAATTTTGAAGATGAGGTTTTGCAAAGCGATATTCCGGTTTTGGTTGATTTTTGGGCACCGTGGTGCGGACCGTGTAAAGCAATTGGACCGGTTATAGACGAGTTGGCGGAAGAATATGCCGACCGTGTCAAAATCGTGAAAATGAATGTTGACGACAATCCGACAACCCCGGGAAAATATTCTATTCGTGCGATTCCGACTCTGATTTTGTTCAAAGGCGGCGAAATCGTTGATCAGGTTACGGGAGCGGTCGCTAAAAGTAATCTTGAACAGATGATGAGCAAGGTTTTATAAAAAATAAAAACAGTTTTGTTTTAAAAGCCCTTTTGTCTTGTACAAAGGGGTTTTTTTGTGATTTTTTATTTTTTTATCTTCAATTTTTGTAAAATCCGCAAAATCGGCACTGGAAAAATATTTTTTTTTATCGTACAAAAATTTTTGTTTGTCGGATATATTTTTATTTTTCAATTTAGCCTTAAATTTTTGGAAAAAAGATGAAAAAATATATTATTTTTTTTGTATTATTTTTGTTTGTCAATGCATGTTCGCAAAAATCGAAAACCGCTTTGGAACTTGCCGAAATAGGCGATAAAGCAATGGTGAAAAAAGATTATGGTGATGCTGTTAAAGCGTATAGTAAGCTTAAAGACCAATTTCCTTTTAGTCCATATACTCTTGATGCGGAACTGCATTTGGCTGATGCGTATTTTTTTGATCAAAAATATCTGCTTGCAGCCGAAGCGTATAAAGAATTTGTTTCTTTACATCCGCGGAACGAAAATATTGCGTATGTGCTTTTTCAGACCGGAATGGCAAATTTTAATCAGTTTGCAACCATTGACCTGCCGCAAAAACATATGGAAGAAGCGTTGGAATATTTTTATCGGGTAAAACAGTCGTATCCCGATTCGTCCTATGCCGAAAAAGCCGGAGAGTATATTTATAAATGTCGTTTACATCAGGCACGGCACGAAATTTTTATGGCTGATTTTTATTGGCAACGAAGTTTATATCGGGCGGCGTGGAGTCGGTATATATTGGTAGCACGCTTGTTTGAAGATTTTACCGAAATTGCATTGTATGCCCGGCAACGAGCACAAATGGCATATTTGCGAGATTTGGAGCAAGAGTCTCGTAGAATAATGGAAAAAGAAAAGGGTAGCTGGAAACAATGGTTTGATTGGCTGTAATTTCAGCTTTTTGGAGAGCAATGGTAGATTTTGATTCGTTTTCAATTTTGCAGCCTTGGCTGCTTGGTGATGATGAATTTTTGTTCGCTTATGAACAAACCGGCGATATACAGCGGTCGTGGATAAAAAAAAGCATTGCTTGGAATTTTTTGCAAACAAGTGAAAAAGCCTCTCGCAGCGAATGTTTACAAGAAAAAATGTGGGCATCTCAGCTCCGGGTTCGGTTTGTTTCTCGTCCGCTTGATTGGGCGTATGTTTGGCTGGGGGCGGATTTCGCTTCGTCCGTTCAGCTTGCTGCCGTTCTCGTTCCGGCTCTTGTTTTTGGTGTAAAAGAACTTGTTGTTTTGCGTGAAGATGATGGTCAAAAATTTCCGTCCGCTTTGCTTACGGCGTGTGAGTTGAGCGGAGCGGAATTGGTCGCACAGCTTTGTCGTGAAGAATTGTCCGCAGTTTTGCAACCCCGTTTTCAATATGGAAATGGGGCTTTGTTGTCTTTGGGGACTTCCTTGCCGTCATTTTCTTTGCCTCGAAATGTGCGGTTGTGGCAGTCGCCGCCGACCTTACAGGCAGGGATTGTTTTTTCGGGCGGCGTTTCATGGGATTTAGATTTGCTTCATATGGTTCATCCGTCTTTACGGTTTCTTTTTTGGGGTGAACCGCCGCAGGCGGCAGTTCTGGATTTGCAAGCGGCTTCCATGCCCGTAGAAGAATTTTGCGGAGATGTTTTGTATGCTCCGGCTGACTTTTTGACAGGAAAAACGATGCTTGGGCTTGAAAACGGATTTGAGCTTGCTTGGTGCTGGCAGGAGCTTGACGAGACTTTTTTTCGTGTAACGAGGACTGCTTTTTTGCAAGCAAAAGATGAAATGGAAAGTTGAAAGTAATGTATGTTTGTTTATAATGTTCGTAATATTTGAATTATTGCATTGTATCGATTTAATGAAATAAGAAAAAAATTTGCTCTGTTGTGGAGAAAGAATGTGTGTGCAAGCGGCGGTCGTACCGCTGCAGACTTTTGGTTTTTCAATGTATTTTATTCTGTCCTCAAAGCGGATTCGGTTTAAATATGAGTGTTTTGGGGTTTGATTTTTTGCGGTATGCGTATTAAGTTTTTATCATTAATTTTAAAAGGAGGAAAGCTATGCAGGAGATTAAGACGATTGTTTGTGCCGTTGATTTTTCGGAGATTAGTTCCGAGGTTGCCGCTTTTGCCAAGATGATGGCGTTAAAGCACGAGGCGAATGTGCATGTTGTGTATATTGCCCCGACTTTGAGTCAGTATGTCGGATTTCATGTTCCGCCTGCTTCCATCGATTCTTTTGTGGGTGAAATTACCAGCGGTGCGGAAAAAACCATGGAAGAATTTATGAGCGAAAATTTTTCCGGTTGTCAATGCAAAGGCAAGGTTTTGTCCGGTCAAACCGCAGACGAACTTTTGGCGTATTCGGAAAAATTGCAAGCTGATTTGATTATTATGGGAACGCACGGACGAAAAGGTTTTGACCGTTTTCTGTTCGGTTCTGTTGCGGAACGGGTTGTCAAAAGTGCCCGTTGTCCGGTTTTGACTATTCGCCCGCAGGAAAGCGGTGAATAGTTGCTGTGCGTTTTTTCTTTTGTCCTTGGCTGATTTCTCCTGTTGGTTTTGACTGGGGGGAACGCTGGGGCAAACTCGTTTCTTTGCAGCGCTCGGGGCAGCGTTTTGTTTTACGACACGCCATTCGTTTTTGTTGGCAAGACGGCAGGCAAAGCTCGCAGCTTCGGGAACTTTGGGCGTATTTGCGTTTGCGAAAAAAGATACTTTTTTTGGCAACGGCAGGTCGTCTTTCGCTTTCGTCTTCGGCGGCGGCTTTCGGGCTTGAGCAAAATTCCTTTGGTTTTGAAACTGAATCTTCCCAAAGAGATTTTATTGAAAATAACGACGAACTGCACGCCGCCACCGTTTGGCAAGACCAAAACGGTATTTCCCGTCAAATTCGTATTTGTGCTTCCAAAGAGCAGATTGTAAAAATTCAGCACCAAATACATCAAGCAGGATTACAGGTACAGGTTGTTGATAATAAAGCTGTAGCCCTTTGTAATCTTTATTCTTTTTCTTATCCCGAACAACTTTCCGCTCCCGTTTATCTGCTTCATTTTGGAAAGCGGTACAGCCAGCTTATTTTTTACAAATCAGCATCTCCCGTGTGGAATAAAGATTTGGAAGTGGATAGCGATCAGATTTCTGCGTATTTTACGGAGCAAAATGATGAGGAAAAAAATAAATTGATATTTAATGCGGAAAATACGTCACTATATGCAAATTTGGACGGTAAAAGCGATTTTGAACAAAAAATTGAAAAGATAAAAATTTTGCTAAAAGATAAGGAGCAGGCAAAAAAAGTGTATGTTTCGGGCGGTAGTCTTTTAATTCCCGGATTTTTGGATTTTTTGCAGGAAAAATTGCCGCTTCCGGTTGAGTTGCTTCATTGTTGGCGAAAAATTGAAATTGATGAAAACTGTTTTGATAAACGCTATTTGCAGGAAGTGATGCCGCAATTTTCTGTTGCTTGTGCGATGGCGTTGCGTGCGGCAATAAGGTGCGGCACATAATGATTTGCATGAATTTGTTGTCGGAGAGGCAAGAGCATTTCGCTTCCATTTCTTTGCAGTTTTGGGCAAAGACTGTCGGAGTGTTATTTTTTGCGGTACTGGTCATTCATTTTTATCTGGGTGTACAGCAGCGTCATTTGTCGGAGGTTCGGGTAAAAAAATCCGTCAAATTGCAGGAACTGCAACGTAAAATGGGAATACTTGCCCGACAAACCAAAGAGTACAAAATAATGGAGCAGCAAATTGTTATTCTTGGTGCAAAGCGGGCTGAACAAGAATTGGCTATGCAATTTTTGTCGGCTGTATTTAAAAGTGTTCTTTCGTTTAGAATTTCTTTTGAATCCGTTGAAATGGCGGACGGTATTTTGCAGGTAAAGGGTGTTGCCTTTGATGCAAATACGTTTGCTGCTTATACGAAGTATTTGAGCGATTTGCCAGAGGTTCGGGAAGTGGGAAAAATCGAAACAAAAATGTATCTTGTCGATTCGTTTCGTTTTTTGTGGTTTTCCTGTCAGATTTTTCCAAAAAAATTGCAGACAGAGGAAAAAATGAAATGACTGTCAGGCAGTACGGTGAATACGGACTTTTTGTGTTAATTTTTTTTCTGCTTGCGTGGTTGTTTTTATTGAGCGACGATTATGAAGTCGTATCAACGCTTAGGAAGCAGGTGGCGGCGATTGATGACCAACAGAATTTGTTGCAACAAAAAATCAGAGAGTTGCAGGATTTGGACAAAAAATCTGCTGCAATAAAAACCGATTTTAAGCATATTCAAAAATGGACAAAAAACGGTTTGCCACAAATTTTAGCTCATTGTGAGCAATTAAGTCGGCAATCGGGGTTAAATCTTCGTTCGTTTGAACCTCAAGATAGAACTGTTTTTGATGTGTACGGCGTGCAAACAATTGTCGTTAATTTGAGCGGACCTTTTGCCGCACAGCAAAAATTTTTGTATTGGCTTGGTTCTCCGGAAAATTTGTTGACTTTTGAACATCTTGTTCTGGCAAGAGATGCAAAAAATAGCGAGCTTAATTTGCGGCTTGTCTTTCAGTCGTATAAACTTCTTTTCGGTAAAAAAGAAAAATGAAGGCATATTTTTGTTCTGTAGGATTTTTTTCGCTTTTGTTTTTTATCGTTTCAAGCGTGAAGGCAAAAGAGACAAATCCTTTTTTACCTTTTTGGGAAATACAGTCTATGACACGGCAAGATGATGTTACATTGCCAAATATTCGTCCCGAGCAGCTTAAATTGTTGGGGTTGGTTTGGATAAAATCGCCTAAAAACAGTGTGCGGATTTTGGTTGAATTGCCGGACGGAAAAAGTGCAATTTTAAATAAAGAAAGTCGTATCGGTCCATATCAAGGGCGTATCCTTGAAATTCGCAAGCAAGCGGTTGTTATTGAAGAAATGTGTCGTAATGTTTTGGGCGATTTGGAAAAAAAGTTGACGATTTTAACTTTTTCACAGCAAAAATCGGAGCAAAAACATGAATAAATTTTTTTATTTATCGGTGTGTTTTGCTTTTTTGGCTGTCGGTTGCCAAAAAAATTCCGAAATGCTGTCTGCTGTTCAAGTCAACCAAGAATTTAATAACAATTTGCAAAATGGACAGGAGATTTCCGAGCAATCTGTTGAAGAGAACGGAGATAAAAGCGGGAAAAGTGTGCAAAAATCGCCATTGCAAACCAAACAATCTTTTTCGACTTTGTCGCCATTTGCAGTTCAAGATGATTTGCCGATGGAGAATTTTTCTTCATCTGCAAAATCCAGTTCGCAGCGGATTTCGCTTGATTTGCAGCAGGCGGAAGTTAGCCATGTTTTGCGGCTTTTGGCAGAAATCGGGGGACGTAATTTGGTACTTGGCGATACAGTACAAGGCAAGGTTTCGTTGCATGTCCGTGATGTGGAATGGAATGAGGTTTTGGAGATTGTTTTGCGGCAAAAATCATTGGTAAAAATTGAGCAGGGAAATATTTTGCGGGTTTTGCCTGCAAATGAGCTGGAAAAAGAACGGGAACGCATTTTACTTAATCGTAAAAAAGATATGGAAGAACGAGCCAGAGCGGCTGATTTGACACCGCTGCAAACGCTTTATGTACCGATTCGGTACGCTCAGGCTGAAGAATTGGCAAAACGTTTGGCTCCACTTCTTTCCAAACGGGGAAAAATAACGCCTGATCCGCGGTCAAATTTATTGATTTTGTGTGATAGTGAAGCCGGGGTACAAAATATCAAAACTGCCTTGACTTATTTGGACAAACCGCAACGACAGGTGATGATTGAAGCCCGGCTTGTGTACGCAACGGAGATTTTTCAGAGAAATTTAGGTATGAAATGGGGCGGCAAAGTTGTCGGAGATCAGTCAAAATATCTTCGTTTGTTGGGTAAAAATTTTTCCGGTGAGATTACGCTTTCAGGATTAAATCTTTTTCCAAATTCGAGCGGGTTTTCGCTGGCTGGCAATATAACTAAGCTGGGCGGTGATATGCTGACGCTTGATATGGAGTTGCAGCTCGGCGAGCAGGCTCATATTGCCAAAACGGTTTCCGCCCCACGTATCGCAACGCTCAATAATCATCAGGCGAAAATTTCCCAAGGAATTATGATTAAGGTTACAACTGAAACCGGCGAAGGCAAATCTCCGTCGGTCGAGTATAAACCGGCGATTTTGCTTTTGGAAGTGCGACCACAAATCACGCCCGACAACAAGCTGATTTTGGATTTGCATATTCAAGATGATTCAAAGGCGGCAGGTGAAGATATTGATACCCGTTCGGCAAATACGCGGCTTTTGGTTGATGACGGACAAACCATTGTGCTGGGTGGTATTCAAAAAGTTGAAGATTTGGAAATGGAATATGCTGTTCCGGGTTTAAGTAAAATTCCGCTGTTGGGTTGGTTTTTTAAAAATACCAAAAAAGAACGCAAAAAAGCGGAACTTTTGGTTTTTATTCGCCCGAAAATTTTGGACGAATAAAAAAATCAGTAATCGTTAAGGTAGAAAATAATATTTTTAAAAACGAGTAAAAAATGAAAATATCGGTTCGTGATGTAATTCGGGATTTTTCTGCGTATGTGCCGGGCAAATCAATTGAGGAAATTCGTAAAACTTACGGTATTAAGCGGATTATCAAACTTGCCAGCAACGAAAATGCCCTTGGCGTTTCGCCTTTGGTGCAGGAGGTTTTGGTTCGCCATGCTCCTGATGTTTTTCGTTATGCCCGTGCCGCTTCTCCGCGATTATGTCAAAAATTGGCAGAAAAATTGGGTGTTTTGCCTGAACAAATCGTTGTTGGAAACGGTTCTGACGAAATAATCGATTTGCTTTTGCGTGTTGTGCCAACGCCGGGGCGGGATAATGTTGTGTTGTTTCGTCCCTGTTTTAGTCTTTATGAATTGCAGGCGAAATTATGCGGCGTTGCTATCAGGCAAGTTCCGTTGTCTTTGGATTTTCATTTCCCGTTTGCAAAAATGATGGAGCAAATTGACGAAAGTACCCGTTTAGTTTTTGTAACTTCGCCTGACAATCCGTCGGGATATGCGTGTTCGGCTGTAGAATTGGCAGATTTTGCCGCATCTTTGCCATCAAAATGCTTGCTGGTCGTTGATCAGGCGTATGTGGATTTTTGCGAGCCGCGTTATGATTTTGATATGGTGCGGTTTTTGGAAAAATCGGAAAATATCGTTATTTTGCGGACATTTTCCAAGGCATACGGTTTGGCAGGATTGCGGCTTGGTTACGGTATTATGCCGTCAGAACTTGCGGATTGTTTATTGCGGGTAAAGTTGCCGTTTAGTGTGAATTTATTGGCAGAAGAAGCTGGTTTGGCGGCTTTGGACGATGAGGAATATTTGAAAAAGTCGTTGTCGTTGTGCCTGCAAGAACGCCGTCGGGTGAGTGAGCGGCTTCGGGAGTTGGGGGCGGAGGTTTTTCCGTCGCAGGCGAATTTCTGTATGTTTCGTCCGCCTGTTAGTGCAAAGCGGGTAAACGAAGAACTGCTTTTGCAGGGTGTGATTATAAGACCGCTATCTTCGGGATATGATTTGAGCGAATATTTGCGAGTAACATTTGGAACGGTTGAGGAAAATGATTTTTTTCTTCACTGCTGCGAGGAGATTTTTCATGGCTAATTTGATTGTAACCTTGGACGGACCTGCCGGAGTCGGAAAAACAACGCTTGCAAAAATGATTGCTGAGCGGCTCGGTATTTCATATTTGGATACAGGGGCGATGTTTCGGGCGTTGGCGTGGCAAGTCGGTGAAGTTACGGAAGAAAGCGAGATTAAAAAGCGACTTGCTGAAATGCACTTTTCCTTGCGAGGAAGTGGCGGCGAGTTGGCTCTGTTTTTACAAAATCGTCGGTTGGGGCAGGAAATTCGCAGTGAAGAAATCGGTATGCGAGCCTCGGTTTTGGCAAAATATCCGTTTGTGCGAGAAGTTTTAAAAGCCGCACAACAGCAAATTGGTAAAGAGTCGTCGTTGGTGGTTGAAGGTCGGGATATGGGAACGGAGGTTTTTCCTGAGGCTCAGTTTAAATTTTTCTTGACCGCTTCACCTGAGGTGCGGGCAAAACGACGGTATGAACAACTTTTGCAAATGGGCAAGTCCGCAGATTTGGCGGAACTAACCAAAATGATTGTTGCAAGAGACGAGGCGGATAAAAGTAGGACGCTTGCACCGCTTCGACCGGCTGCGGACGCACGGCAAATTGATACTTCGGATATCGACCAAAATACCGTTTTGCAAAAGATTTTGGAAGTTATTGAAAAAGATAAGCAGTAAAATTTCTGGTTTTTTGTAGATAAAATTATATTGTTAAAAAGAGCGATATAAGGGAATAATCTATAAAGACGAAAAGAAATACCTAAACACAAGTAACAATAATGTTTATAGGAAAACAAATAGTCTCTGTATTCAAAATGTATTCTATTAAAGTGCTTCCGGTAGATTAGGAGAAGTATGCATGAAAGAATACATTTGGCTCTTCCCTATTATTTTTATTTTTCATGATATGGAAGAAATCATAGGTGCTAAAGTATGGTTAAATAAAAATTCAGATTTAATCAACCATAAATATCCAAGACTTCGTAAAATGTTAAAAGATTTTAGTACAGAAGGTTTCGCATTTGCGGTTTTTGAGGAGTTGATTGTTTGTATCATTCTTTGCATTGCAACGAGTCTAATAAATAATTCGCTTGTATGGGGAATATGGTTGGGAGCATTTATTGCGTGTACCGTCCATTTTGTGGTTCATATCATACAGGCAATCATTTTCAGAAAATATATCCCTGCTGTTATAACAAGTATTATTTCTATATCTCCAAGTGTTTGGATCATTTTAAAAGTATTGGATTGTTTTTCTGATTATATATCGGAAATGTATGCTTTCATGGTAATTGGGTTCATAATCGTTTTCGTGAATTTGATTTTTGCTCACAAGCTGATGGGAGCTTTTACGAGGTATATAAATAAAGCATTATAATTATTGGAGTAAACTTTATAGAAATATTCAAATATAAGGAGGTCTTAATAGATGACTATTAAAGAAGCAGCTCTACAAAGACATACAGTCAAAAAATTTACCAGTAAAGCTATTCCGGCAGAGATAGTTTCATTGTTAAATGATAAAATAATGCAAATTAATCAATCTGCAAACTTGGATCTTCTTTTAGTTACCGGAAGCTCAGATGGTCTTTCATATATTGCAAAATTTATTTTATCAAAAGGGGTTAAGAACTATTTTATTCTTGCCGGCAAAAAGTCTCCTGATCTTGATGAGAAATTGGGGTATTATGGTGCAGAGCTTATGTTATATTCTCAAACTCTTGGATTAAATACATGGTGGATCGGTGGAACATATAATCCTAAGAGTATATCAAAGTATTTTGAGCCAGATGAGATAATTGTGAAAGGTATTATTGTTGTCGGATATGGAAAAACACAAGGAGTTCCACATAAATGTAAAAAAGCAGAAAAAATTGCTGCATATAATGGAATTGTTCCTCAGTGGTTTCGGGAAGGTATAGAGTTTTTACTCTATGCTCCGACAGCATATAATAAACAGGATTTTGTTGTTGAAGGGAATAAAAATAAGGTAAGACTTCGTTCTGCAAGTAGAAGTTTTGGAAAAATTGAAACAGGCATAGGGAAATATTATTTTGAAATTGGTGCAGGAAAGGGAAATTTTGAATGGATTGAGTGATTTTAACTATTTTCAAAACAATGTTCAGTAAAAAATATGAGGAAGTAAAAGCAAATAGTCGATATTTCCTTATTTTTTGATATTCAGAAGTATCTTGCTATAAGAGAGAAATAGAAATTAAGAAAAAATACGGTGGTTACAGGAATAAATATTTAATTTGATAAATGATGATGAGAAAAGCGATATAATTAAATGAATGAAAAATTGATAAATTAAAATTTATAAAGATATGGCTTCAAGTAAAGAATATTTAGATTTCATTTTAGAACAACTGTCCGAGTTGAAAGAAATAACATATAGGTCAATGATGGGTGGATATATAATTTATTATCATGGAAAAATTGTAGGTGGAATTTATGATGATCGATTTTTAGTAAAATCTGTGAAGTTTGCTATAGAATATATGCCAAATGCAAAGTATGAGTTGCCATATGACGGAACAAGGGAAATGCTATTGGTAGATGATGTTGACAATAAAGAAT
The DNA here is from genome assembly GCA_963542765.1 of uncultured Desulfovibrionales bacterium. Lineage (GTDB taxonomy): Bacteria > Desulfobacterota > Desulfovibrionia > Desulfovibrionales > Desulfomicrobiaceae > CAUTYU01. The sequence continues at coordinate 15,045 of CAUTYU010000014.1, forward strand.
ATTTAACCGGCTTATTCAATTCAATGTATGATGAGTTAGCTGTACCAAAACCAAAGAAAAAGAAATAATCAAATCTTGGTTTATAGGAATAGGTAAATTAGAAATTGTGGAGATAAATAATAATGTTGAGATTAAAACCTTATAATATAAATGATGCAGATATTATTCTTTCTTGGAGTAAAGATGAAATCGCTTTTTATAAATGGTCGGCAGGTATTTTGGGCGAATATCCGATAACAAAAGAGAAGTTTAGTTTTGTTAATAATCTAATGGCTTTTACAGCTATTGAAGATGATGAGATGGCAGGTTTTTTTACAATGAGAAGATTTTCGGAAAACTTTGATGAATTGAGACTTGGCTTTGTAGTTGTTGACCTTTCAAAGCGTGGTAAAGGATACGGCAAGAGGATGCTTCAGTTAGGTTTAAAGTTCGCATTTGAAATTTATGGTGCAAAAAAGGTTTCGTTAAGTGTTTTTGAAAACAATGAATCTGCATATTTTTGTTACAAAGCAGTCGGCTTTGAAGATGTAATTCTTGATAAGACAGAAACATATTATGTTTTGGGAGAAGAATGGAAATGTAAAGAATTGATGATTGAAAATAGATAAATTAAAATTTATCGAATTGAAACAGTTAAATAAAATTACAAAAAGGAAGTAAAAGCAAATAGCCGATACTTCTTTTTTGTTGTCAGAAATTTTAAAAACGGTAAGGAGAATTTATGAAAGAATTAAATAATAAAGATGAAAAGTATTAGTACAAAAAGAAAAATCGGTAAGACCATTTATGAGGTTATTGTTTTCTTCAATGAAAATGTTACAGAAACAATGCAAGATAAATTGACAAGAATAATGCAGATGAAATTTTGAAGAAAATAGGACGAAAAAAAGATGATTTTGATTAAAAAGTCCTTAACAAGTAGTAATAAAGAGAAAGAATTTATATTTTTTGCTGAATAAAGATAGTAAGGTAAATATTTTTATTTGCTATTTTGGCATTTTTGGAGAATTTGGCGGCAAATGCCCATCAGCATATTAAATTCATTTTTGTAGATTGTGCCTCGTCCAAGCGAGCGTCGAAGCGGCATCATAAAATATGCGGAATTGTCGTTGTGTAAAAAATCAATTTGTTCAAGCGTTTCGTGAATGGTTTGAAAAAGCAGGGCGTATTCCGTTTGGGTGATTGCTCGTTCGGAGTGAGAGTCCCGTTCGGGGCGAAATTTTCCTTCAAGAGCCTGCGTAAAACATTCGTACAAAATCAGAAGTACGGCGTGGGCGAGATTGAGTGATGAGGATTTGCTGGTTGGAATTGTTACAAGTGATGAGCAAAGTTGGATTTCGGCGTTGGTTAGTCCTTGGTTTTCCGGTCCGAAAATAACGGCGATTTTTTGTCCGTTTTGTAAATTTGTAATTATTTCCGAGGCTGCTTGTGCCGGAGTTTTGATTCTTTTTCGCCAGCCGCCGCTTCTGGCTGTTGTGCCGTAGATTTTGTGAAATGGAGCTAAGCAGGATGGCAGGTCGGCGTGGATTTGCATTTGTTTTAGAACCTGTTCTCCCTGTTTGGTTGCTAATTTTCGAGCGAGGTTTACATCGGGCATTGTGGTGCGTACAAGGTGAAGATTTTGGCTGTTCATATTTGCACAAGCTCGTGCGACAGAACCGATGTTTTCCGCCAACTGCGGTTTAAAAAGAATAATATGTAAATGGTTGAGGCAGGCGGTTTTTGTGTTTTGGTTTTTCATAATTTGTTTCAAAAAAAGTTTAAAAAAATTTAGGGAAGTTTTATTTGGTTGTCAAAGATAATTTTATAAAACGAGATAAATTGTTTTGTTGTAATGTATTGATTTTAAAGGCGAATTGTGAATAATAAAAATTTTAATGTTAATAAAAAAAAATTTTAGACAAGAACTTGTTGACTGTATGTGAATATTTAGGCATAAGAAAAATATCTAAGAGGGAGATTGCACAAGTTTTCGGTGTAAAATGGTTTTATATCGTGCTTTCGCAGTCAATCCGTTAACCTTATTTTTTAAAGGGAGGCTTTATGTTTCGTAAACTTGTTGTTTTTCTCACAATTGCATTGTTTTTGGCTTTGAGTGCTGTAGCTGATGTTTCAGCTAAAAATATTGTTAAAGTTGGTCTTGGTGACCCGCTTGAATCTGAAATGGGTGCAATAGCTACGCGTTTTAAACAAATTGTTGAACAGCGTACCGATGGTAAATACGAAGTTCAGATTTTCCCCAGCTGTCAGCTCGGTGATGAAACTGAAATGATTCAAAATGTCCGTCGTGGCAATTTGGATATGGCTGTTGTTGGTATTGCCAACACCGTTCCTTTTGTTAAAAAACTCGGTATTTTGACTTTGCCTTATTTGTATCGCGATATTTTTGATGTTGTTCGCGGAACAAGCGGTGCTGCTGCTAAAATGATGAACAAATACGCTGTTGAAGAAGGCGGATTTCGCATTCTTGGTTATACTTATACAGATTATCGTTACCTGACAAATTCTAAACGTCCAATCAAGAAGATTGCTGATGTTAAGAATATGAAATTTCGTGTTCCGCAAAATGCTATTTTGATTGAAACTTACAGCTCTTGGGGAGCCAATCCTGTTCCAATTTCTTGGGCAGAAACCTTTACTGCATTGCAGCAAGGCGTTGTTGACGGTCAGTGCTACGGTTATATTACTTTCCAAGCCGCAAAATTTAACGAAGTACAGAAATATTTGACTGAAGTGCATTATACCTATCAGTTGCAGCCAATGATTGTTTCTGAACGTATATTCAAAAAACTTCCTGCCGATATGCAGGCTATGTTTTTAGAAGCTGGACAAGCTGCTCAGGAATATTGTCTTGCATTCCAGCTTGTTAATGCTCAAAGAGTTAAAAATGAGTTAATCAAATCTGGTATTAAGATTGATGTTTTGAGTGATGAAAATGTTTGGAAAGAAAAGGCTGTTTCTACTGTTTGGCCGAAAATGTATGATTTTGTCGGCGGTAAGAAGCTGGTTGATGAATATCGTAAGTATATTGGTCAATAGGCATTTTTGTTAATGTTGAGAGGGAGGGAAATAGCCTCCCTCTCTTTTTTCTAAGGGCTGCTTATGTTAAAAAAAATCGTCTTGAATATCCTTGATAATGTTGAATGTTATGTCTGTGAAATTTTGCTCGCTTTTTTTGTTACCATTTTGTTTATGCAGATTATTATGCGTGAAATTGGTACGCCGCTTTATTGGAGCGAGGAAGTTTCCAGATATTGTTTTGTTTGGTTCGTATTTCTCGGTGCTTCTTATGCGGCTAGACTTTCCGCTCATAACAGAGTTCAGCTTCAATTCAAATTTTTTCCGCCTATTATTGGCAAAATCTCAATGTCTTTGATGGACGTTGTTTGGATTGGTTTTAATTCGGTTATGATTTGGAAAGGTATTGAAGCTATTCAAGATCTTATTGAATTTCCATATGCGACTCCTGCCTTAAATTGGCAATTGAGCTATGTTTATCTTATTTTTCCGATAGCTTTTATTTTGATGACTATTAGAATTTTACAGGTAAATTATATTAGATGGATTTTGAAAAAAGAAATTGAAGACCCCGATAAAGTCGATCTTGAAAAAAGTAAACAGATGTTTCAGGAGGAAGGGAAATAATTATGGAAGCGAATATTACACCTGTTCTTTTTGGGACATTTGTTGTTCTTTTGCTGCTAGGAGCTCCGATTACGGTTTCTCTTGGTGTTTCGGCTATGTTCGCCTTTTTGGCTGTTGATCAGAACTTAGGTACGATGGTTGAAATTGCCTTTACTTCTGTAAACTCATTTCCGATTATGGCATTGCCTGCTTTTGTTTTGGCAGGAGCTTTGATGGAATCTGCCGGAGTTTCAAAACGGCTGGTTTATATTGCAGAAAAAATGGTTGGACCTGTTCCCGGCGGTCTTGCGGTTTCTACCGCTCTTGCCTGTGTTTTTTTCGGAGCGATTTCCGGTTCGGGACCGGCTACAACGGCAGCTGTTGGTATGTTGATGATTCCGGCGATGATGAAACGGGATTATGACCCCGGTTATGCGGCTGCTGCAACAGCCACTGCCGGCGGTGTTGGTATTATTATTCCTCCGTCTATTCCGATGGTTATCTACGGTGTTGCTTCACAAGAATCCATTACCCGTATGTTTTTGGCAGGAGTTATTCCTGGACTGCTGATTGCTTTTGGACTTGTTATTATGCATTTGATTAAATGTCGTAATATGGAAGTTCCGAAAGATATGAAATGGTCGGGTAAAGAACTTTTGGTTTCGATTAAAGACGGTTTTTGGGCTGTTTTGGCACCGGTTATTATTTTGGGCGGAATTTATTCCGGTTATTTTACTCCTACAGAAGCAGCCATTGTAGCGGTTTTTTATACATTGTTTATCGGCTTCTTTATATATAGGGAGTTGACTTTTACGGCATTGTTGAGTTCGCTTAAAACCACATCATGGCTGACCGGTCGAGTTTTGATTATTATGTTTACGGCTTATGCTTTTGGCCGTTTACTTGTTCAATATCGTATTCCTGATCAAATTGTTAAAATGTTGTTGGCTTTTACAAGCAATCCGATGTTGATTTGGGTTTTTGTTGTCGCTGTTTTGTTGTTCCTTGGTATGTTCATGGAAACGTTGGCGATTATTTTGTTGGTTACACCTGTTTTGTTGCCGGTTATGAAGGCCTTTGGTGTTGACCCGATTCATTTCGGTATTGTATTGGTTTGTTGTTGTGGGGTGGGATTTTCTACACCGCCGCTTGGAGAAAATATGTTTATTGCTTCAGGTATTGCCGATGTCAGTTTGGAAGAGATTTCTCTTCGGGCATTACCGTTTTGTGCGATTACAATCGGAGTTATAGCTTTGTTGGTTGTATTTCCGCAATTGGTATTGTGGTTGCCTAATTTATGTATGAATTAAAGAAGATAATTTTGATTATTTTATAAAAAGACCCGCTGAAAGCGGGTCTTTTTTATTTTAAAGTTTTTATAACCTTTTAAAATTATTTTAAAAATTATTCTTCATCATACCATACGGCTTGCATTTCCGGACCGAAATAATATCCTTGTTCGCCAAGCTGTTCTTCAATGCGCAGAAGCTGATTGTATTTTGCTAAGCGGTCGGAACGGCACAACGAACCGGTTTTGATTTGTCCGGCATTAGTTGCAACAGCCAAATCGGCGATAAACGGATCGGCGGTTTCACCGGATCGATGGGAAATAATTGTTGTATAGCTGGCGGTTTTTGCCATTTCAATTGTGTCCAGCGTTTCGGTCAGCGTGCCGATTTGGTTGAGTTTGATTAAAATTGAATTGCCGATTCCTTTGCCGATTCCTTCTGCAAGAATTTCAGGATTGGTAACAAAAATGTCATCGCCCACGATTTGAGTTTCTTCAAGTTCTTCTGTCATTTTTTTCCAGCCCTCGGGGTCATTTTCTGCCAGCCCGTCTTCAATTGAAACCAGCGGATAACGAGAAATCAGGTCTTTGTAGTAATCAATAAGTTCGTCGGTAGAAAAGAATTTTTTCTCACCGTTGAAATCATAGCGACCTTCTTTGTAAAATTCCGAAGCAGCCGCATCAATTGCCAGAGAAATATCCGCACCTGGCTGATAACCGGCTTTTTCAATGGCTTTGATAATGTAATCAAAGGCTTCATAATGATTGTTTAGATTTGGAGCAAATCCGCCTTCATCGCCGACCGCACTGGAAAGTCCGTTTGTTTCCAAAATTGATTTGAGAGCGTGAAAGGTTTCCGCTCCCATACGCAATGCTTCGGCAAATGTTTTTGCTCCCAGCGGCATAATCATAAATTCCTGAATATCGAGGTTGTTCGGAGCGTGAGCACCGCCGTTGAGGATATTCATCATTGGTACGGGCAAGATTTTAGCATTTGTTCCGCCCAGATATTGGTAGAGTGGTAGATTGCAAAATTCCGCTGCCGCCCGTGCCGCAGCTAGTGAAACACCGAGCAGGGCATTTGCACCGAGTTTGGATTTGTTGCGAGTTCCGTCCGTATCGAGCAAAATTTGGTCGAGTTCGAGTTGGTTGCGGACATCGAGTCCCAACACAGCATCGGCAATGATTTCATTTACATGTTCGACAGCTTTGGTTACGCCTTTGCCGCCGTAGGCTTTTTCTTTGTCTCGTAGTTCAAGTGCTTCTCGAGAGCCGGTGGAAGCTCCTGACGGAACCGCTGCCCTTGTTTTAATTCCTGAATCAAGCCCGAGTTCGACTTCGACTGTTGGATTTCCTCTGGAATCAAGAATCTGTCTTGCCCAAACACTGGTAATAATGCTCATATTTCCTCCTCAAGGTGATTTGTTTGATAAAATTTACGGCACGGTTTGTTTTTCCTGCCATGCTTTTTGTAATCCGTAAAAAAGTAAATTGTTTTGTACTGTGTCGATTTCTTGGCAAACAGAAGCGATTTTGTGTGCATGTCCGCCTGTTGCCACAACAAAAGCAGGTCCTGTCGTTTTACGAATTTTATTGATAAGTCCGCTTATCATTGCGGCAAAACCGTATATCATTCCTAAATTTATACTTTGTACAGTATTTTGTCCAAAATGAAAATCAGTATTTTCCGGTTCGAGACTGATATGCGGCAGTTTTGCGGTTTTGGTGCCGAGGGTTTCCAGTGAAGAATGAAGGCCGGGACAAATAAAACCGCCCAAATAGGCATTGTTTTGTATATATTCAATTGTGGTTGCTGTGCCGAAATCAATGACGATAATATTGGGATTTGAAAAGAGTCGTCGTGCTGCAAAAGCTGTTATCAGTCTATCCGCTCCGACTTCTTGTGGATTTGCGTAATGATTTTCGAGTGCAAGTGAAATATCCGTCGGAACAAAATATATCGGACAGAAAAAAAATCGTTGGCAAGCGGATTTGAGCAGTCCATCGATGTATGGCACAACAGAACTGACGACAAAAGCGGAAATTTTTTGTGTTTCTAATTGTAAGAATTGACAGATATTGAGAAGTTGTAGCCCGAGTGCATCGCTTGTCTTCTGTAAATGCGTTGGCAGGGAAAATGTTGTAAAGCCGTCTTTGGCGGCAACTGCCAGTTTGATGTTGGTATTGCCAATATCGAAAAAAAGTATTTGTTTCATTGTTGTTCCGGTAAATATGCGTAAAAAACTGGCGTTACTATGGAGTATGTGTGGAGGAAAGGCAAGTTTTAAAAATTGCTGTTTGCTGAAAATGGTTAACGGTATTTGTTCGGTTGATAATTGTATAATAAATTAAATTAATTCCAATTTTTTGTATAAATTATTTTGGATCGTTGAGTAATATCTTTTGAATAAAGAAGATGTTGGTCTAGATTTATAAATATAATTGATTAAACTGCCAAAAAGTAATAATGTTTTATTGTTTTTTATATAGATATAGCATTTTTAAATTTATTTAATGTAGTTATTGTTTTATTAACTATATTTTATGGTTGTTTACTAGAAAGTTATGTGTTATTATTAAGTTTGCAATTTAATTTTATAAATAAAAAATGTGAAGTAAAAATTAATAATATTATAAATAAATTTAATAAAAATTATTCTATTCAAAGAATTAAAGGTTTTATTGCTTTTTTAAGCATAGAGTTATAATATCCTATATATGGAAGTGTATATTGATAAATTGCTCGTTATTTAGATGAAGAGCATTCAAAAAGATAATGCAGAGGTTACCCGTATAACAAAAAAGTATTGGAGGAAATAAAAATACCATAAATGAGTAAGAGCGGAAAGTTTGTTTTTGGTTAGTTAAGGATAAAATTAAACGGAGAATTAACCTTTTCGAAAATAGCGGTAGAAGAATATGGATTAAAAGAAAAAATGTATATTTATATTGTTTTAGGCAGTAAATAAACAGGATGCTTTTGCGTAATGACCGAATCTTTGCTTGCCGGTTCGAAACTTAAAAATATTTTAAAAGAAAATTTGAGCTTAGCAGATAGAAGTTTGAGGAAAGGAAAGTTGATTTCTTACAAAGGAAGAAAATATGGTTGGCTTGTGCTTAAAGAAGATGCTGTTTATCTGTCTTCTATAAAAATAATGAATGATTTAAAAATTATAAATATATATTTAAATTTATGACATAATCTACGATAAAACAAGTACTATTATTTTTTAGTATACTTGTATATTATTTTAGTGATTTTTATTTTTAATAGTGAAAAAATGTATGGCATTCTGTTAGCTTCGTGAATAAACTTTCTTGATTGATATAAAATATGATGATATGTTTTTAGAGTTTTTGAGGAGGAAAAAATAATGAGTATAATAATTTCACAATTACTTGCAGATTCCAATTATAAAATAGAGCAGTTTAATCAAACAGAGATAGACAGTGTAGAAAGCTTAATTACCACTAAAACCGATAAAAAAGGCAAAGAAGTTTATTATGTAAACTGTCAAATTAGAGATAAAGAAATACGATTAACTGATGAGGAACTCGTTCGTCAACTGTATATCAATAAGCTTATAGATGAATATAACTATCCAAAAGAAAAAATGGAACTGGAATATAGCGTATCATTCGGGAGAGAAAAAAAACGGGCGGATATTGTTATATTTGATAAAATTGCAAGCACAAGTCCATATATAATTGTTGAGCTTAAAAAGCCAAAACTTAAAGACGGAAAGGAACAGCTAAAGAGCTACTGTAACGCAACAGGAGCTCCTATTGGGGTATGGACAAACGGCGGACAGATTTCTTTTTATCACAGAAAAGACCCGAACCTGTTTGAGGATTTACCGAATATTCCGAAATTTAACGAAAAGCTATCAGACATTTTAAGTGAGCGTTGGACTATAGATGATCTTATCGCCAAAGATAAGTTGATTACAGAAAAGAAGAGTCTAAAAGACCTTATCTTGGAAATGGAAGATGAAGTTCTTGCAAATGCCGGTGTCGATGTTTTTGAAGAAGTCTTTAAACTGATTTTTACAAAGCTTTATGATGAAATGGAAAGTGGTAGAAATGAAACACGCC
>CAUTYU010000015.1:0-10530 GCA_963542765.1 uncultured Desulfovibrionales bacterium
AAAAATTAAATTTCCCACCAACTCTTCCACCCCCCCCCCCCCCCCCCCCCGGTAAGTTATATAAATTCTTATTTAATTTTTCACATTTTAACAGGAGAAAACACCGTGAAAAAACTTATCATTTTTATTTTGGCAATGGCATTTTTACTGACAGGCAACACAATCTTTGCCGCAAAACAACAAAATATAAAATCATATCTAAAAGGCTCCTTAGGACTGCTATCCGCCACCAATGGAAAGATAAAAATGACAGACCCTATAAGCTTGGATTTAGCCGACATAACGACAAAGCCCGGTTTTATCTTTTCGGGAGCATACGGTTTTCAATCAAAACAACTCAATTGGTTTCGAGGAGAAATTGAAATTTCTTATCAAAAATATAAGTTAGACAAAATAACCAATATCATTGGAGGAGAGCCTGATGAAACTTTGTCCGATACGACAATGAGTTCTCTCGCTTTTATGGCTAATGCCTACGCCGACCTGTATAACAACAATTCACAATTCACTCCATATATTATGTTCGGACTTGGATTTAGTAGCAACAGTGTCGGCGACTCCGATAAAAATAATTGGACCGCATTCAGCTACCAAGCAGGTCTCGGCATCGGATACGCTTTAGACAAACAACTGACCCTTGACCTTGGCTACAGATATTTTAAAACAGGAAAAGATACACCTAGAAAAATAATAACAAGTGGAACACCTTTTGAGCTTGAATACAATCCCAGCGGAACACATAACTTTATGGCAGGACTTCGCTTTGCACTCTAACCAAATATAAATCGTCCAAAAGCAAAAATAAAAAGCCAGCAATCCCACACAAATGAAAATAAATGGGTTGCCGGCTTTGAAAATACGGTCAACAGGCTGCTATTCGCCCATCTTTACAAAAATTATTGCCGGCAAGAACACCGGTCGCAAAAGCCGCATGCAAATTATACCCACCGCTTTTACCGTCAATATCCAAAATTTCACCCGCAAAATATAATCCTTTAACCAATTTGGATTCCAATGTCCGCTGTTCGATTTCGGACAAACAAACTCCACCGCAAGTCAGCATCGCTTTTTGAAAATCTCCGACTCCTTTGACTGCAAACAATAGGCTTTTGCAAATTTGCAAACACTTTTTTCGTTGCCTGCCCGTCAACTGTGCCGCCTGCGAACTGCCATCAATCTCTGCTCGCTCTAAAATATATGCCACCAAACGCTCAGGCAAAAATTCCCCCAAAATCGTTCCAAATCGCCGTTTTCCATATCGAGCAATTCGTTCTTGCAGTATTTTATCCAACTCTTCGCAATTCATATCCGGAAAAAAATCAAGCTCAAGCCAAGCCGTCTCTTTTTTCCAAAGCATCTGAGCGGCAAAACGGCTCAAATTTAAAACTGCCGGTCCGGAAATGCCGAAATGGGTAAAAAGTACGCCGCCTCGTTCCCGATACAAAATTTTATTTCCACTTATCAGCCGTACCTGTATATCCGAAAAACTCAATCCCTGTAACGGACAAATAATTTTTTCTTCTATCAAAAGCGGAGTCAGGGCGGGTAAACAGGGCGTACAATGATGTCCAACTTTTTTTGCCAGCTCATAACCGCTGCCGTCAGAACCGGTTTGCGGACGAGATTTTCCACCGCACGCCAAAACAACCGCACCGGCAGGCACAAAATGCCGCTGACCGTTTCGTTCGTACCGAATACCGCTTACTCGTCCATTTTCCCGACAAATTTCCCGAACATCACAACCAAAATCAATACGAACCCCTGTTTTTTCAAGAGCCGCCAACAAACAGGCGGTTATATCCGCAGCCCTTTCCGTTGTAGGGAAAACCCGTCCGGCTTCTTTTTCAATACTTTTTAAACCGAGCGACGCAAAAATTGATCGCAATTTTTTAGGACTGCAATTTTTTAAAGCCGGTTGCAAAAAATCACCCTGTTCAAAATAAGCTGTTTGGAATTTTTTTAAAGATTGTTGATTGGTAAAATTTCCCCGTCCGTTTCCGGTCAAAGCAAGTTTAATTCCGGGCTTGGACATTTTTTCGAGTAAACAACAATTTTTTCCTATCTGCAAAGCTGCCATAAGTCCGGCAGGTCCCGCTCCGACAACAGCAACCGTCATGCAGGCACGGTTTCCATACTTGCCCATTTCGGCTCATGCAAAGGCAAAAGATAATCTGCCAATTTTTTAGATTGCAACAAAATATCATACGCCCGATAAGCATCAACATGTGTGCCGGGAACAATAACTTCCTGTTCAAAAGCCAAAACTTTTTGAGGAGGATAAAGATTTTCCAAAATCGTACAAAAACCGCAAATCAACACCTTACCTTTCGGCGTATCAACCAATACCGACATTCCGCCTTCGGTATGTGCAGGCGTGTGCAGCATGGAAATTCCCGGAACAATTTCAATATCGCCGTCAATAAGCCTAATTTGTCCGTTTTCTTCCACATCTTCCAAAAAATCGGGTTGATAACGATGATCAAGCGGATGCGGAGAGTGAATATGCTCCATTTCCGCACGATGAATATAAAAAACGGCATTTGAACATTTCCAATCATTCTCACAATGATCGCGGTGCAAATGCGTATGCAAAACGATGTCGATGTCTTCACCTTTAAGGCCGTATTTAGCAAGCCCCTCCTCGAAAGTATAAATTTTACCGCCGATTCTCCGTTCTCTGTCTTCAGAAATTACGGGACTCATCTCACCGGTATCAACGAGAATTTTTTTGTCGCCGCCCTCAAGATACCAGCAATAAATAGGAATTGTATATTCTTCACCGTAACCGTACTGAAAAGTCATCATACCTTTATCAAAAATTTTTGTTCCCATAACAATGGGATGAATCGTGTAGGTCATCTTTTTCTCCTTGCCGTTACACAATTATTTTATTTTGGAAGAGGCATACTCGACATAATGTATTTCAAATCCTTATCGGAAAAATACAAACCGAATCCACCGAAAAACGAACGGATATTTTTTTGCAAAATATTATCAAGACCTGCCTGCACAAAGAAATTTTTGTGAAAAAAAAGAGTAGACCCCAGTTTCCAATGCGGTCGGGAATCATCTCGAAAATCAAAAAAATCCGTACTCAAACGAAATCGGTCATTCCAAAATAAATAATCCATACCGACACCGCCCGTACTTTCAATCATACCGCCTCGCAAAACAAAATCGCTCCAGCGTTTTCCCATTTGCAAGGAAAATTTCCATTCATCTTTTTTTATCGTGGTTTCTTCGGTAACTGTTTTACCCTGATATACACCGTTTTGCCAAATTTCGGTTGTTGTTTCATTTCTTCTTCGTCTTCCTTTCGGATCATTATTTACCGCAAAACGATAAAATTTATCTGCGGACGGATTAAGCTGTATGGAAAAATAAGATTTTATATCTCCTTTTTCATGTATTTCCGAAAGAAAACCGACATCCGTACAAAAAGTATCCTGCTTAACAAGAAATTTATTGATTCCTTTGAGAGCCTGTTCAAGTTCTTCAACCGTTGTTTCATCATTGATTAACCGACCAAACGAACCGTTTCCGCTATCCATTTTTTGCGCAATACTTCTAGCATGAGCAAGAGTTTGATTTAAATTATCAATTATCTCTTTTATATCTTGTTTATTTGTAAGAGAAATAGACTTTAATTCGGCGGTAAATATCCGTAAATTTTTTAAAATATCCGACACATCGTTTGTATTATTTTTAACCAATGCGTTCAATCCGGCTGTCAATTCCTGTAAATTTACCACTATTTCCAAAAGTCTGCGTTCTCCTTCCGTTCCTCCCAAAGAATTTACAAAACTTTTTGTTACAAGCTCAAAATTGTCTGCCGCTTTTCCTATTTTCTCAAACATTTCATTCATATCTGCCGGCGTATCTGAAGCAATAATTTTCCCGCCGTCTTCGATTTGCGGCAATTTCCCGCCCGGCTGAATTGCAATAAATTTATCACCCAACACTCCGCGGGTTTGAATACGAACCAGACTGTCGCTGTAAAGTTTTAATTGTTTATGCAAAGTAAGCGTTACAACTGCTTTATCCTGAACCAAAGCTATATTTGAAACCCAACCGACATCAATACCTGCAACTTCAACCGCAACTCCGGTTTTTAACCCGCTGACATTATGAAATACGACTTGAACACGATAAGTATCCTGACCGGACTTTTCACCTTTGGAAACCTTGGTCGTCATAAATGCCAATGCAACCAAAGAAAGCAAAACAAAAATTCCGACCTTAAATTCCGTGCTGAAATTATTCATACCGCTTACCTACACAACTTGAATCGGACCTTCAATCCTGCCGTGAATAAACTGCTGTACAATCGGATTATCCATATCTCGCATTTCCAAAGGCGTTCCCTGTGCAATAATTTTTCCTTGATACAGCATACTCATTGAATGAGCGATACTCATCGCTGCTCCGATATCATGACTAATTACCACACAAGTAGCTTCCGTATCTTGTTGAATCGTAGAAATCAATTCACTGATAGCAGACGACATCACGGGGTCTAAGCCGGAAGTCGGTTCATCAAACATCACAATTTGAGGATTAAGAGCCAAAGCACGGGCAAGACCGACCCGTTTTCGCATACCGCCCGACAATTCGGACGGCATTTTTCCACCCATATTTTTAAGACCGACCGCCATCAATTTTTCTTCAACAATATCCAAAATCTCGGCTTCGGTTTTTCCGCTATGCTCCCGCAACGGAAATGCCACATTATCCGTTACATTCATTGAATCGAACAATGCTCCCTCCTGAAAAAGCATACCGAATTTACGACGAATCGGATACATTTCCCGTTCATTCAAATAAGTTGTTTCCTGTCCATCAATAAAAATCCGTCCTTTATCAGGTTTCATCAAACCGATAATATGTTTCAAAAGTACACTTTTTCCGCCGCCGCTTCCCCCGATAATTACATTCACTTTATTACGCGACAGTTCAAGATTAACACCCTGCAAAACAGCCTGCTGACCGAAACTTTTCCATACATTTTGTAACCGTATAATCGGACAACTGTTCATCATCAGCCTCAAAACATAAGGGCGGTCATAATATAATCGCTCATTAAAATTAAAACCGAAGCAGTAACGACGGAATATGTCGTTGAACGACCAACACCTTCCGCTCCTCCCGAAGTTATAAATCCGTAATAACAACCGACAAGAGCCATAATCAAACCGAAAACCGCCGCTTTTATCAGTCCGTTATAAATATCGTATACACTCACCATATCATAAATTTTATTCATAAAAATCCCGGACTGAACTCCCAACAATTTTACACCGACCAAATATCCGCCGGCAACACCGACCAAAGAACTTAATACCGCCAACAAAGGCATCATTATTGCCGATGCGATCAAACGCGGTAAAATAAGGTATTGTACCGGGTCAATCGCCATAACGCTCAAAGCGTCAATCTGTTCCGAAACCCGCATTGAACCTATTTCCGCCGCCATTGCCGAACCTGCCCGTCCCGTAACCATCAATGCGGTTACCACAGGTCCAAGTTCCCGAGCCATGGAAAGAGCGACCGTTGCACCGACCATACTTTCCGCCGAAAACATCCGGAAAGCATAATAAGTTTGAATCGCAATAACCATACCGGTAAACAATCCGGTCAATATCACAACAAAAAAAGAATTGACCCCGATAAATTCCATCTGGCGAAAATAAAGCCGAATCCGTATCGGTCTTCCAAACAGCGATTGCAATACTCTCCAAAAAAGAAGGAACATACCGCCGGCATGATAAACGGTTTTCAACAAAATATTGCCCGTACCGCTACACAATTCGGACAAAACAGGAATGTGTTGAATCTTATCGCTAAACTCTATCTTTTTATTCACGATGTTTCCCTGTAATCCACCACTGTTTTGATTGCTCGCCAAACCACCAGCCGTTGGGGTCGGTCTTTATAACTGCCTGAGCGATTTCAATACCGACAGGAGTACGCAAACGCTGCAATGCACATTCAATCCATTTTTGAGCCTGAGGATTACCGAGTTCCTGCTGTTCCCGAAGATTACAAATTAAATCCAGTTGATCGGCATCATGAGCGAGCCGTGCTTCAAGCGATTTTGCGGCGGCAAATTCTTCAAAACAGCCAGTTATTCTGTCTTCCAGTCCCGTTCCGGCAAGAGCATCTTGCAAAGCCGCCCGTTCGTCGGTTCGATTATAAATTTTATTAACATAATTAAAATCTCCGGTTCTGGCTTCCGGAAGGTCATGAAACAGACAGAGTAAAACCGTTTTGCCGATATCCGCCTGCGAATGCAAAGCAAGAGTCGCCCCGATAACGGCGGCACGAAAAGAATGTTCCGCCACATTTTCCCGTCCCGAACCCAAAAATTGGTAACCGGTACGAGGTGTTTTTTTCAGCATTCCGACTTCAAATAAAAAATCGGCTATTCGCAAGGCGTTCATTTTCATTCCTGTATATTTTTCTTAATTTGCCGCCGACAATTTTATCGTTCGACATTTTCCGACCTACTTGCCGCAGCATTTTTTATATTTTTTTCCACTACCACAAAAACAAAGATCATTACGTCCGACTTTCGGATTTTCCCGTTTTATCGGAGCCGCTTTCCGCTCTCCTCCGTCAGCTCCCGCATATTTCAGATTTTTTTGTTCTTTATGTTGCAAATCGCTTTCATCTACAACTTCCACTCGCAAATGACAAAGAGCCCGCAGCGTATTTTCTTTTATCCGAAAAAGCATATCCTGAAAAAGTTCAAAACCTTCCCGTTTATATTCCTGTTTGGGATCACGCTGACCATAACCCCGCAAACCGATTCCTTCTTTAAGGTAATCCATTTGCAGAAGATGGTCTTTCCAGTTGCGGTCAAGCGACTCCAGCAAAAAGTACCGCAAAATACTTTCATACTGTCCGGGTGTATTATTTTTAAGCTGATCAAGTAAAGAAAAAACCGCTTCTTTAACTTCATTTTCATCACTAATTTTTTTATCACCCAAAACCCTGCTCAAACAAAAAGTTGCCTCCAAATGTCCGTACATCGCTTCCAATTCTTCGGAATAATCGCCTCGACCGCGAACTTTAAGAGGCACAAGCATTTCCGCCAAAATATCATCAACCATACTCCGAACGAAATTATCCAGTTCGTCGGTTTCCATAATTTCCCGTCTCTGAGCGTAAATAACCGTCCGCTGCTGGTTCATCACGTCATCATATTCCAAAAGCTGCTTTCTAATATCGAAATTATGCCCTTCAACCTTGCGTTGAGCGTTTTCAATTGCCCGCGAAATAATCTTGTTTTCAATTGCCTCGCCATCTTGCAAACCGAGTTTTTCCATAATCCCGATCATACGCTCCGAACCGAAAAGACGCATAAGCGTATCGTCCATTGCCAGATAAAAACGGGACGAACCGGTATCTCCCTGTCGTCCGCTTCTGCCCCGCAGCTGATTGTCAATCCGACGGCTTTCATGGCGTTCCGTTCCCAGAATATGCAAACCGCCCAACTCCCGTACACCCTCGCCAAGCACAATATCCGTTCCGCGACCTGCCATATTCGTGGCGATGGTTACCTTGCCTTTTTGACCGGCACTGCTGACGATTTCCGCTTCCTGCTCGTGCTGTTTGGCATTAAGAACCGAATGCGGAATTTTACGTTTTTTAAGCATATCCGACAAAAGTTCCGACTTTTCAATCGAAGTCGTACCGACCAAAACGGGCTGTCCTATTTTATGCAACCTTTCTATTTCCTTACCGATTGCCTGAAACTTTTCTTTTTGGGTTTTAAAAATCATATCAGGGCGGTCATCACGCAACATCGGTTTGTGTGTCGGAATAACAACAACTTCCAATCCGTAAATCTGATTAAATTCAACCGCTTCCGTATCAGCCGTTCCCGTCATACCGGAAAGCTTATCGTACATACGAAAATAATTTTGGAAGGTAATGGATGCTAGCGTCTGGTTTTCCGCCTCAACTTTAACCCGTTCTTTCGCCTCCAAAGCCTGATGCAATCCGTCACTGTATCTCCTGCCCGGCATAAGCCGCCCCGTAAATTCGTCAACGATTACCACCTGTCCGTCCGAAACTATATAATCATCGTCCCGATGAAAAACATAATGGGCTTTAAGTGCCTGCAAAACATGATGCTGAAGTGCGATATTTGCCGGGTCGAAAAGATTATCCACCCGCAAAATCTCTTCACAACGACTGACACCCTCATCGGTCAATGCGGCGGTACGGGATTTTTCATCTAACGTAAAATCCTCATCTCGATGCAATTTGGGAATAATACGATCAATTTGCTCATACAAATCGGTAGAATCGTCCGCCTGCCCGGAAATAATAAGCGGAGTTCGGGCTTCATCAATCAAAATCGAATCCACTTCATCAACAATAGCATAATGAAGCGGACGCTGCACAAGCTGCTCGCTGTAAAATTTCATATTATCCCGCAGATAATCAAAACCGAATTCATTGTTTGTACCGTAAGTAATATCGGCATTATACGCCTGCTGCCGTTCTTCATCGCTCAGACCGTGAATAATTTTACCGACGCTCAATCCCAAAAAAGAATAAAGCCGTCCCATCCAATCGGCATCTCTACCGGCAAGATAATCATTGACCGTAACCAAATGTACGCCCTTACCGGCAAGAGCGTTAAGCACGACGGGTAAAGTCGCTACCAGTGTTTTTCCCTCGCCTGTTTTCATTTCGGCAATTTTTCCAAAGTGTAAAACCATTCCACCCAAAAGCTGAACATCAAAATGCCGCATTGCAAGCACCCGTCTCCCCGCTTCACGCACCAAAGCGAAGACTTCGGGCAAAAGCTCATCAAGCAATCTGCCGTTGGCAACTTCCTGTTTCCAATCGGCAATACGAACGGGAAAATCACTGTCGGCAAGAGCCCGCATCTCCGGTTCCAAATCATTGATACGGGCGATTTGCGGCTGCAATTTTTTCAAATAACGCTCATTACTGCTTCCAAATATCTTTTTCGTAAAACCGAACATGCACTCTCCTTACTGTCAAAATAAAAAAATCACAGAAAAATTCTGCGGTAAAGATAGAAAATATAAGCAGGAAAAGGAAAATAATAGGAAAAGAGACCGAGTTTGACAATGAAAATTTTGAAAAAATTTTTTTTAAATTAGCTGAAAATTTCTAAAAAATAAAAAGTCGAAAGAAATTTTTCTCCCGACTTTTAAGATTTCCAAAATCCGAACAATTACAACCGGTTCAACCGGCGAATTGACCAACCTCGCATTCAACTAAACGGTACTGCTTAGAATACTTGTACATCCGGACATTAAAAACATAACGAACAAAAACAAATACAAACCGGTTTTTTTCATTTTTTACTCCTATTTTTTAATTGTAAAAATGCCAAAAAATAAAGGGCGTTTGCACACCCTTATTCTTTTTAATTACGACCTAGCTGTCTTTCATAGTCTGAATCAGCCCGCTCAGTTCCTGTGCCTGATTGGAAAGCTCCACAACCGCTTGTGCAGCTTCCCGCATCGCCTGTGAAGTTTCCTGTGAAATTGAATTTACCTCCGCAATGGAACGGTTGATTTCTTCACTGGTGGCGGACTGTTCTTCGCTTGCCGCGGCTATCGCCCGAATCTGGTCGGAACTGTTATCGACAAGCGTTACGATTTCGGTCAAAGCTGAAGATGCAGCTTGGGCTTTTTCCATAACCTCTTCGATAATCGCATTTGTCCGGTCAACCGAGCGGATATTTTTGGCGGCACTTTCCTGAATCTGGGTAATGGCGTTGGAAACATCAGCCGTGGACGACATCGTTTTTTCCGCCAGTTTGCGAACCTCGTCGGCAACGACCGCAAAGCCGCGTCCGTATTCACCGGCACGGGCAGCTTCGATGGCGGCGTTAAGTGCGAGCAGGTTCGTCTGGTCGGCGATGTCGGAAATCACGCTCATAATTTCGGAAATAGCCGTGGCGTGCTGGTCGAGTTCGTTCATATCGGCTTTCAAAACCTGAGACTGTTCCTGCAAAACGGTCATTTTTCCGCCCGCCTCATGTACAATTGCCGAGCCGGCTTTGGCTTTTTCTTTCGCCTGTTCGGAAAGTTCCGATGCCTGTCCTGAATTGCGGGCGACTTCCAAAACGGTGGAATTCATTTCTTCCATAGCGGTAGCGGTTTCAGCCACACGCTCAGCCTGTTGCTCCGCACCTTTACTGGACTGGGTAATTTGAGCGGAAAGCTGTTCGGAAGCGGAAGACAGTACCGCCACAACTCCTTCCAGCTGACCGGCAGCCTGCAACATACCGTCGCGTTTCGCACGCTCCGCCTGCTTTTGTGCTTCTTCGGCTCGGGCTGTCGCTTCCTGTGCTTTTTGGGATTCTTCTTTCGCCATTTCGGTCTGACGTTCAGCCTTACGAATATTTTCTTCCAGATTTTTAACCATATCGACAAAAGCACCGTATACACCAAACTTTTTACCCTTGTCGTCAATATCAAAATCGCCGCTCATAATTTTTTTAGTTGCACGCACCAAAACTCCCGGGTCGCGACCGAG